>JANSXY010000037.1 GCA_024742695.1 Paracoccaceae bacterium | reverse complement strand
GCTTCCGGATGATGTTCAAAAGTCCCATGTGGATCACTCCGTTGTCCCCCATCGCCTGTCGCGAAGGGGAGGGTCACATGGGTCAGTTCTCAGTGGAAATCAGGCCGCTACCCGGGTCAGTTCTGAATGGAAATCAACACTCCGAGAAGTTCATGCACGGCATCAAGGTGCTGATGGCAAAGAACTACATCGACAATCTGTCTGAGGAAGCCCGCAAGGGCATGCAGGAGAAGGCCGAGCAGGGCATCTGGCCGACCAAGACACCGCTCGGCTACCTTAACGTTACCGGCCCGGACGGGCGCAAGGTAATCGCCGTCGATCCGGAGGTCGCGCCGATCATCACCAAGCTCTTCGAATGGTATGCGACAGGCGAATACGCGCTGAAGGAGGTCGCCAAGAAGGCCCGCGCCGCCGGTCTCGTCTACAAGAAAAGCGGCGCGCCGGTTCCGACCAGCACCGTGCACTCAATCCTGCGCAACCGTCTCTACACCGGCTGGTTCGACTGGAACGGCAAGCTCTATCAGGGAAAGCACGAGGCGCTGGTGCCGGTCGAATTGTGGGACCGGGTGCAGGGCGTAATGGACGGCCGGAACGCGAGCAAGCACCGCCGCATGACGCATGACTTCGCCTTCTCGGGCCTTATCGCCTGCGCGCGATGTGGCTGCTCGGTGGTAGGCGAGATCAAGAAGCAGAAATATATCTACTATCACTGCACCGGCTACGCGGACAAATGCCGTGGCGAGCCCGCCTCCTGTCGCCGGAAGTATGTGCGCGAGGAAGTGTTGGAGCAGCAGTTCAATGCCATGCTCGGGCAACTTCGCTTCGAAGACGAGGTGTTAGAGTGGGTGCGCGAGGCTCGGCAAGCCAGCCATGCGGACGAGCGCCGTGAACACGCAGAGGCAATCGCCCGGCTCCATGCGGAGCACGCCCGGCTCGGCGAGCGGATCAGCACGATGTATGTCGACAAGCTCGACGGGAAGATCAGCGGCGACTGCAACGGGACATCGAGCGACATGAGGAAGCTGAGCAGTCCTACATGGAGGAAGGCCTTCGGATTCTCGAACTGGCCCGGAACGTGCAATCCTTGTTTGAGCGCCAGCCAGCGCGTGAGAAGCGTCGGCTTCTGAACTTCGTGCTATCGAACTGCACTTGGGAGCACGGAGAGGTGGTTGCCACCTTCCGCCAACCCTTTGATATTCTGGAGGAAACGTCTGCAATCGCAGTCAGCGCAGCCGCTGGAAACGAGGCGAAATCCGCGAAAAACGATATTTGGCTGGGGCGGTAGGATTCTACGCTAACGCATTGTGAATTCAATATTTTTATCGCAACTTCAGGATATGGTGTCAAGTGGGATGAGGCGGAAGCACTCAATGTGCAACAAGACGGATATCACCAGATCAACGCATCCGGGTGTCCGTGGTTGGCCGCCGACAGAAGCAGGCCTACACGAGTTCACGCATGTCGCGTCTTTCGCCCGGCCTGACCCGGCGCTCGATGCCGCGCCAGAAGGTTGCGAAAGTGATACTGACAAGATTCTCCGCCCGCGAGGAAAGGAGCCCAAGATCGCTGGCTCTTGGAGCATGCCCCTTAGGGTGGACGGATCTGAAGAGCAGAAATGAACGGACGCCGGCTTTCGAGGAAGGAAGCCCACGCGCATCGAGGTCCACGGAATACGTCCCTTCGCCGTCATCCCATTGGTCCGTTGCGTGAAAGGGAACGCGTTTTTCTGCGTGGCGTTCGGAGCGTCGGAACACTTCCTCGGCCAGGGTTGTCTCCGGGCAGCACGATGGGCCTTGTGCGGTGGTCGGATCGGCCGCTGTGTGAAGACTGACCGAACGTGCGGTCGCATCTGGGCTGACACCGGGGTTTCAGCGGCGGGTTTCTACTGCGCCGGGTGTCCTACCGTGAACGTCTACGACCGAGGCGGAAACGTGGTTCAGACCTGTCCGGCCCGCGGACCCGCATATGTGATTCGCCGCAACACCCACTCGAAGGGCCCAAGGGCAAAACGGGTTCGCCAGACCGAGAGCGCCAGGATCAGCCCGGCCGTCACGACAAGGGCGATTGCCGTTGCCGTCAGCCGGTCCACCGCGCCCCATAAGCCCAGTCCATAACCCGTGAAGATCGTAGAGAGGATGATTGACTGGCCGAGATAGATGCTCAGGCTCGAACCGCCCGCGGCCAGCGCCCGCGCCATGATCGGCCCCGGCGGGCGTGACAGGGCGGCGATCAGGCCGAGATAGCCGAGCGTGGCGACCGGCGCACAGACGATGGTCAGCACGACACCCGGCACTGGCCGTCCCCATTGCCAGATTGCGGCCCCGGCGAGCCCCAGCGCGACGCCCGGCCCCAGGCACCAGCGCCGCGCGCGCCGCCAGAGCGGGTGCCCGGTGTCGTCGATCAGGCCGGACTTGACTGCCGCCAGCCCGAGGCAGAACCAGCCCAGCGCCGCGGTGCCTTGGATCACGAGGAAAGACGGCATGATAAAGGCGAAGCCGATGCTGCGGAACAGGACGGCTTCGAGGAAGCCACCCTCGATCAGGATCGCGCGCTCCACCGCGACGATGTCGGGCGGTGTCTCCGGCGCGGCCAGCAGCAGCGGTGGGGCGATGAGGGCCTGAACCACAAGCAGCGCCGCGCCGACCCGCACCAGACGCCGCACCGGCCAGTCGCGAAACAGGTAGAGGATCGATCCTGTCACGGCATAGATCGTCAGGATATCGCCGGGGAAGAACAGGCAGCCATGGGCAATCCCGAGGATCAGAAGCCCGATCATCCGGTTGCGGTAGACACGCCCGAACGGCAGCCCGCGCCGCGCCGTCGAGCGCATCAGGAACCCCAGCCCGACGCCGAACATGAAGGAAAAAAGCCCGTAGGTCTTGAGCAGCGCCAGCCCGTTCGCAAGCCAGAGGGTGATGGTGTCCAGTGCGGTCTCGCCGCCCGAGTCGGCGAAGCTGCCGAGCGCCGTGAACGCGATGAACTGGACATTGACCACGACGATACCGAACAGCGCGAAGAGGCGCAGGTAATCCGGCATGAGGGCGCGCGGCGACGCGGTCATGGTCGCGTGAACACCGACAGCGCCAGCGTCAGCATTTCGCGGATGCGGGCCTTGTCTTCGCCAGAGGCGCGCTGCGTGATGGCCAGCGCGATCTGCTCGCCCAGGTACTTCGCTCCGGCATCGACCGACAGCCCGTCGGGCCACTCTCCGGCATCGCGGGCAGCTTGCAGGAACGCCGCATAGGCCGCCTGCGCGGCTCCGTCGATCTCCTCCACCCGCGTCCGCGTTTCCGGGCCCAGTCGGTGCTTGCCCGCGCGCATCTTGTAGAACAGGCAGCCGGTTTCCATCCGTGGGTCCGCGCTCGCGAAGTCGATCAGGGCTGCGAGCGTCTGGCGCAGCCCCTGCCCGCCGTCCAGCGCCACGAATACCTCCGACAGTACCTGTTCGGCATAGCGGTCGAGCACCGCGCGCGACAACCCGTCCTCACTTCCGAACTCTCGGTAGAGCGAGGGCTTGGAGATGCTCGCCATCTGACAGATCGCGTTGACCGACACATCGGCGGGGTCGCTCTGCCAATAGGCGGTCATGGCGACGTCCAGCACCTTTTCGGCGTTCATCGTGCGCGGTCTGCCGCGCGCGGGTTTCGGGTCGTCATCGCTCATTTTATTACCGGTCGGTATTTTATGTCTTGACGGAAGATTGCCGATATTCGTACCAGTCGGTAACGAAACGCGCAAGCAGGAGAACGAGCCATGTCGCAGACTGGAAGAACGGTCGTCATCACCGGGGCCAGCAGCGGATTCGGCGCGGCGGCGGTGCGCGCCTTCGCCGACCGCGGGGACCGCGTCTGGGGCACGATGCGCGATGCCAAGGGTCGCAACGCGGGAAAGAAGGCTGAACTGGAGGCCTATTCCCCCCGCATCGCCATCGCCGAGATGGACGTCACAAGCGACGCCTCGGTGGCCGATGGCTTCGCCCTCATCCTCGCCGAGGGCCCCGTCGACATCCTGATCAACAACGCGGGCATCATGTATATCGGCATGACCGAGGCCTACAGCGTCGCGCAGGCCCATGAGCAGATGGACACCAACTACTTCGGGGCCATCCGCGCGATGCAGGCAGTGCTGCCGTCGATGCGCGCGGTAGGCAGCGGCCTGATCGTCAATACCAGTTCCATCGCAGGCCGTGTCTCGGTGCCCTTCTTCGGCACCTATTGCGCCACGAAACACGCGCTCGAGGCCTACAGCCAGAGCCTGCGATACGAGGTGGCCCCCTTCGGTATCGACGTGGCGCTGGTCGAGCCCGGACCGTTCCCCTCGAATCTGCTCGCCGCCGGCAAGCCGCCCGCCCGCGCGGATGTCCTGTCGTCCTATGGCGACCTCGGCGACGTGCCCGACACCATGATCGCGGGCTTCGCCGACATGCTGGCAAGCGAGGCCGCCCCCGACCCGCAACTGGTCGTCGACGCCTATCTCGCGCTCGCCGACGCGGGCCCCGGCAAGCGGCCGACGCGCACGGTTGTCGGCATCACCTGGGGCGTGGACGAGATGAACGCCTTCACCCAGCCGCGGCAGGACGCGCTCCTGAAAGAGATGCAACTCGACAGTGTGCTGGGCGGGGCCGACGCCTGACCGCACCGTTGCAAACACTCCGAACCAATGCCAACCAACCCCGAGAAGGATCCAACCCCATGAGACAGACCCTCACAGCCGTCGCAGTCGCGGCCGCAACGTTTGCCGGCCCCGCCCTGGCCGGTGACATCGACACCGTGCGCGCGTTCTATTCCGACATCCTCACCGACCCTGCCGGAACGACCGCCGAAAAGTATTACGAACTGTTCTCGCCCGATGTCGTCTCGATCCCGACCCCGCCGGGCGGCGAGGGCGCGCAAGGCATGCTCAACACGGTGGCGTTCCTGGGCCAGGTCGTGCCCGACCTGACCTGGGTGCCGCAGGAGATCATCGAAACCGGCGACAACCGCTTCGTCGTGCGCGGGCTTGCCACCGGCACTCCCGTCGGCCCGTTCTTCGGCGTCGATCCGGCCACCGGCAAGAGCTTCGAGATCATGTCGATCGATATCGTCACGGTCGAGGACGGCCTGATCACGCATGTCTACCATCTCGAGGATTGGACCGGCGCCGTCGCGCAACTGACCGCCGAGTGACGGACAGGGGCCTGGCCGCGTTGTTGCGGCCGGGCCTTTCCGTCCTGTTGCACGAACTCGAGGAGTATACGGAATGTCGACATCCCTCGCCTCCACCCTCGGCCTGCTCCTGTGCCTCGCGCCCGCGCTGGTTCACGCGGTCGAGATCGTCCGCCCCCTTTGGGCGCGATGGGTGGTGAACTGGGTGCTGCCGTTCTTTGCCCCGGGGCTGCCGCGCCCTACCAAAGCCCTGACGCGTGACGACCAGATTGCCATGCTGGACGCCGCTCTTGACGCCGCCCCGAGCGACAAGGCCCCCGCAGGCGCGGACTACATCTTTCTGATCCTGTTCGAGCAACGCCAGGGCGCAATCGCCTTCATCGCCGTTGCGGCCGGCGTGATCTACGGGCTGTCTCTGCCCGTTTCGGATCGCCACGCGCTACACTTGGTCTTTGGCATCATGGCCTGCCTGTTCGCGATCGTGAATGCCAACCATGCCGGCGTGCCGGTGCTGGGCCACCACCCACGGATCTCCCACAACGGGCGCAATGTCGGCCTTGTCTTTGCCCCTCTTTGGGCTGCGGTCACGGTTCTGAACTACCTCGGCTTCGCCGCCTCGACGGGATGACCGGGGCATGCGCATCGAAGACAGGCCGGGCACGGCATTGCGGCTTGACGATCGGATGACCATGAGCGGCGGATAACGAACAAAGTTGCCACTTCCGGACAATGAGCAATCTATTGACACAAATAACTGACCAACGGTAAGTTATGAGGATGGCGGGGCGAGGGTCATGCCGTGAAACCGATCTGTCGCGAATGAGGTTCTGTGCCGCGACAGGTCCCTCGGGAGTGGTCGCGCGGATGAACGCGAGGGCGAGGCAAGATCGCGGCTTCGGGCCGGGCCAGGCAAGGCGGTGCCGCATCTTCACGGACGTTTCGGATCGGTCCTCCCGCTGGCCGCAAACTGACGGCGGACGCAGACCATGACGATGTTGGCCGATCTGCTGGCCAGCGTCTTCGACCGCCGCAGGGTGCGGCCGGTGTCTGCCCGGCAAAGCGGCGGAACCCTTGCCGAACTCGCGCACGAACTCGTCGGCGGGGCAGGGGAAGCCTCGGGTCTGGCCACGGCCGCCGCGATCCTGTCGGGCTATGCCGCGCTTGACGATGCCGGCAAAGGCGCGTTCTTCCGGATGTTGGCGGTCGAGATGAATATCGATCCGGACAAGGTTCGTGAGGCGCTGGACATCTATGAGACTACGCCCTCGAAGGACACTTACCGCGACTTTGCCACTGCAGCCGAACCGCCGCGGCAGGAACTGATCCGACGGCTGAACCGGGTGCCCGGCGCAACCGGGGCGTTGGTGCGGATGCGGGCCGATCTATTGCGTCTGGGTCGGGGCGAACCGGACCTTGAGGCACTCGATCTGGATTTCCGTCATCTTCTGGCGTCTTGGTTCAATCGTGGCTTTCTGGTGCTGCGGCCAATCAGCTGGGAAAGCCCGGCACATGTTCTGGAAAAGATCATAGCCTACGAGGCGGTTCATGCGATCGACAGCTGGGACGATCTGCGTCGGCGGCTCGAGCCTGCCGACCGCCGCTGCTTTGCCTTCTTCCATCCCGCCATGCCCGATGAGCCGCTGATCTTCGTCGAGGTGGCCCTGATGCGGGGGATCGCGCAGTCGATCCAGACCCTGCTTGCGGAAGACCGCGAGGTCAGGCCGGCGGAAGAGGCGGATACGGCGGTCTTCTATTCGATCTCGAACTGCCAGCCGGGCCTTGCAGGGATCTCGTTCGGCAGTTCACTCATCAAGCAGGTCGCCGCGGATCTTTCGCTGGAGCTGCCCGATCTTCGAACTTTCGTCACGCTGTCTCCGTTGCCCGGTTTCGCCGGGTGGCTGGCAGAGACGGCGCAAGATATCTCGTCGGCGGACGGGCAGCTGCTTTCCGCCCTGGGCGCGCACTATCTCGTTCATGCGAAGGGTCGGAACGGCATGCCGATCGATCCGGTCGCCCGCTTTCACCTGGGCAACGGGGCCATCGTGCATCAGGTCCATGCCGATGCCGACACCTCGGCAAAGGGCCGGGGCCAGTCCGCGGGCCTGATGGTCAACTACCTCTATGACCTTGGCAGGGTGGCGCAGAACCACGAGCGGTTTGCGGCCACCGGTGAAATCGCCATGTCGCCGCAGATCCGCACGCTTTGTGCACTGGCGGAAAAGACGATCCAGCCGGGGAAGACGGGATGATCAACCCGCTCTACGATCGGCTGTTCGGAGCGCACGCCGGGAAGGACAGCCCGTTCCTGCGGCTCGAAGACGGTTCGGTCGTGACTTATGCGGGCTTTCTGGGCCTTGGCGCGCAGATGGCCCATGTTCTGGCGCATGGCGGTTTGCAACCCGGCGACCGACTTGCTGCCCAGGTGCAAAAAACGCCCGAAGCCCTGGCCCTTTACGCCGCCTGCGTTCAGGCCGGTGTCGTGTTTCTGCCGCTCAATACGGCCTACACCACCGATGAACTGACCTATTTCATCCAGGACAGCGGCGCGCGGATGATCGTCTACGATGCGAAGTCCGAACAGGCCGTGCCATCCATCGCCAACCGGATGGGAGCACGATCCGAAACGCTGAACGCGGACGGCTCCGGCACTCTGACGGACTGCGCGCGGGTGATGCCCCGATCCTTCCCGACAGTGGCGCGATCGTCCGATGACCTCGCAGCGCTCCTTTACACGTCGGGCACGACCGGGCGCTCCAAGGGGGCGATGCTGAGCCAAGGGAACCTCCTTTCCAATGCCGTGACGCTGGCGGGGGAATGGCGGTTCACGTCCGAGGACGTGCTTCTGCATGCGCTGCCGATCTTTCACACGCACGGCCTTTTTGTGGCGACCAATGTGACATTGGCCGCGGGCGCATCGATGATCTTCCTGCCACGGTTCGATCTCGACCGGCTTGTCGGCCTGATGCCGCAGGCAACGGTGCTGATGGGGGTTCCCACCTTCTACACGCGGCTTCTGGACCACCCGGATTTCGACTGCCGGCTGGCCAGCGGCATGCGGCTTTTCGTTTCCGGCTCGGCCCCCCTAATGGCCGAGACGCATGCCCGGTTCGCGGAACGCACCGGCCATCGCATCCTGGAACGCTATGGCATGACCGAAACCAACATGAACACGTCAAACCCCTATGCGGGCGACCGGCGCGCAGGCACTGTCGGCCTGCCGCTGCCAGGCGTGGAGGTGAAGATTACCGATCTCGACACCGAAGCCACCCTGCCTGCAGGCAAGGTGGGCCAGATCGAGGTTCGCGGGCCGAACGTCTTCAAGGGCTATTGGCGTATGCCGGAGAAGACCGCGGCAGAGCTACGGGCCGACGGCTTCTTCATCACCGGCGATCTGGGGAAGATCGACGAGGACGGCTATCTACACATCCTTGGCCGCAACAAAGATCTGATCATCTCCGGTGGCTACAACATCTATCCCAAGGAAATCGAACTGGTGCTTGATGCACAGCCCGGCGTGCTGGAAAGCGCCGTCATCGGCGTGCCGCACCGTGACTTGGGCGAGACCGTCATCGGGGTGATCGTGGCCGAACCTGGCCAGTTGCCGGATCTCGACCGGATCATGACGGCGGTCAGGGCATCGCTGGCTCGTTTCAAGCATCCCAAAAGGCTGGTCGTTGTTCCGGACCTGCCCCGCAATGCGATGGCCAAGGTGCAGAAGAACGTCCTCAGGGAAGAGTTCAAGGAGGTTATCCCCGCGGTCTGACGCGCCTGCCTGCCCAGTTGGAGAGGGGGCGATCATCGCGACGTGCTGCCGAAGAGACCAGGGTGCCCTTCGAGGAGGGGGCGCCGCAACGGAAAAACCAAGGGAGGAGAGACTGATGACCAAGAACCTTACCGGCCAGGACGGAATGACCCGCCGCGGCCTGTTGAAAGGCGGGATGGCGGTGACCGCGGCAGGCCTGATCCTGCCTGCCGGCGCAACGATGGCCCGGGCGGAACCGAAGAAGGGGGGAATCCTGCGGATCGGCTTCAACTCGGGCAGCACGGTCGACAACTACGATCCCGGCGTCTGGGACACCAACTTTGTCCAGGTTTTCGCCCAGGCACGGCACAACTACCTAACGGAGATCGCGGCCGACGGCTCGCTTGTCGGCGAAGTCGCCGAAAGCTGGGAAGCCAGCGCAGACGCCACGACATGGACCCTGAAGATCCGTCAGGGCATCACCTTCCACAGCGGCGGGACCGTGACGGCCGAAGACGTGATCGCTTCGATCAACTACCATCGCGGTCCGGACAGCACCTCCGCGGCCAAGCCGATCGTCGATCCGATCGTGGAAATGAAATCCGACGGGCCGAACACGGTTATCGTCACGCTGAGCGGCGGGAATGCCGACTTCCCCTATCTCATGTCCGACTACCACCTGCCGATCATGCCCGCGAAGGACGGCAAGATCGATCCGACCTCGCCGGATGGCTGCGGGCCCTACAAGGTCGACAGTTTCGAACCCGGTATCAGCGCGTCGCTAAGCCGGCATCCGGGCTACTGGAAGTCCGACCGCGCGCATTTCGACGGGCTGTTGCTGCTGGCTCTTCCCGATCCGGTCGCGCGGCAGAACGCGCTTCTGACCGGCGAGGTGGACGTCATCAATCAGCTTGACCTGACGACGGTCTCGATGATGGCCCGCAATTCTTCGATCCGGGTTCTCTCGGTCACCGGGAACCAGCACTTCTGCTTCCCGATGGACACGCGGGTTGCCCCGTTCAACGACAACAACGTCCGGCTGGCCCTGAAGCATGCCCTCGACCGGCAGGAAATGGTCGACAAGATCCTTTATGGATACGGAGCGGTCGGGAATGACAACCCGATCGGGCCGACACAGCAATACCATGCGGACGACCTGCCGGTTAACAGCTATGACCCCGACAAGGCCAGGTTCCATCTGGGTCAGGCTGGTCTGACCTCGCTCGATGTGTCCTTGTGGGTGGCCGAGGCCGGCTTCACGGGGGCCACGGATTCCGGCGCGCTCTATGCCGAACGGGCGGCGGCCGCCGGCATCAACATCACCGTCGAACGCGCGCCGAACGACGGATACTGGAGCAACGTCTGGATGGCCAAGCCTTGGTGTGCCTCCTACTGGGGCGGGCGAGCGACCTGCGACTGGATGTTCTCGACCGCCTATGCCTCGGGCGCGCCCTGGAACGAAAGCTATTGGGAAAATGAGCGGTTCAACACCTTGCTTCTGCAAGGCCGGTCGGAATTGGACGACACCCGGCGGGGCGAGATCTACCATGAGATGCAGGCCATCGTTTCGAACGAGGGTGGTACGGTGATCCCAATGTTCGCCAGCTTCGTCATGGGTGTCTCCAACGCGGTCGCGACCCCCGATGTGGTTGGAGCGAACTGGGATCTCGACGGCTTCCGTTGCGTGGAGCGCTGGTGGTTCGCCTGATCCGATGGGTCATCTGAACGGGCTCCGGCAGGGACACCTTGCCGGAGCCTTCCGCCCATTGCGGCATCAAGACCGCGGGCCATTGCGATGAACGGGGAGGTGAGCGAGATGAACGATATCTGGCGAATGATCGGGCAGCGGCTGCTGTTGGGTGTGCTGACCCTGTTCATCATTTCCGTGGTGATCTTCGGCGCGACCGAGCTTCTGCCGGGCGATCTTGCGCGCGAACTCTTGGGCCAGTCGGCGACAGAGGAAACCCTTGCCGCTATGCGCGAGCAACTCGGGCTCAACGATCCCGCGCCACTGCGTTACTGGAACTGGCTGACCGGCGTCCTTCAGGGCGACTTCGGCATGTCGATGGCGACGAAAAAGCCGATATCCGAGCTGGTTGGCGTTCGGCTGGGCAACACGTTGTTCCTCGCGTTTTATGCCGCAGCCCTGGCGGTTCCCGTTTCGCTGCTTCTGGGCGTTCTGGCGGCGCTATGGCGCAATTCGATCTTCGACCGGGCGTCGAACGCGATGGCGTTGACGGCTATTTCATTCCCCGAGTTCTTCGTGGCCTACATTCTGATCCTGTGGCTGGCGCAGTCGGGCCTGTTCCCTTCGATGGTGCGGATCACCGGCGCGACGTCGATGGGTGAACTGCTTTACATGGCCTTCCTGCCGGCCTTAACGCTGACCCTGGTCGTCACCGCGCACATGATGCGGATGACGCGAGCCGCGATCATAAACCTGTTGGCCAGCCCCTATATCGAAATGGCACGGCTGAAGGGAATGTCGCCGGTCCGCGTCGTGCTGCGCCATGCCGTGCCGAACGCATTGGCCCCGATCGTCAACGTGGTGGCGCTGAACCTCGCGTATCTCATCACCGGGGTCGTCGTGGTCGAGGTTGTTTTCGTCTATCCTGGCCTTGGTCAGCTGATGATCGATGCCGTGAGCAACCGCGACATCGCCGTGGTGCAGGCGATCGCGCTGATCTTCGCCGCTGCCTACGTCCTGCTCAATCTCATAGCGGATGTGCTTTCGACGATCACCAACCCGCGCCTGATGCACAGGAGGTAGGGCTATGACGGTTCTCCTCTCCGTTCTCGGCGGACTGGGGCTGTTCTTCCTCATTGGTTCCGCCGCCCGCGCCGGGCTGCACGCGGCGGCCCCGTCCCGGCACAAACCGACCTTCCGCGACATGCCGCTGACGGCCTCCTTCGGGCTGGCGGTGATCCTGTTCTATGTGGTGCTGGCCTGCCTTGCCCCGGTCATCGCCCCTTACGGCGAGAGCGAGGTGGTTGGCGCGCAATACCTGCCCTGGGCCGCGCCGCATTACCTGGGCACGGACAAGCTGGGCCGCGACATGCTGACCCGGTTGATCTATGGCGCGCGCAACACGGTGGGCATCGCCTTTGCCACGACGGCGCTGGCCTTTGTCGTGGGGTCGGTGCTTGGCATCTGGGCCGCGCTGATGGGCGGCCGGCTCGACCAGTGGCTGTCGCGCTTTGTCGATGCGCTGATGGCGATTCCGGCGCTGATCTTCTCGCTTCTGCTGCTAACCATCTTCGGCACCTCGGTCATGACGCTGATCCTCGTCATCGCGGCGGTCGATGCCACGCGCGTCTACCGCCTGGCGCGATCCGTCGCCCAGGGCATCGTCGTGATGGACTATATCGAGGCCGCGCGGCTCAGGGGCGAAGGCATGTGGCGCCTGATCCGGCGCGAGATCCTGCCCAATGCGATGGCGCCGCTGGCGGCCGAATTCGGCCTGCGGTTCTGCTTCGTCTTTCTGGCGATCTCGGCCCTCTCGTTCCTCGGCCTGGGGATCAAGCCGCCGACGGCGGACTGGGGATCGATGGTGCGTGAGAACGCGACGCTGATCACCTTTGGCGACATCACGCCCTTGCTGCCGGCCGGGGCCATCGCGCTGCTTACGGTGGCGGTGAACTTCGTGGTGGACTGGCAGTTGCACCGCGCCAGCGGGTTGAAGGAGTAGTCCGATGGAAGAACCGGCGCTTCTAACCATCAGGGGCCTGAGGATCGAGGGACGTTCCGGCGACGAATGGCACCCGATCGTCAAGGGCATGGACCTGACCCTGCGCAGGGGCGAGGTTCTGGGGCTGATCGGGGAATCCGGCGCGGGGAAATCGACACTGGGTCTGGCCGCGATGGGCTTTGCCCGCGACGGGTGCCGCATCTCGGGCGGGACGATCGACTTTGACGGCATCGATCTGCGCAGCGCCCCCGAGAGCCGGCGGCGCGGCTTGCGCGGCAAGCGGATCGCCTATGTCGCACAGTCGGCGGCGGCAAGCTTCAACCCCGCCCACAAGTTGATCGACCAGTATTGCGAGAGCCCGGTCGTTCACGGCGTCATGCCGCGCGACAGGGCCGAGGCGGATGCCGTCGAGCTATACCGCCGGATGCGCCTGCCCAACCCCGAGGAGATCGGCTTTCGCTATCCGCACCAGGTTTCGGGCGGCCAGTTGCAGCGCGCGATGACGGCGATGGCGATGGCCTGCCGGCCCGACCTGATCATCTTCGACGAGCCGACGACCGCGCTTGACGTCACCACACAGATCGAGGTGCTTGCCGCGATCCGTGACATTGTGCGGCAATTCGGGACAGCGGCGATCTACATCACGCACGACCTTGCCGTGGTGGCCCAGATGGCCGACCGCATCAAGGTGCTGCTGCGCGGCGAAGAGGTCGAGGAGGCCGAGACCCGCGGCATGCTGGCCGCCCCGAGGGAGGAGTATACCCGCAGCCTGTGGGCCGTGCGTAGCTTCGCCCGCGCCGAACGGCCGCCCGCGACCGGAACGCCGGTCGTGTCGGTGCGCGATGTGACGGCGGGCTATGGCGCGGTCGATGTGCTGACGGACGTGAGCTTCGACATCCATGCGGGTCGCACCGTGGCCGTCGTGGGGGAAAGCGGATCGGGCAAGTCGACGACCGCGCGTGTGATCACCGGGCTTCTTCCGCCACGCAAGGGTGAGGTCTTGTTCAACGGCAAACCGCTGCCGTCCGGCTTCAAGGCCCGAAGCCGAGACGAGTTGCGCCAGTGCCAGATGATCTACCAGATGGCCGACACCGCGCTGAACCCGAAGCTGCGCCTGCGCGAGCTGATCGGGCGCCCGGCCGAGATGTATCTGGGGCTGAAGGGCAAGGCGCTTGAAACCCGTATCAGGGATCTGCTGGCGCTGATCGAATTGGAACCCGGAAAGTTCATCGACCGCCTGCCGGGCGAGCTGTCCGGCGGACAGAAACAACGCATCGGTATCGCGCGCGCCCTGGCCGCCGAGCCGCAGTTGATCATCTGCGACGAGGTGACCAGCGCGCTGGACCAGATCGTGCAGGAAGGCATCCTGAAGCTTTTGGACCGGCTGCAGGTTGAATTGAGCCTTGCCTACATGTTCATCACGCACGATCTGGCCACGGTGAAGGCCATCGCCGACGAGGTGGTGGTGATGCAGCATGGCGTCGTTGTCGAACGCGGACGCAAGGCCGCGCTCTTTGCCGATCCGAAAGAGGACTACACGAAACTCCTGCTCTCCTCGGTCCCGGAAATGGATCCTGACTGGCTGAACCGGCTGCTGGCGGAACGGTCGGGCAGTGGGCCACAGGCCTGACGAGACCGGAATTTGGCCGGTGAGGCCGTCTCGCAAGGGCGCGTCGTCATCCCGGGCGCGACACGTTCCGAAGCGACCGGAATGCCCTCTGCTTTTCTTTCGGTAAGTATTTGAATATCAGGGTCTGAAGTCGATGCTTTGCTCAGGAGTTCGAATCTTCGGACACGAGCTGAAGAGGGGTGCCACCAGTTGCGATCAAGGTCGATCCGCACGATTCGACGCGCCGAACTTTCAAAGGCGGCGTTCGAGGCCGTTGTTCTATACGGGCTTCGCGGCACGACGCTGGAGAAGGTGGGCGAGATCGCCGGCGTGTCGAAAGGGGTTGTCCTCCACCATTTCAAGGACAAGAGTTCCCTGCTCGAAGCAGTTATCCGTCGCACCAACGGAATGCTGAGCACGTCCTTGGTGGAACTCTACCGGCACGCCGAGACGCCCTACGAACGACTGTGGGCCATCATCATCGCGAATTTCCACGAAGCGATCTTCAATCAGACGGTCTGTCAGGCATGGGTGTCACTGATGGCAGAGGTTCCCCACAGCCGGGAATGCCAGCGCGTGCAGACAGCCAACTATGCTCGTGTGGCCAGCAACTTCACACATGAACTGAAGCATTTCGTGCCAAGACCCGAGGCCCAGATCATAGCCCGCCAGATGAACCTCCTGATTGACGGCATTTGGGTTCGGGTGGGATCAAGGGTTGAACCGCTCGACGGTGAACGGGCAATCTGCGACCTTGAATGCGCACTGATGAAGTTCCTCCCCGTCGATGATGAGAGCGCACGCCAGCACAGAGCCGCACGAAGAAAGATCGAGAACGTCGCGCGGATCGCGCTTGGGACGCGCGCCTTCCTCGAGAAGGCAATGGCGCTGTGACGCTTAAGCGGCGGCCATGCCGTGGGTCAGATGGTCGGCGATCTGTTGGATAGATCGCCGCGCCTCGGGCAGGTCATGGTGCCATTCAAACACATGCCAAAGCCCCTCCCAGACCCGTAATTCCACCTTCGTCCCGCTGTCTCGCAACCTCTGCGACATCCGCACGGCCTGGCTGAGCAGCAGGTCGCGGGTTCCCGTGGTGATGATGACGGGTGGAAAGCCGGCGTCGTAGGTGCCGTGAAGCGGTGATATCGTCGGCTGCTGGACATTGTGCGCTCCCGCATAGTAGCCAGCCGCAAGCTGCGAATTGGCCCGCGCCAGCATGGGATCGCGGCCGTCATTGAAAGTCAGGCTGTCACCTGCGTTGCTCAGGTCGCACCATGGCGAAAGGAGGGCCGCCGCGCCGGGCAGGCGCAGGCCCTCGGACCTCGCCATCAGCATCCAGGTGAGCGACAGGTTGCCGCCCGCGGATTCGCCCATGATTGCGAACGGCCGCGTTGCGATCTCACGGTACACGGCAAAGCCATCGTCGAGGGCTGCGGGCCAAGGATGTTCCGGCGCCAGCCGGTAGTCCGGCACGATGACCCTCGCGCCGGTCAGGGCGCAGAGCGGGGCGATGATCGGCAGATCCTCCACCGGGCTGCCTTCGACCATCCCGCCGCCGAAACCGAACAGTATGGGCCAGCCGACCCGCGGTTCGGGCGGATTCACGACAAGGCAGCGCACCCCACCAAGGATCGCCTTGTCCATCGTCACGCCATACATCGCGCAGATGCGTGGAGCCTCGGCGGTGGCAAGGGCCTTGGCGTTCGCCCGCATGTCCGGGAGGTTTCGGGCCGATCTGTGCCGAGGCCGGATCTCTTGCTTGAGGAACGTCAAGGCCTCTGCGCTCGGACCGAAGAAGTGTGTCATGGCTGGCATCCTGTCTTGCCTGTCTCCCTCGCTGACACCGGGGCGAGCTCTTACTTTTGGTAAGATAATGGATCCATGGTCAATAATTCCATGATTGTTGAGCCAAGTCCTGTGCCCCGATCCGATCGGTGAACACATGTCGGAACGGATCAACCGGTCGGGTGCCGGCTTGCGGAAGGTAGACGGCCTGCAGGTTCATCAGTCACCAACCACTGCCGTATCCGTGAGCTACGCAAAAGAACGCAAATTACGCTTTGACACAAAATACTGACCAAGAGTAAGTTTATCGGCAAGAGGATAGCTTACTGTCTGGCATTCAAGTCGGACGCAACGACAGAAACTTTGGGAGGAAGACATGTTTGCAACGCTCAGGGCAGCCATGGTTGCCGCCACATTGCTGGCGCCGGCATCCGTCGCCATTGGCCAATCGGTTCCCGAGTCCGGGGATCCTATCAAGGTCGTCCTGAACGACTGGACCGGCCAGTTCACCTCGGCAAAGATTGCCGGCGAACTGCTCAAGGTCATGGGGTATAATATTGAGTATGTCAGTGCCGGAGCGGTGCCCCAGTTCGTCGGGCTCGCCAACGGAAACCTGCACTTCCAGCCGGAAGTGTGGGACAATCTGATCGGTGACATCTATCCCACCGCGGTCGCCGCCGGTGACATAAAGATCGTCGGTGAGATCGGGCTCGATGGCTGGCAGGACTTCATGTATCCCGCCTATCTGGAGGAGAGCTGCCCAAGCCTGCCCAGCTATACTGCGCTGTGGGACTGCGCTCAGCTTCTTGCGACGCCCGAGACCTTTCCGAACGGGCGACTGATTGCCTATCCCGCCGATTGGGGCACCTTTGACAGTGACCTGATCACGGCGATCGGTGCGCCAATCGTGGCCATTCCGGGTGGCAGCGAAGGCGCGATGATGGCGGAATTTCAGGCCGCCTACGCCGCCAGACAACCCATCGTCATGAGGTGGTGGGCGCCACACTGGATCTTTGCCGAACATGACCTCAAGTGGATCGAATGGGGAGCCGCGGGACGTTCTTGTGCGGACGCCGCCGAAGCCGAAAGCCAGACGAAGGACAATGCCTGTGGTTTCGTCCAGCCGAATGTCCTGAAGGTGGCCTGGGGCGGATTCGAAGCTAAGTGGCCCGCCGCGTTCAGGATGCTGACAGCCCTGACGATCACGAATGAGGATCAGAACGACATGATCCTTGAGATCGACCAGAAGGGTCGTGATCTGGATGCCGTGGTGACGGAATGGATCGCCAACAACGAGGCAAAGTGGAAGCCCTGGGTCGAGCAGGCAATGCAATAGGCTGTGACATCTTGTTCCTGCCGGTCGTTGGCATGCGTCTGGCATGTCATCGACCGGTCTGTTCCGAGGGGGTGCGCGGGGGCTGACAGCCAATTCCGAGTTGCGTCCCTTCGATCGCCGGGAGCGCTCCATGAAGACATCATCCTCTGACCTTGGTCCGGTCGTGCTGTCCTGCCGGAACGTCTGGAAGGTCTATGGCCCACGTGCGGACAGCTTCTTCCGACCCGTGTCGGCGGGCGCGCGAGATCCCGCGGCGAGGGCCGCCGAAATCCGCGCCACGGGTCACATCGTCGCCAATGCCTCTGTCAGCTTCGACGTCCACAAGGGAGAGATCTTCGTGATCATGGGGCTTTCGGGTTCCGGAAAGTCGACCATCGTTCGCTGCCTGTCGCGGCTGGTGGAGCCGACGGCGGGGGAGATCCTGCTGGACGGTGAGGATCTGTTGAAGAAGTCCACCGCCGAACTGATCGAGATCCGTCGCCACAAGCTGGGCATGGTCTTTCAGAGCTTCGGCCTGATGCCGCATCTGAACGTGATCGACAACATTGCCTTCCCGCTGAAGCTGCAGGGGATGGGCGAGGCCGACCGTCATGCCCGCGCCGCACGGGTGATCGAGCTTGTGGGCCTGACCGGTCGCGAGCGCAACTATCCCAGCGAGTTGTCCGGCGGTCAGCAGCAGCGTGTCGGCATCGCCCGGTCGCTGGCGGTCGAACCCGAAGTCTGGCTCCTCGACGAGCCGTTCTCAGCACTCGATCCCCTGATCCGCAAGCAGATGCAGGACGAATTCCTGCGCATCCAGAGAAAGTTGCACAAGTCCATCGTCTTCATCACCCATGATTTCCAAGAGGCGCTTCGGATCGCCGACCGCATGGCGATCATGCGCGACGGTGCCGTTGTGCAGATCGGGCGGCCGATCGATCTGATTCTGAACCCCGCCGACGATTACATCCGCGATTTCACGCAGGACGTGCCCTGGGAAAGCATACTGCGCGCGAGCGACATCATGGAACCGGTATCCGGAACCGTGGAGGGCCTGCGCCGGGTGGCCGAGGATACCTCTGTCGCAAGCGTGTTGCCCGACCTGGGCAGTTCGGCCGGAGTGGTCGTGGAAGGCCCTCGCGGCACCGTTCTGGGGATCGTGACCGCCCGGGGGCTTGCTGCCTCGCTGGCCCTTGGCTGTGCGCAAACCGGACCATCGGGCAGCGCATGAGACGGATCATGGCCCAGGTCGACCGTTGCACGGCGCTTTGGATCGGCGCAATCGCCATCACCCTGATCGGCGTTCTGTTGCAGGGCCGCCTGGACTGGCTGGCCCGCTATCCGGAGGCATGGGTTCTGCCCGTGGCGGATGTCGTGAACGCCGTATCGAACTGGGTCGTCCGGCACTTCGCCTGGATCTTCCAAGGCATGTCCGCTCTTCTCGAATATCCGATCAGGGCCGTGCAGAAGGGTCTCCACGCCCTTCCCTGGTCGGTAGCCATGCTCCTGTTCTGTATTCTGGCCTATGCCGCCTCCGGCTGGCGGCTGGCGCTGTTCACACTCGGCGCGTCGGCCTACATGCTGACGATCGGCTACTGGGACGCCGGGATGAACACCTTGTCTCTGGTGGCGATTTCGGTTCCTTCTGCGATCCTTGTAGGTTTTGCGATCGGGGTCTGGGGCTTCCGCTCGGCCCGGGCAGAGCGGGTCATCATGCCCACGCTGGAT
This sequence comes from Paracoccaceae bacterium, assembly GCA_024742695.1. Lineage (GTDB taxonomy): Bacteria > Pseudomonadota > Alphaproteobacteria > Rhodobacterales > Rhodobacteraceae > JANSXY01. Next base: position 9,378 of record JANSXY010000037.1, on the reverse strand, counting down.
GTCCTGCAGACCGTGCCGACATTCGCCTATCTTCTGCCGATCCTGATGCTCTTCGGCTTCGGCACCGTGGTCGGACTGATTGCAAGCATCCTCTACTCCTTCCCGCCCATGGTGCGGAACACCATTCTCGGTCTGCGTCGTGTCGCCCCCGAAGTGATTGAGTCCGGCCTCATGGCCGGGGCAACGCGCCGACAGCTCTTCTGGCAGGTCCGCGTTCCCTCGGCGCGGCGGCAACTGATGCTCGGCGTCAATCAGGCGACGATGGCCTCGCTCAGTATGGTCATCATCGCATCGGTTATCGGCGGCACGGCAGACCTTGGATGGGAGGTGCTGTCAACAATCCGCAAGGCGCAGTTCGGTGAAAGCCTGCTGGTCGGCCTGGTGATCGCGCTGATGGCCATGGTGATCGATCGCGTGACGATCGGCTTTGCCGGAGCCTCGGACAGGTCTGGCAAGACGGCGCCACGCAATAGCCTCTGGCTGTTCGCCGGCATGGCGATCGTGCTGATCTATGGCGCGTGCCTGATGCTGCCGCTGCTGTACGACTGGCCTGCCGCCTATCGGATCAACCCGGCACCCCTGATGAACGAAGCCCTCAGCGGGTTCATCACCGCCTTCCGCACGCAGATCGAAGCGATAAAGACAGCCGCCTTCTATTTCGTGATGCTGCCCGCAAGGATCGGCCTGCAAGGCGCGGTCAGCCCCTTTACCTGGGGTTTCGCGCTGACCCCGGGGCACCAGATCGCCTATGCCCTTGGCATGATCGCGCTTGCCCTGTGGTCGGCCAGGCGTTGGACCCCGAAGGCCGGAATCGCGGTCCTGATCTTTGCCGTGATCTATTTTTTCGGGCTGACCGGTCTGCCCTGGCCAACCCTTATCCTGATCCTCGTCCTCCTGAGCCACGGCATCGGCGGGGCCGCGATGGCGCTTGGCACGGCGCTGGGGCTGCTGTTCATCGTCGTGACCGGAAACTGGCCTGCGGCCGTGCTGTCGATCTACCTCTGCGGCATCGCCGTGGCCATCGCTTTCACCCTTGGCAGCGCGATCGGCATCTGGGCCGCCCAGAACGACCGGGTGTCCGCCATTGTCCGGCCGATCAACGACACGTTGCAGACCATGCCCCTGTTCGTGATCCTCATCCCCTTCGTTATGATCTTCAAGATCGGCGACTTCACCGCCCTTCTGGCCATCATCGCCTATGCCATCGTGCCCGCCATCCGCTACACCGAGCACGGTCTGCGCGACCTGCCGGAAACGGTGATCGAGGCGGCGCGCATGATCGGCACGACACCGCGCCAGTTGCTTTGGCAGGTGAAGATTCCCCTGGCTCTTCCGATCATGATGCTGGGTCTGAACCAGACCATCCTCTACGGCATCGCGATGCTCGTGATCGCGGCGCTCGTTGGTGCCAACGGGCTGGAACAGACCGTCTATATCGCGCTGACCGATGGAAACGTCGGCCAGGGCCTGATCGCCGGCCTGGCCATGGCCATCATCGCCATCATCGCCGACCGCATGACCAGCGGGTGGAGCCGCAGGCGCCAGGCGACCCTTGGACTGGATAGCCAATGACCCGAAACGACACATTGCCCCTGACCAGCATGCATTGGGGAACCTATCGGGCCCGCGTCTCGAACGGCAGGGTCCGGGATCTCTACGCCTTCGAAGCGGATGCTGATCCCTCGCCGATCGGGTTGGGTATTCTGGACGTGCAGGACGGCCCCACACGGATCGACGCGCCGATGGTGCGCCAAGGCTGGCTGGAGGGCGGCCCAGGCCACCACACCGACCGTCGCGGCACCGACCCGTTCGTCGCGGTGAGTTGGGACGAGGCCAACAAGCTTGTGGCCGGTGAACTCACGCGGGTGAAGAGCGCTTTCGGAAACGAGGCGATTTTCGGCGGATCCTACGGCTGGGCCAGCGCAGGGCGGTTTCACCATGCCCAAAGCCAGCTTCATCGATTCCTGAACTGCATCGGCGGATACACGCGATCAAGGCATACTTACAGCTTTGCCGCGGCCGAAGCCATGATCCCGCACGTCCTGGGCAGCTACCGCGCCTTCCTCGACACCTGCACCAGTTGGGACGTGATCCGGGACTCCACAGATCTGCTGGTCTGCTTCGGCGGCATTCCGTTGAAGAACGGACAGATCTGCCAGGGTGGCACCGGCCGACATGTCCAGCGCGAGGGAATCTTGGCGGCCCACATGGCCGGCGTGCACTTCGTCAATATCAGCCCGATCCGATCCGACCTGCTGGAAGATGTCGGGGGCGAGTGGCTGCCCGCCGTTCCCAATACTGATGTCGCGATTCTGCTGGCCTTGGCGCATACGCTGCATGTCGAGGGGTTGAGCGACCGAGCATTTCTCGACCGCTACACAACCGGATTCGACCGGTTCCTGCCCTATCTCCTCGGCCAGACCGATGGCGTCCCGAAATCCGCGGACTGGGCGGCTGCGATCAGCGAGATCCCAGCCGAGACCTTGCGCTCGCTGGCACGGCGGATGGCGGCGCTCCGCACGATGATTTCCGTAAGTTGGTCCCTGACCCGACAGGATCACGGCGAACAGCCCTTCTGGGCGGCGATAACCCTTGCCGCGATGCTGGGCCAGATCGGCCTTCCTGGGGGCGGGTTCGGCTTTGGCTACAGCGCCACGAACCATATCGGTGGTCAGTTCAACGTCCTGCCGGGCGCGGCCTTTCCTCAGGCCCGAAACGCCGTGGACAGCTTCATTCCCGTGGCCCGGATCAGCGACATGCTGCTGCACCCGGGCGAACCGTTCGAGTTTGACGGAGGATGCTACGCGTATCCCGATATCCGTCTGGTTTGGTGGGCGGGGGGCAACCCGTTCCACCATCATCAGGATCTCAACCGTTTGGTGCGGGCCTGGCGGCGGCCGGAAACGATAATCGTGAACGAATGGTGCTGGAACGCGCTGGCCAAACGCGCGGATATCGTTCTGCCCTGCACGACCCCGCTTGAACGGCAGGACATCGGACTGACGCCACGCGACCCTTATGTCATTGCCATGTCCAAGCTGACCGAACCTTTCGGTCAGGCCCGCGATGATTTTGAAATTTTCTCAGGTATCGCGATGGCCATGGGCGTCGAGGCCGCCTTCACCGAAGGCCGCAATGCCGAGGAATGGCAACGCCGGATCTATGAGGAGACCAAGGAACGCGCCAAAGCGATGGAGATCGAGATGCCCGACTATGCCGAGTTCAGGCGCGACGGCTGGTTCAGGGTCGACCGGCCCACCGAACCAACGATCATGCTACGCGAATTTCGCGCCGACCCGTCGGCACATCCGCTGGCCACCCCGAGCGGCAGGATCGAGATTTTCTCGGAAACGGTTGCCGGCTTCGGCTATGATGACTGCTTGGGCCATCCGGCATGGATGCCGCCATTCGAATGGTTGGGGAAGGCCGACAGGCGCTTCCCGCTGCACCTGATTTCGAACCAGCCGGCGACAAAACTGCACAGTCAGCTTGATCATGGAAGCCACAGTCGGGCGGCCAAGATCGAAGGACGCGAGCCGGTGCGTATCCACCCCCACGATGCCGCCGCGCGCGGCCTTGCGAACGGCGAGATCGTCCGGATCTGGAATGATCGCGGATCGTGTCTGGCCGGTATTCGCGTTGACGAGGGCATCCGGCCCGGCGTCGTCCAGATGAGCACCGGTGCCTGGTATGATCCGACCGAGCCGGGTACGCCCGGCAGCCTTTGCAAACAGGGCAATCCTAACGTGCTTACGCGCGACAAAGGTACCTCGCGCCTTGGTCAGGGGCCGACGGCGCATTCCTGTCTTGTCCAGATCGAGCGCCTTGAGGCGCCTCCGCCCCCGATCACCGCGCATGATCCGCCGGTCATCCTCCGACCGGCGTCCTCAAACTGAACAATAGAAAGAAAGGACCACAGCTTGGCCAGCCTTCAGGAAGCCGCCGACCTCGAGAACGTGGTCGCGATCAGCGCCCGCCGCTTCGAAGAGTCGCCGTTCATCGCCCGGACCGGAAGCCCCGGGATGATCCGCGGCGTCTATGCAGACCGCTTCTTTCCCATTTACTTGGGCGAGGACGTGACCGAGAAGTACTGGCTTCTTCGGCAGAAGGCGGTCATTTTCGACGTGCCGGAAAAGCCCATCGAAATCGCGGGTCCGGATGCGGTCCCGTTCCTGGAACGGGTTCTGGCGCGCCGTATCTCGACGATGCGGGAAGGTCGTGGCTACTACGCCATCGCTTGCACACCGCAAGGCGGCATCTTCATGGACGGCGTGGTGTTCCGTCTTGGGCCGGATCGGTTCTGGTATGTTCAGGCTGACGGTCCCTTTGAGACATGGTTGATCGCCCACAGCGTCGGATTCGATGTGTCGATATCCGATCCGAAATCGCGCGTGCTGCAGATTCAGGGGCCGGCCTCGATCGACATCATGAACGCCGCATCAGGCGGGGCTATCGACGATACGATGGGGTACTTCCGGTCGGGCGTCTTCGATCTTGGCGGGCAGAAGCTGTATGTCTCGCGCACGGGGTTCACCAACGAGCTGGGATTTGAAATCTACAGCGACGGCGCGACGACGGACCATCTCGCCCTATGGGACCACCTGATGGCCTGCGGGGCACCCCACGGGCTTGAACTCGCGTCCGCGCGGGCGATGACCATCCGCCGGATCGAGGGCGGGATTCTTGGCAATCTGTCGGACATCGATACCTCCATGACCCCGTTCGAAGCTGGGCTCGCGCCCTTCATCGACATGGATAAGGGGGATTTCGTCGGACGTGGTGCGCTCGTCCACCGCGACCGCCGACCCGTTCTCTTCGGGATCACCTGCCAGACCGCAGTTCCCGCGGCAGGCAGCATGATTTTGGATGGCGACACTCCTGTGGGCCGCGTAACAGCTGGCGTGCCGTCCCCTACGTTGGGGTGCGGTATCGGCTACGCTCGGTTCCTTTCTCCAGGCGCATGGGTTGACCGTGCCTTGCGGCTGACTCTGCCGACTGGAGCAATCTGCGAGGCCCGGGTCGTCGATTTGCCGTTCTTCGACAAGGAAAAGACCATCGTCCGGGGCATCGACCGGCGCATCCCAGTGCGCCCGACCTCGATGCCGTTCGACGCCAGATAGAAAGCTGCACAATGCCCATCGCCAAAACCATCCCTAAGACCAAGGGCGACCCATCGATGCTGGCCCCGAACGACTGGGGGTTTCCGGTGCCTATCGCCTATGGGCCAGGCCGCTTGGCCGAAATCGGCCGGCGCTGCACGGCATTGGGCATTCGCAGTCCTCTGATCGTCACGGATCGCGGCAGCCGCGGGCTTCCCTTTATCGCACAGCTGCAGTCCCTGCTTTGTGGGGCGGGGCTGAACACGACCCTCTTCTCGGACATTTCGCCCAATCCGGTGGATGGCGAGATCGGGGCGGGGCGCGCGGCGTTCCTTGTGGGCGGCCACGACGCGATCATCGCGATCGGCGGCGGGAGTGCAATGGATGGCGCCAAGGCGATCTGCCTCACGGCCCGCAACGATCTCGACCTCTGGGCCTTCGAATTCGAACGCCCCGTTCCACGCATCGGATCGGGTGACGGCTTTCCGGCCTTGATAACCATTCCAACGACCGCCGGAACCGGGGCCGAGACCGAAAGTACCGCCATGGTCACCCATGCGGCCAAGGGCATGAAATTCTGCGTCTGGCACCCCGATCTCAAGCCCGCGCTGGCGCTTCTGGATCCGGAACTGACGGTCGGCCTGCCTCGGACCCTCACCGCCTGGACCGGCGCCGACGCCCTGGTTCATGCGATCGAGGCCTATCTCGTACCGGGTTTCCATCCGCTGTGCGATGCCGTGGCACTTGAAGGGCTTGCGCTCATCGCAAAATGGCTGCCGGTGGCCGTGGAGGAACCCGAGAACCTGGCAGCGCGCGGCGGCATGCTGATGGGATCCTGTCTTGCGGGGGTCGCCTTCCTCAAAGGTTTGGGCCTCGTCCATGCGATTTCCCACATGGTGGGGGCCGAATTCAATACGCAGCATGGCCTGACGAATGCGATCCTTCTTCCAGTGGTGCTGCGCTTCAACCTTGCCGGACAGGAGCAAAAGGTTCGTCGAATGGCGCAGGCGATGGACTTGGCCGACACGTCGGTCGAGGGATTCATCGCGGCTGTTGAGGGCCTGCTCGACCAGATCGGGATTCCGAGGTCCCTGGCCGAGATCGGCGTGCCGGCCGATTGCGCCGCCAGGATCGCGGAGAAGGCCCTGAAGGACAGTGCCGCAAGCACCAATCCGCGCACCGCCACGGTCGCAGAGCTGCGTGAGATGGTCGAGACCGCCATCGCCAGGGCGCGCTGACGAAAGGACGGCAAGGATGCGGAACCTGACGAAATTCTACATCGGCGGGCGCTGGGTCGAGCCTGCGACCTCGGCCAGTCTGCCAGTTCTGAACCCGGCGACCGAGGCACAGATCGGTACGGTTGCCATGGGCAACTCCGCTGACGTGGACCGCGCCGTTGCCGCTGCAAGGGTGGCATTCGCCGACTTCTCCAACTCGCCCAAGACGGAAAGACTTGAGCTGCTGCATCGGTTGAAGGCTGCGACTCAAAGGCGCTTCGAAGACCTGGCCCAGGCGATGCGGATGGAGATGGGAGCGCCGATCACGATGGCGCGGGCCGCCCAGGCGGATGCAGCCATCGGCCATCTGCAGGGCTTCATCGACGCGCTGGAAGAGCTTGAGGAACGCAAGGTGCTTGCCAACGGCGACCTCCTTTTGCGTGAGCCGATCGGGGTCTGCGGCCTGATCACCCCGTGGAACTGGCCGATGAACCAGATCGCGCTCAAGGTCATTCCGGTTCTCGCCACGGGTTCGACCTGTGTGCTGAAGCCATCGGAACACACGCCGATCTCGGCGATGATCTATGCCGAGATCATTCACGAGGCGGGCTATCCGCCCGGCGTGTTCAATCTGGTGAACGGGGATGGCCCGACTGTCGGTGCCGCCCTGTCGCGCCACCCCGATATCGAGATGATGTCGTTCACCGGGTCGACACGGGCCGGCATCGCCGTCACCCGTGACGCCGCCGAGACCGTCAAGCGCGTGACGCTGGAACTGGGAGGCAAATCGCCGAACCTGGTCTTCGCCGACTGCGATCTCGAGGCGCAGGTGGTAGCATCGGTTCGGGATTGCATGTTCAACACCGGCCAGTCGTGCGACGCGCCAACGCGGCTTCTGGTCGAGCGCACCTGCTATGAAGAGGTTCTTCGTATCGCCAAACGGACCGCGGATGCCATCATTGTCGGCGATCCCGAGCAGGAGGGCGATCATATCGGACCCCTCTTCGATCGGATTCAATTCGATCGTGTGCAGGCCATGATCGAAATCGGTATCGCCGAGGGGGCGAGGCTTCTGGCTGGTGGCCTTGGCAAGCCCGAGGGGGTCACGACCGGATGGTTCGCCAAACCCACGATATTTGCCGACGTGTCGAACGACATGCGGGTCGCACGAGAAGAGATCTTCGGCCCAGTGCTGGTGATTATTCCGTTCGAGGACGAGGCTGATGCCATCAAGATAGCCAACGACACGCCCTACGGGCTTGCCGCCTATGTGCAGACCGGTAATCCCGAGCGGGCGTTGCGCGTCGCCAAACGCCTGCGCGCCGGGGCGATCCATATCAACGGGGGCGGCTTCAACTATGGCTCGCCCTTCGGCGGATACAAGCAGTCCGGCAACGGCCGCGAAGGGGGGCTGATGGGACTGGAGGACTACCTGGAAACCAAGACTTTGCACGGTCTCGATTGACACGCGGAAATGCGCGCCATCTCGCGTCATCGCTTCGTGCTCAGCCGAAGGTCGCGCCGATGATGTTTTCGCGCGTGATGACTCCCGTCAATAGTGCCCTTGGTTTGAATGGACGGTGCTCAAGATGGGCGCAAAGCGCTTCGACGGCTTCTTCTGCAACAAGCCGCATGTTGACGTGGAGCACGATGTCAATCGTGCCGTCCATAAGAAAACCCTGGGTGCGGGATGTCAGGTTGTGACAGATGAATACAATGTCCTTCGCAAGACCGGCCTCACCCAAAGCACGTGCGACACCCAGATTGCCACCCCCGACACTGTAGATCCCGACGATGTCGTCTCGGTCTGAGAGAAGACGACTCATCGCCTTGTAGTTGCCCTCGCCATCATCATTGGCATTGCATGTGACGACTTCCTGTACATGGCTGAAGCCTTGTCGCAACGCGATACGAAAACCCATCTCCCTGTCTTCGTGGCTACGGTAGAGCTGTCCAGAGGTCACGACGACCACAGCTCCGGAGCGGCGGGTCAGGCGACCCATCAGGTATCCACCGGTTCGTCCGGCTGCTCGATTGTTCAGACCGATGAAGCCAATCAGCGATGGGTGCTCGATCGGCGACAGGATGGCCAGTGCAGGAATATTCAGTCGCTCAAGTTCATGCACCGCGTCGTGGACCCGCGGGTCGTCGAGGGCTTGGAATGCAACCGCGTCCACTCCTTGTCCAGAGGTGGCAAGGAGTTTGCGCGCCAAAATCCCAGGTTCCATCTTCTTTGTGAACACGCACTCGATAGTGGCTTCACCTCTGGCGCCGAACTCCTGAAAACAGCGGGCAAGGAACTCGGTCGACGGTCCGGCATCCTCTGGCAGGAAAACGCGCAGCCGCCAGGGGCGCGGGCGTTCAGCAGGCTTTGATCCCGACTCTATCGCTTCCTTGGCCTGCAAGACCCGCTGCCGCGTCGCGGAGCCGACATGAGCGCGATCGTGCAGCACTCGGTCAACCGTCGCAGTCCCGACGCCAGCAAGCTTTGCGATCTGCGCCAACGTGGCTCGCTGTTTGATAGCTTGCGGCGGTTTGCCTTCGATCTTGTCCATCAAAAACAATCATAATCTCTAATAATCTCCACCGCAATACATCAAAATACACCAAATATATCAAGATGATGTTTTTTTCTTGCTGCTGTCCAACAGGCTGTGAACTGATCACCGGCAGAAACAGGCAGGCTCGAGCGAGAGGCACTCGCGGAGCGTGCGGCGGCCGACAGGAAGGAATGCATGAGAAAAGCCACCGTCATAGGTCTTGGCGACATGGGCTCAGGCCTGGCCAAGAACCTGATCAAGGCCGGGTTCGACGTCGCGGGTTTCGACTTGAGCACCGAACGCTTGGCACTTCTTGAGAAGATCGGCGGCATGGCTGCCAGCAACGTCGCAGAGGCCGGCCGCGACGTTCAGGTTGCCTTTGTCATGGTGATGAACGGCGACCAGGCGAAGGCGGTGATCCTGGGCCCCGACGGGCTGGTGCAGCACATGGGCAAGGGCGGCGTGGTGATCCTGACCGCCACGATCAAGCCGCGCGAGGCGGCCGAGATCGGCGCGGCGATG
>JANSXY010000052.1 GCA_024742695.1 Paracoccaceae bacterium | reverse complement strand
TGTGCCCGACTTCGACCACAAGAAGATCATCGGCGGCAACATGGACATGTTCCACGCCAGGCGTCCGCAGGTACGCAAGATCCTCTCCGATCCGAAGAACCTGCCCTACCGCGGCAACGTCAGGCTGGGCGAAGAACGGCTGACGATCGAGGTTTCGTGGGTCGCCGGCCCGGACGGCGCGCATCTGGGCTATGTGGCCGAATGGAAGCGCGTCACCGATGAGCAGCGCAAGGATGCCCTCATCGGGGCCCTCGACAGTGCGCAACTGCGGGTCGAGATGTCGCCGGACGGCGCGGTGATCAATGCCAATGACGCCTTCCTGGGCCTTTGCGAGCGTGGCATCGAGCAACTGCATGGACTCGAGCTTCTGGACCGCATCAGCCTCGACGGTCAGCCTGTGGCCAGCCGTCTCAAGGCGGGCGAGGCGATCACCGGAACCTTCACCGTCGATATCCCGCGGATCGGGATGCGCCTGATCGAAGGCGTGCTGGCCCCCGCAAAGGACTTCGCCGGACGCGTCATGCTCTCCGCCCTGATTGGCCGCGACGTCACCGAGGAACGCCACGCCGCTGACGAGCGCGCCGAGCGCGACGAGCGCACCAGAAAGGAACAGGCGCATGTCGTCGCGACCCTCGGCTCGGCCCTGGGCGACCTGGCGAATGGTCGGCTCTCGACCCGGATCGCGCAGGAGTTCCCGGCCGACTACGAGAAGCTGCGGGTCGATTTCAACGCGGCATCGGAAAATCTTGCCGGGGCAATCGCCCTGGTCGTGGAAAGCGCACAATCGATCCGCAACGAGGCCAATGAGATCACCTCCGCCTCGCAGGATCTCAATCGCCGGACCGAGCAGCAGGCCGCGACGCTGGAGGAAACCGCGGCCGCGCTTGACGAGTTGACGGCCTCGGTGCAATCCGCCGCTTCGGTGGCCGAGGCCGCGCGCAGCATGGTCGAAACCACGCAGGAGCGGGCCAAGAAGAGCGGCAAGGTCGTGCGCGACACGATCAACGCGATGCAGGAGATCGCCGAAGGGTCGACCAAGATCTCGAAGATCACTAGCGTGATCGACGAGATCGCCTTCCAGACGAACCTTCTGGCGCTTAATGCCGGGGTCGAGGCAGCGCGGGCGGGCGAGGCGGGGCGCGGCTTCGCCGTCGTCGCCTCCGAGGTGCGGGCACTGGCGCAACGGTCTTCGGAGGCGGCGCGCGAGATCGCGGTTCTGATCGAAACCTCGACGAGCCAGGTGCGCCGCGGCGTCGACCTTGTCGACGAGGCCGGCAACGTGATCGGCGAGATCGAGGTCAGCGTCGGCGAGGTCAAGGACCAGATCACCGGAATGGCCGGCTCGTCCGCCGAACAGGCGACCGGGATCAAGGAGATCAACGTCGCGGTCAACCAGCTCGACCAGGTGACCCAGCAGAATGCCGCGCTGTCCGAACAGACCAATGCGGCCACCCAGTCGCTGCTGTCGATGTCCTCGGCGCTGATCGACAACACCGCCAAGTTCGATGTCTCTGGCATCGCGGCGAACGCCGCCCCCGGCCCGAAGGCCGAGACGGCCGTGTTCGGCAGCCGCCGGTCCGCACCGCCGAAGCTCGCCGTCACCGGCGGCAAAGCGGTAGCCCCGGCCGCGGAAGACTGGGAAGAGTTCTGAGGCTCCAGCCCCGGCCGGCATAAGGCCGGGGCCGGAACCATCGACCTCCGACGGGGTCATCAATGAAACACGGGGAGTGGCACCCATGCAGCTTGATCCGATCACGAAGAGCGACAAGAACCGCGAGTATCTCTCGTTCAAGCTGGGCGAAGAGGACTACGCCGTCGAGATCATGGCGGTGCGCGAGATCCGGAGTTGGTCTCACGCCGATCCGCTGCCGCAGGCGCCAGTCCACATGCGCGGCATGATCAACCTGCGCGGCATCCTGCTGCCGGTGCTGGACCTGTCGGCGCGGCTGGGCATGACGCCGATCGATGCCGACCGCCGCAGCGCCGTCATCGTCGTGCAGGTCAACGATCAGAGCCTTGGCCTCCTTGTCGCGGAAGTCTCGGATATCCTCGACATAAGCTCCGAGGCCCTGCAATCCCCACCCGAGGTCGCGGACGAGGGCGGCGCAGGCTATGTCTCGGCTCTCGCCGTAATCGGGGAGCGCATGGTCCGGATCCTCGATCTCGGCCGGTTGCTGCCGGCCAAAGAGGAGTACGCCGCCTGATCCTTGCAGGCCGGGCAATGCAAGGCGCTGGTGCGACATCCGGGAAACCAGATCCGAAACCCCGTACTTGCGGGCCGGCCTTCGCAGCGTGCGGTGTCCCGTGGCAGCGCCATTCAACCTCCCCAGTTGCGCGTCGACATATGCCCTTGTCGTTGCAGGCAACTGACCGAGACCGGAGCCAGATCAAGATGACTGTTCCCTCTCAACTTCCGGGCAAGGATATTGGCCTGCGTGTTGCGCAACTGCGCAGCCCGATTGCCCTTGTTTCCGATGTTGGCGACTTGATTGACGCGAGCGAGGCGTTTCGGGCGACCCTTGGCCTGGATGGCGGCGAAACGGACATGTCGGCGGCTCTGACGACCGCAAGCAATGACCTGTTGCTGTCGCAGCTAAGGCAACCAAACGCTGAAGCAAGCGGCGGCGTCATCGAGAGCAAAGCCGGGGTTCACCTCCAACTCGGCCTGTCCCAGACGGGCGTTCCCGGCGTGTGGTTCTGTGAAATCATCGACAACACCGCCGCTCCAGATCCCGAGCTTCAAGACGGTCGCCCGCTGATGCGCCCGGACATCCTTGCAGAGCTTGGATGTGCCACATCGGATATGACGGTCCTCATCTGCGCCCTGAGCGAGACCATCATAGATGCAAATCTTCAGGCCCGTCAGGCCTTGGGGCTTGGCGAGGATGATCTTTCCGGGCAGCCCGCAATCGGCTTGATCACCACTCTGGACAGAAAGGCAGTCTTTGAAGCCCTTGACGGCCTGCAGCAGGGCGAACACGGGCACGTTGAGCGGACCATCCATCTCGTCCGAGCCGACGCCACCACCCTTCACGCGCGGGTCACGTTCCGACGGGTGAAGGACAAGATCCTCCTCTTGGCCCAGGATTTGACCGAACTCGACGCTGCAAGAAGATCCGTTCAGGATCTGCGCCAATACTTTTTGACTGCCATAGAGAGTCTGCAAGATGGCTTCGAAATCTACGACCCAGACGACCGCCTGGTGGCTGCCAACGCGCGCTGTAGCGAGTTCTTTCCGCGCAGCACCACGGCCATGGTGCCGGGCGCGCGCTTTGAGGACATTCTTCGCTCCAGCCTGCGCCGCAAGATGGATGGGTCGATCCGCGAGGACGAACTGGCGTGGCTGGAAGATCGTCTCTCCAAGTCGACGGCGGAAACGGCCTGTTTTGAACAGCCGACCGTCGATGGTGGGATGACGCAGAGCATCGAAACCCGGGCACCGAACGGCTGCCGAGTTGTCATTCACCGAAATCTTGGTGACCTCCTGTCAGCGCAACGAGAGAAGGATTCCACGCTTCTCGGCTCTCAGGCCCTGCTAAACCGGATACACAAGGACATCTCGATCCCGGTTGATACGATCTCCGGCCTCGTTGACGTCGCTGCGACATGGGATCTGTCACCGGTGCAGCGCGCAATGATCATCCGTCTTGGCAGATCGACTGAAACCATCGCAAGTATTCTCGGCTCCGCTATGGTTTCACAGGAGCGTCCATACGCTGGCATGGTGCTCGGCTCTGAGGTCTTCTCCCCACTCGAGGCCTTGGAGGAGGAGATCACATCCCTCGTCCCCATTGCCGAAACGCGGTCCGTTCATCTCGCACTTCGCGCACCGACCACGGCCATGCCCGATCTTGTCGGGGACCACGAGCGCGTGCGGCAGATTCTGCGGAACCTCGTTAGGTATATGATCGATCCGGGCAAAGGCGATCATATCGACATCCGTGTCGCCTGTCCGTCGAAGCCGGGCCTTGGGGTCACGCTGAACGTCAATGCCAAGGTCTTTCAAGACGGTGAAGCCGACCTGCTCTTGGCCGGAGGACATACTCGACGTCTACGAAGCCTCGAGCCACGGTCTTCCCCGACACACGGCCTTTCGATCGTGCGCGAACTGCTGGAGCGCATGGATGGCCGTATCGAGATCACGACGACACCGATTGATGGCACCCGCGTCGACCTGTGGCTGCCTCTGCCCGAGGCAGGCATGGCAGGAACCGGCGAACACAACGATGGCCTCGCGAGTTCCGCGGAGTATGGTCAGGCGCCACTCCGGGTTCTCGCGGCGGAGGATAACGAGGCCTATGGAGCGGTTCTGAAGAGGCTTCTCGCCACGCTGGGGCATGACATCACGCTCGTCACGGACGGCCGCGAGGCCGTGCAAGCATGGGAGGCAGGCACGTTCGATCTGCTGCTTTTCGACGTGTACCTGCCCGGCATGAGCGGCATCGAAGCGCTGTCGGCAATCCGCCACCGGTCCTCCTACCTCGGCAACGCTCCACCCCGTGCGATTGCGATCACGGCATTTGCCGACGAGAAACTGCGCGAGGAGCTGCATTTGGTTGGCTTTGCCACCGTGGTGGAGAAGCCAATCCGTCTCGCCGATCTGACCACGGCCATGGCCCCTGATCCTCAGTCCGGCTGACCGACTGGACTAAGGAAGATCAACGCATTTTCAAGACCAAGAACTACTTGAAGCTCCCGAGCGGAGGCTGAGGCTTAGGCCTTGGACGGGTATGCGCTCCGAGTTCTGGGCAGGTCTTGTCTATGCCGACAAACGGCAAAGCCCGGCACGTCCGTTCCCGGCCCTCGAAGCAGAAACGGTCGCCTGCCGAGCGAAGTTCCCGTCAGGCGTTACCACGCGATATGTCACGCCGAGAACTCAGGCAACGCGCCGTGCCTCACCCGTATGTTGTGCCTCGTCCGTCAGTTGGAATGCGGCGACCGACTGCGCAAGGGATGCGGCCTCTCCCTGGAGCGAGCGCACGGCAGCATTGGTCTCCTCGAACACGGCGGCGTTCTGCTGCGTCGTCCGGTCAAGCTCTGTCGTGGCATTCGAGATCTCCACGATCCCCGTTGCCGTCTCCTGTGCCGCAGCGACGATCTGGGCGATTTTCGCGGTCACGTCATCGACCCCGGCCACGATCGCCTTCAGGGCGGTGCCGGACTCGTTGACAAGATCCACCCCGCGGGCAACGTCCTGACCGGATTTCTCGATAAGGGTCGCGATCTCGCGCGCCGCCTCGGAGGAGCGCTGTGCCAGCGCCCGAACCTCGGAGGCGACCACGGCAAACCCCCGGCCCGCCTCGCCCGCGCGCGCGGCCTCGACGCCAGCGTTGAGCGCCAGGAGGTTGGTCTGGAAGGCGATCTCGTCGATGACTTGCAGGATCCGGCCGATCGCCTCGGACGACGCCTGGATCTCGTCCATCGCGGTCACCGCCCGGTTGACGACCGCGTGACCGGCGCCGGCACGTGTCGAGATTTCGGCGACGGCGGCAGAGGCGGTTTCCGCCGACCCGGCCGCGGCCTTGACCGTCGCCGACATCTGCTCAAGGGCGGAGGCGGTTTCCTCCAGCATCGCGGCATTCCGTTCCGAACGGCGCGCCAGATCGTCGGCCGCGCCGGAAATCTCGCGCGCCGAAGTATCGACGGATCCGGCGGACGCCGCGATCTCCGACATGGTGCGGGTCAGACTCTCGGTCGTTCGGTTCACGGATTCGGCGATCTCGGCAAAGACGCCCTCGAAGCCGGCGGGCATGCGATGGGTAAGATCACCCCGCGCGAGATGATCGAGCGCCGTACGCACGGCGCCGATGCCCGCGTTCGTCACCTCGCCGATCCGGTTCATCCCCTCGCACAAATCGGCAAACACCCCGTCCTTGTCCTCAGTGGCAAGCCGTCGGGAAAAGTCGCCCGCGGCACAGGCCGCGACGACCTCGGCGATTTCGGCGGCAGCCGCGCGCTCGCGTGCGGACACCTCGGCGGCTCTACGCGCCTCGTCAGCCAGCCGCGCCTCTTCCTGTGCCCGTGTCGCGCGTTCCTGCTCGGCCGCGGCCTGTCGCGCGGCCTCTTCGGCAGCCGCGGCGGCCCGCTCCTTCTCGCGCCCGGCAAGGATCGCCGCGCGAAACCCGTCGAGAGCGGCCACCATACGGCCCACCTCGACAAGCCTGGGCTCCGGCATCTCGACGTTCAAATCGCCCGCCGTCATCGTCTCTGCCGTGGCAACGACACCGGCGATTTCGTCAACTGCCGCGCGGGTCAGCCGCAGCGAGAGCAGAATGCTCAGGCCCACGACAATCATGGCCCCACCCGACACCAGGCCGACGCGCCACAGCGCGGCGGTTGCCGTTGCATCCGCCTGAGCGCGCACCCGGTCCAGGGTTGCCGCCTCGATCCCGGCAAGCCCGTCCATGCGCGCCGACGCGGCTTCGAAATAGTCCGCCCCTGAAATCTCGGCCGGTGTAAGCCGCCCGACGCTATCGCGCGCAGCTTGGCGTAACCGGTCGAGGTTCCCCACGGCCGTCGATGCCTGAAACGCTTCTACAAGGGTCTCCAGCTCGGCAGGCGCACCGCGCAGAAAGAGCGACAGCATGGTGTCCTGTGCCGTGGCGTAGCTTTCCAGTTCCGTCAGCTGTTCAGCCGAAAAGATCCCGGCCCCGAAGCCCGCCGCGCCGACATTGCGCTCCAGCCCGGACAGATCCCGGACTTCCGCAAGAGACGACAAGCCGCGCAATTGCAGGGCAATGCCGGGATCATCGGTCGACTTGGCGAGGCCTTCGAATGCCTCGAGAACCTGCCGCACCAGGGCCGTGTAGCGTCCCACCGCGACCTCCGGAAGAACCGCCCCGGCATCAACCTCGGCACGCAGATCGTCCAAGACTGCCATCGCCGCGGATGTCCGCTCGAACCGCGTCGCGGCATCCGCCGACAGCCGCTCCAGATCAAACGCGGCAAGCAACTGGGTGACGGACGCCCGCCGAGCATCGACTTCGGACCGTTGATCGCGCACCGCGCGGGGCATCTCAGCCACCCCATCCAGAAGGGCCAAATAGGTGAGGCCGCGTTCCCTCTGCTGGTGGGTCACCAAGTCGGCCACAGCGGCGGCGAGATGCGCGCCCTCGGTCAGACGATTGGCCTCGCGCATCTCTGACAGCGCCTGCTTGACAACCATCACGGCAAGCACTGCGGCCACGATGGTCGGCACCAGGACCGACGCGAGGACAGCGCCTCTAAGGGTTTCCGGGATCAGCTTCGACATTGCGTTCGACACGGATTCACACCTCGTTCGACATAGACCTCGACGCCGGCAGGCCGGCGATCGTTTTGGGCTCATGACACCCGGGTCTGCGCCCGGGGGATCGCGTCAAGACTCAACCCCGGGAGGTGACCAAAACCTTCTGCGGTTGATCCAGATCAATGACAAACGCGTTATCGCCCAGTGGTTGCAAGAAACTTGGGCACGATTCGTCACAGCACGCTTCGCCTGTATCAAGGCCCCGCCCATCCGAACGGACCTATGGCTGACGATACTTCCGATAGAAGCCCAGTCGTTTCCCCCGTTGGTTAACGCAGGGTTGACGGGTGAGTAATGACATCAATTGGGGGTTGATACGAATTTTCGACAAGCGCGCCGCGGAACTGGGCGCCGACCGGACGGGAGAGATTTCAGATGTTCGATTGCAGCGAAACCCGCAGGTTCCTCGGCGCCGTCGTCGGCGAGATGGTTCGCCTTGCAGAGGCCGCCCCCGCCGCCTGCCGGTTCTTCGTCGATGATTTCGAACCGGTGTTCGTGCGACTGGCCCGCCGCGGCCTCAGCCCGCGCGAAGCGGCCTTGCACGCGGGCGTGCTGATCTATTCCGCCCAGATCGCCGGGCGCGAAGCC
>JANSXY010000002.1 GCA_024742695.1 Paracoccaceae bacterium | reverse complement strand
CGGGCCACCGGTCATCGCTGCCGGGCCGGTCGGTTTCGGCGGTTTCCCAAGCCTCGTCCCGGTCCTCCGGTTCGGGGGCGGGGCCTTCGACAGCCTCCGCGCCCGCGGGGCCGGCGTCGTCGTCGGCCGCCGTTTCGAGCGGTTCGGGCCGCCGGTCATCGCTGCCGGGCCGGTCGGTTTCGGCGGTTTCCCAAGCCTCGTCCCGGTCGTCCGGTTCGCGGGCGGGGCCTTCGTCGGCCTCCGCGCCCGCCGGGCCGTCGTCGTCGGCCGTTTCGACCGGTTCGGGCGCGGCATCCGGGTGTGTCGCCCGCTTCTCGACGGCGTCCTCGCTCTCGAACACGGTCTTCTCGGGTGCCGGGTTCGGCTCCATCGGCGCAGCGGCGCGGGCAGGGGCGGGGGCGGTCTTGTCCGCCGATTCGGTGGTCATCGCCGGCGTGTCCGTGCCATCGGCCGGTTCCCCGGCATCGCTGGCCTCGGTGGTTGGCGTCCCGATCCGGTCCGCCGGTGCGCGGGCCTGGACGAGGGCGGAAAAGTCGAACGCGTCGTCGCCCGCCCCGCCGGTGACCGTGACGGCCGCGCCGGACAGAACGATCCGGTCGTCGCCGCTGCCCGCCACGACGGCCTCGAAGCCCTCGATCCGGTCCTGCCCGGTCGTGACGCCCCGGACCAACCCGGCGGCGAGGTCGATCTCCAGCGCGTCGCCCGCGCCGGAATAGTCGATCGTGTCGTGACCGTCGCCACCGGAATAGACGTCGTCTGCCGCGTCGGCGGCCGCGACGATCCGGTCGTCGCCCGCACCGCCGAGCACGATGTCCGCGCCCGCGCCGCCGTCGAGGAGGTCGTCGCCCGCGCCGCCCTCGACGCGGTCGGCCCCGTCGCCGCCGTCGATCCGGTCGTCGCCCGCGCCGCCCAGAAGCGTGTCGTCGCCGGCCTCGCCCCAGATCCGATCGTCGCCCGCGTCGCCCATCACACGGTCCGCGCCGTCGCCGGCAAAGACGATGTCGTTGCCCTCACCGGCGAACACGCTGTCATTGCCGGCGCCGGCGAAGATCCGGTCGGCGCCGCTGCCGGCATCGATCACGTCGTCGCCGCCGAAGGCCAGCACCATG
Organism: Paracoccaceae bacterium; assembly: GCA_024742695.1. Classification (GTDB taxonomy): domain Bacteria; phylum Pseudomonadota; class Alphaproteobacteria; order Rhodobacterales; family Rhodobacteraceae; genus JANSXY01. Next base: position 306,455 of record JANSXY010000002.1, on the reverse strand, counting down.
TCGGCGCCGCCGAAGGTAAAGATCTCGTCGTCGCCCTCGGTGGCCGCGATCCGGTCGGCGCGATCGCGACCGAGGAACCGGGCGACGGCGCCGGGAACCGGTTGCGCGACCGGGGCCACGGGCTCTGCCGCGTCCGGGCTGGCTGCGGTGCCGGAAACCGCCGCCGGGGCCGGGGTCGCCAACGGATCCTGCCCGTGGGTTTCGGCCTCGCCGGCTTCGAGTTCGTCCTCCGCCGCGGCCGCGTCGTCCGCTTCGGCGGCGTCGCCCGGCGGTGCGTCCTCGCCCTGCGGGGTGGCGTTGGGCGCGGCGGGATCCTGACCGGCCGCCGCCGCGTCGGGCGGCAGCGCGACCGGCGCCGGCGCGGCCGGACCCGCCCAGGGCTCGGGGGCCGAGGTGCCGGCCTTTTCGGGGTGTCCGGCGGCGGGGCCGCCACCGGCTGCGCCCGCTGCCGCCGTCGCGGCGTCGTCGCCCGTTCCGGCTGTGGCGGCCCGGCCCGGCACTTCGGCATCCGACGCGGCGGGGCTGCTTGCGGGCTTCGCCGTGCCGCCATCGGCCGTGTCGGGCGCGGTTTCGTCGGGGTCCGGCACCGTCGCCCCGGCGCGATCGGGCCACAGGAAACTGCGCAGATAGGCCAGCGTCGCCATCACCACGCCAAGCGCGATCACGGGCTGGCGCAGGCTGCCGCTCTCGTCCTCGGCCTTCAGGCGGCGGCCGAGGTCGTCAGGGCGCGCATCGGCGCCGGTCGCGCGGGATCGGATATCGATTGTCATCGGGCTGCCTGTGCCTTGCGGATTGCCGTGCCGGCCAGTTCGAGGCCGCGGTTGCGCAGCGGCGTCGGCAGCGGTTCGTCCGCCACCGGGCCGTCGCCGGCGGGTGCCCTGGCCACCGGTGCGGGCGCGGCCGGCGCCGGCCGGGCCGCGAGCACCTCGTCCCGCGGGCCAAAGCTGGCCAGCCGGCCGTTGCGGATCACCGCGACAAGATCGACCGCCTTCAGCGCGCTCGGGCGATGCGCGATCACCACGGCGATGCCGCCGCGCGCCTTGACCGCCTCGATCGCGGCCGTGACGGCCTGTTCGCCCTCTCCGTCGAGATTGGCATTCGGTTCGTCGAGCAGCACCAGGAACGGGTCGCCGTAAAGCGCGCGCGCCAGCCCGATGCGCTGCCGCTGGCCGGCCGACAGCGCCGCGCCGAAGGGGCCAAGCTCGGTCTGGTAGCCTTCGGGCAGGCCGAGGATCATGTCGTGGATGCCGGCCGCCCTTGCGGCGCGGACCACCGCCTCGGGGTCGGGATCCTGTAGCCGGGCGATGTTGCGTTCGATCGAGGCGTCGAACAGCCCGTAGTCCTGCGGCAGGTAGCCCAGGCTGCGGCCGATCGCGGCCTCGGACCAGTGCGACAGGTCGGCCCCGTCCAGCCGGACATGGCCGCGCAGTGCCGGCCAGACGCCGGTGAGCGCGCGCATCAGCGTCGTCTTGCCGCCGCCCGAGGGGCCGATGATGCCCAGGGCCTGCCCGGCGCGCAGATCGAAGGAAATGTCGCTGAGGATCACCCGGCCGGTGGTCGGCGCCGCCACGGTCACCCCGTCGACGGAAAGCGCGGTCTTCGGGGGCGGCAGGTCCATCACCTCGGGCGCGTCGGCCAGCGCCGAAAGGGTTTCCTTCAGACGCGTCCAGGCGGCGCGGGCCTGCACCATCGCCTTCCAGTTGCCGATCGCCATGTCGATCGGCGCCAGCGCGCGGGCCGAGGCGACGGAGGCCGCGATGATCGCGCCGGCCGACATCTCGCCGCGGATCACCAGGAACGCGCCGAGGCCCAGAACCGCCGACTGCAGCATCATCCTGAGTACCTTGGACAGCGACCCCAGCGTGCCCGACACGTCGGAGGATCGCGCCTGCAGGCCCAGATGGGCGCCGTTCGCCGCGACGAACCGGGACACCGCGGCCCCGGAAAAGCCCATCGCGCGGATCACGTCGGCATTGCGGGCATGGCTTTCGGCCAGCGCGTTGCGCCTGACCGCGGCCTGGTGCGCCTCGCCGGCGACCCGCCGCGTCAGGATCTCGGAGGCCACGGCGATCACCGTCAGCACCACCGCGCCGCCCAGCGTCAGCGCGCCCAGAAGCGGGTGCAGCGAATAGACGAACACCACGAAGATCGGCACCCACGGCAGGTCGAGCACGGCGATCGGACCCTGGCTGCCGAGAAAGCCGCGCACCACGTCGACATCGCGGCCGCGTTCCACGGCCTCGGCGGCGGAAAAGCCGAAGCGCGGCATGTCGATCGTGATCCGGTGCGCGGCCGGCGCGACCCTGGCGTCAAGCCGCGCGCCGACCCGGACGAGGATCTGCGCGCGGATCGTGTCGAGGACGCCCTGGAAGGCATAAAGCCCGATCGCCAGCACCGAGATCGCGATCAGCGTCGGGATCGACCCCGAGGTCAGCGCCCGGTCGTAGATCTGCATCATGTAGAACGAGCCGGTCAGCGCCAGCAGGTTGATCAGCCCCGACAGGCCGGACAGGTAGGCCACCAGCCCGCCGAAGCCCTGCGTCACTGCCGCCACGGTCGCGTTTCGCGCCGATCCCTTCTTGCCCGGGCGTGCCATCGTGGCCCTCCGTCCTTCGGATCCGGGCCGCCGCGCCGGGCCGCCGAATCTGGTTTCCATCGGGTTAACATGGTCGCGGAAGGCCGACCGGCGGTCGCCGCAAGGTCCAACGTCCTGCGCGACCTTGGGCCAGACCGGGTTGGACCTTGGTCCAATCCGGGGCCGACGGGGCCAAACGAAAGGGGCGCCCCGCCGGGACGCCCCTTGCCGAAGGTCGGGATGCGCCGGTCAGGCGCCGAAATGGTCCCGCGCGGAGATCACGATCTCCAGCCGGTTCTTGGCGTTGAACTTGTCCTTGAGATTGCCGACGTAGTACTTGACCGTCTTCTCGCTGAGGTTCAGCGAATTCGCAATTTCCTTGTTGGTGCCGCCCTTGAGCAGGCCGCGCACCACCTGTTCCTCGCGATGGCTGAGCGCGATGGCGACACGCTGCTTGCGGCGCGCCTCGTCGGCGCGCATCTGCGACACCACCGCGCTGGCGACGTCGGGATCGAGATAGTTGTCGCCGCGGATCGCGCGCTGCGCCGCGATCGCCACGTTTTCCAGATCGCCGGCCTTCGACACGACGGCCGAGGCCCCGGCGTCCAGCGCCGCGATGGCGGCATTGCTGTTGGCCAGGCAGGAACAGACCACGACGGCGGTGGACCGCCACTTGTGCCGGAACGAGGCGATCACGGCCCGGCGATCCTCGCGGTTCGCGACATCGACGATCACCACGTCGGGGCGTTGTTCGGCCACTACGCCGGCGGCGTCCGCGTTGCAGGGCACCGCCGCGACCACTTCGAAATCGCCCCGGTTGCCGAAGAACGCCTGGAACCCCAGGCGGGCGACAGGTTCGTCATCCACGATTACAAGACGCACTGCAAAGACCCCTTCAAATACCGACTGCAATACACGGCGGGCAAAGGCAAAAATTTCCCCGAGCCGTGGCTCGATCCCCGCCACTTCGACTTGCCCGTGCGGAGGGCGCCGCGTCGAGACGCCGGAAGGCGGGCGCACCATCCCAAAGGCGGTAGGTGGCCGCGCGGGCCCCGGGGCCGGACAGGCCCCATGGGCGCAAAGCCCTGATTTCAATGGCGAAGCTCACCTGTGCGCCTCCGTGTTCGAATGGTCGGTCGAAAACCGCGACAGTGCGTTTCGAAACCCCGAACAAAACGTCGAACCGGGGCTCTCCGGCGGCGAAGGAAACACTTGCCGATCAAGGAGATGCATTGCTCTGCCCTTTCTGCCAGCCGGTTCCGGGCGGCCGCGTACGGTGCCCGGCTCAGGCGGCCTGCGCCGTGGTGGCGGTGCGGCGGGCTTCGTCGAGCGCGGCGGTGGCCAGCCGGCGCACCGCGGTGTCGGTCGCGCGGGTCTTGCAGGCGACCTCGGTACACAGCCGCCGGGACAGCGCGGCGGCGTTGCGGCAGGTCAGCGACTTGCGCAGCGCACCCTCATGCCCGGCAAGCTGGGCGGAATAGATCACCACGCCGCCATGCAGCGCGGCTTCGCGCGGGCTGAGGCCGCGGCGGGCCAGCTGCCGGAAGACCAGTTCGAAATCGTCGACGAAGAACCGGCAGGTCGCGGGCGTTTCGTTCGTCATGCGGGCGGCTTCGCCGATGACGGCGCCGAGGAACTTGCGAAGATCGCTGCAATCGAACATCTGAAATGGCTCCTGTCCGGTGGCCGCCCCAATACGCGGCCGATTGCGAAAATTCGTCTCAACTCTCAATTGAGGGCATCCTTCGGGATCAACCCCACGTTAACCAACGGGGAAAACGTCTGACCGGCTATCCAAGGTATGGCCATCGTCCCCGCCCTTTGGCCGGGCGTCGGCGCATCCGGGTCTGACGGCGCCGAAGGATGGTGGCGGGCGGGCCGTTTTTCGTTTACTTCAGCCCCCGCCGCGGCGGCGTCCGGGGCCTGCCGCCGAAATCCCGCATTGCCGCGTCTTTGGGAAATGCGATAGCCTCGGTGCCGAGATTATGCCGGGCATTGGCCGTCCACGGGAACGCGGGCGCAGGCCCAGAACCGAAGGAAGCCCTGAATGAAATCCACCGTCCGCATCTTTGCCCTTTGTGCCCCGCTGGTCATCCTGGCCGGGTGCGCGGGAACCCGGGTCAGCGACGACGACCTGCGCTGCGCGGGAGGAACCGCCAGCGGCGCTGCCGTGGGCGGTTTCATCGGCAACCTGTTCGGCGAGGGCAAGGGCAACACCGCGATGACGGCGCTGGGCGCCATCGCCGGCGGCGCCGCCGGGGCGAACGCGGCCTGCAACTGAGGCCCGTCTGCGGGGCGTCCCGCGCCTGTCGGCAACCGGACGGCGGCGGCCGCGCGTGACCCGGGTCTTGCGGATTTGACTTGACGCGCGCGGCCGGTGCCGCAGTCTTCGGGTATGTGGAAACCCGCCGCCTTGTCCGCGATCCTTCTGGCGTTGCCCGCGGCGGCGACGGCGGACGGCTGCCCGCAAGCGCCCGACAACGAGGCCGCGATGGACGCGCTCTTCGCCAAGCTGGAGCGTGTGGCGACCGAGGGCGGGGCGCAGATCCTGGGCAACCGGCTTTGGGGCCTGTGGACCGTCGCGCCCGACTCGCCCAGCCAGGCGATGCTGAACGACGGGATGCGCGCGCGATCTTCCAGCGACTATCCGCGCGCAATGGACCGATTCGAGGCGCTGGTGAACTACTGCCCGTTCTATGCCGAGGGCTACAACCAGCGCGCCTTCGTCCATTTCCTGACCGAGAACTACGAAGCCGCCTTGCCCGATCTCGACCGGGCGCTCGACCTGAACCCGCGCCATGTCGGCGCGCTCTCCGGCAAGGCGCTGACGCTGCATGCGCTGGGCCGCGATGCCGAGGCGCTGATCGCGCTCGATGCCGCGCTGGCGCTGAATCCCTGGCTTGGCGAACGCCATTTGCGTCCAACCCTGCTGCAGGGCGCGCAGGATCTGTGATCGCGGCCACGGGCCGCCGCCCATGAAACGGCAAGGCGGGCCTGCGGCGAACGGACCGGCCCGCCACGGATGCCGAAACGCTAACGCGCCTTTGATGAGACATTCGGGCGGGGCCGCCTAGGATCGGGATACGGAGGTTCTCTATGCCGCGATTCCGACTGGCCCTGTCCCTGTCCCTGGCCCTGATCCCGGCCGCCGTTCCCGGCGTCGCCGTGGCGCAGCAGGTTCATTTCGGCGACGGCTGGACCGAACAGCGGTTTTCCCTGTTCTCGGGCAACGAGTTCTCGCTGAACGGCGATACGCTGTCGGTGCGCTCGGACGATACCGTCTCGCTGCTGTGGACGCGGCTGCCCGAAAGCATGTGGGCGAAGCGCGCGGCCACCTGGGACTGGGCGGTGGACCGGTCCGTGCCGGCGACCGACCTTACGCGGAAGGGCGGCGACGACCGCAACCTGTCTATATATTTCCTGTTCCTGCCGGAAGCGGCGGCGCGGGACGGGCGGAACCGCGGGGTGCGGGCGCTGCTCGACAATCCCGATGTCCGGGTACTGATGTATGTCTGGGGTGGCGCCCATTCCCGCGGCGAGATCCTGCCCACGCCCTATCTTGGCGCGCGCGGGCGCACGGTGGTCCAGCGCGGCGCCGGCACCGGATCGGTCGCGGAACGGGTCGACCTTGCGCGCGATTTCGAACGGGCGTTCGGCGGTCGGCCCGAGAACCTTGTCGGCATCGCCGTGTCTTCGGACAGCGACGATACCGGAACCGAGGTCGTGGCGCGCATATCGCGGCTCAGGATCGACTAGGGGCGTCGCGCGGCGGTTGCGCGCGCGGATGCGGGCTTGGCCGGCCGCGACCGTCTGCCTAAGCTGCCTGCATGGGCTACGTCACCTCGCTTTTCGCACGCAAGATGGTTGCCGCGGCCGGCGCGGGGATCGACGCGGCCGATGTGCTTGCCGGTGCCGGGCTCGATCCCGATGGCCCGTGGGATCCGAAGGCGATGATCCCGGCGGGCAGCTACTACGACATGCTCGAACGCATCGCCCGGTCGGTCGACGTGACCGATCTGCCGGTGCGGGTCGGCGCCTCGATGCGCTGCGACGACTACGGTGCGCTCGGGCTGGCCTTCAAGGCGGCGCGCGACCTGCGCGGGTCGCTGTCTCGGGTCGTGCGCTATGCCCGGCTCTGGACCGACGTGGTGGGCTACGAGATGCGGCCCGATCCGGCCGGCATCCTGTTCGTCGTGCACCGTCCCGGTGAACGGCGGCTGGGCATGCGGCTGTCGAACGAGGCGACGCTGGTCAGCACGATCTCGCTGGCCCGGCAGGTCAACCCCGGTCCGGTCACGCCGCTGGAGGTGCGCGTCGGGCATGCCGCCCCACGGTCGATCGCGGCCCACGAGGCCTGGTTCGGCTGCCCGGTCCGGTTCGATGCGGGCAACGACGCGATCCTGCTGTCGGCGGGGACGCTCGCGCAGCCCAACACGCTCGGCGACGAGGGCATTTCCCGCTACCTCATGGCGCATCTCGACGCGGAACTGTCGGAGATCGAGGGCGAGGCCCGGATCGTGGCGCGCGCCCGGCAGGCCGTGGCGCAGGCGCTGAGCGAAGGTGCGCCGAAGATGGCCGATATCGCCCGCGGCCTCGGCCTCAGCGCACGGTCGTTCCATCGCCGGCTGTCCGACCACGGCGTGACCTTCCAGACCCTGACCGAGGAAACCCGCCGCGACCTTGCCGAGAACCTGCTGCGCGACGAACGCTATTCGCTGGCCGAGATCGCCTTCCTGACCGGGTTCGCCGAGCAGAGTTCCTTCACCCGCGCCTTCAAGCGCTGGCTGGGCGCGACGCCGGCGAGCTACCGCAGGGAACGCCGGGGCCGCTAGACCCGGGTTGGCGGCGCCGGTCAAAACCGTGGCGCGGTCGGTCAAGACCCTGCCGGCCCCCGGCGGCTATCTCCCGGTCACATTCCCGGACCAAGGAGACGATCCCATGCAGACGCAACCCATCCTCGTCATCGGCGCAACCGGCAAGACCGGCCGCCGCGTCGCCGCGCGGCTGGAGGCCGCCGGCCACCCCGTGCGCCGCGGCTCGCGCCAGTCGGCCACGCCGTTCGACTGGGACGCGCCGGAAACCTGGGCACCGGCGCTGGCCGGCGCCGGCGCGGCCTATGTCACCTATTTCCCCGATCTCGCCTTCCCCGGCGCGGTGGAAAAGCTTCGGTCGCTGTGCGCGGCGGCGAAGGCGGCCGGGGTGCGGCGCCTCGTGCTGCTGTCGGGCCGCGGCGAACATCATGCCCGGCAGGGCGAGGACGTGGTGCGTGGCTCGGGCGTCGATTTCACCATCGTCCGCGCCGCGTGGTTCGCGCAGAATTTCTCCGAAGGCTACCTGCGCGATCCGATCCTCGCCGGCGTCCTGCCGATGCCCGGCGGCGACATGCCGGAACCGATCGTCGATATCGACGATATCGCCGATGTCGCGGTGGCGGCGCTGACCGAGGATGGCCACAGCGGCGCGCTTTACGAGGTGACCGGGCCGCGGCTGCTGACCTTCGCGGACATGGCGGGCGAACTGAGCCGGGCCATCGGCCACCCGATCCGGCACATCCCGATCGGCTTCGAGGAGTTCCATGCCAACATCGCGGCCTCCGGCGGGGATTTCGTGGCCGACGTGTTCACCGCCATCGCCCGCGAAACGCTGGACGGCCGTAACGCGCATGTCACGAACGGCGTGATGCGCGCGCTCGGCCGGCCGCCGCGCGACTTCGCCGATTTCGCGCGGGCCGCCGCCCGGTCCGGCGCATGGACCGCCGCCGCGTGATCGTCACGCGCGCGCCCGATCCCGAAAGGTTCCATCCATGACCCTCACCTTCCTGCAAAAGACCGCCCTTGGCGTCTCCGGTGTCACGTCGCTTGGCATCGGCGCCTTCATCCTCGTGGCACCGCACGACTTCTATGCAAGCTACGCAATCGCGCTCGGCCCCGACGCCAGCCTGCTGAGCGAGCTGCGCGCCCCCGGCGCCGGCCTCGCCGCCTTCGGGGCCGTCATGCTGGCCGGGATCGTCCGCCCGGCGCTGCGACAGGCCGCGATCGTGGCCGCGCTGACGGTGTTTCTGGCCTTTCCCGCCGGTCGCCTCGTGGGCCTGGCCGCCGACGGGATGCCATCGCCCGGCATTCTCGCGGCGCTGGGGCTGGAACTGGCGATCGCGGCGCTCTGCCTGCTTGCCTTCCGGCGCCGATCCGACGCGGGCGCGCCCGTCGCCGCCGGCTGACCGGACACCGGGCGGGAGGCGCGCGCCTCCCGCCACAGTCACCAAAATGGAGGCCCTTGCCATGTCCCCCGTCCTGTTCGTCGTGACCCATGCCGCCGTCCTCGCCTACGCGCTGGTCGGCGGCGTGTTCCTTGCCTTTTCGGATTTCATCATGCGCTCGCTGTCGCGGACCGGCGGGACGGGCGGTCTGGAGGCCATGCAGGTCATCAACCGCGAGGTGTTCCGCTGGGTGTTCATGGCGCTGTTTCTGGGGATGGCGGTCGTCTCGGCGCTGCTCGCCGGGTATGCCGCGCTCGCGCTTGCCGGTCCTCCGGGGACGCTGATCCTGCTTGCCGGGCTGGTCTACCTCGTCGGTTGCTTCGGGGTCACCGTGGTCTGCAACGTGCCGATGAACGAGGCGCTGGGCGCGATGGACCCGTCGGAAGAAACGGCATTCGCTTACTGGAGCGATGCGTACCTGCCGCGCTGGACCTTCTGGAACACGGTGCGCACACTGGCCTGCGTGGCGTCCGCCGTGCTGATGCTGCTGGGGCTGACCGGGCTGTTGCAGCCGCAGGCGGCCTGAGCGGCGGCAGGCGCCACGGATCGAACGGATCGAAGCAACGACATGGAGGCCCCATGCCCCCCGGATCGCCGACCCTGCACATGCTGTGCGGAAAGATCGCCGCCGGCAAGTCCACGCTGGCGGCCGACCTCGCCCGCCGCGACGGCGCCATCCTGGTGTCCGAGGACGACTGGCTTGCCGCGCTGTTTCCCGAGGAGATGCGGACGATCGCCGACTACGTCCGCTGCGCGGCGCGGCTACGGCGGGCGATGGGCCCGCATGTCGCCGCGATCCTGAACGGGGGCGGCTCGGTCGTTCTGGATTTCCAGGCCAACACCGTCGCGGCGCGCGACTGGATGCGCGACATCCTCGACCGCAGCGCCGCCGCCCATGTCCTGCATGTGCTGGACGTTCCCGACGCGGTCTGCCTGGCGCGGCTGCGCGCCCGCAACGCAGGGGGCGATCACCCCTTCGAGGTCTCGGAGGCGCAGTTTCGGCAGATCACCGCCCACTTCGTCCCGCCCTCTGCCGCGGAAGGTTTCAACGTGCAGTGGCATCGCGCGGCGCCGGGCGGCTGACCGCAAGGGCCGGCCCGCGCCGCTATCGCGGGCCGGCCCGGGTGCGCAGCGCGGCCCCGAGGGCGGCGATGCCCTGTTCGATCCGCGCCTCGGACTGGGCGGAGTAGTTGAACCGCGCGTGGTTCGCCCGTTCGGTCACCGGAAAGAAACTGCCGCCGGGAACGTAGGCGACCCGTGCCACCGGCAGCGCCACGTCGCGCATGAAGGCGGTGGCGTCGAACCCCTCGGCGAAGCTGACCCAGGTGAACAGGCCGCCTTCCGGATCGGTCACCGCCACCTCCTGCGGGAAATGCCGGCGGATCGCGTCGAGCATCACCTCCTTCTTGCGGCGATAGGCGGCGCGCAACGTCGCGATATGGTCGGCCAGGCCGTAGCGGTCCAGAAACAGGCTGGTCGCCGCCATGTTCAGGGTCGAGCTTTGCGTATCGGCCGCCACCTTCAGCAGCTTCAGCTTGTCGAGGATCGGCGGCGCCGCGACCGCCCATCCCAGCCGCAGGCCCGGCACCAGAACCTTGGAAAACGAGCCGAGGTGGATCACCCGCCCCTCGGTGTCGAGCGATTTCAGCGTCGGCAGCGGGGCGCCGGAGAACCGGATCTGCCGGTAGGGCGTATCCTCCAGAACCACGAGGTCATGACGGTTGGCCAGGTCGATCAGCCGCTTGCGGCGGGGCAGGGACAGGGTGGCGCCGGTGGGGTTCTGGAACTCGGGGATCGTGTAGATCATCCGTGCGCGGGGCGTGACGCGCAGAACCTCTTCCAGCAGGTCGACCCGCAACCCCTCGGCATCCATCGGGATCGCGGCGTACGCGGGCTGGGCGGGATCGAAGGCGATCCGCGCGCCGAGGAAGGTGGGATCCTCGGTCACGATCACGTCGCCGGGATCGATCAGCATCCGGGCGGCGAAGTCGAGACCCTGCTGGCTGCCCTGCAGGATCAGCACGTCCCCGGCGGTGCAGGGGGTGCCGTCTTCCGTCATCATGTCCGCCACCTGCTCGCGCAGGCGCGGCAATCCGTCGGAGGGGGCGTATTGCATCGCCAGCCCGCCCGGCGCGCGGATCACCTCGGCGAAGACCTGTTCCAGCTTGGCGGCGGGAAACAGCGACGGATCGGGATAGCCGCCGCCGAAGGAAATGATCGACGGATCCGCACCGAGTGCCAGAAGCTCGCCGATGGCATTGGGCTGGACCCGCTCCATCCGGGCCGCGAAACGTGGGGTCATGGGGCTATCCTCGGGTTCGGCGCCGACCGGCCCAGTTGGGCCGGGCAGGCGCCGGGCGTCAAGCTTCGGCGCGGTTTGCGTCAGCCCGACCGCAGCCGCCCGAGATAGGCGACGATGGCGCGGATCTCGTCCTCGCCGAGCGCGAAGACCGGCATCATGCCCGGGCCGGAGCGAACCGCGCCGGTCACCGTGCCCAGGCTCAGCCCGCGAATGTCGCCGACCTCGCCCTCGGTCGCGGTCGGGCCGTGGCATTCGAGGCAGTTGTCCGCATAGAGCGCCGCGCCGCGTGCGGCGATATCGGCGCCCTGCGCCGCCGCGGGGGCGGCGATCGCAAGGATCAGGGTGGCGAGGAGCCGTCGCATGGGGCCGTCTGACGCTCCGGTCGGGGAGGGTGCCGGGCTGGCGTGCGGCGGCGCCCGGCAGGGAAGAAGGCGCGCCTTGCGGCGCGCCTTCGGTTGGTTCCGGCGATCTTCAGCTGCCGATCACGCCGCCATCGTTCTTGGTGATGACGATGGTGGCCGAGCGCGGCGGGATCGCCGCGTCGCCATCGGGAAACAGCGAGCCCATGTCGCCGGCGGCGAACTGGTCCGCCGTGGCATGGCCGCCCGGATGCTGGAAGTTGACGAACATCGTCTTGCCGTCCGGGGTGGTGATCACGCCGGTGCATTCCTGCCCCCAGGGCCCGGTCAGGAAGCGGCGGATCTCGCCGGTCGCCGGGTCGGCGGCCAGCATGCCGTTCATGCCGAAATCCTTCAGCGGGCCGGAATAGTCGGGGCCCAGATCGCCCATGTCGGTCTGGATCCACAGCCGCGACTGGGCGTCGCACCAGATCCCGTCGGGGCAGGCGAACATGCCATCCTCGGTCAGCGTCGCGCCGGCGAAGGTGGCCGACTGGCGCTGGGTGCCGGCGATCACGAACAGATCCCAGTCGAAGCTGTCGCGGGTGTGATCGGCGTTGGCGTAGCGCCAGCGCACGATCTGGCCGAAGTTGTTCTCGGCGCGCGGGTTCACGGCATCGACCTGCGCCTGGGTCCGGCGCGAGTTGTTGGTGAGCGTGAAATAGACCTCGCCCGAGTTCGGATCGACGGTGCCCCATTCCGGGCGGTCCATCTTGGTCGCGCCGACGAAATCGGCGGCCAGGCGGGTGTTGACCAGGATGTCGGCCAGATCGGCGAAGCCGTTCGCGGGCGTCAGGCCGTTGCGGCCGGGCGCGAGCGCGATCCATTCGCCGGTGCCGTCCTCGTTGAACTTCGCGACGTAGAGCGTGCCGCTGTCGAGGATCGAGCCGTCGGTTTCGCCGGCCTTGTAGACCCCGGCGGAGACGAACTTGTAGATATACTCGAACCGTGCGTCGTCGCCCGAGTAGCACACCACCGGCGCGCCCTCGACGGCCGGGGCGAAGACCACACCCTCATGCGCGAAGCGGCCCAGGTGGGTGCGCTTGACCGGGGTGGAATCCGGATCGAACGGGTCGAATTCCACCATGTAGCCATAGGTGTTCGGCTCGTTGCGGTAGTCCTCGGTCGCCGAGGCGCCGGTGGCGGAGGCGTTGAAGCGGATGTACTCGTCGGCCCCCGACTTGGCGAGGTGCCAGCCGTAGCGGCCGCCCTGCGGGTTGGTCGAGACGCCGTAGCGGGCGTGCTCGCGCGGCAGGTCGGGCTTCTGGTCGAGCTGATCGGTATTGGCGAAGTAGCCGGCCCAGTTCTCTTCCGCCGCCATGTAGGTGCCCCAGGGGGTCACGCCATGGGCGCAGTTGTTGACGGTGCCGCGGGTCATCGTGCCATCCGGCGAATACTTCGTCCTGACATGGGCGGAGCCGCGCACCGGGCCGGCGATTTCCATCGGGGTCAGGACGGTGATCCGGCGGTTGTGCGGATCGGACACGATCGCCCAGCTGCCGTCCGCCTGCTTCGACGTGCGGTAGACCGAGATGCCGTGGGCGTTCATTTCCTTCAGCACCTCGTCGTCGTCGCGCAGCCCGTCGGCATCGTAGACGACGTCGCGATTGTTCATCGCCATGCCCTTGTACTTCTCGGCATGCAGCAGGCGCGGCTCGATGTATTCGTGGTTGAGCACGAGCAGGCCGTCCTCCGACGAACCGTCGATCGGGAAATAGTGCATCCCGTCATGGTGCTGGCCGACCTGCATGCCTTGTTCGGCGCCGGTGTTGGCGGCGCTGTAGGCCGGCATGTCGCCGGTGATCGGTTCGCCCCAGGCGCCCAGCACCTGCACGCTGTAGCCTTCGGGCACCGTGACATTGTCCTCGAAACTCACCGGGACCGGGGTGAAGCCCAGCAGCGCGCTGGCCGCGGTCGATTGCGCCATCGCGCCCTTGCCGGCCAGGGCGTTGCCGAACAGGCCGGTCGCGATCGAGGCGAGGCCGCCGACGAGGAACCCGCGGCGCTTCACATGCGCGTCCATCACCTCGTAGAAGTTCGGGTTCGCGGACTGGTTGCACTGCGGTTCGTCGCCATGCTCGTACCAGGGTGCCTTGGTGTGATCGGGGTAGTCGCGCTCGAAGTCTTTCATCGTCAATCCTCTCGGTTCGCGCTGCCATGAAGGGTGGCGTCGCGGCGCGTGCCGTTTCCGGCGCGGCGCCGCTGACCGGGATCGTGGTTAATGGCGTTACGTAACAGGCCCGCTACAGGCCGGTAACGGCAGCGTGGCGGCGCCGTCGGCGGCCGCGGACCCATCGTGCCGCAACGATCGCGGGGACTGCGCGATTGGCAGCCCTGCCGCCATGTCCGGCGTTCGCCGGGCCCATTTCGTGCAACGAACGCGGATCGGGGCGGAGTGTTCGTGTCGTGCCGACGCACGGGATTGTGATCGTCACCCCCGCGGGCGGCGGTGTTCAGGCAACCCGCATCGCCGCGTTCTGATCCATCAGGAAGCGGTCGGACAGCGGCAGCGAGGCCGCGCCGAGGGCGCGGGCGTCGGGGCCCACCGTGCCTTCGCGCAGTTTCGGCGGTTGCAGGCCGGCGAGGTTGATCCGGCCAAGCGCGCGGTCCGTCGCGTCCACGAGGCGGGCGCGCACGGTCGCGGGGATCCAGCCGTCGATCAGAATCCATTCGAGATCGACCACCGCGACGGCGGCGACCGCGGCATGGGCAAGGCCCTCGGCCGCCCGGTCGATCCAGGCCGTCAGTTCCGCCGCGTCGACGTTCCAGGCCGCCGGCGGATCCCAAAGCGAGCCAGGGTCGTTCCCGCCGGCGACCAGCGCCGCCTCCAGCACCGACAGCGAGGCAACCTCGATCAGCTGGCGGCTGCCGCCGTTCTCGGCCGGAACCGGGATCGAGCCGAGCGCCGCGGCGTTGCCGGTATGGCCGGTGTAGAGGCTGCTGTTCAGCACCAGCCCGCCGCCGATGAAGTAGCCGACGTAGAAATAAAGGAAGTCCGCCGGCGCCGGGTCGCGGCCGAAAACCAGTTCGGCCCCGCAGGCCGCCGTCGCGTCGTTCTGCAGGTAGATCGGAACCTGAAGCGCCGCAGCCAGTTCCGCCCGGATGTCGCGGTCGCGCCATTCGTCCATCGCGCCGTCAGGCAGGCCCAGCGAACGCGCCCAGTCCCACAGCTGGAACGGCATCGCGATGCCCAGACCGGCGATCCGCGCCCGTTCCGTCGCGCTCAGCTGATCGGCCAACTGGGCGTATCCCTCCAGTGCGAAGCGGATCGTCGCGTCGGGCGCGGGGTGGCGGTAGGTCAGGTGCACCCGGCCCAGCACCCGGCCGGAGAAGTTGGTCAGCACCAGGTCGGTGGACCGGCGTCCGATCTTCAGCCCGAAGAAGAATGCCCCGTCGTCGGCCAGCCGCATCGGCACCGAGGGCTGGCCGACCCGGCCGCGCACGGGATCGCCGCGCAACAGCATCCCGTCGGCTTCCAGCGCGCGCATGATCACGGAAACCGTCTGCGCCGAAAGCCCGGTCTGCCGGGCGATATCGGCCTTGGCCAGCGGCCCGTGCCGGCGCAGCAGTGTCAGGACGAGGCGTTCGTTGTGGGCGCGAATCCCGCTTTGGTTCGAGCCACGCATGGCGCCCAGATCGTCTCGGTCGTCCGCTTCCAGGCTGCGCTGACGGTTCACGTTCATCCTCCTGACAGGGCAAGCCTGCGTCAGCGCGGTGCGGCTGTCAACAATAATAAGTCACGCTGATTTATTTATTGACAGTCGCATCGGACTCGCGGTTACATCCGGTTCAGGCGGTCCGGATCGACCGGCCGCGCCACGACATTTCGGGAGGAAGACATGACGAAATTCGCGACCCTCGCGGCCACCTCGGCGGTGGGCCTTGCCCTGACCGCCAGCGCTGCGCTGGCCGGCAGCCACGGCGCGGTCAGCGCCTGCCTGATCACCAAGACCGACACCAACCCGTTCTTCGTGAAGATGCGCGAAGGCGCGACGGCGAAGGCCGAGGAACTCGGCATCGAGCTCAAGTCCTTCGCCGGCAAGATCGACGGCGACCACGAGACCCAGGTGCAGGCGATCGAGACCTGCATCGCCGACGGCGCCAAGGGCATCCTGCTCACCGCGTCGGACACCTCGTCGATCGTCTCCGCCGTCACCCAGGCGCGCGAGGCGGGGCTGCTGGTCATCGCGCTGGACACGCCGCTCAACCCGATCGACGCCGCGGACGCGACCTTCGCCACCGACAACTTCCTCGCCGGTGAACTGATCGGCAAGTGGGCGGCCGCCACGCTGGGTGACGCCGCCGCGGACGCCAAGATCGCGATGCTCGACCTTGCCGTCAGCCAGCCGACCGTCGGCGTGCTGCGCGACCAGGGCTTCCTGCAGGGCTTCGGCATCGAGCTTGGCGACCCGAACAAGTGGGGCGACGAGACCGATCCGCGCATCGTCGGCAACGACGTGACCGCCGGCAACGAGGAAGGCGGTCGCCGGGCGATGGAGAACCTGCTTGCCAAGGATCCGATGATCAACGTCGTCTACACGATCAACGAACCCGCCGCCGCGGGCGCCTACGAGGCGCTGAAGGCGATCGGCCGGGAAAAGGACGTGCTGATCGTTTCGGTCGATGGCGGCTGCCCGGGCGTCCAGAACGTGGCCGACGGCGTGATCGGCGCGACCTCGCAGCAGTATCCGCTGCTGATGGCGTCGCTGGGCATCGAGGCGATCGCGGCCTGGGCCAAGGACGGCTCGAAGCCCGAGAACACCCCCGGCAAGGACTTCTTCGATACCGGCGTCGCGCTGGTCACCGACACGCCGGTGGACGGCGTCGAGTCGATCTCGGTCGAAGAGGGCATGAACCTCTGCTGGGGCTGATCGCCCGGCAGGCATGACCGGAAGGGGCGGCGCGCTCGCCCCTTCCGCAGGATGGACGGCCGTGCCGCCGCGCGGCTACAGTCCCTGCCAGATGCGCGCGCAAGACGCAGCAGGATTACCCGGGAGGAGCCCCATGTCCGAGACCCCGAGCAAGGGACAGGACTACGAAGCGTCACTGGCCGCCGCAAGCACGACCGTCGCCGAATTCGAACACAGCCGCCGGGGCTTCGTGCACCGGTTGCAGCATGCGCTGCACGTCAATCCCGCGCTGGTGCCGCTGATCGTGCTGGTGCTGGCCATCGTGGTGTTCGGGCTGCTGCTGGGGTCGAAGTTCTTCTCGCCCTTCGCGCTGACGCTGATCCTGCAACAGGTCCAGATCGTCGGCATCGTCGCCGCGGCGCAGTCGCTCGTCATCCTGACCGCCGGCATCGACCTTTCGGTGGGTGCGATCATGGTGATGTCGTCGGTGGTGATGGGCCAGTTCACCTTTCGCTACGGCATTCCGCCGGCGGTGGCGGTGGCCTGCGGGCTGGCCTGCGGCACGGCGCTGGGTTTCGTCAACGGCTGGCTGGTGTCGAAGGTCAAGCTGCCGCCGTTCATCGTGACGCTGGGGATGTGGCAGATCGTTCTGGCGGCGAATTTCCTGTATTCGGCGAACGAGACGATCCGGGCCCAGGATATCGAGGCCGAGGCGCCGATATTGCAGTTCTTCGGCACGACGATCGAGATGGGCAGCGCGCGGCTGACCTACGGCGCGGTGTTCATGCTGATCCTGTTCGTCGTCCTCGCCTATGCGCTGCGGCAGACGGCCTGGGGCCGGCATGTCTATGCCGTGGGCGACGACAAGGACGCGGCGGAACTGTCAGGGGTGCGGACCGATCGGGTGCTGATTTCCGTCTACATGCTGTCGGGGCTGATCTGCGCCTTCGCGGGATGGGCGCTGATCGGGCGGATCGGCTCGGTCTCGCCGACCTCGGGCCAGCTGGCGAACATCGAATCGATCACCGCCGTGGTGATCGGCGGCATTTCCCTCTTCGGCGGGCGCGGGTCGATCCTGGGCGCGCTGTTCGGGGCGCTGATCGTCGGGGTCTTCACGCTGGGCCTGCGGCTTCTGGGCGCCGACGCGCAGTGGACCTACCTGCTTATCGGCGTGCTGATCATCGCCGCGGTCGCCGTCGACCAGTGGATCAGAAAGGTGTCTGTCTGATGCAACCCATTCTCAACGCCAAGAACCTGGTGAAGCGCTACGGGCGTGTCACCGCGCTCGACAATTGCGACTTCGAGCTTTACCCGGGCGAGATCCTGGCCGTGATCGGCGACAACGGTGCCGGGAAGTCGACGCTGATCAAGGCGGTGTCCGGCGCCGTGGTGCCGGACGAGGGCGAGGTTTTCCTGGAAGGCCGGAAGGTGCAGTTCACGTCGCCGCTGCATGCCCGGGACCACGGGATCGAGACGGTCTACCAGACCCTCGCGATGAGCCCGGCCCTGTCGATCGCGGACAACATGTTCATGGGGCGCGAGCTGCGCAAGCCCGGCATCATGGGGCAAGTCTTCCGCCAGCTCGACCGCCCGGCGATGGAGCGGTTCGCCCGCGAGAAGCTCAACGAACTGGGGCTGATGACGATCCAGAACATCCGCCAGGCGGTGGAGACGCTGTCGGGCGGCCAGCGCCAGGGCGTTGCGGTGGCGCGCGCCGCCGCCTTCGGATCGAAGGTCATCATCCTCGACGAGCCGACCGCGGCGCTGGGCGTCAAGGAAAGCCGGCGGGTGCTGGAACTGATCCTCGACGTGAAGGCGCGCGGCATCCCGATCATCCTGATCAGCCACAACATGCCGCATGTCTTCGAGGTCGCCGACCGGATCCATGTGCATCGGCTGGGCAAGCGGCTGTGCGTGATCGACCCGAAGACCCACACGATGAACGATGCCGTGGCCTACATGACCGGCGCCAAGGAGCCGCCGGCGGAACCGGTGGCCGCGTGACCGCGGCGACGGACGCGGTTCGCGGGCTGGCCGACCGGATCGCGGCGCTGCCGGATCGCGCGCCGCGCCGCCTCGTCGCCGTCGCCGGGCCACCCGGCGCGGGCAAGTCGACCCTCGCCGCCGCGCTGGTCGAGGCGCTGGGCCCCGCCGCCGCGCTGGTGCCGATGGACGGGTTTCACCTCGACAACACGCTGCTGCGGGCAGGCGGGCTGATCGCCCGCAAGGGCGCGCCCGAAACCTTCGATGCCGAGGGATTCGTCGCGGCGATGCAGCGGCTGGAGACACGCGACGAGGTGATCCTGCCGGTCTTCGACCGGGCGCGCGACATCGCCGTTGCCGGCGCCGTCCGCGTTGGGCCGGAGCACCGGATCGCGGTGGTCGAGGGCAACTACCTGCTGCTTGACGCCGCGCCCTGGCGCGGGCTGGCGGGCCTGTGGTCGCTGGCGGTGTTTCTCGACCCCGGCGAGGCGGAACTGGAACGCCGGCTGATCGAACGCTGGCGCGACCACGGGCTGGACCCGGCGGCGGCGGCCGAGCGGGCGCGCGGCAACGATCTGCGCAACGCGCGTCTGGTCCTGGGTGCGGTGGCGCAGGGGCCTGCGCCGCTGATCCGGCTGGCCGACGACTGACCGCGCCCGGACCGCGCGCTCAGGCGGACGGGGCAGGGGCGCCGGGATCGTAGAACTCCGATGTGCGTTCCCGTCCGGCCAGCCACCAGCCCGATTGTTCGGGCCAGGAGGCGAAGCCGGTGTCATGGCCAAGCGCGCGCGCCGCGTGCAGGGCCCACATCGGGTCGACCAGCGCCTCCCGCGCGATCGCGACCAGATCGGCGCGCCCCTCGGCCAGGATCGCCTCGGCCTGCACCGGATGGGTGATCAGGCCCACCGCCATCGTCGGGATACCCGCCTCTGCCCGCACCCGTTCGGCATAGGGAACCTGGAACCCCGGCTGGCGCTTCTGGCCGGCGGCGGCGGTGGCCGCGCCGGCGATCCCGCCCGAGGAACAGTCGATCGCGTCGACGCCGATCCGTTTCAGCGCACGGGCCAGCGCCACCGTGTCGTCGAGGCTCCAGCCGCCGGGCACGCCGTCGACGGCGGAGGTGCGGAAGAACAGCGGCAGGTCGGCGGGCCAGGCCGCGCGCACCGCCTCGGCGATCTCCAGCGCCAGCCGCATCCGCCCCGTCAGGTCGCCGCCGTAGGCGTCGGTGCGCCGGTTCGACAGCGGCGACAGGAAACTGTGGACGAGATAGCCATGGGCGCCGTGGATCTCGGCGATCCGGTAGCCGGCCTCGCGGGCGCGGCGGGCGGCCGCGACATAGTCGTCCACCAGCGTCGCGATCTCGGCTGCGGTCAGGTCGTGCGGCACCGGCCAGCCCTCGGCCACCGGCACCGGCGAGGCGCCGACCGGCTGCCACGGCATGTCGCCGCGTTCGTGATCCGCCGCGGTCAGCGGGCCGTTGCCGAACCAGGGCCGCTGCATCCCGGCCTTGCGGCCGGCATGGCCGAGCTGGATCGCGGGGATCGCGCCGTTGCGCAGGGCGAACTGCGCGACGCGCGCGTGGCCGGGGATCTGGCTGTCGGCCCAGAGCCCCGGGCAACCATGCGTGATGCGCCCGCGTTTCTGCACCGCCGTCGCCTCGGTGAAGACGATGCCCGCGCCGCCGATCGCGAAACGGCCCAGGTGCACCAGGTGCCAGTCGTCCATATGGCCCTCGTGGGCCGAATACTGGCACATCGGCGAGATCACCACGCGGTTGCGGGTCTCGATCCCGCGAAGCCGCAACGGCTGGAACAGAAGCGGGGTGTCGGGCATCCATGGTCTCCTGGTTCGGGGGCGCCGGGCCGGTGGCCGGGCCGGACGGTGTGGGGCCGATGACCGGGGCGCGGCCTGCCGCGACCCTGCGCCAGCGGGCCGCCGCCCGCAACCGGCACGCCGGACCGACCGTTTCCGATTCTCGGAAGCAACACAACTTCGCGATGGAAACGCACTGTTTCGCGAATCGATCCGTATCCCGTATCCTTGGACCTGCCTGCGTGGGGCCCGTGCCCGGCGATGCGAGGGGGACGACGATGCAGTGGAAGGGACGGCGCGGCAGCCGCAACATCGAGGATCGCCGCAGCCAGCGTTCCGGCGCGACGGTGGCGGGAACCGGCGGCATCGGCCTGCTCGCGGTGGTGGTGATCGCCTATTTCCTGGGCATCGACGTCACGCCGCTTCTGCAGGAAACCCCGATCGAGCAGGCGGCGCCGGCCGAGCTGACCGAGGCGGATCGGCAGGCGGGCGAGTTCGTCAGCGTCGTGCTTGCCGATACCGAGCAGATCTGGGCCGACATCTTCGCCGAGCAGGTCGGCCAGCGCTACACGCCCACGGTGCTGGTGCTTTACAAGGGCGTGACGCAATCGGCCTGCGGCGGCGCCTCCGGCGCCACCGGCCCGTTCTACTGCCCCGGCGACCGGAAGATCTACCTCGACACCGATTTCTTCGTCACGCTCAGCCGCCGGCTGGGCGCGGGGGGCGATTTCGCGGCCGCCTATGTCGTGGCGCACGAGGTCGCCCATCACGTGCAGGACGAGCTTGGCCTGCTGGGCGAGGCGAATGCCGTCAGGGCGCGGGTGGACGAGGTGCAGTCGAACGCGATCTCGGTGCGGATCGAGTTGCAGGCGGATTGCTACTCGGGGATCTGGGCGCGTCATGTCGACGAAAGGTTCGGCACGCTCGAAGAGGGCGATATCGAGGAGGCGATGAACGCGGCCCGGCAGATCGGCGACGACATGCTGCAACGCAATGCCGGCCGGGTGCCGATGCCGCACACGTTCACCCACGGCACCAGTGACCAGCGCATGCGCTGGTTCGCGACCGGCTATCGCAGAGGCGATCTGACCGCCTGCGACACCTTCGCGGCGGCGCGGTTGTAGCCCTTGCGCGCGACCGGGCCACCGGCGCGGCGGGGGCGGCGGCGGATGGGGCGGCGGCGACACGGGCCTTCACGCCGGCAACAGGATCACGGTCTTGCATCTCGGGCCGTCCGATGCCTTCGTGGCAGGGCCGCGCCAGGGGGCGCTACGGGAGAAACGGGATCCGATGGCAGGACTTGACCGCAAGCGCGCCGGGCAACTCATGGCGGAGGCCGGCATCGATGCCGTGATCTTCCTGTCGCCGGAAGGCTTTCTCTACGCGACGGGCGCATCGCCGGGGGTTGCCACGATGTGGCGCAGGGCCGGGGCCGTCGCGGCGCTGGTCCCGGCGGATGCCGGGCTTTCGGAGGCGGCGGTCGTCAGCGATCTCTTCGCGCCCGGCTTTCGCCGGGCCAGCCACGTGACGGATGTGCGCGAAAGCCCGATCTGGGTGGAAACCGTGAACCTCGACGGCGCCGACCCGACGCTTCCGCCCGAAGAGATGGTGGCCGCCGCCTGGCGCGCCGCCGGTCGCCCCGAGGGGTTCGCGCGCCCCGAAACCTTCGATCCGGCGCTGTGCTACCGGCACCTTGCGGACATCCTGCGCGAGCGGGGTCTGGACGGCGCGCGGATCGGCTTCGAGGCCGCCGCGATCTCGGCACGCGATGTCGGCGCGTTCAGGGCCGTGCTCGACCGGGTGGACCTGATCGACGCGTCGGACCTGATCGCCCGGCTCAGGATGGTCAAGACGCCGGCCGAGATCGCGCATCTGCGCCTCGCGGTCGAGATCGCCGAAACCGGCATCCGCGCGCTGCGGGCCGCGATCGAACCCGGCATCAGCCGCGACGCGCTGGCCGATGTCTGGACCGCCGCCGTCCGCGCCCACCGCGACGGCGGGCGGCTGAGCGGGGCCTGGGAATACGTCTCTGTCGGCAAGAACCCCTGGGGCGGCAACGCAACCGTCCGCCCCGGCGACCTGATCAAGGTCGATGTCGGCTGCCTTGTGAACGGCTATACGTCGGACACGGGCCGCACCTTCGTCCTGGGCGCGCCCGACGCAACCCAGGCCCGGCTTTTCGACGCGCTCATGCAGGGGTTCCTGGCCGGGGCCGACCTGTTGCGGCCCGGCGTGGCGCTGTCGCGGGTTCACCGCGCCACGCTCGCCGCGATTCGCGGCGCGGGGTTTCCGGGCTACACGCGGGGCCATTTCGGGCACGGCCTTGGCGCCGGCCTGGGCAGCGAGGAATGGCCGTTCATCTCCGCCCGGTCGGAGGTGGTGCTGGAACCGGGCATGGTGATGGCGTTCGAATGCCCCTGGTACATCGACGGACTGGGCGGAATGATCATCGAGAACCAGGTGCTGATCACCGAGGGCGGGCACGAGACGATGAACGCCCTGCCGCTCGATCTGGTGTCGATCCCGGCCTGAGCGGCCGGGCCTACATCAGCACGGAGGGCAGGAAAAGCGCGATCTGGGGCATCAGGGCCAGAAGCAGGATGCCCGACAGCAGGATCAGCCAGTAGGGGATGGTGGCAACGGCAGCCTCGCCCAGCGACACCTTTTCCTTGGTGACCGAGACCAGAACCGAAAGGTTCAGCCCGACAGGCGGCGTGACCTGGCCGATCTCGATCAGGATGGTGATGACGACCCCCAGCCAGATCGCGTCGTAGCCAAGCCCGACCATCAGCGGCACGACGATCGGCAGCGTCATGATCATCAGCGACAATCCGTCGAAGAAGCAGCCCAGGACCAGGTAGATCAGCACCACCAGCACCAGAACCGGCACCGGGCCGAGATCGGCGGCGCGCACCGCCTCGAGGATCGATTGCGGCACGCCCAGCAGGCTGACCGCCTGCGCGAGGATCGTCGCGCCCATGACCACGAAGGCGATCGACGCGAACAGAAGGATCGCGGCAAGGAAACTCTCGGCCAGCGTTCTGAGGGTCAGGGTTCCCCAGAACCGGCCGACGACGATGGTCGCGATCACGCCGATGCCGGCCGCCTCGGTCGGCGTGGCGATGCCGAAGGCGATGCTGCCCATGATCGCGACGATCAGAAGCAGGAAGGGCCAAAGGCTCAACAGCTTCAGAACGATCGCCGCGGCGCCGGCCTTCGCCCCGCTTCTCGGCGCCAGGTCCGGTCGGGACAGGCAGCGCAGGAAGATGTAGCCCATGAACATCGCGGCGAACAGAAGTCCGGGAAGCAGCCCGGCCAGGAACAGCCGGCCGATCGAGGTTTCGGTCAGCGCACCGTAGATCAGCAGCGACAGGCTGGGCGGGATCAGCAGACCCAGCGTTCCGCCGCCGGCAAGCGACGCCACGACCATCCGCCGGTCGTAGCCGCGCTCCGTCATCTCGGGATAGGCGACGGAGCCGACCGCGGCGGCCGTCGAAAGGCTGGATCCGCTGACCGCGCCGAACAGCGTGCAGACCGCGATGTTGGTGTGCAGCAGGCCGCCGGGCACGCGCTGGAACAGGGGCGTGAGGGCGGCGTAGATCTTCTGGCTGACGCCGCTGCGCAGCATGATCTCGCCCAGGATGATGAACAGCGGAATGGCGCTCAGCGTGAACGAGTTCAGCACGTTCCAGACCGCATCGACCGCGACATAGGTCGATCCGCCGGCGAGGAAATGAAGGATCAGGAGCCCGGTCAGGCCAAGCGCCGCGCCCAGCGCAAGGCCCGACCCGGCGAACACAGTCAGACCGCCGACCAGAAGCGCCCAGAAGCTGAACATCGCCTTCCTTCTGTCCGGTCAGGGCGGCCCCGGCGCCGGCCTGTCCGCCGCGGCGGCGGCACCCGCCACGAAGGCCACGAGGCTGAGCGCCATCGACACCGGCACGAGGGCCATCCAGGGATACATCAGCAACCGCCCGACCTCGGTCTTGATGTTGCGGTCGATCGCGAACTCTAGCCAGGGCAGGCACAAGGCCGCGAACCACAGGCAGAAACCGGCGCCGAACAGGGCCGCCAGCCGTCCGGTCCATCTTCGGGCCGGCTCCGGCAGCGCGGCGACAAGCACCAGAACCCGCACGTGATCGGCGCGCAGCGTCACCAGCGGCAGCGCCAGGAAGAACGCCGCCGTCATCAGCAGTCCGACAAGTTCTTCGGTGAACCGGAACGGCGCGAAGGCGAAGTACCGCATCGCCACGCTGGCGCCGATCAGCACGACGATCGCCGCGCCCGCCAGCGCCGCCAGCACGGCCATGGCGACGAAGACGGGCGTCAGGCCCTTGCCGATACGCACGGCTATGCCCTGTCGCCCGTCTCCTGTCCGGTCGCCCTGCAACCTCAGCGTCCGAGAACGTCGAGGATACGCTGGCGGTATTCGGGCGCCTTGCCGCCGGCTTCCTCGGCCATTTCCAGCCAGGTGGCCGACGCGGCTTCGAGAAACGCGGCGCGATCCTCGTCCGAGAACGGCTCGAGGAACTCGATCCCCTGCTCGGCCAGCTTGGCGCGGGCGGCCTGTTCGTTCTCTTCGGCCTTGGAATACTCGTTGGTCCGCTCCCAGACGCGGGCGGCGGCGGTGCTTACGGCGTCGCGCTCGGCATCGCTCAGACCCTCCCAGGCCGCCTTCGACGCGCCCAGCACATAGGGAACGCCGGCCACCGGATAGAGGTAGGACGCGTAGTCCGTCACCTCCTGAAGCGAGATCGTGTGCGCGAACAGCGCGGGATACACGGCGCAATCGACCACGCCGGTCTGCAGCGCCACGTAAAGATCGTTCTGCCCGACGATCTGCGCCGAAACACCCAGCTTGGTGAAGGTTTCGACCTGGTCGTTGCTCCAGACGCGCAGCTTCCTGGTCCTGAGATCCTCGAGCGAGCGGACGGGATCCCCGCTGCAGAAGATCGAGGCCTTCAGCAACGGCAGCGCCATGAAGCCGGTCGGCACGATGTCCAACTCGCCCAGCACCTCGGTGTAGATTTCCTGGATCTCGGGCAGGGCGGCAATCAGCTCATCGGGGCTGCCGACCGAGCCCTGGATCATCACCGCGTTCAGCGCGGGAACGTCGCGGCCCAGGTAGTTCGCCCAGACCAGGCCCATCTCGACCGCGCCGCGGGGCAGCCAGCGCGCCACGTCGTTGTCCTTGAGGTTCAGGGAACCGCCATGAAAGACGTCGATGGTCAGGCTGCCGCCGCTCAACTCCGCCACGTCCGCCGCGAAGGTCTCCAGCTGCGCCGATTCGCCCCGGCCTTCGGGGAGGCCATTGTTGAACTTCCATTCCGTGGCGTACCCGGCACCGGCGGCGAGTCCCAGAACCAGCGCCGCCGACACTGCGCGACCAAGATTTTCAAACATCTTCGTTCTCCCTGTTTTCCCGAAACCTAGACCCAAGCCGGAATTGCGGCAATGGGGGGAATCTTTTCCGCGCCGCCGCGAAATCGTCGCCGCGCCGAGGCAACGGGCCCTGCTGCAAGAGATGGCCATTGAGTTGCCGGCGAACGTGGCGGATAGATCGGGGCGACAAAGGCCGGTGGAAGCCATGCGCCAACCGAAGCTGCTGACGACCCTGAAGACCTATGACGCGGCCCAGTTCGGCGCCGACCTCGTGGCCGGCGTCACCGTCGCCATGGTCGCGCTGCCGCTCAGCCTGGCCATCGCCATCGCATCGGGCGCCGACCCGGCCACCGGGCTGACCACGGCGATCGTCGCCGGGTTCCTGATTTCCGCGCTTGGCGGCAGCCGGGTGCAGATCGGCGGGCCGACCGGGGCGTTCATCGTGGTGGTCTTCGGCGTGATCGCCGAACACGGGTTCGACGGGCTGGTGCTGGCGACGCTGATGGCGGGCCTGATCCTGATGGTTGCCGGTGCCCTGCGTGCCGGGCGGCTTGTCGCCTTCGTTCCCGAGGCGGTGATCAACGGCTTCACGATCGGGATCGCGATCATCATCGCGACCAGCCAGATCAAGGATTTCTTCGGGCTGACCGCCGAGTCGCTGCCGGCGGATTTCCTCGCGAAGGTTCCGGTGCTGTGGGACGCGCGGACGACGCTGAACCCCTCGGCGCTGGGCATCGCGGTCCTGGCGGTGGTGCTGATCGTCGGGTTCCGGCGGATCGCCCCGCGCTGGCCCGGCCTGATCGTCGCGGTGGCGCTGGCGTCTGCGGGCGTGGCGCTGTTCGCGCTTGACGTCGACACCATCCGGTCGCGGTTCGGCGACCTGCCGTCCACGCTGCCCGCGCCCGAGATCCCGCGCATGAGCTGGGCCCGGATCGTCGAGCTCTTCCCCTCCGCCGTGGTGATCGCGTTCCTCGCCGGCGTCGAGTCGCTGCTGTCGGCGATGGTGGCGGATCGCATGATCGGCGGCCGGCATCGGCCCGATGCGGAACTGATGGCGCAGGGGGTCGCCAATGTCGCCTCGGCCGTGTTCGGGGGCCTGCCGGCCACCGGGGCGATCGCCCGCACCGCCACCAATGTCCGCGCCGGCGGCAAGACCCCGGTCGCCGGAATGGTCCATGCCGTGACGATCCTGATCGTCATGGCGGTCGCCGCGCCGCTGGCCGGCTACCTGGCGATGCCGGCGCTGGCCGCGCTGTTGATCCTCACCGCCTGGAACATGAGCGAGCCGCACAAGTGGCGGGACTATGCCCGCGCCCGCCCAAGCGACCGGGCGCTGTTGCTGCTGACGCTGGTCCTGACGGTGCTGATCGACCTGACCGTGGCGATTTCGGTGGGGGTGGCGGCCGGTCTTGCGTTGCGGCTGGGCCGCCGCACCGAGACGCGGACCGATTGGACCCCTCCGGAGCGGTGAGGCATCCGTCGCCGCGCCGGCCGTCGCCGCGGGCCGGTGGCGCGGTCACGGCCAGATCGCGACGAGGTAGGCCGCGTAGCCGCCCAGCAGGGCCGCCCCCTCCCAGCGCGCGATCCGGAAGCCCGTCCACGCGAAGCCCAACAGCGCCATCGAAACACCGACCATGACGAGGTTGTCGAATGTCACGATCTCCATCGGCACCGGCCCCGGCGCGATCAGCGCCGTGAAGCCGCCGATCCCGAGTATGTTGTAGATGTTCGATCCGACGATGTTGCCGAAGGCAACGTCGCCCTGCTTGCGAAGGCCCGCCACCACCGAAGTCACGAATTCGGGCATCGAGGTTCCGACCGCGACGATGGTCAGCCCGATCACCGTTTCCGAAACGCCGAAGCCGCGCGCCAGCGACACCGCGCCATCGACAAGGAACTTGCCGCCGAACACCACCAGCACCAGCCCGCCAAGCGCGGTCAGCAGCGCGGCGGCAACCGGGGCCCGGGGCCGGGCGGCGGGGGCGAGGGCCGGATCGGCCTGCTGCAAGGCAAGGCTCTTGTCATGGACCGCGCCGTGGCCGGACGGCGCGGCGGCGCGCTCCTGCCGGAAGGCGAGGTAGATATAGGCGGCCAGCGCCGCGACAAGCGCCGCGCCCACCGCCCGTCCCGGCGGCATGGCGGCGGCGATGATCGCGAACACGACGGCGACGGCCAGCATCACCGCGCCGTCGCGCCGCAGCGCCGTCGAGGCGACGACCATCGGGCTGAGCAGCGCGGCGGCCCCGCCGATCAGCAGGATGTTGGCGATGTTCGAGCCGACGATGTTGCCGTAGGCGATCCCCGGCGCGCCGGTCAGCGCGGCCTGGACGGAGGTGACCAGTTCCGGCGTCGAGGTTCCGAAGCCGACGAGGGTGAGGCCGATGACGAGGGGCGAAACCCCCATCCCGTCCGCCACCCGCACGGCGCCGCGGACCAGGAGTTCGCCGCCGGCGATCAGCAGGACAAGTCCGAGTGTCAGGGGCAGCCAGGTCTCGAACACCGTCACACGCTCCCTCGCCAGCCGACCGCGGCGCGACCGGGCGAAGCGTGATGTCGGGATCGCCCCCTCGCGTGTCAAGGGCGCCACGCGAAACCCGCGACGGACACGCCGGCGCGGGCGGCGGCAGGCCCGCCGGCCACGCCGCCCCGGCTGCCCGGATCGATCAGCCGGGGGGCGGGGCGGCCAGCCGGCCGGCCTGCCTGCGGGCCTCGTGCCAAAGCGGTTCGAGATCGGCCCGCAGCCCCGGCGCCTCGGCCAGCAGCCGCCGGAAGATCAGCATGGCGGTTTCGGGCTCTCCCGTCTGGAGAAGGACCACGCCTAGTTCGCGGCGAGCGCGCGGCTTGCGGCCCCTAGTAGAGCCCGCCAAAGCCATCCGGCACGTAGCCATCATCGTTGTCCGGGTATGCCGTCTCGGTAATCATGGCGGGTGTCAGATCCCAGGACACCGCCGCAGGGCCGATCTTGCGCACCAAAACGGCCGAACCCTCGAAACCCACCGACTTCTCCGCTTGCATCTTCGAAGGCCTGAAGATGAAGGGAAGGATATACTGATCGAAATCCAAGGCGCGATCAATTATCTCGAAGCCGGTCATCCTGTTGAAAAGCGCATCCCATGCCGTATCGGAAAACCGCCAGAAATCCCACGGCATGTCATGCATTCCCAAGGTCTGATGCGTCGAGATGAGGCCGATACCCCCGGTTTTCAGAACCCTGTTCAGTTGCAAGACCACGGCCCAGGGCATCAGAAGATGTTCGAAGACGGATACGGAATAGAACGCGTCGAAACGATCCGGGGGGAAGAACCGGGAGAGTTCATGCGCGTCGCCGACGACATCGACATTCGGCCCGTCGATGATGTCGAGAACAACGTAGTCTTCGGTATCGAACTCCTTGCTTCGGTCCCGCTTGCTGCGTGCCCGCCCGCCAACGTCGAGCACCGAAAGTTTTCGGGCCGCCACCTCGGACAAGAACCTCTCGGCCATTCTCGGGGATGGATAGGCGGCGATCCGGTCCTTGCAGAGCTCGTAAAGGGGGTATGTCAGGACTTTTCCACTCTTGGTGCGGAACTCCACTGAATAATCCGGGGTCAGCTCCTCGGCGCTTCGAATGCACTGGAGTTCGAAGCCGAGATTCTCTCCCAAGGCCTGAACACCCCCGTGTGGTATCCCGGTTTCGGAAATCTGGTGAATAAGCCCATCGCCCAGAAGCCGGACCTCCTCAAGCTGATCACTATCGTGATGAAACCAGCCGTGGATGTAGATGCAGCGAAAGAACTTCGTCGCGGAATCCAGCATGACGCTGTAGCCGTTGTCGTTCATTTTTTCCCTCCTGTCCGAAGGCGGTTGGGCGCGAAAGGACGTGTCGCTACCCCGAAACCATCTCCAGATGTTCGCGTATGTCTCCGGCCGAAACCGGGCTGTCCTCGGGCAGCGCGTCAAGCCAGCCGCGCAGGTCGGGCAGGCGCGCGGGGTTCACGACGACAAGCTCGGTCTTCACGTAGGGAAAGCCGAACCGCTCGACCAGCAGCCGCCAGAAGTAATGCGTCGGGTTCAGCGACAGGTCGTAAAGCCGGCTGCTCAGCCACAGCCGGGCGCGATGCCAGTTCGCGGCCGGGTCGCCGGGGGACGGCAGATCGGACCGCAGCGCGGGATAGCAGGCGCACAGCGCCTCAAGCGCCGCGGTGTCGTTCAGCACGGCAAGTTCGAGGTCTTCGTAGGGAAA
Source organism: Paracoccaceae bacterium (assembly GCA_024742695.1). GTDB lineage: Bacteria > Pseudomonadota > Alphaproteobacteria > Rhodobacterales > Rhodobacteraceae > JANSXY01. Next base: position 276,675 of record JANSXY010000002.1, on the reverse strand, counting down.
CAGCGCGCGCATCGGCACACCGGCCCGGCGCATGGCGCGGGCAAGTCCCATCTCGCCGCGTTCGATCATCCGGCGCTTGTTGAACGACAGGTGCAGCGCCTCGAAGAAGCCATCGAGCGCCCGGATCGCGTCGCGGCCGCGAAACAGCAGGAAATAGCTTTGCAGATGGGGCACCCGGTCGGGGCTGTCGGTCAGCCCGAACACGCCGTCGCCGGCGTCCCGCATCGCGGCAAAGACCGGGCCGAGCGGGTGGATCGGCCCAAGGATGCTGTCATTGAGTAAAAGCACTTCCTCGGCCTCGAGGTACCGTGCGCGGTTCAGCAGCCACATGTCGCGCCACGCCCCGAAATCGCGGCCGAAGTTCCGGCGCGTCACGGCATGGGCGACATGCGCGGCGATGCGCTGGCGATCCCGAGGCGCGGCGATCGGCGTCATCGAGACGAAATCGATCGCGAAGCCCTCGGCCGCGAGCAGCCGAAGCTGCGCCTCGACCATCCGCGAGACGCGGGCCATCGGGTTGAAATGGGCGAAGATCGCGACCGATGACGAGGGCGGCCGCGTGCTCGCCGGCAGCGCAACCGGCTGAACCCACGAGGCGGAGGGACGGGCGCGTTCCGCCACGTCCTTGCGCAGCGGATCCCAGCCGAGGCGATGGGACAGGAACCGCTCGATCCGGTGGCGTGTCTTGCCGCCGCTCTCCTTGGTCCGAGGCAAGACAAGGGGTCGCGGAATCAGAGCTGCGTGGTTCGTCACCGGGCGTCCTCCGTTTTGTTCCCGAAGTCGCGGTCCGCGCGACCTGACCCCCGGCACGCGGGCGGGCGGCCGCCGACCCGCCCCTTTGCCGACGCCATCACCCGCTCAGTGCTCATAGGCCGTCCTCTGCGCGCGGAACATCGCGGCATAAAGCCCGTCGGCCCGCATCAGCTCGCCGTGGGTGCCCTGTTCGGCGATCCGGCCGTGATCGAGCACGTAGATCCAGTCGGCGGAGACGACGCTCGACAGGCGGTGGGCGACAAGCACGGTGGTGCGCCCCCGCGCGACCCGCTCCAGCGCGGCCTGGATCTTCTCCTCGGTCCGCTGGTCGAGCGCCGATGTGGCCTCGTCCAGCAGCAGGATCGGCGCGTCCTGCAGCATCGCGCGGGCGATGGCGATGCGCTGCTTCTGCCCCCCCGAAAGCTGCGTGCCCTTCGGCCCGAGCGCCGCGTCGCCACGGCTGCGGATCAGGTCGGCGATCTCGGCGGCCTCGGCGGCGGCCCAGATCTCGGCCTCGCTGGCCTCGGGGCGGACGTAGCGGATGTTCTCCCAGATCGAGGCGTTGAAGATCACGATGTCCTGCGCCACGACCGAGAACGCCTTGCGCAGCGTCCTGATGCGGATGTCGCGGATGGTCTCGTCGCCGATGGTGATCCTGCCGCCGTCGACATCGTAAAGCCGGGTCACGAGGCTCAGGATCGTCGTCTTGCCCGAACCAGTGGCGCCGACGATGGCCGTCTTCCTGCCCCCGGCCATCGTCAGGTCGAGCCCCTCGAACAGCGGGGGGCTGCCCGGATAGGCGAAATCGACGGCCCGCAGACGGATGTCGGCACGCGGATCGAACCGGTCATGGGCGTCGGGCAGGTCGCGGATCTGCGGTTCCTCGCGGAACACGCCGCGCAGGCTGTCGAGGTGGATCAGGGCCGCCTGCAGGCTGGCGAAGAACTGCGCGAGCCTTCGGGTGGGATCGAACAGGATGGTCAGCCCGAGCAGGAAGGTGATGATCCCCGCCGCGTCGAGCCCGAAGCCGCCGGTCAGCACCATGTAGCCGCCGCCGCCGATCACCAGCACGTAGACGAAGGCCGAGACCATGTCGATCGAGGGCATGACCAGCGCCTGCGCGGCCTGAAGCCGGATCGCCAGATCGCGTATGCCCCGTGTCGCCCGGATCAGCCTGTCGCGCTCCCGGTCTTCCTGGGCCGAGATCTTGACGGTGCGCATGCCGTTCGCCATCTCCTCGATCCCGCTCATGTAATCGCCCATGGCGTTCTCGGCCCGCGCCTGGATCTCCTTGATGTGGTGCGAGACCATCTGCATCATCAGCACGATCAGCGGGATCACGATCACCGCGGCGCAGAACAGCAGCGGCGATTTCAGGATCAGGTAGCCGGCGACGATCACCACGGTGACGGCATCGCGCACCGCGCCGACCGTCGTCTGCCCGACGAAGGCGCTCATCGCGTCGGTCTGGTTGACCAGGCGCAGGATGATGTCGCCGGCCTTGGTGCGCTCGAAATAGGCCAGGTCGAGGCGCAGGAAATGGGCGATCAGCTCGCTTCTGAGCTTCACGGTGGCGTCGCTGGCCAGCCACACCGATACCCGTGGCACGAGATACGACAGCAGCCCGCGCAGGGTAAACAGGCCGAACACGACCCCGCAGACCTTGACCAGTTCCCAGACCTCGGCGCTTTCGAAGATGATGCGCAGGCCGTTCTCGGTCAGCGACAGGAACTGCTGGTAGACCAGCCCCTGGAGGCTGAGCATCCCGAAGACGAAAAGCAGCCAGGGCGCCTTGTCGCGCAGATAGGCGCTCCAGAACCAGCGCAGGTTCGACAGATCCTGCGGCGTGAACATCGCCCGACGTTTGCCCTTGGCCGGAAACATGCGCGCGAACCCGCCGCTACCTGACGCCGCGCGCGCCGGTCGTGGCGGGCCCTGCCGCGGTTTCCGCCCATAGGGCACCGCGCGGGCCGACCGGGGCGCGCCGCTTTGGCGGCACGGACGGCTTGACGGCCGCCGACACCGGCAACCGGTCGGTCGAGGGCGATGGCGGGGTGTCGGGCCGAACCATCTCACGGGCTTCGCGCAGGATATCCTCGCCAACCAGCTGACCGTTCTCCAACAGAACGGTCAGCAGGCGCTCCGCACCGCCGGGGGACAGTCGCAGGGGTGACTTCTTGATGAAGGGAAAACCACGGGGCAGGTCGTGGGCCGGCAGCGCATACGCGCGCGCCACCCGCGCCACCGTGGCGAGGACAAGGCGGATCCGGTCCTCGCGCCCGCGAGGCGACCGCGGATCGGTCAAGAGAACCTCTTGCCGGGCCGCTTCCAGCCGCGGGCAGTCCGGAATGACGAGCGTGCGGGCCAGATGATCGAGCCGCGGGTCCGGCAGGGCGGAAATCTCGCGGTCGAGCGTTTCGATCCCGGCGGTGGCGCCATGCGTGAACCCGTGGCGCAGCACCCATTGCGACAGACCGATCTCGCCGCGACGCACCGTGCGCGCCTTGTCGTCGCGAATGTCGAGGCGGCGCCAGAAGCGGAGGAATCCGGGGTCGCGCAGGATGCGCCCGCCGAACCCCAGCGCGTAGGACGCATAGTGGAAATTGCGATGCGCGGTCGACGGGGCCCAGCAAATCTCGCGGAAACGGTCGGAATCCGGCCTTGGCAGTGCGAAATTCGAGGTGGCCGCCACCATGTCCGCGCCAAGGCCCCGGGCCTCGGAAAACCAGTCGCCGCCCCCGGGCACGAGCCAGACGGAATCGTTCAGCAGCCACAACCGGTCAAGGCGTGACAGCAGCGGCGCGATCGCCAGGATGCCGTCGCGATAGCCGCCGAAATCGCGGCCTACATTGGGCCGTTCGACAACCAGCCGGGAACGCGCGGCAAAACGTGTCCGGTCGGCCTGCGACAACGGCAGGTTCGAGACGACGACGGGTGCGATGCCGGCGGCGCGCATCTCGTCCAGGAACCGCAGGTGCGTGGCCTGACCGCCGGAGACCGGAAAGACCACGTAGAGGCCGATCTCGGGCGCGTCGGGACACGCCCCCTCGGTCTGCCGGATCGTGCGGGCGCTGACGTGATCGTACCACCGCCGGAAATAGACCTTTCGCGCCAGTTCGGACGGATACGACACGAGATCGCGGCCCAGGCGCGCCAGTTCGCGCCGAACCTTCCACAACGGCGGGCCGGGCCTCATGGCCGCGCCCGGTCCCGCGGGCGCGCATCGAGCAGCCCGCCAGGCGCGGCGCTGTCCCGCGGCACGGCCGGCTCCACCCGCGCGCGCATCGACCAGATCCCGCGCAGAAAGCCCAGCTGCTTCGCGCGCTTGCGTGGCGACAGCAGCGCCAGCGGCGAGGCAAGCTGCGCCAGCGCGACGGTCAGCGCGGTTGCGAAGGGCCACGGCCGGTGATGCTTGCGCGCCGCGTAGACCCGCGAGCGGCCCATGTGCCAGCCCTTGAGAGCCGCAACCTCGGGGCTGCGGACGCTTGAACGACCGCCTGCATGACGGACCTCGGCAGCCTTGACGAACCGCAGCGCGCCCCGTCCGGTGGCAAGGCGCAGCGACAGGTCGTCGTCCTCGTGATAAAGGAAGATGTTCTCGTCAAACCCGCCCACCGCGGCAAAGGCGCTGGTTCGAACGAAGAGCGCCGCGCCCGACAGCACCGGAACCTCGCGGTCGCCGTCCGGCTGGCCGCGCCCCAGCCAGGCCGCACGCGGCAGCAGGACGCTTCGGTGCTTGAAGCTGGGCTGTCCGCCGGGCGCCGAGATCGCCGGGTTGAAGGCTACGGCGGAGCGCGTGCCATCGGCGGCGGCCTCGAGCGCGGCGATACATCCCGGCCCGAGTCGGGCATCGGGATTGAGAAACAGGACATACTCGGTGCTGGCCAGTGCAGCGCCCTGGTTGCAGGCCGCGCCGAAGCCGCGATTGGCGTCATTGCATACGAGCCGAGCTCCGGCGCGGTCGGCAGCGGCCTTGATCGAGGCAACATCGGTCGATCCGTTGTCGACCAACACGACGGGCACACCCTCGGGGATCGAGGCGAGCATCGTTGGCAGGATCTCCGCGCTCTCGAAGCACACCGAGACCACGGTGGTTCTGCTGCCGGAGCAAGTGACGCCTTCCGCGCCTTGCATGACACCGCTCATCGAGCCATCCGGTCAGGCCCGGCCGGTGCCCGCGTCGCGCCGCGGTGGGATGGCCTGATCCGACGGACGGCGCCCGCTTCATGTCCGTAGAATCGAGGTGGCGACGCGCGGGACAAGGCCGCCCGTCGGACCGGTGAACGCCGGTTCAGCGACGCGCCCGATGCCTTGTCCGCGTCGATGTCGACGCGCATGCGCATATGGACATGGGTGACGGCGGACCGCCGGTCACGCCCCGCCTGCCGATCGCCGTAGGTGACGCAAGCGCTCCGGTTGCCGGACCCCGCAGTTTGCACGTCTCCGGGCGATGTCGCCTGCTTCTGCTTCAGACCGAAAGGCAGGGTGCGCCGCGTACTCTGACAAGACGTGCATGTCGGCTTTGCAGAGCCGAAGACACTCATGAACCACCCCGAATCGCACACTGGCTACCCAAGGGAGAATTGGAAATACCTCAGGGAACGCCAAGCCGTCCAAAAAGACTTTCGAAGGGATGTCTTTCCATTGTGATGTCAGGAGCAATCCGCATCCCGTCGCACCTGGTGGTTCCCCGTGCGCCTCTCTACGCGCTCCGCGCCGGACGGTCCGACCTCTGGACCTTCGCCGACCTCTCGACCGAGGCGCTTTGCGCCCATTCAAGGCCGATCTGACAAGGGGAGGTTCACGGGCGAACCCGCCTTCCGCAACTGCGGCGGCATCTGCCGCGGCGCGTCGTGCCTGACGTGAAGACGGGCCGCGGCGCCGACGCCTGTCGCTGGCGGGGTCTCGGGCGAACGGCCGATCAGGTCTCGCACAACGCCCGCATGCGATCCTTCGTTGCGCCGGCCTCCGCCAGCAGCCAGGCCTCGAAGCGCGCCACCTGCGGGCGGGCCTTCGCCTCGGGGCGGATCCGGATCCGGTAGGGATGGCGGGCAACCAGGCTTTCGCGAGCGGGGAACGGCAGGCTGAGCGTTCCCCGGTCGAGATCGTCGAGGATGCAGGACAGCCCGCAGACAAGCAGCCCGGCATTCGATCTCACCCCTTCGATCGCGTTCCTCACAAGGGCGTATTGCACGCCCCGCTCGGGGGAGGTGCGCGCATAGGGATAGCTGGCCAGCCAGTCGCGCCAGCCCGGCGTCGCCGGCGCATCGGGCCGCGGCTTGATGTGAAGCAGCGGAAACCCTTCGAGGCTGCCGCCTTCGGAATGGCGCCACATCCGGGCCTTGTCGCCCAGCGTGCCCACGGGAAGGTAGCGCGGCGTCCCGTCCTCGGCCTTGACCGAGAACGGATCGGAGATCCGGGCGGCGTTCTCGGGCGAGCCGACCGGCAGGAAAACCTCGTCATAGAGCGGATCGCCGGTCGCGGCCCGGCCATCCGGGTCACGGTCGATCACGATGTCGGCGGCGCCAAGCCGCATCGGCACGTCGCCTTCGCCGTTGACGTTGAAGTGGATGTTCGGATGTTCCGCCTGGAACCGCGGCAACCGCGGCAGCAGCCACAGATCGGACCAGTCCGGGTCCGCGACGATGTGAATCTCCGCGGTGCGCTGGAAATCGAGCGCGTCGGTGACCCGGTCGAGCGCGGCGAAGGCCGCGCGCAGGTCGTCGAGCGCCATCTGCAAGGCCGGCGTCGGGCGAAGCCCGGATCGCCCGCGAAGCAGCAGATCGGTGTCGAGGAACTGTTCGAGCGCCCGTATCCTCTGGCCAACGGCCGCCGGCGTGATGCCGAGCCGCTGCGCCGCCGCCTGCAGCGAACCTTCCCGGATCGCCATTTCCAGGGCCTGAAGCGAGTTGAGATGCGTGACGCGGGCCATTGTCGAAAGGTTTCCTTTCGAACCGGAACAGATTTCCATCGATGGTAATGGAAATCTTTATCGCGGGCAAAATTTCTTAGTTAGGCGTTTCCGCGAAGCGCGCGCATGCTTGTGCCATCGCACACCGAAGGGAGGAAGTCATGGCACAGATGAAGCGGTTCATCATCGAACGCGAGATCCCCGGGATCGGACAGATGTCGGTGACCGAGCTTTGCGGGGCGGCCCGCGCCTCGAACCAGGCGCTGGAACGGATCGGCCCAAACATCCAGTGGCAGCACAGCTACGTCGCGGGCGACAAGACGTTCTGCGTCTACCTCGCCGACAGCGAAGAGGCGATCCGCAAGCATTCGGAACTGTCGGGGATACCTGTCTCGGCGATCACCGAGGTTCCCCAGGTGATCGACCCGCTGACCGCGAACAACTGACGGCCCGGCCAAGGGGGCAGGCCGGCATCCGGCCTGTCCCGCTTCGTGCGTGGCGGCGGCGCGATGCGCGCAGGATATCGTCGCGCAGGAGATCGGCCGCTCAGCCCGGCCAGGGATAGCCGGTCGCGGCGCGCATGAAGGTTTCCAGCCCGGGCGTATGCCTGCGGCCCGGAACCGTCATGGCGGCGATCTGCCGTTCAACCTTCGGATCGATCAGCGGGCGCTGAATCAGGCCGGGAAGGGCGACGGAGTATTCCGGCATGAAGGCGAAGCCGATCCCGGCCAGCACCATGGCCTGCACCCAGTCCTCCCGCTCGGATCGAAAGCGGGCGTAGAGTTCCACGCCCGCATCCTCGCAGACCGCCATCACCATCTCGCGCATCTCGCACGACAACCTGTCCACGTAGTCCTCGCCCGACAGGTCGGACAGGCTGACCGCATCGAGGGCCCCGAGCCGGTGATCCGGCGGAAAGACCACGACATAGCGTTCGGTGTAGAGCCGCTGCGCGCGGAACCGCTGCGCGAGATCGTCGGTGCAGGTCGCGATCACGACATCGAGGTCGCCGTCCACCAGCTGCGCGGCGAGATCGGCCGCCCCGCCCTCGCTCACCGACACTTCGATCCCGCGGCTCCTTTTTTCCAACTGCGCAAGGAACCGGGCCAGCCGGACATGGCCGACCGTGGACAGCACGCCAATGCGGACCGGCGCCTTCCTTAGCAACCGGAAGTTCTGGGCCAGCATGCGGGCCGCGTCCGCCTCGTCGAGGATCTGGCGCAGGTGCGGCAGCATCGACTTTCCGAACTCGCTGAGCAAAACCCGGCGGCCCTCGCGATGAAACAGCTCTGCCTCCAACTCGGCTTCCAGCGCCTTGATCCCCTTCGTCAGCGCCGGTTGCGAAACGCCACAGTCTTCCGCCGCCTTGGTGAAATTGAGGGTCCGCGCCGCGGCGAGCACATAGCGGATCTGGGCCATCTCCATGGGCTACCCCCCGTCGGCAAGTCCTTCCGGCGAAAGATTACCACAGGCCCGCATAGCCCGTGGTTATGAAACCATGCCCGACGGTCATTTCCCTCGCGGCGTCAACGATGGCCTACTGGAGCCGACATCAATCACGGGAGGACGAGATGTCTGTCTACATGGTGGAACGCGATCTCAAGGGCATCAGCATGGAGGATCTCGCCGGGGCCCAGAAGGCGGCGATCGCCACGGCGGCCGAAATGACCGGCCAGGGCGACGCGATCCGCTACATCCGGTCGACCTTCGCGCCGGAAGACGGCCGCTGCATGTGCCTGTTCGAGGGCAAGGATGCCGCCCAGGTCCGACGGCTGAACGATACCGCCGGCCTGCCTTACAGCCGGGTCGTCGAGGCGCTGGATCTCACCCCCTGATCCGCCCGCCAACGCGCGAAGATGCCCTGCGAACGAATGCCGAGGAAGGGTTTCGGATGGGCCTTCGGTGCACTCCTGCCGATCGTCCGCTGCTTGCCGGGTTGGCCGACGACGTCGGCCAATCCGAACGGCCCGTCAGCGGACGTCCCGGACCTTGACCTTTCCGGCTCTCGTGGCGCTGACGGCCGATTGCGGGCGGTCGGCTCCGCGACGCCAACGACCACTCTGACCCCGCCACGGCCTCGATGCAGCGCGCGATATCGGTCTCCCGGGGCCGGGCGCCGACATTGGCCGCCTGGCTCCGTGCCTTTCGCGCCGATTGCCCCAAAGGCCATGCCCCGGGTCGAGGTCGCGTTCGGTCCCTTCGCGCATGCGCCGCCAATCTCCGTCGAACCCGCGCCGCCATCCTGGGGATGCGGGATTTCACAGCGGAGGACCCCGACCGGAAATGGGGGCCGGCATCTCCTGCATCTGGATGGCGGAGGGCTGGCCCTGCCTCGCCCTCGTGCTGGATCTGGTCACCCGGCGCGCCGTCGCCTGCGGTCCCGCAAGCAGGCGGAAAACGCCCTCGCCGGATGTATCGACGGGGTCCATCGCCCCTTCGGCCGGCATGCGTCGCGCGGCTTGTCGAAACGCCGGCCGGCGTCGGCACGCGATCTGTCCGCCCGTTCCTTCGCGCCGGCCGGCTTGCCTGCAACACCGCAGAGAACGGTGCGGGTTCTGGCGCGGTGGCGGGCTACTGGGGGATGTTACTTCCTGGGCCCATCTTGAGCCCGAGAAAGGAACCGGTTTTCGGGGAGTGCCTGGCAGCCCGTAGGGGAATCGAACCCCTCTTTCCAGGTTGAAAACCTGGCGTCCTAACCGATAGACGAACGGGCCGCGCTTGGCGTGGGCGGTGTTTACGCAAGCCGCGCGTGACTCGCAAGAGGGAAATTACGCCCCCGGCGCGGTCGGTTCGGCGGCATCTTCCAGCCGCAATTGCACCGTCGTGCGGCCGCCCCAACGGTTCAGTTCCACCCGCCCGGCGAGGTGCAGGCGGCGCCCGCGATGGGCCTCGATCAACGGGCCGAGCGGGCCGTCGAAGGCGCCGAAGGCGACCGCGTCGAGCCGCGCGCCCAGCCCGTCGGACAGGGTGAACCGCATGTGGCTCTCGCCCATCCGCCGCGCCGCGCCGATCTCGGCCGCCGCGAAGGCGAAGCGCGGGGCGGGGGCGCCCTGGCCGAACGGCCCGGCGCGGTCGAGATCCTCGACCAGCGCCACGGTGGCGGCGCCGGGCATCAACAGCCCGTCGATCCTGAGCGCCCGCGGCCCGGCCGCGCCGGCGCCCTGCCGGGCCAGAAGTTCGGCCAGCCGCGCCATCGCCGGGTCCAGCGCCTCGGCCGCCACCGTCAGCCCGGCCGCCATCCGGTGCCCGCCGCCCTTCAGCAACAGCCCCTCGGCCGCGACCCGCTGGATCGCCGCGCCGAGATCGACGCCGGCGACCGACCGGCCCGAGCCCTTGCCGGTGCCGCCCTCCAGCCCGATCACCACGGCGGGGCGGTTCGTGGCCTCCTTCAGCCGGGCGGCGACGATGCCGACGACGCCGGGATGCCAGCCTTCGCCCGCGGCCCAGACCAGCGGCGCGTCAAGGCCGCGCGCCTCGGCCTGCGCCATCGCGGCGTCGCGCACCCGCATCTCGATCTCGCGGCGTTCCGCGTTCAGCCGCTCCAGCCGTTCGGCCAGGGCCGCGGCCTCGGCCGGATCGTCGGTGGCGAGCAATCGCGCGCCGAGGTCGGCCGCGCCGATCCGGCCGCCGGCATTGACCCGCGGGCCAAGCACGAAGCCCAGGTGATAGGCCGCCGGCGCCTCGGCCAGCCGCGCCACGTCGGCCAGCGCGGCAAGGCCCGGACGGTCGCGCCGCGCCATGATCTTCAGCCCCTGGCGCACCAGCGCCCGGTTCACGCCGGTGAGCGGCGCGACATCGGCCACCGTCGCCAGCGCCACCAGGTCGAGCAGCGCGATCAGGTCCGGCCCCGCCACCTCGTCGGCGCGCAACTGCCGGTTCGCCTCGACCAGCATCAGGAACACGACCGAGGCGGCGCACAGATGGCCAAGCTCGCCATCCTCGTCCTGCCGGTTGGGGTTCACCACCGCCAGCGCGGGGGGCAGGGTTTCGCCGCCCAGGTGATGATCCAGCACCACGACGTCGGCGCCGGTCGCGGCGGCGATCGGCCCGTGGCTGAGCGTGCCGCAATCGACGCACAGGATCAGCCGGTGATCCCGCGCCAGCGCCGCCATCGCCGTCTCGTTCGGGCCATAGCCCTCGTCGATCCGGTCCGGGATGTAGAGCGTGGCGGGCCGGCCCATCGCCCTGAGCCAGGTGATCAGCAGCGCGGCCGCGGCGCCGCCGTCGACGTCGTAATCGGCGAAGACCGCGATCGGTTCGCGCCGGTTCACCGCGGCCAGGAAGCGCGCGGCGGCCGCTTCCATGTCCTTCAGCCGGCGCGGGTCGGGCAGAAGATCGCGCAGTTGCGGTTCCAGGAACCGCTCGGCCTCGTCCGGGGCGACGCCGCGGGCGGCCAGCACCCGCGCCAGCGGCAACGGCAGGCCGGCGGCCTGCGTGATCGCCTCGGCCCGGCGTTCGACCTCGGGGGCGGGGCCCTCCCAGCGGCGGCCGGTGGCGGAGGTCTCGACATCGAGAAAGGCGGCGGCGGCCGAATCGCGCGGCATCTGTTCCCTATCGATCGTGGTCCGTCCCGTTCCGGACACGATATGGCAGGTGGGCGGGATTCGCCACCGCTCAGGCCCCGGAAAGGATCGCGTCGGTCGCGAGCACCTGGGCGAACTCGCCATGCAGATGGTCGAGCGCGGCGGCATGGATCGCCGCCGCCGCCGGCGCCGGGGCGCCCGACCAGGACGGGTCGGCATTGCCCTCGAAGGCCGCGCAGGCGTCATGCGCCAGATGCACCGAAAAGCCCAGGTTGGCCGCCATCCGCGTCGTGGTGGAGACGCAATGCGGCGTCGTCAGGCCGCAGATCACAAGCTCGGTCAGGCCGCCGAGGCGCAGGCGGTCCTCCAGATCGGTGCCGATGAAGGCGGAGTTCACCGATTTCTCGATCACCGCCTCGCCGGGCAGCGGGGCGACCTCGGGCTTGAAGGCGGTTCCCGGGCCGGCCAGCGGGCTGCCGGGCATCACCGAACGGTGGCGGATGTGAAGGATCGCCCAGCCCTTCGCCCGGGCATGGGCCAGAAGCCGGCCCGCCTGCGCCTCGGCGCCGGGGTTGTTGCGCGCGCCCCAGACCGGCGCGTCGAAGCCGGTCTGGATGTCGATCAGGATCAGCGCGCGCGCCAACCGTGTCAGTCCTGCACGCGTTTCACCGGGTTGCGATAGATCATCCGCCGCACCGATCCGGTCTTCGAGCGCATCAGGATCGTCTCGGTGGTGATGAAGCCCGGTTCGCGTTTCACACCCTGCACGATCGATCCGGTGGTCACCCCGGTCGCGGCGAAGATCACCTCGGCCGTCACCATCTCGTCGCGGGAATAGACCCGGTCGAGGTCGGTGATCCCCGCCTTGGCGGCGCGGCCGCGCTCGTCCTCGTTGCGGAACATCAGCCGGCCCCACATCTGCCCGCCCATGCATTTCAGCGCCGAGGCCGCCAGCACCCCCTCCGGTGCGCCGCCCGAGCCCATGTACATGTCGATGCCGGTGATCTCGGACTCGGCGCAGTGGATCACGCCGGCCACGTCGCCGTCGGTGATCAGCCGGATCGACGCGCCGGTGGACCGGACCTCGGCGATCAGATCCTCGTGGCGCGGCCGTTCGAGGATGCACACCGTGATGTCGGAGGCGTCGCAGCCCTTGGCGGCGGCCAGCACGTGGACCCGTTCGGCCGGCGGCATGTCGAGGCTGACGACGTCGCGGTGAAAGCCCGGACCGATCGCCAGCTTGTCCATGTAGACGTCCGGGGCGTGCAGCAGCGTGCCGCGCGGCGCCATCGCGATCACGGTCAGCGCGTTCGGCATGTCCTTGGCCGTCAGGGTCGTGCCCTCCAGCGGGTCGAGCGCGATATCGACCTCGGGGCCCTCGCCGCTGCCCACCTCCTCGCCGATGTACAGCATCGGCGCCTCGTCACGCTCGCCCTCGCCGATCACCACCACGCCCTTGATGTCGAGCATGTTGAGCTGGTCGCGCATCGCGTTCACGGCGGCCTGGTCGGCGGCCTTCTCGTCGCCGCGGCCGATCAGCCGGGCGGAGGCCTGGGCGGCGGCCTCGCTGACACGGGCGAGGCCGAGCGACAGCATGCGGTCATGAAACTGGGGGGCGGTGGGGCTCATCGAATGCATCCTGTCTTGGCCGGGCGGAAATCGCGCACAGGTAAGCTGCTTGGCCCCCCGATCACAAGCCCGGTGGCGCTAACGGCGTGCCGCGGCGGCGCGGTTCACCCGGCCGCGGCCGCCGCCGGCCGGCCCGGCGCCGGCAGGCGGAGGTAGAATTGCAGCAGCAGGCCGACCATCAGGCCATTGAGCAGATGCCACAGGAAATGCGTGCCCAGCGGCATGGCGGCGCACAGGCGCAGGTCGAGGCTGCGGAAGGCGAGCGAGGCGAGGAAGGTGACAAGCGCGGCCAGCACCCATCCCCGATGCGGGTGCCGTTGCAGGTAGAGCACCGTCACGAAAACCGCCTGCGCGATCACCGCCGGGGCGTAGGCAAGCGATCCGTTGAACGGGTCGGGCGCTGCGTCGGCGGCGGCGTCGGGCGGCGTCAGCCCCTGCCAGCCGATCCCCAGCCCGGCCGCCGCCGCCAACGCCAGCATCAGCGCGACCGGCACCGGCCGGCCGTGCATCCGCAGCACCACCGCCAGCACGTAGGCCCCGACGAACCCCCAGATCGGCACCGTGTCGGCCAGTTCCGCCCAGGTGACCGCATGCGTGTGAAACAGGTAGGAACCCACCCCGATCAGCCCGCCCAGCACGATCAGCAGCCGCCCGGCGGAATCGGTCCCGGTCTGCCGGGCGGTGATCCAGGCCCAGAGCGCGGCGGCGGGGAAAGCGAGGTTCGACAGCGCGTTCACCGGTTCGGCCCAGTAGCCGGGCGCAAGCCGTTCGCAGTAGATGTCGACAGCGGAAAACCAGTCCATGATCGTACCTCGATACCGTTTACAGCACCACGCGCCGCCGTGATCCGGCGGCGGTGACCGCAGCCTAGACGCTTTCGATCCGTAGCGCCACGGGCGGCCCCTGCACCACGCCCGTGGCCGCGAAGGCGCCGATCGCATGCTCGATCGCGTCCGGGGTGGTGCGATGGGTGACGATCAGAACCGGGGCGGAGGCGGTTTCATGCCCGTATTGCCGCATCCGGTCGATCGAGATGCCGGCCTCGCCCAGCGCCGCGGCGACCTTGGCGAGCGCGCCGGGCTTGTCCAGCAGTTCCATCCGCAGGTAGTAGGGCGCGGGCGCGGCGACGGCGGCGGGCTGCACGGCGGCCAGCGTCGCGGCCGGCTGACCGAAGGTCGACAGCCGGGTGCCGCGGGCGATCTCGATCACGTCGGCCATCACCGCGCTGGCCGTCGGCCCTTCGCCCGCGCCGGCGCCGCGCAGCACGATCTGGCCGACGCTGTCGCCCTCGACCACCACCATGTTGGTGCCGCCCTGCAATTGCCCCAGCGGGCTGTCGGCGGGCACCAGGCAGGGCGACATCCGCTGTTCCAGTCCCCGGCCGGTCATCTGCGCCACGCCCAGCAGCTTGATCCGGAATCCCATGTCGCCGGCGCGGCGGATATCGTCGATCGAGATCCGCTCGATCCCCTGCAGGCGCACGTCGTCGAACGACACGCGGGTGCCGAAGGCGATGGCGGCCAGCAGCGCGAGCTTGTGGCCGGCATCGATGCCGCCGACATCGAGGCTCGGGTCGGCCTCCAGGTAGCCCAGTTGCCGGGCTTCCTCGAACACCGTGTCGTAGGGCAGGCCGGCGCTTTCCATCCGGGTCAGGATGTAGTTGCAGGTGCCGTTCATCACGCCCATCACGCGGCGGATCTCGTTGCCCGCCAGACCCTCGGTCAGCGCCTTCACGACCGGGATGCCGCCGGCGACGGCGGCCTCGAACCGGATCACCCGGCCCGCCGCCTCGGCCGCCTCGGCCAGCGCGTTGCCATGATGGGCGAGCATCGCCTTGTTGGCGGTCACCACGTCCTTGCCGGCGGCCAGCGCGGCTTCGGTCGCGGCCTTGGCCGGCCCGTCGGCGCCGCCCATCACCTCGACGACCAGGTCGACGTCGTCGCGCCGCGCCAGCGCCACCGGGTCATCCTCCCAGGCGTAGGCGGACAGATCGGCATCGCGCGGGCGCGACCGGTCGCGCGCGCAGATGGCGCCGATCTCGATCGTCCGGCCGGCGCGGGCCGCCAGCAGCGCGGGGTGGCGCTGGACGATCTTGACCACGCCGATGCCCACCGTTCCGAGGCCGGCGATGCCGAGACGCAGGGGCTGGGCGGACATGGAAAACCTCACGGGTCGATGTGATCGTCGCCTGTTAGCCTGTTCGCCGCGGGCTTGCAACGCGCCGCCGCGGGGCCGGGCCCGGCGGTTTGGGTCAGCGCGCGGCCAGGGCCAGCGCGCGCTCCCGCAGCGCCTCGGCGCGGGCCGCGAGATCGGCCGGGTCGGGCAGGGCGTCTTCCGGTTCGTCCCCGGCGTCGTCGGTCCCGGCCCCGATCCCGAGGATCGCATCGGGGGCAAGCCGCGGCCAGGGGCCCGGCGGGGTTTCCTGCGCCCCGATCACCTCGGGCACCGGCCAGTCGCAGGCGGCGAGCGCGAGGCAGAGGGCGAGCGGGGCGAGGCGGGACATGGCGGCGGCTTCCGGCGAGGATCGGGGCGAGCCTAGGGGCAGGGCGGGGCCGGGGCAAGACCGGGCGCAAGGCCGGCGACGGATGCGGGCGGGGCGGATGCGAGGGATTGAACTGAACACGCGTTCAGATACTCTCGGGCCATGGCGCGCAAGACGGGATCGCATTCGGACATCACCGGCCCGCGGGTGCAGCAGGCCGCGCTGCGCCTGTTCGCGCGCCACGGCTATGCTGCCGTGTCGATGCGCCAGATCGCGGCCGAAGTCGGGGTGCAGGCCGGCGCGCTTTACAACTACACGCCCGACAAGCAGTCGCTCCTGTTCGACCTGATGCGCGGCCACATGGAAGACCTGATGGCCGAGCGCGCGGCGCGCGGCGGGCAGGGCGGCCCGCTGGCGCGGCTTGAGGAGTTCACCCGCTTCCATATCGCCTTTCACCTGGAACGGCCCGACGCGGTCTTCGTCTCGTACATGGAACTGCGCAACCTCGAGCCGAAGAACTTCGCGGTGATCGAGGGGCTGCGCCGCGGCTACGAGAACGAATTGCAGGGCATCCTGGAAGACGGCGTGGCCGAGGGCGTCTTCGCCGTCGCCGATCCCAAGGTCGCGACGCTGGCGGTGATCGCGATGCTGACCGGCGTCACCACCTGGTATCGGCGCGAGGGCCGGTTGAGCCCGGCCGAGGTCGGGACGCTGTACTGGGACATGGTGCGCAAGGCGGTCGCGGCCTGATCAGCCGCGCGGATCCGCCCACCAGTCGGCCGGTTTCACCCGCCCGCCGCGGCGCCGGTCGAGCCACAGCGCCACGCGGCGCAGGGGCGACAGCGCCAGGCGCAGCCACAGCCGGTGCCGCGGCTTGCGGAAGTCCCGGTTGAACGGGCAGACGCGCATGCAGATCGCGCAGTCCGACGCGAGGCTGGCCCAGAAGCCGAAGCATTTCTCGGCGTCCGAGGTCCATTTCCGCACGCCCCGGATCGCCGAGCGGTTCGGCGCGGCATCTGACGGCGGGCCGTAGGGCAGCGCCTTGACTGGGCAGGCATCGGCGCATTTCGTGCAGATGTCGCAAAACCGCGCGACGCCAAGACGGCGCGGCCGATCGTGGGCCAGCGGCAGGCTCGTGTAGATCTTCGAGAACCGAAGCCGCGGGCCGAATTGCGGCGTTATGACCATCTGGTTGCGCGCATATTCGCCAAGGCCAGCCTTCAGCGCATAGGGGATCACGAGGCCGGTATCGTTCATCGACGCGACCGCCGTGTAGCCGAGGTTGCGGATATAGGCGGCCAGTTGCATCACCACCGCGGCCTCGTGGCTGTACTCGCGCCCCGTCGCCGCGCCGGCCAGCGCCGAGGGGTAGGTGGCGACGAGGCCCGCGTCCATCTCGTGGCCCAGCACGATCACCGATGCGACCTCCGGCGGCAGGTCGTTCGGCGCGGCGCTCATGTCGCGGCTATCGACGCGGCTTCTGTACTGCCAGCGCGGATCGAACTCGGTGATCCCGCACAGGTCGGCGCCGAAGAACCGTGCGACGCGCCTGATCTCCGCCGCCATCCGCGCCGGGTCGTCCACGGGCACCGGTTCCGGGGCCACGGGGGTATCGTCGGCGATCGGGGCCTGGAAGCCCTCGCGCCGGCCGTCGGCGGCGCCCCGGTTCGACACGATGTCGGACACCAGCCAGGCGGCGTTGCGCAATGCGAAGTCGCGCTGCCGGAACCCGTCGCCATGCCGCGGTGCGGCTTCGATCCGGTAGGAGGCGAAGAACCGGTCGGTCTTCGCACTGCGCACCTGCGGATCCCAGGCGGCGCGGGTGAAGATGTCGTCGCGCTGGTCGAAGGGGGTGAAGCCCTCGGTGATGTCGATCCCGGCCTCGGCATCGGTGGGGCGGGTTCCGGCGGGTCGGTTCGCGGGCCATGTCATGCCCCGACGCTAGGGGCGTGGCGCGGTCGCTGTCCAGAGGTCGCAAACGGAAGCGACAGGTCGCGGACAAGCCGCTTTGGCTGGCGCAAACCAAGGGGAGAATTGACATGAAGGTGGGATTCATCGGGCTCGGCGCCGTCGGCGCGAAACTGGCGGGCAGCCTGTTGCGCAACGGGATCGACCTGGCGGTGCACGATCTCGATGCCGGGCAGGTGGCCGGGTTCGTGGCCCGCGGTGCGCGGGCGGGGGGCAGCGCGGCGGCGATGATGCGCGAAAACGACGTCGTGATCACCTCGCTGCCCAGCCCCGCGGCCAGCGCCGCGGTTCTGGACGAGATGCTGCCGGAGATCGGGCCGGGCAAGACCTGGCTGGAAATGTCGACCACCGATGCCGAGGCGATCAAGGCGCAGGCCGCGATGGTGGCGCAGCGCGGCGGCGCGGCGGTGGATTGCCCGGTGTCGGGCGGCTGCCACCGGGCGGCGACCGGCAACATCTCGATCTTCGCGGGTTGCGACCGCGAGACGTTCGAGGCGGTGCTGCCGCTTCTGACGATCCTCGGCCGGCGGGTGCTGCATACCGGGCCGGTCGGCTCCGCCTCGGTTCTCAAGGTGATGACGAACTACCTGGCGACCGCCAACCTTCTGACCCTGTGCGAGGCCCTGGTGACGATGAAGGCGGCGGGGATGGACATGGCCACCACCTACGAGGCGATCCGCATCTCCTCGGGCACCTCCTTCGTGCACGAGACCGAAAGCCAGCTGATCCTGTCTGGCGCGCGCGACGTGAACTTCACCATGGACCTGGTGCAGAAGGACATCGGCCTGTTCCAGAAGATCGCCGAGGACAACGGCGTGCCGCTGGAACTGTCGCCGATGCTGATCGAGATCATGGCCGACGGCCAGCGCCGCTACGGGATGCGCGCGCAGTCCGACCGGATCATCGAACGGCTGGAGGAGGCGACGGGGCTCAAGATCCTCGCGCCGGGCTTTCCGACGGAACTGGTGGATGACGAACCGGAGGAACGCGGCTACGAGGTGCGCCCGGCGCGCTGACACCGCCGCGCGCGGCGCGCGGCGCATCGCCCTTGCCACGCCCGCCGCCGCGCCCTAGGACAGCGGCCATGACCGATGGCTCCGGCCCCCGTATCCTTGCCCGTGTCCGCTCGCCCCAGGGCAAGCGCTGGTTCGCGATTCTCTGTGTCGCGGCGCTGGGCGGCGTGCTGATCTGGGTCGCGGTGGCGGAACCGCCGGAACATCTTTGGGCGACGATGTTCCTGCTGGGGTTCGGCGGCCTCAGCCTGTGGCTGGCGGAACGGATGCGGCAGGCCACGGCGGGCCAGCTTCTGTTGACCGACGCGGGGCTGGAGGATGGCGACGGCCGGCTGATCGCGCCGATCGGGCGGATCGTTTCGGTCAGCCGCGGCGCCTTCGCCTTCAAGCCGTCGAACGGTTTCGTCCTGACGATGGATCGGGGCGACGGATTCGCCTGGCAGCCGGGGTTGTGGTGGCGGATCGGCCGCAGGATCGGCGTCGGCGGCGTGATTTCGGGCGCCGAGGGCAAGTTCATGGCCGAGATGGTCGATGTCCTGCTGTCCGAACGTCGCGCGGCGGAACGACCGGACTCCGATCGCTGAAATTTTGGGCGATTGTCGCCATTTCCGACCTGCACTGTTAACCAAATCGGGCTAGTCTGCCGCCGTCGCGCGACCGGGAGGGCGCGCGTTCGCGTGACCAGGGAGGGTTCCGATCATGTCCGCAGCCGGCGAGCCGACATTCCGCCAGTCCGTCGATATCCTGTACAATCGCGCCGTCGCGGTCATGGACCTGCCGCCGGGTCTGGAACAGAAGATCCGGGTCTGCAACTCCACCTACACGGTGCGGTTCGGCGTGCGCCTGCGCGGCAAGATCGAAACCTTCACCGGCTACCGCTCGGTCCATTCCGAGCACATGGAGCCGGTCAAGGGCGGCATCCGCTACGCGATGTCGGTCAACCAGGACGAG
Organism: Paracoccaceae bacterium; assembly: GCA_024742695.1. GTDB lineage: Bacteria > Pseudomonadota > Alphaproteobacteria > Rhodobacterales > Rhodobacteraceae > JANSXY01. The sequence goes on along the minus strand of JANSXY010000002.1, from coordinate 257,445 downwards.
GTCGAGGCGCTGGCGGCGCTGATGACCTACAAGTGCGCGCTGGTCGAGGCGCCGTTCGGCGGATCGAAGGGCGGCCTGTGCCTCGATCCGCGCGACTACGACGAGCACGAGCTGGAGCAGATCACCCGCCGCTTCGCCTATGAACTGATCAAGCGCGACCTGATCAATCCCAGCCAGAACGTGCCCGCCCCCGACATGGGCACCGGCGAGCGCGAGATGGCCTGGATCGCCGACCAGTACGCGCGGATGAACACCACCGACATCAACGCCCGCGCCTGCGTCACCGGCAAGCCGCTGAACGCCGGCGGCATCCAGGGCAGGGTGGAGGCGACGGGGCGCGGCGTGCAGTACGCGCTGCGCGAGTTCTTCCGGCATCCCGAGGACAAGGCCAAGGCCGGGCTTTCCGGCGATCTCGACGGCAAGCGGGTGATCGTGCAGGGGCTTGGCAACGTCGGCTCGCATGCCGCGCGGTTCCTGTCGCTGGAGGATGGCGCGAAGATCATCGGGATCATCGAGCGCGACGGCGGCCTGTGGAACCCCGAGGGCATCGACGTGGCCGCGGTGCAGGACTGGATGCGCGCCAATGGCGGCGTGCAGGGCTTTCCCGGCGCGACCTACGACGCCAATGGCGCCGTGCTGCTGGAACGCGACTGCGACATCCTCGTGCCGGCGGCCCTGGAGGGCGTGATCAACCTGTCGAACGCCGACCGGATCAGGGCGCCGCTGATCATCGAGGCCGCGAACGGCCCGGTGACCTCCGGCGCCGACGAGATCCTGCGCAAGAAGGGCTGCGTGATCATCCCCGACATGTACGCCAATGCCGGCGGCGTCACCGTCTCCTATTTCGAATGGGTCAAGAACCTCAGCCACATCCGCTTCGGCCGGATGCAGCGCCGGCAGGAGGAGGCGCGCCACCAGCTGCTGATCGACGAGCTGGAGCGGCTGTCGGCCGACAAGGGGCTGGGCTGGACGCTGTCGCCGGGCTTCAAGGAGCAGTATCTCAAGGGCGCCGACGAGCTGGAACTGGTCCGTTCCGGCCTCGACGACACGATGCGCGCGGCCTACCAGTCCATGCGTGAAACCTGGCACGGACGCGACGACGTGACCGACCTCCGGATGGCGGCCTATATCGTCGCGATCGACCGGGTCGCCAAGAGCTATCGCGCCAAGGGTCTGTGATCCGGACAGCCCTGTCCGGACTATTTCGCCGCGCCGGCCCGAAACGACAGCCTATTGTCGTTTCCTGACAGGTTGTCTCCGATTGTGCATTGAAAATGCGCCGCGAACCCGGTTCAGTCGTGAACGGGACGGCAGGTGCTGCGGGCAGGGAGTGCTGCGATGCGATATTCCGGGCTGCGGGTCATCGGCGAGGGGCTTTTCGGCAACAAGGGCTGGCGGCCGGCCTGGCGCGACCCCGAGCCGAAGGCCGAGTACGACGCGGTGATCATCGGCGGCGGCGGGCATGGCCTGTCGACCGCCTACTACCTGGCGAAGAACCACGGCCTCAGCAATATCGCGGTGCTGGAAAAGGGCTATCTGGGCGGCGGCAACGTGGGCCGCAACACCACGATCGTGCGCGCCAACTACTTCCTGCCCGGCAACCAGGAGTTCTATTCCCACTCGCTCAAGCTCTGGGAGGGGCTGGAGGCGGAACTGAACTACAACGTGATGCATTCGCAGCGCGGGCTGATCAACCTGTTCCATTCCGACGGCCAGCGCGACGCCTTCGCCCGGCGCGGCAACGCGATGATCAACCAGGGCGACGACGCGATCCTGCTGGACCGCGAGGGGGTGCGCAAACACCTGCCGTATCTCGATTTCGACAACATCCGCTTCCCGATCTACGGCGGCCTTCTGCATCCGCGCGGCGGCACCGCCCGGCATGACGCGGTGGCCTGGGGCTATGCCCGCGGCGCCGACCGCCGCGGGGTCGACCTGATCCAGAACTGCGAGGTCACCGGGATCGACATCCAGAACGGCCGCGTCACCGGCGTGCAGACCACCCGCGGTGCGATCCGCGCCAAGAAGGTCGGCATTCTCGTCGCCGGGCGGTCGGGGCAGGTGGCGGCGATGGCCGGAATGCGGCTGCCGATCGAAAGCCACGTGCTGCAGGCCTTCGTCACCGAGGGGCTGAAGCCGGTGATCGACCACGTGATCAGCTTCGGCATGGGGCATTTCTACATCAGCCAGTCCGACAAGGGCGGGCTGGTGTTCGGCGGAGACATCGATTTCTACGCCTCTTACGCCGCGCGCGGCAACCTGCCGATGGTCGAACACGTGATGGAGGCGGGGATGACGCTGATGCCGATGATCGGCAAGGCGAAGGTACTGCGTTCCTGGGGCGGGATCATGGACATGACGCCCGATGGCTCGCCGATCATCGACAAGACCCCGGTCGAGGGGCTGTTCATCGATTGCGGTTGGAACTACGGCGGCTTCAAGGCGGTGCCGGCCTCGGGCTGGTGCATGGCGCATCTGATGGCCACCGGCGAAAGCCACGAGGTCGCCCGCCGTTTCCGCCTCGACCGGTTCGCGACCGGCCACCTTCTCGACGAGGAAGGCACCGGGTCGCAGCACAACCTGCACTGAGGAAGACGATGCCCCGATTTTTCGCCGAAAGATCGCCAGCCCGGCCGAAGGAGTAGCACGATGCGGATACCCTGCCCGATCTGCGGCGCGCGCGACCGACGCGAGTTCTACTACTACGGCGCCGAGGATTACCTCGACCGGCCCGGCGAGGGGGCCGATCCGTCGGCCTGGGACGATTACCTGCACAACCGGGCCAATCCCGCCGGCGTCACCCGCGACCTGTGGTACCACGACGCGGGATGCGCCGCCTGGCTGGTCGTCGAACGCGACACCGTCACGCACGAGGTGCTGGGCGCCGAACTGGTTGCCGGGCGGAGGGCGAAGCGATGAGGATCGAGGGCAGGGGGCTGATCGACCGGTCGCGGCGGCTGGGCTTTCGCTTCGACGGGCGCGAACTGGAAGGGTTCGCCGGCGACACGCTGGCCTCGGCGCTGCTGGCCAACGGCGTGCGGCTGGTCGGCCGCAGTTTCAAGTATCATCGCCCGCGCGGGGTGTTCACCGCCGGGTCGGAAGAGCCGAACGCGCTGGTCACGCTGGGGCGCGGCGCGAAACAGGTGCCGAACGTGCGCGCCACGGTGCAGGAACTGTTTTCGGGCCTCGACGCGCGCAGCCAGAACCGCTGGCCCTCGGTCGGGTTCGATCTTCTGTCGGTCAACGATCTCTTCGCGCCGTTCCTCGGTGCGGGGTTCTACTACAAGACCTTCATGTGGCCCCGCGCGTTCTGGGAACGGATTTACGAACCCGCGATCCGCCGCGCCGCCGGGCTGGGCGCGCTGTCCGGGGAAACGAACGACGACGCCTATGAAAAGGCCTTCGCCTTCTGCGATGTCCTCGTGATCGGCGCCGGCCCGGCGGGGCTGGCGGCGGCGCTGGCCGCTGCACGGGCCGGGGCCGACGTGATCCTGGCGGACGAGGACAGCCGGATGGGCGGACGGCTGCTGGCCGAGACGGAAGAGATCGACGGCAAACCCGGCCATCTTTGGGTGGACGGCGTGCTGGCCGAACTCGCGGCGATGAAGAACGTGCGCCTGATGGCCCGCACCGCGGTCGTGGGCGCCTATGACGGCGGCACCTACGGCGCGGTGGAACGCACCGGCCTGCATCTGGCCGACGCGCCGGCTGCGCTGCCGCGCGAGTGTTTCTGGCGGATCGTGGCGAAGCGCGCGGTGCTGGCCGCCGGGGCGCTGGAGCGGCCGATCGCCTTCCCGATGAACGACCGGCCGGGCGTGATGCTGGCCGGCGCGGTGCGCGCCTATCTCAACCGCTGGGGCGTGGCGCCGGGCAAGGCGGTCACGCTGTTTTGCAACAACGACGACGCGCATCGCACGGCGCGCGATCTGGTGGCCGCCGGGATCGAGGTGGCGGGGGTGATCGACGTGCGCGCGGATGCGCGGCCGGGCGGCGATTTCCCGGTCTATCCCGGCGCGCGGATCGTCGGCACCACCGGGCGCAAGGCACTGAAGGCGATCGAGATCCAGACGGTCAATGGCCGCAAGACCATCGCCACCGACTGCCTCGCGGTCTCGGGCGGGTTCAACCCGACGCTGCACCTGACCTGCCACATGGGCGGCCGTCCCGAATGGCGCGACGAGATCGCGGCCTTCGTGCCGAAACCGGGCGCGGTGCCCGGCCTCGACGCTGCCGGCGCGGCGGCGGGACGGTTCACCACCGCGCAGGCGATGGCCGATGGCGCGCGCGCCGGGGCCGAGGCGGCCGAGGCCACGGGCCATGCGCCGGTCGCGCTCGATCTGCCGGCGGCCGAGGACGCGCCCCTGCGGGTGCAGGCCTACTGGGAGGTGCGCGAACCGGGCCGCGCCTGGCTCGACCTCGCCAATGACGTGACCACCAAGGACGTGCGGCTGGCCGCGCAGGAGGCCTATACCTCCGTCGAACACATGAAGCGCTACACGACGCAGGGCATGGCCCCCGACCAGGGCAAGAATTCCAACGTCGGCGCGCTGGCGATCCTCGCCGATGCGACCGGCCGTGGCATTCCCCAGACCGGGACGACGACCTTCCGCCCGCCCTATACGCCGGTGTCGATCGCCGCGCTGGGCGCCGGGGCGCAGGGCATGGGCTTCGCCCCGCGGCGGCTGACCACCTCGCACGGCGCCAGCGTGGCCCGCGGCGCGCCGATGATCGAGGCGGGGCTTTGGTATCGCCCCTCCTACTTCCCGCTGCCGGGCGAGGAGGGCTGGGAAGAGCCCTGCCGGCGCGAGGTTCTGGCGGTGCGCGAGGCGGTCGGGGTCTGCGATGTCTCCACCCTCGGCAAGATCGACATCCAGGGGCCGGATGCCGGCCGGTTCCTCGACCTCGTCTATACCAACACCTTCTCGACCCTGCCGGTGGGTCGCGTGCGCTACGGCCTGATGCTGCGCGAGGACGGCATGGTGCTGGACGACGGCACCACCGCGCGGCTGGGCGAACACCACTACCTGATGACCACCACCACCGCCGCGGCGGGGCAGGTGATGCGGCATCTCGATTTCGTCCACCAGGCGCATTGCCCGGACTGGGACGTGCGCTTTATCTCCGTCACCGAGCAATGGGCGCAGTTCGCCATCGCCGGGCCGCGGTCGCGCGCGTTGCTCGACAGCCTGCTCGACGCGCCGGTCGACCCGGCCGCCTTCCCGTTCATGGGCTGCGGCGCGGTCGCGGTGATGGGAGTGCCCGGGCGGCTGTTCCGGATCTCGTTCTCGGGCGAACACGCCTATGAACTGGCGGTGCCGTCGCGGCATGGCGAGGCGCTGTTCCGCGACCTGGCGGCGCGGGCCGAGGCGCTGGGCGGCGCGCCCTACGGGATGGAGGCGCTGAACGTGCTCAGGATCGAGAAGGGGTTCATCACCCATGCCGAGATCCACGGCCGGGTCACGGCCTTCGACATCGGGTTGCAGGGCATGATGTCGACGAAGAAGGATTTCATCGGCAAGGGCGCCAGCCAGCGGCCCGGCCTGTCGGGCGAGGCGCGCGAACAGCTTGTCGGGCTGAAACCGGTGCAGGGCGACAAGCGGCTGTCGGCCGGGGCGCATCTGTTCACGCCGGGCGAGGAGGTGAGCGCGGCGACGAGCCAGGGCTATGTCACCTCGGTCGGCCCGTCGCCGGTGGCGGGGTGCTGGATCGGGCTGGGGTTCCTGCGCAACGGCCGCGCCCGGCTGGGCGAGATGGTGCGCTTCGTCGATCACCTGCGCGGCCAGGACTTCCTGTGCGAGGTTGTCGGCCCGGTGTTCCACGATCCCGAGGGAGGGCGCGCGCGTGGCTAGCCTGATCGAGAAGACCCCCGCCGCGGGGCTGACCCCGCTCAGCCGGGGCGACGCGGTGCTGACCGAGGTTCTGCCCGGCCCGATCACCGCGATCATGCCCTATGGCGGCAAGGATCGCGCCGTGGCCTCGGCGCTCAAGGCGCTGGGGTTGGGGCTGCCCGGCCCGAACCGGTCGGTGACGAAGGGCGCGGCGGCCTGTGTCTGGACGGGGCGCGGCCAGGCGTTCCTGATCGGCGCCGAGCCGCCCGATGGCCTGGCCGGGATCGCGGCGCTGACCGACCAGTCCGACGCCTGGGTGGTGCTGCGGCTGGCCGGCCCGGCGGCCGAGGCGGTGCTGGCGCGTCTGGTGCCGATCGATCTGCGCGCGGCCACCGGGTTTCGCACCGGCGCGGTGGCGCGCACGCTCTTGGGCCACATGCCGCTGGTGATCCGTCGCACCGCCGCCGCCGAGTTCGAATTGATGACGTTCCGCTCGATGGCCGCCCATGCCGTGCACGAGCTGGACGTTGCGATGACGGCGGTCGCGGCGCGCGGTTGACGGGCGGTTGACCGGCGGGCCTTGCCGCGGCGCGCGGCGCGGCCGATATTGAAGCCATGAGTCTGCCCCCCGGCTTCCTCGACGAACTGAGAAACCGCATCTCGCTGGCCCAGGTCGTGGGCCGCAAGGTGACATGGGAGACGCGCAAGTCGAACCCCGGCAAGGGCGACATGTGGGCGCCGTGCCCGTTCCACCAGGAAAAGACGGCAAGCTTCCATGTCGACGATCGCAAGGGGTTCTACTACTGCTTCGGCTGCCATGCGAAGGGCGACGCCATCGGCTTCGTCAAGGACACCGAGAACGTCGGCTTCATGGAGGCGGTGGAAATCCTCGCCCGCGAGGCCGGGATGCAGATGCCCGCGCGCGATCCGAAGGCGCAGGAAAGGCGCGACCGGCGCGCGGAACTGGCCGAGGTGATGGAGGCCGCCGTCCGCCACTACCGGATGCAGCTGAAGACCGGGCAGGCCGCCGAGGCGCGCGCCTACCTGGACCGGCGCAAGCTGGATGCCGCCGCGCTCGACCGGTTCGAGATCGGCTTTGCACCCGACGCGCGACAGGGGCTGTTCCAGGCGCTGACGGCCAAGGGCATCGCCGCCGATCTGGTCGTCGATGCCGGGCTTTGCGCGAAACCGGACGATGGCGGCGCGCCCTATGACCGGTTCCGCGGCCGGATCATCTTTCCGATCCGCGACGCGCGCGGCCGCTGCATCGGTCTTGGCGGCCGGGCGATGGACCCGAACGCGCGGGCGAAGTACCTCAACAGCCCGGAAACCGAGCTTTTCGACAAGGGCCGCAGCCTTTACAACCACGGCCCCGCGCGCGAGGCGGCGGGCAAGGGCAAGCCGCTGATCGTGGCCGAGGGCTACATGGACGTGATCGCGCTGGTGCAGGCCGGCTTCGGCGGCGCGGTAGCGCCGCTCGGCACCGCGATCACCGAGGATCAGTTGCAGCTTCTGTGGCGCATTCACCCCGAGCCGGTGGTGGCGCTGGACGGCGATGCGGCGGGCCTGCGCGCGGCGCTGCGGCTGGTCGATCTGGCCTTGCCGCTGATCGCGCCGGACCGGTCGCTGCGCTTCGCCCTGATGCCCGGCGGGCAGGATCCCGACGACCTGATCCGCGCGGGCGGCCCGGCGGCGATGCAAGCGGTGCTGGACGCGGCGGAGCCGCTGGTGGCCCTGCTGTGGCGGCGCGAGACGGACGGCAAGGTTTTCGACAGCCCCGAGCGGCGCGCCGCGCTCGACCGCGCGCTACGGGCGGCGCTGGGGCGGATCGGCGATCCGGGCCTGAAGGCCCATTACGGCGAGGAAATCCGGCGTTTGCGCGCGGCGCTGTTCGGCTACGGCGGCGGCCCGGCGGCGGGCGCCGGGCCGGGGGCCGGGCCGGGGGGCGGGCCCTGGCCGGGATCGGCGCGGCGGGGCCGAGGCTTCGTCCGGCCGGCGGCGCCGCTGCCCGGCACCCGCAGTTCGCTTCTGGCCACTGCCGGCCCGCAGGCCGAGGAGCAATTGCGCGAGTCGATCATCGTGGCGATCTGCGCCGCGCATCCCGGCCTCGTTTCGGAATTCGAGGCGGAACTGGACCGCGCCGAGATCCGCGACCCCGAGCTGGCGCGGCTGCGCGACGCGTTGCTGGTGCAGGCCGCGACCGGGGCCGAGCCCGATCCGCAGGCGCGCGCCGCCCTTGACAGGGTGCTGGCGGTTCCCCATGTCGCGGTGGCCCCGCCGGTGCGCCGGGGCGGCGATGCCGCGCTGGCCCGCGCCTGCCTGGCCGAGGAACTGGCCCGGCTGGCCGCCCGCCGCGGCGCCGAGGCCGAACTGGAGGACGCGATCGAGGCTTTCCCCGCCGCCGAGGACGAGGCGCTGACCTGGCGTCTGGGCCAGGCCGCCGCTGCCCGACAGCGCGCCGAACATGCGCGCCTTGACGACACATCCGACATGGGCGAGGACCGCGACGCCCTGTCGGGCTTTCTGGACCGGCTGATCGAAGCGCGGGTCTGGGAAAAGAAGAAAGGATGAGCCGCGCTTTCCCTCGCTGTGATTCGCGCTATTGATTCGCTACAAGAAGGGTGATTCGCACGGCGCCGAATCATCCCGTGCCGCCCCCCGCCGACCGAGGAACCCCATGGCCGCAAAAGACACCGACGACGACAAGCCGCAGGAGCAGGACGCGGAGCATTCGCTCGACATGAGCCAGGCCGCGATCAAGCGCATGATCGCCGAGGCGCGGGAGCGCGGCTACATCACCTACGATCAGCTCAACGCCGCGCTGCCGCCGGAACAGGTGTCGTCGGAGCAGATCGAGGACGTGATGTCGATGCTGTCGGAAATGGGCATCAACGTCATCGAGGAGGAAGAGGCCGAGGACGGCGAGCAGGGCGGCCAGGTGGTCGAGGCCTCGACCAGCCGCGAGGTCGCCATCGCCGCGCCGCAGACCGAGACGCTGGACCGCACCGACGACCCGGTGCGGATGTACCTGCGCGAGATGGGATCGGTCGAACTGCTGTCGCGCGAGGGCGAGATCGCCATCGCCAAGCGGATCGAGGCCGGGCGCAACACGATGATCGCGGGGCTGTGCGAAAGCCCGCTGACCTTCCAGGCGATCACGATCTGGCGCGACGAGTTGCTCAACGAAGACATCCTGCTGCGCGACGTCATCGACCTGGAGACGACCTTCGGCCGGTCGCTGGACGACGATGACGACGGGATCGGCCAGCCCGTGGTCGAGGGCGCGGGCGAGGTCGCGCCGAAGAAGGCCGAGCAATCCGAACCCGAGCTGGACGCCGACGGCAACCCGATCGAGCGCGGCGAGGATGACGACGAGGACGACGACGGCGCCAACATGTCGCTGGCCGCGATGGAAGCCGCGCTCAAGCCCAAGGTGCTCGAGACGCTGGAAGTGATCGCGCATGACTATGCCGAACTGTCCGAGATGCAGGATCTGCGGATGTCGGCCACGCTGAACGAGGACGGCAGCTTCACCGAGGCCGACGAGGCCGCCTATCAGAAGCTGCGCTCGGAGATCGTGCTGCTGGTCAACGAGCTGCACCTGCACAACAACCGGATCGAGGCGCTGATCGACCAGCTTTACGGGATCAACCGCAAGATCATGTCGATCGATTCCGCGATGGTGAAGCTGGCCGACCAGGCGCGGATCAACCGCCAGGAATTCATCGGCGAGTACCGCGGATACGAGCTTGACCCGGCCTGGCTGGACCGGATGGCGCAGAAATCCGGCCGCGGCTGGCAGGCCTTCATCGAGCGCAGCACCGACAAGGTGGAGGATCTGCGCGCCGACATGGCCAAGATCGGCCAGTATGTCGGTGTCGACATCTCGGAATTCCGCCGCATCGTGAACCAGGTTCAGAAAGGCGAGAAGGAAGCGCGGCAGGCGAAGAAGGAGATGGTCGAGGCGAACCTGCGGCTGGTCATTTCCATCGCCAAGAAGTACACGAACCGCGGCTTGCAGTTCCTTGATCTCATTCAGGAAGGCAATATCGGCCTGATGAAGGCCGTCGACAAGTTCGAGTATCGCCGCGGCTACAAGTTCTCGACCTACGCGACCTGGTGGATCCGCCAGGCGATCACCCGGTCGATCGCCGACCAGGCCCGCACGATCCGCATCCCCGTGCACATGATCGAGACGATCAACAAGCTGGTCCGCACCGGCCGGCAGATGCTGCACGAGATCGGCCGCGAACCCACGCCCGAGGAACTGGCCGACAAGCTGCAGATGCCGCTGGAGAAGGTCCGCAAGGTGATGAAGATCGCCAAGGAGCCGATCAGCCTCGAAACCCCGATCGGGGACGAGGAGGACAGCCAGCTGGGCGATTTCATCGAGGACAAGAACGCGATCCTGCCGCTCGACTCGGCCATTCAGGAAAACCTGAAGGAAACCACCACGCGGGTGCTGGCCAGCCTGACCCCGCGCGAGGAACGGGTGCTGCGGATGCGCTTCGGGATCGGGATGAACACCGACCACACGCTGGAAGAGGTCGGCCAGCAGTTCAGCGTGACGCGCGAACGCATCCGCCAGATCGAGGCGAAGGCGCTGAGGAAGCTCAAGCACCCGAGCCGGAGCCGGAAGCTGAGGTCTTTCCTCGATCAGTAACTCGTAGGCCGGAACCGGTCTTGTTAAGTGGTTGAATTGTAATCGTGGAACCGACCCTGAGCCGAAAGGCGCATGATGATCTGGCTGCGCGCATACGCTTGCCGGAAGTGCGCGACGCCTTCGATGTTCTCATGACCGGGCTCGCCGGGATGGGGCGCTTTCGGCTCCGCCCGAACGTCGGTGGCCAAAAGAAGGCGCTGCACGTCTCCTCTGGCCGGGTCAGCTACTTCGCCGTCGTGGCCAATAACCGTTGGCTCCTGTGGTATTTTCGCTGGCCGGGGTTTCGCGACGGCATCTTCGACTGGCCGGGTCTGCACGGGGCTTTCGCCGATCTGGAACGGTCGGGCGCCACGCACCCCGACAGGCTGGAGTCGGTCCTTCGTCTCCGGACGCCGGCGGAGGCGGCCGTTGTCCTGCGTTACGTTCGCGCGACGCGCTGCTGAAAAGGCCGGGCCATCATGCGCAGTCCGCAGCCTGAGGGAACCAAGGGCAGCCTGATGTGGCTTCAAAGGGCCGTCGAAAGACGACCCGATCTACTGATGCCAGCCACCCTCGGGTCGATAGACTGGGCATCCCCCCTCCGTGCCGATGACTTTGCGGAGTACCGGGACCGGTCGTTTCTTGATGTTCTCGGCCTGGGACATCTTGGCGCTGACCTCGCCGCTTTCTGGCCGCGCGGCGGACCGCAGTGGGACGGTCTGGGCCGGCTTGAGGATGGCGTCGTTCTGGTCGAGGCCAAGGCCCATGTGCGGGAGTTCATGACGGACCCGTCGCAGGCCTCCGACACATCGCTCAAGGTGATCCGGGCGGCCTTTGCCGGGGTTCAGGCCGATCTTGGCTGTAACCAGCGTGCGGAGTGGACCAAGGTCTTCTACCAATATGCAAATCGGTTGGCCCACCTTTGGTGGTTGCGCCAAAGCGGCGTGAATGCCCATCTGCTGTTCGTGTCCTTTCTTGGCGACGAAACACCGGGCATCGGCGGGCCGGCCCTGCGGGAGACGTGGGACGCAGCATTTCGGCTCGCCGACTACGCGTTGGGGCTGCCGTCGCGGCATCGGCTGAGCCCGTTCTTGCATCATTCGCATCCGCACGTGCGGAACCTCTGCTGACCGGCGCGCGGCCATCGCCGCGCGCTTCGCGTTGTCGCTGCCCCGCACCCGGCCCGTGCGCCCCGCGCACGGGCAGCGCCCGCCCCCCGGGCGGCGGGCGCTATCGCGCCCACCGGGGCGGGCACTTCCCGTGCTTCGGCCGACAGGCGAACGGCGCGCCCCTTGCCCGCCGCCGTCCGGCGCCGGGCAATCGCGGCGGGCGACCGTCCACTGGACGGTCGCTTTCCCGCCGCGCCCCACGCCTGCCTGAGTCCTTCCCGCCACACCCTTCGGCCCTGCATCTGGGGGCGCGAACCGGGGCCTACCCAAGCCATCGGGGCGCCCCTATAGTGCCTGTGGACAAAACCGGAAGAACCCCGAGGGAGAGGCCATGCGCTGCCCGTTTTGCGGCAATATCGATACCCAGGTGAAGGATTCCCGCCCGGCGGAGGATCATGTCGCGATCCGGCGGCGGCGGTTCTGCCCGGCCTGCGGCGGCCGTTTCACCACCTACGAACGGGTGCAACTGCGCGATCTCGTCGTCGTCAAGACCTCGGGCAAGCGCGAGGATTTCGATCGTGGCAAGCTTGAACGCTCGATCCGCATCGCGATGCAGAAACGCCCGATCGATCCCGAGCGGATCGACCAGATGATTTCCGGCATCGTGCGGCGGCTGGAAAGCATGGGCGAGACCGATATCCCCTCCAAGGTGATCGGCGAGATCGTGATGGAGACGCTGGCGCGGATCGACACCGTGGCCTATGTGCGCTTCGCCAGCGTCTACAAGAATTTCCAGGCCGCCGACGATTTCGACCGCTTCGTGCAGGAACTGCGGCCCCAGGTCGCGCCCGAGGAGTGAGCCGGGCGGCCGACGCGCGGTTCATGGCGCTGGCGCTGCACCTGGGCGCGCGCGGGCTGGGCCAGGTCTGGCCGAACCCGGCGGTGGGCTGCGTGATCGTGAAGGATGGCGTGATCCTCGGCCGCGGCTGGCCGCGGCCGGGGGGGCGCCCGCATGCCGAGACCGAGGCGCTGGCCCGCGCCGGCGCGGCCGCGCGGGGCGCCACCGCCTATGTCAGCCTCGAACCCTGCGCCCATCACGGGCAAACCCCGCCCTGCGCCGAGGCTCTGGCGGCGGCTGGCGTGGCCCGCGTCGTCACCGCGATGGAAGACCCCGATCCCCGTACCGCCGGGCGCGGCCATGCGAGGCTGCGCGCCGCCGGCATCGAGGTGACCGAGGGCGTGCTGGAACCGCAGGCGCGGCGGCTGCAGGCGGGCTTCGTCGCCCGGGTCACGCGGGGCCGGCCGATCGTCACGCTGAAACTGGCCACCAGCCTCGATGGCCGGATCGCCACCGCCGCCGGCGAAAGCCGCTGGATCACCGGGCCGGCGGCGCGGCGCGCGGTGCATGCCCTGCGGATGGCCCATGACGCGGTGCTGGTCGGCGGCGGCACCGCGCGGGCCGACGATCCGCGGCTGACGGTGCGCGATATGGGGGCGGCCCGTCAGCCGGTGCGGGTGATCGCCGCGCGCGGGCTGGACTTGCCGGAGCAGGGCGCGCTCGCCGCCTCGGTTCCCGATGCGCCGCTGTGGCTTCTGCACGGGGCCGGGGCGCCGCCGGCGCGGCGGCAGGGCTGGGCGGCGCGCGGCGCGCGGCCGATCGAGGTGGCCGAGGCGCCCGGCGGGCTGGACCCGGCGGCGATGCTGGCGGCGCTGGGCGCGGCGGGGCTGACGCGGGTGTTCTGCGAGGGCGGCGGGCAGCTGGCCGCGGCGCTTCTGGCGGCGGACCTGGTCGACGAGATGGTGAGTTTCACGGCCGGTCTCGCGCTGGGGGCCGAGGGCCGGCCGGCGATCGGCCCGCTGGCGCTGGCCCGGCTGGACGCCGCGCCGCGTTTCGTTCTGGACGCTGTGGTGCCGGTCGGTGGCGACGTGATGGCGCGCTGGCGGCGCGGCTAGCGCCAGACCCAGGCCCAGCCGGCCAGCGCGCCCTGCGCCTTCGACAAAAGCCGAAGGCCCGGCCCCGGCGCCGGCACCGGCCCCTCGGCCAGCCGCTCCGCCACCACCTCGGCCGGGCAGGGCAGGCCGCTGACCGGATCGCGGTAGCGCGGATAGGCGATCAGCGCGGCATGGACGAAGGCGGCGAGGCCGGGCCGGGCCTGCCGCCGCGCCGGCACCGGCCCAAGGTCGCGCGTCAGCCCCCAGCCGGCGTAGAACGGCGCGCCGAGGCAGGTGACGGGTTTGCCGCGGATCAGCGCCTCGAATCCCAGCGTCGAGGTCATCGTCCAGACCTCGTCCACCGCCGCGATCAGGGTCGCCGGGTCGTCCCCGTCCAGCACCAGATCGGCGATCTCGCCGGCCTCGGGCAGTGCGCCGGGGCGCAGCCCGGCCACGACATCGGGATGCGGCTTGTAGATCAGCACCGCCCGCGGGTTGGCCCGCCGCGCGGCTTCCAGCAGCGCGCGATTGCTCCGCACCGGACCCGCGCCATGGCGGAGCGAGGCGTCATCCTCGACCTGTCCGGGCACCAGGATGCGGTGGCCCGGCGGCAGGTCGGGCAGCGGCCCCTGCGGCGGCGAGAACTTCGTCACGCCGGTTCGGGTGAGCCGGGCGATCAGCCGTTCGGCCCGTTCGCGGCCGCCGGGCGGCGGCCCGGCGGCGACCAGCGCTTCCAGCGCCGAGGGCCGTGTCGGATCGTGGTGGATGCCGACCGGATCGGCGATCAGCGACAGGGGCGGCACCAGCGCCGCACCCAGCCCGCGCGAGCGCAGGAACCCGTCCTCCACCCGCCGGATCGTCTGGCCGGGTGCGGCGGGGGCCAGCCCCTCGGTCTCCGCGCCGGCCCAGATCAGCAGATCACGGCCGGTGTGGCGCGCGCGCGCCGCCGCGCGGGCCGGGTCGGCGGCAAAGCGCAGCGGCTGCTCACGCCCGAAGAAGCCTTGCAGGGCGCGCCGCTTCCAAAGCCGCATGCCCAGCGCGACATGGCCCCTGCGGTCCTCGCGCCAAGCGCGGCTTTCGGCGGCCAGCTGGTCCACCGCCTCTTCGAAACTGCACGGACGGTCGCGGCAGGGATCGTGCCAGTGCGGCGCCAGGATATGGCTTGCGGCGAACAGCTGCGCGGCGGTCAGGCGGCGGTTGCGCCGCCCCGGCGGATCGCCCAGATCCTCGGTCAGCCCCCAGCCGGCGTAGAATGGCTGGCCGAAGACCTTTGGCCGGTGCCCGGCCAGCACCGCCTCGAACCCCATCAGCGAGGACACCGTGTAGACCGCGATCGCGCCCTCCAGCAGCGCCCAGGGCGACACCGGATCGTCAAACAGCCGCACCCGGCCGACGGCGTCCGCCGGGCCGAAATGGCCGCCCCGCAGCCCCGCGCGGGTTTCGGGATGGCGGCGGATCAGGATCGGCGCGCGCGGATGGTCGAGCTGGGCATGCACCAGCATCTCGCGGAAGGCGGCGGCACCGGTGCCGCCGTGGCGGATCGCGGCATCGCCCCGCAACTGGTCGATCACCAGCACGTAGCCCGGCGGCGGTGGCGGGCAGGCGGGATCGAAGTCGTTGTATTTTGAAAGGTTTTCGGCCTTCAGCCGGCCGATTCCGTCGCGTGCGCGGCCCAGCAGGTGGGCATCGTCGAGGGGATCGTCGAGCGCGAGGCGCTCGATCAGCGAGGGCCGGGCGGGATCGTAGTGCACGCCGTGCGGATCGATCAGCAGGCCAAGCGGCGGCGCGCCGGAGCGGCCGGGTCGCACCGAGCGCAGGAAGGCATCCTCGAGCCGGATCAGGCCGGCGCCCGTGCGCCGCGCCAGGGCCACGGCCCGCGCGGCGGTCCGGCCGTGGCCCCAGGCGGCGATCAGCCCGTCCGGGCCGGGCGGCCGCAGCGCCAGGCGGTATCCGGCGCCGGCAAGGATGCGGCGCAGGCGGCGGTCCAGAAGAAGCCCGGCCGAGACGACGGTCAGCGACCGGGTCATGCGTTCAGTTTCCCGCCAGGCCGTTGACGGAATTGACCGCGCCGGCAGAGCCGGTAAGCACCTGCAGCGCCTTCTGGAACCCGACATAGGGCGCCTCGGCCACGTAGATCGCGTCGCCGTCGCGGATCGTGAAATCGCGGGCGTGAAACAGCCCGCCCGGCGCCCCGAGGTCGATGCCGTAGACGATCCGCTGTGGCCCGGCGAGGTCGCCGCGGTCCAGCACCGTGTTGGCGACCGCCGCGGTTTCGGTGCGCAGGATGAACACGCCGGCGGGATCGGCCAGCTGGCTTGACAGGCCACCGGCCTGGGCGATCGCCTCCAGCGCCGTCAGCGACTTCCGGTTGAACGGCACGCGCTGCTGGCCGCCGGTGGCGCCCAGGGCCACGAAGCTGCGGCTGTCCTCTTCCACCACCACCACGTCGCCGGGCCGCAGCGCGATGTCGAACCGGGGATGGGCGTAGATGTCGGTCAGCCAGGCATGGCCCGTCACACCGTCGCGGCGCAACGTGACGCGGGTGACCTCCGGCTGGGCCTGTACCCCGCCGGCGCGGGCGAGCATTCCGGTCAGCTTCAGGGTGGGCCGTTCGATCGGGTAGACGCCTTGCGCGCCGACATCGCCAAGCACCGACACCGCCGCGCCGTCCCCGGCCCGGCGCGCCACGGTCACCTGCGGATCGGGCGTCTGATCGGCCAGCCGCCGGGTGATCAGCGCGCGCAGGCCCTCGGGCGTCAGCCCCGCGGCCTTCAGCCGGCCGGCATAGGGCACGAAGATGAACCCCGCGTCGTCGACCTGCATGGTGTCCAGCGCCGTCGCGCCTTGCCCGGCGCCGGCGAGCAGCCCGTCCTCCACGTTCTCCCAGATCCTCAGTGTCAGCGCGTCGCCGGGCCGGATCACGTCGGCACCGACCGAAGCGGCCGAGGTGAAGGCCGCGGGAAAGCCGGCGGCGGGCGCGTGCCCGGTGGCGCGGATCACCCGATCCGTCACCGGCACGACGACGACATCGCCGGCCTCGCGGCTCTCGTCGGACAGGAACGCCGCCTTCGACGGGCCGGATCGCGGCAGCCCGCAGGCGGCCAGCACCAGGCAAAGGCCGAGCACGATGGCGGTGCCTGGGCGCCGCGCCGGAAACCATGTCACCACGTCTGGACCTCGTTACGGGACTCGTTGTTCGGTCTTCGCCGGTCTTCTCGAAGCAGGTGCTTGCGAAGTCCGGCCAGCATGACAGACCGCCGGGGGGGCGGAAAGGCCGGGGCCGGCGGCAGGCCCGACCTGTTGCAACCCTGCCGCGATTTCCGCGGCGTGCGGGGCCGGGTTCCGCCCGCTCAGCGCCTCGTAGGGGTCGCGCGTATCGAGCATCCGGTCCACCACCGCGCGCAACAGGCGCCGGCGGCTTCGCGCGGCATAGAACCCGCCGGGAAGCTGCGAGGTTTCCAGAAGGAAACGGCGGAAATCGCGGTAGGCGCGGGTGTCGGGCGGGCGCGGGGCGGCGAAGAACGCCGCCAGCGGCTGGTCGGAGACCAGTTCGGGCTTGCCGTAGACGGCGCGGCCGAAGGCGCGCACCGCGATCCCGCGCCACAGCGCCTGGTGCGCCGCGGTGGAATTCACCGTCACCACGCTGCGCGCCTCGTCCAGCACCTCGGCCAGCTTGCCGCCCGGCACGAACCGGACACGGCCCGCCAGCCCGAGTTCGGCGGCGCGGCGCGCGACATGGCCGCGCAGCCCGTCGCGGCCGTCGTCCAGCGGATGCGCCTTGAAGACCAGCTGGTGATGGCCGGGCGCGCCGGCGGCGAAGCCCGCGAGGCAGAGATCGGCGAAGTCGCGACTGCCGGCAAAGCCCGAATGCGCCCGCAGGCTGGAATCGTGATCGAGTTGCAGCAACACCAGGTGATAGGGCCGGCCCGAGGCGCGCAGGGCGCGGGTGGCCAGCGCCCGTTCGGCCCGGTACCACGGCAGGGCCGCCAGCCGCCGCAGGCTGAGCCGGAATTCCTCGGCCACGCCGATGCCGCGATGCGGCCGATAGCCCGGATAGGCGCCGTTCCGCGCCAGCACGTGAAAATGGTAGAGCGCGCCCCAGGCGACGTGATGGGCAAGGTCGCCCCAATGCGCCGGCGCCCCCGGCAGTCCGGGATCGGTGGCCGCGAGCGCGCCGCGCATCTCGGCGATCGACAGGTCCATCAGCCGCGAGTTGCCGTTCGCCCCGCCGCGTTCGTAGGTCACCCAGTGCGGCCGCAGATAACCTTCCTCGAAGACATGCACGGTGATCCCGCGGTCGCGCGCGAGCCGGATCGCCGCGGCATGGATCGGCCGGCTGTCGCCGTAAAGCACGAGATCGGTGATCGCGAGATCGTCCATCAGCCGGCCGCAGCGCTCTGGCCAGGCCTCGGGCGGACCGGGATGGGCGATATAGCCCGCCCGGTCGTGCCAGAACGCGGCGTCGCCCTGGGTGAAGCCCACGCGCCAGGTTCGCGCCCCGGCTTCGCGCAGCAGCGCCGCCAGCCGGTCGAAGAACGGGCCGTGCGGTCCTTGCAGGAACAGCAACCGGCGGGTTCTGGCGGGCAACGCGGCCATGGCACTCGTCCAAACGGGGGCCCGGCCGAACGGACGGGCTTTCCCGCACAGTCTGGCGTCATCGGCGGGCCGGCGTCAATCGCGCCGGCCCGCGCCGCGGCCTGCGCGCCCCGGCCCGCGCGCCAGGGCGCGGGCCGGGCCTTGCGCGCCGGTCGCGGCGGGGCTAGGCAGTGCGGGGCCGAAAAGGGGGACCGGGGATGTTCACCGGCATCATCACCGATGTGGGCGAGGTGCTCGCCGTGACGCGCGCGGGCGACCTGCGCGCCCGGATCGGCTGCGGCTACGATCCCGCGACGATCGATCTCGGCGCTTCCATCGCCTGCGACGGCGTCTGCCTGACGGTGGTCGCCACCGGCGCCAGCCCGCGGCCCTGGTTCGAGGTGCAGATCTCGGCCGAGACGGTCTCGAAGACCAGTATCGGCGCCAGCGGCTGGCCGGTGGGCCATCGCATCAACCTCGAACGCGCGCTGAAGGTCGGCGACGAGCTGGGCGGGCATATCGTGTCGGGCCATGTCGACGGCGTGGCCGAGATCGTCGCGATGGCCGACGAGGGCGACAGCACCCGTGTCACCTTCCGTGCGCCTGCGGCGCTGGCGGGGTTCATCGCGCCGAAGGGCTCGGTCGCGCTGAACGGGACGTCGCTGACCGTCAACGAGGTGTCGGGCACGGAATTCGGGGTGAACATGATCCCGCATACCAAGGCGGTGACGACCTGGGGCGCGGCCCGCGTGGGCGACGCCGTGAACCTCGAGATCGACACGCTGGCGCGTTACGTCGCGCGGCTTCGGGAGTGGCAGGGATGACCGACTACGAAACCCCCGGCCCGGTCGAACGCGACTGGGGCGATGCGATTTCCCCGATCGAGGAGATCATCGACGCGGCGCGCAACGGCCAGATGTTCATCCTGGTCGATCACGAGGATCGCGAGAACGAGGGCGACCTGGTGATCCCGGCGCAGATGTGCACGCCGAACGCGATCAATTTCATGGCGATCCACGGCCGCGGCCTGATCTGCCTAGCGATGACGTCGAACCGGATCGAGCAGTTGGGCCTGCAACTGATGTCGGCGTCGAATTCCTCGCGCCACGAGACCGCCTTCACCGTCTCGATCGAGGCGCGCGAGGGCGTGACCACCGGGATTTCCGCGGCCGACCGGGCGCTGACCGTCTCGGTGGCGATCGACCCGTCGAAGGGCGCGGGCGACATCGCGACGCCGGGCCACGTGTTCCCGCTGCGCGCCCGCGACGGCGGCGTGCTGGTCCGCGCCGGCCATACCGAGGCCGCGGTGGACATCGCGCGGCTGGCGGGGCTGAACCCCTCGGGCGTGATCTGCGAGATCATGAACGAGGACGGCACGATGGCGCGTTTGCCCGACCTGATCGGCTTCGCGCAGCGCCACGGGCTGAAGATCGGCACGATTTCCGACCTGATCGGCTACCGCCGCCGCAACGACAACCTCGTGCGGATGGCCGGCGAGCGCGACGTGACCTCGGAGTTCGGCGGCGACTGGCGGATGCGGACCTATACCGATGAAACCCAGGGCGCCGAGCATATCGTGCTGATCAAGGGCGATATCCACACGCCCGAACCGGTGCTGGTGCGGATGCACGCGCTCGACCCGCTTCTGGATGTCGTCGGCCTCGGCCCCGCCGGGCGGCGCAACGAGTTCGGCGATGCGATGCGGCTGATCGCCGCCGAGGGGCGCGGGGTGCTGGTGCTGTTGCGCGACGTGCACATGAAGATGGTCTCGGATTCCGAGGTCTCGCCGCAGATCCTGCGGCAGTACGGGCTTGGCGCGCAGATCCTGTCGTCGCTCGGCCTGCACGACCTGGTCCTGCTGACGAACTCGCCGCGCCCGAAGGTCGTCGGGCTCGAGGCCTACGGGTTGTCGATCACCGGCACCCGCACCATCCCGTCGGAGTGAGAGATGGCCACCCATGATCCCCACACCGCGCTGGCGCTGCCCGGTTTCGACAAGCCGGTGAAGCTGCTTGCCGTCGTCGCGCCGTTCTACCGCGATATCGCCGACATGCTGATCGCCGGGGCGCGGGCCACCGCCGAAGCGGCCGGGGCGGACATCGAGGTGATCGAGGTGCCCGGCGCGCTGGAGATTCCCACCGCGATCGGCATGGCCGGGCGGATGGCCGACCATGACGGCTTCGTCGCGCTGGGCTGCGTGATCCGGGGCGAGACCACGCATTACGACACGGTCTGCAACGACAGCTCGCGCGGGATCACGCTGCTCGGTCTTCAGGGGCTGTGCATCGGCAACGGCATCCTGACGGTCGAGAACCGCGACCAGGCGGTGGTGCGCGCCGATCCCGCGCAGATGGACAAGGGTGGCGGCGCGGCGGCCGCGGCGCTGCACCTGATCGCGCTGTCGCGCCGCTTCGCGGGCCGCACCAACGGCATCGGCTTCACCGCGGGGCAGGGCCGGTGAGCGCCGCGCGAAATCCCGGCGCCGAGGAACGGCGGCGCATGCGCTCGGCCGCGCGGCTTTACGCCGTGCAGGCGCTGTTCCAGATGGAGGCCGCCGGCCAGTCGGTCGACAGCGTGCGCCGGGAATTCGAGACGCACCGCTTCGGCGCGATCTACGAGGACGACGAGATGGCCGAGGGCGATACCGGCCTGTTTCGCCGCCTGATCGAGGACGCGGTGAACAACCAGGCCCGGATCGACCAGATGACCGACCGCGCGCTCGTCGCGGCCTGGCCCATCGACCGGATCGACCCGGTGCTGCGGGCGCTGTTCCGCGCCGCCGGGGCCGAACTGGTCGGCCCCGACACGCCGCCGAAGGTCGTGATCACCGAGTTCGTCGACGTCGCCCGCGCCTTCTTCCCGGAGGGGCGCGAGCCGAAATTCGTCAACGCCGTGCTCGATCACATGGCGCGCGAGGCAAGGCCCGAGGCCTTCGGCGGCTAGCCGCGGGGGCGCGACGGAACGCGCGCTTGGATTCCCCGGGGCCGCGGCTACATTGAACCGCAGCCCCGGTCGAAAGGATCCGCCATGCCCGAGCTCGTCCGCCTTTACATCCGGCACACGCTGATCGGTGTCCTGATCGCCATCGCCTTCGTGGCCATGCTGCTGTGGTTCAACGTCGCGAACCTCTGGCACCTCGTCACCGCCACCCAGGGCGGAACCATCGCGGTGATCATGCTCGTGGTGGCCAATGCCATCGTCTTCGGCGGCGTGCAGTTCGCGATCGCCGTGATGCGGATGGCCGAACCGGAAGACCGCGACGATGGCGGTCGCCGCGACGCGATCCCGCTCGGGGCCGAACCGGCGCTGGTGCCGGTTGCTTCCCACCGCCGCCGCCGCTGACCCTGCCGTCGCGTCCGATTTTGGTCGGAAAATATCCTCGGGGGGTGCGGGGGGCAGACAGCCCCCGTGCCGCGCCCGCCGCCAGGCCCGCCGGGCCGGCGGTGGCGGGAACCGCAGCAACCGTGAAGGCGTGTTTTCCCGAGAGCCTGGTCTTACCAGGTGGGAACCAGGTACCGGGGCCACGACCCCGGCAGAGCCAGCCCCCTCGGAATGAATTATCGGCCACTGGAAAAGGGCCTTTCACGAGAAGAGCAGAAACCCGCCACGGCAACAGATAGGCCGTGCCCGGCCCCCGCGCAAGGCCCGGATCGGCGCGGGGACTTGCCCGGTGTTCGCGGTTCGTTCAAGATGCGCCCATGCCGATCGAACCCCTGACAGAGCTGATGCCCGGCCAGCGACTTGCCCGCGGGGTGGCGCGGATGTTTCGCGATCTCGGCTTCGTCACGGTCGAGGAACTGGTGCCCGCCGCCGGGCTTCGGGTGGATGTCTGCGCGCTGGGTCCGAAGGGCGAGATCCGGGTGGTGGAATGCAAGTCCGGCCGCGCCGATTTCCGTGCCGACCGCAAGTGGCAGGGCTACCTGGAGTTCGCCGACCGGTTCTACTGGGCGGTGGATGCCGATTTCCCCGTCGATCTCTTGCCCGCCGACACCGGGCTGATCCTGGCCGACGGCTATGGCGCCGAGATCCTGCGCGAGGCGCCGGAGGCGCCGCTGGCCCCGGCCCGGCGCAAGAAGATGATGCTGCTGTTCGCCCGCCACGCCGCGCTCAGGCTTCAGGCGCTGCGCGACCCCGCCGGGATCAGCGGCGTCTAGGCCCGCGGCCGCCCTTCGGCGCGGCCATCGCGCGCGCGGCCTCGGCGGCGGCGCGCAGTTCCTCGGCGATTTCCTCGGCCTCGTCGGGATCGAAATCCAGTGGCAGGTCGACCCCGTCGCCCTCGATGTAGATCCGCACCATCCCCAGCGTTGTCGGGCCGATCTGCAGGTTCGCCCCGGTGTCGCTTTCGCTGTCGATGCCCATGCCCGCCTCCCGCGGTTGCCGATCCCCGCCTGCTAGCCCGATGCCGCGCGGCTGGCAAGGCCCCGGCGCCCCGCCGCGCCTCTTGCAATCGCGGGGCGGCGACGGTAAATGCCCCGTCAGTGCCGCCTTAGCTCAGTTGGTTAGAGCACCAGATTGTGGATCTGGGGGTCCCCCGTTCGAGCCGGGGAGGCGGTACCATCCAACCCCCTGAAAACGTTGAGCCGAGCCCGGCCGGGGCATCCCGCATCCCGGTTTTTCGCAGTTTTCTTCGCAGTTCCGACCGGTCTCGAGGGGCAGGCGGCCGAGAAAGACCCTGCCGGTCGTTTCCGCCCCGATCGCGATGAACCCAGATCCCCGCCGGGGCCAGGGCGGCCCCGAGGGACCGGATTCGCCGTGACCCGGCAAGACGGCCATCTGTCGGATCGACGGAGGGAAACCGTGCGCCCGCGCGCTCTCCGGAGAACTGCGCGACGCCTGCGCGCGTGGCGACAGGCTGGTCTACCCGGATGCGGTGCACGTCGCGCTGGGAACGAGGTAACCGGCAGGATGCGTCGCAAGACGAAGGCCGCTCCGGGCTCGAAGCGGACCACTGCGGTGCAGCGACGCCTTTCTGTTCGTTCGTTCACGACGCGGCCGTTGGTCGAGAGGGCCTGGGTTACATTGCGCCGAGGACATGCTTGGCGTTGCGCGGTCTCTGGACAAGCCGGACTTCGAATGATGCAGTACGCCGCCGGGCGTGCCGACGCGGACCGCCGGTGTTGTCGCCCTCAGGATCGGCACTGAGAAACCGAGTGTCGGCATGATCTGCGGTCGGGCAGCCATGCGCCAGGATCGGAGAGGAGATGAACATGGAACAGCGCGAGATCGGCCGCACGGGGCTCAAGATCGGCACCCTTGGCCTCGGCGGTGCACCGCTTGGCGGAAACTTCGTCGACCTCGGAAACGCCCAGGCGATGGAACTTGTGCTGGCCGCGCGCGACGCCGGGATCAGCTATTTCGACACGGCCCCGTGGTATGGCTTTGGCCGGTCCGAGCGGGTGATCGGCGACGCCCTGCGCGGGACGGATTACATCCTGTCGGACAAGGTAGGCCGGTTGCTTCGGCCCGGCCCCGTCGAGAACCCCATGGATTTCGGCATGATCGATCCACTGCCGTTTCATGTGGTCTACGACTACGGCTACGACGGCATCATGCGCGCCTACGAGGATAATCTTCAGCGCCTTGGCCTGGATCGCATCGACATTCTCCTCGCCCACGACATCGGGGTTTTTCAGCATGGAGAGGAAAACGCCCGCCATTTCCGCGATCTGGCGGATGGAGGCTACCGCGCGATGGACGAACTGCGTCGGGCCGGCGCGGTCAGGGCGATCGGACTTGGCGTCAATGAAAACCAGGTCTGCCTGGACGCCCTGGGAATTGGAGACTGGGACGTGTTCCTGCTCGCCGGGCGCTACACGTTGCTCGAGCAGACGGCGCTCGAAAGCCTGTTTCCGGCATGCCGTGCAGCAGGCACGTCGATCATTTGTGGCGGCCCGTTCAATTCCGGTATCCTCGTGGGCCGCGACATGTGGAACTACGCCAAGGCGCCGGCCGATATCGTGAGCAAGGCTCGGGCACTGGCCGAGGTGGCCGACGCGTTCTCATTACCCCTCGCCGCCGCTGCACTTCAGTTCCCGCTTCGGGATGGGCTTGTCGCGTCGGTCATTCCGGGACCGAGGAACAAGGCCGAACTGGAACAGATAATCGCTTGGTTCTCGACCCCGATTCCGTCCGAGTTCTGGGCGGCACTCACGGCGAAGGGGCTGCTCGCCGAGGGCGCGCAAGTCTAGCGGCTGAGGGGATGAAGCCGTGCCCAAGCGTCGCGTGGGTTCTGGCCGGGGTCGTTGGGCGTGTACCTTCGAACGGGTCATGGGCCGGGAAGTGGCAGTGACGATGACGGTCGCGGCGATCCTGATGGTTCGTGTCGCGGGCGCTTTCGGAGTGTGGGTCTGATCGAGGAGGCAAACGCGACCCCGCTTGCCGGCCGCAGAGCTGTCGGATGAGCGACGTGCGATGATCGAGCAGGGTCCGCGTTGCGCCCTTGGCGAAGCCTGGCCTGGCGGTTCCGCGTTGCCGGATCGTGTCACCGCCGCGATCAGGGAGTTCATCAGCGACGCACTCAGAAAAGATCGAGTTCCTCCTCGATCGCCGACAGCGTGGCGATACGCTGGCTGACGGCTTCGGCGTTCCTGCCCAGATAGGCGACCGCGATCAGCCGCAGGACGGACAGCATCGTGGCATGCGTCGGCAGGATGCCGTAGCTCGCGACATGACAGGGCAGCACGACCTCGGAAAACCGGTCCGCCTGGGCGGCATAGGCGTGGTCGGTGATGGTCACGATCCGCATCCGCGTCGTCCGGGCGTGCGCCAGCAGCGGCCGCAGCACCCGGGGCCGCGGCTCGAAACTCAAAAGCACCAGAACGTCGCGCGGGCCGGTCATCGACAGTTCCGCCGCCCAGGACTGCCCGGCCCCGCGCAACAGATGCACGCCGTGCCGCAGGCGCGAGAACACCGAACACCCCACCGCGGCCACCCCCGCCTCATCGCCGAACCCGAGGAACCACACGCGTGGCGCCGTGGTCAGCATGGTCGCGACCTCGGGCAGCAGATCGGACCGCATTTCCTCGAAGGTCCGGGTCATGTTGTGCAGTTCGAGATCGAGATGATCGGAGATCGTCCGCCCCAAGGTCGCCGGCTCGTAGCCCGATTCGGGGCCGACGTAGGGTTCGCGGCGGTTGCGCTCTTCGCGGGCCTGTAGCCGGACCTCCTCGAAGTCCGCGTAGCCCAGACTGCGGAAAAAACGGGCAGTGGTGGCCTTCGATACCCCGGCCAGTGCGGCCAGCTCGGTCGCGGTGTGCGTTTCGATAAGACTTTGGTTTTGCAGCAGGATTTGCGCGATCTTCTTCTCGCTCGCGGTCAGGCGGGCGGATCGTTCCTGGATTCTGAGGATCAGTCTGGACGCCATCGCATACGAATCCTCTTGACCTGTGAAACTGCTGTTCCACGGTTATGAAACAATGAAACAGGGCGATTGGGCAAGATGACGACCTCCAGGGTGATCCGCGAAAAGATATGGACGAAGCTGAAGGATGTGGCGAGGCCCGACACCCGCTTTCACCTCGACTTCGCCGAGGTGATACCGGATTTCGAGGGATCCGAGGCCGCGACCGACCGCCTTGTCGCGGATCCCGCCTATGCCGCGTCCCGCTTCGCCTTCATCACCCCCGACAACTGCCTGGCCGATCTGCGCCGCCGGATGATCGAGGCCGGCAAGCCCTTTGTCATGTCGACCTACGGCATCTACCGCGGCTTCCTGTTTCTCGATCCCGCGAAGGTGCCGGAGGGGGCGGCGCTCTACGCCTCGTGGCTGGACGGGATGGAACACTTCGGCGAACCGGTGACACTGGCGCAGATCGCCCGGCGCGGACGGTTCGACTACCTCGTGACCGGCGCCTCGGCGGTGTCGGTGAATGGCGTGCGCTTTGGCAAGGGGCATGGCTTCTTCGACCTCGAATGGGGCATGTTCACCGATCTCGGGCTGGTGGATGAAACCACGCCCGTGCATGCCGTCGTCCATGACGTCCAGCTTGTCGAGGACCAGCTTCAACCCTCGGAAACCGACATCCTCGTGGACCGGATCTTCACGCCGACCCGCACCCACGTCGTCGAGCGGCGGGCGAAGCGGCCGCGCGGCGTCAAGTGGCCGCTGCTCGAACCCCGGCAGATCGCCGATACACCGCCCCTGCAGGAACTCCAGCGCCTTCAGGGGCTCGCCTGACCCTTCCAACCAAAGGAGCCCTCCCATGCCGCTCAGCCTGAACCGCCGCCGCTTTCTTGGAACGACAGCCGCCGCCGGCGCGGCGGCCGCCCTGCCGTGGCGCGCCGCCCATGCCTCGACGCCCTTCACGATGCAGGCGGCCTGGATCAACGACGCCGAGTTCGCCGGCTATTTCATCGGCATCGACGAGGGATATTACGCCGAAGAGGGGCTCGACCTGACCTACCTGCCGGGCGGACCCGACGTGATCCCCGAAAGCACGATCATCGCGGGGCGCGCCGACCTCGCGCTCACCACCCCCGACACGACGATCCGCGCGATCGTGGACCAGGGCGCGCCGTTCAAGATCATCGGGGCGCAGTATCAGAAGAACCCGATCGGGGTGGTGTCGCTCGCCTCGAACCCGATCCTGTCGCCGGCGGACCTTGTCGGCAAGACTTTGGCCGTGCCGCCGGTGAACGTCATCTCGGTCAATGCGATGCTGCAGATCAACGGGATCGATCCGTCGCAGGTGAACATCGTTCCCTACGCCTACGATCCGACGCCCTTGATCCGCGGCGAGATCGACGCAAGCCTCGATTTCACCACCAACGTCCCCTACACGATCAGCCAGCAGGGGGTCGAGGCGGTGTCCTTCCTGCTCTACGATTTCGGTTTCACGATCTACAACGACACGGTCGTCGTCACCGAAGAGGTTCTGGCCGAAAAGCGCGACCTACTGGTCGCCTGGCTGCGGGCCTCGCGCCGCGGCTGGAATGTCAATTTCGAGGATCCGGATCTCTGGCCGCCGCGCTGGGCCGACACCTGGTTCGATGGCACCGGCCGCACGATCGAGAACGAGCTTTTCTTCAACAACGCGCAGATGCCGCTGATGCAGCACCCCGACGGCTATTTCGCGATGAGCGAGGACGACATCGAGGCCAATCTCAGCGCACTCGGCAAGGTCGGGATCGTCGGCAGCCGCGACATGTTCGACACCACGCTGCTTGAGGAGATCTGATGACGGCCCCGGACGGGATCGCCCTTTCCGGGGTCTGCAAGACCTTCACGGGCAGGGGCAGGGTTGTCGAGGCGTTGCGCGACGTCACCCTGTCCTGCCCGCAAGGATCGTTCACCGCGATCATCGGGCCGTCGGGATGCGGCAAATCCACCGCGATGCGGATCGCCATGGGTCTTGAGGCGCCCGATGCCGGCACGGTGCGGATCGCCGGCCGGGCGCCGCTGGACGCGGCGCGCGCGGGCCTGACCGGGATCGCCTTCCAGGACGCCGCGCTGCTGCCGTGGCGCAGCGTGCGGCGCAATGTCGAGGTTCCGTTGGAGGTGCTGCGCCGGCCGCTGGCTGCCTCGGCCGATCATGTCGGCCACCTGATCGACCTCGTCGGACTGACGGGCTTCGAGAACGCGCTGCCGGGGGAGTTGTCCGGCGGCATGCGGCAGCGGGTGGCCATCGCGCGCGCGCTGGTGACGCATCCGCAGGTGTTGTTCATGGACGAGCCATTCGGCGCGCTCGACCAGATCCTGCGACGGCAGATGAACCTCGAGTTGCAGCGCATCTGGGCCGAAAGCGGGTCGACCGCGCTCCTCGTTACCCACGGCATCGACGAGGCGGTGTTCCTGGCCGACAGCGTGGTGATCATGCATGCCGGGCCGGGCCGGATCGTCGAGAGGATCGACATCCCGTTCGAGAGGCCCCGGCAACCGCATCTGTTTTCCGACCCCCTGTTCCACGAAACCTGCGACAGGATCGCCGAGGCGCTGCATGGCGGCTGAACCGATCGCCCCGCTCCGCGGCCTGCGCAACCTGGCGATCCTGCTCGCCATCTGGGAAGTCGTGGGGCGGCTCGACCTCGTGGCCGGTGGCGCGCTGCCCGGCATAACGGAAATCCTGCTGCGGCTGTGGGAGGATCGCGGCGACTACCCGCGCCATGTCTGGGCCACGCTCGCCGCCTCGGGCGCGGGATTCGTGATCGGCAATTTCGTGGCGGTCGCCGCAGGCGTGCTTTTCGCACTGTCCCCGGTGGCGTTGCGGCTCTTTCGCGGCGTCAACATCGCCGTCTTCGCATTGCCGCCGATCGCCATCGCGCCGATCCTCGTGCTGACGCTTTCGGGGATGGCGCCGCGGATCGTGCTGGCCGCCCTGGGCGTCTACTTCGTGACCATGACGGCGACGGTGATCGGGCTGAGCCAGGCCGACAGCCGGGCGACGGACCTGATCCGCGCCTACGGTGGCAACCGCCGCGACGAACTGCGCCTCGTGTTGTTCCGCGGCGCCATGCCCTCGATCCTTGCGGGGCTGCGGGTGGCCGCGCCGAATGCCGTGCTGGGGGCGATCCTGGCCGAATTCGGTGGCGGCGGACGATGGGGGCTGGGCGCCTACCTGCTGGGATCGCTCGGCCGGGGGGAACCGGACCGGCTTTGGGGCATCGGGCTTGTCGCGACGCTGATCGCGGGGTTGAGCTACGGCGCCTTCGCGCTTCTGTCGCGGCGCGTCGCGGGGGCAACGCGGGCCGTGACGCTGAACAGCGCGATCCCGGATGTGTCGGTGCAGGCGGGCGGTCCGGCCCTGCGCGTGGCGCTGGCGGGGGGAACCATCGCTCTGCCCTTCGTTCTGTGGTGGGCGTTCATCCGGCTGACTGGCGTGCCGGACCTGATCGCCAAGACGCCGTGGGGCGTTGTCGATTACCTGTTTCTGGCGCACACCGCCGAGACCGCGCAGGCGCGCCTGTTCGCGGCGCTGGCCGAGACGCTGCCGATCACGGTCCTGGGCATGTTCGCGGGCCTTGGCTTCGCCTTTGCGCTCGCGGTTTCGTCGCGGCTGGCCCCGCGCGCGATCGAGGCGTTCATGCCCGTCGCCCTGATCACCCAGACGATGCCGCTGGTCGCGCTCACGCCGCTTCTGGTGCTGATCCTCGGCCGCGGCCCGTCGCTGACCCTGTGGGTGACGATCTCGGTCACCTTCTTCCCGGCCTTCGTCACGCTCGCCCAGGGCCTCGCACTGGTGCCGCGGAGCGCGGAGGATCTGCCGCGGGCCTATGGCGCGGGCCGCTGGCGCGAGATCGGCATGGTCACCATTCCGGCCTCGCTGCCCTATCTCTTCGCCGCCACCCGCCTGACGGTTCCGCGTGCGCTGCTGGGCGTGATGATCGCGGAATGGCTGGCGACCGGCCGTGGGCTGGGCAACCTTCTGAACCAGTCGAGGGGATATCTCGACTACGGCATGATCTGGACGGTGGCGGCCGTGTCGGTGCTGCTGTCGGTGGTGTTCTACCAGGCCGTCGTGATCGTCGAGCGGCGCGTCCTGCGGCGGATGGGAATGGCCACGGCGGAGTAGGGACCAGTTTGCCCCGCCTTCTCCCAATCCGCCGCAAGCCCCGCGCCCCCCCCCCCGCGCGCCGGTCCGAGGCCGGCGCCCTGCCTGCCCGGGGGGCGGTCGAAGGCTTCGGGGTTGCGGGCGGACGAGCCTTCGCGGCATGGTCCGATCCAGGCGGTTTCGAAACGCTCTTGCTTTCGTGCCCGCGACCAACGTGTCGGCCCGCCACCACCCGGCCGGCCGCGACGGGCAAGCACAGGAGTGATCGCATGACCGCCAGGCATATCGTCCATCACATTCCGGTCTGCCCGTTCTCGCAGCGGCTGGAGATCCTGCTCGCCCTGCGCGGACGCGCCGACGCTGTCGAGTTCCGGGTGGTCGACATCACGAAACCGCGCGATCCGGCCCTGCTGGCGAAGACCCGCGGCACCACCGCGCTTCCGGTGCTGGAAACGCCCGACGGGCGGATCGTGAAGGAAAGCCTGGTGATCCTGCGCTACCTCGACGAGGTGCTGGACGGGCCGATGCTGCGCCGGCGCGACCCCGCGGAGCATGCGGTGGAGTCGATGCTGATCGCCCGCGAGGGCCCATTCACGACGGCGGGTTATCTGTTCGTGATGAACCGGGACCGCGCGCGCCGCGACGACCATGCCGCGAAGCTGCTTTCGCTCTACCGCGACATCGACGCTTTCCTGTGCGAACACGCCCCGCGGGGCCCGTTTCTGTTCGACGGCTTCGGCCTTGCCGAGGCGGTGTTCACGCCGGTGTTCAAGCGGTTCTGGTTTCTCGACTACTACGAGGGGTTCGATCTGCCCGACGGGCCGGACTACCGGCGGGTCCGCGCCTGGCAGGAGGCCTGCATGGCGCATGAAGCCACCGGCCAGGTCACGCGCGAAGAGATCGTCAAGCTGTACTACGACTATGCCCTCGGGGCGGGCAACGGCGCGCTGGTCGCGGGGCGCGCGGTATCCAGCTTTGCCTTCGTGCCGCGCTGGCAAGACCGGCCCTGGCCGCCGCGCGACAAGTACGCGGGCACTGCCAGCGACGCGGAGCTTGGCCTCGCGGTCTGACGCGGGCGGACGGGGCCGAGGCGATGCCGGGCCTTTGCCTGCCGGGGAATGGCGCGGCAGGCTGCGGGCACCGGAAGGGAACGGAGGGCGGAATGCGGCTGGCGATCGTTGGAACGGGAATGCTGGGCGGTGCCATCGCGCGGCGGCTGGCGGCAACCCGCGCGCCCGGCGCGCCCGATATCGCGGTGGCCGGCCGGGGCCGCCCGCCGGGGCGGCTGGCCGGGGTGCCCGGCATCCGCGAGGCCGCGACGCCGCGCGCCGCCGTCGCGGGGGCCGAGATCGTGCTGCTGGCCGTGCCGCCGGCAGAGGTGGCGGCGCTCGGCCTCGATTGCCCCGGCGCGCTCGTCGTCTCGGTCATGGCGGGCGTGCCGCTGGCCCGGCTGGGCGCGATTACCGGCGCGGCACGGGTGGTGCGGGCGATGTGCAGCCCGGCGGCCGAACAGGGGCTGGCCTACACGCCCTGGATCGCCACGGAGTTCGTGACCGACGAGGATCGCGCGGCCCTGAACGACCTGTTCGCGCCGCTCGGCGCCGCCGACGAGGTCGGCGACGAGGCGCTGATCGATCTGTTCACCGCGCTCACCGGGCCGGTGCCGGGCATCCTCGCCGAGATCGCGCGGGTGCTGATCGCCGAGGCGGAGGCCCGCGGCGCGCCACCCGAGGTCGCCGACCGCGCGGTGCGGCAACTGTTCCTCGCCTCCGGCGAGGTGCTGGGCCGCGGGGCGCTGGGCGCGGCCGATCATGTGCGCGCGATGATCGACTATGCCGGCACGACGGCGGCGGCGCTTGAAAGCCTGCAGGCCGCGCCGCTGCGGCCCGCGCTGGCCGGGGCGCTGGACGCCGCGATCCGCCGCGCGGGCAACATCGCGGGCTGACCGCGTCGGGCCACCGGAAAGTCTGGACAGGTCTGTCCACACGCTGCTAGCCTTCCGGCAACGGGATGCGGGGAGGGTCGTGCAGATGAAATCGCACTACAGGGTCGTGGTGATTGGTGGCGGCGTGGTCGGGGCCTCGGTCCTTTACCACCTTGCCAAGCTGGGCTGGACCGATGTCTGCCTGCTGGAGCGTTCGGTCCTGACCGCCGGATCGTCGTGGCACGCGGCGGGTGGCATCCACGCGCTGAACGCGGATCCGAACATGGCCGCGCTGCAGGCCTACACGATCGACCTGCTGGCCGAGATCGAGAAGGAATCGGGCCAGTCGATCGGCCTGCACATGACCGGCGGGCTGACGATGGCGGGTACACCCGACCGCTGGGAATGGCTGCAATCGGCCTATCGCGTGTTCCAGTCGATCGGCATCGAGGATTGCCGGCTGGTCAGCGTGGAAGAGGCCTGCGCGCTCAACCCGATCATGTCCCCCGACGGGCTGCTGGGCGGCATGTGGGCCGACCGCGAGGGCTATGTCGATACCACCGGCACCGTTCATGCCTATGCGATCGCGGCGAAAAAGCGTGGCGCCACGT
Organism: Paracoccaceae bacterium; assembly: GCA_024742695.1. GTDB lineage: Bacteria > Pseudomonadota > Alphaproteobacteria > Rhodobacterales > Rhodobacteraceae > JANSXY01. The sequence goes on along the minus strand of JANSXY010000002.1, from coordinate 225,338 downwards.
ATTTCGAGCACACGAAGGTCGAGGCGCTGGAACAGACCGCCGAGGGCTGGAAGGTGGTCACCGACAAGGGCGTGATCCACTGCGAACACGTGGTCAACGCTGCCGGGCTCTGGGCCAAGCAGGTCGGCCGGATGGCGGGGATCGAATTGCCGCTGTCGCCGCTGAAACACCATTACCTGATCTCCGACACGATCCCCGCGCTCGAAGAGATGCCGGGCGAGGTGCCGATGACCGTGGACCTCGAGGGCTTCACCTACCTCAGGCAGGATCAGAAGGGCGTTCTGCTGGGCATCTACGAGATCGAGCACGAGCATTGGGCGATGGACGGCGCGCCCTGGAGCTACGGGATGGAGCTGTTCCAGGAACAGACCGACCGGATCGAGAAGGAGCTGATCTGCGGTTTCGAGCGCTACCCGGTGCTGCAGGAGGTCGGCGTCAAGACATGGGTGAACGGGGCCTTCACCTTCTCGCCCGATGGCAACCCGCTTGTCGGGCCGGTGCCGGGCAAGCGCGGCTACTGGTCGGCCTGCGCGGTGATGGCGGGCTTCCTGCAGGGCGGCGGCGTGGGCAAGACCCTGGCGGAATGGATGATCCACGGCGAACCGGAGGCCGACGCCTGGTGCATGGACGTCGCGCGTTACGGCGCGTTCGCGCAGAACCGGCGCTACATCCGCGAAACCACCGGGCAGTTCTATTCCCGCCGCTTCGTGATGACCTACCCGAACGAGCAATTGCCGGCCGGCCGGCCGCTGAAGACCGCGCCGGCGCATGACGCGATGACCGCGGCGGGCTGCCGCTGGGGGGTCAGCTGGGATCTGGAGGTGCCGCTTTACTTCGCGCCGTCGCCCGATTTCGTGGAAACCCCGACGCTCAAGCGGTCCAACGCCTTCGACATCGTCGGCGAGGAATGCCGCGCGGTGCGCGGCGGCGTTGGGCTTCTGGATATCTCCGGCTTCTCTCGCTACGAGGTGACGGGGCCGAACGCCGAGGCCTGGCTCGACCGGATCATGGCTTCGAAACTGCCGGGGCCGGGCCGGGCGCGGCTGGCGCCGATGCTGGGCCGGGACGGGCGGCTGAAGGGCGACCTGACCGTGTTCAACTGGGGCGACGGAACCTGGTGGATCATGGGGTCGTACTACCTGCGTGCCTGGCACATGCGCTGGTTCCGCGATCATCTGGACGACGGTGTCCAGATCCGCGACCTCGGCGAGGAGGTCTGCGGCTTCTCGCTGTCGGGGCCGAAATCGCGCGCGGTGATCGAGCGGGTCGCCGAAGGCCCGGCGGGCGATCTGCCGTTCATGGGCTGCGGCCGGTTCGACATCGGGATGATCCGGGCCCGCGTGGCGCGGATGTCGGTGACCGGCGAGGCGGGATACGAGATCAACTGCCGCATGGGCGATCACGTCGTCCTGCGCCGGATGCTGCTCGAGGCCGGCGCGGACGAGGGGATCCGCGAAGTCGGGTTCAACGCGCTCCTGTCGCTCAGGCTTGAAAAATCCTTCGGCATCTGGAGCCGGGAGTTCACCCAGGCCTATACCCCCGGCATGACCGGGATGGACCGCTGGATCGCCTGGGACAAGGGCGCGTTTACCGGCCGCGACGCGGCGCTGGCCGAACGCGACGGCAACGGCCCGGCGCAGAAACTCGTGACGCTGGAGGTCGATGCCGCAGACGCCGACGCCTCGGGCTACGAGCCGGTCTGGAAGGATGGCCGGCGCGTTGGCTTCGTCACCTCTGGCGGCTACGGGCACACGCTGGGCAAGTCCTTCGCGCTGGCGCTGGTGGACACCGCGGAGGCGGTCGAGGGCAACGATCTGTCCGTCCATGTCGTGGGCGTCGAACGCGCGGCCAGCGTGATCGCGCCCTCGCCCTACGATCCCGAGGGCAAGGCGATGCGCGGATGACCGGGCCGGCCGAGCCCGGCGGGCGGCGCCGGGCGCGCCGCGGCGGGGCGCGCGAGGCCGCACCCGCCCGCGCGGTGAACTACACGCGGCTGCGCAACCCGTTCCCGCCGATGGCGGTGTTTTCCGATGACCGGATCGCGGTGATGCACGACGCCGCGCTCAGGGTGCTGGAGGAGCTGGGCGTGCGGGTGCTTCTGCCCGAGGGGCGGGCGCTGTTGCGCGCCGCCGGCGCGATCGTCGACGAGGACAGCCAGACGGTGCGGATCGGGCGCGAGATCGTGGCGGCCGCGCTGGCCACCGCGCCGCGCTCGATCACCGTGCGGGCGGCGCGGCCGGAACGCGACGTGATCCTTGAACTCGGGGCGCTGAACTTCCAGCCCGGCGCCGGCTGCCCGCATGCCACCGATCTCGATCGCGGCCGCCGCCCCGGCACCGCGCGGGACTTCCGCGAACTGATCCAGATCACCCAGGCCTTCGACGTGCTGCACCTCGTGCCGCCGCTGGTGGAGCCGCAGGATGTCGCGCCCGAAATCCGGCATTATTTCACGATGCAGACGCAGCTTGTGCATACCGACAAGGTGCCCTTCGTCTACGCGCGCGGCACCCCGCAGGTGATGGAAAGCTTCGAGATCCTGCGCGATTTCCGGGGCCTGGGCGACGCGGAGTTCCACGCCGCGCCGCAGTGCTACACGATCATCAACACCAATTCGCCGCGCCAGATCGACATCCCGATGGCGCAGGGGCTGATCGATTTCGCGCGTGCCGGGCAGGTGGCGATCGTCACGCCGTTCACCCTGATGGGGGCGATGGCGCCGATCACCGTGGCCGGCGCGATCACGCTCAGCCATGCCGAGGCGCTGGCGGCGATCACGCTGAACCAGCTGGCCCGGCCCGGCGCGCCGGTGCTCTACGGCACCTTCACCTCGAACGTGCACATGAAGTCCGGGGCCCCGGCGCTGGGCACGCCGGAGCATTTCAAGGCCTCGCTGGCGGCCGGGCAGCTGGCGCGTTTGATCGGCCTGCCGTGGCGCTGCGCCACCGGATCGGCGGCCAACATCAACGACGCGCAGGCCGCGCACGAGACGCAGTTCGCGCTCTGGGGCTGCCTGCTGGCCGGCGCGACCACGGTGATCCATGCCGCGGGCTGGCTGGAGGGCGGGCTGACGGTGTCCTACGAGAAACTCATCACCGATCTGGAGGCGCTTCAGATGGTGGCCGAGCTTTGCGCCGCAACACCCTGTTCGGATGAGGAAATCGGTTTCGACGCGATTGCCGAGGTCGCGCCCGGCGGGCATTTCTTCGCCGCCGGGCAGACGATGGCGCGCTACCAGACGGAATTCTACGAACCGCTCGTCGCGGACTGGTCGAACTACGGCACCTGGACAGAGCGCGGCGCCCGCGACGCTTCGGACCGCGCGACCGACATCTGGAAGCGGATCGTCGCCGAGGACTGGCGCGCCCCGGCCGATCCGGCGCGGATCGGCGCGATGGCCGAGGATATCGCGCGTCGCACCGCCGCCGGCGGCGCCCCGCCGGAAAGTTGAGCCGATGACAGAACTCGCGCCCGAAAACCAGCCCGACGCCGCGCAGGCCCCGACGCAGGGCCAGCGCGTCACCCGGCAGGACTGGCTCGACGCGGCGCGCGAGGTGCTGATCTCCGAGGGCGAAAGCGGCGTCAAGGTGCTGTCCATCGCCGAGGGCCTGACCGTCGCCAGATCCAGTTTCTACTGGTATTTCAAGGATCGACAGGATCTTCTTGACGCGCTTCTGGACGATTGGGAACGCACCAACACGGCCTTTCTCGTGCGCCATTGCGAACTGCCGGCGGACACGATCACCGGCGCGGTCTGCAACTTCTTTCGCTGCTTCATCGATCCGGGCCTGTTCGACCAGCGGCTTGATTTCGCGGTGCGGGAATGGGCGCGGCGCGACACCACGGTGCGGCGCGAGATCGACCGGGCCGACGATACCCGGCTGGCCGCAGTCGCCGCGATGTTCCGCCGCTACGGATATCCCGAGGACGAGGCCGACATCCGCGGCCGCATCCTCTATTTCCAGCAGCTCGGCTACCACGCGCTCGACCAGAACGAGCCGATGCGGATAAGGATGAAGCGGCTGGCGGGCTACCTTTTCGGCTTCACCGGCCAGTGGCCCAGCCCCGACGAGGTCGCGGCGCTCAACGCCTACGCGCTGGAGAAGGCCGGCGGCTGAGCCCGATCAGACCTCTTCCCAGGGAAAGCTGTCCAGCCGTTCGGCGCCGGTTTCCGTCACCAGCACCTGGGTTTCCAGCTTGATCGATTCCGATCCCGCCTCGGCCACCAGGCTTTCGACGCAGACCACCATGCCCGGTTCGAAACGGCCGTCCATCGCGCGGTCGTCGAAATCGACATGCAGCGGGATCATCGGCCATTCGTCGGCCATGCCGACGCCGTGGATCGCCAGCGAGTAGCGATAGTCGACATGGGCCGCGGGGATCCGCCAGCTTTTCGCGTTGAACTCGGCAAAGCCGGTGCCGGGCCGGACAAGGGCGAGATTGGTCTCGATCTGGTCGCGCGCGGTCGCGTAAAGCCGGCGCTGGGTGTCGGTCATCGGCACCTCGCCGCAGGTCCACGACCGCGACAGGTCGGCGCAATAGCCGTAGGGGCCGATCATGTCGGTGTCGAAGCTGATCATCTCGCCCGCCCGCACCGGCCGGTCCGAACATTCCTGGTACCACGGGTTGGTGTTCGGCCCCGCCGTCAGAAGCTTGGTTTCCAGCCAGTCGCCGCCGGAGCGGGCGTTCTCGAAATGCAGTTCCGCCCAAAGCTCGCGTTCGGTCACGCCGGGGGCGGAGCGGGTGTAGATCCGCGCCATCCCGGCCTCGCAGACCCGGATCGTCCAGCGCATGAGCGCGATTTCCTCGGGTGACTTGATCGCGCGGGCGGTTTCGGTCAGCGCCGTGCCGTCATGCACGGACAGGCCACGCGCCTCCAGCGCATGCACCGCGTGCCCGTCCAGCTTGTCGACCGCCAGCCGCCGGTTGCCGCCGCCGTGGTCGCGCAGCAGGGCGGCGATCTCGTCGGCCCAGTCCTCGACGAAGCCCGCCGCCTTGTCGCCGCGGTTCATGAACATGAAGGTGATCGCCGGGCGGACCTCGTCGATGCCGGGCAATCCGTCGTTCAGATGCTCGCAGCCCTTGAACTCGAACATGATCGCCGGGCCGCCGGCCAGGATCAGCGCGTAGCGCATCGGGTTGTGCGCGGTCCAGACCTGCATGTTCGAACAGTCGAAGGCATAGCGGATGTTGACCGGATCGTAGAGCAGCAGCGCCGCCATGTCGGCCCGCGCCATCGCGTCGCGCAAGCGGCCCAGACGGTAGCCGCGGGCGGCATCCAGAACCTCGGCCGGGATCGGGCTTTTCAGCGGCCGGTCGGCGCCCTCGGCGTTGAGATAGGTGAGCTTGCGCTCATCGCGAAACGGCGTCTTGGCGTCCATCCTCGGGCTCCAGCGGCAGGGCGGCGGCATAGCGCGCGGCGAAGCGCGCGTAGCCGGTCTCGGTGGTCTTCAGATGCGGGCGGGTCAGGCGGTGCAACTCGGGCAGCCGGTGAAACGGCACCGCCGGAAAGGCATGGTGTTCGGCATGGTAGGGCATGTTCCAGGCGATCCAGCGCACCGTCGCGGTGGTGAAGGTGGTGCGGGAGTTGGCGAACATGTCGGCCACCATCGGGCAGCGCCCGTGTTCGGCCAGCAGGTAAAGCCGCAGAACCGGCTGGCCCAGAAGCGCGGGCACGATCCAGAGCCACAGCAGAAGGCCGGACCCGGCGGCGAACGAGCCGGCGGCAAGCAGGGCGTAAAGCGCCAGCAAGCTGCGCGCCTCGGCCCGGATCCGGGGCAGGGCGCGCGGCGGCACGAAGGCCTCCGGCGCGGCCCCGGTCGCGTTGCGCCACAGCACCCGCGCCGATCCCCACCAGACCGGCAGGCCGGTCAGGTGCCACAGGAACGCCGGCCAGGTATCCGGCTTGCCGCCGCCGGCGAGTTCGGGATCGTGATCGGGGTCCTGGGTGTGGCGGTGATGGGCGAAATGGAAGGCGCGGAACCAGTCCGGCCCGATCAGCAGCGCCGCGCCCGCGATCCAGACCAGCGCGTCGTTCAGCCACCGGGTCGCGAAGGCGGTGCGATGGATCGCCTCGTGCAGCGCGGTGAACAGGAACACGATCAGCACGCCCTGCGGCAGCAAGAGCAGGGGCCAGTAAGGCACCCCCGCCGCGATCGTCCAGCCCAATGCGAGGATCAGGCCGAGGTGCACGGCGGCCCGGCGCAACGCCGGGCCGTCGGCGGTGCGGCACAGCGCGGCGCGGGTGTCGGCCGGCAGGGCAGAGAGGAAGGCGCGATGATCGCCGCTCATGCCGCGCGCCCGTAGAACCCCTGTTGTTCCTCGGCCGAGAACCGGACGCCGGGCCGGTCGTAGAAGGAAAACACCGCGATGATCCGCGCCGTGTCGCCCTGAACCGGGGTGACGCGGTGCGCGGTGTTCTTGCCGCGGAACACGTTCAGCGTGCCGGGCGCCAGCGTCAGGCGGCGCAGCTCCGGGTCTTGCCCGGCCAGAAGCCGCGCGACGCCCGCGTAGTTCGGATCGTCGTCGCTGCGCAGGTTGCGGCGATATTCGAAATCGCCGCCCGCCCCGGGGGCCTGCAACAGCAGCGTGGTGGTGAATTCCGACCGGTCGAAATGCCAGTTCAGCGCCTCGTCGGGCCCGTAGGCCATCGCGTTCACCCGCGCCAGCGGATCATCCATCGTGTAAAGCGCGGGCTTTTCCATCACGCTGGCGAGAAAGGCGGCGAAGGCGGGCCAGTCGTAAAGCCGCATCAGCGCCGTGCCGGCAAGCTGGTCGGCGCAGAGTGTGCGGTTGACCGTCTCGAATTCGGCCAGCGCGGGATGGCCGGGGGCCAGCCCCTCGATCTCGCGGCGGAAGTAGATGTTGTGCCGCCGCGCATGGCGGAACGCCTCGGTCCGAAACCGCGGCGCGATCCGCGCGACATCGGCGGCGATCGGCTCGGGCCTCAGGAAGTCGGGCAGGTTGAACATCCCGGTCGCCGCAAGGTCGGCGCGGCAGGCCGCCACCAGATCGGCCAGGGCGGTGCTGTCCGGCTTGTCCAGCGGGTAACGGGTCAGGTCGATGAGGTCATGCATGGCGTGCTCCCTGTCTGATCCCATGAAGCCGGGCGCGCAGGGCGCTTGCAACGGGAAAAAATATTGCCCAGCATAAGCTGAGCTATCGATGGATCGCCATGCACCGCTTGCCCCCGCTCAACGCGCTGCGCGCCTTCGAGGCCGCCGCCCGCACCGGCAGCTTTGCCCAGGCCGGGCAGGAACTGGGCGTCACCGCGGCGGCGGTCAGCCAGCAGGTCCGGAACCTGGAAGACTGGATCGGCAAGCGGCTGTTCCTGCGCTCGGGCAACCGGATCGTCCTGTCCGACGCCGGCCGCGCGGCCTATCCGGGGATCGAGCAGGCGTTTTCCGACATCGCCGCGGTCAGCGCCGCGCTTGGCGAGGGACGGCCGCGCGCGCGGCTTGTCGTGTCGGTGCTTCCGGCCTTGTCGGAACGCTGGCTGATGCCCGCGCTGGCCGCATGGCGGCAGGGGCCGGGGGCAGAGACGGTGCTGGACCTGCGGGTAGAGCTTGACCCGGTCGCCTTCGCCAAGGACAGGATCGATCTGCGGGTGACCTACGGCGCGACGCTCTATCCCGAATACCGGGCCGAACCGTTGTGGCGGGACCGTGCCATCGCGGTCGCGTCGCCCGGTTTCGCCGCCCGCTGGCTTCCCGATCCGGGCCGGATCGGCGACCTGCCGGACGCCGGTTTCATCCATAGCCACTGGGGCAGCGACAGCGCGACGGAACCGAGCTGGGCGAACTTCATGGTCGCGGCGCGGATTGCCCGGTTACCCGATCCCATGCGCGGCCTGCATGTGGACCTGACGGGCCTCGCCATCGCGGCGGCGGAGGCAGGGCTGGGCCTTGCCCTTGCCCCGGCGGGGCTGGTCGCGCGGGCGATCGCCGCGGGCCGGCTGGTGCAGGCGCTTCCGCAGGACATGCCGCTGGCACAGCCCTACGCTATGATCCTGCCGCATGCACTGGCCCGGCGCACGGAACTGGCCGGGCTGATGGCGCATCTTGCCCGCGCCGCAACGGCCTGAGCGGGCCGCCGCCGGCACCCGCCCGGCGCGCAAGCGAAAGCGGCGGGGCCGGAACCCCGCCGCCTGAGCGCCGTCTGGCGGTCGCGGTCAGAACTCTTGCCAGTCGTCCTCGCCGGCGGCCGGGGTCGCGGCCAGCGCGGTGGCGCCGACGACCTGCGGCGGCGTGGCCTTGCGGCGCGACTGGAAGGTCGTCACCGTCGCGTCACCGTCCGCCGTCGGGGCCGCCTCCGGGGCCGCGACCGGGGCCGGGGGCCGCGACGGTGCAACGGCCGGGGCCGCGCCCGCCACGAAGCTGCCGCCGGTCCTGAAGCGCCCGGTGGTCTGGGTCAGCGTCTCGGCCTCGCGGGTCAGGGCATGGCTGGCGGCGGTGGCCTGTTCGAACATCGCCGCGTTCTGCTGCGTCACCTGGTCGAGCTGGTTGACCGCGACGTTGATCTCGCCCAGCCCGGCCGATTGCTGCTGCGCCGAAACCGCGATCTCGGACACGCCGTTGAAGATCTCGGACACCGAGTTCTGGATCCCGGTCAGCGCCGCGCCCGCCTGGTCGACAAGGTCGACGCCACGCTTGACCTGGCCCGAGGAGGCCGAGATCAGCTCGGCGATCTCGCGCGCCGCGTCCGAGGATCGCTGCGCCAGCGCCCGCACCTCGGACGCGACGACGGCAAAGCCGCGCCCCGCCTCGCCGGCCCGCGCCGCCTCGACGCCCGCGTTCAGCGCCAGCAGGTTGGTCTGGAAGGCGATCTCGTCGATCACGCTGGTGATCTTGGAGATCTTGTTGGAGCTTTCCTCGATCTCGCCCATCGCGACGACGGCCTCGCGCACCACCTCGCCGCTCTTCTCGGCATTCGCCTTGGCCTCGGCCACCATCTTGTTGGCCTGTGCCGCGACATCGGCGGCGGACTTGACCGACGAGGTCAGCTCGTCCAGCGCCGCGGCGGTCTCCTCCAGCGTCGCGGCCTGCTGTTCGGTGCGGCGGCTGAGGTCGTCGGAGGCCGAGGAAATCTCGCCCGCCTCGCTGCGGATCGATTGCGCGTTTTCCACGACCGCGCGCATCGCGTCCAGAAGCCGCCGCGTCGCCTCGTTGAAATCGACGCGCAACTGTTCGTAATCGGCCGAGAATCCTTCGGTGATCTCGGCGGTCAGGTCGCCCTCGGCCAGCTTGCCCAGCGCCACGCGCAGCGCGTCGACCACGCGCTTCTGCGCGGCCTCCATCTCCTTGCGGCGGGCCTCGGCCTCGGCGATGGCGCGCGACTGGTCGGTGACGTCGGAGGCCAGGAACACCGCCAGCGCGGTCTTGCCCGACGGGTCGCGCACCGGGCTGAGCGAGCCGTCGAGCACCGCCGTGTGGCCGCTGTCCAGCGCCAGTTCGAACCGGCCCGAAACCGCCTCGCCGCCCAGCAGGCGATCCATCGCCGGCTGGCCTGCCTCGGTCAGCGCCGGGCCGATCGCCTTGCCGATGACGGCGGTCGCGTTGTCCTGGCCGTAGAGCGCCGCGAAACCGGCGTTGCAGGCCGCGAGCTTGCCCTCGGGCGTGATCTCGGCGCGCAACTGGTTGGCATCGATCGCGCCGATCAGAACGGCGTTGCGCTTCTCGGCGGTGACGCATTTCCATTCCGCGACATAGCCGACATGGTTGCCCTCGGCATCCGCCACCTGGCTGACGCCGACAGAGAACCGTTCCGCACCCAGCTTGACCTCGCCCTTGAAGGGCAGGTTCGCGGGATCGGCCAGCATCTTGCGGACCTGCGGCTGCCTGGCGTGGAACACGTCCATGTTCTTGCCGACAAGGGCGGAACGGTCGAAGCCCGGCATGTCGGCCGAGAAGGCCGCGTCATGTTCCTCGAGCAATCCTTCGAGCGCGGGGTTCATCCAGCGGATGGTGAAGTCCTTGTCCAGCAGCATCATCGCCGCGGAGGATCCCATGAAGGCCGCGCCCTTGAACATCCCGTCACGGATCGCGGCCTCGCCGTCGGCCAGCGACTGGCGGAAGCCTTCGAGAGAGCGCGCGACGGCTCCGATCTCGTCGCCCCGATCGGTCGAGGGTACGGTGATGGCATAGTCGCCGCCGGCGACGGCCGTCATCGCCTGGTTCACGCGGGTCAGCGGACGGGCGATCATGCCCCGGATCAGCAGCACCGCGCCGATCATCGCGATGGCGAAAATCACGCCGGCGATCAGGTAGCTGCGCATGTTGGCCGCACTGATCGAGGCCAGCGCGAAATCGGGCGACCAGCGGGTGACGATCACCCCGGTCACCTGGTTGTTCTTGCCGAACCGGGCCAGCCGGGCCACCGTCATGCCGTCGGCGCTGACGATGGTGACGTTCTCTTCCTCGGGGAAGGCCTCGGAGTAATCCAGCGCCTCGGTGCCGAGCTGGACCATGCCCTCGGTGCCGTAGCCCTCCTTGACGAGTTCGCCCAGGATCTCGCGATCGGCCGCGACCGCGATGGCGGCGACGCTTTCATCGCCGATACCCAGCGAATCCTGAAGGATCGCGGTGATCGCCTCGGGCTTGCGGAACTGCAGCGCCCCGCCGGCCTGCTGACCCAGCAGCCCGGTGATGGTGCTCGCCTTGGTGCGCAGGGCATCGAGCGCCTGCTTCGTGGCGTTCTGCGAGGCCATCGTGGCCAGCGCGATCGCCACCACGGCGACACAGGCCGCGACCAGCAGCGAGAGTTTCACGAAGACCGAATTCGGGCTGAGGCGACGCACGGTCGTCTTGTCGTCGGACTGCATGGGCCTGCTCATTTCTGGAAATGTCGGGGGGAGGGGGCCGGGCGGGCGCTGCCGCCCGGCCGGGGATCGTTACATCAGCGCTTCGGCGTTCAGGCCCAGCGTCATCGCGCCGATCGCCTCGCCCGAGGCCGGGTCGACGATGGTGACGGAAACCTGGCCCTGGAAGGTCTGCGTGGATTCGTCGAATTCGACCTCGTCGATGAACACGGTGCCCGCGCCCATCGGATAGGTTTTCTGGAACTTGGCCTCGTCGCCCTGCCAGTAGTCGGAGGTGACGTCGGAGGCGGCGACGTTCAGGCCGTGGTTGTCCATCACGAAGATCTCGGTGATCGCGCCGCCGCCCTCGGCGACCTTGGCGCGCAGGAAGTCCGCGGCGGCGTTTTCCAGCACCGGCGTGATCGTCGGGGTGTCGGACCCGCCGACCTCGGCGCGCCAGGCCTGGTCCAGTTCCTCGATCTTCGCGGCGTCGAGGCCGGAATGCGCGTCGTTCTGGGCCTTGATCGCCTCGACGAGGACCGGATCGTTCATCCAGGCCGAGACGTTCTCGTCAAGGTAGCTTTGCATCGCCGGCGCGTAGTCGTTGGCGGCGGCGGCGGTGGCGGCGAGGCAGAAAAGCCCCGCGATGGTTGCGGTGGTCTTCATCCTTGGCTCCTTCCGGGCGGGCGATCCGCCCCCTCTGGTTGATCCCTCCAAAAGCGTAGGCAGGTTTTCTTTCGTGTTGTTTAATCGTCCACGGGGAACGAATCGGGGGTCGAAGGTGAAGGATTCCAAGGGCTTGCAGGCACACTTGGCGAGCCTGTTCGAACTGGGCCGGCACCCGCTACGATTCGCCTCCGCCGAGCAAACTATCCGTATGGATAGGTGCGAGATGCAGCGCCAACACTTCGTCGACGCGGCGGGAAACCCGGTGTCGGGCTGGCTTTGCCGCCCCGAGGGACCGGGGCCGCACCCGGCCGTTCTGGTCGTGCACGCGCATGGCGGGCGCTACGACATCGGCGCGCGCGAGCTTGTCGAGGGTCGGCCCGCCCTGGGCGCGCCGCTGGGGCCGGAGCTGGCGCGCGCGGGCCTTGTCGCGCTGTGCCTCGATCTGCCCTGTTTCGGCGCCCGCGCCGCGCGTGCGACCGAAAGCGCGGCGGCGAAGGCGGCGCTGTGGCGCGGCGGCAGCCTTGCGGGCCGGATGCTGGGCGAGTTGCAGGCGCAGCTCGACTGGCTCTGCGCGGACCCCCGGGTCGATGCCGCGCGGGTCGGGGTTTTCGGCCTGTCGATGGGCGCGACGCTGGGCACCTGGCTGGCCGCCGCCGATCCGCGGGTCCGGGCGCTGGCGCAACTGGTGTGCCTTGCCGACATCGATGCGCTGATCGCCACCGGCGCGCATGATCTGCACGGGATCTACCTGACGGTTCCGGGGCTCTTGCGGATTGCCTCGAACGGGGCGATCGCGGGCCTCGTCGCGCCGCGCCCGCAGCTTGTCGGGATCGGCGACCTCGATCCGCTGACGCCGCCGGCCGCCGCCGATATCGCCCTGGCGGAATTGCGCGCGGCCTATGCCGCCGCCGGGGCCGATGCCGCGCTGCGGGTGATCCGCGATCCGGCCGCCGGGCACGAGGTCACGCCGGCGATGCGCGCCGCGACGCTGGAGCTGTTCGCCCGCGCGCTGGGGCCGGGGGCGGCCTAGGGTTCGGGCAGGCGTTGCCCCGCGCCGTCGAAGCCGTGCAGGTCGGCGCTGTCGAAGGCCAGCCGCACCACCGCGTCGCGCTCCAGCCCCGGTTGGCCGGGAAGCACGGTCAGGATCCGTTCGCCATCGGCCAGCGTGGCGTGCACCACGGTTTCCGCCCCCAGCGCCTCGACCAGCGTCACCCGCGCCTCCAGCGCCGGCGCGCCGGGGTCGGCCAGCCGCATGTGCTGCGGGCGGATGCCGATGGTGATGTCCGCGCCCTCTGCCGCCCGGCCCGGCACCGGCACCGCCAGCCCGCCGGGCAGCACCGCCTGGCCGCCGGCGATCCGCGCGGCGAAGAAGTTCATGTTCGGCGCGCCGATGAAGCCCGCGACGAACAGGTTGGCGGGCCGGTTGTACAGCCCCAGCGGCGTGTCCACCTGGTCGATCCGGCCGGCGCGCAGCACCACGATCCGGTCGGCCAGCGTCATCGCCTCGACCTGGTCGTGGGTGACGTAGATCATCGTCGTGCCAAGCCGGTCGTGCAGCGCGGCCAGTTCGGCGCGCATGCTGACCCGAAGCTCGGCATCAAGGTTCGACAGCGGTTCGTCCAGCAGGAAGGCGGTGGGGTTGCGCACGATCGCCCGGCCGATCGCGACACGCTGGCGCTGGCCGCCCGAAAGCTGGCCGGGGCGGCGTTCCATCAGCGGCTCGATTTCCAGCATCCGCGCGGCCTCGGCGATCCGGGTCGCGATCTCGGGCTTCGGCATGTGGATGTTTTCCAGCCCGAAGGACAGGTTCTGCCGCACCGTCATGTGCGGGTATAGCGCGTAGGACTGGAACACCATCGCCAGTCCCCGGTCGGCGGCGCCGACGCGGGTGACATCGGCGCCGTTGATCTCGATCCGCCCGCCCGTCGGCCGGTCGAGCCCGGCGATCAGCCGCAGCAGCGTGGACTTGCCGCAGCCCGACGGTCCGACGAAGACCACCAGCTCGCCCTCGCCGATATCGAGATCGATGCCCTTCAGCACCTCGACATGGCCGAAGGCCTTCTCGATGCCGGTCAGCGTGATGCGCCCCATCGCCGCCCCCTATTTCACGCCGGTTCCGGCGATGCCCGCGGTGATGAACCGCTGCAGGAAGACGAAGACCAGCACCACCGGGATCATGGTGACGACGGTCATCGCCAGGATGAAATGCCACTGCACGTTCAACTCTCCGGCATAGGCGTTCAGCCCGACCTGAAGCGTGTAGACGTCCTGCCGCGACAGCACCACCAGCGGCCAGAGAAAATCGTTCCAGCGCCAGACCACCGAGAAGATCGCCAGCACCGCCAGCGCCGGCGCGGTCAGCGGCAGAACGATGCGCCAGTAGATCTGCCATTCGCTGGCATGGTCCATCCGCGCCGCCTCGATGATCTCGTCGGGGATCGTCAGCATGTATTGCCGCAGCAGGAATACGCCGGTGGGCGTGGCCACGGTGGGCAGGATCACGCCCCACAGCGTGTTGAAAAGCCCCGTGGCCGAGATGATCGAGAACAGCGGCACAAGGATCACCGACAGCGGGATCATCAGCGTCGCCACGATCAGGATCAGCACGGCGGAGCGGCCGCGGAACTGGTATTTCGACAGCGCGAAGGCGGCCATCGAATTGGTCACCAGCGTGATGATCGTCGCCACGACCGTGACGAAGACGGAATTCTGCGCGTAAAGGAAGAAGTTCCGCTCCACCAGCGGCTGGGTGTAGTTTTCCCAGGCGAAGCCCACCGCGCGCACCGGTTCGCGCTCGGCGATGTTGACGCGCAGCTTGTCGTCGGGGTTCGCCGGGTCGATCATCTGCGCCACGGTGCCGACGCGGCGCGCCTCGGCCAGCACCGCCTCGGTCCCGTCCTCGCGGGTCACCGTGAACAGCGGCAGCGGCTTGTCGTAGCCCTCCACCACCACCGTCTCGGCGGCATAGGGCAGCAGGGTCGGCGGAAACTCGGCCAGCCCGGCCGGGGTCTTGAGCGACGACAGCACCAGCCAGACCGCCGGACCGAACATCAGGATCACCCCGGCGCCCAGCCACAGCACCGTCACCACGTCGGTCCAGTGCCAGCGATCGCCGCCGCGGCGGCGGGTGAGGAAGGCGGTGACGCGGCTCATCGCGCCTTGCCCTTCGACTCGCCGCGCCGGCCGAGGCCCAGCTGCACCAGCGTCAGCACCACCAGCACCCCGCCCATCAGGATCGAGGCCGCGGCGGCAAGCCCCGGGTTCTTCAGGAGCGAGGCGAAGCCGACCTCGTAGATGTATTGCGTCATGTAAAGCGTCGCGGTGCCGGGGCCGCCGCCGGTCAGCACATAGGCCTCGTCGAAGACCTGCACCGCGCGGATCAGCGCCAGCACGATCACCACCAGCAGGTTCGGCATCAGAAGCGGCAGGGTGATCCGCCAGAACATCCGCGCGGGGCGGGTGCCGTCCATCTCGGCGGCCTCGTAAAGATCGCGCGGGATCGCCTGCAACCCGGCCAGCAGGATCAGCGCGTAAAAGCCCAGATGCGCCCAGATCGTCACGCCGACCGTCGCGGCGAAGGCCCAGCCGCGTTCGATCAGCCAGTTCACCGGATCAAGCCCGAGATCGAGCATCGCGGCGTTGAGGATTCCGTCGCGCTGCAGGATCCAGCGCCAGATCAGGCCCACCACCACCGGCGACAGCAGCACCGGGAAGAAGAACACCGCCCGCCAGAAGCCGCGCGCGCGCAACTCGCGGTTCAGGATCAGCGCGGTCACGGTGGCGCAGACCACCAGCAGCGTGACCTGCACCACGACGAAGCGCGCGGTGTTCCACACCGCCGTCCAGAACAGATCCTCGTCGCAGGTGGCGGGGCGGGTGTAATCCTCGCAGTCCAGCAGCTTGGCGTATTGCGCGCCGCCCACCCAGTCGCGCTGGGCAAGGAATAGTTCCGGCCCCGCGGTCATCGAGTAGACGAAGTTGATGCACAGCGGCAGCAGCACGAAGATGCCGAAGATCGCCATGTTCGGCACCAGGAAGAAGGTGATCATCCCGCCCTGGCCGGCGACGCGCTGCAAGGCCCGCAACGGCGGGTCCAGAACCCGCGCGAGCAGGGCAAGGGGGGCCACCGCGGCGGCCCCCGCCATATGTTTCAGCCGCGTGGCCATGCGCCTACTGCGCGGCCTCGACCTGTTCGGCGATGTCGCTGTCGATCCGCGCCCAGGCTTCGTCCAGCGCCAGTTCGCCGGCCATCACCTGGCTGATCCGGGTGACCAGCGCGCCGTAATAGGCCGAACCCCATTTCCACGCCGGCAGGCGCTGGGCCTCGGGCAGCACGTCGGCCGCGGCGGCCACGAAGGTGTCGAGCGCCGCGCCCACGTTCGGATCCTGGGTGTCCCAGTTCAGCCCGCCCTTGGTGTTGACGCCCTTGTGGCCGGGCAGGAACAGCGTGCGCTCGGAAAACTCGCGCACCACGTCCTCCTGCGCGAGGTAGTCCATCACCTTGCCGACCTCTTCGGCGTTCTGGGTGTACTTGATCGCCACCAGCGCCGCGCCGCCCTGCAGGCCCGAACAGCCCGCCGAGCCGCAGGGCGAGCCTGTCGCCACCCAGTCGAACAGGTCGCCGATCTTGGTCGAGAGATTCGCGATCTGCCACGAGCCGGAATAGTAGAACGGCAGCTGCGCGTTGATGAAATCGTCGGCCGCCGCGCGGTAGGTGGACCCCGAGGCCGAGACCCAGACATCCTTCAGGTGCAGGCCCTGCTCGGTCCAGTCGACCAGCTTGCCGACGAAGTCCTTGGTGCCGTCGTTCACCGGCGCGGGCATCCCGTCCTCGCCGATATAGACCCCGCCGTAAGAGATGTTCGGCCCCGAAATCCGGTGGCCGGAGCGGTCGATGGCGAAGGCCGCCACGGTGCCCTGGCTTTCCATGACCCTGGCCGAGGCTTCGACCCAGTCGTCCCAGGTCGCGCCCTTGCCGGGCATCTCGACCCCGGCCTGTTCGAAGAGCGTCTTGTTCGCGAAGCCGCCGACCAGCGTGATCTGGGTCATGAAGCCGGTGATCGCGTCGGAGCCGTCGGGGCGCATCCAGTCGGCCTGCGCGCCGAAGTTCTCGCGCCAGTAGTCCGGATCGGCGACATGCGGCGTGAGGTCGAGCCAGTGATCGGCCAGCGCCTTGATGTTGGTCACCCGCGCGATGTCGGGGCCCTGGCCGGCCTCGAGCTGGACCTGAAGCTGTTCCTGCACGACCGAATAGGGCACCTCGTCGAGAATGACGTTGATGCCGGGGTTTTCCGCCATGAAGCGGTCCAGCAGATCCTTGATGACGGCGCCCTCGACCCCGTCTGAATACCACATCACCCGCACGTCGCCGGCAAGCGCGCCCTGGGCCATCAGCCCGACCGCCAGCGCGGCGAGCGAGGTTTTCATTTTCCGCATCGTCTCCTCCTCTGTTGTCCGCCCGCCTGCGGTGGCGCACGGCTTGTTCTATCGACCCGGCAGCGGGCCACGGGGCAGGGTCACGCGTGTGCCCCGCACCGTCCAGTCGCCGGGATCGAGCCGGCGACCCTCCGCCGCCACCGTTCCGCCCGGTTCGAACCGGACGTTACCATAATCGGGATCGTCGACCACGAGTGTTCCGTCCGCGGTTGACGCGACGGAAAGCCCGGCGAAGCGCGCCGCGAAATCCGTCCCGTCGCCGTGGCGCGCGCGGTCGCCCAGCCGGATCAGCCACAGCCCGTCGCGGCCCGGCAGGCGCAGTTCGTTGCCCGCCGTCGGGCCGGTCGCGACGATCTCGAACGGGGCGGAGCCGCGCAGCATCAGATGCGCCCCTCCGGCCCGCGCCAGCGCCGTGTCGCCGTCGACCACGGCTGCGTCGAAGGCCTGCCGGGGAAACCAGGCATGGGTGAAACCGGGTTGCGGCGCGGTGCCCTGAAACCGCACCACGGCAAGGTCGCGATACTGCTGCACCCGCGGGATCGAGGCCGACCCGCCCCAGTAGGACGGCCGGGCATAGCCCGAATGGATCAGCTCGCCCGGATGGTTGATCCAGACCTGCGCCTCCGCCGTCTCGCCCAGCCGCGCATGGATCAGGGTTTCCTGGTAGCCCCATTCGTGCCAGCGATAGGCCGCCGCGCTGCCCAGCGCGAAATCGGCGGTCTTGTAGTGATAAAGCGCGGCGAAGCCGCCTTCGCCCTGCGCAAAGCACCATTCCTGCGCCGCCTCGCCCCGCCAGTCGGCGCGGTCCGTCAGGTCGGGCAGGCGAAGCCCGTGGTCGCGCAGGCACAGCGCCAGTTGCGGCGTGGCATGAAACCGCGTCCCGATCGCGCCCTTGCCCCACAAAAGCCGGGCGATCGCCGACAGCTCCAGCGACCGCGCCGCGCGCAGCGTGTGTTCGTAGCTGCGCCCCTGCGCGCCGGTCAGCACACCCTTGTGGGCGGAGTTCGCCACGATCTCGATCAGCCGGGCGATGCCGCGGCCGGCGCGGTCGCGGATGTCGGCATCCGGCGCCAGCGCGTAGAGCGCGGTCAGCCCCTTCAGGTCGATCGGGAAATACGGGGCGGAGTTGAATTCCGCCATCTCCCAGCGCTCGAAATGGTCCAGCCAGTCCCTGAGCCGCGCCGCGCCGACCCGCGCCTGGTCCTCTCCCGTGCGGCCGGAGCGGACGAACCGCGCGCCGGGATGCAGCGTGCCGCCGAGATAGGCGGCGGTGTGGAACAGCAGCGCGTGGTTTTCCGAGAAATACCACTGCACGTCGTTGCCCGGCTCGTCCATCCAGTAGCGGTAGCCCAGGATCGTCCGGTCCACCCGCGCGCACAGCTCGTCGCCCAGCAACCCGCCCCAGCGCATCCGGCACCAGATCAGCGGCACCAGCGCGAAATCGGCGCAGTCCCACAGATCGTCGATCCGGGGCAGGGCGGCGGCGATCATCGCGCGGGTCTCGGCCCCGCCGTCGCCCAGGGCCAGCCGGGCAAGGGCGCGCACCGTGTCGGCCTCGGCCCGTCCCGCGATCTCGGTCAGCGCCTCGTCGATCCGGCCCGCGGGCGCTGTCGGGGCCGCGCCCAGCCGCGCGGCGTGCACGATCTCGGTGCCGAGCGTGCGCGAGGCCGCGAAACCGTCGACCTCGAGCACCAGCGCGAAATGGCGGAAATCGGCGGGCAGATCCTCGGCCCGGCCCAGCACGACCCGGCCGGCCCCCGCCGGGATGTCGCAGGCCAGGTCCGGTGCCGCGTCGTGCGACATGAAATCGCCCTCGATCCGCGCCCGCAGCCGCGCCGGAACCGGCAGCGGACGCGGCAGGACGATCGTCACCGGCCCGGCATCGTAGGCGGGACGGTCGAAATGCATCGTCTCCAGCGCCGCCGCCACGGCCTCGGCGAGGTCCGGGGCGCAGGCCACCGGGATCGCCTGCCGCGCCGCCGGTCCCTCGAGATAGTCGAGTTGCACGTAGAACCGCGTATCCCGCTCGGCGAGATCGTCGAAGACCACGGTGACGGCGTTCTCGCCCGCCCGCAGGCTGACCGAAACCTCCATGTCGGCCTCGAAGTTGCGAACATAGGGCGCCAGCCATCCGGCCTCGGCGCCGTTCACGAACAGCACCGCCCCGCCGCAGGTCGCCAGCCGCAGACGCGCCGGCCCGGCCGAGTCCGCCAGGATCAGCGTTTCCGCCCGCGCCGCGATCCGCGTCGGCCGGAACCAGAAGCCCGACAGGTCGAGCCTGGGCGCGCCGTAGGGCAGCCAGACCCGTTCCGCCGCGCCGGTATCGCGAACCTCCGGCCGCCGGTCGCGGAACCGCGCGGCGAATTCGGTGCGGCAGGGGTATTCGTGCGGGATGAAGTTCTTCTCCTTCGTGAGAAAGAAGAACGGGTCCATCCGCCCCTCCATCGGGCGCTCGGCCACGTCGAACCGCGTCTCCGCCACCGCCGAGTGGCGCCAGAGCCCGACCGGGCTGCCGGGCGGCAGCGGGCGGGCAAGCCGGGTCATGCCCGGAACTCCGGGTGGTTGAGCGCCTCGGCCAGGCACAGGATCGCCAGCGCCTGGCCGTAGCCGGTGGGCTGGATCGGGATGTCGCGGTAGAATTGCAGGTCGTGCCCCATCCGCGTGCCGTAGGAAACGCCCCCCACCACGCCATCCTCGCCGATCCGTGCGACGACCGCGTGAAGCGCGCGCAGCCCGGCCTGCCGCACCGCCTCGCCGGCGCGGCCCTGCCGCCCGGCCTTCAGCATCGCGTAGCCGAACCCCGCGGTGGCCGAGGTTTCCTCGTAGCTTTGCGGATCGTCGAGCAGCGTGCGCCAGGCCCCCGAGGCGCATTGCAGCGGCATGAGCGCGGCGATCTGGCTGTCGAGCACGCCCTGCAGGAAGCCTTCGACGGGCGCGGCCGGGCGGCACAGTTCGAACAGGTCGAGAAACCCGGCGGTGATCCAGGCGTTGCCGCGCGCCCACCGCGCGCGGGCGAAATTGTGCCGGCCCTCGAAGCTCCAGCCGTGAAACCACAGCCCGGTCGCGGGATCGGTGAGATAGCGGGCATGGACGAGGAACTGGCGCAGCGCCTCGTCGACAAGGTCGCGCCGCCCCGCCGCCTCGCCATAGGCGGCAAGGAACAGGCCCACCATGAACAGCGTGTCGTCCCAAAGCTCGCCGGCGTTGATCCGGTCCGAGACGTCGTGCTGGAACCCGCCCTCTTCGGTCCGCGGCGCGGTCGCGACGAACCGGTCCGCCCAGTCGGCCAGCACCGGCTCCCAGCGCGGATCGTGGGTCTCGCGCCACAGAAGCGTGAGCGCCAGCATCGGCGCCGTGGTGTTGACGTTCTGCCCCGGCAGCCCGGCCGCGATCCGCCGCGCGTACCAGTCCTCGAGCACGCCGCGCAGCCGGTCGTCACGCCCGTCCAGCCACAGCCGCGCCAGGCCGTAAAGACCCACGCCCTGCGGCCATTCCCAGCTGTCGAAGCTGATGTAATCGCCCGGGCTTCCATCGAGATTGGGTTCGTGGAAGCGTCCGTCGTGGCGCAGCCCGGTCATGCCCTCGACGAGGCGCGCCAGGCACAGCCGCAACCGATCGCCCGTGAGCGTCATGATTCCTCCCGCGTCTCCCGCCCCGATCACAACGAAAGTCGGTCTCCGGCACAATCCCGAAATGCACCGGCCCGAAATGCACCGGCCCGATATGCACCGCCCCTTCCGCCGCGCGCCGGAACCGGGCACTGTGGCGCGCAGCAAGGGAGACCCGAGATGCGCAACGTGACCGTCGCGGCGACGCAATTCGCCTGTTCGTGGGATCTGCCCGCCAATGCCGATACCGCCGAACGGCTGGTGCGACAGGCCGCCGCCGCGGGCGCGCAGGTGATCCTGGTGCAGGAGCTTTTCGCCACGCCCTATTTCTGCATCACCCAGGATGCGGCGCATTTCGCCATGGCCGCGCCGATCGAGGGGCATCCGCTGATCGCGCGATTCGCCGATCTCGCGCGTGACCTGGGCGTGGTGCTGCCGGTGTCGGTGTTCGAACGCGCGGGCGAGGCGCATTTCAACGCGGTCGCGATGATCGATGCCGATGGCCGCGTCCTTGGCGTCTACCGCAAGAGCCATATTCCGCAAAGCCCCGGCTACGAAGAGAAATTCTACTTCTCGCCCGGCGACACCGGGTTTCGCGTCTGGGACACCGCCTTCGGCCGGATCGGGGTGGGGATCTGCTGGGATCAGTGGTTTCCCGAGGCGGCGCGGGCGATGGCGCTGGGCGGGGCGGAAATGCTGCTTTACCCCACCGCCATCGGCTCGGAACCTCAGGCGCCGGACTATGACAGCCAGCCGCACTGGGAGATGACGATGCGCGGCCACGCGGCGGCCAACATCGTGCCGCTGGTCGCCGCGAACCGGGTCGGCCGCGAGACGCAGGGCGGGCGCGAGGTCACCTTCTACGGCTCGTCCTTCATCGCCGGGCCGGACGGGCAGGTGGTGCAGCGGGCCGCGCGCGACGGCGAGGCGGTGCTGACCGCGCGCTTCGACCTCGACGCGATCGGCGCCCTGCGCCGCTTATGGGGCGTGTTCCGCGACCGCCGGACGGACCTTTACGGCGCCCTGGCCACGCTCGACGGCCGGGCCTGAGCCGCCCGCACCGGTTTTGGCCTGGAAATATCCTCGGGGGAGGCCGGCGCAGCCGGCCGGGGGTGGACAGCCCCCGCCACCCTTGCCGCCGCCGGGGCGCTCGGCCATCCTGCGCGCCGGTTGCAGGGGCGGGGCGGGATGATTCCGGTCAGGGGATTCCAGGGCGAACGGGTGGCGGTGCTGGGGCTTGGCCGGTCCGGTCTCGCCGCGGCGCGGGCGCTGGCCGCCGGCGGCGCCACGCCGCTGGTCTGGGACGACGGCGCCGAGGCGCGCGAGAAGGCGGCGGCCGAGGGCTTCGACGTCGCGGACCCGGCCCGTCCCGGCGCGCTCGACGGCGTCGCGGCGCTGGTGGTCTCGCCCGGCATCCCGCATCTCTATCCCGCGCCGCACCCGGCGATCGCCGCCGCGCTCGACCTTGGCATACCGGTCGACAACGACGTGGGCCTGTTCTTTCGCTCCTTCGCGACGCCGGAGTGGGAGCGGATGGACCGGGTGCCGAAGGTCGTGGCCGTCACCGGCTCGAACGGCAAGTCCACCACCACGGCGCTGATCGCGCATCTTCTGGCCGCGGCGGGCCGTCCGGTGCAGACCGGCGGCAACATCGGCCGGGGTGTGCTCGATCTCGATCCGGGCGCGGACGGGTCCGTCACGGTGCTGGAACTGTCGTCCTACCAGACCGACCTCGCGCGCGCGCTGACCCCGGACATCGCGGTCTTCACCAATCTTTCGCCCGATCATCTCGACCGGCATGGCGGCATGGGCGGCTATTTCGCCGCCAAGCGCCGGCTGTTCGCCGAGGGCGGGCCGGATCGCGCGGTGATCGGCGTCGACGAGGCCGAGGGCCGGTTCCTCGCCGACCAGTTGGGGCAGGGGCCGGCCGACGACCGGGTGATCCGGATCTCGGCGGCGCGGAAGCTGGGCGATTTCGGCTGGTCGGTCTTCGCGCGCAAGGGGTTCCTGGCCGAGTGGCGCAAGGGCCGGCAGATCGCCGCGGTGGACCTGCGCGGCATCGCCGGACTGCCCGGCGCGCACAACCACCAGAACGCCTGCGCGGCCTGGGCGGCGGTGCGGGCGCTGGGCCTTGCCCCGCGCGAGATCGAGGCCGGGCTGGCCACGTTCACCGGCCTGCCGCACCGCAGCCAGCATCTGCGCGACCGCGGCGGCGTGGCCTTCGTCAATGACAGCAAGGCCACCAATGTCGACGCGGCGGGCCGCGCGCTGGCGGCGTTCCCGAAGGTGCGCTGGATCGCCGGCGGGCTGGGCAAGGAGGGCGGCATCGCCGCGCTGGCGCCGGTGCTCGGCCATGTCGTCAAGGCCTACCTGATCGGCCATTCGGCGCGGGACTTCGCGCTGCAACTGGGCCAGACCCCGCACGAGATCTGCGAGACGATGGCCCGCGCCGTGGCCCGCGCCGCCGCCGAGGCGGAACCGGGCGAGACGGTGCTTCTGGCCCCCGCCGCGGCAAGCTTCGACCAGTACCCCGATTTCGAAAGGCGCGGCGAGGATTTCGCGCGGCTCGTCGCCGACCTGCCGGACTGAGGCGCGACGGCGGGGCGGGCCGGGGCCGGGGGCAGGGCGGGGCGTTCAGGCCAGTTGCGCGGCGGTGTCGGCCAGCAGCGTGGCCGAGGCGCGCAAGGCCTCGGTCTCGGCGGCGTCGAGATCGGGCATCAGGTCGGCCGTGACCCCGGCCGCGCCGACGATCCGCGGCAGCGACAGCGCCACCGGCCCGACGCCGACGATCTCCGGCGTCACGATCGAGACCGACAGCACCGCCCCCTCGTCGCCCGCGATCGCGCGCACGATCCGCGCCAGCCCGGCGCCGATCCCGTGCCATGTCGCGCCCTTGCCGGCGATGATCCGGTAGGCCGCGCGGCGAACCCCGTCGTCGATCGCCGCGCGCACGGTGTCGGTGATCGGCGCCCCCACCTGCGCGGCGAAGTCGCGGATCGGCACCGACCCGGCCCGCGCCGCGGTCCACGACAGAACCTCGCTGTCGCCGTGCTCGCCCAGCACATAGGCATGGACCGATTGCGGCGCGATCCCCAGGTGCCCGCCCAGAAGGCTGCGGAACCGCGCGGAATCGAGGATCGTGCCCGAGCCGATCACCCGGCCCGGCGGCAGGCCCGACAGCCGGGTGGCGATATCGGTCATCACGTCGACGGGATTGGTGGCGACCAGCAGGATCGCATCGGGAGCGATCCGGCGGACATGGCCGATCACCTCGGAAAACACCGCCGCGTTGCGCGACAACAGCGCCAGCCGGCTTTCGCCCGGCCTTTGCGACACGCCGCAGGCCAGGATCACCACGCCCGCCCCGGAAAGCTCCGGCCAGTCGCCGGCGCGCACCCGCAGGGTGCGGCCGAAGGGCACGGCATGCGAGATGTCCTCGGCCTCGGCCCGGGCGCGGGCGGCGTCGCGATCCAACAGCACCACCTCGCGCGCCCCGCCGGTCAGCGCCAGCGCGAACCCCGCCGCGCTGCCGACCATGCCCGCCCCGACGATTCCGACCTTCATCGCACCCTCCGCACCGTTTCGCGCCGATCCTAGCAGCCGAACCGTGACGGCTGCACGATCTAGCGCTGGAATCGGCGGAAAAATCCCGCTAGTCTGCGCGCCAGACCCGGAAAACGGGCAGACGGGCAGACGAGGCGGCTTCATGACCGAAATGGTGTTCGGCACCCAGCCGGTGCGCGCGGGCGATCCGATCCTACCGCGATGGTGGCGCACGATCGACCGCTGGACGCTGCTGTGCGTTCTGGCGCTGTTCGGGATCGGCATGCTGCTGGGCCTCGCCGCCTCGCCGCCGCTGGCCGAGAAGAACGGGTTCCAGCCCTTCCACTACGTCCAGCGCCAGGCGGTGTTCGGTGCGATGGCCTTCGTGGTGATGCTGCTGGTGTCGATGATGTCGCCGCGGCAGGTGCGGCGGATCGGCGTGCTGGGCTTCGTGCTGGCCTTCGTGGCGCTGGTGTTCCTGCCGGTGTTCGGCACCGATTTCGGCAAGGGCGCGGTGCGCTGGTACTCGCTTGGCTTCGGCAGCTTCCAGCCCTCGGAATTCCTCAAGCCCTGCTTCGTGATCCTCGCGGCCTGGCTGATGGCGGCCAGCCAGGAGATCGGCGGCCCGCCGGGCAAGGCATGGTCGCTGATCCTGGCCGCGGTGATCGCGCTGTTCCTGGCCCTGCAACCCGATTTCGGCCAGGCGGCGCTGGTGCTGTTTTCCTGGGGGGTGATCTATTTCGTCGCCGGCGCGCCGTTTCTGCTGCTGACGCTGCTGGCCGGGCTGGCGGTGGCCGGCGGGATGCTGGCCTACAATTCCTCAGAGCATTTCGCACGCCGGATCGACGGCTTTCTCAGCCCCGAGGTCGATCCCCGCACCCAGCTCGGCTACGCCACCAACGCAATCCAGGAAGGCGGGTTCTTCGGCGTGGGCGTGGGCGAGGGCACCGTGAAATGGTCGCTTCCCGATGCCCATACCGATTTCATCATCGCCGTCGCGGCGGAGGAATACGGCCTCGTTCTCGTCCTCGCGATCATCGGGCTTTACGCGCTGATCACCTCGCGGGCGCTGTTTCGGCTGATGCGCGAACGCGACCCGTTCATCCGGCTGGCCGGGGCGGGGCTGGCCTGCGCCTTCGGCGTGCAGGCACTGATCAACATGGGCGTGGCCGTCCGGCTGTTGCCGGCCAAGGGCATGACGCTGCCCTTCGTGTCCTACGGCGGCTCCTCGGTGATCGCCTCGGGGCTGGCGCTGGGGATGCTGCTGGCGCTGACCCGGACCCGGCCGCAGGGCGGCATCGAGGATATCTTGCTCAAGCAGCGGAGCGGGCCGTGGCACGGGCGCGACAGCTGATCATCGCCGCCGGCGGCACCGGCGGGCACATGTTCCCCGCGCAGGCTCTGGCCGAGGCCATGCTGGCGCGCGGCTGGCGCGTGCTGCTGATGACCGACGCGCGCGGCGCCCGCTACGCCGGCGGCTTTCCCGAAGCCGTCGAGATCGTCGAGGTCGCGGCGGCGACCTTCGCGCGCGGCGGCGCGCTGGCGAAGGCGGCGGTGCCGGTCCGGCTGGGCGCGGGCATCGCGGCGGCGGCGGCACGGATGGCGCGGTTCCGGCCCGACGTGGTGGCCGGCTTCGGCGGCTACCCCTCGATCCCGGCGCTGGCGGCCGCGGTGCTCTTGCGCGTGCCGCGGATCATCCATGAACAGAACGGCGTGCCCGGCGAGGTCAATCGCCGTTTCGCCCGCCGCGTGCAGGCCTTCGCCTGCGGCACCTGGCCCTGCGCGCTGCCGGCCGGCGTGACGGCCGAACACACCGGCAACCCGGTGCGCACGGCGGTGCGCGACCGGGCCGGGGCGCCCTACATCCCGCCCGGCGACTACCCGATGAACCTGCTGATCCTGGGCGGCAGCCAGGGCGCGCGGATCCTGTCGGACGCGGTGCCCGCCGGCCTTGCCGCGCTGCCGCAGGCGCTGCGCGGCCATCTGCACGTCGCCCACCAGGCCCGGCCCGAGGATGTCGCGCGTGCCGTGGCCGCCTACGACGCCGCGGGCATCGCGGCCGAGGTGCGGACGTTCTTCGACGACATTCCGCGCCGGCTGAGCGAGGCGCAGCTGGTCATCGCCCGCGCCGGGGCCTCCACCGTGGCGGAGCTGGGGGTGATCGGCCGGCCCGCGATCCTCGTGCCGTTCGCCGCGGCGCTGGGCGATCACCAGACCGCCAATGCCCGCGCGATGGTCGAAGCCGGGGCGGCGATCATGATCCCCGAGTCGCGGCTGACGCCCGAGGCCCTTGCGGACGCCGCCGAAACCGTGCTTTCCCAGCCCGACGCGGCGGTGCGGATGGCCCGTGCCGCGCTTGCCCAGGCCGTGCCGGACGCCACCGAACGGCTGGTCGAGATCGTGGAACGGGTGGCAGGGGGGCCGGCGACGGCATGAACGCGGCAACGAAACTGCCCGGTGAACTGGGGCCCATCCACTTCGTCGGGATCGGCGGGATCGGGATGTCCGGCATCGCCGAGGTGCTGATCACGCTGGGCTACCGGGTGCAGGGATCGGATCTCAAGTCCTCGAAGATCACCGACCGGCTCGCGTCGCTCGGCGCGGTGATCTTCGAAGGTCAGCGGGCGGAAAACATCGGCGAGGCGGCGGTGATCGTCGTCTCGTCGGCGATCAAGCCGGGCAATCCGGAACTGGAGGAGGCGCGGCGGCGCAAGCTGCCGGTGGTGCGCCGGGCCGAGATGCTGGCCGAACTGATGCGGCTGAAGTCGAACATCGCGGTCGGCGGCACCCATGGCAAGACGACCACCACGACGATGGTGGCGACGCTGCTGGACCGGGGCGGGTTCGATCCGACCGTGATCAACGGCGGGATCATCCATGCCTATGGATCGAACGCGCGGGCCGGGGCGGGCGAGTGGATGGTGGTCGAGGCCGACGAAAGCGACGGCAGCTTCAACCGCCTGCCCGCGACCATCGCGATCGTCACCAACATCGACCCCGAGCACATGGAGCACTGGGGCACGATCGAGGCGTTGCGGCAGGGGTTTCACGATTTCGTCTCGAACGTGCCGTTCTACGGTCTGGCGGTGTGCTGCACCGATCATCCCGAGGTGCAATCGCTCGTCGGCCGGATCGCCGACCGCCGGGTGACGACCTTCGGCTTCAACGCCCAGGCCGACGTGCGCGCGGTGAACCTGCGCTACGAGGCCGGCGTGGCGCGGTTCGACGTGGCGCTGCAGGGCGAGGGGCCCGACAGCCGGATCGAGGGCATGAGCCTGCCGATGCCGGGGGATCACAACGTCTCGAACGCGCTGGCGGCGATCGCGGTCGCGCGGCACCTGGGCATGAAGAAGGACGAGATCCGCGCGGCGCTGGCGGCGTTCGGCGGGGTGAACCGGCGGTTCACCAAGGTCGGCGAGGTGCTGGGCGGGGTCACCGTGATCGACGACTACGGCCATCACCCGGTCGAGATCGCCGCGGTCCTGAAGGCGGCGCGGCAGGCGGTGGCGGGCAATTCCGGCGCGCGGGTGATCGCGGTGCACCAGCCGCATCGCTATTCGCGGCTGTCGACGCTGTTCGAGGATTTCTGCACCTGTTTCAACGAGGCCGACGTGGTGGCCATCGCCGAGGTCTATGCCGCCGGCGAGGCGCCGATCGCCGGCGCGGATCGCGACGCGCTGGTGGCCGGGCTGATATCGCACGGGCATCGCCACGCCCGCGCGATTCTCGACGAGGAAGACCTGGCGCGGCTGGTGCGCGAACAGGCGCGGCCCGGCGATATCGTGGTTTGTCTCGGCGCCGGCACGATTTCGGCTTGGGCGAACGGGCTGCCGGCGCGACTCGGCGACAATTGAACGCAGACGGCGCTTGCGCGAACGAAACGTTCGGGCAAACTATCCACAGGTGGGGGCGAAGCGGCCGCGAAGGGCCGCGCCCGAACCGTTGCCGCGGGGGGCACATGGGGTACGCGCTGATCTTGGCCTGTCTCTGGGCGATCGCGGCGAATGTCGTCGCGCTGTTTCCGTCGCGCCGCCAGCACTGGCCCGCAGCCTACGTGCTGATCGCCGTCGGGGTGCCGATCCTCGGCTACGTGACCTACGAGAACGGCCCCTGGGTGGGCCTTCTGGTGCTGGCCGCCGGCGCGTCGATGTTGCGCTGGCCGGTGGTCTACGCGCTGCGCTGGCTGCGCGCGCTCGTCGTCCCGCGCCGGGCGCCGGACCCCGAGGAGGCGGCCGATCCGGCCGAGTGAGCGGGCGCGGCGGCCGTCGGCCGGCCGGCGTCTGGCCCCGGCGACGTTTCCCCGGTAGACAGGGCGCGAGCCCCGAAGGCCCGAACGCGCAGATGACCGACCTTTCCGCCCTGCCGCCGGTGCGCGGCACGCTGACCCCGGACCGGCCGCTGGCCGATCTGACCTGGCTGCGTGTCGGCGGGCCGGCGGACTGGCTGTTCCAGCCCGCCGATGCCGATGACCTCGCCGCCTTCCTCGCCGCGCTGCCGGCCGGGGTGCCGGTGTTCGCGATGGGCGTGGGATCGAACCTGATCGTGCGCGACGGCGGCATCCGCGGCGTGGTGATCCGGCTGGGCCGGGGATTCAACGGGATCGATGTCGCGGGCCGGCGCGTCACCGCCGGGGCCGCGGCGCTCGATGCCCATGTCGCGCGCCGCGCCGCCGAGGCGGGGGTGGACCTGACCTTCCTGCGCACCATCCCCGGCACGATCGGCGGCGCGGTGCGGATGAACGCGGGCTGCTACGGCAGCTATGTCGCCGATGTTCTGGTCGAGGTCCGCGCGATCACCCGCGATGGCCGGCAGGTGGTGCTGTCGCCGGCCGAGCTGCGGTTCGGCTACCGCCATAGCGAGCTGCCGGAGGGCTGGGTGCTGATCTCCGCCACCTTCGAGGGGCCGGAGGGCGACCCGGCCGAACTGGCCGCCCGGATGGACGCGCAACTGGCCCGGCGCGACGAAAGCCAGCCGGTGAAGGACCGCACCGCGGGGTCGACCTTCCGCAACCCGGCCGGCTTTTCCTCTACCGGGCGGGCCGACGACGTGCACGATCTCAAGGCCTGGGCGCTGATCGACCGGGCCGGGATGCGCGGCGCGCGGTTGGGCGGGGCGCAGATGTCGGACAAGCATGCCAATTTCCTGACCAACACCGGCGGCGCCACGGCGGCGGATCTCGAGGGGCTGGGTGAAGAGGTTCGAAAAAGGGTTTTGCAGCACTCGGGAATCCCGCTAGAATGGGAGATCATGCGGATAGGCGATCCGTTGCCGGAGTGATCCGGCCGGGCGCGGCCGCGAAAGACAAAGAATACAAGGGGTAAGGCCGTCGGCCTGATCCCGCGAGGCAGCGGGCCGGCGGTGGCCCCGACAACCAAGAGGGCCGGCAACGGCCCCGAGAGGCGGACGTGGCGGGTGTGTCGAGCAGGGCATCCCACCGTGTGGCGGTACTGATGGGCGGACCCTCGGCCGAGCGCGAGGTGTCGCTTGTCTCCGGGCGCGATTGCGCCCGCGCGCTGCGCACGGCGGGTTTCGATGTGGTCGAGGTCGATGCCGGCCCCGACCTGCCCGCGCGCCTGGCCGAAATCGCCCCGGATTGCTGCTTCAACGCGCTGCACGGCCGCTGGGGCGAGGATGGCTGCGTCCAGGGCCTGCTGGAATGGCTGCGCATTCCCTACACGCATTCCGGCGTGCTGGCCTCGGCGCTGGCGATGGACAAGGCCCGCGCCAAGGAGGTGTTCCGCGCCGCCGGCCTCGCGGTGGCCGAAAGCCGGCTGGCCTGCACCGCCGAGGTCGCGGCGCGGCACGTCCTGCCGCCGCCCTATGTCGTGAAGCCGAACAACGAGGGCTCGTCGGTCGGGGTCTACATCGTGCACGAGGCCGCGAACGCGCCGCCAAAACTCGGCCCCGAGATGCCCGAGGTGGTGATGGTCGAGGCCTATGTGCCGGGCCGGGAACTCACCGTCAGCGTGATGGGCGACCGCGCGCTCGGCGTCACCGAGATCGTGACCGAGGGCTGGTACGACTACCATGCGAAATACACGCCGGGCGGCTCGCACCACGTGCTGCCCGCCGACCTGCCCGCCGATATCGCCGGCGCCTGCGCCGACATGGCGGTGGCCGCGCACCGGGCGCTGGGCTGCCGCGGCTTGTCGCGCGCCGATTTCCGCTGGGACGAGGCGCGCGGCCTCGCCGGGCTGATCCTGCTGGAGGTCAATACCCAGCCGGGGATGACGCCGACCTCGCTGTCGCCCGAACAGGCCGCCCATGCCGGCATCGATTTCCCTGCGCTGTGCCGCTGGATCGTGGAGGACGCCTCGTGCAACCGCTAGGCCCCGAGGACGGCGCCGGGCGCCGCGACCCCGCCCCGAGCCGGATCGAGTATCGCCTCAACCGGCTGTGGCTGACCCCGGCGGTGCGCGTCGCGGTGCGGCTGGGCCTGCCGGTGCTGGCGGTGGCCGGCCTGCTGGCGCTCTGGCTCGGCGATGCCGACCGGCGATCCGACCTGTTCGACCGCTACCTGGACCTGCGCCGCGAAATCGAGGAACGCCCCGAATTCCTCGTCTCGGCACTGGCCGTCGATGGCGCCTCGCCCGAGGTCGCGCAGGCGATCCGCGAGATGATGCCGGTCAACCTGCCGATCTCGTCCTTCCATCTCGATCTCGACGCGTTGCGCGCGGTGGTGGCGGACCTGGACGCGGTGGCCTCGGCCGAGGTGCGGGTGCGCCCCGGCGGCATCCTGCAGGTGCGGGTGACCGAACGGGTGCCCGCCGCGATCCTGCAGCGCGCCGGCCGGCTCGACCTTGTCGATCGCGGCGGGCACCGGGTGGCGACGCTGACCGAACGGGCCGCGCGCGCCGATCTGCCGGTCATCGCCGGCGATGGCGCCGAGACGGCGGTGGACGAGGCGCTGGCGCTGGCCGCCGCGGCGGGCCCGGTGCAGGACCGGCTGCGCGGTTTCGTCAGGGTCGGCGAGCGGCGCTGGGACGTGGTGTTCGATCGCGACCAGCGCATCCTGTTGCCCGAGGACGGCGCGGTGGCGGCGCTGGAACGCGCCGTCGCGCTCGATCTCGCGGCCGATCTGCTGGCCCGCGACGTCGCCGTCGTCGACTTGCGGATGGCCGGCCGGCCGACCCTGCGGCTGACCGCCGACGCGCTTGAGGAATATCGCCAGATCAAGGGTTTGAGCACCGAGGTTTCCGGACAATGACTGATCTCTACCATTCCCAGCGATCGATGCGCGCGCTGCGCCGCGCGGCCCTGCAACGCGGCGTGGTCGCCGTTCTCGACATCGGATCGTCGAAGATCGCCTGCCTCGTGCTGCGCTTCGAGGGGCCGGACGTGGGCGCGGCCAACGCGCCCTTGGCCGGGCAGTCGAGCTTTCGGGTGATCGGCGCGGCGACGACCCGCTCGCGCGGCGTGCGGTTCGGCGAGATCGAGGCGATGGGCGAGACCGAGCGCGCGATCCGCACCGCGGTGCAGGGCGCGCAGAAGATGGCCGGGCTGCGCGTCGACCACGTGATCGCCTGTTTCTCGGGCGCGCGGCCGCGCAGCTACGGGCTGGCCGGCGAGGTGGCGTTGGGCGAGGGGCCGGTGAGCGAACGCGACATCGCGCGGGTGCTGGCGGCCTGCGACCTGCCCGACTTCGGCCCGGGGCGCGAGGTGCTGCATGCCCAGCCGGTGAACTTCGCGCTCGACCATCGCAGCGGGCTGGGCGACCCGCGCGGCCAGATCGGCAACCGGCTGGCCGTCGACATGCATCTTCTGACGGTGGAGACCGCGGCGGTGGAACACCTGCTGCATGCCGTGCGGCGCTGCGACCTCGACCTCGCCGGGCTGGCCTCGTCGGCCTATGCCGCCGGGCTGGCCAGCCTTGTCGAGGATGAACAGGAACTCGGCGCGGCCTGCATCGACATGGGCGGCGGCGCCACCGGCCTGTCGATCTTCCTGAAGAAGCACATGATCTACGCCGATGCGGTGCGGATGGGCGGCGATCACGTCACCGCCGACATCGCCCGCGGCCTGCAGGTCTCCGCCGCCACGGCGGAACGGATCAAGACCTTCTATGGCGGTGTCGTCGCCACCGGCATGGACGACCGCGAGATGGTCGAGATCGGCGCCGACACCGGCGACTGGGACAAGGACCGCCGCAAGGTCAGCCGCGCCGAACTGATCGGGATCATGCGGCCGCGGGTCGAGGAAATCCTCGAAGAGGTGCGCGCCCGGCTGGAAGCGGCGGGGTTCGAAAGCCTGCCGGGCCAGCAGGTGGTGCTGACCGGCGGCGCGAGCCTGATTCCCGGCCTTGACGGGCTGGCGGCGCGAATCCTCGGCCAGCAGGTGCGGCTGGGCCGGCCGATGCGCGTACAGGGCCTGCCGCAGGCGGCCACCGGGGCGGGATTCGCCGCCGCCGTGGGGCTGGCGCTGTTTGCCGCGCACCCGCAGGACGAATGCTGGGACTTCGAGATGCCCGCCGAGCGCTACCCGGCGCGATCCTTGCGGCGGGCGGTGAAATGGTTCAGGGAGAACTGGTGACCGCAATATCCGGTGGATATCGGCAACATGCTGCTGAGGGCCTCTGTCCCTTTGCCGGATTTTGTGGTTTTTTCGTGACCGAACCGACGTGAATCGTTAGTGTTTCGGAAATTGGAGACTCGGCGGCCCGCGCGCGGGCGGCTCCGGGCAGGACAACAGGCGGCTGACATGACATTGAACCTGATGGTGACGAACGAACACGAGGACCTGAAACCGCGGATCACCGTCTTCGGTGTCGGCGGGGCCGGGGGCAATGCCGTCAACAACATGATCGAGAAGCAGCTTCAGGGCGTGGAATTCGTCGTCGCGAATACCGATGCCCAGGCGCTTCAGCAAAGCCGGTCCTCCGCCCGCGTTCAGCTGGGCGTGAAGGTGACCGAGGGGCTGGGCGCGGGCGCGCGGCCATCGGTCGGCGCGGCCGCCGCCGAGGAGACGATCGAGGAGATCGTCGATCACCTCGCCGGGGCGCACATGTGTTTCATCACCGCCGGCATGGGCGGCGGCACCGGCACCGGCGCGGCGCCGATCATCGCGCAGGCCGCGCGCGAGCTCGGGGTGCTGACCGTCGGGGTGGTGACCAAGCCGTTCCAGTTCGAGGGCGGCAAGCGGATGCGTCTGGCCGAGGCCGGGATCGAGGCGTTGCAGAAGGTGGTCGACACGCTGATCATCATCCCCAACCAGAACCTCTTCCGGATCGCCAACGAACGCACGACCTTCACCGAGGCCTTCGCGCTGGCCGACGACGTGCTGTACCAGGGCGTTAAGGGCGTGACCGACCTGATGGTGCGGCCCGGCCTGATCAACCTCGACTTCGCCGACGTGCGCGCGGTGATGGACGAGATGGGCAAGGCGATGATGGGCACCGGCGAGGCCGAGGGCGAGGATCGCGCCGTGCAGGCCGCCGAGAAGGCGATCGCCAACCCGCTGCTTGACGAGATCAGCCTGAAGGGCGCCAAGGGCGTGCTGATCAACATCACCGGCGGCTACGACCTGACGCTGTTCGAGCTTGACGAGGCCGCGAACCGGATTCGCGAAGAGGTCGACCCCGACGCCAACATCATCGTCGGGTCCACGCTGGATGCCGAGATGGAGGGCGTGATGCGCGTGTCGGTCGTCGCGACCGGTATCGACGTCGTCGAGGGCGCGGTCGAACCGCCCGCGCCGCGCCGGCGCATGGCCGAGCCGCTGGCCCAGCCCCAGCAGCCGGATACCGCCGCCAGCGACACGGCCGCCGAAACCGGTGGCGAGACGCATCTGCCCGGCTTCGAACCCGCCGCCGCGCTGGCCGTGGCGCGGGCTGAAGCCGAGGCGCCGGCCGACACGGTGCCCGAACCGGCCTACCGGCCCGCCGCCTCCGCCGAGGCCGCGCACGAGTTGCATGTCGAGGACGAAGCGGCGAGC
Source organism: Paracoccaceae bacterium (assembly GCA_024742695.1). Classification (GTDB taxonomy): domain Bacteria; phylum Pseudomonadota; class Alphaproteobacteria; order Rhodobacterales; family Rhodobacteraceae; genus JANSXY01. The sequence goes on along the minus strand of JANSXY010000002.1, from coordinate 191,360 downwards.
TTCGTCGCGCCGCGGCCGCAGCCGCAGCCCGCCGGGACGCCTTCGCCCGAGGCGATGGCCCGTCTGCAGGCGGCCGTCGCCCGCCAGCCCGCCGCCGCGCCGCGCGCGGAGGCGCCCGGCGAGGCGCAGGGCGACAAGCGGTTCGGCATCAATTCGCTCATCAATCGGATGACCGGGCAGCCCGAGGCCCCGCGCAGCGCCGGCCCCCGGCCGGTTCGCCAGGAGCCGCGGTTCTCGGCCGGCTACGACGACGAGCCGGCCGCCGATCCCGATCAGGAGCGGATCGAGATTCCGGCCTTCTTGCGCCGACAGGCCAACTGACGCCGGTTTCGGCAGCTTCCGCCAGGGGCCGGCCTTGCCGGCCCTTTCGCTTTTCCGGCAACAATTTGCCGGCTGCGGTGAAAGTGTTGCAATCCGTCACAAAGAGTGAGTTGAGCTTTCCCGGCCCCGCCGTTACCCCGGATGCTGCAAGAGCGAAGGCCATGACGGCCGACCGCGCCGAAGCGGCGGCCTCGCGGCCAGGGACAGGAAACGTGCAAACCACTCTGCGATCCAACATCGCGTTCACCGGCGTCGGGCTTCACACGGGGCAGCGGGCGCGCCTGCGGATTCTGCCGGCCTCGGCGAATTACGGGATCTGGTTTCGCCGGACCGATGTCGTCGGCCGCGATGCGATGGTGCCGGCGCGCTGGGACGCGGTTACCGATACCCGGTTGTGCACCCGTCTGGGCAATGCCGCCGGTGTCACCGTCTCGACGGTCGAACACCTGATGGCGGCGCTGGCCGGCTGCGGTATTCACAACGCCCTGATCGAGATCGACGGCCCCGAAGTGCCGATCCTCGACGGGTCGGCGCGGCCCTTCGTCGACGCGATCCTGGCCCGTGGCCTGCGCCGTCTGCCCGCGCCGGTCACCTGTTTCGAGGTGCTGGACCCGGTGGAGGTGCGCGACGGCGCGGCCTGGGCCCGGCTCGATCCCGCGCCCTCGCTGGTCATCGATTTCCGGATCGACTTCGCCGATGCCGCGATCGGCCGGCAGGCCAAGCGGCTGGACATGGCGAACGGCGCCTTCGTGCGCGAACTGTCCGATTGCCGCACCTTCTGCCGGCAGGCGGACGTGGAGCGGATGCGCGCCTCGGGCCTCGCCCTGGGCGGCAGCTACGACAATGCCGTGGTGGTCGACGGCGACCGGGTGCTTTCGCCCGGCGGGCTGCGCCATCCCGACGAGGCGGTGCGCCACAAGATGCTCGACGCCCTGGGCGACCTGGCGTTGGCCGGGGCGCCGATCCTGGGCCGCTACAGCGCCGAGCGGGCGGGCCACGCGCTGACCAACCGGCTGCTGCACACGCTCTTCGCCACGCCCGGCGCGTTCCGGCTGGTCGATTGCGGCCCCGAGGCCCACGCCCGGCTGCCGGGCACCGGCGTCGACCGCGCGGACGTGCCTGCCGTCGCCTGACCGGCAGGGTCCGCAACCGGTGCGAAAGCCGTTTTGCTCCCCCCGAACAACTGTGCTAGACCCACCCCGAACCGGGTGGGCAGACGGACAGCGAAGATGATGCGGGTCAAGGCAGGCGGGATCGTCTGGGGTATCGTGCTGGCGGTGGCGCTTGCCGGATGCGGCGGGCAGAACCGCGAACCGGACATCGAGGGCTTCTCGGCCGAGGAGATCTACAAGCGCGGCGAGTGGGAACTCGAGAACAGCCGCAAGAAGGACGAGGCCGCGCGCTACTTCGGAGAGGTCGAACGCCTGTATCCCTACTCGGAATGGGCGAAGCGGGCGTTGATCATGCAGGCCTACGCCTACCATCTCGACCGCGATTACGAAAACAGCCGCGCCACCGCGCAGCGGTTCATCGATACCTATCCCGGCGACGAGGACGCGGCCTATGCCCAGTACCTTCTGGCGCTGAGTTACTACGACCAGATCGACGACGTGGGCCGCGACCAGGGGCTCACCTTCCAGGCGCTCCAGGCGCTGCGCGTGGTGATCGAACGCTACCCGGACAGCGAGTATGCGCGATCGGCGATCCTGAAATTCGACCTGGCCTTCGACCATCTGGCGGCCAAGGAGATGGAGATCGGCCGCTACTATCTGCGCCGGGGCCACTACACCGCCGCGATCAACCGGTTCCGCAACGTGGTCGAGGATTACCAGACCACCACCCACACCGCCGAGGCGCTGCACCGGCTGGTCGAGGCCTATCTGTCGCTCGGCCTGACCGACGAGGCGCAAACCGCCGGCGCGATCCTGGGCTACAACTACCAGGGCTCGGACTGGTACCAGGACAGTTTCGCGCTGCTGACCGGGCGCGGCCTGCGGCCGGAGGCGGCGGGCGACAGCTGGCTCAGGCAGGTCCATCGCCAGGTGATCCGGGGCGAATGGTTGTGACGCGCGCGGGGGCCCGGCCCCCGGGCGGCGGCGGTGGCGCAGGATGCTGAGAAGCCTCGAGATCCGCGACATGCTGATCATCGACCGGCTGGACCTTGGGTTCCGGCCCGGCCTGAACGTGCTCACCGGCGAGACCGGGGCGGGCAAGTCGATCCTGCTGGATTGCCTGGGCTTCGTGCTGGGCTGGAAGGGCCGGGTGCCGGCGGTGCGCGCCGGCGCCGGGCAGGGCGAGGTGACGGCGGTGTTCGACCTGCCGGCCGGCCATCCCGCGCACGAGGTTCTCGCCGAGGCCGGCTTGCCGGGCGGCGACGAACTGATCCTGCGCCGCACCGCTTCGGCCGATGGCCGATCGGCGGCCTTCGTCAACGACCGGCGCGCCTCGGCCCCGGTGTTGCAGGCGCTGGCCGAGGGGCTGGTGGAACTGCACGGCCAGCATGACGATCGGGGCTTGCTCAATCCCCGCGGCCATCGCGCGCTTCTGGACACCGCGGCGGGGGCGGAGACGGACCTGGCCGCGGTGCGTGCCGCCTGGGGCCGCCGCGCCGCCGCCGCCCGCGCGCTGGACGCGGCGCGGGCGGCGCTGGCGGCCGCCGCGGCGGAAGAGGACTTCCTGCGCCACGCCGTGACCGAACTGGACAGGTTGAACCCGGAGCCGGGCGAGGAGGCCGCGCTCGATGCCGAACGGCGGCTGATGCAGGCCGCCGAGCGGATCCGCGCCGACATCGCCCGCGCCGCGCAGGCGCTTGGTCCGGAGGGGGCGGAGGCGCTGATGGGCGACGCGCTGCGCTGGCTGGGCGGTGCGGCGGACCGGGCCGAGGGCCATCTGGACGCGCCGATCGGGGCGCTGGAACGCGCGCTGACCGAACTGGGCGAGGCCGCGCAGGGGGTGGAGCGCTGCCTCGAGGCGCTCAGCTTCGATCCGCACCGGCTGGAGGCGGTGGAGGAACGGCTGTTCGCGATCCGCGCGCTGGCGCGCAAGCACGGGGTGCTGGCCGACGACCTGGGCGGCTTCGCCGGCGGGCTGCGCGACCGCCTGGCCGCGCTGGATGCCGGGGCGCAGGGGATCGCGGCGCATGAGGCGACGCTGGCGGAGGCCGAGGCCGGCTATGCATCGGCCGCCGCGGCACTGACGGCGCGGCGGCGCGCGGCGGCGGCGGCGCTGGACGCGGCGATGGCGGCGGAACTGGCGCCGCTGAAGATGGAGCGCGCGGTCTTCGCCACGGTCGTGGACCCCGGCGAACCGGGGCCGGACGGCGCGGACGCGGTGTCGTTCCGGGTCGCGACCAATCCCGGCGCGCCGGCGGGGCCGCTGAACCGCATCGCCTCGGGCGGGGAATTGTCGCGCTTCCTGCTGGCGCTGAAGGTCTGCCTGGCGCGCGGTTCCGACAGCCTGGTGCTGATCTTCGACGAGATCGACCGCGGGGTGGGCGGCGCGACGGCCGATGCCGTGGGCCGGCGGCTGGCACGGCTGGCGGAGGGCGCGCAGGTGCTGGTGGTCACGCATTCGCCGCAGGTCGCGGCGCGCGGCGCGCATCACTGGCGCGTCGAAAAGCGGGTGAAGGGCGGCGAGACACGGTCCACCGTGGTGGCGCTGGACGAAGCCGAACGGGTCGACGAGATCGCGCGGATGCTGGCCGGCGAGAGGGTGACCGAGGCCGCGCAGCAGGCGGCGCGGGAACTGTTGCAGGGCTAGCCGCCCGGTGGCCGGCCACGGCCGGGGGCTTCGCGCCCCCGCGGCCCGGCTGTGCCGGGCCTGCCCCCGCGGGATATTTGCGGACCAAAATCCGGTCGCCCGATCAGTTGCCGGGCACCAGCTTGCCGGGATTGAGGATGTTCCGCGGGTCGAGCGCGGCCTTGAGCGCGCCCATCACCTGCCAGGCCTCGCCATGTTCGGCGGCCATCAGCCCGCGCTTGCCCAGCCCCACGCCGTGTTCGCCGGTCATCGTGCCGGCCATCCGCAGCGCGCGCTCCGCCAGCCGTTCGGTGATCCGTTTCGCGGCGGCGATCTCGGCGGCGTCGCCGGGCGCGACCAGCAGGATCGCGTGGAAATTGCCGTCGCCGACATGGCCGAGGATCGGGCCGGTCAGGCCCGCGGCATCGATATCGGCGCGGGTTTCGGCCACCGCCTCGGCGAGCCGCGAGATCGGCACGCAGATGTCGGTGACGATCCCCATCGCGCCGGGGCGCTGCGCGCGGCAGGCCCAGTAGGCCTTGTGCCGCATCGACCACAGCGCGTTGCGCGCCTCGGTCGTCGTGGCCCAGTCGAAACCGGCGCCGCCGGTTTCGGCCACGATCTCGCCGAACCGTTCGGCCTGTTCCGCGACCCCGGCGGGCGAGCCGTGGAATTCCACCATCAGGTGCGGCTTTTCCGGCATCGCCGCGCCGTTGGCGGCGTTGAAGGCGCGGGCCACCTCTTCGTCGACGAACTCGATCCGGGCCATCGGGATGCCGGACTGGATGGTCAGGATCACCGTCTCCACCGCCGCCGCCAGCGTGTCGAAGGCGCAGACCGCGGCGGAGACCGCCTCGGGCTGGCCGGCGAGCCGGAGCGTCAGCTCGGTGACGATGCCGAGCGTGCCTTCCGAACCCAGCATCAGCGCGGTCAGGTCGTAGCCGGCCGAGGATTTCCGCGCCCGGCTGCCGGTGCGGATCACCCGGCCGTCGGCCAGCACCACCTGCAGCGCCAGCACGTTGTCGCGCATCGTGCCGTAGCGCACCGCCGTGGTGCCGGAGGCGCGCGTCGCCGCCATCCCGCCCAGCGTCGCGTTGGCGCCGGGATCGACGGGAAAGAACAGGCCGGTCGCGCGCAACTCGGCGTTCAGCGCCTCGCGGGTGAGGCCGGGCTGGACGGTGGCCTGCATGTCCTCGGGATGGATCGCCAGCACCCGGTTCATCCGCCCCAGGTCGAGGCTGAGCCCGCCCTGCGTGGCCAGCGCGTGGCCCTCGAGCGAGGTGCCGGCGCCCCAGGGCACGACCGGCACGGCATGGGCGGCGCAGAGCGCGACGATCGCCGCCACCTCGTCGGTGGAGTCGGGCCAGGCGACGGCCTCCGGCGGGGTTTCGGGAAAGTGGCTTTCGTTCGTGCCATGCGCCGCCAGATCGGCCCTTGACCGCGACAGGCGGTCGCCCAACAGTGCGGCGAGGGCAGGCAGTGCGTCTTCGAGAGGCATCGGCGGTCTCCGTCGGCTGGCGGGACGAGCCTAGGGCAGGGGGAGCGCGCCGAAAAGCCGGAACGACGGCGGCGCGGAGAGCGGATGACACAGCGCGACAGCCAGAGCGTGGAGCGGATCGCCGCCCGGCTCCGCGGCGACGCGGCCCGCGCCTGGGCGGTGATGCGCCGGCAGGGACCGAGCCAGGCGCAGTTCTGGCTCATCGCGCTTCTGATCGGAACCGCGGCGGGGTTCGCCGCGCTGGGGTTCCGGATCGGCATCTCCGCCCTGCAGACCGCGCTTTACGGCACCGACGACATGCGGCTGGCCAGCGTCGCGCGGACGCTGCCGTGGTACTGGGTCCTGGCGGTGCCGGTGCTGGGCGGGCTGGTGGTGGGGGTGATCCTGCACCGGTTCACGCCCGACGGCCGGGTGCGGGCGGTGGCCGACGTGATCGAGGGCGCGGCGCTCAATCGCGGCCGGGTCGAGGTGAAGGCCGGGCTGGCCAGCGCGCTGGCCTCGCTCGTCACCCTGTCCTCGGGCGGATCGTCGGGCCGCGAGGGGCCGGTGGTGCACCTGGCCGGCGTGATCTCGACCTGGGTGGCCGACCGGATCAACGCCTCGGGCATGACCGGGCGCGACCTGCTGGGCTGCGCGGTGGCGGGCGCGGTTTCGGCCAGTTTCAACGCGCCGATCGCCGGCACGCTGTTCGCGCTGGAGGTGGTGTTGCGGCATTTCGCGGTCCATGCCTTCGCGCCGATCGCGATCGCGGCGGTGGCCGGCACGGTGATCAACCGTCTGAAGTTCGGCGACGTGACCGAGTTCACCCTGCCGGCGGATGCGGGGCTGGCCTTCTACGTCGAACTGCCGGCCTTCCTGATCCTTGGCCTGGTGTCCGGCCTTGTCGCGGTGGCCCTGATGAAGGCGATCTTCTGGGCCGAGGACGTGGCCAGCGCGGTGCAGGCCCGCACCGGCCTGCCGCGCTGGCTGCGGCCGGCGGTGGCGGGGCTGCTGCTGGGCCTGCTGGCGATCCCGTTTCCGCATATCATCGGCGTCGGCTACGAGACGACATCGGCGGCGCTGACCGGCGGGATCGGGCTGTCCGAGGCGATCGCCTTCGCCGTGGTCAAGACGCTGGCGGTGGCGATCACGCTGGGCGGGCGGATGGGCGGCGGGGTGTTTTCGCCCTCGCTGGTGATCGGGGCGCTGACCGGGCTGGCCTTCGGGCTGGTGGCGACCGGGCTGTTGCCGGAGGTTTCGGGTACCGAGACGCTCTATGCGCTGGCCGGCATGGGGGCGGTGGCGGCGGCGGTGCTGGGGGCGCCGATCTCGACCGCGATGATCGTCTTCGAACTGACCGGCGACTGGCAGACCGGGCTGGCGGTGATGTGCGCGGTGTCGCTGTCGACCGCGCTGGCCTCGCGGATGGTCGACCGGTCGTTCTTCCTGACCCAGCTGGAGCGCCGCGAGGTTCATCTCGCGGCCGGGCCGCAGGCCTATCTGCTGGCCACGCTGATGGTCACCGGGGTGATGCGGCCCGCCGGGTCGGGGGCCGCCCCGCCCGAGGCGGAGGCCTGGGCGCTGGTCGAGGCGGGCACCTTCGTGGGCGAACAGCGCACGCTGGAGGCGGCGATGCCGCTGTTCGAAAGCACCGGCGCGGCGTTCCTGCCGGTCGTGCGGCTGGGCGGCGAGGGCGAGGCGCCCGAGCTTCTGGGCACGCTGCACCATGTCGATGCGCTCAGGGCCTACAACCGGGCGCTGGCCGACACCGCGGCCGAGGAACATTCCTGACGGCCGTCAGACCTCTTCGACCGTCACCTTGTCGCCGTAGAAGGCCAGGTGGCCGGCAATCGCCGCCAGCCCGTCCTTCGGTGTCTCGTAGCTCCAGGCCGCGTCGGCGATCTCGCCGGACTTGGTGACGAGGGTGAAATAGCTGGCCGTGCCCTTGTGCGGGCAGGCCGTCACCGTCGCCGAGGGTTCGAGAAAGGCCATCGCGACATCGGCGCGGGGGAAGTAGATCACCGGGTCGTGGCCGCGTTCGGTCAGTTCGATGGCCGCGCCGGTTTCCGCGATCACGGCGCCACCCGCGCGGGCGACCCAGGTGCCCGTTGCCGGGCGAAGTCGGATTTGATCGGCCATTGCGGTCTCCTCAGCCAGTGGATGCGCGACACTATCGCGTCGAAGTCGTGACAGGGGCGTGTCAGATCGGCGCGGTCGCCGATTCGAGCCAGGCCCGCGCCGCGTCGCCGACGCGCGGGCCAACCAACTCAAGCACCCGGGCATGATAGCGGTCAAGCCAGTCGCGTTCGGCCGGCGCGAGCATCTCGGGCAGGATCAGCCGGCGGTCGATCGGCACGAAGGTCAGGGTGCGGAACGCCAGCATCCGGCGTTCGGGATCGGCCCCGGCGAGGTCGGGCGCGGGTTCGACCACGATCAGGTTCTCGATGCGGATGCCGAAGGCGCCTTCGCGGTAGTATCCCGGTTCGTTCGACAGGATCATCCCGGCTTCCAGCGGCACATGGCTGACCCGGCTGAGCCGCTGCGGACCCTCGTGCACCGACAGGTAGGCCCCGACGCCGTGGCCGGTGCCGTGATTGAAATCCTGCCCGGCCAGCCACAGCGGGTAGCGCGCGAGCGCGTCGAGGTCGCGGCCCGCCAGCCCCACCGGCCAGCGCAGACGGGACATCGCGATCATCCCCTGCAGCACGCGGGTGAACGGCGCGCGCGCCGCGTCCGGCGCCGGGCCGACCGCGACGGTGCGGGTGATGTCGGTGGTGCCGTCAAGGTACTGGCCGCCGGAATCGATCACCACGATCTCGCCGGGGTGCAGGCGCCGGTTGGTTTCCTCGGTCACCCGGTAGTGCATGATCGCGCCGTGCGGGCCGCTGCCGCAGATCGTCTCGAAGCTGATGTCGCGCAGCTCGTTGGCGCGGCGGCGGTAGCCTTCCAGCGCCTTGACCACGTCGATCTCGCGCAACCCGCCAGAGGGCGCGGCAGTGTCGAACCAGGCGAGGAACTCGATCATCGCGGCGGCGTCGCGCAGATGCGCCTCGACGGTGCCGGCGATCTCGGCGGCGTTCTTCCGCGCCTTGGGCAGCAACGTCGGATCCTCGGCGCGCGCGATGTCGATCCCGGCTTCCTCGAGGATATGGATCACCCGCAGCGGGGTACTGCCGGGATCGATGCGCACCGGGCCGGACAGCGCGGCAAGCGCCGCCGCGAAGGCCTCGGGCGGATGCAGCACGACACCGTCGCCCAGATGCGCGCGCACCGTGTCGTCAAGCTTCTCGGGCGCGATGAACAGGTCCAGCCGGCCGTCGCCGTGCAGGATCGCGAAGGCGTGGACGACGGGATTGCGCGGCACGTCGGCGCCGCGGATGTTCAGAAGCCAGCAGATGCCGTCGGGCAGGGTCAGCACGGCGGCGGCCTGGCCGGCCTCGGCCAGCCCCTTCGCCAGCCGCGCGCGCTTGTCCGATGCTTCCTCGCCGGCGAACTCGATCGGGTGGATCGCGACGGGCGCGAGCGGCGGGGCCGGCTGGTCGGGCCAGATCGCGTCGACCGGATTGTCCGCCACCGGTTCCAGCGTGATCCCGGCGCCACCGACCGCCGCCGCGATCTCGGCGATCTCCTTCTCCGTGGCCAGCCACGGGTCGTAGCCGATCCTGCCGCCCCCGGGCATCTGTTCGGTCAGCCATGGCCCCGGCTTCATGTCGGGCCAGGGGACCGGGGTGAAATCGGCCAGATCCACCTGCGCCTTGACCTGGGTGCGATAGCGCCCGTCGACGAAGACGCCGGCGATCTTCGGCAGCACCAGGCAGAACCCGGCCGAGCCGGTGAAGCCGGTCAGCCAGGCCAGCCGCTCGTCCCGCGCCGCCACGTATTCGCCCTGGTGGGCATCGGCGCGCGGCACCAGGAACCCGTCGAGCCCGGCCTCGGCCAGCCGCGCGCGCAGCGCGGCAAGGCGCGGCGGCCCCTGTTCCGGCCGGGCGGTGACGGCGAAGGACTGGAACATCACGCCACCTTCCGGATGCCAAGCATCCGCGCCCGCGCGCGCGGGTCGCTGTCGAACAGCCCGGCCAGCTGTTCGGTCATCGCCCCGGCGAGCTGTTCGACATCGGTGATCGTGACCGCGTGCTGGTAGTAGCGCGTCACGTCGTGGCCGATGCCGATCGCGATCAGTTCGACGAATTTCTTCTTTTCCACCATCGCGATGACGTCGCGCAGGTGCTTTTCGAGGTAGTTGGCGGGATTCACGCTCAGCGTCGAATCGTCCACCGGGGCGCCGTCGGAGATCACCATCAGGATCTTGCGCTGTTCGGGGCGCGCCAGCATCCGGCGATGCGCCCATTCCAGCGCCTCGCCGTCGATGTTCTCCTTCAGAAGGCCCTCTTTCATCATCAGCCCGAGGTTCGCGCGCACCCGCCGCCAGGGCATGTCGGCGCCCTTGTAGATGATGTGGCGCAGGTCGTTCAGCCGGCCGGGCTGCTGCGGCCGGCCGGCGGCCAGCCAGGATTCGCGGCTTTGCCCGCCCTTCCAGGCGCGCGTGGTGAAGCCCAGGATTTCCACCTTCACCTGGCAGCGTTCCAGTGTGCGCGCCAGCACGTCGGCGCAGATCGCGGCGATCGAGATCGGCCGGCCGCGCATCGAGCCGGAATTGTCCAGCAGCAGCGTCACCACGGTGTCGCGGAACTCGGTATCCTTCTCGACCTTGAAGGACAGCGGGGTGGTCGGGTTCGCCACCACGCGCGCCAGCCGCCCGGCGTCGAGGATGCCCTCTTCCCGGTCGAATTCCCAACTGCGGTTCTGCTGCGCCTGCAAGCGGCGCTGCAACTTGTTCGCCAGCCGGCTGACCGCGCCCTTCAAGGGTTCCAGCTGCTGGTCGAGATAGTGCCGCAGGCGTTCCAGTTCGGCCGGCTCCGCCAGATCCTCCGCGCGGATTTCCTCATCGAAATCCGTGCTGTAGACAGAATAGTTCGGGTCCGCCTCGGAATGCGGCGCGGGCGGCGGCGGTTCCAGCGGCGCCTCGCCCTCGGGCAACTCCGCCTCGTCGCCGTCTTCCATTTCGGACTGGTCGTCCATCGAGACCTGGGCCTGCGAGGGATCGTCTTGGCTGTCCTGGGTTTCCTCGGGGCTGGCGTCGGCCTCTTCGCCCTGCTCCTCGTCGCGGGACTGGCTGTCGCCGGCCTCCTCCTGTTCCTCGCTCTGGGCGTCCTCGCCCTCGTCTTCCTCGCTGTCCGGGTCGTCGCCCAGCTGGTCGCCATAGCCGAGATCGGAGATCACCTGCCGGGTCAGGCGCGCGAAGGCGGCCTGATCGGCCAGCACATCTTCGATCCGTTCCAGGGTGCCGCCGGCCTGTTCCTCGATGAACGGGCGCCACAGGTCCATCACGTTGCCGGCGCCGCCGGGCATCGGCCGGCCAGTGGCGAGATGGCGAACGAGATAGCCCGCCGCCTCGGCCAGCGGCGCGTCCTGCGCCTGCCGGATCTGGGCGTAGCCGCGCCGCTCGGCCTCCTGCGCGATCTTGGCGTCGATATTGCCCAGCGTGCCGGGCATGTCGCGCCCGCCGACGGCCTCGCAGCGGGCGGTTTCCATCGCCTCGTAGAGATCGCGCGCCATCTGGCCCTGCGGCGCGTATTTCGCGGCGACCTTGGCATCGTGGTGGCGGTGGCGCAGCGCGAAGGCATCGGCGGTGCCGCGCGCGATCATCACCTCGTCGCGGGTCATCCGGCGCGACACCTGCGGCAGCCGCATCGCCTCGGCCGACAGGCCGGGCGGATCGACGGTGTAGGACACGGTCATCTCGGGCGCGTCGGCCAGGGTCTTGGTGGCCTCGGCGAGCGCCTTCTTGAACGGTTCGGCGGGATTGTCGGCGGCTTTGCTCATGGCCCCCTGTATGAAGCGCCGCGCGGCCGGTGAAAAGGGGGCTCGTGGCGGCGGATCGGCCGCCGAGGGGCCTGCCGGCCATCGTCGGGCGGTGGCGGCCGCGCCGGACCGGGGCCCGCCGCGCCGGGGCTGTCCGTCAGGGCAAGTCGACCGTCATCTCGGCCCCGCCCCAGCCCTCCACGCTGTCACGCGCCCGCACCCGGACGGTTGCGATACCCTCGGGAATCGCCACGCCGCCCAGCGCGCGGGTGAACGGCTGTTCGGTGACATGCGGATGCAGAAGCTCGCGGGTGCCCAGCACGGTGCCGTCGGGGGCCACAACCTCCCACCGATCCGCGTACTTGTCCCAGCCGGTCTCGTCCGAGGCGACGGTGACCTCGAAGCGGTAGGTTCCGCCGGTTTCCGCCCGAACCTCGACCGCGACGACATCGGCGGGGGCGGCCAGCGCGGCGGGGGCGAGGCAGAGCAGGGCGGGGGTCAGGGTGCGGCGCATGGCGCAAGCCTAGCACGCCCGGGGCGCGGCCGAAGTCACGACTTGCGGAGCCGAACCGCCGCTCAGGACAGCAGGAACCCCGCGCACTGGTCGATCAGCCGACTGGCCCGCAGTGCCGCGAGCCGACCCGGATCGCGGCCGAAGGCGGCCTGCGACAGAAGCGCGGCATGGGCGGCCTTCGCCTCGATCCGCAGCGCCATCAGCCGCGCCTCGGCGCCCGCCGGGGCGATCGCGTCAAGGATGTCGGCCAGCGCGTCGCGCCGCCGCCGCGTCTCTTCCGAGGCCGGGCCGTCGAACAGGAACTGATGCTCCATCAGCGCGGACAGCCGCCCTGTGCAGGTCGCGACGTGATGCGGGTCGGGCAGGGTCTGGGCACGCAAGGGATGGACCCCGACCGCGACGAGGCAGAGACTGGCCAGCAGAAATGTTCTCAAACCGCCCATGATTTGATCATGAGGGCGGATTTCGGGATGATCAATCAGGCAATATGAAAACTTGAGCGGATGTCAGGGCACGCCCGCGCTCCGCCCGTCCCACTTGGGCCGGGCTGCCGACGCGCCTGTTCCGGGACGATCAGGGCCGCGGCGGCCCCGTCACTTCATCGCCTGGCTCGCCGCGCTTTCGGGCAGTTCCTCGCCGAAGCAGCGCTGGTAGAACTCGGCCACCGTCTGGCGTTCCAGCTCGTCGCACTTGTTGAGGAAGGTCAGACGGAAGGCATAGCCGACGTTGCGGAAGATCTCGGCGTTCTGCGCCCAGTTGATCACCGTCCGGGGGCTCATCACCGTCGACAGGTCGCCGTTCATGAAGGCGGTGCGCGTGAGGTCGGCGACCGTGACCATCTGGCCGATCTTCTTGCGGCCCTCGGCGGTGTTGTAATGCGGGTTCTTGGCCAGCACGATCGCGGTTTCGGCGTCAAGGCTGAGGTAGTTCAGCGTCGCGACAAGGCTCCAGCGGTCCATCTGCGCCTGGTTGATCTGCTGGACGCCGTGGTAAAGCCCGGTGGTGTCGCCAAGGCCCACGGTGTTCGAGGTCGCGAACAGCCGGAACGCCGGGTGCGGCGTGATGATCTCGTTCTGGTCGAGCAGCGTGAGCTTGCCGTCATGTTCCAGCACCCGCTGGATCACGAACATCACGTCGGCGCGGCCGGCGTCGTATTCGTCGAAGACGATGGCGACCGGGTTGCGCAGCGCCCAGGGCAGGATGCCCTCGTGGAACTCGGTCACCTGCTTGCCGTCGCGCAGCTTGATCGCATCCTTGCCGATCAGGTCGATCCGGCTGATGTGGCTGTCGAGGTTGACCCGCACGCAGGGCCAGTTCAGACGCGCCGCGACCTGTTCGATATGGGTGGATTTCCCGGTGCCGTGGTAGCCCTGGATCATCACCCGGCGGTTGTAGGCGAAGCCCGCGAGGATCGCGAGCGTGGTGTCGGGGTCGAACTTGTAGGTCGGATCGATATCCGGCACCCGGTCGGACCGGTTCTCGAACCCCTTCACCTTCATGTCGGTGTCGATGCCGAAGACCTCGCGGACGGAGAATTCCTCGGTGGGTTTCGCGACCTGATCCAGCATGCCTGTCATCCTTCCCGGCCCCGCCCGGCGGGCGGTGCGTCAAAAACCCCTGCTTGATGGAACAGAACGGGCGGGGGCGCAAGGGGGGCGCCGGGTCCGCCCGCTCAGTCGCGGAAGTTGCGGCTGTCCTTGATCTGGTCCCAGGCCCAGACGACCTCTTGCAGGCGTTCCTCGTCGGCGCGGTCGCCGCCGTTCATGTCGGGGTGCAGATCCTTCACGAGGCTCTTGTACTGCTTGCGGATTTCCGTGCGCGTCCAGCTGTCGCGCGCCTCGAGAATATCCAGCGCCTTGCGTTCGGTCGGCGGCAGCTTGCGGCCCATCGTGGCGCGGCCGGGGTTCTGGGTGGCCTTCTCGCCGAGAATCTGCATCGGGTCGTCCACGCCCAGCCGCGACCAGGCGCGTTCCTCGGGGTCTCGCTTGAACGGCTTGGTCTCGCGCCCCCAGACGCGATCCTTGTCGATGAACTGCTGGAACTCGTCCTCGGTCTGGCCCTGGAAGAAATTCCACTTCAGGTTGTATTCGCGCACGTGTTCGCGGCAGAACCAGTAGTATTCGTCGAGATGGTCGGGCGACTTCGGCGCGCGGTACTGGCCCGCCTTGTCGCAGCCCGCATGGTCGCAGACCCGCGTCGAGGTCTCGAACGCGCCGGACATGCCGCGCCGGCCCCGCGCGCGCTTCTTCTTGTCGGAGGCTGCCGAGATGTCGAAGCCGAAGGGATCGTCCCTGCTCATCCTGCCCTTCCAGACTGCCGGCGCCGGGGCCGGCGGTTCGTGTGTGGCCGAGACTTTCCGACTCGGGCCTGCGAGTTTAAGTGCTTTCGGTGAGCTTTGAAGAGGGGGGCGCGAAAAAATGCCGGTGACCGAGGAGATTCGCGAGAGACTGGCGGCGGCGTTCGATGCCAGCCGGCTCGAGGTGATCGACGAAAGCGAGATGCATCGCGGCCATGCCGGCTGGCGCGACGGCGGAGAGACGCATTTCCGCGTCGTCCTGCGCGCCCCCGACCTGGCGGCCATGGGCCGGCTGGAACGGCACCGCGCGGTCCACGCGGCGCTGGGCCCGGACCTGGTGGGCCGGATTCACGCGCTGGCGCTGGACCTCGCCTAGCCGCGATCCTCGCCCTGCGCCGGGCCAAGCCGCGGCGCCTGGCCCGGCTCCACCGACCGCAGGCGCGGCGCCTCGTCCGGCAGGACGCGATTGTGCAGTTGCAGGGGCGCGGCGGAAGCGGCCGCGCGCGCCTGGTCCATCAGCACGGTCTCGGCGGTGGCGCGGCGGAACACCAGCACGTTCTGTTCCGTCACCGCCTTGCCGGTCAGCCCCTTGCGTTCTTCGCAGGGCAGGGTTTCGGCGCGCTGGTATTCCCAGCCGTCGCGCGCCATCTCGTTCATCAGCGATGTCATCGCGTTCGCGAAACGGTCGGCGGTGGTCTTGAGGCCCTTGCCCTTCTCGCCCCTGACCGGCGCGGGCACGACGCGGTATTCGTAGTGCGGCATCCCTGTTCCCCCTCGCAGCACCCGGGAGCCTAGCCCGCCACCCCCGTCGGGTCACGGGGGGCGCGACGATTTTGCCGCGAAGGGGTGCGGCGCGGCCACAGCCGAAAAGGTCAGCCCCCCAGCTTCCGCGCCACGATCTCGTTCACCGCCGCGGGGTTGGCCTTGCCGCCGGTGGCCTTCAGCACCTGGCCCACGAACCAGCCGGCAAGCTTGGGGTTCTGCCTGGCCTTTTCCACCTGGGCCGGGTTCGCGGCGATGATCTCGTCCACCGCGGCCTCGATCGCGCCGGTATCGGTGACCTGTTTCATGCCGCGGGCCTCGACGATCTCGGCCGGGTCGCCGCCCTCGGTCCAGAGAATCTCGAACAGATCCTTGGCGATCTTGCCGGAAATCGTGTTCGCCGCGAGCAGGTCGAGCACGCCGCCCAGCTGCGCGGCCGACACCGGGCTGTCGGCGACGCCGAGGCCCTGCTTGTTCAGCCGGCCGAACAGCTCGTTGATCACCCAGTTCGCCGCCTGCTTGCCGTCGCGGCCCGCCGCCACCGCCTCGAAGAAGGCGGCGTTCTCGGCCTCGGCGGTCAGCACGCCGGCGTCGTATTCGGTCATCCCGAAATCCTTGACGAAGCGCGCCTTCCGGGCGTCGGGCAGTTCCGGCAGGCTGGCCGCGATCGCGTCGACCCAGGCCTGTTCGATTTCCAGCGGCAGAAGATCGGGGCAGGGGAAGTAGCGGTAGTCATGCGCCTCTTCCTTCGACCGCATCGACCGGGTTTCGCCCCGGTCGGGATCGTAAAGCCGGGTTTCCTGCACCACGGTGCCGCCGTCCTCGACGATGGCGATCTGGCGCCGCGCCTCGTACTCGATCGCCTGCTGGATGAACCGCATCGAGTTCATGTTCTTGATCTCGCAGCGGGTGCCCAGCACCGAATGGTCGCCGGTCGCGCGGAATTCCTCGTAGGCACCGGGCGTGCAGATCGACACGTTCACGTCGGCGCGCAGGTTGCCGTTCTGCATGTTGCCGTCGCAGGTGCCGAGGTAGCGCAGGATCTGGCGCAGCTTGCCGACATAGGCCGCCGCCTCTTCCGGGCCGCGGATGTCGGGGCGCGAGACGATCTCCATCAGCGCCACGCCGGTGCGGTTGAGATCGACGAAGGACATGGTCGGATCCATGTCGTGGATCGACTTGCCGGCGTCCTGTTCCAGGTGAATGCGCTCGATCCGCACGCGCCGGGCGATCCCCGGCCCCATGTCGACGATCACCTCGCCCTCGCCGACGATCGGGTGGTAGAGCTGGGAAATCTGGTAGCCCTGCGGCAGATCGGGATAGAAGTAGTTCTTCCGGTCGAAGGCCGACATCAGGTTGATCCGCGCCTTCAGCCCCAGCCCGGTGCGCACCGCCTGCGCCACGCAGTATTCGTTGATCACCGGCAGCATGCCGGGCATCGCGGCATCGACGAAGGCGACGTTGGAATTGGGTTCGGCCCCGAATTCGGTCGAGGCGCCGGAAAACAGCTTGGCCTTCGAGGCGACCTGGGCGTGAACCTCCAGCCCGATCACCAGTTCCCAGTCCTGTTTCGCCCCCGCGATCACCTTCGGCGCGGGTTCCTCGTAGGCGAGATGGTCGAGCATGGCGGTCTCCTGCAAGCCGGGAACGCGCCGGTTCTAGGCCAGCGGGCCGGGCCGGGCAAGGGGCGGTGCGGCGGCCCGCCGGGCGGCGGATTCCCGCCGATTCGGGCGCGGCGGGCCCGCGGCGCTTGCCAGCGTGGACGGTATCGGCAATGCGATCGGGGCCGTCCGTTCCGGGGCGGTGCCGGCCGGATGCCCCGATGACCCGATCCAACGCCCTGCGAACGCTCGCCGTTTTCGGTCTCGTCGCGCTGGCGGGATGCATGCAGGCGCCGGCGACGATGGGTACCGCCACCGGCCTGCCGGTTATGCGCTGGGATCATCATCCCGAGGCCGAGGACTGGACCCGCGCGACGCTTGACGCGCTGGCGACCGACGGGCGCGCGCTGCGCGATGTCCTGCCCGCCGATATCGCCGCCTGGTGCCCGGCCTACGAGGATGCCGGGCCGGCCGAGCGCGACGCGTTCTGGGCCGGGCTGTTCTCGGCGCTGGCCAAGCACGAAAGCACCTGGAACCCGCGCGCCGCCGGCGGCGGCGGCCGCTGGCTGGGATTGTTGCAGATCGCACCCGCAACGGCGCGCGGCTACGGCTGCGACCTGCCCGAGGCGGGGCTGTTCGACGGCCCGGCGAACCTCGCTTGCGCGGTGCGGATCGCCGCGGTGCAGGTGGGCCGCGACGAGGTGGTCGCCGGCGACGGCCGCCGCGGCATCGGACGCGACTGGGGGCCGATGCGGTCCGCCGCGAAGCGCGCCGAGATGGCCGCCTGGACCAGCGGCCAACCCTATTGCCGGTGATCCGGGCCTAGTATCCGCAGAGCCGCGCCATCGCCGCGCCGTCGCGCACCGCCCAGGCGCCGGCGGCGACAAGCCGCGTGGCCAGGTCCGCGCCCTCGCCGGTGGCCAGCACCGCCATCGGCGCTGTCAGCGGCCCGATCGGCCGTGCCCCGGCGGCCGCCAGAAGGCTGTCGGCATCCGCGCCCGGCGCAAGGATCACCAGCACCGGTTCGCCCGCGCGCGGCGGCGCGGCCAGCAACGCGGCGGCGGGGCCGGCCAGCGCGGCGAGGCACAGGGCGAGGATCGGCAAGGCGCGGGTCATCTTCGCTGGGGTCCGTGAACTGTGCGGCGGCGGTATCGGCCGCCAGCATCGCGTCCCGCCGTCAAGGCCCGGTTAACGGCTCAGGTCGGGGCCTTGATCAGGCCGCGCGCCCAGGCCGGGCGGCGGGTCATGTCGACAAGGCTGACCGCCCGCCGATCCGGCCCGGCCAGCGCCAGCGTCGCCTCCTTCAGCCGGGCGATCCCCTCGGCCGAGGTGTCCGGCAGGACGGCGGCCGGGATCGGCCGGCCCACCGTCACCCGGAACGGCTGGCGGGCCTTGTTCAGCGTCTCGTGGAACAGCGTGATGTCGCGCAGCGTCGGGTGGATCAGGTCGAACAGGTAGAACAGCGCCGAGTTCCGGGCGCGGATGTTCACCGGGATGACCGGCACGTCGAACTTGCGCGCGATCATCGCCGCCGAGGGCATCCAGTCGCGTTCGTGAAGCCGAAGGCCGCGGCGCTTGGCCAGCCGGCCGGAGGGGAAGATCACGCCAAGCCGCCCGGCCTCCAGCGCCTGTTTCGTCAGCGCCAGCGTGTCGCGCGTCTTGGCATGGCTGCGCTTCTCGATCCGCCATTCCACCGGCACGATCAGGTCGGCCATCTGCGGCAGAACCCGCAGGATGTCGGAATTGGCGTAGATGAACAGGTCAGGCCGGACCGCCGCGATGATCGACCACAGGATGATACCGTCGGCGATGCCGGTCGGGTGATTGGCCACCACCAGCGCCGGACCCTCGCGCGGCAGGTTCTCGATCCCCTGCGCCTCGACGTCGCGGGCCAGCATCTCGGCCATCGTCGCCATGATCGCCGGGGTCGGCAGCGGTTCCAGCGCCGCGCCGATCGCCAGCGTCCGGTTGTAGCCCAGCAACCGGTGCAGGATCGCGCGCGCGAGGCTGTGATGCAGGCGCCCGGTGAAGAGCCACGGCGCGCGGTCGGCGATGAGAGGATCAAGCTTCTCCTGCATGGGAACTTCCCAGCACAACCCTGCGACACGATCATGACAGCGCCGGGCCGGAGAGTCACGGGGCGGGCCGGGCAGGGGCCCGGGCCGGCGGGATTCAGCCGCCCGCGCCGTCGCCCAGCAGCCGGCCGACCATCTCGCGCGTGTCGCGGCTGAGACCGGGTGCGGCGAGAATCCGCGCCATCGCGGCGCCGGCCCGCGTCTGCCGGCCGGCATCGTAGCGCCGCCACGTCTCGAACGCGGTGGTCATCCGCGCCGCGGTCTGCGGATTGACCGGATCGAGCCGGATCAGCCAGTCGGCCAGAAGCTCGTAGCCCGCCCCCGAGGCGGCGTGGAAGCCGGCGTGATTGGCCCCCAGCGCGCCCAGGACGGCGCGGAACCGGTTCGGGTTCTTCCACTGGAAATCGGCATGCCGGGTCAGGCCCTCGGCCACCGTCGCGGCCTTTTCCGGCGCGGCATGCAGCACCTGCAGCGTGAACCACTTGTCGATCACCAGCCGGTCGCCCGACCAGCGCCGGTAGAAGGCCGCCAGTTCCTCTTCGCCGCGCCCGGCATCCAGCAGGCAGGCCAGCGCGGCGAGGCTGTCGGTCATGTTGCCGGCGCCGGCGAACTGCGCCGCCGCGCGGTCGCCGCCGTCGCGCCGCGAGATCAGCCCGAGGCAGGCGTTGCGCAGGGCCCGCGCGCCGGCGCTGCGGGCGTCGGGCGCGTAGGGGCCGGGCACCGCCATCGCGGCGTAAAGGCCCGGCAGGTCGCCCGCCAGCCGCTCGGCCAGCGCGCGCGCCAGCCGTTCGCGCGCGGCGTGGATGGCGTCGGGGTCGGGCACCCGGCCGGCATCGGCGAGGGCCTGGGCGAGGTCGTCCTCGCCGGGCAGTTTCAGGCACAGCGCCCGGAACGCCGGGTCGAGCCCGTCGTCGCGCGCCACCGCGGCCACCGCGTCGAGAAAGGCGGGGCCGGGGGCCGCGCCCTCGGTCACCATCGCCGCCAGCACGTCGCGCGCCAGGGCGCGGCCGGCCTCCCACTTGTTGAACGGGTCGGTGTCATGCGCCATCAGGAAGGCGCGCTCCTCGGCGCTCACCGCCCGGTCGAGCACCACGGGGGCCGAGAAGTCGCGCAGGATCGAGGCCACGGGCCGCGCCGCGAGCCCCTCGAAGGCAAAGCTCTGGCGCGCCTGCGTCATCTCCAGCACGGTCGTCGGCAGCACCTCGTCGCCATTGGGATTGAGCAGGCCGACAGCCACCGGGATCACCCGTGGCGGCTTTTCCGGCTGGCCTGGCGTGGGCGGCGTTTCCTGTTCGAAGTGGAGCGTGTAGGTGCCATCCTTGAAGTCGTCCGTGACCTTCAGGCGCGGCGTTCCGGCGTCGGTGTACCAGCGCTTGAACTGGCCGAGGTCGCGGCCCGTCGCATCCTCGAAGACCTTCAGCCAGTCCTCGATCGTTGCCGCGTCGCCGTCATGGCGGTCGAAGTAGAGGTCGAGGGCGCGGGCGTACCCCTCGGGCCCGACGAGACGTTTCAGCATCCCGATCACCTCGGCGCCCTTCTCGTAGACCGTGGCGGTGTAGAAGTTGTTGATCTCGACATAGCTTGCGGGCCGGACCGGATGGGCGAGCGGCCCCATGTCTTCCCGGAACTGGCGGGCGCGCAGCGTCAGCACGTCGTCGATCCGCTTGACCGGGGCAGAGCGCATGTCGGCGGTGAACTGCTGGTCGCGGAACACCGTCAGCCCCTCTTTCAGGCACAGCTGGAACCAGTCGCGGCAGGTGATCCGGTTGCCCGTCCAGTTGTGGAAATACTCGTGCGCGATGATCCCCTCGATCCGCTCGAAATCGGTGTCGGTCGCGGTTTCGGGGCTGGCCAGCACGAACTTGGAGTTGAAGATGTTCAGCCCCTTGTTCTCCATCGCGCCCATGTTGAAATCGTCGACCGCGACGATGTTGAAGACGTCGAGATCGTATTCCCTGCCATAGGCGGTCTCGTCCCAGCGCATCGAGCGCTTGAGCGCGCCCATCGCGAAATCGCAGCGATCCTCGTCGCCCGGCCGGACCCAGATGTCCAGCGCGACATCGCGGCCCGAGGCGGTGGTGAACCGGTCGGTCACCGCGCGCAGATCGCCGGCGACAAGGGCGAAGAGATAGGCGGGCTTGGGCCAGGGATCGTCCCACTCCGCCCAGCCGGGGCCGCTGCCCGCCGGGTTGCCGTTCGACAGGAGCACGGGCAGGTCGGCCTCGATCCGCACGCGGAACCGGGCCATCACGTCGGGCCGGTCGGGATAGAAGGTGATCTTGCGGAACCCTTCCGCCTCGCACTGCGTGCAATACATGCCGTTCGACATGTAAAGCCCCTCCAGCGCGGTGTTTTCCTCCGGCGCGATCTCGACCTCGGTCTCCAGGGTGAATGCCCCGTCGGGCAGTGCCCCGGCGGCGACGGTCAGGCCGGTGGGTGTAACGGTCAGCTGACCGGGGTCGACCGGCGCACCGTCGATCGCGGCGGAGATCAGGCGCAGCTTCTCGCCATCCAGCACCAGCGGCGCGGCAGCCTCGCGGCCCGGCCGGGGCGCGAAGCCGATCCGGGCGATCACACGCGTCGCGCGCGGCGCCAGTCGGAAGGTCAGGTCGACCTTGCCGACCTGCCAGGGATAGGCGCGGTAATCGGCAAGGCGGATCGGCTGCGGGGCGTCGGTCACCGGCATCTCCTGCGTGGGCGTCCGGCGAAGGGTAGGGGCGCGCCCCGGCGGGTTCAATATCCCGCCGGGCGCGGCGCGCGGTTTCGCTTTGCCGGCCGGGCCGTCCGGGCGATAATCGGGCCATGGTGCCGCGTCCCGCATACCCCGAGGATGCCGGCTGGATCGGCCGCGTCCATGTCGCCGCCTGGCGGCAGGCCTATGCCGGGCTGTTGCCCCAGGACGAGCTTGCCCGCATCACCGAGGCCGATCGGACGGACCTGTGGCGCCGGGCGATCGGCGCGGGCCGCGCGCGCATCATGGTGGTGGAGGGGCTGGGCTTCGCCGCTGCCGGAGCGCAGCGCGAGGCCGCGCTGGCCGGGGCCGGCTGGCCCGAGGAGCTTTACGCGCTCTACCTGCTGGCCGACGCGCAGGGGCGCGGGCTGGGCCGGGCGCTGTTCGAGGCGGTGCGCGGCCCGCTTCCTTTCACCTGCACGGTGCTCGACGGCAACGAGCGGGCGCGGCGGTTCTACGCCCGGCTGGGCGGGCGGCACCTGGCCACGCGGCCCGAGGTGATCGGGGCGAGCCCGATCACCGAGCATCTCTACGGCTGGGACGCTCCGGGCGGACATTTCGGCCAACAGGCCAAAACTGGTCAGAAAACCTGACCACCCGGTTGCCGATCGAAGGCTTCTGTCCTATCTCCGGACTCGAATCGTATGCCGTGGAATACCGGCGCGCAACAGGGAAGGAGGACGGCATGGCCGAACGGTTCGCACGGGCGGGATTGCAGGTTGCCGCCGAGATGGCGGATTTCGTGGAGTCGCGGGTGCTGCCCGGCACCGGCGTGACGGCCCAGGCGTTCTGGGCCGGTCTCGACGCGCTGGTGCACGATCTCGGGCCGAAGAACCGTGCGCTCTTGCAAAAGCGCGAGGAGATCCAGCAACGGATCGACGCCTGGCATGTCGCCCGGCGCGGCCAGCCGCACGATACCGCCGCCTACACCGCCTTCCTGCGCGACATCGGCTATCTGGTTCCCGAAGGGCCGGCGTTCGAGATCGAGACCGCCAGGGTCGATCCCGAGATCGCGTCGGTGCCCGGCCCGCAGCTTGTCGTGCCGGTGACGAATGCGCGCTACGCGCTCAACGCCGCGAACGCGCGCTGGGGGTCGCTCTACGATGCGCTTTACGGCACCGACGTGCTGGGCGAGGCGCCGAAGGGCGGCGGCTACGATCCGGCGCGCGGCGCGCGGGTCGTCGGATGGGCCAAGGACTTTCTCGACGCGGCCCTGCCGCTGGACGGCGCGCGCTGGGCCGAGGTCAGCGGGCTGGCCGTCGATGCCGGTGGCCTGACCCTGACCGCCGGCGACAGCGCGATATCGCTGGCCGATCCGTCCCGTTTCCTTGGTCGCGCCAGGGGGCAGTTCCTGTTCGCCAACAACGGTTTGCACATCATCGTGAAGGTCGATCCCGAAACCCCGGTGGGTCGGGCCGATCCAGCGGGAATCGCCGATGTGCTGCTTGAATCCGCGGTCTCTGCGATCATGGATTGCGAGGATTCCGTCGCCTGCGTCGATGCCGCGGACAAGGTGCAGGCCTGGGGCAACTGGCTGGGCCTGATGACCGGCGATCTGGAGGACACGTTCGAGAAGGCCGGCAAGCCGGTCACCCGGCGGCTGAATCCCGACCTGACCTTCGCCGCGCCCGACGGGCGCCAGATCACGCTCAAGGGCCGGGCGCTGATGCTGGTGCGGAACGTCGGGCACCTGATGACCAATCCGGCGGTTCTGGACCGCGAGGGCAACGAGGCGCCGGAGGGATTGCTGGATGCGATGGTCACCGCCGCCTGCGCCATGCACGACCTGGGTAAGACCGACGGCGCGCGCAATTCCGCCGCCGGCTCGGTCTACGTGGTCAAGCCGAAGATGCATGGCCCCGACGAGGTCGCCTTCGCCTCCGAGATCTTCGACCGGGTCGAAGACGTGCTGGGGCTGCCGCGCCATACCGTGAAGCTGGGCATCATGGACGAGGAACGCCGCACCTCGGCCAACCTGCGTGAATGCATCCGCGCCGCGCGGCACCGGGTGGCCTTCATCAACACCGGGTTCCTCGACCGCACCGGCGACGAGATTCACACCTCGATGGAGGCCGGGCCGATGGTGCGCAAGGGCGACATGAAGGCCCAGCCCTGGATTTCCGCCTACGAGGATCGCAACGTCGATATCGGGCTGGCCTGCGGCCTGTCGGGCCGCGCGCAGATCGGCAAGGGGATGTGGGCCGCGCCCGACCGGATGGCCGAGATGCTGGACCAGAAGATCGGCCATCCGCAGGCCGGGGCGAACTGCGCCTGGGTGCCGTCGCCCACCGCCGCCACGCTGCATGCCACGCATTACCACCGCGTGGACGTCTTCGCCCGCCAGCGCGAGATCGCGGCGCTGCGGCGCCCGGCGCGGCTGGACGATCTGCTGACGATCCCGCTGGCTGCCGGGGTGACCTGGTCGGAGGCCGAGATCGCGGCCGAGATCGAGAACAACGCGCAGGGCATCCTGGGCTACGTGGTGCGCTGGATCGATCAGGGCGTGGGCTGTTCCAAGGTGCCCGACATCCACGATGTCGGCCTGATGGAGGATCGCGCGACCTGCCGGATTTCCAGCCAGGCGCTGGCCAACTGGCTGCATCACGGCGTCGTCGACGAGGGCCGGGTGATGGAAGCGATGCGCAAGATGGCCGCGGTGGTGGACCGCCAGAACGCGGGCGATCCGGCCTATGTGCCGATGGCGCCGGGCTATGATGGCCTGGCCTTCCAGGCCGCCTGCGATCTGGTGTTCCTTGGCCGGGTGCAGCCTTCGGGCTATACCGAGCCGGTGTTGCACCGGCGCCGGGCGGAACGCAAGGCGCAGGGTTGAGGGGGCAGGAATGACCGGGATCGGGATCAGGAAGGCGCGGACGATCATCAAGGCCACGCTGGCGAAGGGCCGCGAGACGGGGATGAAACCGCTGACCGTGGTGGTGCTCGACGCCGGCGGCCATGTCGTGGCGGTGGAGCGCGAGGACGGCGCCTCCGCCGGGCGGTTCGACATCGCCCGCGGCAAGGCCCATGGGTCGATCATGCTGGGCATCCCCGGATCGGCCCAGCAGGCGCGCGCCGACCAGCAGGCCTATTTCGTGCAGGCGATGAACGGGCTTTACGGCGGCAGGTTCGTGCCGGTGAAGGGCGGGCTTCTGGTGCGGGACAAGCGCGGCGCGCTGGTCGGCGCGGTCGGCGTGTCGGGCGACACCTCGGACAATGACGCGCTGGCCGGCGCGGCGGGGATCGAGGCGGCGGGGTTCGTCGCCGAGGCCTGAGGCACACGCCGCCGCCGCGCCGCGCGAAGCCCGCCGGATTTTCGGCGAAAATTCATCATTGCCGGGAAAAAAGGCAATCGGCGTTCACCGTCCGCCCGTGGCGGCCGGCCCCCTTTCCCTTCCGGTCCGGCGGGCCTATCTTCGGTCGGCGAACAAGGGGATAGGCATGGGCAGGCCCGTCGTCGGGATCATCGGCAACTCCGCGCTGTTGAATGACAGCTACCCGGTGCATTCCGGCGGGCAAATGAATTCCGCCGCGGTGGCCGAGGTGGCGGGCTGCCTGCCGCTGGTCATCCCCTCCGATCCGCGTTTCGTGTCGGTGCCCGAACTCCTGGAGGCCTGCGACGGTTTCCTGCTGACCGGCGGGCGGCCGAACGTGCACCCCGAGGAATACGGCGAGGCCGAGACCGAGGCGCATGGCGTCTTCGACCGCTGCCGCGACGCGATCGTGCTGCCGCTGGTGCGCGCCTGCGTGGACCGCGGCCAGCCGTTCTTCGGCATCTGCCGGGGGTTCCAGGAGGTCAACGTGGCGATGGGCGGCACGCTCTACCCGGAAATCCGCGACCTGCCGGGCCGGATGAACCACCGGATGCCGCCCGAGGGCACGCTGGAAGAGAAATTCGCCCTGCGCCACAAGGTGACCTTCACCGAGGGCGGGGTATTTCACCGGCTGCTGGGCGCGACCGAGGTGATGACCAACACCTTGCACGGCCAGGGGATCAAGACCCCCGGCAGCCGCATCGTGATCGAGGGCCACGCGCCGGACGGCACGCCCGAGGCGATCCATGTCAGGGACGCGCCGGGCTTCACCCTGTCGGTGCAGTGGCACCCGGAATGGAACGCCGCGGCCGATCCGGTGTCGCGGCCGTTGTTCCGGGCCTTCGGCGAGGCCGTGCGCGGCTGGGCCGCCGGCGCCGGTGCCGGCGCGGTGCGGCGCAGCGCCTGAGACTACAGCCCGGTCCTGAGCCGCCAGAGTTCGGGGAACAGTTCCACCTCCAGCATCCGGCGCAGGTAGGTGACGCCCGAGGTGCCGCCGGTGCCGCGCTTGATGCCGATCACCCGTTCCACCGTGGTGACGTGGTTGAACCGCCAGCGGCGAAAGTAATCCTCGAAATCGACAAGCTTCTCGGCCAGTTCGTAAAGGGGCCAGTGCGCCTCGGGGTCGCGGTAGACCTCGGTCCAGGCGGCCTCGACATCGGCGTCGGGTTCCCAGGGCTGGCCAAGCGGGCGGGCCAGCACGGCGTCGGGCACGTGAAGGCCGCCACGCGCCAGCGCCCGCACCGCCTCGTCATAAAGCGACGGCCGGGCAAGCTCGTCGCGCAGCCGCGCCAGCAGGTTGGGCCGGTGGGCATGCGGGCGCAGCATCGCCGGGTTCCGGTTGCCGACGGCATACTCGATCATCCGGTACTGCCACGACTGGAAGCCCGAGGATTGCCCGAGCGCGGCGCGGAACGTCGTGTAATCCGAGGGCGTCATGGTGCGCAGCACGTCCCAGGCGGAATTGAGCTGCTCGAAGATCCGCGCCACGCGGGCGAGCATCTTGAAGGCCGGCGGGAACCGGTCGGCCGCGATCGCGGCGCGGGCGGCGCCGATCTCGTGCAGCGCCAGCTTCATCCACAGTTCCGAGGTCTGGTGCTGGACGATGAACAGCATCTCGTCATGCGCTTCGGACAACGGATGCTGCGCGCTCAGCACGGCGTCGAGGCCGAGGTAGTCGGTATAGCTCATGCGTCCGTCGAAGGACATTTCCGCGCCGTCCTGGGCGGGATCGTAGGGGTCTGTCATGGCGTCTCTCCGGCAACGGGGGGCGACCCCCGCGTCGTGCGAAGGTCAGGCGGCGGCGGGGCGGCCGCGACAGCGGTTCAGGTCGCCCGAAGCGCCGATCCGGCGCCACAGCCCCGCCCAGGCACCGGGCCGGCTGAGCGGCGGTTCGGGGCGGTCAGGCCGGCACATCGGCGCCCTCGTGCAGATCGCGCGACATCGCGAAGCGGTCCAGTCGCTGGCCGCGCAGCGTCACCGTCTCGGCCGCGTCCAGTTGCCAGCCCTGCCGCGCGAAGAACCGCCGGGCGAGGTGGCTGGCATGGGTTGTCAGCCGCATGAGGCCGGCGGCGCGGGCGCGGGCGAGCAGCGCGGCATGCAGCGCGGCCGCCGTGCCCCGGCCCATTTCCTCGGGCAGCACGAAGGCCATGTCGAGATAGCCTTCGGGGGTGAGCGACATGAAGCCCGCGACGCTGCCGTCGCGCTCCGCCACCACGCACCATTGCGCCAGGAGCTTGTCCGCGCCCCGCGGCACCGCCGGGTCCGGCGCCCAGGCCTCGCGCTGGGCGGCGTCGTAGAACCGCGCCGCGCCTTCGCGCACCGCGCGCCGGAACACCGCGGCGCAGGCGGCGCGGTCCGTGGCGCGGTAGGGGCGCAGCGCCAGCGTCATGTCACCCGCGCCCGGCGCTTGTAGTCGGCGCGGTTCCAGGCCTCGCTGGCCATGATCCGGGCCAGCGTGTCGGCGGCCGCCTCGACCTCGGCCATGCCGATGTAGAGCGGCGTGAAGCCGAACCGCAGGATGTCGGGCGCGCGGAAATCGCCGATCACGCCCTCGGCGATCAGCGCCTGCATGATCGCGTAGCCTTCGGGGTGGCGAAAGCTGACCTGGCTGCCGCGCGCGGCCGGGTCGCGGGGCGAGGCCAGCGACAGCATCGGGCAGGCGGCCTCGACCCGCGCGATGAACGCCTCCGACAGGTCGATCGACCGGGCGCGCACGTCGTGGATGTCGGCGATGTCCCAGGCATCCATCGCGGCATCCAGCGCGGCGAGTTGCAGGATCGGCGGGGTGCCGACCCGCATCCGCTCGATCCCCGCGCCGGGGCGATAGTCGAGATCGAAGGCGAAGGGCGCCTCGTGCCCCAGCCAGCCCGACAGCGCCGGGCGCGCCGTGTCGGCATGGCGCGGCGCGACATAGATGAAGGCCGGGCCGCCGGGGCCGGAATTGAGGTACTTGTAGGAACAGCCCACCGCGAAATCCGCGCCGCAGCCGGCCAGGTCCACCGGCAGCGCACCGGCGGAATGCGCCAGGTCCCAGACCGTGAGAGCGCCCGCCGCGTGCGCCTTCGCGGTCAGCCGCGCCATGTCGTGCTTGCGGCCGGTGCGGTAGTCGACCTCGGTCAGCATCAGCACCGCGACGGAGCCGTCGATCGCCGCCTCCACCTCTTCCGGCGCCACGGTCTTCAGCGCATAGCCCTGGCCCAACGTGCGCACCAGCCCGTCGGCCATGTAGAGATCGGAGGGGAAATTGCCGGTGTCCGACAGGATCACCCGGCGCTGCGGCACAAGCTCCAGCGCCGAGGCCAGCGCCTGGTAGACCTTGATCGACAACGTGTCGCCCATCACCACGGTGCCGGGGTCCGCCCCGATCAGCCGGCCGATCCGGTCGCCCACGCGGCGCGGCAGGTCCATCCAGCCGGCCCGGTTCCAGCCGGTGATCAGCATCTCGCCCCATTCGGCCGTCACCGCATCGGCCACCCGCGTCCGTGCCGCGACGGGCAGGGGGCCCAGCGAATTGCCGTCGAGATAGACGATCCCCTCGGGCAGGTGGAAAAGCGCGCGGGTCGCGGCGAAATCTGTTGTCATCTGTCTGTCTCCCGTGGCGTGAGCCTGCCCGGATCGCCGGCACGGCGCAAGCGCCCCGGCCCCTTGCATCGCCCGTCCGGCTCGCGCAGAACGGGGCGATACCCTGCCGAGGATCGCGATGCCGGCATCGTTCGCCAAGCTGTTCGACTGGCCGCCCGTCTGGCTCTTGGGATTCCTGGCGCTGGCCTGGGCCCTGGGGCGGCTCTGGCCGATGCCGGAGGTGCCGGCGCTGGCCCTGGCCGGGCGCGCGCTGGTCGGCCTTGGCGTTCTCTTGATGGTCGTGGCGGCGGCGCAGATGTTCGGGATGCGGACCACCGTGATCCCGCGGCAGGATCCCTCGGCGCTGGTCACCGGCGGGGTGTTCCGGATCAGCCGCAACCCGATCTACCTGGCCGATGCGATGGTGCTGGCCGGGCTGGTGCTGCACTGGGCGGCCTGGCCGGCGCTGGTGCTGGTGCCGGCCTTCGCGGCGGTGATCACCCGGCGGTTCATCCTGGGAGAGGAGGCGCGGCTGCGCGCCGCCTTCGGGGCCGAGTTCGAGGCCTTCGCGGCGCGCACCCGGCGCTGGCTTTGACCCCGTGGCGGGTGACGCAACCTGTCGCGGGCATCCGTGCTTGTGAAACATTGTTGCGCGGTGTTATGACGGCGCGGCCAAATCCGGACCATCCCGGGCGCCTTGCCCGAGAACAGGGGGAAAGACAGTGAAGATCGGCGCTCCCAAGGAGATATTCGAGGGCGAGGCCCGCGTCGCGATGACGCCGGACAGCGCGCTGCAATTGCAGAAACTCGGCCATGAGTGTTTCGTGGAGGCGGGCGCCGGCGCGGCCGCCGGGTTTTCCGATGCCGCCTACGAGGCGGCCGGCGTCACCGTGGTCAAGACCGCCGCGGCCCTGTTCAAGGAGGTCGATTTCGTCGCCAAGGTCCGTCCGCCGACCACGACGGAGGCGAAGCGGCTCAGGAAGGGCCAGACGCTGATCTCGTTCTTCTGGCCCGGCCAGAACGAGGATCTGCTGGAACTGTGCCGCAAGCAGGGGTCCACCGTCATCGCGATGGACATGGTGCCGCGGATTTCCCGCGCCCAGAAGATGGACGCGCTGTCGTCGATGGCGAACATCGCTGGCTACCGCGCGGTGATCGAGGCGGGCAACAACTTCGGCCGGTTCTTCACCGGGCAGGTGACCGCGGCGGGCAAGATCCCGCCCGCCAAGGTGCTGGTCGTGGGCGCGGGTGTCGCGGGGCTTGCCGCGATCGGCACCTCGGTCAGCCTCGGCGCGATCACCTATGCCTTCGACGTGCGCCCCGAAGTGGCCGAACAGATCGAATCGATGGGCGCGGAATTCGTGTTCCTGGAATTCGAGGACGCGCAGGACGGCGCCGCGACCGGCGGCTACGCCGCGCCCTCGTCGCCGGAGTTCCGCGAGAAGCAGCTGGAAAAGTTCCGCGAACTCGCCCCCGACATCGACATCGTCATCACCACCGCGCTGATCCCCGGCCGGCCCGCGCCGAAGCTGTGGACCGAGGACATGGTCGAGATGATGAAGCCCGGCTCGGTCATCGTCGACCTTGCCGCCGAACGCGGCGGCAACTGCGACCTGACGGTGCCCGACGACAAGATCGTCACCGGAAACGGCGTCACCATCGTCGGCTACACGGATTTCCCCAGCCGGATGGCGGCGCAATCCTCCACGCTCTACGCCACCAACATCCGCCATTTCATGACCGACCTGACGCCCGGCAAGGACGGCGTCGTGGTGCACGACATGGAGGACGACGTGATTCGCGGCGCGACCGCGACCCACGAGGGCGAGATCACCTATCCGCCGCCGCCGCCCAAGGTGCAGGCGATCGCGGCGGCCAAGCCCAAGGAAAAACCCAAGGAACTGACGCCGGAGGAACGCCGCGCGCAGGAGGTTGCGGCGTTCAGGGCGCAAACCCGCCAGCAGGTCACGCTTCTGGGTGTCGGCGCGGCGCTGATCCTCGCCGCCGGTCTTTATGCCCCGGCGAGCTTCATGCAGCATTTCATCGTCTTCGTGCTGTCGGTTTTCGTCGGCTTCCAGGTGATCTGGAACGTCAGCCACAGCCTGCACACGCCGCTGATGGCGGTGACCAACGCGATTTCGTCGATCATCATCCTCGGCGCGCTGATGCAGATCGGCTCGTCCTCGGTGCTGGTCATGATCCTCGCCGCCCTGTCGGTCTTCATGGCCGGGATCAACATCTTCGGCGGTTTCCTCGTGACACGGCGCATGCTCGCCATGTTCCAGAAATCGTAAGCGGGAGAAGAGGATATGGAAAACGCCTTCACCATCGCGGCCTATGTGGTCGCCGCGGTCCTCTTCATCCTGTCGCTCGGCGGTCTGTCGGGGCAGGAAAGCGCGAAACGCGCGGTCTGGTACGGGATCGTCGGCATGGCGCTGGCGGTCGTGGCCACGCTGATCGGCCCGGGCGCGGGGCTTTGGTGGCTGTCGCTGGTGCTGATCGGCATCGGCGGCTTCATCGGCATGCAACTGGCCAACCGCGTGCAGATGACGCAGATGCCGGAACTGGTGGCCGCGATGCACTCGCTGGTGGGTCTCGCAGCCGTGTTCGTGGGCTTCAACGCCGATTTCACCATCAACATGGTCGAGGCGGCGAAGGCCGCGGGCGACGCGGTTTCGGGCAGCTTCGCCGAGCTGGTGGCGAAGAAGACCGTCGTCGAGATCAACATCCTGAAGATCGAGCTGGCGCTGGGCATCTGGATCGGCGCGGTGACCTTCACCGGCTCGGTCATCGCCTACGGCAAGCTCGCCGGCAAGGTGACCTCGGCGGCGCAGCAACTGCCCGGCGGGCACCTGCTGAACGCAGGCGCGGCGGCCGGTTCGATCCTGCTGCTGGTCCTGTACCTCGGCGGTTCGGGCAGCTGGACGCTGTTCCTGATGGCGCTTCTGGCCTTCTTCATCGGCTATCATCTGATCATGGGGATCGGCGGCGCCGACATGCCGGTGGTCGTCTCGATGCTGAACAGCTACTCGGGCTGGGCGGCGGCGGCGATCGGCTTCAGCCTCGGCAACGATCTCTTGATCGTGGTCGGCGCGCTTGTCGGCTCCTCGGGCGCGATCCTCAGCTACATCATGTGCAAGGCGATGAACCGGTCGTTCGTCAGCGTGATCCTGGGCGGTTTCGGCGGCGCGCAGGGCGCGCAGATGGCGGTCGAGGGCGAACAGATCGCCATCGACGCCGAGGGCGTGGCCTCGGCGCTGAACGAGGCCGACAGCGTGATCATCGTGCCGGGCTACGGCATGGCGGTGGCGCAGGCGCAGCAATCGGTGTCCGAGCTCACGCGCAAGCTGCGCGCCAAGGGCAAGGAGGTGCGGTTCGCGATCCACCCGGTCGCCGGGCGGCTTCCGGGGCACATGAACGTGCTGCTGGCCGAGGCCAAGGTGCCCTATGACATCGTGCTGGAGATGGACGAGATCAACGAGGATTTCCCCGAAACCGACGTGGTGATCGTCATCGGCTCGAACGACATCGTGAACCCGGCGGCGCAGGAAGACCCGAACAGCCCGATCGCCGGGATGCCGGTGCTGGAGGTCTGGAAGGCGAAGCAGGTCTTCGTGTCCAAGCGCGGCCAGGGCACCGGCTATTCCGGCATCGAGAACCCGCTGTTCTACAAGGACAACACGCGGATGTTCTACGGCGACGCCAAGAAATCGGTCGACAGCCTGCTGCCGATGATCGACTGACCGGCGCATCTCGGGCGAAAAATCGGGCCCCGGCCACCGGTCGGGGCCCTTTTTTGCGCCGTCGCTGCAACAGGGCGGCGGCATACCCATGTATTCCCGCCCGTCGCTGGACCGTCGCGGCGCTTCGCCTTATGTCAGGTCCAATCCCGCCGGCGAGGCCCCGATGCCCACGATCTCCGATCACCCGCAGCGCTACAACGTCGTCAACGAGTTGCATGCGCGGCCGTTCCCGTCGCTGAACGTGCCGTGCCACGCGGTCTACGTCGCGATCAAGGAACCCAAGGACGCGCAGAACCGCGACCGGTCGCTGGATCGCGCGCATCTGCTCGACCTGCTGGACCGGCACGGCAGCGCCCATCCGCAGCCCGAGGCGACGCATTTTTCCGGCGCCATCGGCCGGCACGAGCTGAAATGGGAAAGCCATACCGAGTTCGTGACCTACTCGGCCTTCGGCAAGGGCGTGTCCGACCGGCCGTTCGATCCGGCCGAGGCCGAGGTCTTCCCCGAGGATTGGCTGGCGGTGGCGAACGGCAAGCGGCTGTGTTCGCTGCTCATTCGGGTCGAGGAGATGCCCGAGAACGAGGCCGAGATCCTCGCCCGGCTGGAGGAATGGTTCGTGCCCGAAAGCCTGGCCTCCAGCCGGGTGCTGGACGGCGCGGCGATCATCGCCGGGGATTTCCGGATCGACCCGGCCGGGCACATGCGCTTCGCCGTCTTCGTCCGGCCCGGCACCGGCGCGCGGCGCGTCGGGCGGATCGTGCAGCGGCTGTGCGAGATCGAGACCTATCGCTCGATGTCGATGCTGGGGCTGATGCGCTCGCGGCACCTGACGCAGCGGCTGAACGGGCTGGATCCGAAGCTGTCGGGCCTTGTCGAGGCGCTCGACAAGACCGACCGGTCGCCCGAGACGGCGTTGCACGAATTGCTGGAAATCTCGGCCGAACTGGAAAGCCTGTCGGTGCAGTTCACCTTCCGCTTCGGCGCGACGGCGGCCTACGAGGCGATCGTGGAGAACCGGATCGGGGTTCTGCGCGAAACCCGCCTGAACGGCCGCCAGACCTTCGCGGAATTCATGATGCGGCGCTACGATCCGGCGATGCGCACGGTGAAATCCACCGAGAAGCGGCTGTTGTCGATGGCCGAACGGGCGCAGCGGGCGGCGGAGCTTCTGCGCACCCGTGTCGATGTCGAACGCAGCGCGCAGAACCAGACGCTGCTGGAAAGCATGGATCGGCGGGCGGACCTGCAACTGCGGCTGCAACGCACGGTCGAAGGGCTGTCGGTGGTGGCGATCAGCTACTACGCGGTGAACCTTGCCGCCTACCTCGTCTACCCGCTGGCCGAGGCGGCGGGGGTGTCGAAAGGCATGGCGACCGCACTGCTCACTCCGCCGGTACTGCTGGCGGTCTGGCTGCTGATCCGGCGGATCCGCGACCGGCTGCACTGAGGGCGCGATCCGTCGCCACGGCGCCCGCGGCGATGGCGGCCAGCGCCAGCACCGCGGCCAGCGACAGGGTCGGGATGCCCGACAATCCCGCGCCGATGGTGCAGCCGCCGGCCAGCACGCCGCCAACCCCCATCAGCCCGGCCCCGGCGAGGTAGCGCCCGGTTTCCGCCGGCCCGGTGAAGCTGTGCCAGCGGAAGCGGCCCGACAGCCACGCCAGCGCGAAGGCGCCGGTCAGCGTGCCGCCGATCAGGCCCGGGCCGAAGCCGGGCTGGACCGCGGTGGCGGCGGCGGTCCAGAACAGCGTGTCCGCCATCGGCGCGGTGAAGGCGAGGCTTTCAACCGTGATCGGGTCGAATTCATCCTGCAGCACCAGCCCGGTGCCCAGCCAGCCCATGGCGACCAGCAGGCCGATGCCCGCCGCCGCTGCGAGGACATGGCGCGGCGCGCCGGAACGCCATGCCACCGCCAGTGACGCCGCGACCAGCGCCGCCGCGGCCGGAAGCGTGCCGAAGGGCAGGGCCGCCAGCCCCGTGCCGATGTCCAGCCGCGGTGCGGCCACGGCCTGGACCAACGGCGCAAGCGCCCCCTTCATTGCCGCCTGCGCGACAAGCGCGAAGACCAGCAGCACCAGCGCCGCCCGCAGGTTGCCCGAGGCGGCCAGCACCGTCAGCCGGGCCGGGCAACCTCGGGCCAGCACCATGCCCGCGCCAAAGGCCAGCCCGCCGGCGCCGATCGCCAGCCACGGCAACTCCGCCGCCAGCAGCCGGTGGCCGGAAAGATCCAGAACCCCGGCCAGAACCGCGGCCTGGGTCGCGCCCACCGCGACGGCGAGCGCCATCATCCAGGTTCCCAGCGCCGCGCGGCGGTCCGGCCCGGCGACGATCCCGCGGCGAAAGCAGAAGGCCGAAACCTCCGCCAGCGCACCGAAGACCGCGCCAAGGGCGAGGCCGAGGATCAGCGCGGCGGAGCGCGGCGTGAGGGACTCGAGGCCAAGGCTTTCGAACATGGGAACCGCCCTTGATGGAACATGCGTTCCGATATGCCGGGCTTTTCCGGGCGATCAAGCCCGCCGAAGGTCGAAGCCTAGGCGCTTGGCGGAACGATGTTCCGGCTTTCCGGTGTCGCAGAAACACCTGTCCCGGCAGCGTGGCGCGGCGCGACGGGCGTTCCGCCGCCACGGCCGGGGCCGGGCCGATATCCTTATTGCGTCAGCGGCCGCGGATCCGCGGGTCCAGCGCGTCGCGCAGCCCGTCTCCGATATAGTTGACCGACAGCACGGTCAGCGAGATCGCCAGGCCCGGCCAGATCACCCGTTCGGGGTACAGCTGCATCCGGTCGACGCTGTCGAACAACAGCCGCCCCCAGGTCGGGAAATCGGGCGGAAAGCCGAAGCCGAGGAACGACAGCGCGGATTCGGTGATGATCGCCGTGGCAATCCCCAGCGTCGCCGAAACCATGATCGGCGACAGCACGTTGGGCAGCACATGGCGCATCACCACCCGGCGCGCCGGCGTGCCGATCGAGCGGGCCGCCAGCACGAATTCACGTTCCTTCAGCGCCAGCACCTCGCCCCGCACGATCCGCGCGGTCTGCATCCAGCTGGTGATGCCGACCAGCGTGACGATCAGGATGAACACCCCGCCCTCGGGCCCGAAGGCGTTGGCGAGAGGTTCGCGGAACAGCAGCACCGAGACCAGCAGCAAGGGCAGAAGCGGCAGGGCAAGGAACAGGTCGGTCAGCCGCATCAACGGCCCGTCGGCGGGCCGGAAAAAGCCCGCCAGCACCCCGATCAGGGTGCCCAGCAGGATCGACAGCCCCATCGCCGTGAAGCCGACAAGCAGCGAGATCTGCCCGCCCGACATCATCCGCGCCAGCGTGTCGCGGCCCAGGTTGTCGGTGCCCAGCGGATGCGCCCAGTTCACCTTGGCGCCCTCGTCCCACAGCGCGACGTAGATCGGCCGGGTGTCGCGCAGGGTGATGAAATCGCGCCCGGTCGGCACGACCTGCGGATCGGCATGCCAGACCAGGGGGCCGAGGAAGGCGCCCAGCACGATCACCGCGAAGATCGTCGCGCCGACAAGCGCGCCGGTATGCTTGCGGAACTGGTCCCAGACGTCCCACCACTGGTTGCGCGGCGGGCGCGCCATGGACTCGTCGCGGGGCGGGGCGGCGGCCGGCTCAGTCATAGCGGATCCTCGGGTCCAGGATGCCGTAGAGGATATCGGCGATCAGGTTGAACAGCACGATCAGCACCGCGAAGATGAAGGTCAGGGTCTGGACCATCGGCAGGTCGTTGGCCTGGATCGCGGTGATCAGCAGCTGGCCGATCCCGTTCACCTTGAACACCTGCTCGGTGATGATCGCGCCGCCGAAGATCGACGGCACCAGCAGCGCGACGACGGTGACCACCGGGATCAGCGAGTTGCGCAGGACATGGACCAACACCACGGTCTTTTCCCGCATCCCCTTGGCGCGGGCGGTGCGCACGTAGTCCTGCCCGAGATTGTCCAGCATCGAGGCCCGCATGTAGCGGCTGATCTGGCTGGTGATCTGCAGGGCCAGCACCATCACCGGCATCACCATCTGCTTGAGCTGGACCACGAAACTGTCCCAGTCGTTGACCACGTGGGTGGTGTCGTAGATCGAGGGAAACCAGCCCAGCTGGATCGAGAAGATCACGATCACCAGCACGCCCGAGAAGAACGGCGGGATCGAGAAGCCGATCATCGTGATGAACGTGCCGGCCTGGTCGAACAGCGAATACTGGCGGTAGGCGGAATAGACGCCGATCGGCACCGCGATCAGCACGGCGACCACGTAGGCCGTGCCCACGACCCACAGCGTCTGGGGCATGCGCTGCGCGACGATGTCCATCACCGGGCTGCGCGTCTGCCACGAGATCACCCGCTGCTGGCCCTCGGCGAAGGTCGTGCCGAACAGGTTGTCGATCAGGTGCAGCGGCTCGATCACGAAGAACTGCCACAGCCACAGCCCGAAGCGCACGTGCAGAGGCTCGCCGAGGCCCAGCGCCTCGCGCATCTTCTGCTTGACCTCGTCGGGCACGGTCAGCGGCACCTGCGCCATCGGATCGCCGGGGGCGAGTTCGAGCAGCAGGAAGATCACCAGGCTGATGAACAGCAGCGTCGGGATCGAGATCAGCAGCCGGCGGTAGGTATAGGTCAGCATTGGCCCGTGCGTCCGCGTCGGTTCCGGGGTGCCCGCCCCGGTGGCCGGGGCGGGCGGTGTCGGGCCGGCGCCCAGCAGCGGGCGCCGGCGGATCAGCCGCGGATCAGTCGATCCGGTACCAGTCGGCCACGTTCCACAGCTCGCTGTCCCAGACGTTCAGCACGACGCCGCCCAGCGTGTTGGCATGCGCCGACAGACGGCCGCGATGCACCAGCGGGATCATCCCGCCGTTCATCACCATCATGTCGTTGAGCTCGCGGCCGATGCGCGCGCGCTCCGCGATGTCGGCGGTCTTGGCCAGTTCCGCGTGCAGCGCGTCGAATTCCGGCATGCAGAAGCGCGAGATGTTCTCGCCCTGCCACTGCGTCGCCGGGCTCGGCGCCTTGTCGCACAGCCCATTGCCCAGGTAGGCCTGCGGATCGGTGCCGCTGAAGGTGTTGGCGTACATCTCGACGTCGGCATAGAACTTCTGAAAGGTGTCCGGGCTGCCCGGATCGCCACCGAAGAACACCGAGGCGTCGATGTTGCGCAGCTCGGTCTCGATGCCGATCTCCGCCCACCACTGCTTGATCAGGGCCTGGAAGTCCTGCCGGACCGCGTTGGTCGAGGTCTGGTAGAGGATGCGCAGTTCCACGCCGTCCTTCTCGCGCACGCCGTCGCCGTTCGAATCGACCCAGCCGGCCTCTTCCAGCATCGCCTTGGCGCCCTCGATGTCCTGCTGGTCGCAGGTCAACGTGTCGGAATTGAAGGCCTCCGGCGCGGGCACCCAGTTGCAGGTCACCTTGCCGGCCTGGCCATAGCCGACCTCGACCAGCAGCGGCCGGTCGATCGCCATCGACATCGCCTTGTAGACGGCCGGATCCTGCAGGAACGGATGCGGGCGCACGACCGAGCGCTCATCCGGGCCGAGCGCCGGGTCCGGATTGGTCCAGTTCAGCATGATCCGTTCCATCAGCGGGCCGAAACCCGCGATCGGGGTGCCCTTGCCGCCCGATTCCATCTGCGCGATCACGTCGGGCGCGAGCTGGAGGTTCCAGGCGTAGTCGAATTCGCCGGTCTCCATCACCGCGCGGCCCGCCGCCGCCGCGTCGCCGCCGCCCTTGAAGGTCACGCTGGCGAAGGCCGGCTTGGCCGGGTCACGGTAGTTCGGGTTGGCCGCCATCGTGATGACGTCGTTGGGCTTGAACTCGGTCACCACGAACGGGCCGGTGCCGATCGGGTTGAAGTTCGCCTCGGTGCAGGACGGCGCCGCGGCGCCGAGGCAGTTGGCGAACTGCGCGGCCTGGATGATCGGGCTTTCGCCGCCCACGAACGGGCCGTAGGGGTTCGGCGTGGGGTTCTCGAAGGTGACGACCACGGTCAGGTCGTCGGGCGTGTCGACCGAGGCGACGCCCTCGAACTTGGTCAGCTGCGCGCAGCCGCCTTCGGGATGGGTGCAGTAGTCGTAGGTGAACTTCACGTCGGCCGCGGTGAAGGGCGTGCCGTCCGACCACAGGATGCCGGGCGTGATCTTCCAGGTGATCTGCGTCAGATCCTCGCTGACGCCGCCGTTGCCGACGGTCGGAACCTCGTCGACGAGCCAGGGCACGATCTCGCCCTTCTCGTTGTAGCGGGCCAGCGGCTCGATGATCATCGACGCGGATTCGATGTCCTTGGTGCCGCCCGACAGGAACGGGTTCAGGATCGAGGGTGCCTGCCAGTAGATGATGCTGACATTGCCGTCCGAGGCACGTTCGGCGAAGGCCGCGGGGGCCATCGCCGCCGTGGCGGCGGCGCCCATCAGGGCTGTTCTCAGTCGCATGTCACTCTCCTTGTTGGATGCGGATTTCGGTTGTGCCCGATGCCTCGGATGCCGCCGCTTGACCGGCGGTCTGGCTTGCTTGGGTGACCAGGTGGCAGGCCACGTGACGGCCCGGCGCGATCTCGCGGAACTCGGGGTCGATCTCGCGGCAGATATCCATCACCTTCGGGCAGCGCGTGCAGAAGTTGCAGCCCTTCGGCGGGTTCGCGGGCGAGGGCACGTCGCCGCCGATGATGATCCGCCGGCGCGTCGCCTCGACCATCGGGTCGGGTTCGGGCACCGCCGACAGCAGCGCCTGCGTGTAGGGATGCTGCGGCGACCCGTAAAGCGACTCGCGCGGCGCAAGCTCGACGATCTTGCCCAGGTACATCACCGCCACCCGGTCGGCGATGTGGCGCACCATGCTGAGATCGTGGCTGATGAACAGGTAGGTCAGGCCCAGCCGATCCTGCAATTCCTCCAGCAGGTTGACCACCTGCGCCTGGATCGACACGTCGAGCGCCGCGATCGGTTCGTCGCAGACGATGAACCTCGGGTTCAGGGCCAGCGCGCGGGCGATGCCGATCCGCTGCCGCTGGCCGCCGGAGAACTCGTGCGGGTAGCGGTTGGCGAAGTCGCGGTTCAGCCCGACCTGGTCCATCAGCTCGTAGATCCGGGCCAGTTTCTCCTTGCGCGTGAGCGTCGTGTGCTCGTCCAGCGGCTCGCCGATGATCCCGGCGACGGTCATCCGGGGATTGAGGCTGGCCTGCGGATCCTGGAACACCATCTGCATCGCCGGGCGCATCGCGCGCAGGCTGTCGAAGCCCGCGGTGGCGATTTCGGTGCCGGCGATCCGGATCGAGCCGGCGGTGGGTTCGTAAAGCCGCAGTACCGCGCGCCCGCAGGTCGACTTGCCGCAGCCGGACTCGCCCACCAGGCCCAGCGTCTCGCCCTCGTAGATCGTGAACGACACGTCGTCGACGGCCTTCACGTCGCCGACCTTCTTGCGGAACACGCCCGCGGTGATCGGGAAGTACATCTTCAGCCCGCGGACCTCGACCAGCGGGTTCAGCGTGCCGGTGCCGTCAGGCATCGCGCGGCCCCCCTTTGTCGTAGTCCCAGAAACAGGCCGCGTCATGGCCGGGCCCGACCGGGTAGCGCGCCGGGTTTTCCCGCGCGCAGCGGTCGAAGGCGTGCCGGCAGCGGCCGCGGAACGGGCAGGCCGCCGGTTCGGCCATCAGGATCGGCGGCTGGCCCTCGATCACGTTCAGCTTCGGCTCGCGCGTGCCCCGCACGCTGGGCACGGTCCTGAGAAGCGCGCGGGTATAGGGATGGCGGGGGTGGGCGAACAGTTCCGCCACCGGCCCGTGTTCCACGATCTGGCCGCCGTACATCACCATCACCCGGTCGGCGATCCCGGCGATCACGCCCAGGTCGTGGGTGATCCAGACGATCGCCATGCCCAGCTTCTGCCGCAGATCCTTCACCAGTTCGAGGATCTGCGCCTGGATCGTGACGTCGAGCGCCGTTGTCGGCTCGTCGGCGATCAGCACCTTCGGGTCGCAGGCCAGCGCGATCGCGATCATCACCCGCTGCCGCATCCCGCCGGAGAACTGGTGCGGATAGTCGCCCAGCCGCCGCGTTGCATCGGGAATGCCCACGAGGTCCAGCAGCTCCGCCGCCCGCCGCCGCGCGGCGGCCTTGCTCATGCCCAGGTGCTTCCTGAGCGGTTCCGCCAGCTGGAACCCAACGGTGAACACCGGGTTGAGCGAGGTCATCGGATCCTGAAAGATGAAGCCGACCTTCGCGCCGCGCACGCTGCGCAGGTGCTCCTCGCCGCTCGACAGCAGGTCGCGGCCCTCGAACATCACCTTGCCGCCGCGGATCTGGGCGGGGGGCGAGGGCAGCAGGCCCAGCAGCGACATCATCGTCACCGACTTGCCGGAGCCGGATTCGCCGACCACGCCCAGCAACTCGCCGGGCTTCAGATCGAAGCTGACCGAATTCACGGCATGAACCGCGCCGCCACGTGTGCGGAACACGGTCTGAAGCCCTTCTACGGCGAGGACGGGCTGCGCCCCATCGGGCATATGGAACCCCCAGTCGGTGCGTTCTTGTTGTTGTTCCGCGATCTGCGCCACGGCATTTCACGGAAGTGTTAGAGATTTTTCCGGACCCGGCAAGCGCCTTCTCCCGCCCGTGCCGCCACGTCGCGCGGCACGCCGGCGCTTGACCGCAAGTTGGGCAGGGCGCAAGGCTTGGGTGCGGCGCGGGGGCATCGGCGCGGCGCCGGGCAGGAAGGAACTTGGCATGGCAACGCAGCTTTCGGCACGCGAGATCCTCGATCGGCTGGTGGCCTTTCCCACCGTCAGCCGCGACACCAACCTGCCGCTGATCGACTGGCTGGAGGGCTATCTCGCCGGCCACGGCATCGAAAGCCGCCGGGTGCCGAGCCCGGCGGGCGACAAGGCCAGCCTCTACGCCTGGACCGGGCCGGAGGTGCAGGGCGGCGTGGTCCTGTCGGGCCATACCGATGTCGTGCCGGTCGACGGGCAGGCCTGGACGACCGATCCCTGGACGGTGAAAGAACGCGACGGCCGGCTTTACGGGCGTGGCTGCGTCGACATGAAGGGGTTCGACGCGCTGGCGATCTGGGCGCTGGTCGAGGCCGCGCGCCGGCCGCTGGCCCGGCCGCTGCAACTGGCGATGTCCTATGACGAGGAAGTGGGCTGCACCGGCTGCGTGGCGATGGTGGCCGAGATGGCCGAACGCTTGCCGCGCGCGGCGGCGGTCGTGGTGGGCGAGCCGACGACGATGCAGGCGGTCACCGGCCACAAGGGCGGGACCGCCTTCAAGGTGCATGTGAAGGGCTACGAGGTGCATTCCTCGATCCTCGACCGCGGCGTCAACGCGATCATGGCCGCGGCGCCGCTGATCGACTGGGCGAACCGGATGAACGCCGAGAACCGCGCGAAGGCGCCGGGGCCGCTGGCCGCGGTCTTCGATCCGCCCTGGACCACGGTGCATGTCGGCACCATCGCGGGCGGAACGGCGCACAACATCACCGCCGCCGACTGCCGCTTCGGCCTCGATTTCCGCGTCGTGCCGGGCGAGACGCTGGACGAGTGGGTGGCGCGGTTCGAGGCCGTGGTCGCGGCCAAGCGCGCCGAGATCCGGGCGATCCGGCCCGAGGCCGACATCCTGCTCGACCGCTATTTCACCTTGCCCACCTTCGTGCCGGAAACCGATGGCGCGGCCGAGGCGCTGGCGCGGCGGCTGACCGGCGACAACGGCAGCCACGTGGTGAGCTACGGCACCGAGGCGAGCCATTTCCAGGCCGCGGGCTATTCCACCGTGGTCTGCGGGCCGGGCGACATCGCGCAGGCGCATCAACCCGACGAATACATCACCCTGGCCGAGTTCGCGGCGGGGCAGGCCTTCATGGAACGGCTGCTGGCGGAGCTTGCGGGGTGAGAGGAAACCGCCTGAGGGATTGGCGCGTCCCGGACGACGGCGTGTGGCCCCGCCCGTGCGCAAGCACGGGCACGCGCCCGCCCGCCCCCCAGGCGGGCGCGTTCCGCGCCCACCACGGGCGGGCGCCCGCCCGTGCATCAGCCGCCCTTCATCAGGCTGTCTGACGTGACCATGCAAACCTCCATCCCCATCGGCCTCGCCACGCCACCCGCCTTCACCGGCCCGCTGCCCGAGGCCGTCGACGTCGCCGTGATCGGCGGCGGCATCGCCGGGGTGATGACCGCGCATTTCCTTGCCGAACGCGGCCAGCGCGTGCTGGTGTGCGAAAAGGGCCGGATCGCGGGCGAGCAATCGGGCCGCAACTGGGGCTGGATTCGCCAGCAGGGCCGCGACCCGGCCGAACTGCCGATCATGGTCGAGGCGCTGGGGCACTGG
Source organism: Paracoccaceae bacterium (assembly GCA_024742695.1). Taxonomy (GTDB): domain Bacteria; phylum Pseudomonadota; class Alphaproteobacteria; order Rhodobacterales; family Rhodobacteraceae; genus JANSXY01. The sequence goes on along the minus strand of JANSXY010000002.1, from coordinate 149,049 downwards.
AAAAGCTTCGCGCAGCGGCTGGGGGCCGAGGCGCTGGGCTTTCGCCAGACCGGGGTGCTGTACCTTGCCGACGGGGCCGACGATCTGGAAGACTACGCCGCCTGGCTGCCGCATGCGCGGGCGAATGGCGTCGATACCCGGCTGCTGACCCGGGCCGAGATGCGGGCGATGCTGCCGATCGAGGGCGGCTGGCCCGGCGCGCTGTGGACCGCGTCGGACGCGCGCGGCGAACCCTTCGTGGCGCTGCCCGCGCTGGCGGCGATGGCCGCCGGGGCCGGGGTGGTCCGGCGCGAGGGCTGCGCGGTGCGCGCGCTCGACATCGCCGCGGGCCGGGTGACGGGCGTGGTGACCGAGGCCGGGCGCGTGGCCTGCGCGCGTGTCGTGCTGGCCGGCGGCGCGTGGTCGGCCCTGTTCGCGCGCGCACACGGGGTGGCGCTGCCGCAACTGTCGGTGCGCGCCAGTGTCGCCGCGACGGTGCCGCTGCCCGAGGTTTTCGCGGGCGGCGCGGCGGACGGGCGCTTCGCCTTCCGGCGACGGGCGGACGGCGGCTACACGCTCGCCCCCGGCGGCGCGCATGATTTCTGGATCGGGCCGGACGCGGTGCGCGGACTGCGCCACTACCTGCCGCAACTGCGGCGCGATCTGCGATCCACCCGGTTTCGTGCCGCCGCGCCGGCGGGCTATCCCGACGCCTGGACGACGCCGCGGCGCTGGGACGCGGACAGGCCCGGCCCGTTCGAGGCGTGCCGGATGCTGGACCCCGCGCCGAACATGGCCTTCCTGTCCCGCGTGCAGGAGGATTTCGCCCGCGCCTTCCCCGCGCTGGGCCGGCCGCAGCTGGCCCGCGCCTGGGCGGGGATGATCGACGTGATGCCCGACACCGTGCCGGTGCTGGACGAAAGCCCGCTGCCGGGCCTGTTCCTGGCCACCGGCCTGTCGGGCCATGGTTTCGGCATCGGGCCGGGCGTGGGCCGGGTGATGGCCGACCTCGTGATGGGCAACGCGCCGGGCCACGACCTGTCGCGGTTCCGCTACGGGCGGTTCTTCGACGGCACGCCGATGGACCTTGGCCCCGCGCTCTGAACCCTTGCGAAGGGCCCGGCTTTGCGGAAGGTTGGGGCCGCCACGCGACCGGACCGAACGAGAGGACCACCGATGCCCGTCAAGAACCGATTTGCCGAACTGCTGCCCGAGATCACCGCCTGGCGCCGGGATTTCCACGAGCATCCGGAGCTGCAGTTCGACGTGCACCGCACCGCCGGCAAGGTCGCGGAGCTTCTGAAATCCTTCGGCTGCGACGAGGTGGTGGAAGGCATCGGCCGCACCGGCGTCGTCGGCGTGATCCGCGGCAAGACCGATACCGGCGGCCGGGTGATCGGGTTGCGCGCCGACATGGACGCGCTGCCGATCAACGAGGCGACGGGGCTGGACTATGCCTCGAAGACGCCGGGCAAGATGCATGCCTGCGGCCATGACGGCCATACCGCGATGCTGCTGGGCGCGGCGAAATACCTCGCCGAGACGCGGAATTTCAACGGCACCGCGGTGGTGATCTTCCAGCCCGCCGAAGAGGGCGGCGGCGGCGGCAAGGAGATGGTCGACGACGGGATGATGGAGCGTTGGGGCATCCAGGAGGTCTATGGCATGCACAACATGCCCGGCATCCCGGTGGGCGATTTCGCGATCCGCACCGGGCCGATGATGGCCGCCGCCGACCAGTTCGAGATCGTCGTGACCGGCAAGGGCGGCCATGCCGCCAAGCCGCACGACTCGATCGACACCACGCTGGTCGCCTCGCATATCGTGATCGCGCTGCAATCCATCGCCTCGCGCACCGTCGATCCGCTCAAGCAGGTCGTCGTGTCGGTCTGCACCTTCCGCACCGAAAGCGAGGCCCACAACGTGATTCCGCAGACCGTGCTTCTGAAGGGCACGGTGCGCACGATGGACCCGGAGGTGCAGGACCTGGTCGAGACCCGGATCGGCGAGATCGCCGAGGCCACCGCGCGGGCCTTCGGCGCCACGGCGCAGGTGGACTATCACCGCGGCTACCCGGTGACGGAGAACCCGCCCGAACACACCGGCTATGCCGCCGAGGTCGCGCAGGCGGTGTCGGGCAAGGTCAAGACCGACATCGCGCCGCTGATGGGGGCGGAGGATTTCAGCTTCATGCTGAACGCGCGGCCCGGCGCCTACATCTTCGTCGGCAACGGCGATACCGCGATGGTGCATCACCCGGCCTACAATTTCGACGACAACGTGATTCCCTTCGGCTCGTCCTGGTATGCCGGGATGGTGGAAAGCCGGATGCCGGCGGCCTGAGGCCGGGCGCCCCGGTCAGAACAGCCAGGTGTAGCCCAGCCCGACCAGAAGCTGATCGGCGCTGCCGCGTTCGGTGATCGGGCTGTCGGCCGCGTCACCCAGAAGCCGGCGCCAGACCAGAAGGCCGGTGATCTCCGACCCGGGGCCAATGCTGTAGCCCAGGTTCAGGGTCAGCCCGGCGGCGGCCAGCCCGCCGTCCGGCCGGTAGGCGGGCAGGCCGCTTGCCGCCGCGCCGGCGGCGGTGACGCCATAGCGGGTTTCGGCGTAGCCGTCGCCGATCACGTCGATCCCGGCCCCGGCGGTGATCCGCCACCGCTCGCCCACGAAGGTCGTGTGGCCGGCGCCGAGGCTGGCGGACCAGCTGTCATGCACACCCGAGACATCGGCCAGGATCTCGGCCGACAGGTCGACGGGCATCGTGCCCATGTCGAGCGTGGTGCGGAGGAAGACGCCAAGCTCCGCGCCCGCGTCGATCTCGGGCAGGGCGGCGACGGCGCTGTCGGAAACGCCATCGTCGCGGCCGAAGCGGTAGCGCAGCACCGGCCCGGCGGACAGCCGGCCGGAGGCCAGCAGGTTGGCGCGCAGCGTGGTGCCCTCGAACTCGATCCAGCGCTCGCCGGGCTGGTAGCGCAACGACAGCAGCGGAAAGGTCTGCCGATCCTCGGCGCCCTCGTAGTCCGGCACCGTGACGATCCCGACCGTCGCGCGGCCGATGAAACCGCCGGTGTCCTGGGCCGCCACCGGCCCGGCCAGGACAACAAGACAGGCCGCCACGCCGATCAGCCGGCGGACCCGCGGATGTTCCGAACGCGCCATGCGCTTACCCTCACACTCGTTACACGGCGTTCAGGATGCCGCCGGGCACCGGCTGTGTAAAGGCCGCCGGGCGCGACGGATCGTCCGGCGGGCTCAGCCCAGCATCGCTAGGGTGCGGTCGCAGGGCCGGCCCGCGAAGTACCGGGCCAGCAGCGCCTCCATCAGTTGCCCGGCGGTGCTGCCGCGCCCGGCTTCGGCGAACAGCGTGGCCGAGGAGCGCAGCTTGCCCGCATCGACCGGGCCCATGATCTCTTCGGCCGACACTCCGTCATGCGACAGCAGCGCCCGCGCGCAGTCGGCCAGCCGCGGGCCCAGCACCGGATGGGCGAGGTAGGCGCGCGCCTCGTCGAGATCGGCGATGCCGTAGCGGTGCGACATTCCGGACCGGCCAAGGCCGCGCAACTGCGGAAGGATGAACCACATCCAGTGGCTTTGCTTGCACCCCGCCCGCAGCTCTTCCAGCGCGATCTGGAACGTGCCGTCCTGCGCGGACAGGAACCTGTCCAGATCCGCGGCCATCTCAGCCGCCGGTATGGCTCATGTGCCGGCTGACCTGTCCCGCGACGCGCTGGCGCGAATAGTCGAAATCATGCCCCTTGGGCTTGCGCGCGATGGCGGCGCGGATCGCCTGTTCCACCGGCGCGTCTTCGCCGGGATGGGCGCGCAGCGGCGCGCGCAGGTCGGCCATGTCCTCCTGCCCCAGGCACATGTAAAGCTCGCCCGTGCAGGTCAGCCGCACGCGGTTGCAGCTTTCGCAGAAATTGTGGGTCAGCGGCGTGATGAAGCCGATCTTCTGGCCGGTTTCCTCCAGCCGCACGTAGCGCGCCGGCCCGCCGGTGCGTTCGGCCAGGTCGATCAGCGTGAACCGTTCGGCCAGCCGCGCGCGCAGGTCGCTCAGAGCCCAGTACTGGTCCAGCCGGTTTTCCTCGCCCAGATCGCCCATCGGCATGACCTCGATGAAGGTCAGGTCGTGGCCCTCGGCCCCGCACCAGTCGACGAGGCCGAACAACTCGTCCTCGTTGAAGCCCTTGAGCGCGACGGCGTTGATCTTGACGCGCAGACCGGCCTGCTGCGCCGCGCGGATGCCATCGAGCACCTGCGGCAGCCGGCCCCAGCGGGTGATGCGGGCGAATTTCTCGGCATCCAGCGTGTCGAGCGATACGTTGACCCGCCTGACCCCGATCGCGGCGAGATCGGCCGCGAAGCGCGCCAGCTGGCTGCCGTTCGTCGTCAGCGTCAGCTCCTTCAGCGCGCCCGAGTCGAGATGCCGGGCCATCGCGCGGAAGAACGTCATGATGTCACGCCGCACCAGCGGTTCGCCGCCGGTGATCCGCAGCTTTTCCACCCCCATGCCCACGAAGGCCGAACACAGCCTGTCCAGCTCTTCCAGCGTCAGCAGTTCCTTCTTCGGCAGGAACTGCATGTGCTCGGCCATGCAGTAGGTGCAGCGGAAATCGCAGCGGTCGGTGACCGAGACCCGCAGGTAGGAAATCGGGCGCGCGAAGGGATCGATAAGCTTCATCATCCGTGCAGGATAACGCGGCGCGGGCCGGGTGCAAGCGGCGTTGCGAGGGCCGGGGCGCGCGGCTATCGTCGCGGCCCATGACCGGGAAGCGCGACCAGCTGTTTCGCACCGAGCCGCGCGGCGGGCCGCAGGCGGCGCGGCGGGTGTTGGCCGAGGGCGCGGCCTGGGCGGTGCTGCTGGACGGGTTTCGCTGGCGCGTGCCGCGGCGGTTCAACATCGCCGAGGCCTGTTGCGACAGCTGGGCCGAAATCCAGCCCGACCGCGTGGCCCTGATCGACCATCGCGGCGACGGCAGTATCCGGACCTGGAGCTACGCGGCGCTGCGCGACGTCTCCGACCGGCTGGCGGCGGCGTTCCGGGCCCGCGGCCTCGGGCGCGGCGACCGGCTGGGGGTGCTGTTGCCGCAGGGGCCGGCGGTGATCGTGGCGCATTTCGCGGCGCTGAAACTGGGCGCGGTGGTGTTGCCGCTGTTCACGCTCTTCGGCCCCGAGGCGCTGGCCTACCGGCTGGCCGACAGCGCCGCGCGGATCGTCGTGACCGACGGCGACAACCTCGACAAGCTGATGGCCCTGGCGCCCGACCTGCCGGACCTGGCCGAGGTGTTCTGCACCGATCCCGCGCCCGATCCGGTGCGCGACTTCTGGGCCGCCGCCACGCAGGGGCAGGGGATCGCCGCACCGGTGCCGACCCGCGCCGACGACCCGGCGGTGCTGATCTACACCTCCGGCACCACCGGCCCGCCGAAGGGCGTGCTGCATGCCCACCGCTTCCTGATCGGGCACCTGCCGAACATCGAGGTCAGCCACGGATTCTTACCGCAGCCCGGCGATTGCGGCTGGACCCCGGCGGACTGGGCCTGGATCGGCGGGCTGATGGACATGGCGATGCCCTGCCTTTACTACGGCGTGCCGCTGGTCGCGCACCGGATGCGCAAGTTCGATCCCGCCGCCGCCTGGGCGCTGGTGCGCCGGCACGGGGTGAAGAACCTGTTCCTGCCGCCCACCGCGCTGAAGATGCTGCGCCAGGCGCCGGTTCCGCCGGGCCTGCGCCTGCGCTCGATCGCTTCGGGGGGCGAGAGCCTGGGCACCGAGATGCTGGACTGGGGCCGCGAGGCGCTGGGCTGCCCGATCAACGAGATCTACGGCCAGACCGAGTGCAACCTCGTCATCGCCTCCGGCCAGGGCCTGTTCCCGACGAAGCCGGGGATGATGGGCCGGGCGGTGCCGGGGATGGAGGTCGCGGTGATCGACGCCGCCGGAAACCCGGCGCCGGACGGCGAGCTGGGCGAGATCGCCGTGAAACGCGGCACGCCGGTGATGTTCCTGGAATACCTCAACAAGCCCGACAGGACGGCCGAGAAGTTCATCGGCGACTGGCTGCGCACCGGCGATCTGGGCACGCGCGACCGCGACGGCTACTTCGCCTATGTCGCGCGGGACGACGATATCATCTCGTCCGCCGGCTACCGGATCGGCCCGTCGGAGATCGAGAACTGCCTCGTCGGCCATCCCGACGTGGCGCTGGCCGCCGCCGTGGGGGTGCCCGACGCGGTGCGCGGCCAGGTCGTCAAGGCCTTCGTCGTGTTGCGCGACGGCGCGACCCGCGAGGGGCTGGAGGCGGCGTTGATCGACCGGGTGAAGGAGCGGATCAGCCCGCATGTCGCGCCGCGCGCTGTGGTCTTCGCCGAAAGCCTGCCGATGACCGCCACCGGCAAGATCCTGCGGCGTGAGCTGCGCGAGGCCTGAGGGCGGAACCACAATGCAATACAGTGACTTGCGCGACCACCCTGATATTATACATCAGGATTTCAGGTACTTCCCGGCTTCCTTTCGGGCGAAGGCTTTCAGCCCCGCGCCATGCGCGTCGAGCCAGGTGCGGACGCGGGCGGGATCGTGTTTCGACAGGTCGCGCAGCCACCAGGCGACGGCCTTCTGGATGAACCAGGCGCGGTCAGGGGTGTAGCCCGCGGCCCAGCCCAGAACCCGTTCGCGCGCCGCGGTTTCCGTGGGTTTCGGATGCGGCAGCCGGGCCAGCGGCAGGGCCACCACCAGCGCCGCGCGGCGCACCCAGACCGAGGGATCTTCGGTCCAGCGTTCGATCTCGTCGAGGCGGGAAAGATCGGCCATCAGCCGCCGCGATCCGACGGCGCAGGCATGGTCGGCCACTGCCCAGCCGTCGAATTGCGGCACCCAGTCGCAAAACAGCGCCCAGACCGGCCCGTCATCGCGGATCCGCGCCTGGGTGAGCAGCTTCGCGGCGGCGACGCGCGCCTCGTGGATGTCGCTGTCCCACAGCGCGCGGGCCAAGGCGACACGGCCGGCGAGGTCCAGCGCGGCGCGCCAGTCGTGAACCAGCGCCTCGATCCGGGGGACCGGTGCGCCGAGATAGCGCCGCGGCGCCTTGTGATAGGCGGCCATCCCGGCGGCGCGCCCGGCATCCCCCTCGGCCGCCAGCGCGGCGAGCGCCGCCTCCGCGGTCGGCCCGGTCACGGCGCGCGGCCCATCGGAGCGGGCGGCGCGGGCAGGGCGCGGCGGGATGAGAACGACATGCGCGGGCTCCGAATGCGAGAGTCTTGCCGATCAGTCCGGCCGTGCCGGCAGGCTAGCCGATCCTCGCCCGGCGGGCCAGTCGCCGGCCGCGGCCCCGCTCCGCACGTTCGGCAGCCGGCCCCATCCGATCGCGAGGGTTGTTCCGGCGGCCCGTTCGGGCGATCGTCGCCTGGCAGGGTGCTGCACGAGGCCGGACAGGCATCCCTGCCCGTGACGGCCGAGGGAGGAGACAGCCGCATGACCCACCGCACAGGTCCGGCGCTGGCCGCCGTTGCCGCGCTTGCCGGTTGCGTCGAAACCGCCGGTCCGTTACCCGGCGACGCTCTCGTCGCCGGGACGGGCTACAACGCCACCGGGCTCCTGTCCTGCACCAACCAGCTGGGCGCGACCATGTTCGATTGCGAGTTCGGCGTCGTGCGTCGCGGCGGCGGGGCGGGAACCGTCGTCGTGACCCTGCCCACCGGCAACCAGCGCAGCATCCTGTTCGAGGCGGGCAGGCCGGTGGCGTCGGACGCGCCCGCGGCCCTGTCGTCGCGACGGACGGGCGACGTGACCGAGGTGTTCATCGGCACGATCGAGCGTTACCTTGTTCCCGACGCGATCATCTACGGCGGCTGATCCGCGGCCGGTGTGGATGCGAAGCCTCAGAAAGGACGAAAACATGAAACATTCCATCAGGTTGGCCGGGCTGACCCTGGCCGCGGCCGGGCTGGCCGGCTGCGTCGAGACCGGCGGCGCCGCCGATGGCGGTGGCGGCACGTCCGACGCGTTCGCGTCGATGACCTATCCGTGCATCTCGCAGGCGGCGCGGCTGACCGGCGTCAGCGAGGCCGCGATCTACGTCACCGACCGGATCGAGACCGGCGGCGGCCCGCTGCTGACGCTGGACGCCGCCGGCACGCCCTATTCGTGCCGGCTGGAGTCCGATGGCAGCGTCACGGTGTTCAGCGAGTTCGCGAACTGACGGTTCCGGTGATACCGGCCCGCCGTGCGGCGGTGCCGGTGCCGTCGTCCTATTCCACCGTCACCGATTTCGCGAGGTTGCGCGGCTGATCGACATCGGTGCCCTTTGCAACGGCGGTGTGATAGGCGAGAAGCTGCGCCGGCACCGCGTAGAGGATCGGGGCGAACACCTCCGAGACCTCCGGCATCGACAGCGTCGCCCAGGTGCCGTCCCGCGCGGTCGCAAGGCCGGTGGCGTCCGAGATCAGCAGCACCATCCCGTGCCGGGCCATCACCTCCTGCATGTTCGAGACGGTCTTGTCGAACAACTGGTCGTGCGGCGCCATGACGATCACCGGCACCTGCCGGTCGATCAGCGCGATCGGGCCGTGCTTGAGTTCCCCGGATGCATAACCTTCGGCGTGGATATAGCTGATTTCCTTCAGTTTCAGCGCGCCCTCCAGGGCCAGCGGATACATCGCGCCGCGCCCCAGGAACAGGATGTCCTGCGCCTCGGCCAGAGATTCCGACAGCCGCGCAATCTCCTCCGACCGGGTCAGCGCCTGGCTCATCAGGCCGGGCACGGCCGACAGGTCGGCGATATGGCGGGCCAGCGCGGCGGCGTCGATCCGGCCACGATCCGCCCCGGCCTTCAGCGCCATCAGCGACAGCACCACGAGTTGCGCGGTGAACGCCTTGGTCGAGGCGACGCCGACCTCGACGCCCGCCATGATCGGCAGCACCAGGTCGCTTTCGCGCGCGATCGACGACGTCGGCACGTTGACGACCGAAACGATGCGGTCGACCTTGCCCGCGCAGTAGCGCAGCGCCGCCAGCGTGTCGGCGGTTTCGCCCGACTGGCTGACGAAGACGGCCATGGAACCCTCCGGCAGCGGCGGTTCGCGATACCGGAATTCCGAGGCGATATCGACCTCGCAGGGCAGGCCGGCGAGCCGTTCGAACCAGTACTTCGCCACCTGGCAGGCATAGAAGGCCGTGCCGCAGGCCACCAGCGTGACCCGTGATACCCCGGTGAAGTCGAGCCCTGCGGGCAGGGTCAGGCCGCCGTCGCCGGTGTAGTGATTGATCGCGTCGGCCAGCACGATCGGCTGCTCGGCGATTTCCTTGGCCATGAAGTGCTTGTAGCCGGCCTTTTCCACCCGCGCCTGGTCGATCGCGATCCGCGTGACCTCGCGCCCGACCTGCCGGCCCTCGCAATCCGAGATGGTCACGCCGGCGCGGCTGATCACCGCGATATCGCCCTCTTCGAGATAGGTGATCCGGTCGGTCAGCGGCGCCAGCGCGATCGCGTCGGAACCGACGAACATCTCGCCGTCGCCGTGGCCGATGGCGAGCGGCGAGCCCTTGCGCGCCGCCACCATCAGATCCTCCTCGCCGTCGAACAGGAACAGCAGCGCGAAGGCGCCCTCGAGCCGGGCGATGGTGGCGCGCGCGGCCTCGACCGGGCGCATGCCGCCGTCGATGTAGCGGCGGGCCAGCAGGGCGACCGTTTCGGTGTCGGTTTCGCTTTCCTGCACCAGTCCGGCCGCGGCCAGTTCGGTGCGCAGCTCGCGGAAATTCTCGATGATCCCGTTGTGGACCACGGCGACGGGACCGGCGCGGTGCGGATGCGCGTTGGTCACCGTCGGTGCGCCATGCGTGGCCCAGCGGGTGTGGCCGATCCCGGCCTTGCCGGCGAGCGGTTCATGCACCAGCAGGTCCGACAGGTTGACCAGCTTGCCAACCGCCCGCCGCCGGTCGAGCCGGCCGGCATTGACGGTGGCGATCCCCGCGCTGTCGTAACCGCGGTATTCCAGCCGCTTGAGCGCCTCGACCAGCAGTGGCGCGGCCTCGTGATGGCCCAGGACTCCGACGATCCCGCACATGGCTCAATCCTTCTTGCTGCGCCGCGCCTTTTCGGCGCGCAGTTTCTCGAACAGCCGGGCGGCGAGGCCCGGTTTGGTCTCTTGCCGGGCGCGGGCCACCGCCAGCGCCTCCGCCGGCACGTCCTGGGTGATGACCGATCCCGAGGCGGTCAGCGCCCCGGCGCCGACCTTGACCGGCGCGACCAGCATCGTGTCGGAGCCGATGAAGGCCCGCGCGCCGATCTCGGTACGGTGCTTCATCACCCCGTCGTAGTTGCAGGTCACGGTGCCGGCGCCGATGTTGGCATGTTCGCCGACATGCGCGTCGCCCAGGTAGGTGAGGTGGCCGACCTTCGCGCCCTCGTCGAGTTGGGCGTTCTTGATCTCGACGAAATTGCCGACATGCACATCCTCGGCCAGTTCCGCACCGGGCCGAAGCCGGGCGAACGGCCCGACGGTCGCGCCGCGGCTGACATGGCAGCCTTCGAGATGGCAGAACCCCTTGATCTCGGCGCCGGATTCGATCGTGACGCCGGGGCCGAAGATGACGTTCGGCCCGACGATGGCGTCGCGTCCGATCGCCGTGTCGAAGGCGAAGAACACCGTCTCCGGCGCGGTCAGCGTCACGCCGTCTTCCATCGCGCCCGCGCGGGCGCGGGCCTGGAACAGCGCCTCGGCGCGGGCCAGTTCGGCGCGGGTGTTGATGCCCAGCGTCTCGGCCTCGTCGCACAGCACGACCTCGGCCGACAGGCCGCGGCGGCGCGCCGCGGCGACGACATCCGTAAGGTAGTATTCCCCCGCGGCATTGTCGTTCGACAGCCCGGCGACAAGGTCGCCCAGAAGCCGGGCATCGGCGGCCAGGACGCCGGAGTTGCACAGCCGGATCGCGCGTTCCGCCTCGGTCGCGTCCTTCCATTCGACGATCCGGTCGAGCGCGCCATCGGCGGTCACCAGGCGGCCGTAGCGGCCCGGATCGGCGGCCTCGAAGCCCAGAACCGTGACGTCGGCGCGCGCCTCGGCCAGCGCGGCGAGGGTTTCGGGGCGGATGAACGGCGTGTCGCCGAACAGCACGATCACCCGGCCCTCGAATCCCGCCAGCAACGGCATCGCCTGCGCCACCGCGTGGCCGGTGCCCAGTTGCTCGGCCTGTTCGGCGATCTCCACCTCCGGGTCGAAGGTGGCGGCGGCCTTGCGAACCGCCGCGCCGCCATGGCCGACGACGAGGATGCGGCGCGCCGGTTCAAGAGGCGCGGCCGCGGCCAGGGCATGAACGAAAAGCGGCGCCGCGGCCAGCCGGTGCAGCACCTTCGGCAGATCGGAGTTCATCCGCGTGCCCTGGCCTGCGGCAAGAACGATCAATGCGATCGACATCTGATACCTTTTCTTTACTCGCCGGCCGTTTTACCGAAGGGAGGCAGGGCCGCAAGGCCCGCCCGCGTAACGCTTAGTTTCCGCGGGTTTCAATTGCGTATAGGATCCTGTCCTTGCGGAGGAGCGCGGCGATGCGGACCGTGGTGTTCGATCTCGACGGGACATTGGCGGATACCTCGGCCGATCTGGTCGCGGCGGCGAACGCCTGCTTCCGGGATCTGGGCCACGGCGACCTTCTGGACCCGGTCGAGGATGCGCTGACCGCCTTCCATGGCGGACGGGCGATGCTGCGGCTGGGGTTCTCGCGGCTGGCCGCCGGCGGCGAGGCCGAGGTGAACCGCGAATATCCCAAGCTGCTGGCGCATTACGAGGCCGGGATCGACCGTCACACCCGGTTCTATCCCGGCGCGACCGATGCGGTGGCGGCGCTGCGCGCGGCGGGGTTCCGCACCGCGATCTGCACCAACAAGCCCGAGCGTCTGGCCGAGATCCTGATGGCGCGGCTGGGCGCGCGGGCGCTGTTCGACGCGCTGGTGGGGGCCGATACCCTGCCGGTCCGCAAGCCCGATCCGGCGCCCTACGTCGCCGCGGTGGAACGTGCGGGCGGCGCCGTGGCGCGGTCGATCCTGATCGGCGACACCGAGACCGACCGCAGGACCGCCGCCGCGGCGGGCGTGCCGGTGGCGCTGGTGGCTTTCGGGCCGGAAGGCGCGGGGGTGGCGCGGCTGGCGCCCGACGCGCTCCTGGCGCATTTCGACGATCTGCCCGCGCTGGCCGCGCGGATGCTGGCGGAGCCGGCGGCATGACGGAACGGTTCGAGAAAAGCTTCACCCGGCAGGAGCCGATCCCCGAGGCCGGGATCGAGGCGGCCGTGCGGGTGATGCGCGAAGGCCGGCTGCACCGTTACAACACCGCGCCCGGCGAGGCCGGCGAGGTCGCGCTGCTGGAAGAGGAGTTCGCCGCGGCCACCGGCGCGCGCTACTGCCTTGCAGTCGCCTCGGGCGGCTACGCGATGGGCTGCGCGCTGCGCGCCGTCGGGGTGCGGCCCGGCGACCGGGTGCTGTCCAACGGGTTCACCCTGGCCCCGGTGCCCGGCGCGATCGCCAGCGTCGGGGCCGAGCCGGTCTTCGTGGAGGTGACCGAGGACCTGGTGATCGATCTCGACGATCTTGCGGCGAAGGCGGCGGGCAGCGGGGCGAGGGTGCTGCTGCTGTCGCACATGCGCGGCCATATCTGCGATATGGACCGGCTGATGGCGATCTGCGACGCGGCCGGGGTTACGGTGATCGAGGATTGCGCGCACACGATGGGCGCGGCCTGGCGCGGCGTGCCTTCGGGCCGGCACGGGCTGGCCGGCTGCTATTCGACGCAGACCTACAAGCACATCAATTCCGGCGAGGGCGGGCTGATCGTGTCGGACGACGCCGATTTCATGGCGCGCGCGATCCTCGGGTCCGGCAGCTACATGCTCTATGGCCGGCACCGCGCCGCGCCGCCGGCCGAGGCGTTCGAGACGGCGCGCTGGGTCACGCCGAACGTCTCGGGCCGGATGGACAACCTTCGCGCCGCGATCCTGCGGCCGCAACTGGCCGACCTGCCGCGCCAGCGCGACCGCTGGAACGCGCTTTACCGGGCGATGGAGGCGGGGCTGTCGGATACGCCCGGCCTGCGGCTGATCCCGCGGCCCGAGGCGGAAACCTATGTCGGTTCGTCCTTCCAGTTCCTTCTGCCCGGCTGGCGCGGCGATGCGGTTCAGGAGGCGGTCGCCCGCTGCGCCGGTCGCGGGGTGGAGCTGAAATGGTTCGGCGCGGCCGAGCCGGTGGCCTTCACCTCGCGTTACGATTCGTGGCGCTACGCGCCGCCGCAACGCCTGCCGCGCACCGACCGGGTGCTGGCGGGCCTTCTGGACCTTCGGCTGCCCCTGACCTTCACCTCCGAGGATTGCGCGCTGATCGCCCGGATCATACGGGCCGAGGTGGGCGCTGTCTGGCAGGCGGGGGCGGTTTAGGCCCCGGAGTGCTGTCTGTGCCCCGCCCGGGCCGCGGCGCGTGCGCCGCCCTCTGTCATGCCTATGCGCTGGAGCTTCGTGGTTCGAAACGATGCCCTTGCGCATGTCATCGCGCTTGACGCCCAGCCATCGCCTGCCGTATTTATTGAACGAGCGTTCAATAAGGGAGGAGCCCGATGTTCGCCGCCTCGATGGAATTCGACCTCGGCGAGGATGTCGCCGCGCTGCGCGAGATGGTGCACCGCTGGGCGCAGGAGCGGGTGAAGCCGATGGCCGCCGCGATCGACCGCGACAACAGCTTCCCGGCCGGGCTTTGGCGCGAGATGGGCGATCTGGGCCTTCTCGGCATCACCGTGACCGAGGACTACGGCGGCGCGGGGATGGGCTATCTCGCCCATGTCGTCGCGACCGAGGAGATCGCCCGCGCCTCGGCCTCGGTCAGCCTGTCCTACGGCGCGCATTCGAACCTGTGCGTCAACCAGATCAAGCTGAACGGCAGCGAGGCGCAGAAGCGCAAGTACCTGCCCGGCCTGATCTCCGGCGCGCAGGTCGGCGCGCTGGCGATGTCGGAATCGGGTGCGGGATCGGACGTGGTGGGGATGCAGCTGCGCGCCGAGAAGCGCAACGGCTACTACGTGCTCAACGGCACGAAATACTGGATCACCAACGGCCCGGATGCCGACGTTCTGGTCGTTTATGCCAAGACCGACCCTGACGCGGGATCGAAGGGGATCACCGCCTTCATCGTGGAAAAGTCGATGACCGGGTTCTCCACCAGCCCGCATTTCGACAAGCTCGGAATGCGCGGATCGAACACCGGTGAACTGATCTTCGAGGATTGCGAGGTGCCGTTCGAGAACGTGCTGGGCGAAGAGGGCCGGGGCGCGCGGGTGCTGATGTCGGGGCTGGATTACGAACGCGTGGTCCTGTCGGGGATCGGTACCGGGATCATGGCCGCCTGTCTCGACGAGGTCATGCCCTACATGCACGAACGCAAGCAGTTCGGCCAGCCGATCGGGAACTTCCAGCTGATGCAGGCCAAGCTGGCCGACATGTACACCGCGATGAACACCGCCCGCGCCTATGTCTACGAGGTCGCCCGCGCCTGTGACCGGGGCGCGGTGACGCGGGCGGATGCGGCGGCCTGCGTGCTGTATTCCTCCGAACAGGCGATGGTGCAGGCGCACCAGGCGGTGCAGGCGATGGGCGGTGCCGGGTTCCTCAACGACTCGCCCGTCAGCCGGTTGTTCCGCGATGCCAAGCTGATGGAGATCGGCGCCGGCACCAGCGAGATCCGCCGGATGCTGATCGGCCGCGAACTCATGTCCGCGACGGCCTGACATGCGCCTGACCTCTGCCGCAATCCCGTCGTCCGAAACCTTCCGCGAGAACCGCGCGGCGCATCTCGCCGCGCTCGACCGCGTGGCCGAGGCCGCCGCGCTGGCCGCCGCCGGCGGCGGCGACAAGGCCCGCGCCCGCCATGTCGCGCGCGGCAAGATGGCGCCGCGCGACCGGGTGGCCGGCCTGCTCGATCCCGGCGCGCCGTTCCTGGAGATCGGCGCGACGGCGGCGCATGGGATGTATGACGGGGCAGCCCCCTGCGCGGGCGTGATCGCCGGGGTCGGCCGGGTCGCGGGCCTGGAGGTCATGGTGGTGGCCAACGACGCCACCGTGAAGGGCGGCACCTACTACCCGATGACGGTCAAGAAGCACCTGCGCGCGCAGGAAATCGCCGAGGACTGCCGGCTGCCCTGCGTCTACCTCGTCGATTCCGGGGGCGCGAACCTGCCCAACCAGGACGAGGTCTTTCCCGACCGCGACCATTTCGGCCGGATCTTCTACAACCAGGCCCGGATGAGCGCGCAGGGCATCGCCCAGATCGCGGTCGTCATGGGCTCCTGCACCGCCGGGGGCGCCTATGTGCCGGCGATGTCGGATGTCTCGATCATCGTGCGCGACCAGGGCACGATCTTCCTGGCCGGACCGCCGCTGGTCAGGGCCGCGACGGGCGAGGTGGTGACGGCC
Source organism: Paracoccaceae bacterium (assembly GCA_024742695.1). GTDB lineage: Bacteria > Pseudomonadota > Alphaproteobacteria > Rhodobacterales > Rhodobacteraceae > JANSXY01. The sequence continues at coordinate 133,626 of JANSXY010000002.1, read as the reverse complement.
GAGGATCTGGGCGGCGGCGACGTTCACACCCGGCTGTCCGGCGTGGCCGACTACCTGGCCGAGGATGACGCGCATGCGCTGGCGCTGGCCCGGCGGGCGGTGGCCGGGCTGAACCGCGTCAAGCCCGCGACGGTCGCCTGGCAGTCGCCGGAAGACCCGGCCTACGACCCCGAGGAGATCCTCGGCGTGGTGCCGGCCGGGCTGCGCACCCCCTACGACATCCGCGAGGTGATCGCGCGGGTGGTCGACGGCTCGCGCTTCGACGAGTTCAAGGCGCGGTTCGGCGAAACGCTGGTGACGGGCTTCGCCCATGTCATGGGCTGCCCGGTGGGGATCGTGGCGAACAACGGCGTGCTGTTTTCCGAGGCGGCGGTGAAGGGCGCGCATTTCGTGGAGCTGTGTTCCCAGCGCGGCATCCCGCTGGTGTTCCTGCAGAACATCACCGGCTTCATGGTGGGCCGGAAGTACGAGAACGAGGGCATCGCCCGGCACGGCGCGAAGATGGTCACGGCGGTCGCCACCACGGCGGTGCCGAAGATCACGATGCTGGTGGGCGGATCGTTCGGCGCGGGCAACTACGGCATGGCCGGGCGGGCCTATTCGCCGCGCTTCCTGTGGACCTGGCCGAACAGCCGGATCGCGGTGATGGGCGGCGAACAGGCCGCCGGCGTGCTGGCGACGGTGAAGCGCGAGGGGATCGAACGGGCCGGGGGCAGCTGGAGCGCCGAGGAGGAGGCCGAGTTCAAGCGCCCCACGGTCGAGATGTTCGAGACGCAGTCCGATCCGCTCTACGCCTCGGCCCGGCTCTGGGACGACGGGATCGTGGATCCGAGGAAGACGCGCGAGGTGCTGGCGCTGTCGCTTTCGGCCGCGCTGAACGCGCCGGTCGCGGAAACGCGCTTCGGCCTGTTCCGGATGTGAGGGTGGCCATGTGTACGCGACAGAAGGGCGGCGCCCGGCCCGCGGGGTGGGTGGCGAAGCGCCCGCCCCGGGGGGGCGGGTCGGGCGCTGCCCGGGCCGCTGGCCCGGGCGGGAACTCGGACCACACGGGAGGCACGACATGTTCCGCCGCATCCTGATCGCCAACCGGGGCGAGATCGCCTGCCACGTGATCGACACCTGCCGCCGGCTGGGGGTGGAAACCGTCGCCGTCTACTCGGATGCCGACGCCGCCGCGCGCCATGTCGCGATGGCCGATGCCGCGGTGCATATCGGTGGCCCGGCCCCGGCCGAGAGCTACCTGAAAGGCGACGTGATCGTGCAGGCCGCGCTGGAGACCGGCGCGGAGGCGATCCATCCGGGCTACGGCTTTCTCAGCGAGAACCCCGACTTCGTGGACATGGTCGCGGGTGCGGGCCTCGTCTTCATCGGCCCCTCCGCCGCCGCGATCCGGGCGATGGGGCTGAAGGACGCCGCCAAGCGCCTGATGGCAGAGGCCGGCGTTCCGGTCGTGCCCGGCTATCACGGCGACAACCAGGATGCCGAACACCTATCGGGCGCGGCCGATGCCATCGGCTACCCGGTGCTGATCAAGGCGGTGGCGGGCGGTGGCGGCAAGGGCATGCGCCGGGTCGAGCGGCCCCAGGACTTCGCTGCCGCGCTCGCCTCGGCCCGGGGCGAGGCGCGGACGGCCTTCGGCAACCCCGCCGTCCTGATCGAGAAATACGTGGAAAAACCGCGCCATATCGAGGTTCAGGTGTTCGGCGACGGGGCCCGCGCGGTGCATCTTTACGAACGTGACTGTTCGCTTCAGCGCCGCCACCAGAAGGTGATCGAGGAGGCGCCCGCGCCCGGCATGACGCCCGCGATGCGCGACGCGATGGGGCAGGCGGCCGTGCGCGCGGCCGAGGCGATCGGCTATGCCGGCGCCGGCACGGTGGAGTTCATCGTCGATGCCTCGGACGGGCTGCGCCCCGACCGGTTCTGGTTCATGGAGATGAACACCCGGCTTCAGGTCGAGCACCCGGTGACGGAAGAGATCACCGGCATCGACCTTGTCGAGTGGCAGTTGCGCGTCGCCTCCGGCGAACCGCTGCCCGCCCGGCAGGACGCGTTGTCGATCACCGGCCATGCCTTCGAGGCGCGGCTTTACGCCGAGGATGTGCCGGCGGGCTTCCTGCCCGCCACCGGAACCCTGTCGCACCTCGCTTTCGCGCCGGGCTGCCGGGCGGAAACCGGGGTCCGCGCCGGCGACACGATCAGCCCGTTCTACGACCCGATGATCGCCAAGATCGTGGTGCACGGGCCGACGCGGGCGGCGGCGCTGCGCCGGCTGTCGGACGCGCTGGCGCGGACCGAGGTGGCAGGATCGGTCACCAACCTCGCCTTCCTCGCGGCGCTGGCGCGGCATCCGGGGTTCGCGGCGGGCGACGTCGATACCGGGCTGATCGCGCGCGACCTCGCGGCCCTGACCGCCGAACCCGAGCGGCCGCGCTGGGCCGAGGTTCTGGCGGTGCTGGCCGCTGCCGACGTCGGCGCGGACGGGGCCCGGCCGGCGGCCGATCCGCTCGCCGCCGCGCCGGCGCTGGCCGGGTTCACGCTCTGGTCGCCGCTGGCGCGGCCGGTCACCCTGCGCGCCGGCGAGGCGGAGATCGCAGCCCGGCTGGCCGTGACCGGGCCGGGCCGGGCCGAGGTGACGATCGCGGGCACGGCGCATCGGGCCGAACACCGCGCCGGCCACTGGTGGATCGACGGCGCGCGGGCGCCGGGCCGGGCGCTGCGGCTGGGCGACAGCGTGACGGTGTTCGCCGATCCGGCATGGCGGTTCGACATTCCCGACCCGCTCGACCGGCATACGCAGGACGGTGCCGCCGACGGGGTGACCCGGGCGCCGATGCCGGGGCTGGTGAAATCGGTTCTGGTCGCGGCGGGCGAGGCGGTGGCGGCGGGTCAGCCGCTGGCGGTGCTGGAGGCGATGAAGATGGAACACACGCTGACCGCCGCGGCGGAGGGCCGGGTGGCCGAGGTGCTCGCGGAAGCCGGCGCGCAGGTCGAGGCCGGCGCGGCGCTGATCCGGATGGAGACGGCGGAATGATCCGGCTGCATCATGTCGCGCAGGCCCGCTCGTTCCGCGTGCTGTGGCTGCTGGAGGAGATCGGGCTGGGCTGCGAGGTCGTCCATCATTCGTTCTTCGACCGCTCGCTGCGCGATCCCGCCTATCTGGCGATCTCGCCCGCGGGCCGGGTGCCGGCGCTGGAGATCGACGGCCGCGCGATGTTCGAATCCGGGGCGATCCTGCAATATCTCGTCGAGACGCGCGAGATGTTCGGCCCCGGACGCGGCGAGCGGCCGGACTGGCTGGAATGGATCCATTTCGCCGAGACCATCGCCGCGCATCTCGCCAACCTCACCCAGCAGCATATCGTGCTGCGCGAGGATCACATGCGCTCGCCCACCGTCATGCGGCTCGAGGCGAAGCGGCTGGAAAAGACGCTGGAGGCGGTCGAACGCGGCCTGAAGGGCGAGTACCTGCTCGCCTCGGGGTTTTCCGCGGCGGATGTGGCGGTGGCCTATGGCGCGCTGATCGGGCAACGCTTCGTGCGGCTCGACCGTCTGCCCGGCGTCGCCGCCTGGCTGAAGCGGCTGGAGGCGCGGCCGGCGTTCCGCAGGGCGATCGACCGGGACGGACCGCCGCAGATCTACCTGCGCGACTTCTACGAGGCGCCGGAGCCATGACCGAAACCGTTGAAATCTTCGAGGTCGGCCCCCGCGACGGGTTGCAGAACGAAAAGCGGCTGATCCCCGCCGCGGACAAGATCGCGCTGATCGACGCGGTTTCGGATGCCGGGTTCCGCCGGATCGAGGCGACGAGTTTCGTTTCGCCGAAATGGGTGCCGCAGATGGCCGACGCGGCCGAGGTGCTGGCCGGCATCGCCCGCGCGCCCGGCGTCAGCTACTGGGCGCTGACGCCCAACCTCAGGGGCTACGAGGCCGCGAAGGCCGCCCGCGCCGATGGCGTGGCAATCTTCGCCGCCGCGACCGAGGGCTTTTCGCGCGCCAACCTCAACTGTTCCGTCGCCGAAAGCCTGGACCGTTTTGCCCCGGTGGCCGAGGCCGCGGCGCGCGACGGGCTGCCGCTGCGCGGCTATGTCTCGGTCGTCACGGATTGCCCGTTCGAGGGCGCGGTGGCGCCCGGTGCGGTGGCGCGGGTCGTCGCGGCGCTGCGCGATCTGGGCTGCGCCGAGGTCAGCCTGGGCGAGACCATCGGCCGGGGCCGGCCCGAGGCGGTGGACGCGATGCTGGACGCGGTGCTGGGCGAGATGCCGGCCGACCGGCTGGCCGGGCATTTCCACGACACCGCCGGCCGGGCGCTGGACAATGTCGACGCGGCGCTGGCGCGCGGGCTGCGGGTGTTCGATGCCGCCGTGGGCGGGCTGGGCGGCTGCCCCTACGCGCCCGGCGCGGCCGGCAACCTGGCCACCGAGCGGCTGGCCGCGCACCTGGCGGCGGGCGGCTGGGACACGGGGCTGAACATGCGCAAGGTTGCCGCCGCGGCGGCGCTGGCACGGGCGATGCGGGGGCAAACGGCATGACGCTGACAATCGGGATCGATGCGCGCGGGGTCGCGCGGCTCAGGCTGGATCGCGCGGACAAGCACAACGCGCTCGACGCCGCGCTGATCGCGGCCTTGACCGAGGCCGCGGGCCGGCTGGGCGCCGATCCGGCGGTGCGGGTGATCGTGCTGGAAGGCGCGGGGGCGAGTTTTTGCGCCGGCGGCGACCTGGGCTGGATGCGCGCGCAGATGGCGGCGGATGCGGTGACGCGGGCGGCCGAGGCGCGCAAACTGGCCGAGATGTTGCAGGCGCTCGACACCTGCCCGAAACCGCTGATCGGGCGGGTGCATGGCAACGCCTTCGGCGGCGGGGTGGGGATGATGTCGGTCTGCGACGTGGCGGTGGGGGCCAGCGGCGCGCGGTTCGGGCTGACGGAGGTGCGGCTGGGCCTGATCCCGGCCACGATCGGGCCCTATGTCGTGGCCCGGATCGGCGCGGCGCGGGCGCGGCAGGTGTTCTTTTCCGGCCGGCTGTTCGACGCGGACGAGGCGGTGGACCTGGGGCTCCTGTCCCGAACGGTCGCACCCGAGGCCCTCGACGACGCGATCGAGGCCGAAATCGCCCCCTATCTCGCCGCCGCGCCGGGCGCGGTGGCCGAAGGCAAGGCGCTGGTCCGCGCGCTGGGGCCCCGGATCGACGCGGCCATGATCGACGAGACGGTCGCGGCGCTGGTCCGGCGTTGGGAAAGCCCCGAGTCGGCCGAGGGAATCGCCGCCTTCTTCGACAAGCGCGCGCCGTCCTGGCGGGGCTGACCGGGCCGGAACACGGTGCCGCGCCGCCGCCCGATGCGGCACTGCGGCGAAAACGGCACACCGTTGTATGCAATCACCTCCGTGCGCCCCTTGACCCGCGTCGATTTGACCGGGCTTCGGTTGACCCGGTCGGGGCGGGGGAGTAAACGGGGCCAAGCCGGACCAGGGACATCCGGCCGCCCTGTTGAAGATGAGGGAGTGCGTCGTGGACGAGGTAACGCGGGACTATCTGCCGATCCTGATCTTTCTCGTCCTGGCCGTCGGTCTGGGTCTTGTCCTGCTTCTCGCCGCCGCGATCATCGCCGTCCGCAACCCCGATCCCGAGAAGGTGTCGGCCTACGAATGCGGCTTCAACGCGTTCGACGATGCGCGGATGAAGTTCGACGTGCGGTTCTACCTCGTCTCGATCCTGTTCATCATCTTCGATCTCGAAGTCGCCTTCCTGTTTCCCTGGGCGGTCGCCTTCGGCGACCTCAGCGACGTCGCGTTCTGGTCGATGATGGTGTTCCTGGGCGTCCTGACGGTGGGCTTCGCCTACGAATGGAAGAAGGGGGCGCTGGAATGGGAGTGATGACGGGGGCCAACACCGCCGGCGCGGATCGCGAGGCGGTTCTGGCCGATCTCGGCCGCGACCTTCAGGACAAGGGGTTTCTGCTGACCTCGGTCGAGGACGTGATCAACTGGGCGCGCAACGGGTCGCTGCACTGGATGACCTTCGGCCTGGCCTGCTGCGCGGTCGAGATGATGCATACCTCGATGCCGCGCTACGACCTGGAACGCTTCGGCACCGCGCCGCGCGCCTCGCCCCGCCAGTCCGACCTGATGATCGTCGCCGGGACGCTGACCAACAAGATGGCCCCGGCGCTGCGCAAGGTCTACGACCAGATGCCCGAACCGCGCTACGTGATCTCGATGGGCTCCTGCGCCAATGGCGGCGGCTATTACCACTACAGCTACTCGGTGGTGCGCGGCTGCGACCGGATCGTGCCGGTCGACATCTACGTGCCCGGCTGCCCGCCGACGGCCGAGGCGCTTTTGTACGGGATCCTGCAGCTGCAGCGGAAGATCCGCCGCACCGGCACGCTGGTGCGCTGAGAGGGGAACGAGATGACCGAGGCGCTGCAGGAACTGGCCGCCCATATCACGCTGAAGCGGCCCGACGACGTGCTTGAGACGCAGATCGCCTTCGGCGAACTGACCGTGACCACGCCACCGTCGGAACTGCCCGGCCTCGTCGCCTTCCTCAGGGCCGATGCCGCGTGCCGGTTCAACACGCTGGTCGATATCACCGCGGTGGACTGGCCGTCGCGCCCGGCGCGGTTCGACGTGGTCTACCATTTCCTGTCGATGTACCGAAACCACCGCATCCGCGTGAAGGCGGCCGTGCGCGAGGACGAGATGGTGCCCTCGATCACCGAGCCGTTCCCGGCCGCCAACTGGTTCGAGCGCGAGATCTTCGACATGTTCGGGATCCTGTTTTCCGGCCATCCCGACCTGCGCCGCATCCTCACCGACTACGGCTTTCGCGGCTACCCGCTGCGCAAGGATTTCCCGACCACCGGCTATGTCGAGGTGCGCTACGACGAGGCCGAGAAGCGGGTGGTCTATGAGCCGGTGAAGCTGGTGCAGGAATACCGGCAGTTCGATTTCATGTCGCCCTGGGAAGGTGCGGAATACATCCTGCCGGGCGACGAGAAGCCGGGAGAAACGGCATGACCGGGCCGGTGTGCGTACTGCCGCGCGGCCCCGCGATGGGCACGGAGGCGAGATGATGGACGGCTCCAAAGACTTCCGCGACGCGCTGACGGGCGAGCAGCGCATCCGCAACTTCAACATCAACTTCGGCCCGCAACACCCCGCGGCACATGGTGTTCTTCGGCTGGTTCTGGAGCTTGACGGGGAGATCGTGGAACGCTGCGATCCGCATATCGGGCTGCTGCACCGCGGCACCGAGAAGCTGATGGAAAGCCGCACCTACCTGCAGAACCTGCCGTATTTCGACCGGCTGGATTACGTCGCCCCGATGAACCAGGAACACGCCTGGTGCCTGGCGATCGAGCGGCTGACCGGGGTCGAGGTGCCGCGCCGGGGGCAGCTGATCCGGGTGCTCTATTCCGAGATCGGGCGGATCCTGAACCACCTTCTCAACGTGACCACGCAGGCGATGGACGTCGGCGCGCTGACCCCGCCGTTGTGGGGCTTCGAGGAACGAGAGAAGCTGATGGTGTTCTACGAGCGCGCCTGCGGGGCGCGGCTGCATGCCGCCTATTTCCGCCCCGGCGGCGTCCACCAGGATCTGCCGCCCGAGCTTCTGGACGATATCGACCACTGGGCCGACGAATTCCCGAAGGTGCTGGACGATATCGACGGGCTGCTGACGGAAAACCGGATCTTCAAGCAGCGCAACGCCGATATCGGCATCATCACCGAGGACGATATCCTCACCTGGGGCTATTCCGGCGTGATGGTGCGCGGCTCCGGCCTCGCCTGGGACTTGCGCCGCGCGCAACCCTACGAGTGCTACGACGAGTTCGACTTCAAGGTGCCCGTGGGCAAGAACGGCGACTGCTATGACCGCTACCTGTGCCGGATGGCCGAGATGCGCGAGTCGACCCATATCGTGAAGCAGGCCATCGCCAAGCTGCGCGCGCCCGAAGGGCAGGGCGACGTGCTGGCCCGGGGCAAGATCACGCCACCGAAACGCGGAGAGATGAAACGCTCGATGGAGGCGCTGATCCATCACTTCAAGCTCTATACCGAGGGCTTCCACGTGCCGGCGGGCGAGGTCTATGCCGCCGTCGAGGCGCCGAAGGGCGAATTCGGCGTCTACCTTGTCGCCGATGGCACCAACCGGCCCTACCGCGCCAAGATCCGCGCGCCGGGCTACCTGCACCTGCAATCGATGGACTATGTCGCCAAGGGCCACCAGCTGGCCGATGTCTCGGCGATCATCGGCACGATGGACGTGGTTTTCGGGGAGATCGACCGCTAATGCTCCGCCGCCTGCACCCCGACCAGCCCGACAGCTTCGCCTTCACCCCGGCGAACCTCGACTGGGCGAAAGCGCAGATCACCAAGTACCCGGAAGGCCGGCAGGCCTCGGCGATCATCCCGCTGCTGTGGCGCGCGCAGGAGCAGGAGGGCTGGCTCACCCGCCCGGCGATCGAGGCGGTGGCCGACATGCTGGGCATGGCCCATATCCGGGCGCTGGAGGTCGCCACCTTCTACTTCATGTTCCAGCTGCAACCCGTTGGCAGCGTGGCGCATATCCAGGTCTGCGGCACCACGTCCTGCATGATCTGCGGGGCCGATGACCTGATCGGCGTCTGCAAGGAACGGATCGCCGCGCGACCGCACGAACTGTCGGCGGACGGCCGGTTTTCCTGGGAAGAGGTCGAATGCCTCGGCGCCTGCGCGAACGCGCCGATGGCGCAGATCGGCAAGGATTACTACGAGGATCTGACCGCCGCGCGGCTGGCCGAGATCATCGACGAACTGGCCGCCGGCAAGGTGCCGGTGCCGGGGCCGCAGAACGGGCGCTATGCGTCTGAGCCGAAGGGCGGGGCGACCTCGCTTGCCGATCACGTCGCGGGGCGGGCGGCGCTGAACGCCTCGGCGACGCTGGCCACCGGCATCGGCGATACGGTCAAGCGTATCGACGGCACCGAGGTGCCGCTGCGCGCGCCCTGGCTGGGCAAGGGCGCGGCCCCGGCTGCCAAGCCCGCCGCGCCGAAAGCCGACGCGCCGAAGCCGGCAGCGAAAAAGCCCGCAGCGCCCGCGCCGGCCGCGCCCGCGCCTGCCGCCGCCGCCGGCAGCAAGCCCGAGATGCTTGCCGAGGCGCGCGAGGGCGGGGCGGACGACCTGAAGATGATCAAGGGCGTCGGCCCGAAGCTGGAGGCGCTGCTGCACCGGCTGGGCGTGTTCCATTTCGACCAGATCGCCGGCTGGACGGCCGAGGAAATCGCCTGGGTCGACGAGAACCTCGAAGGGTTCCGGGGTCGGGTCAGCCGCGACGGCTGGGTGGCGCAGGCCCGCCTGCTCGCCACCGGCGCTGAGACGGAGTTTTCAAGGAAGGCACGGAAAGAGGGCCTGTACGACGAATAGACCAGCTCAAGCGCGGAGGACGACATGATCGACAAACTGACATCGATGACCTGCCAGCCCCGGTGCTGGCTGATCGGGGCCGTGCTGGGCGCGGTTCTCACCGTCGTCCTGTGGTTCTCCGGCTGGACCTTCTTCGGCGGGCTGTTTGCCGGGATCATCCTTGCGGTCGCGCTGGGCTATCTGCTGAACGAGATCCTGTGCAACGACCATCCGGACCTGGCGATCGGCGGGCGTAGGCAAACAGCGCCGGCGCCGGTCGCCGCCGCGCCGCGGCCTTCCCCGGCGCCCGAACCGGCCCCCGCGCCGGTGCCGCCGGCGACCGCCAAGGCCGAGGCGGCGCCTGCCCCTACGCCCGCGGCGAAGGCCGAACCGGCGCCGGCGAAGCCGGCCGAGAAGGTGGCCAGCCCCGCGCCCGCCGCCGAACCGGCGGCCGCGACGAAGCCGGCGCTGTTGCCGGTGGCGCGCGAAGGCGGGGCCGACGATCTGAAGAAGATCAAGGGCGTAGGGCCGAAACTGGAGGCGCTGCTGCACCAGCTCGGGGTCTTTCACTTCGACCAGATCGCGGCCTGGACGGATGCCGAGATCGCCTGGATCGACGATCACCTCGAAGGGTTCCGGGGCCGGGCGCGGCGCGACGGCTGGGTCGACCAGGCGCGGATCCTCGCGCATGGCGGCACCACCGATTTCGCCGACCGGGTGAAGAAGGGCGGCGTGTACTGAGATGACGGGCCCGGACCGGCAGCAGGCCTTGGCGCGCGAGGCACGGATGGTGGCGGTGGTGCTGGCCGCCGCGATGCTGGTGTGGATGGGGGCGCAATGGCTGGGCGGACGGATGGGCTGGGAAACCCGCTTCGTCTTCCTGTTCGATCTCGCGGCGATGGCCGCCTTCGTCTGGTCGCTGGCGGTGACCTGGCGGATCTGGCGGCGCGGCAAGACCGGGCAGGGCAACTGAGGGACAACGGATGCTGAAGGATCAGGATCGGATCTTCACCAACCTCTACGGGATGCATGACCGCAGCCTGGCGGGTGCGAAGGCGCGCGGCCATTGGGACCGGACTGCCGAGTTCATCAAGAACGGCCGCGACTGGATCGTGGACCAGGTGAAGGCCAGCGGGCTGCGCGGCCGCGGCGGCGCGGGCTTTCCGACCGGGCTGAAATGGTCCTTCATGCCCAAGGAAAGCGACGGGCGGCCCTCGTACCTTGTCGTCAATGCCGACGAGTCCGAACCCGGCACCTGCAAGGACCGCGAGATCATGCGCCACGACCCGCACACGCTGGTCGAGGGCTGCCTGATCGCCGGTTTCGCGATGGGCGCGAACGCGGGCTACATCTACATCCGCGGCGAATATATCCGCGAGCGCGAGGCGCTTCAGGCCGCCATCGACGAGGCCTATGACGCGGGGCTTCTGGGCCGGAACGCGGCCGGCTCGGGCTGGGATTACGACCTTTACCTGCACCATGGCGCGGGCGCCTACATCTGCGGCGAGGAGACCGCGCTGCTGGAAAGCCTGGAAGGCAAGAAGGGAATGCCGCGGATGAAGCCGCCGTTCCCCGCCGGCGCGGGCCTCTACGGGTGCCCGACCACGGTCAACAACGTCGAATCCATCGCGGTGGTGCCGACGATCCTGCGCCGCGGGCCGGACTGGTTTTCCTCCTTCGGGCGGCCGAACAACACCGGCACCAAGATCTTCGCGATCTCCGGCCACGTGGAAAACCCCTGCGTGGTGGAAGAGGCGATGTCGATCCCGCTGCGGGAACTGCTGGACAGGCACTGCGGCGGCGTGCGCGGCGGCTGGTCGAACCTCAAGGCGGTGATCCCTGGCGGCTCGTCGGTGCCCTGCCTTCCGGCGAAGCTGTGCGACGACGCGATCATGGATTTCGACTGGCTGCGCGAGCAGCGTTCGGGCCTCGGCACCGCGGCGGTGATCGTGATGGATCAGTCGACCGACATCATCAAGGCGATCTGGCGGTTGTCGAAGTTCTACAAGCACGAAAGCTGCGGCCAGTGCACGCCCTGCCGCGAGGGCACCGGCTGGATGATGCGGGTGATGGACCGGCTGGTCCGGGGCGAGGCCGAGGTGGAAGAGATCGATATGCTCTTCGACGTCACCAAGCAGGTCGAGGGCCACACGATCTGCGCGCTCGGCGATGCCGCGGCGTGGCCGATCCAGGGCCTGATCCGGCACTACCGCGAAGAGATCGAGGACCGGATCAAGGCCCGCAAGACCGGCCGCACCGGCGCGCTGGCGGCGGAGTGACGACGATGGCGCGGACCGGAATGCTGGGCGGGACGGTGGCGGCGGCGCTTGCGCTGACCCTTCTGGCGATGCCCGGCCGGGCCGAGGCGCTGCAGCGGCTGGCGCAGGACGGCTATGTCGCCGACCGGCTGGTGGCGGCGCGGGTGGCCGACCGGATTCGCACGACCTGCCCGACGATCTCGGCACGGATGTTCCGGGTGCTGGCCGAGATCAACAGCCTGGAAAGCTACGCGCGCGGGCAGGGCTATGACAACGGCACGGTGCGCGCCTTTCTCAAGGACAGGACCGCCCGCGCCGAGATCTACGAGCGGGCCGAGACCTACCTCGCCGAAAACGGCGTGGTGGCCGGCGATGAAGACAGTTACTGCCGTCTCGGCCGGGCCGAGATCGGGGCGGGGAGCCTGATCGGCTCGCTGATCCGGGCGAGATGAACGATCGGCCGGGCGCGCCCGGCCGGGACAGGGGATGAGGACATGAGCGGCTTGCGCAAGATCATCATCGACGGGACCGAGGTCGAGGTCGACCCGAACCTGACGCTGATCCAGGCCTGCGAGATTGCCGGGATCGAGGTGCCGCGGTTTTGCTACCACGAACGGCTGTCGATCGCCGGCAACTGCCGGATGTGCCTGGTCGAGGTCGTCGGCGGCCCGCCGAAGCCGGCCGCCTCCTGCGCGATGCAGGTGAAGGATCTGCGGCCGGGGCCGGAAGGCGCGCCGCCGGTGGTCAAGACCAACTCGCCGATGGTCAAGAAGGCGCGCGAGGGGGTGATGGAGTTCCTGCTCATCAACCACCCGCTGGATTGCCCGATCTGCGACCAGGGCGGCGAATGCGACCTGCAGGACCAGGCGATGGCCTATGGCGTGGATTTCTCGCGCTACCGCGAACCCAAGCGCGCCACCGAAGACCTCGATCTGGGTCCGCTGGTCGAAACCCACATGACGCGCTGCATCTCCTGCACCCGCTGCGTGCGCTTCACCACCGAGGTCGCCGGGATCACCCAGATGGGCCAGACCGGGCGCGGCGAGGATGCCGAGATCACCGCCTATCTCGGCCAGACGCTGGATTCGAACCTGCAGGGCAACATCATCGACCTGTGCCCGGTCGGCGCGCTGGTGTCGAAGCCCTACGCCTTCACCGCCCGGCCCTGGGAACTGACCAAGACCGAGACCGTGGACGTGATGGATGCGCTGGGGTCGTCGATCAGGGTCGACACCAAGGGCCGCGAGGTCATGCGGATCCTGCCGCGCAACCATGACGGCGTGAACGAGGAATGGATTTCCGACAAGACGCGCTTCGTCTGGGACGGGCTGCGCCGGCAGCGGCTGGACGTGCCCTACATCCGCGAGAACGGCAGGCTGCGCCGCGCGACCTGGCCCGAGGCGCTTGCCGCGGCGGCGGCGGCGATGCGGGGCAAGACGGTCGCGGGGCTGGTGGGCGATCTGGCGCCGGTCGAGGCGGCGTTCAGCCTGAAACGGATGATCGAGGGTCTGGGCGGCCGGGTCGAATGCCGCACCGACGGCGCGCACCTGCCCGCCGGCAATCGCGGCGCCTATGTCGGCACCGCCCGGATCGAGGATATCGACGCGGCAGACACGATCTGGATCGTCGGATCGAACCCGCGCAGCGAGGCGCCGGTGCTGAACGCGCGGATCCGCAAGGCCTGGACGCGGGGCGCGGCGGTGAAGCTGATCGGCCCGGCGGTCGATCTGACCTACGAGGCGGAGCATCTGGGCAACGATCGCGCCGCGCTGGTGCGTGCCGCGGACGGTGCAGAACCGGCCGAGCGCGGGATCGTCATCCTGGGCCAGGGCGCGCTGACCGAGGCCGATGGCGCGGCGGTGCTGGGCCAGGCGATGAAACTGGCCGAGGCGGCGGGGGCGAAGCTGCTGGTGCTGCACACCGCGGCTGCGCGGGTCGGCGCGATGGACGTGGGCGCGGTGACCGAGGGCGGCATGGCCGCCGCGCTGGACGGGGCGGAGGTGATCTTCAACCTCGGCGCCGACGAGGTGGAGATCGCGCCGGGCGCCTTCGTGATCTACCAGGGCAGCCACGGCGACCGCGGTGCGCACCGCGCCGACGTGATCCTGCCCGCCGCGGCATGGACCGAGGAGCCCGGCCTTTTCGTCAATACCGAGGGCCGGCCGCAACTGGCGATCCGCGCCGGTTTCCCGCCCGGCGAGGCGAAGGAAAACTGGGCGATCCTGCGCGCGCTGTCGGGCGAACTGGGCGCGGCCTTGCCGTGGGACAGCCTCGCGGCCCTGCGGCGGGCGCTGGTGGCCGAGCACCCGCATCTGGGCCGGATCGACGAGGTGGCCGGGAACGCGTGGCTGCCGGTCGCCGCCGAAGCCCCGGCCACGGCCGATTTCCGCCTTGCGATCAAGGATTTCTACCTGACCAACCCGATCGCGCGGGCGAGCGAGCTGATGGCGGACCTGTCCGCCGCCGCCGCGGCGCGGCGCGCTTCGCCGCTGGCGGCGGAATGACGCTGGGCAGGGCCGCAGGAACGCACTGAGGGACAGACGAGCATGGCAGAGTTTCTTTCCACCCCGGCCGGAACGGCGCTGCTGATCGCGGCACAGGGGCTTTTGATCATCGCCTTCGTGATGCTGTCGCTGCTGTTCCTCGTCTATGCCGACCGCAAGATCTGGGCGGCGGTGCAGATGCGCAAGGGGCCGAACGTGGTGGGCGCCTTCGGGCTTTTGCAATCGGTGGCCGACGCGCTGAAGTTCGTGGTCAAGGAGATCGTGGTGCCCGCCGGGGCCGACCGCTTCGTCTTCTTCCTCGCGCCGGTGCTGTCGTTCGTGCTGGCGGTGCTGGCCTGGGCGGTGATCCCGTTCAACGAGGGCTGGGTGCTTGCCGATATCAACGTCGCGCTCTTGTTCGTCTTCGCCGTCTCCTCGCTGGAGGTCTACGGCGTGATCATGGGCGGCTGGGCGTCGAACTCGAAATACCCGTTCCTCGGCTCGCTCCGGTCGGCGGCGCAGATGATCTCCTACGAGGTGTCGCTGGGGCTGATCATCATCGGCATCATCATCTCCACCGGCTCGATGTCCTTCGGCGCGATCGTGGCGGCGCAGGATGGCGATTACGGCCTGTTTTCATGGTACTGGCTGCCGCACCTGCCGATGGTGGCGCTGTTCTTCATCTCGGCGCTGGCGGAAACCAACCGCCCGCCCTTCGACCTTCCCGAGGCGGAATCGGAACTGGTGGCCGGGTTCATGGTGGAATATTCCTCCACGCCCTACCTGCTGTTCATGGCCGGCGAATACATCGCGATCTTCCTGATGTGCGCGCTGATGACGCTGCTGTTCTTCGGTGGCTGGCTGTCGCCGATCCCCGGCCTGCCCGACGGCGTGCTGTGGATGGTGGCGAAGATGTGGTTCTTCTTCTTCCTCTTCGCGATGGTGAAGGCGATCGTGCCGCGCTACCGCTACGACCAGCTGATGCGGATC
Source organism: Paracoccaceae bacterium (assembly GCA_024742695.1). Taxonomy (GTDB): domain Bacteria; phylum Pseudomonadota; class Alphaproteobacteria; order Rhodobacterales; family Rhodobacteraceae; genus JANSXY01. The sequence continues at coordinate 118,507 of JANSXY010000002.1, read as the reverse complement.
GGCTGGAAGGTGTTCCTGCCGATGTCGCTGGGCTGGGTGGTGATCGTGGCCTTCCTGGCGAAGTTCGAAGTTCTGGGCGGCGCCTGGGCGCGCTGGACCGTGGGAGGCTGAGATGACGCAGATCGACTGGACCCGCGCCGGCAAGTACTTCCTGCTGATGGATTTCATCCACGGGATGCGGCTGGGGCTAAAGCACTTCTTCCGGCCGGCGGCGACGCTGAATTATCCGCATGAGAAGGGCCCGCTTTCTCCCCGGTTCCGGGGCGAGCACGCGCTCAGGCGCTATCCCAACGGCGAGGAGCGCTGCATCGCCTGCAAGCTGTGCGAGGCGATCTGCCCCGCGCAGGCGATCACCATCGATGCCGAACCGCGCGAGGACGGCAGCCGCCGGACCACGCGCTACGACATCGACATGACGAAATGCATCTACTGCGGCTTCTGCCAGGAGGCCTGCCCGGTCGATGCGATCGTCGAGGGGCCGAATTTCGAATTCGCGACCGAGACGCGCGAGGAGCTGTTCTACACCAAGGAAAAGCTTCTGGAGAACGGCGCGCGCTGGGAGGCGGAGATCGCCCGCAACCTGGAACTGGACGCGCCCTACAGATGACCGATCAGATGACCGAAGCCTGGACCAAGATGATGCAGTCGATGCTGGAACAAAGCCAGCAGATGGCCCGTGCCTTCAACCCGGCGCTGGAAACGTTCCGGGCCACCGGCTTCGAGGATCTCGTGCCGACGATGTCGAAGGACTTCATGGAAATGGCCTTCGGCAAGACCTTCAACCGTGACGGGCTGGACTCGAAGACCCGGCTTCTGGTCACGATCGCGGCGCTGACGGTGCTGGGCGCCCATGCCGAGCCGCAGCTCAAGCTCACCGTGCGCCATGCGCTGGAGGCCGGGGCGAGCGAACGCGAGATCGCCGAGGTGATCTACCAGATGAGCATGTTTGGCGGCCTGCCGGCGATGCAGAAAGCGCTGGAGGTCGCGCAGGCGGTCTTTGCCGAACAGGAACCGAAAGGGGACGACGCATGACGATCCCGGTTTTCGCCTTCTACCTTTTCGCGGCCTCGGCGCTTGTCGCCGGGCTGATGGTGGTGACCGCCCGCAACCCGGTGCATTCGGTGCTGTGGCTGATCCTCGCCTTCCTGTCCTCTGCGGGCCTGTTCGTGCTGATGGGGGCGGAATTCGTCGCGATGCTGCTGATCATCGTCTACGTCGGCGCGGTCGCGGTGCTGTTCCTGTTCGTGGTGATGATGCTCGATGTCGATTTCGCCGCGCTGAAGGGCGAGATGGCGCGCGCGATGCCGCTGGGGCTGCTGATCGGCGTGGTGATCCTGCTGCAACTGGGCGTCGCCTTCGGCGCCTGGGAAACGTCGCAGATCGCGCTGGGGCAGCGTGACGCGGTGGTGGCCGAGGGGATGCAGAACACCGCCGCGCTCGGCCTGCTGATCTACGACCGCTACATCCTGCTCTTTCAACTGGCCGGGATGATCCTGCTGGTGGCGATGATCGGCGCGATCGTGCTGACGCTGCGCCATCGCAAGGACGTCAAGCGCCAGGACGTGCTGGCGCAGATGTGGCGCGACCCGGCCAAGGCGATGGTACTGAAGGACGTGAAGCCGGGGCAGGGGCTCTAGCCGCGGCAACCGCCCGGCCACCGGCCGGCGACAAGGACAAGAACGGGCGAAACCGCCCGGAGGGACATGGGATGATCGGACTGACACATTTCCTGGGGGTGGCCGCGGCGCTGTTCGTCATCGGCATCTTCGGGATCTTCCTGAACCGCAAGAACGTGATCGTCATCCTGATGTCGATCGAGTTGATGCTGCTGGCGGTGAACATCAACCTCGTCGCCTTCTCGGCCCATCTGGGCGATCTGGTCGGCCAGGTCTTCACGCTGTTCGTGCTGACCGTGGCGGCGGCCGAGGCCGCGATCGGGCTGGCGATCCTCGTCGTGTTCTTCCGTAACCGCGGCACGATCGACGTCGAAGACGTCAACGTGATGAAGGGGTAAGCGGGCCATGGAAAAGATCATCCTCTTCGCGCCGCTTCTCGGCGCGCTGATCGCGGGTTTCGGCTGGCGGATCATCGGCGAGAAGGGCGCGATGGCCGTCACCACGGGCCTTCTGTTCCTCGCAGCGCTGCTCTCGTGGATCGTGTTCCTGGGCTTCGACGGCGAGGTGCGGCAGATCCACATCCTCGATTTCATCCGCTCCGGCAGCCTCGATACCGCCTGGTCGATCCGGCTGGACCGGCTGACCGCGATCATGCTGATCGTCGTCAACACCGTCTCGGCGCTCGTCCATCTCTATTCCTGGGGCTACATGGCCCATGACGAGAACTGGGGCGAGGGCGAGCACTACAAGGCGCGGTTCTTCGCCTACCTGTCGTTCTTCACCTTCGCGATGCTGTCGCTGGTCACCGCCGACAACCTCGTGCAGATGTTCTTCGGCTGGGAGGGCGTGGGCGTCGCCTCGTACCTGCTGATCGGGTTCTACTACAAGAAATCCTCGGCCAATGCCGCGGCGATCAAGGCCTTCGTGGTCAACCGGGTGGGCGATTTCGGCTTCGCGCTTGGCATCTTCGGCCTCTTCTACCTGACCGACTCGATCGATTTCGACGTGATCTTCGCCGCCGCGCCGGACCTGGCGGAAACGCAGATCGGCTTCCTCTGGACCGACTGGAACGCGGCGAACCTGCTGGGCTTCCTGCTGTTCGTGGGCGCGATGGGCAAGTCCGCGCAGCTTCTGCTGCACACCTGGCTGCCGGACGCGATGGAAGGCCCGACGCCGGTGTCCGCGCTGATCCATGCCGCGACGATGGTCACCGCGGGCGTGTTCCTCGTCTGCCGGATGTCGCCCCTTTACGAGGTCGCGCCCGAGGCCAAGAGCTTCATCCTCTACCTTGGCGCCGCCACCGCCTTCTTCGCCGCGACCGTCGGCCTCGTGCAGAACGACATCAAGCGGGTGATCGCCTATTCGACCTGTTCGCAGCTGGGCTACATGTTCGTCGCCGCCGGCGCCGGCATCTACGGCGCGGCGATGTTCCACCTGTTCACCCATGCCTTCTTCAAGGCGATGCTGTTCCTTGGCGCGGGGTCCGTCATCCACGCGATGCATCACGAGCAGGACATGCGCAACTACGGCGGCCTGCGCAGGAAGATCCCCTATACCTTCTGGGCGATGCTTCTGGGCACGCTGGCGATCACCGGCGTGGGCATCCCGCTGACCTATATCGGCTTCGCCGGCTTCCTGTCGAAGGACGCGGTGATCGAAAGCGCCTGGGCCACCGGTGACGGCTTCGCCTTCTGGGCGCTGGTGATCGCCGCGCTCTTCACCTCGTTCTATTCCTGGCGGCTGATGTTCATGACCTTCTGGGGCGACCCGCGGGGCGATCATCACACCCACGATCATGCCCACGAAAGCCCGATGACGATGCTCGCGCCCTTGGGCGTTCTGGCGCTCGGCGCGGTCTTCGCCGGGATGATCTGGTTCAAGCCGTTCTTCGGCGACCATGACAAGATGACCGCCTTCTTCCATATGCCGCACCACGTCGCGGCGGCCGAAAGCGGCGATGCCGCGGCGGCGGACACGGGCCACGGCGAGGCGGCGGCGGACGCGGGCCACGGCGAGGCGGCGGCGCATGGCGGCCCGGTGGGCGCCATCGCGATGTCGGACACCAGCGCCGAGGTGCTGGACCTGGCGCATCACGCGCCGAAATGGGTGAAGCTGTCGCCCTTCGTGGCGATGCTGATCGGGCTGGGCACCGCCTGGCTGTTCTACATCCGCAACCCGGCGCTGCCCCGGCAACTGGCCGAGGCGCAGCCGATCCTCTACCGGTTCCTGCTCAACAAGTGGTATTTCGACGAGATCTACGACTGGGCCTTCGTGCGCCCGGCCAAGTGGCTGGGCCGGTTCCTGTGGACGCGCGGCGACGGGGCCACGATCGACGGCGCCATCAACGGCGTTGCGATGGGCATCGTGCCGTTCTTCACCCGGCTCGCGATGCGCGGCCAGTCGGGCTACCTGTTCCACTATGCCTTCGCGATGGTGATCGGCATCGCGGTGCTCTTGATCTGGGTCTCGCTCGCCGGGGGGGCCGAGTAATGGAAAACCTTCTGTCCATCATCACCTTCGTGCCGCTGGTCGCCGCCGCGATCCTGGCGCTGTTCCTGCGCGGCGAGGACGCCGCGGCGCAGAAGAACGCCAAGTGGCTGGCGCTGATCGCGACCACGGCGACCTTCCTTGTCTCGCTGTTCCTGATCGCGCAGTTCGACCCGGCCGATACCGGTTTCCAGTTCGTCGAGGAACGCGACTGGATCATGGGGCTGACCTACCGCGTCGGCGTCGACGGCATCTCGATCCTGTTCGTGATGCTGACGACGTTCCTGATGCCGCTGACGATCCTCGCCTGCTGGGACGTCAAGGTGCGGGTCAAGGAATACATGATCGCCTTTCTCGTGCTCGAGGGGCTGATGATCGGCGTCTTCGTCGCGCTCGACCTCGTCCTGTTCTATCTGTTCTTCGAGGCCGGGCTGATCCCGATGTTCCTGATCATCGGCATCTGGGGCGGCAAGGACCGGATCTACGCGGCCTTCAAGTTCTTCCTCTACACCTTCCTCGGCTCGGTCCTGATGCTGGTCGCGATGATCGCGATGTATGTCGATGCCGGCACCACCAACATCGTCGAGCTGCTGGGCCACGACTTCGGCACCGAAACGGTCAGCGTGCTGGGCTTCCAGATCGTCGGCGGCATGCAGGTTCTGCTGTGGCTGGCGTTCTTCGCCTCCTTCGCGGTCAAGATGCCGATGTGGCCGGTGCACACCTGGCTCCCCGACGCCCACGTGCAGGCGCCCACCGCCGGGTCCGTGGTGCTGGCCGCGATCCTGCTGAAGATGGGCGGCTACGGTTTCCTGCGGTTCTCGCTGCCGATGTTCCCGGTCGCCTCCGACATGCTGGCGCCGCTGGTGTTCTGGATGTCGGCGATCGCGATCGTCTACACCTCGCTGGTGGCGCTGGCGCAGGCCGACATGAAGAAGCTGATCGCCTATTCCTCGGTCGCGCACATGGGCTACGTCACGATGGGGATCTTCGCGGCGAACCAGCAGGGGCTCGATGGCGCGATCTTCCAGATGCTCAGCCACGGCTTCATCTCGGGCGCGCTGTTCCTTTGCGTCGGGGTGATCTACGACCGGATGCACACCCGCGAGATCGACGCCTATGGCGGCCTCGTCAACCGGATGCCGGCCTATGCGCTGATCTTCATGTTCTTCACCATGGCGAATGTCGGCCTGCCGGGCACCTCGGGTTTCGTGGGCGAGTTCCTGACGCTGATGGGCATCTTCCAGGTCAACACCTGGGTGGCGCTGTTCGCGACCTCGGGCGTGATCCTGTCGGCGGCCTATGCGCTGTGGCTGTACCGCCGGGTCGTGTTCGGCGACCTGATCAAGGAAAGCCTGCGCACGATTTCCGACATGACGACGCGCGAACGGGCGATCTTCGCGCCGCTGGTGGCGATGACGCTGCTGTTGGGCGTCTACCCGTCCCTGGTGCTCGACGTGACCGGCCCGTCGGTCGCGGCGCTGCTCGACAGCTACCATGCCAGCCTGCCGGCCGATGCGGCCGGGCTGCGGCTGGCCAGCCACTGAGGTGATGCGATGATCTCTGCCGATATCTCTGTGATGATGCCGGAGATCGCGCTGGCGGTCTACGCGATGGCGGCGCTTCTCGGCGCGGTCTGGACCGGCAAGGACGCGACCGCGCCGCTGGTCACCTGGACCACGGTGGCGGTGTTCCTCGGCCTCGCCGCCTGGATCGGGCTGGGCGGCCAGGGCGAGCGGACCGCGTTTTCCGGGATGATCGCCGACGACGCCTTTTCGCGCTTCGCCAAGGTCGCGATCCTTGTCTCGGCGGCCGCGGTTCTTGCGATGAGCCAGGATTACATGACCCGCCGCGGCATCCTGCGGTTCGAATACCCGGTGCTGATCGCGCTGGCGGTGCTGGGCATGATGGTCATGGTTTCCGCCCAGGACCTGATCGCGCTCTACATGGGGCTGGAACTGCAATCGCTGGCGCTTTACGTCGTCGCCGCGATCCGGCGCGACAGCGTGCGATCGACCGAGGCCGGGCTGAAATACTTCGTGCTTGGCGCGCTGTCCTCGGGGCTGCTGCTTTATGGCGCGTCGCTGGCCTACGGCTTTGCCGGCACCACCCGGTTCGACGGGATCATCGCCACGATCGAGGGCGGCCACGCCTCGCTCGGGCTTCTGGTCGGGCTGGTGTTCCTGATCACCGGCCTGGCCTTCAAGGTCTCCGCCGTGCCGTTCCACATGTGGACCCCGGATGTCTACGAAGGCGCGCCGACGCCGGTGACCGCCTTCTTCGCCACCGCGCCGAAACTCGCCGCGATGGGGCTTCTGGCGCGGCTTCTGCACGATGCCTTCGGCACCGCCACCGCCGACTGGGGCCAGATCATCGCGCTTCTGGCGGTGCTGTCGATGTTCCTCGGCGCGATCGCCGCGATCGGGCAGCGCGATCTCAAGCGGCTGATGGCCTATTCCTCGATCGCGCATATGGGCTTCGCGCTTCTGGGCCTTGCCGCGGGAACCGCGGCCGGGGTCGAGGCGATGCTGGTCTACATGGCGGTCTATGTCGCGATGAACGTCGGCACCTTCGCCTTCATCCTGTCGATGGAGAAGGACGGCACGCCGGTGACCTCGATCGACGCGCTGCACCTTTATGCCCGCGCCGAACCGCTGAAGGCGCTGGCGATGCTGGTCTTGCTGTTCAGCCTGGCCGGGGTGCCGCCGATGTTGGGATTCTTCGCCAAGTTCGGCGTGCTGCGGGCGGTGGTCGAGGGCGGCATGCCGCTGGTCGCCGTCCTCGGCGTGATCGCCTCGGTGATCGGCGCCTTCTACTACCTGCGGATCGTCTACTTCATGTATTTCGGAACCGAGCGCGAGGCGGTCGAAACCCGGATGGTCCCGGTGCAATGGGGGCTCCTGATGGCCTCGGCCTTCGTGATGGTCGCCGGCGTCGTCAACCTCTTCGGGATCGAAGCCGCGGCGGCCGCGGCGGCGGATGTCCTTGTCCGCTGATCCGGGGGGCGCCGCTCCGGCCTGGCCCGCGGGCGTCGCGCGCGTGGTGCTGGACGAGGTCGACAGCACCATGGCCGAGGCCGCGCGCCGCGCGCCGGGCCTTGCCGGCCCGGCCTGGATCCTGGCGCGCCGGCAAACCGCCGCGCGCGGTCGCCGTGGCCGACCCTGGGTGAACCCCGAGGGCAACTTCGCCGCCACGCTCGTGTTTCGCCCGACCGGCGATGCCGCCAGCGCCGCGCGCCAGTCCTTCGTCGCGGCCCTGGCCCTCGCCGATGTGCTGGCGGCACTCGCGCCGGCGGCGGAGGTGGCGCTGAAATGGCCCAACGACGTGCTTGTCGCCGGGCGCAAGGTCTCGGGCATCCTTCTCGAAAGCGCCGGCGCCGGGCGCGCCCTCGATCATCTCGCCATCGGCATCGGCGTGAACCTCGCCCACGCCCCGCCGACGGAGGCGCTGGACCCCGGCGCGCTGCCGGCGATCGCGCTGGCGGAGGTCACCGGCACGGTGTTCCCGCCCGAAGCCGTCCTCGACCGGCTTGCGCCGGCCGTCGCCCGCTGGCAGGCCGTCCACGAGGCCGAGGGGTTCGCCCCGATCCGCGCCGCCTGGCTGGCCCGCGCCGCCCGCCTGGGCGAGACGATCACCGCCCGCACCGGCCGCGAAACCCTGACCGGCCGCTTCGAGGGGCTCGACGACACCGGCGCGCTGGTCCTGGCGACGGCAGAGGGCCGGCGCGCGATCCCCGCCGCCGACATCCACTTCCCGCCGCCGCAAGAGCCTGCCGACCGGTGAGGATTTTGGTCCGGAAATATCCCGGGGGGTCCGGGGGGCAGGCCCCCCGGCGCCGGCGCTGACAGGAGGCCCGCCCATGCTGCTGTGCATCGATTGCGGCAATACCAACACCGTCTTCTCGATCTGGGACGGCACGCGGTTCCTGTGCACGCTCAGAACCTCGACCGAACATCAGCGCACCGCCGATCAGTACTACGTCTGGCTGTCGACGCTGATGGCCCACCACGGCGTGCCGATGGCGATCACCGAGGCGATCATCTCCTCGACCGTGCCGCGGGTGGTGTTCAACCTGCGCGTCCTGTGCAACCGCTACTTCGATTGCCGGCCGCGCGTGGTGGGCAAGCCCGACTGCGCGCTGCCGGTCGCGCCGCGGGTCGACCAGGGCACCACCGTCGGCCCCGACCGGCTGGTCAATACCGTCGCCGGGTTCGATCGCTACGGCGGCGACCTGATCATCGTCGATTTCGGCACCGCCACCACCTTCGACGTTGTCGATGCCGACGGCGCCTATATCGGCGGCGCGATCGCGCCGGGCGTCAACCTCAGCCTCGAAGCGCTGCACATGGCCGCCGCGGCGCTGCCGCATGTCGACGTGACGAAGCCGCAATCGGCGATCGGCACGAATACGGTGGCCTGCATGCAGTCGGGCGTGTACTGGGGATATGTCGGCCTCGTCGAGGGCATCGTGCGGCAGATCCGGATCGAACGCGAACGGGTGATGCGGGTCGTCGCCACCGGCGGCCTCGCGACGCTCTTCGACCAGGGCACCGAGGTGTTCGACGCGGTCGAGGACGATCTGACGATGCACGGCCTGGTGCTGATCAACCGCTACAACAACACGCTGGAGAGCGCATGACGAAGGATCGGCTGATCTACCTGCCGCTGGGCGGCGCCGGCGAGATCGGGATGAACGCCTATGTCTACGGCTGGGGCCCGGAGGGCGCGGAGCGGCTGATCCTCGTCGATCTCGGCGTGACCTTCCCCGACATGGAAACCACGCCGGGCGTCGACCTGATCCTGCCCGATGTCTCCTGGCTCGCCGAACGCGCCGACCGGCTCGAGGCGATCTTCATCACCCATGCGCACGAGGATCACGTCGGCGCGCTGGGGCATCTGTGGCCGCAACTGCGCGCCCCGGTCTACGCGCGCAGCTTCACCGGCGCGCATGCGATGATGAAGCTCGAGGATGCCGGCCAGTCGGGCGATGCGGTCACCATCGTCCGGCCGCGGCCCGAAACCGTCGACGCCGGGCCGTTCCGGGTCCAGTTCGTGCCCGTCAGCCACTCGATCCCGGAAAGCGCCGCGCTGATCATCGACACGCCGGGCGGCCGGATCCTGCATACCGGCGATTTCAAGCTCGACGGCAGCCCGGTGGTGGGCGAGCGCTTCGACGCCGAGGAATGGCACCGGATCGCCCACGAGGGCGACGGCATTCACGTGCTGGTCTGCGATTCGACCAACGTGTTCCAGCCCCATCCCGGTCGCTCGGAGGCGACGCTGGCGGAGCCGATCCGCGATCTCGTCGCGGCGCAGGAGGGGATGGTCGTCGCCACCACCTTCGCCTCGAACGTGGCGCGGCTGAAGACGCTGGCAGAGGCCGGGGTTGCGGCGGGCCGGTCGGTCTGCCTGCTGGGCCGCGCGATGCGCAAGATGGTCACCACGGCGGTGGAAACCGGCGTGCTGACCGATTTCCCCGCGCTTGTCTCGCCCGAGGAGGCCGCCGGCATCCCGCGCCAGAACCTGATGCTGATCGTCACCGGCAGCCAGGGCGAACGCCGCGCGGCCTCCGCGCAGCTGTCCCGCGGCAAGTACCTTGGCCTGGAGATGAAGGAGGGTGACAGCTTCCTGTTTTCCTCCAAGACGATCCCGGGCAACGAGGCCGGGGTGATCCGGGTGATGAACGCCTATTCCGAGATGGGCGTCGACGTGATCGACGACCGGGACGGTCTTTACCACGTCTCGGGCCATGCCAACCGCCCCGACCTCGAGGCGGTGCACGAACTGATGAAGCCGGCGATGATCCTGCCGATGCATGGCGAACACCGGCATCTGCGCGAACACGCAAGGCTCGCGCAGGCCAAGGGCATCGCCTCGGAGGTCGCGACCAACGGCACGATGGTGCGGCTGTCGGGCCGGAAACCGGAGATCGTGGAATATATCGACACCGGCCGCACCTATCTCGACGGCAGCGTGCTGATCGGCGCGATGGACGGCGTGGTGCGCGACCGGATCCGCATGGCGCTGAACGGCCATGTCCTCGTCACCCTGATCGTCGACGAGGAGGACGAGCCGCTGGGCGAGGCCTGGGTGGAGGTGATGGGCCTGCCGCCGCGCGGCAAGCACGGCGCGGCGCTGGACGAGACGATCGAAAGCGACCTTGCCGAGTTCCTCGAAACCGTGCCGGGCAAGATCATGGCCGACGACGACAAGCTCGACGAGGCGCTACGCCGGATCGTGCGGCAGGTCACGATGGAAGAGATCGGCAAGCGGCCCGAGGTGACGGTGGTTGTCAGCCGGCTGATGCCGGGCTAGGCCCCGGCGCCCCGGCCCGCACGTCAGTCTCGCGCCACTCCGGCAAATCCGTGCGACCGGGCCCGTGCGACCAGGCCCGTGCGACTAGGCCCGTGCGAGAGGGCCGAAACGGGGGCAGGGCGCTACTCCGCGCCGGTCAGCCGGCATCCTCGGGCTGGTCGGCCGGTGCGGTGCTGCCGGATTTCGGCGGCACGAAGCTGCGCATCAGGAAGTCCGGCACATGGTCGCCCATCCCGACCACCGGCGCCTCGTCGCGGCGGCGCGATCCGCGGCGGTCGCGGTCGCGCCCGCGCCGATCCTCCGTCCGGTCGGCCTGGCGGTCGCCCGTCCGGTCCTCGCGCCGCTCTTCGGCCGGCGCCACGGCGGGGGCCGCCGCGGCGGGTTCGGGCGTGGCGGCGCCTTCTTCGCGCACGGCGGCCGGCGCCGGTTCGAACGGCACCGTTGCGGCCATCTCGTCATGCTGGGGCTTGGGGCGCTCGCGCTCGCGTCCGCGGCCCCGGCCGGGGCGCCCCGGCTTCTTGCGGTCGTCGCCGCGATCCTTCGGCGGTTCGGTCGCGGCACGCGAGAAGCCGAACCCCTCGGGCAGGTCCGCGCGCGGGATCACGGTCTTGATCAGCCCCTCGATCGCGGCCAGGTACTTGCCGTCCGCCGGGGTGGCGATGGTGATCGCGCAGCCCTTGCGGCCGGCGCGCCCGGTGCGGCCGATCCGGTGCACGTAATCCTCGGCATGGCTGGGCGTGTCGTAGTTGAAGACGTGGCTGACCGCCGGAATATCCAGCCCGCGCGCCGCCACGTCGGAGGCGACCAGCAGGTGCAGCGTGCCGTCGCGGAACCCGTCGAGCGTGCGCATCCGTTCGCTTTGTGCGAGATCGCCGTGGATCGGCGCGGCGTTGAACCCGTGGGTTTTCAGCGACTTGGCGACGATGTCGACATCGGTCTTGCGGTTGCAGAAGATGATCGCGTTGGTGCAGGTTTCGCCCTCGGCCTCGATCAGCGCGCGCAGCACTTCGCGTTTCTGCTTGGCCGACTGGTCGCGCCGCGAGGGGGTGAATTCCACCAGCCGCTGCTCGATCGTTTCCGAGGCGGTGGCCTGCCGCGCCACCTCGATCCGCGCCGGGGCGGTCAGGAAGGTGTTGGTGATCCGCTCGATCTCGGGCGCCATGGTGGCCGAGAAGAACAGCGTCTGGCGGGTGAAGGGCGTCAGCTGGAAGATCCGCTCGATATCGGGGATGAACCCCATGTCGAGCATCCTGTCGGCCTCGTCCACCACCATGATCTGCACGCCGGTGAGCAGAAGCTTGCCGCGTTCGAAATGGTCCAGCAGCCGGCCGGGCGTGGCGATCAGCACGTCGACGCCGCGATCGATCAGCTTGTCCTGCTCGGCAAAGCTGACGCCGCCGATCAGCAGCGCCTTGGTGAGCCGGGTGTGTTTCGAGTAGATGTCGAAATTCTCGGCCACCTGCGCCGCCAGTTCGCGGGTCGGGCACAGCACCAGGCTGCGGGGCATCCGCGCCCGTGCCCGGCCGCGTCCCAGAAGGGTGATCATCGGCAGCGTGAAGCTTGCGGTCTTGCCGGTGCCGGTCTGGGCGATGCCCAGCACGTCCTTGCCCTCCAGCGCGGGCGGGATCGCGCCGGCCTGGATCGGGGTGGGGGTTTCGTAGCCGGCTTCGGCCACGGCCTGCAGGACCCGAGGGTCCAGCGCGAGGTCGGAGAATTTGGTCATAGGCGTCCTGTCGTCGCGGGATCGGCCCGCACGGGTGATGGGACGCAAGGGTCGGGCGCCCCGGGCTCGTTCGGTCCCGCCGGATGCGGGAGCGTGGCTGCTGCTACTGCAAATTGACGGGCAGGTCAATCTTCACCCTGCCTGTGCGGCGCCGATCACCCTTATGAGCACCAGGCCCGCCGGCAGGTAGAGCGCGAGGCCGATCGCCACCGCCAGCCCGTCGCGCGCCGTCAGGCCCAGCCCGATCAGCAGAAGCGGCCAGGCCAGCATGAAGGGCAGGCCGGGGATGAACCCCAGAACGAAGACCACCGCCGCCGTCGCCAGCAGCGCGGCGGCGAGGGTGAGCGCGGCCAGGCGCGAAGCGGTGAGGCGCGGCAACCTGGGGCGCAGCACACGTTCCGACCGGCGCGCCAGCGGGCGCAGCCGGCCGATGACGGCGCGCAGGTGGCGCGCCGCGATCCGCGCCTCGCGCAGGCGCCGGGGCGGCCGCAGACACCGCCGGCCAAGCCCCAGTTGCACCGCGATCGCGGCAAGCGTCAGCGCGACCGCGCCGGGCATGCCCGGCACCATTCCCACCGGCAGGATCAGCAAGAGCGCCAGCACCACGATCGGCGGGCCGAATCCGCGCGTTCCGATCGTGGCGAGAAGCGCGTCAAGGCTGACGCGCTCGCGGCCCTCGGCCAGCGCGGCGAGATCGGCGAGAAGGCCGGAAAGGCCGCTGTCGCCGGTCGCGTCTTCGGGCCGTGTCTGCCGTTTCGTCATCGTGCCGCCATCGTCGCGGGGCTTGCGCCCGTCATCGCCCGTGTCGGACCTTGCCGCCCCGATGTGCAGCTTTCACGACGCGGCCGGGCAGGGCCAGCCCCGCGCCGCCGTCCGGCATCGCCGGAACACCGGCCGGGCGAGCGGGCCGAAGCCCGGCACCGGGCCGGGGCCGGGGCGGCCCTTGGGCTTCACTGTGGCGGCGGGGGCGAGGCCGGGGAACAGGTCGCGCAGTTCGGCGCGGGCCTCGGGCGGCAGGCTCTTCCACGCCTCGGGGCCGGGAAAGAAGCTTTCGGCCGCCGCGCCCTCGGCGAAGATCACCTGGTGGCGGGCGCACATCAGGTGGAAATACTCGACCGTGCCGCCCTCCACCTGCCGGACCGTCCTGCCGTCGACCAGATGGATCGCGGGGCGGAACCCCTCGGCCCCGTCCGGGCCCCGCACCAGCATCCGGTGCTGCGGCGACACCCACAGGTCGCGGGCGTTGCCCAGCGCGCCGGCGGCGATCCGCACCGGGGCCATGCGGCCCAGGGCGGGCCGGGTGGCGCAGCCGATCCAGACCACCGGCTGCGGCCCCGCGTCCAGGGTGATCACACGGTCGCCGGGGCGGATATCCTCTACCGCCACCTCGCCCCGGTCGGTGAGGATCAGGGTGCCGCGCACGAAGCAGACCGGCGCGTTGGAAAGGTCGATCTGCCCGTCCACGCTGCCGTCGGCCGCGTCCATCGCGTCCAGCTGTTCGCCGCGCAACAGGTAGGCCTCGCCCGCGTCCGCGCCGCCGTCATCTGCCAGCCGCGCCCCGATCAGCAGGTCCGATTGCCCGCTTCCGTCGTTTCCGGGGATGACCGACAGGCTGCCGGAGGCGAAATCGCCGGGTGAGGCGCCCAGGATCGAATAGCCCAGCGGCGCACCGTCGCCGCCCGTGGCGCCGACATCCTCGAGGTCGATCGTGCCGTCCAGGGCCGCGCCGCCGAACCCGTCGAGTTCGGCAAGGTCGGCCATCGACACGATGTAGGTCTTGCCTTGGGTATCGGTCCCGCCGCGCAGCGTACCGATCACCAGGTCCTCGGCGCCATCATCGTCGATGTCGCCGGCGGCGGCAAGGGTCACCCCGGGCATTTCGATTTCGGGGTTCTCCTCGGGCCCGACAAAGCGATAGCCAAGGGGTTGCCCGTCGCCGCCGGTCGCGGTGACATTGCCAAGGTCGATCCGGCCGTCCGCGCCGTCCATGGCGTCGAGCGCGTCAAGGCTCGAGGAGTTCACGAGATAGACGATCCCGGTGCCGGCCGTCTCGCCCGGAAGGGTGCCGTCGCGGTCGGCGAAAGGCGCCGAGATCACGATCTCGTCGCGCCCGTCGCCGTCGAGATCGGAGACCGTCGTGACGGCGACTCCGGCCTTGTCCCCGGCGCTGGTGCCTTCGAAGACATAGCCCAGCCGCCCGCCGCCGGCCTGCGCGGCGCCGACCTCGCCCATGTCGATCCGCCCGTCGGTTCCGTCCCGCGCATCGAGGTCGGCAAGGTCATCGAGCGAGACGAGGTATACCGCGCCGGAGGTGCTGCCGTTCGGGTCCGCCCAGTAGGAGGTCAGCAGAAGGTCGCGGGCGCCGTCGCCGTCGATATCCTCCAGCAGCCCGGTCTCCCGCGCGGTCAGGCGATCCCCGGCCGCCCCGCCGACAAACAGGTATCCGGCGCCGGCGGCCAGTTCGTCGTTTATGTCGGCCAGACCGATCGTGCCGTCCGCACCGCCGCTGCTGCCGGCGTCAAGCGTGTCGAAATCATCCGACCACAGCAGCCAGACCGCGCCGCTCTCGATGCCGTTGGCATCGGCCGGATAGCTGGAGATCAGCATTTCGGCGGCGCCGTCACCGTCGATATCGTCCAGCGCGGAGACCACGCGGCCTTGCTGCTCCCATGTCCCGACCCCTTCGAAGACATAGGCCCCGGGATCGGACAGGGCGGCCAGATCGAGCCTGCCGTCCGCCGCGCCGTCGGCGGAGTCGAGCGCGGCCATGTCCGCGCCGGGTACGGAAAAGACGGTCCCGGCGCCAACCTCGGAGGCCGAGAGCAGCAGGCCATCCGATGTCCCACGCGCATAGGAGGCGCCAAGGATTTCAAGGCCGCCGGCGCCGCTGCCGACATGGGCGAGGTCGATCTCGCCGTCCACGACACCGTCCGCGGCGTCGAGCGTGGCCAGGTCGGACGAGGCGATCAGGTAGCCCACCGGTTCGGGCGACAGACCGCGCAGCGAGCCGATGAAAACCTCGGCTTCGCCATCGCCGTCGAGATCGGCGATCAGGCTGACATCCTGACCGAAGCCGCCGCCCGCGATATCCCCGACGAACCGGTAGCCCATGGCCTAGCCGTTCGCCGCTGCCGCCGGGATCGGGTGGCCGAGGCGCAGATGGCCGCCGCCTACGTCGCCGGAGAAACCGTGCGCCGCATCCCGGCCCGTCACGCCGCCTGCAAGCCTGTAACCCATCGCTCGTCACCCGTACCGCCGTGCCCTCCGCGCCTCCACCGCGCGCCGGTCACTGGCGGTCACTGTCACGCAAACCGGTTTCGGTTTCGTTGAGCGCGCCGGTCAGGCCATCATCTCCTTGGTGGCCGAGAGGGTCAGCGCCGGATAGTCGCGTTCCACCCGATCGATATCCCATTGCAGGCGGGTCAGGAACACCGGGTCGCCGTCATGGTCGGTGGCGATGTGCTGCTTGTTGACGGCGATCAGCTTGTCGATCTCGGCCTTCGGCCCCGAGATCCAGCGGGCCGAGGTGAACTGCGACGCCTCGAACCGCACCGGCAGGCCGTATTCGATCTCGATCCGGCTGGCCAGCACGTCGAATTGCAGCGCACCCACCACGCCGACGATGAAGCCCGAACCGATCATCGGCTTGAACACCTTGGCCGCGCCTTCCTCGGCGAATTGCATCAGCGCCTTGTCCAGGTGCTTGGCCTTCATCGGATCGCCGGCGCGCACGGTCTGCAACAGTTCCGGCGCGAAGGACGGGATGCCGGTGAAGCGCAGCGCCTCGCCCTCGGTCAGCGCGTCGCCGATGCGCAACTGCCCGTGGTTCGGAATGCCCATGATGTCGCCCGCCCAGGCCTCGTCCGCCAGTTCCCGGTCGGCGGCGAGGAACAGGACCGGGTTGGTGATCGCCATCGGCTTGCCGGTGCGGACGTGGTTGAGCTTCATGCCCCGCGTGAAATGGCCCGAGGCGAGCCGGACGAAGGCGACCCGGTCGCGGTGCTTGGGGTCCATGTTGGCCTGCACCTTGAAGACGAAGCCGGTGACTTTCTTCTCGGAGGGCAGGATTTCGCGCGCGGCGGCCTTCTGGACCTGCGGCGGCGGGCCGTATTCGGCGATCCCGTCCATCAGTTCCCGGACCCCGAAGGAATTGATCGCCGAGCCGAACCAGATCGGCGTCAGGGTACCGTCGCGGAACGCCTGCACGTCGAACTCGGGCAGCAGGCCGCGCGCCATCTCGACATCTTCGCGCAGCTTCGCCAAGAGATCGGCGGGCACGTGCTCGGCCAGTTTCGGATCGTCCAGCCCGGCGATCTTGACCGTCGCGGCCACCCGGTTGCGGTCGGCCCGGTCCATCAGCTCCAGCCGGTCATGCAACAGGTCGTAGCACCCCAGGAACTCGCGCCCCACGCCGATCGGCCAGGAGGCCGGGGTGACGTCGATCGCCAGGTTTTCCTGGATCTCGTCGATGATCTCGAACGTGTCGCGGCTTTCGCGGTCCATCTTGTTGCAGAAGGTCAGGATCGGCAGGTCGCGCAGCCGGCAGACCTCGAACAGCTTCCGGGTCTGGCTTTCCACGCCCTTGGCGCCGTCGATCACCATGATCGCCGCGTCCACCGCGGTCAGCGTGCGGTACGTATCCTCGGAAAAGTCCGAGTGGCCGGGCGTATCGACGAGGTTGAAGCGGAAGTCGCGGTAGTCGAACGACATCGCCGAGGCCGAGACGGAAATGCCACGATCCTGTTCGAGCTTCATGAAGTCCGACCGGGTGCGCCGCGCCTCGCCCTTCGCGCGGACCTGGCCGGCCATCTGGATCGCGCCGCCGTAAAGCAGGAACTTCTCGGTCAGCGTGGTCTTGCCCGCATCGGGATGCGAGATGATCGCGAAGGTGCGCCGCCGGGCGATTTCCGGGGGCAGGGCGGGGGTGTTGTGGGCGCGGTCCAGCATGGCGGCGATATAGCCGCCGCCCGGCCGCTCCGCAATCGCGCCGGGCGCCTGTCAGCGCAGCAGGTCCGCAAGGTCGGCATGGGCGGTCACCGGGGTGGGGCGCGGAACGTGGCGCAGGTCCGGCAGGTGGGCGGCCAGCTCGGCCAGCATCGCGCCGGGCAACCGGTCGGTCACCGCGGGCGTCAGGCACAGGCTTTCGCAGGGAAAGCCTTCGGCGAAGATCACTTCGTGACGGTCGAAGACGAGGCTGACGTAGTCGACATAGCCCGCCTCGCGCCGCCGGATCCGCGCGCCGTCGACCAGGTGGCGGGCCTGCACGAAGGATTCCGGCGACCCCGCGCCGTGCGCCCCGCCCGGACGATACAGCAGGATCCGGTGATACGGGCTGATCGCGAGTTCCGCGGCATTGCCGATGGTGCCGGGCGCGATCACCACCGGCGCATGGTCGCCCGCCGCCCTGAGCCGGGCGCGCAACAGGCTGCGCAACCGCTGCGGGCCGTGGTCACGGGTCAGGATCGGCATGCCGGGCACCAGTCGTTCGACCGGATGGGGCCGTCCGTCGGCCGCGACGATATGGGTGCCGGCGGTGAAGGCCGCGGCCACCCGGTCCGGCAACGGCAGTCCGCCCGCGCGCGCATGGCTGCCGATCAGCGTGTAGTCCGCGCCGCGGACCAGCGGCGAGAGCGGCAGGACGAAGGCCCCGGTGCCGCCGACCCGCAGCGCCAGAACGGTCACCGTCTCGCCGTCCTCGGCGATCAGCCGATGCTCGGCCACGATCCCGACGCCGCGGTCGGGGTCGTCCGCGGCAAGGCTTCGCGGCGGCCCGGCCGCGATGGCAAGGTCGAGCCTTCGTGGCTGCGCCCGAGGTGCGAGGCGGCAGATGTCGCCGGGCGCAACGTCGCCGACGGCGCCCAGCGGCGCGCCCGTCGCGGCGCCAAGCCGGACGCGGAAATCGTCTGCGGCAAAGGCCTCGACCGATATCCCCGGCGGCGCGGCCCCGGTGGGGTGAGAAACGAAAGCCCGGTCACTCATCACGAAACACCTCGGCGGCGCGATGCCGCGCGGGGCTGATGCTAGGCCCGAAGTGGTTCCGTTTTCGTCAATCGTTTCGCCGGGTCTTTCCGGCAGGGCGGCGGGATGCTAGGCCCGTCGGGCGAACAATCCAGGGCAGGAGACGACGATGGATCTGGGGATTTCCGGCAAGCGCGCGCTGGTCTGCGCATCCTCGAAGGGGCTGGGGCGGGGCTGCGCCGAGGCCCTGGCCGCCGCCGGGGTGGAGCTTGTGCTGAACGCGCGCGGCGCCGAGGCGCTGGAGATGACGGCGCAGGCGATCCGCGACGCGCATGGCGTGGCGGTGACGACGGTGGCCGCCGACATCACGACCGAGGCGGGCCGCGACGAGGTGCTGGAGGCCGCCGGCGATCTCGACATCCTCGTGACCAATGCCGGCGGTCCGCCGCCCGGCCTGTGGTCGGACTGGTCGCGCGCGGATTTCATCGCCGCGCTCGACGCCAACATGCTGACGCCGATCGCGCTGATGCAGGCGGTGCTGCCGGGAATGATGGCGCGCGGCTGGGGCCGGGTGGTCAACATCACCTCGCAGTCGGTCAAGTCGCCGATCCCGGCGCTGGGCCTGTCGAACTCGGCCCGCGCCGGGCTGACCGGCTTCGTCGCCGGCACCGCGCGGCAGGTCGCCGGCCGCGGCGTAACGATCAACAACCTGCTGCCCGGAATCCATGCCACCGATCGCGCCGTGTCGCTCGACGGCGGGGTGGCCCAGCGCGAGGGGATCACCCTGGACGAGGCCAGGCGCCGGCGCGAGGCGACGATCCCGGTCGGCCGCTACGGCACCGCCGAGGAGTTCGGCGCGGCCTGCGCCTTCCTGTGCTCGGCCCATGCCGGGTTCATCGTCGGCCAGAACGTGCTGCTGGACGGCGGTGCGATCAACGCGACCCTCTCGCGACAGAACCGGGCCGGGCCGCGCCGCGCGGCCCGGTCGGCCCCGCGGGCGGCGCGGCGCCGACCTTGCCCGGCCGCGCCGGGCCTGCTAAGCCGCCCCGAAACCCGATTGAAACCATCGGATACCGCGTGACCGTCCAGCCCCCCCGCCTCGAGGTACAGAACATCTGCCGCGACTTCGGCGGTCGCCGGGTGGTGGACGACGTGAGTTTCACCATCGGGGCGGGGCGGGTGACCTGCCTGCTGGGCCCCTCGGGCTGCAGCAAGTCGACCACCCTGCGGATCATCGCCGGCGTCGACATGCAGGATCAGGGCCGGATCTACGCCGATGGCGCGCTGGTCTGCGACACGGTGTTCCGGGTGCCGCCGGAACGCCGGCACATCGGCATGATGTTTCAGGATTTCGCCCTGTTTCCGCATCTCAGCGTGGCCGAGAACGTGGCCTTCGGCCTGTCGCGGCGCGATCCGGGCCGGATGCGGCGCGTCGACGAATTGCTGGAACGCGTGGCGCTGTCGGGCTTCGGGGCGAAATACCCGCATGAACTGTCGGGCGGCGAGCAGCAGCGTGTTGCGCTGGCCCGCGCACTGGCGCCGCGGCCGCGGATCATGCTGATGGACGAGCCGTTCTCGGGCCTCGACGAGCGGCTGCGCGACGGCATCCGCGACGACACGCTGTCGCTGCTGAAGGAAGAGGGCGCGGCGGTGCTGCTTGTCACCCACGAGCCGCACGAGGCGATGCGGATGGCCGACGAGATCGCGCTGATGCGCGCCGGCCGGATCGTGCAGCGTGGCGCGCCCTACAACCTGTACAACGCCCCGGTGGATCGGGCCGCCGCCGCCTTCTTCTCCGATCTCAACGTCCTGCGCGGCACTTCGCGCGGGGCGCTGACCGACACGCCCTTCGGCCAGTTCCTGACGCCGGGCCATGCCGACGGGGCCGAGGTGGAGATCGTGATCCGTCCGCAGCACCTGAAGATCGATTTCGACCGGAACGGCCGCGGCCCGAACCCGACGCCGCAGGACGGCACGCCGGCGCGCGGCGTGGTCACCCGGGCCCGGTTCATGGGCCGTGACAGCCTGGTGGAATTCGCGATGGATCACGACGGGTCGATCCTGAAGGCCAGCGTGCCGGCGGTGTTCCTGCCCAGCCCCGGCACGGTGCTTTGGCTGATGATCCGGCGTGATCGCTGTTTCGTCTTTCCGGCCCAGGCTTCGGATGACAGCCGGGCCGCGATCGCGGCGGGGGGCGCCTAGCGGCCCTCCCGCGCCTCGACCGACGCGAGGTAATCGTCCAGCCCGCGGCCGGGCTCGGCCGCGAAACCCTCGCCGGTCGGGTCCAGCCCGGCGATCCGGTCAAGCCGGAAGCTGCGGAAATCGCCACGCAACTCGCACCAGCCCGCCAGTGTCCAGACCCGGCCCCAGAATTGCAGCTGCAGGGGCCGCACCCGGCGCGAAACCGGCTGGCCGTCGGCATCGCGATAGTCGATCCGCAGGGTTTCGCGGTTCGCCAGCGCCCGGCGGATCGCCGGCAGGTGGCTCGCCCCGGCCGCGGTTTCCACCCCGGTGAAGACGTAGGGCAGCGGCGTCCGGGCATCGGCCAGCCGTCGGTCCGGCAGCACCGCCTCGATCTTGCCGCGCAGCCTTTCGGCGGCGCGGCCAAGGCCGGGGTCGGCCCCGCGCGCGACCAGTTCCGCGCCCAGCCGCAGCGCCTCCAGCTCGTCGGGGGTGAGCGTCAGGGCAGGGGCGGCAGGTCGATCGTCTCGCGCAGCATGTAGCCCAGCCCGCGGGCGCCCTCGACGGGCAGGCCCGAGGCCTGCAGCACCGCCATGTCGCGCCAGATCGTGCGCACCGAAACCTCGAGCCGCCCGGCAAGGTCGCGGGCGGCGTGAAGCCGCCCGTCGCGCAGGATCTGGATCAGGTCGAACAGGCGGTCGGCGCGGCGCATGGCCAAGGCTCGCCGGGCTGCGCGCCCCGGTCAAGGCCGCGGCGCAAGCGGCAGAACCGTCTCGTGCCGCATCACCACGCTGTCCATTTCGATCGCGGCCATGAACGGCGCGGCCGCCGGATCGGCCATGACGGTGGCCGCCGCGGCCTCGGCCGCCGCCCGGTCGGCCCAGAGCACGTGGTCCGTCCAGCGGCCGTCGTCGCCGCGCGACAGCGTCCGGGCGATGAAGCCCGGCTGTCGGGCGGCCAGCGGCACGGTCGCGGCGGCGGCGGCGCGGAACGCCGCCTCGGTCACCCCGTCGGCCAGCCGGAAGGTCACCACCTCGGCCACCGGGAGGGCCGGGGCGGACCCGCCGGCCCCGGCCGCACCGGCCGGGGCGAGGGCGAGCCTGGCGCCCGCGCAGAGCGGGCGGAAAGGCTAATGGCGCAGCATCGTCGATCTCCCGTCTTGGCGTTGCAGGCCCTTTCTGGCATGACCCAACCGACAGCGTTGTGGCAGTTGCCTGCGCCCGGTCGGCACCCTTGCGCGCGCCGCGCGGGCGGCGTAACACCGGCCGGGGCCAAAAAAACGGCCCCTCCGTCCGGAATCGGGCTTTGATTGCGGCGGGGGAGACAATACATCTGAGCCGTTGACAGGCAGCCAGGGGCGTGACCCGCTCGCGCCCGAAGGGAGATTGAGATGCTCAACAATATCGGCCTTCCGGGGCTTCTGCTGATCGCCGTCGTGGTGCTCGTCCTGTTCGGTCGCGGCAAGATCTCGTCGCTGATGGGCGAGGTCGGCAAGGGGATCACCGCGTTCAAGAAGGGCGTGAAGGACGGCACCGAGGAAATCGAGAAGGCCCAGGCCGACACCGCCCGCGACGTGACCCCCGAAACCGAGAAGCAGGACAAGGCCTGATCCGGCACCTGGCCGCGGAATAGGGCGAGGACCCGGGCATGTTCGACATCGGCTGGACCGAACTGCTGCTGATCGGCATCGTGGCGCTGATCGTGGTGGGCCCGAAGGACCTGCCCGGCATGTTCCGCGCCCTCGGGCGATTTACCGCGCGGGCGCGCCAGATGGGCCGCGAATTCACCCGCGCGATGGACGAGGCCGCGAAGGAAAGCGGCGTCAAGGATATGGCCGACGATCTGAAATCGGCGACCTCGAAGAAGAACCTCGGCCTCGACGCGCTGGAACAGGCCGCCGACAAGTTCGAGAAATGGAAGCCCGGCCAGGCGAAGCCGGGCGAGGCGAAGCCCGCGGCCAGGGGGCCGGCGACGCAGGCCCTGGCCGACAAGCAGGCGGCGGCCGCGGCAAGCCGCAAGGAACTGGCGCAGAAGGTCCGCGCCGAGCGTGAGAGCGCGGCCGCAGGCGGCACGGCCGCGCAGGCCGGGGCGCCGGCCGCCGATCCCGCTGCACCGGCACCCGCCGCCGCGTCCGATACCCCGGCCGACACGCCGGCCGACACCCCGGCCGACACCCCGCCCGTCACCCCGAAGGACACCGCATGAGCCGCGCCGGCGACGAGATCGACGACAGCGCCGCGCCGCTGATCGAGCATCTGGCCGAACTGCGCAACCGGCTGATCCGGTCTCTCGCGGCCTTCGTCGTGGCGATGGTGATCTGCTTCACCGTCTGGAACCCGATCTTCAACTTCCTCACCCAGCCGATCTGTTCGGCCCTGGGCGACCGCGGGCAGGATTGCGGGCTGATCCTGATCAAGCTTCAGGAAGGTTTCTTCGTCGCGATCAACATCTCGCTTCTGGGCGGCTTCGTGCTGGCCTTCCCGGTGATCGCCTTCCAGCTGTGGCGCTTCGTTGCGCCGGGCCTCTACCGGTCGGAGAAAAGCGCCTTCCTGCCGTTTCTGGTCTCCTCGCCGATCATGTTCTTCCTTGGCGCGGCCTTCGCCTTCTACGTCGTGATCCCGCTGGCCTTCGACTTCTTCCTGGGCTTCCAGCAGGGGCCTCTCATGGCCGAGAGCGACGGCGCCGAGGCGGCGGGCGCGGCCGCCGGCATCACCTTCCAGGGGTCGGTGCAGGAATACCTTCGGCTGACCACCAAGTTCATCATCGCCTTCGGCCTGTGCTTCCAGTTGCCGGTTCTGCTGTCGCTGATGGGCAAGGCGGGGCTGGTGTCGTCCGAAGGGCTGGGCGCGGTGCGCAAATACGCCGTTGTCGGCATTCTGGTTCTGGCCGCGCTGGTCACGCCGCCCGACGTGATCACCCAGGTGATCCTGTTCGTCGTCGTCTACGGTCTTTACGAGGTGTCGATCTTCCTCGTCCGCCGGATCGAGCGGGCGCGCGAGGCCAAGCTGCGCGCGGAGGGCCTGTGGTTCGAGGATGACGAGGCCGAAGAGGCCGCGGCGGCAGAGGGCGCCGGCCCGGCCGGGGCGCCGCCCGCGAAGACCGGGCAGGACGGGACGCCGTGACCGGGCCGGAGGCCGCGGCGGCGCTGGCACGGATCGCCGAGGCGCTGGAACGGCTTGCGCCACCGCCGCAGCGCGCCCCGGATTTCGACGCCGCCGACGCCTTCGTGTGGCATGTCGCGCCCGACCGGCTGGCCCCGGTGGCCGCGGTCAACCGCGTCGACATCGCGCTGCTGCTCGGCATCGACCGGGCGCGCGACATCCTGCTGGCCAACACGCGGCAGTTCGCGCAGGGCCTGCCGGCCAACAACGCCCTGCTGTGGGGCGCGCGCGGGATGGGCAAGTCGAGCCTCGTCAAGGCCGTCCACGCCGCGGTGCGGGCCGAGGGACTGGCGCTGAAGCTCGTCGAGGTCCAGCGCGAGGATCTGCCCGCGATCGGCCGGCTGCTGACGCTGCTGCGCGCCGCCCGGCATCACCGGTTCGTGCTGTTCTGCGACGACCTGTCGTTCAGCCATGACGATCAGCACTACAAGAGCCTCAAGGCCGTGCTGGACGGCGGGGTCGAGGGCCGGCCGGAGAACGTGGTGTTCTACGCCACGTCGAACCGCCGCCACCTGATGCCGCGCGACATGATCGAGAACGAGCGCGGCTCGGCGATCAACCCGTCCGAGGCGACGGAGGAAAAGGTCTCTCTCAGCGACAGGTTCGGGCTCTGGCTCGGGTTCCACGCCTGCGACCAGGAGGCCTACCTGGCGATGATCCGCGGGTATTGCGACGCGTTCGGGATCGGCATCGATGACGCCACGCTCAGGGCCGAGGCGATCGAATGGCAGATGACGCGCGGCGCGCGCTCGGGCCGCGTCGCGTGGCAATACGTCACCGACCTCGCCGGTCGCCGCGGCGTCCGGCTCTGATCGCGCCGCCACCCGTCGGGGATGCGCGGCAGGATTTTGGTCTTCAAGTATCCCGCGGGGGCAGGCCCGGCCCTTGCCGGGCCGCGGGGGCGCGAAGCCCCCGCCACGGCGGCGCGGTCCGGTCCGGCTATTGCAGGTAGGGCATCGGGTCGACGCTGTCGAAGCCCTGGCGCACCTCGAAGTGCAGGAACGGCGTGCCGCCGGCGCGCACCGCGGCGATCGTCTGGCCGCGGCTGACGCTGTCGCCCTTTTCCACCGTGATCCCGTCGATATTGGCGTAGACCGTCAGCAGGTTGTCGGCATGCCGGATCACCAGGATCGGCACCTGCTCGGTGTCGCGGGTGATCGCGGCCACGGTGCCGGCCTCGGCGGCCCAGACCGGCGTGCCGGCGGGGGCCGCGATGTCGATGCCCTCGTTGCGCTTCTTCTGGTAGGGGCGGATGATCCGCCCCTCGAGCGGCATCGCCAGTTGCGAGGATCGCGTCGCCTGGGCCCCGAGATCGGGCGATTGCGGGGCCGGCGGCGCGACCTCCGGCTCCGGCGGCAAGGGCGTGGCGGCCGAGGGCGGCACCGGTGTCGGGCTGCCCTGGCCGGGCTGCGAGGTTGCCGGCGCGGCGGCGACGGTGACCCCGGCGGTGACCGGGATCAGCAGGTATTGCCCCTCGCGCACCACCAGATCGGCGCCCAGGCCGTTCCAGTCGGCCAGCGCGTTGACGCTGACACCGTAGAGCCGGGCGATGGAATAGGCCGTCTCGCCGCGCGCGACGCGGTGGCGGATCGGCTCCGGCCCCGAGATCGGCGCCTGCGGCGCGGTCGCGCCGGGCGTGCCCGCCTCGGCCCGGTCGATCGCGCCCGAGGCCAGTTCGGTGACGTCGATCGGGCCCGCGCCGGCCGCACCCGGCGCCGCGCCGACCCCGCGGGGCAGGGCCAGCACCTCGCCCGCGCGCAGCGTCGTGCCGGGCTGCACGGCGTTGAACCGCGCCAGTTCCTCGGCCGGAAGCCCGACGCGGGCGGCGACGGCGGCCACCGTGTCGCCGCGCCGCGCCACCGCGACCTGATAGTTCGGATAGGTCAGGACGCCGCGGGCATCGGGGCTCGGCCGGTCGGCCGTGGCTTCGCGGACCGCGGCGGCGGTGTCGAACCCGCCGGTGCCGAAGCGGCGCAGGTCAAGGTCGAAGCCCTGCGGCCCGCAGGCCGCCAGGAACGGCAGAAGCGCCAGCGGCGCCAGGCGGCGCAACCGGGGCGCGCGAACGGGGGCGGGGCGGTTGGGCATGGCTCGATCCTCTTCACATCGGCCCGTTGCCCGGGCCTCGTTGTTCTCACGGCGCGACCGGCCTTCAATCCTGCCCGAGCCCCTCGACGAGCGGCACGAACCGGACCGGGCGCAGTTCCTCGTAATCGTATCCGTCCTCCGTGCGGGTGACCTTGATCAGGCTCTGCACGGCATCGGACTGGCCGACCGGTACCACCATGATACCGCCGATCCGCAACTGCGCCAAGAGCGGGCCGGGCGGATCCTCGGCCGCGGCGGTCACCAGGATCCGGTCGAACGGCGCCTGGTCGGGCAGGCCGTGGCTGCCGTCGGCGGTCAGCGCGATGACATTGGCAAGGTCGAACTGCCGAAACAGCGCCTCGGCCGCGCGGACCAGCACGCGGAACCGGTCGACGGTGTAGACCCGCCGGGCAAGGTGGCTCAGCACCGCGGCCTGGTAGCCCGAGCCGGTGCCGACCTCCAGCACCTTGTCGCGGGGGCTGACCGCCAGTGCCTGGGTCATCAGCCCGACGACCGAGGGCTGGCTGATCGTCTGGCCGCAGGCGATCGGCAGCGGCACGTCCTCCCAGGCGCGGTCGGCGAACACGCCGGTGACGAAGGCGCCGCGATCGACCCGTTCCATCGCCGCCAGCACCCGCGCATCGGTCACCCCGCGCGAGCGTAGCGCGTAGAGAAAGCGCATCTTCCGCTCGGCCTCGTCCATTCCCGGCCCCCGCGCCTCAGCCCAGCTTCGCGGCCAGATCGTCCAGCGCGTCATGCGCGGTCAGGTCGCAGCGCATCGGCGTGATCGAGACATAGCCCTCGACATTCACCGCCACGTCGGTGCCCGGCGCGGTCGGCGCGTGCTGCGGCCCGCCCTTGATCCACAGGAACCGCCGGCCGGCGGGCGACATGTGCGGCTCGACCCCGAAGAACGTGTCGGTCCGGTAGCCCTGCGCGGCGACCTTCATGCCGCGCACCCTGGCGGCCGGCACCGGCGGGAAATTGACGTTGTAGAACAGCCGGTAGTCGTTGCGATCCCAGATCCCGCGATCGAGCAGCGCGCGCACCACCGCGACGCCGTGCTCCCGCGCCGCCTCGAACGGATCGGCGAGATCCGCGGTCTCGGGGCCCATGAACTGCGACAGGGCGATCGCCGGCAGGCCCTGCAACGCGGCCTCGATCGCGCCGCCGACGGTGCCGGAATACATCACGTTCTCGGCGGCGTTGTTGCCGCGGTTGACGCCGGACAGGACAAGGTCGGGCCGCCCCCCCTGCAGGACGTCGTAGAGCCCGGCCAGCACGCAGTCCGCCGGGCTGCCCTCGGCGGCGTAGCGGCGGTGGCCGAGCTTGGCGATCATCATCGGGTGGGTGTAGCTGATGCAATGGCCGACGCCGGATTGTTCGAAGGCCGGCGCGACCGTCCAGACCTCGCCCTCCGGTCCCGCGATCTCGGCGGCCACGGCTTCCAGCACGGCCAGACCCGGCGCGTTGATCCCGTCGTCATTGGTGATGAGAATCCGCATTCCGCCCCCGCTCGCCTGCCTCGGCCCCTGCTTAGACGAGCCTGCCGGGGCCGGCAAGGCGCGCTCAGATCCCGGTTTCGGGCCAGAGCCGGGCGGCCTCGTCCCGGCAATCGGCCAGCGCGGCGCGATCCTCGCCGGGGAAGAACCGGGCGCGGGTGGCGGTGGGCATCGGGCGCGGAGCGAGGATCGCCACCCGCGGGCCGACCTTCACGGTTTCCGCCTGCCAGCTGCGGGCCAGCGCGATCTGCGCGGCCTTGGTCGCGCCATAGGCGCCGAAGAACTTCTCGCCGCCGCGCGGATCGTCGAAGAACGCCGCGCCGCCGGCACCGGCGCGCAGCAGCGGTTCGATCAGCCCGATCAGCGTCGCCGTTGCGGAGATGTTGATCTCGATCGATTTCTGCATGTCCCTGGCGTCGATATGGCCGGCGGGCGACAGCGGCGCGGCGTGGATCGCGGTGTGCAGCCAGCCCGAAAGCCCGCCCCAGCGGCCCGCCACCGAAGCCGCGAGATGGGCCATCGCGTCGGCCACGGTCACGTCCATCGGCGCCAGCGTCGCGCTTCCGCCCAGGGCCTTGATCCGGTCGTCGAGTTCCTCCAGCGCGCCCGAGGTGCGGGCCACGGCGATCACGTGCCGGCCCTGCCGCGCGACCTCTTCGGCCAGCGCGGCGCCGAGACCGCGCGAGGCGCCGGTCACCAGAACGGGGAAGGGGGTGTTGACGTCGCTCATGCCGCTCGTTTGGCAGCGCCGCCGGGCCAAGGCAAGATGATTGATTGACAAGCCCGGCCGCCGTGGCGAAATTGCGCGCCAACCTGACAGTGAAAGGCCCGTTCCATGACCCTGACCCGCGCCCTCGTTCCCGCCCCGACGCTGGCCCAGAAGGCGGCGCTGGTGCTGGCCGGCACCGCGCTGATCGCGATTTCGGCGCAGATCTCGGTGCCGTTCTTCCCGGTTCCGATGACGCTGCAGACGCTGGCGGTGCTGCTGGTGGGCTTCGCGCTTGGCGCGCGGCTGGGGGCGCTGACGGTTGCGGCCTATGTCGCCGAGGGCGCGATGGGCCTGCCGGTGTTCTCGGGCTTCAAGGCCGGCCTCGGCGGGCCGACCACGGGGTTCCTGCTGGGCTTCGTGGCGATGGCCTTCATCGCCGGCTGGGCGGCGGATCGCGGCGTGCGCTCGGTTCCGGGCCTGGCGCTGGTGGCGCTCGCGGCCTCGGCGGTGCTTTACCTGCCCGGCGTGGCATGGCTTGGCGCCGCGATCGGGTTCGAGAAGGCGATCGCGGTCGGCATGATGCCGTTCCTTCTGGGCGACGTGGTGAAGGCGGTTCTGGCGGCGCTGATCGTCACCGGCGGCTGGAGCCTGCTGGGCCGCAAGCGCGGCTGATCGGCACCCCGTACCGCACAGCGGAACGCCGCCCCCCGGGGCGGCGTTTCTCGTTTCGGGATCCGCACGGCGAAGGTTCGGCGCGGCCCGGCCGCCCTGACGCGCGCGACCGCAACGCCGCGGCGTCGTGCCCGGCCGTCGGTGCCGGCTACTCGGCCGCCTTCATCTTGAACCCCTGCTCGATCTGGTCGGAGGGGGCCACCGGATACTCGCCGGAAAAACAGGCGTCACAGTATTTCGGCGCCTCGGGATCGCGGCCGGTCGCCTCGCCGGCGGCACGGTAAAGCCCGTCGAGGGTGATGAACTTGAGCGAGTCCACCCCGATCCAGTCGCGCATCTCGTCTTCCGACATCGTCGCGGCCAGGAGCTTGCCGCGGTCGGGCGTGTCGACGCCGTAGAAGCACGGCCAGGCCGTGGGCGGGCTGGCGATGCGGAAATGCACCTCGGCCGCACCGGCATCCAGGATCATGTCCTTGATCTTGCGGCTGGTGGTGCCGCGCACCACCGAATCGTCGACCAGAACCACCCGCTTGCCCGCCACCAGCGCGCGGTTGACGTTCAGCTTCAGCCGCACGCCCATGTTGCGGATCTGCTCGGTCGGTTCGATGAAGGTGCGGCCCATGTACTGGTTGCGCACGATCCCCATCGCGTAGGGGATGCCTGATTCCTGGCTGTAGCCGATCGCGGCGGGGGTGCCGCTGTCGGGCACCGGACAGACGAGGTCGGCCTCGACCGGGGCCTCGCGCGCCAGTTCCACGCCGATCTGGCGCCGGGTCTCGTAGACCGACCGGCCGCCGAGGATCGAATCGGGCCGCGAGAAATAGACATGCTCGAAGATGCAGAACCGCGATTTCGCCGGGCTGAAGGGCCGGGTGCTTTCGATCCGGCCCTCCGAGATCACCACCATCTCGCCCGGATCGATCTCGCGCACGAACTCCGCCCCGATGATGTCCAGCCCGCAGGTTTCCGAGGACAGGCAGAAGCCCTCGTCGGCCAGCCGGCCCAGAACCAGCGGCCGCACCCCCAGCGGGTCGCGCACGCCGATCAGCTTGGTCCGCGTCATCGCGATGATCGAGAACGCGCCTTCGACCCGGCGCAGCGCGTCCTTCATCCGCTCGGGGATGTTGCGCTGGATCGACCGCGCCATCAGGTGGATGATGCATTCCGAATCCGACGAGGACTGGAAGATCGAGCCGCGCTCGATCAACTCGCGGCGCAGCGCGGCGGCATTGGTGATGTTGCCGTTATGGGCGATCGCGCAGCCGCCCATCGCGAATTCGCCGAAGAACGGCTGCACGTCGCGGATCTGCGTGGCGCCCTTCGACCCGGTCGTGGAATAGCGCACGTGACCGATGGCGAGCGGGCCCGGCAGGGTCTCCATCAGGCTGGCCTTGGTGAAATTGTCGCGCACGTAGCCGAAGCGGCGGGCGGAGTGGAAGCCGCCGTCGGCGTCGTGGCTGACGATCCCGCCCGCCTCCTGGCCGCGATGCTGAAGGGCGTGCAGGCCGAGCGCGACGAAATTCGCCGCCTCCGTCACCCCGATCACCCCGAAAACCCCGCATTCTTCCCGCAGCTTGTCGTCGTCGAACGGATGAGCGGGGGGCTGACGCATGTCTCTGACTCCGAATCCGGGCAGGTCTTGGCCTTTCATTTAGGCCCTTGCCCCGGCGCTGTCACGCCCGGCCGTGCAGATATGACGATTTTACGACCGGCGCGGCCCGCGCCGCGCCGCCGGATGCCTATCCGTTGTCCGCCGGCGGCTGGGTCAGCACGCCCGGCGGTTCGGTCGCCGTGCAGGAGGCCATCAGTTCCTCGTAGCGCGCGACGATCCAGCCCGGCGCGTCGTCGGGCAACTGCTCGTTCAGGCGCTCTTCCATCTGCGCGAAGATCCCCGCCGAACGCGAGTCGTCGACCATCGCGACCGCCTGGTCGACCATCACCCGGTCGTAGACGATCAGCGCCACGGCCACCAGGAGAACGCCGCGCGCCACGCCGAAGACGAAGCCCAGAACCTGGTCGATGCCCGACAGGATCGACCGCTGGATCGCCGAGGCGAACAGCGGCGCGAAGATCGACACCAGCAGAAGCGCCAGCGCGAAGACCGCGGTGAAGGCCGCGATCATCGACAATTCGCAGTTGTCGCCAAGGAAATCGCTCAGCACCGGGATCTGCGCGATCAGCGGCTGCGCCTGCGGCGCGAACATGAACGCCACCACGGCCGCGGCGACCCAGCCGAGGATCGCCAGCGCCTCGCGCGTGAAGCCGCGGCTCCAGGCCAGGATCCCCGACAACAGGATCACGCCGCCCACGACCGCGTCGATGATGGTGAAGCCTTCCATGCTCGCCCCGCTGCGCAACGGCCCTAACCGGCCCCGAAAATCTCGCCCACGACCGTAACCAGGTCCGGTATCTGACGAATGAACAACCCCGTATCTGGCCCGATTTTTGACCGTTCGGGGGCAATCGCCTGCGAAAAACCAAGTTTTTGCGCTTCTTTCAACCTGTTTTCGGTCTGCCCCACCGGCCGAAGCGCGCCCGACAGGCTGATTTCGCCGAACACGACCATGTCGGCGGGCAGCGCCACGTCCTCGCGCGCCGACAGAAGCGCGGCGGCCACGGCGAGATCGGCGGCCGGTTCCGTGACCTTCATGCCGCCCGCGACGTTGAGGAACACGTCGAGCCCGGCGAAGGGGATCGCGCAGCGCGCCTCCAGCACCGCGAGGATCGTCGACAGCCGCCCGGCGTCGAGCCCCACCACCGTGCGCCGGGGCGTGCCAAGCGGCGAGGGCGCGACCAGCGCCTGGATTTCCGTCAGCACCGGGCGCGTGCCCTCGATGCCGGCGAAGACCACCGATCCGGGCGCCGGCTGGCCGCGTTCGGACAGGAACAGCGCCGAGGGATTGACGACTTCCGATAGGCCCGCGCCGGTCATCTCGAACACGCCGATCTCGTCGGCCGGGCCGAAGCGGTTCTTGACCGCGCGCAGGATGCGGAACTGGTGGCCGCGCTCGCCTTCGAAATAGAGCACGGTATCGACCATGTGCTCCACCACCCGCGGCCCGGCGATCTGGCCTTCCTTGGTGACATGGCCGACCAGCACCACCGCCGCGCCGCGCCGCTTGGCGAAGCTGACCAGATCATGCGCCGCGGCGCGAACCTGCGCGACCGATCCCGGTGCGCTGTCGACCGTGTCCGACCACATCGTCTGGATCGAGTCGATCACCACGAGGTCGGGGCGCTCGGCGTCGAGCGTGGTCAGGATGTCGCGCAGGCTGGTTTCCGCGCCCAGCCGCACCGGCGCTTCGGCCAGCCCCAGCCGCGCGGCCCGCATCCTGACCTGCGCCGAGGCCTCCTCGCCCGAGATGTACAGGCACGACAGGCCGGCGCGGGCCAGCGCGGCGGTCGCCTGCAACAGCAGCGTGGACTTGCCGATCCCCGGATCGCCGCCCAGCAGGATCGCCGAGGCCGGCACCAGCCCGCCGCCCAGCACCCGGTCGAATTCGGCCAGGCCCGAGACCGTGCGCGGCGGCGGCGGTTCGGCATCGGCCAGCGTCGACAGCGGGATCGACCGGCCGCGCGCCGGCCCGGTGCGGCTGCCCGGCGCGGCGAGCGGGGTTTCCTCGACCAGCGTGTTCCAGGCGCCGCAGGCGTCGCAGCGCCCGGCCCATTTCGAATGGGTCGCGCCGCAGGACTGGCAGGTGAAGCGGAGGGCGGGGGCTTTGGCCATGGCCCTTCGTGCCCGAGGGGTCGGGCGGGTGCAAGCGCCGCGGGGGCGCCGCCCCCGCACCCCCGGGATATTTCCGGACCAAAATCCGCGATCCGGGCCGCGCTCAGCGCACCGACGCGATCGGCCCCTCGGCGCGGCCGTTGATGAACTGCTGGACGTAAGGGTCTGGCGTGGCGTCCATTTCCGCGATCGGGCCGGTCCACTGGATCACCCCGTCGTGCAGCATCGCGACATGGTCGGCGATGGCGCGCACCGACGACATGTCATGCGTGATCGTCATTGCCGTCGCGCCCATCTCGGACACGATCTCGCGGATCAGTTCGTTGATCACCCCGGCCATGATCGGGTCGAGCCCGGTGGTGGGTTCGTCGAAGAAGATGATCTCGGGTTCGGCGGCGATGGCGCGGGCGAGGCCGACGCGCTTTTGCATCCCGCCCGAGAGTTCGGCGGGGTAGAGATCGGCCACCTCGGGCTTCAGGCCGACGCGGCGCAGCTTTTCCACCGCGATCTCGCGCGCCTCGGCCTTGGGGCAGCGGTTGGCGCCGCGCAGCAGCCGGAAGGCGACGTTGTGCCAGACCGGCAGGCTGTCGAACAGCGCCGCGCCCTGGAACAGCATGCCGAAACGGGCGAGGAATTCATCGCGCGGGGCGTTCGCCACGTCGCGCCCGTCCAGCCGGATCGAGCCGGCATCGGGGGTGACGAGGCCGAGGATGCATTTCAGCAGCACCGACTTGCCGGTGCCCGACCCGCCGATGATCACCATCGAGGTGCCGGTGCCGATCGACAGATCGACACCGCGCAGCACGCGGTTCGATCCGAAGGCCTTTTCGATGCCCTGAAGGTCGATCATGCCGAGAAGAACACCTCCGTCAGCACGTAGTTCGCGGCGAGGATCATCACCGAGGCCGAGACGACGGCCAGCTTCGTCGCGCGGCCCACGCCCTGCGCGCCGCGGCCCGAGCGCATGCCGTGGTAGCAGCCCATCACCGCCACGGTGAAGCCGAACACCGCGCCCTTCACGAGGCCCGAGGCGACATCCCAGAATTCGAGGAAATCGACGGTGTTCTTCAGGTAGGTCGCCGCGTTGAAGTCGAGCCGGGTGACGCCGACGAGGTAGCCGCCCCAGATCCCGATCGAATCGCCCACCGCCACCAGCACCGGCACCGCCAGCGTCGCCGCCAGCACCCGCGGCGCGACGAGGTATTTCATCGGGTCGGTCGACAGCGTCACCAGCGCGTCGATCTGTTCGGTCACCTTCATCGTGCCGATTTCCGCCGCGATGGACGAGGCGACGCGGGCGGCCACCATCAGCCCGCCCAGCACCGGGCCAAGCTCGCGCACCATGCCGATCGCAACGATCGAGGGCACCACGCTTTCGGCGTTGAACCGCGCGCCGCCGGCATAGATCTGCAGGGCCAGCGCGCCGCCGGTGAACAGCGCGGTGAGGCCGACGACCGGCAGGCTGAACCAGCCGATCTGCATCAGCGCGTTCAGGAACTCGCGGGTGTAGAACGGCGGGCGCAGGATGTGGCTGGCCGCCTGCAGCGCGAAGATCGTCACCCGGCCGAGCGTGGCCAGCGCCGACAACACGACCCGGCCGGTCGCGGCGAAAGGCGAGGTCAGGCTCATCCGCGGCCCTCGGCGTAGCGGCGGGCATAGCGCGGACCGAGCGCGGTGAGAATCTCGTAGCCGATGGTGCCGGCGGCGTCGGCCAGGGCATCGACCGTCTGTTCCGGGCACAGGATGTCGAGCGTCTGCGGCGCCGCGTCGAGCCCGGTGACGTCGGCCGTGACCAGATCCATCGAGACGCGGCCGACAAGCGGGCAGGGGGTGGCCCCGGCCCAAAGCCGCGCGGCGTTCGACATCGCGCGGATCAGCCCGTCGGCATAGCCCGCGGCGAGGGTCGCGATCCGGCGCGGCGCCGGCGCCGTCCAGCCGCAGCCGTAGCCCACCGTCTCGCCCGCCGCGACCTCGCGGACCTGGATCACCGGCAGCGACAGCCGCACCACCGGTTCGGCCGCCGCGAAGGGCAGGCCGCCGTAGAGGCCGACGCCGGGGCGCGTCAGGTCGAAATGATAGTCCTCGCCCAGCAGGACGCCGCCGGTGGCGGCCAGCGACCGCGGCACGCCGGCCCCGTCCGTCATCCGCCGGAACTCGGCCAGCTGCGCGGCATTGGCGGCATGCCCGGGCTCGTCGGCGCAGGCGAGATGGCTGATCAGCAGAACCGGCCGGGCCGACAGCACGATCGGCGCGACGGTTTCCCATTCCGCGGCTTCCATCCCCAGCCGGTTCATCCCGGTGTCAAGCTGGATGCCGAAGGGATGGCCGGGCAGCGCCTCGAGATGCCGGGTGATCTGTTCGAGGCTGTTGAGCATCGGCACGAGGCCGAGATCGCCGATCATGTCGGTATCGCCGGGCATGTGGCCCGAGAACACCATGATCTGCGCCGCCTCGCCCAGCGCCTGGCGCAGCGCCGCGCCCTCTTCGGCGGTGGCGACGAAGAACCGCCGTGCTCCGGCCCGCGCCAGCCGCCCGGCGACCCGCGCCGCGCCCAGGCCGTAGCCATCGGCCTTGACCACGGCGGCGGTTTCCACGCCGGGCGCCGACAACGCGTCGAGCGCGCGCCAGTTCCGGGCGATGGCGTCAAGATCGATGGAAAGCGTCGCGGTGGCCATGGCCGGGTTGTGACAGGTTCGCCGGAGGGGTCAAGGGGGCGAGGTGGCTGCGGGGCCGCCCGCCGCGGCCGAAAGGCAGGGCGGCGACCGGCCCGAGGGGTGGGCGCGGAAGCGCCCGCCCCTGGGGGGCGGGTCGGGCGCCGCCCGTGCTGGCGCACGGGCGAAGCGGGCGCGCCTTCGCCAAAGCGGCGAAATGTCGTTGCCATGGACTGCCCGGGGCGCGTGTCATCTGACGTGCGGCCGGTTCGCCTGCCCCCCGCGATCGCTATGGCCGCCAAGCCTTGCGGGATCGGTGCCACGGTCCCGGGGAACCGGCCGATCCCGGAATGCGCGTCGTCACATCCCCTCGCCGCCGCCCTGCCAGGGTTTCACGAGGTTGCCGAACCGGGTGAAGCGGCCCTCGAACGACAGTTCCACCGATCCGATCGGGCCGTGCCGCTGCTTGCCGATGATCACCTCGGCCTTGCCGTGGACCTGTTCCATGATCTGCTGCCACTTGGCCATGCCTTCGAGGTCATGGTCGCCGGGCTTTTCCCGCTCGCGGTAGTATTCCTCGCGGAACACGAACATCACCACGTCGGCATCCTGTTCGATCGAGCCCGATTCGCGCAGGTCGCTCAGCTGCGGGCGCTTGTCCTCGCGGTTCTCGACCTGCCGCGACAGCTGGCTGAGCGCGATCACCGGGATGTCGAGTTCCTTGGCGATCGCCTTCAGCCCCTGAGTGATCTCGGACACCTCGTTGACGCGGCTGTCCTTGGCCGTGGCGGGCCGGACGAGTTGCAGGTAGTCGACCATCAGCACGTCGAGCCCGTGGGTGCGCTTCAGCCGCCGGGCGCGGGCGGCCAGCTGGCTGATCGGCAGCGCCGGCGTGTCGTCGATGTACAGCGGGCAGGATTCCAGCGCCTTGGCGGCCTCGACGAAGCGGCGGAACTCCGCCTCGGTCATGTCGCCGCGGCGGATCTGTTCGCTGGGCACCTCGGAGGCTTCGGACAGGATCCGCGCGGCCAGCTGCTCGGCCGACATCTCGAGGCTGAAGAAGCCGACGACGCCGCCATCGACCGTGCCTTCGGAACCGTCGGGCAGGCGGCCGCGGCGATGCGCCTTGGCGATGTTGAAGGCGATGTTGGTCGCCAGCGAGGTCTTGCCCATCGAGGGCCGCCCGGCCAGGATCAGCAGGTCCGACCGGTGCAGGCCGCCCAGCTTCTTGTCCATGTCGGCCAGCCCGGTAGAGATGCCGGCCAGCCCGCCGTCGCGCTGGTAGGCGGCATTGGCGACATGAACCGCGTCGGTCACCGCCTTGAGAAAAGACACGAATCCGCGTTCCGCCTGGCCTTTCTCGGCCAGCGCGTAAAGATCCTGCTCGGCCTTGACGATCTGCGCGTCGGGGTCGTCCTCGACGCTGACGGTGCCGGCGCGGGCGGCGATCTCGCGGCCCAGCCGGATCAGTTCGCGCCGCACGGCGAGGTCGTAGACCATCTGCGCGTAGTCGCGCGCCGCATGGGCGGAGATCGCCGCCCCGGCCAGCCGGACGAGGTAGGCCGGGCCACCCAGTTCCTGCAGGCCGCGTTCCTCTTCCAGGAAGCCCTTGAGCGTGACCGGCGAGGCCAGCGAGTTCTTCTGGATCCGGGCCGCGGCGACCTCGAAGATGCGCTGGTGAACCGGGTCGAAGAAATGCTCGGCCTTCACCACCGCCGCGATCCGGTCGTAGATGTCGTTGTTGGTCAGGATCGCGCCGAGAAGCTGCTGCTCGGCCTCGATGTTGTGCGGCAGGACATCCGCCTCCGCCGGCTCCGCCGCATCGCTCCTGAGCGCCCTGACCTCGGTCATCCTGCCTCCCCCGATTCGATCCGCCCGATATGCCCGTTTCCGCGCGCCCGCGCAAAGTGGGTATCCCGGTGGACAACCCCCGCGAAACCCTGTGGACAATCGCATCGGGCCGCGCCTTGCCCAGAAAGCCTACCAGATGTTGCGGACCCAGCGCCAGCGCCGCGCCGATGCTGTGGTGGCCGCGGATGGCGGCGGCAGGGTTATCCCCGCTTGTCCACAGCGCTTCCCACCGGCTGGCCCACACGAAATCGCGCCGCGGGCGCCGGTTTCCGCCCCGGTCTTACCAATAGGCCGGGTCGGCCAGCGCCGGCACGCAGGACGACGGCCCCATGAGCCGGTCGAGCGGCCGGTCGGTCAGCGACTGCGCCAGCCAGCCGTGCGGGATGCTCAGCGGGAACGGCGCCGCCGCGTCGGCCTCGGTGATCGGCCGGAACCCGACCTTGCCGTAATAGGCCGGGTCGCCGTAGGTCATCGCCACCTCGGCCCCGTGCCGGCGCATCTCTGCCAATCCGAACCGCAAAAGCGCCTGGCCGATGCCCTGGCCCTGGCGCCCGGTCGCGACCGCGACCGGGGCGAGGATGAAGACGGTCCGCGCATCCTCGGGATAGATCAGGCGCGAAAAGACGATGCAACCCGCCAGCGCGCCATCGTCGCGCGCGGTGAACACGTATCGATCCGCCTCGGGCGTGTCGGCCACCAGCGCGCGGGCAAGCTCGCCGATCAGCCGGCCCTCGTCGGCGCCTTCGGAATCGGTGAAGGTGCGGGAAAACAGCGCGGCGATCTCGTCGGCCCGGTCGCGCCCCTCGGTGGCAAGGTCCATGTCCGTCTCCGTCGGTTTCGCGGCGACGCCCCGGCGTCAGCCGCCGGTACGGGCCGCCTGCCAGCCCCGGGGATCGGCGAGGAAGGCCGCGACTTCGGTCAGCGTCGCCGCGTCGAAAGCGGCCTGCGCGCGCGCCTCGGCCAGAACGTCGTGCCAGGTGCACAGATGATGCAGCGCCACCCCGTGTTCGGCCAGCCGCGGCACGGTTTCGCGAAAGATGCCGTAGTAGAAGATCACGGCGGTATGGCCGCAGGTCGCGCCGGTCTCGCGGATCGCGTCGACGAAGCTCAGCTTCGATCCGCCGTCGGTCGTCAGATCCTCGACCAGCAGCACGCGCTGGCCTTCGGTCATCGCGCCCTCGATCCGGGCGTTGCGGCCGTACCCCTTTGGCTTCTTGCGCACGTAGGTCATCGGCAGCGCCAGCCGTTCGGCCACCAGCGCCGCGAAGGGGATGCCCGCGGTCTCGCCGCCCGCGACGTTGTCGAAGGCCTCCATCCCGGCCTCGCGCATCACGGTGACCGCGAGGAAATCCATCAGGACCGAGCGGATGCGGGGATACGAGATCAGCTTGCGGCAGTCGATATAGGTCGGCGAGGGCAGGCCGGAGGCCAGCGTGAACGGCTCGTCCGCGTTGAAATGCACCGCGCCGATCTCCAGCAGCGCGCGGGCGGTGAGCCGGGCGATCTCGTCGGGCGGCGGGAAGGCGGCGGGGATCATGGGCTGGCCTTTCGTTCAGGCGACGTCCCAGCAGACGTCGAAACCGGGGTCGAAGATCGTCACCGGTCCGTCGCCGGTGTCCAGCTTGGCGGGCCAGCGGGTCGCCGCGTCGCGCTTCACCAGCCGGATCGTGGCCTCGTTCGGGGGCAGCCGGTAGAACGCCGGGCCGTGAAGCGACACGAACCCTTCAAGCCGATCCAGCGCGCCCTCTTCCTCGAACACGTGGGCGAGCAGCGCCATCGCGTTGGTGGCGGTGAAACAGCCCGCGCAGCCGCAGCCGGTTTCCTTGGCGGCGTCGACATGCGGCGCGCTGTCGGTGCCCAGGAAGAACGACGGATCGCCCGAGACGGCGGCGGCGCGCAGCGCCAGCCGGTGTTCCTCGCGCTTGGCGACGGGCAGGCAGTAGTAATGCGGCCGGATGCCGCCGGCGAGGATGTGGTTGCGGTTGATGATCAGGTGGTGAACCGTCAGCGTCCCGGCGATGTCGGGCCCGCCGCCGCGCACGTAGTCCACCCCGTCGCGCGTGGTGATGTGTTCCATGATCACCCGCAGGCCCGGCGTGGCGCGGCGGATCGGGTCGAGCACCCGGTCGATGAACGCCGCCTCGCGGTCGAAGATGTCGATCTCGGCATCGGTGACCTCGCCATGCACGCACAGCGGCAGGCCGATTTCCGCCATCCGTTCCAGCACGCCGCGGACCTTGTCGAAATCGCGCACCCCGGATTGCGAATTCGTGGTGGCCCCGGCGGGGTAGAGCTTGACCGCCGTGACCAGCCCCTCCGCCTTTGCGGCCGCCACGTCGTCCGGGTCGGTCGCCTCGGTGAGATAAAGCGTCATCAACGGCTCGAACGCCTGCCCGGCGGGCAGCGCGGCCAGGATCCGGTCGCGGTAGGCGCGGGCGTCGGCGGCGGTCACGACCGGGGGCACCAGGTTGGGCATGATGATCGCGCGGGCGAAGTGGCGCGCGGATTCGGGCAGCACGGCGCGCAGCATCGCGCCATCGCGCAGGTGCAGGTGCCAGTCATCGGGGCGGCGGAGGATCAACTCTGTCGTCATGCCACGGACCTACACCCAGTCGCCGGCGCTTTCCAGTGCCCTGCGCCGATGGACCGGGTTTCGCCGCTGCCCGCTTCTTGGGCGGGGCGCGCCGGCGATGCCTGCCGAACGGGCATTTGCGCGGCGGCCGGCACCGGCAAGGCGCAA
Source organism: Paracoccaceae bacterium (assembly GCA_024742695.1). Lineage (GTDB taxonomy): Bacteria > Pseudomonadota > Alphaproteobacteria > Rhodobacterales > Rhodobacteraceae > JANSXY01. Next base: position 79,132 of record JANSXY010000002.1, on the reverse strand, counting down.
CGAATTGTCCACCCGAGGGGGCGGGCTAGGGTTGGCGCATGTTCGACGCTTCCGTTCCCCGACTGCAGCGCGTTACCGGCCGGGCCGAGGTCACCCTCCTGGCCGCGCCGGGCCGCGCCGCGCGCCTTGACCGGCTGGCGCAGGCGGGATCGGCCAAGGCATTCCTGCCGCGCGTCCATGCCGCCGCGCCCGAGGTGGTGTTCCTGAACACCGCCGGCGGGCTGACCGGTGGCGACCGGCTGGCCTATGCGCTGGGCCTTGGCCCCGGCGCGCGGGCGGTGGCGACGACCCAGACCGCCGAGCGCGCCTATGGCTCGACCGGCGGCCGCGCGCGGCTGGAGGTGGACCTCGACATCGGTGCCGGCGCCGCGCTCGACTGGTTGCCGCAGGAGACGATCCTTTTCGACGCCTCGGCGCTGGACCGGCGCACGCGTGCGGATCTGGGCGCCGGCGCGCGGTTTCTGATGACCGAGTCGCTGGTGCTGGGCCGGCAGGCGATGGGCGAGCGGGTGACGCGGCTGGAACTGGACGACTGGCGCGAGGTCCGGCGCGAGGGCCGGCCGGTGCTGATCGAACCGCTGCGGCTGACCGATGCGGCGCTGGGCGACCGCCCCGCGTTGCTGGCCGGCGCGCGCGCGCTGGCCACCGTCGCGCTGGTGGCGCCGGGGGCGGAGGATGCAACCGGCGCGGTGCGCGCCGCGATCGACGGCCTGCCCGATGGCGTGGTGGCCGCGGCCTCGGGCTGGGATGGCAAATGCGTGGTCCGGCTGCGGGCCGCGGATGGCTGGCCGCTGCGCGGGGCGCTGGCGCGGCTGCTGAGTGTGTTGCGCGGCGGCGCGGCGCTGCCGCGGGTCTGGCAGGGGGCCGCATGATCGGGCGCGCGAGCCGGGCGGTGGGTGACGGCACGGGGGCTTCGCGCCCCCGCCGGCGGCCTGTGGCCGCCGCCCCCGCGGGATATTTCGAGACCAAAATCGCGGCGGCCTGTCGGCCCCGCCGGGCGAGGATCATGGAGGGGCGCGCGTGAACCTGACGCCGAGGGAGAAGGACAAGCTGCTGGTCAGCCTGGCCGCGATGGTGGCGCGCGGCCGGCTGGAGCGCGGGGTGAAGCTGAACCACCCCGAGGCGATCGCGCTGATCACCGACTACGTCGTCGAGGGCGCGCGCGACGGCCGACGGGTCGCCGACCTGATGGAGGCCGGGGCGCATGTCGTGCGGGCCGAGGACTGCATGCCGGGTGTGCCCGAGATGATCCACGAGGTGCAGGTCGAGGCGACCTTTCCCGACGGCACCAAGCTTGTCACCGTTCACCATCCGATCCGGTAGGAGATTTGTCGATGTTCCGTAGAGTTCTTCTGGTTTCGTCCGTTGCGGCGCCGCTAGCGCCCGGCGCGGCGCTGGCCCATCCCGGCGCGCATGACGCGGGCGGCCTGGCGCAGGGGCTGGCCCATGCGCTGGGGTCGGCCGATCACCTGATGGCGCTGGTCGCGCTGGGCCTGGCCGCGGCGCCGGTCGGGCTGCTGGCCTGGCAGCGCCGCGCGGCGCGACGCGACGCCCGGCGGGCGCGGCGATGATCCCGGGCGAGCTGTTTCCCGGGCCGGGCGAGATCGAGCTCAATCCCGGCCGCCCGGTCACGGTGCTGGAGGTCGCCAATACCGGTGACCGGCCGGTGCAGGTGGGCAGCCATTATCATTTCGCCGAGACCAATGCGGCGCTTCGTTTCGACCGCGCGTCGGCGCGGGGGCAACGGCTGGACATTCCGGCCGGGACCGCGGTGCGGTTCGAACCGGGCCAGACCCGCGAGGTGCGGCTGGTGCCCTACGGCGGCGCGCGCGCGGCCTGGGGGTTCAACAAGGCGGTCATGGGACCGCTCGATCCGGCGTGACGCCGGGCTGGCGCAAGGGAGAACGAGATGATCACGACACAGATCGAGACCTGGCGGGACGCCTCGGTGCGGCTTTTCGAGACGATGGAGGCGCAGACCGGGGCCATGGCCGAGGCGCAGGCGCAAATGCGGGCGCAATGGCGGTCGCAGATGGCCTTCTGGGCGGCGCTGAACCCGATGCTGGCGCCCTGGGCGGCGCTGGCCGAGGCGTTCGATCCCGACCGGGCGCTGGTGAGCACGCCCACGGCCTGCGGACCGGTGCGGACCGGGCCCGCCAGGCGCCGCCCGGCGGCCGTCGTCAAGCCCAAGACCGCGGCCAACGCCGCCTGAGCCCGGAGCCCCCGCGATGCCCGCACGGATTTCCCGCGCCGCCTATGCCGACATGTACGGCCCGACCACCGGCGACCGGCTGCGGTTGGCCGATACCGACCTGATCGTCGAGGTCGAGCGCGACCTGACCGCGCTGGCGGCCGGCGCCGCGGACGGCGGCGGGGCGAACGCGGTCGCCTATGGCGAGGAGGTGAAGTTCGGCGGCGGCAAGGTGATCCGCGACGGGATGGGGCAAAGCCAGCGGACCCGGGCCGAGGGCGCGGTGGACACGGTGATCACCAATGCGCTGATCCTTGACCATACCGGCATCTACAAGGCCGACGTCGGGCTGCGGGACGGGCGTATCCACGCCATCGGCAAGGCCGGCAACCCCGATACCCAGCCCGGCGTCGATATCGTGATCGGGCCGGGCACGGAGGCGATCGCCGGCGAGGGGCGGATCCTGACGGCGGGCGGGATCGACGCGCATATCCATTTCATCTGCCCGCAGCAGATCGACGACGCGCTGCATTCGGGGATCACCACGATGCTGGGCGGCGGCACCGGCCCGGCGCATGGCACGCTGGCCACCACCTGCACGCCGGGGCCCTGGCATATCGGCCGGATGCTGATGGCGGCCGAGGCGTTTCCGATGAACCTGGCCTTCGCGGGCAAGGGCAACGCCAGCCGCCCCGCGGCGCTGGAGGAACAGATCCGCGCCGGGGCCTGCGCGATGAAGCTGCACGAGGACTGGGGCACCACGCCGGGCGCGATCGACTGCTGCCTGACGGTCGCCGACGCGATGGACGTGCAGGTGATGATCCACACCGACACGCTCAACGAGTCGGGGTTCGTGGAGAACACGCTGGCCGCGATCGGCGGGCGCACGATCCATGCCTTCCATACCGAGGGGGCGGGCGGCGGCCATGCGCCCGACATCATCAAGGTGGTGGCGGCGGCGAACGTGCTGCCCTCGTCGACGAACCCGACGATGCCCTACACCGTCAACACGATCGAGGAACACCTCGACATGCTGATGGTCTGCCACCACCTCGACAAGGCGATCCCTGAAGACGTCGCCTTCGCCGAAAGCCGGATCCGGCGCGAGACGATCGCGGCCGAGGACATCCTGCACGACATGGGCGCGTTTTCGGTCATGGCCTCGGACAGCCAGGCGATGGGCCGGGTGGGCGAGGTGATCATCCGCACCTGGCAGACCGCCCACAAGATGAAGCTGCAGCGCGGCCGGCTGGCCGCCGAGACCGGCGAGAACGACAACGAACGCGTGAAGCGCTACGTCGCGAAATACACGATCAACCCGGCGATCGTGCACGGGCTTTCCGCGCATGTCGGCTCGGTCGAGCCGGGCAAGCGCGCCGACCTGGTGCTGTGGAACCCGGCGTTCTTCGGCGTCAAGCCCGAGATGGTGCTGATCGGCGGCACCATCGCGGTGGCGCAGATGGGCGATCCGAACGCCTCGATCCCGACGCCGCAGCCGGTGCACACCCGGCCGATGTTCGGCGCCTTCGGCCGGTCGCTGACCGCCTCGGCGGTCACCTTCGTCAGTCAGGCGGCGCTGGAGGCCGGCGTGGGCGCGGAGCTTGGGCTGCAAAAGCAGCTGATCGCGGTTCGGGGCACCCGCAGCCTGAGCAAGGCGGACATGGTGCGCAATTCCGCCACGCCGGAGATCGAGGTCAACCCCGAGACCTACGAGGTGCGTGCCGACGGCGAGCTGCTGACCTGCGAACCGGCCGAGGAATTGCCGCTTGCGCAGCGCTACTTCCTGTTCTGAGAGGCGGTCGCGGCGGCGAACCGCCGGATCCGGGCGCGGGGGCTTGCCCGGCCCGGCGACAGGCGGCAGTCTGCCGGCACGGACCGAAACGGCGGGAGCGGACGATGCGGGGCACGGGACTGGCGGTCTTGGCATTTCTGGCGGGGTGCACGGCGATGCCGGGCCAGCAGGGCGCGACGCTGCGCGAGGCGACGGCGGCGGATGTCGGCAACTGCCGCTACATCACCGACATCACGATGACGCCGGGCGTCTACGGCCCGGTCGTCACGGACCAGGCGCTGGCGCTGGCGCGCGCCCGGGTGAAGGATGCCGCGAAGGCCTCGGGCGCCGATACCATCGTCTTCGCGCAGCCCACGGGAAGCGCGGTCTACCAGATCGAGGCCAAGGCCTATCTTTGCGCCACCTGACCGCGCCGCGCGCCGCAAGGCTTGCGCGACCGGCCGCAAGGCGAAAGGATGGCGGCTGTCCTGGCGAAGGAGCCCCGCGATGACCCAGCTTTCCCATGCCCACGAGGTGGTGCCCGCCGGCGGCTGGACCGGCCCGGCCGCCGACCGTGTCCGGCTGGACTACGAGGCGCGGTTCCTGCGCCGCAAGCGGCTGGAGGCCGAGGGCGGCACGATCTTTCTCGCCGATCTGGCGCAAACCACCAATCTGGGCCCCGGCGATGCGTTCCGGCTGTCGGACGGGCGGCTGGTGGAGGTGCTGGCGGCGCAGGAGCCGCTGTTGCAGATCACCGGGCCGGACCTGGTGCGGCTGGCCTGGCATATCGGCAACCGGCACACCCCGTGCCAGATCGAGGCCGGGCGGCTGCTGATCGCCCGCGACCCGGTGCTGGCCGACATGCTGGCCCGGCTGGGCGCGACGCTGGCCGAGGTGGTGGAGCCGTTCCGCCCCGAGGGCGGCGCCTATGGCCACGGCCGAACCCTTGGTCACGATCATGGCCACGCGGCGGAGCACGACCACGGCCATCGCCACGTCCACACCCATGTTCGCCGCGACGGCCCCGGTGACGACGAGGGCCCGCCCGACACCGCGTCCAACGCATGAGCGAGTCGGGGCTTCTGGCGCTGGTGCAATGGCTGTCGCCGTCGTTTCCGCTGGGCAGTTTCGCCTGGTCGCAGGGGCTGGAATGGGCGATCGCCGAGGGCCACGTGAGCGACCGCGCGGCGCTGGAGACGTGGCTGGGCGACCTGATCGACCATGGCGGGCTGGGCATCGACGCGGTGCTTGTGGCGCGCGCGCTCGATCCCGGAGCCGACCATGAGGGGCTGGCCGCAACCGCCCGCGCGCTGGCGCCCACCAGGGAGAGGCTGGCCGAGACGGAAGAGCAGGGCGCGGCACTGTCGCGCACCGTCGCGGCGCTGACCGGTCAGGCCCTGCCGGCCGCGCCGCTTCCGGTGGCGCTGGGCCGGGCCGCCGCGCCGCTGGGCCTGCCGGCGGAGCGGGTGGTGGCGCTTTACCTGCAATCGGCGGCCTCGGCGCTGGTGCTGGCGGCGGTGCGCTTCGTGCCGCTGGGCCAGACCGAGGGGCAGGCGGCGCTGGCGGCGCTGGCGCCGCGGATCGAGGCGGCGGCGCGCCGCGCGCTGGAAACGCCGCTGTCGGGCCTGGGTTCGGCGGCGCTGGGCGCGGATATGGCCAGCGCCTGGCACGAGGATATGGAAGTGCGGATCTTCAAGTCATGACAGGCCTTTGGGATCCGAAGCTCAGAAAGGATGGGAAGCGATGACAAGCCCCAACGGCCCGCTTCGCGTTGGCATCGGCGGGCCGGTCGGCGCCGGCAAGACCACGCTGACCGAACAGCTCTGCCGCGCGATGGCGGCGCGGCATTCGATGGCGGTGATCACCAACGATATCTACACGCGCGAGGATGCCGATTACCTGATGCGGGTGCAGGCCCTGCCGCTGGAACGGATTCGCGGCGTGGAAACCGGCGGCTGCCCGCATACGGCGATCCGCGAGGATGCCTCGATCAACCTCGCCGCCGTGGCCGATCTGCGCTCCGCCTTCGCCGATCTCGACCTGATCGTGATCGAGTCGGGCGGCGACAACCTGGCCGCCACGTTCAGCCCGGAACTGGCGGACCTGACGATCTACGTGATCGACACCGCCGCCGGGCAGGACATCCCGCGCAAGAAGGGGCCGGGCGTGACACGGTCGGACCTGTTGGTGGTCAACAAGACCGATCTCGCGCCGCATGTCGGCGTCGATCCGGCGCGGCTGGAGGCCGATACCCGCGCCGCGCGCGGCACGCGCCCCTTCGTGATGGCAAGCCTGCGCGACGGGGCCGGCGTGGCCGAGATCGTCGCCTTCATCGAGGACGCGGGCGGGCTGGGCTGATCCGTCAGGCCGGGCGGCGGCGGCGGACGGGCAGGGCCCGGCCTTCGTCTTCCAGCATCTGATCCAGCTGGGCGAGGCTGCGGGCGAAGCGCGGCGCGTTGAGCCGCGCGAGGGCGTTGCGGCAGACCAGAGCGGCGCGCCACAGCGCGCCGTGATCGCCCAGCCGGGTGACGAGATCGCGCAGGTAGGGCTGGTCGGTGCGGCGGGCGCGCCACAGCCGCCAGAACGCCGCCGCGGTGAACCGCCCTTCGGCGGCAAGCCGCAGCATCGCCGGGGTGATCTCCAGCCGGTCCAGCATCCCGGCGATGTCGCCGCCGGCCCCGCGGCAGGGCAGCCGGGTGACGAAGGGCCGGGCGAACAGCGCGGCGTGCATCGCGTCGAGGCTTTCGCGCGGATCGTAGACCACGAAGACCGGCCCGGCGCCCTCGATCATGTCGGGGGCATAGCCGTAGCGATCGGTGAAGCACAGCCGCCGGTGTCCCGCGAACCGCGGATCCCAGCCGGCGCGGGCGGGTTCCAGCGTCGCCTGCGGCGCCACCAGCAGCACGGTCGCGCCCGGCGCGGTGACGGAATAGGCCGCCGCCGCGTAGCCGCACATGCCGGCGCCGAAGAACACCACGCGGTCAAATTCCTCGAAGAACGCCTCGTCCACCAGCCGGTCGAAGAACGCATGCACCTCGGGATCGCGAAACCAGGTCCGCGACCGGGCGATCAGGGTCAGGCTGGACCATCCGCGCGACGTGGCGACCCGCTGGCCCAGCGGCATCGCCGCCGGATCCTCTGCCCGAATTCCCTCGACGGTCTCGAACGTGACGAGCAATGTCGGGGAATCGTCGTTGAACAGCGCGAAATGGTTCGTTCCGACGGGTTCGAAGAACCCGTTGCGCTCGCCGACTTCCTCGATCAGCGCGCACCAGTCCTCTGCCGACAGCGGGGTGTCGGCATCGATCTGGTCGAGCTGCGGCGAATCGGTCTGCACCCTTGCGCTCCGGCTGTCCGTGGTGCGCCATGTTTGATCGGCAAGACCCCGCCGATCAAGCGTGCAGAGCGGGTTTCGTTATAAATTACGTAGTGATTACAAGGGGATTGTTCGCGAACCTCCATCAATGCGCAAGGCCTGGAGTTTCTGTTTCCGGTCGCGGCACGGCGGTGTCAGGCGCGGCGCAGCGCCGCCGTCATCAGCCCCATGCCGATCAGCGCCGATCCGCCGATCCGGTTCAGCCATGTCAGCACGGCCGGGCGGCCGATCCGGGCCCGCAACCGGTCTGCCGCCAGCGCGAAGGCGAGCGCGTTGAGCGCGGCCAATCCGACGAATGTCGCGACAAGAACCGCGAACTGCGGCATCAGCGGGGCGGCGGGTTGCAGGAACTGCGGCACGAAGGCGATGAAGAAGGCGATCGACTTGGGGTTCAGCGCCGTCACCACGGCCGCGTGCCAGAACACCCCGCGCGCCGGCGGCCCCTCGACGAGATCGGCGCCGAGGCCCCGCGCGGGCCGTGACCGCAGGAGCTTTACCCCGAGCCAGACGAGGTAGGCCGCGCCCGCCCATTTCAGCGCCGTGAAGGCCGTGGCCGACGCCAGCACCAGCGCCCCGAGCCCGGCGAGCGAGGCTGTGAGTGCGAGGAAATCCCCCAGCGCGACACCCAGCGCGATCGCCACCGCCACCCGCCGGCCCTGGGTCAGCGCGTAGCTCAGCACCAGAAGGATCGTCGGGCCGGGGATGACCAGCAGCACCGCCGAGGCGGCGACGAAGGCAAGCCAGAGATCAAGCGGCATGTGGCACTCCGGAAACGGCACATCGAGGGGACCGGATCACAACAGTGCGACCGCCGCAAGGGGCCGGGTTTTCGATGGAAACTCGCGCCGCGCGGCGGGTTCAGAAGAACGCCTGAAGCCCGGTGATCGCACGGCCCAGGATCAGAGCGTGCACGTCATGCGTGCCCTCGTAGGTGTTCACGGTTTCGAGGTTCATCGCGTGGCGCATCACCTGGTAGTCTTCCTGGATGCCGTTGCCGCCGTGCATGTCACGCGCCATCCGCGCGATATCCAGCGCCTTGCCGCAGTTGTTGCGCTTGACGATCGAGATCATCTCGGGCGCGGCCCGCGCCTCGTCCATCAGCCGCCCGACCCGGAGCGAGGCCTGAAGGCCCAGCGAGATCTCGGTCATCATGTCGGCCAGCTTCTTCTGGAAGAGCTGGGTCTGCGCGATCGGCCGGTTGAACTGCTTGCGGTCCAGCCCGTAGGCCCGCGCCGCGTGCCAGCAGAATTCCGCCGACCCGAGCACGCCCCAGGAAATCCCGTAGCGGGCGCGGTTGAGGCAGCCGAACGGGCCCTTCAGCCCCTCGACATGCGGCAAAAGCGCGTCTTCGCCCACCTCGACGCCGTCCATCACGATCTCGCCGGTGATCGAGGCGCGCAGGGAAAGCTTGCCGCCGATCTTCGGGGCCGACAGGCCCTTCATCCCCTTGTCGAGAACGAAGCCGCGAATCTTGCCGCCATGCGCCTCGGACTTGGCCCAGACGACGAAGACATCGGCGATCGGCGCGTTGGAAATCCACATCTTCGAGCCGGACAGGACGTAACCGCCGTCGGTCTTCCTTGCGACGGTCTTCATCCCCGCCGGGTCAGACCCGGCATCGGGTTCGGTCAGGCCGAAACAGCCGATCCATTCGCCGCTGGCGAGTTTCGGCAGGTACTTCCGCCGCTGCTCTTCCGAGCCGTAGGCGTAGATCGGATACATCACCAGGCTCGATTGCACCGACATCATGCTGCGATAGCCCGAATCCACCCGCTCGATCTCGCGCGCGACAAGGCCGTAGGTGACGTAACCGGCGCCCAGCCCGCCGTATTCCTCGGGGATGGTCACGCCCAGAAGCCCCATTTCGCCCATCTCGGCGAAGATCGCGGGATCGGTGGCCTCGTCGCGATAGGCGGCGATGACGCGCGGTTGCAGTTTCTCCTGCGCGTAGCTGCGGGCGCCGTCGCGCAGCATCCGCTCGTCTTCCGACAGCTGGTCGTCGAGGCGCAGCGCGTCCTCCCAGTCGAAGCGCGAGAGGTCGGGGGCGTCCTTGGGCTTCAGGGCGGGCTTGGTCATGGCGGTCTCCTCGCGTCGGGTCGGGCCGAGTTCTACAGGCTGCGGTTGCCGGCGGCAAATGAATAGGCCTTACTGGGTCATGCGTTCTGCTCATGAAGGGGGCCGCCATGCGCCATGCCTACACGCCCACGCTGCCGGAACTGCAGGCCTTCGTCGCGGTGGCGCGGACCGGGCAGGCGACGCGGGCGGCGGCGGAGCTGGGGGTGACGCAAAGCGCCGTCAGCCGGGCCCTGGCGGGGCTGGAGGACCGGCTGGGGGTGCGGCTGTTCCACCGGTTGCGGCAGCGGCTGGTGCTGTCGGACGCGGGCCGCGCGATGCTGGCGGGTGCCGAGAAGGTGCTGGCCGATCTCGACGCCGCGGCGCTGACCGTCATGGCCTTCGGCGGGCATCGCGACGTGCTGCGGATCGCGGCGCTGCCGACCTTCGCGGCGGTGTGGCTGATCCCGCGGCTGGCGCGGTTCACGGCGCGCGCGCCGAATGTCACCTTCGATGTCAGCGCCACGCTCGCGCCGCTGGATTTCGAAACCGATCCGCGCGACCTGGCGATCCTGCGCGGCCCGGCGCGCGGGGCCGGGGTGCGCGCCGAGGTGCTGATGGAGGAACGCCTGGTCGTCGTCGCCGGCCCGTCGCTCCTGCCGGGCGGGGCGGGGGCGCTGGAGGATGCGGAACTGGCGCGGCTGCCGCTCTTGCAGCAGGCGACGCGGCCCAACCTGTGGCTCGACTGGTTCCGCGACGCCGGGCTCGACCCGGTGCGGCTGGCGCGGGGGGCGCGGATGGAACAGTTCGGGATGGTCCTGGCCGCGGCCCGCGCGGGCCTTGGCGTCGCGCTGGTGCCCGAGGTGCTGGCCGCGCCCGACCTCGCCGCCGGCACCCTGCGCCGCGCCGCGCGCCGGTCGATGGTGACGGCCACGCCCTATGCGCTGCACTTCCCCGCCCGCAGCGAGGACAACGCGGCGTTCCGGGCCTTCCGCGACTGGCTGCGGGATGCGGCGCGCGAGGCGGTGGCCGGCGATGCCGGGACCGACGCCGGCTAATCCCGCCCCAGCCAGCGCGCCACGAAGGGCGCGGCGGTGATCACGATGAAGATCCTGAGCAGGTGGTGGACGACGACGAAGGCGACATCGGCCCCGGTCACGATCGCGATGACCGCCATCTCCGCCTGGCCGCCGGGCAGAAAGGCCAGCAGCACGTCCAGCGTCGGCGCCGGCGAGATCAGCAGCACCGCCTCGATGAAGGCCAGCGAGATCAGCGACAGCAGGATCGCGAAGGCGAGCCCGGCGCCGACGTCGATGCGCAATTCGCGCGCCGTGATGCCGGTATATTTCGCACCCACCGAGATGCCGATGAAGAATTGCGCGGCCCAGATCACCTCGGCAGGCGGCCGGAAATGGATGACGTCCATCAGGCTCAGCGCCGCGGTGGCGATCATCGGGCCCAGCAGCGAGGCGCCGAACAGCTTCGCCCGTTCCGCCGCCTTCCAGCCGACGACCGCCGCGGCCAGCATCAGCGCCAGTTCGTGGACCGGCACGGCCGTGACCGGCAGGCCCGGCGGCAGCGTCAGGTCGGCATCGTAAAGCGCCATCAGCAGCACCGGCGCGGCGGTGACGATGACCAGCACGCGGGTGGCATGCACAAGGCTCATGGCCCGCACGTCGCCGCCGGCCTCCTGCCCGAAGATCAGCATGTCCTGCAAGCCGCCCGGCATCGCCGAGTAGAAGGCGGTCGGATGATCGAACCCCATCACCCGGCGGAAGAACGGATATCCCACCGCGCCGATCACCAGAACGAAGACCGGCACCAACAGCAGCGTCGGGGCATGGCGCGGCAATTCGGCCACCAGCTCCGGCGTGACCGTCGCGCCGATCGCGACACCGAGGAAGGTGCGCATGAAGGTGCCGAAACCGCCCATGTCCTCCATCCGGGCACCGGCCAGCGCGAAGCCGAGGCAGCCCAGCATCGGACCCAGCAGAAGCGGAAGCGGCATGCCCAAGACCACGAAGACCGCCGCGCCGAGGCTGGCGGCGACAAGCGTGGTGCGGCGCGGGCGCGAAGGCATGAGGCGCATGGTTCCTGCGCTTACGTCGCGAACCGCGCTGCGGCAAGGGGCCTTGACCGTCCCCGACGCGCCGCCCAGCATGACGCGACGCCAGGGGAGGATCACGGTGACGAAAGACTTGCCCGCATCGATCGAGGCCGTGCAGCAGATGCTGGCCGGCGAGAATTATGTCTGCGGCCGCGCGCTGGCGACGGTGGTGTTCCTGTCGCTGAAACTCGGCCGGCCACTGTTTCTGGAAGGCGAGGCCGGTGTCGGCAAGACCGAGATCGCCAAGGCGATCGCCGCCGCGCTTGGCCGCCGCCTGATCCGGCTGCAATGCTACGAGGGCCTGGATGCCGCCTCGGCGGTCTACGAATGGAACTTCGCCGAACAGATGATCGCGATCCGCACCGCCGAGGCGGCCGGCGGCGCCGACCGCGACGTGCTGAGATCGGAACTGTTCACCGAGGAGTACCTGATCGAACGGCCGCTGCTGGCGGCGATGCGGCCGCAGGCAGGCGGCGCGCCGGTGCTGCTGATCGACGAACTGGACCGGACCGACGAGCCGTTCGAGGCCTTCCTGCTGGAGGCGCTGTCGGATTTCCAGGTCACGATCCCGGAACTGGGCACCGTGAAGGCCCCCGAACCGCCGATCGTGATCCTGACCTCGAACCGCACCCGCGAGGTGCACGACGCGCTCAAGCGCCGCTGCCTGTATCACTGGGTCGACTACCCCGGTTTCGACCGCGAGATGGAGATCGTGGCCGCCCGCGCGCCCGAGGCCTCCGAAACGCTGTCGCGAGAGGTCGTGGCCTTCGTTCAGCGGCTGCGCACCGAGGATCTGTTCAAGAAGCCCGGCGTGGCGGAAACCATCGACTGGGCCAAGTGCCTGCTGGCGCTCGACGTGATCGCGCTGTCGCCCGAGGTGATCGGCGACACGCTGGGCGCGATCCTGAAGTACCAGGACGACATCCAGAAGATCGAGGGGTCGGAGGCCAAACGCCTGCTCGACGAGGTGCGCGCCGGGCTGGAACCGGCCTGACGCGATGCCCGCCTATCCCGATCTCGCGCTGCCCGACGATCCGAAGCTGGTGCAGAACATCGTGCATTTCGCGCGGGCGCTCAGGAAGGCCGGCCTGCCGGTCGGCCCCGGCCGGGTGATCGAGGCGATCCGCGCGATCGAGGCGACCGGCTTCACCGGGCGGGGCGACTTCTACTGGGCGCTGCACGCGGTCTTCGTCTCGCGCCCCGAACAGCGCGCGGTCTTCGCGCAGGTGTTCCGGCTGTTCTGGCGCGATCCGCGCTACCTTGAACACATGATGAGCCTGATGCTGCCCGCGATCCGCGGCGTGCAGGAGGAACGCGCGGCCCAGGCCGGGGCGAAGCGCGCCGCCGAATCGCTGCTGGACGGGATCGAGCCCGAGGCTCCGGACCTGCCCGAGCCGCCGGAAGACGAGGTTCGCATCGAGGTCGACGCCTCGCTCACGATGTCGACGGAAGAACGGCTGCGCACGCTCGATTTCGAACAGATGAGCGCCGAGGAGGCCGCCGCCGCGCGCCGGATGATCGCGCGGCTCACGCTGCCGGTGCGGCCGCTCGTCTCACGCCGCACCGCGGCCGACCTGCACGGCGCGCGGGCCGACTGGCGGCGCACGCTGCGGATGGCGATGAAACAGGGCGGCGAGATCCGCACGATCGCCCGGCGCTCGCGGCAGGAGCGCTGGCCGAACCTCGTGGCGCTGTGCGACATCTCCGGCTCGATGTCGCAGTATTCGCGGATGGTGCTGCATTTCCTGCACGCGGTGGCGAACCGCAAGGGCGCCGGCTGGGCGAAGGTCCATGCCTTCACCTTCGGCACGCGGCTGACCAACATCACCCGTCACCTCGCGCAGCGCGACGTCGACGCCGCGCTCGCCGCCGCCGGATCGGAGGCGCAGGACTGGGAGGGCGGCACCCGGATCGGCGCCTGCCTGCACGCCTTCAACCGCGACTGGTCGCGCCGGGTGCTGGGGCAGGGCGCGGTGGTCCTGCTGATCACCGACGGGCTCGACCGCGACGATGCCGCCGAACTGGGGCGCGAGATGGAGCGTCTGCACCTTTCGGCGCGGCGGCTGATATGGATCAACCCGCTGCTTCGCTGGGAAGGTTTCGCGCCGAAGGCGCGCGGCATCGCGACGATGCTGCCGCATGTCGACGCGTTCCGCGCCGGCCATTCCGTCGCCTCGCTCGAGGCGCTTGGCCGCGCGGTCTCGGACACCCGCGACAGCGGCGAGAAGGCGCGCCTGATGCGGCTGGTCGGGTCCGCCTGACGGGCCTGCGAACCGGGTTCCGGGTTTCGGCCCCGAATCGTCCCCGGGGCGCCGTGCGGGGGCGGTTTGCACAGGTTCCGGGTCGCCCGCCGCCCGCGCCGACCCCACAACGAGGGGGCAGCAGCGAAAGGATCCTGCCATGACCCTCGACTACCAGGCCCTGCCCGGCGAGCTTGCCCGCGCCTGGCGCCGGGGCGCGCCCGATGCCTACGGAATGGCGCCCGAACGCGGCCATGTCTCCGACGGGGTCGGCGTGCCCTGCCGGCATTGCCTGCACGACGTGCCCGCGGGCCGGGGCTATCTGGTGCTGGCGCATCGCGCGTTCCCCGAGTTGCAGCCCTACGCCGAAACCGGCCCGATCTTCCTGTGCGAGGACGACTGCGCCCGCTGGCCCGGCCGGGCGCCGCCGCCGATCCTGTCGACAAGCCCCGACTACCTGCTCAAGGGCTATGGCGCCGATTTCCGGATCGTCTACGGCACCGGGCGTGTGGTGCCGGCGTCCGAGGTACCCGGCCATGCCGCGGCGCTGCTGGCGGATCAGGCGATCGCGTTCGTCGATGTGCGTTCGGCCCGCAACAACTGCTGGCAGCTGCGCATTTGTCGCAGCCCTATGGCCGTGCCGCTTGACGCAGATCAAGTCTCGTAGGGGTTGGGACGCCTAGTTTTCAACGTGACGGTTCCCTTCTCTCCCGAACCGGCGGTTCTCCCACCGCCCGAAGGGCCGCCGGCGCCCGGCACGCTCCCGATGCCGGGCCAGATCGACGCTGCGGGCTCTCCCTCCCGCAGCGTTTTTCTTTGCCCGGTCGCGCGCGCCTGCTAGGACTCGCGCTGGCCGGTCCGCCGCCGCGCCCCGGGCGGGCCATTGGCCGGCGAGGGAGGGAAGGATGCAACGCCCCGATCACGACAGGATCCCCGAGATCGCGCAGCACTGGCATCGTGCCGGCAAGGGCGCGTGCCTGGCCACCGTGGTGGAAACCTGGGGCAGCGCGCCGCGCCCGGTGGGCAGCCAACTGGTGGTTTCCGGCGCGGGCGAGATGATGGGCTCGGTCTCCGGCGGCTGCGTCGAGGGCGCGGTGGTCGAGGACAGCCTCGCCGCGCTCGCCGACGGCAGGCCGCGGCTTCTGACCTTCGGGGTGGCCGACGAGGATGCCTTTGCCGTGGGGCTGGCCTGCGGCGGCACGATCCGTGTGCTCGTGGAACCGGTGGGCGCGGCGCTGCCGGCCGAGATGCTCGACGAGATCGTCGCGGCGCGGGCCGAACGCCGGCCGCTGGCCTACTCGGTGAACCTGGACAGCTGGGAGCGCGGGCTCAACGGGCCGGAGGGGCCGCAGGCGGCGCGGTTCCGCGCCGACCGCTCGGGGGTGGACGACGGGCCGGAGGGGGCGGTGTTCACCGCCGTCCACAACCCGCCCCTGCGGATGATCGTGGTCGGCGCGGTGCATATCGCGCAGCCGCTCGTGGCAATGGCGCGGGCCTGCGGCCACGATCCGGTGCTGATCGACCCGCGCGAGGCGTTCGGCTCGGACAGCCGCTTTCCCGGCGAGACGATCCGCCACGACTGGCCCGACGCGGCGATGGCGGAGATCGGGCTCGATGCCCGCACCTCGGTGGTGACGCTCACCCACGACCCGAAGCTCGACGATCCGGCGATCGAGGCGGCGCTGGCCGCGCCGGTCTACTACCTCGGCTGCCTCGGCTCGACCCGAACCCATGCCAAGCGCGTCGCGCGGCTGGAGGCGCGCGGCGTCGCCGCCGCGCAGATCGACCGGATTCACGCCCCCGTCGGCCTCGACATCGGCGCGAAAAGCCCCGCCGAGATCGCCGTGTCGATCATGGCGCAGGTGATTTCGGCGCTGAGGCGGGGCTGATGCGCTTCGGTCCGGTGCCGCTGGATCAGGCCGCGGGCGCGATCCTTGCCCATTCCTGCATGGCCGGCGGCCGCAAGCTGGCCAAGGGCCGGGTGCTGACGGCTGCGGATGTCGCGGCGATCGCTGCCGAGGGGCTGGAGGAGATCACCGTCGCCCGCCTCGATCCCGGCGACGTGGCCGAGGATGCGGCGGCCGCCCGGCTGGCCGCGGCGCTGGTGCCGGAGCCGGACGCGGCCGGGCTGGACCTGACGCGGCCGCATTCCGGGCGGGTGAACCTCAAGGCGCGGGGGCCGGGGGTGGCGATGGTCGATGCCGGTGCGGTGCTGGCCCTGAACCGCATCGACCCGGCGCTGACGCTGGCCACCCTGCCGCCCCACGCGCGGGTCGCGCGCGGCACGCTGGTGGGCACGGTGAAGATCATCACCTACGCGGTGCCGGGCCTGGCGCTGGAGGCCGCGGCGGCCGCGGCGCGCGGCGCGGTGACGGTGCGCCCGGTCACGGTGGCCAGCGCCGGCCTTCTGATGACCGAGGTGCCCGGCCAGCCGGCAAAACTGAACGCCAAGGGCCGTGCGGCGGTCGAGGGGCGGCTGGCCGCGCTCGGGATCGCGCTGGCCGGTTGCCGCACGGTGCCGCATGACCGCGCGGCGATCGCCGAGGCGCTGGCCGCCATGCCGGGCGAGATGCTGCTGATCCTGACCGGATCGGCCACCTCGGATGCCGACGACGACGCGCCCGCAGCGCTGCGCGATGCCGGCGGCCGCGTCACGCGGTTCGGCATGCCGGTCGATCCCGGCAACCTGCTGTTTCTCGGCCGCCTCGGCGCGCACCCGGTGATCGGCCTGCCGGGCTGCGCGCGCAGCCCGGCGCTGAACGGCGCGGACTGGGTGCTCGACCGGCTCGCCTGCGGGCTGGACGTGACGGACGACGACATCGCCGCGATGGGCGTGGGCGGGCTGCTGAAGGAAATCCCGATGCGCGGCCAGCCGCGCGAGCGGTGAGGACAGGGCGCAGGGGCCGGCCGGGCTACCCGGCGTAGCTGTCGCGCCGCCGGAGCCAGGCCATCGGGAAGGGCAATGCGCCCTCGTCGCGGCCGCGCGGCATCAGGTCCAGCAGGCCGTAGGCGGCGTTGAACGCCTCCAGCCCCCGCGCATAGGCCGAATAGCAGTGGTAGACCGCGCCGTCCGCGTCGCGCTCGAAGGTCGAGAAACCCGGCGCCTCCGGCCCCGGCGTGGGCGCCTTGCCGTAGTTGTAGATCCGCGCCTCGGGCGCGAGTTCGTCCCCCGAGAAGGAGACGCCGAAATCGCGGTTGAACCGGCCGTCGCCGGTGGACACCCAGCGCAAGTCCCAGCCCATCCGGTCGCGATAGGCCTCGAGCTTTTCCAGCGGCGCGGCGGAAACCAGCACCAGCGACACCCCGCGCGCGGCGAGATGCGGGACAAGGCCGTTCAGGCTGTCCATCCAGAACGAACAGATCGGGCAGCCCGCGTCCCAGTCCGGCCCGAACATGAAGTGATAGACCGCCAGTTGCCGATGCGGGCCGAACAGATCGCCCAGCCGCAGCGCGCCTTCCGGCCCGACGAAGCGGTAGTCGGCCGCGATCCGTACCCGCGGCAGGGCCCGGCGCGCTTCCGCCAGCCGGTCGCGCGCCCGGGTGAGGGCGATCTCCTCGTCCAGCAGCGCGCGCCGCGCCGCCAGCCAGGTCTCCCGGTCCACCACTTCGCGTTCCGCCGCCTGCCGTGTCTCCGCCCGCCCGGTCATTCGCCTCTCCTGTGCGTTGCACGTCTCGCGCGCGGAGTTTCGGTCCGACGCACGCATCGTGCAAGTCGGACATCGCCGCCGCGCCGCGTTTTGCGCCAATCTGTTGAAATCCACGGTTTTCAAATCCGCGACTCCGTGCTCAACTCGCCGCATAACCCAGGGAGGGAGAGCATGACCAAGGTAAGCATGACCGTGAACGGCCGGAGCATGTCCGGCGACATCGAGGGGCGCACGCTGCTCGTCGATTTCCTGCGCCAGGGGCTCGGGCTGACGGGCACCCACGTCGGCTGCGATACCAGCCAGTGCGGCGCCTGCGTCGTGCATGTCGACGGCAAGGCCGTGAAGAGCTGCACGGTTTTCGCGGCCGATGTCGCCGGGGCGGAGGTCACGACGATCGAGGGCATGGGCAATCCGGACGGGTCGCTGGGCGTGATCCAGCAGGCGTTCCAGGATCATCACGGGCTGCAGTGCGGGTTCTGCACGCCGGGCATGGTGATGTCCGCCGCCGCGCTGCTGGCGGAAAACCCCAAGCCCACCGAGGCCGAGATCCGGCACTATCTCGAAGGCAACATCTGCCGCTGCACCGGGTATCACAACATCGTCAAGGCGATCATGGCCGCCTCGGGGCAGGACGTGTCGGCCGTGGCGGCCGAATAGGCCGCAAGGCACCAGATAGGGAGGAAGAGATGCCGAAAGATCACGGGATCGGCGCGAGTTCGAAGCGCCGCGAGGATGTCCGGTTCCTGTCGGGCCGGGGCCGCTACACCGACGACATGAACCTGGCGCGCCAGGCGTATGCGGTGTTCCTGCGCGCACAGGTCGCGCATGCGAAGATCAACAAGATCGACACGACGGATGCCGCGGCGATGCCCGGCGTGATCCGCGTCTTCACCGCGCAGGACTTTTCCGGCGTCGGCGGGCTGCCCTGCGGCTGGCAGGTGACCGACCGGCACGGCAACGCGATGCTGGAGCCCAAGCATCCGATCCTTGCCGAAGGCAAGATCCGCTACGTCGGCGAGGCGCTGGCGATGATCGTCGCCGAGACCGAGGCGCAGGCCCGCGACGCCGCCGAGGCGATCGTCATGGATGTCGAGGATCTGCCCGCGGTGGTCGACATGAAGGCCGCCGCTGCCGGCGGCACGCTGGTGCATGACGATATCGGCTCCAACCTCTGCTACGACTGGGGCTTCGTCGAGGACAACAAGGCGGCGGTGGACGAGGCCTTCGCCAGGGCCGATCACGTCACCACGCTGGAACTGGTCAACAACCGGCTGGCGCCGAACCCGATGGAGCCGCGCGTCGCGATCGGGGACTACGATTTCTCGACCGATCAGCACACGCTTTACACCACCTCGCAGAACCCGCACGTGATCCGGCTGCTGATGGGCGCCTTCGTGCTGGGCATTCCCGAGCACAAGCTGCGCGTCGTCGCGCCCGACGTGGGCGGCGGCTTCGGATCGAAGATCTTCCACTACGCCGAGGAGGCGGCGGTGACCTTCGCCGCGAAGGAACTGCGCCGCCCGGTGAAATGGACCTCGACGCGGTCGGAGGCGTTCATCACCGACGCGCATGGCCGCGACCATGTCACGAAGATCGAACTGGCGCTGGACAAGGACGGCCATTTCCAGGCGATCCGCACCGAAACCTTCGCCAACATGGGCGCCTACCTGTCCACCTTCGCGCCTTCGGTGCCGACCTGGCTGCACGGCACGCTGATGGCGGGCAACTACAAGACCCCGCTGATCTACGTGAACGTCAAGGCGGTGTTCACCAACACCGTTCCCGTCGACGCCTATCGCGGCGCCGGCCGGCCCGAGGCGACGTTCCAGCTGGAACGCGTGATCGACAAGGCCGCGCGCGAGATGGGGATGGACCCGGTGGAACTCCGCCGCAAGAACTTCGTCCAGCCCGACGAGTTCCCGTACCAGACGCCGGTCGCCGTGGTCTACGACACCGGCAACTACCAGGCCACGATGGACAAGCTGCTGGACATCGCCGACGTGGCGGGCTTCGAGGCGCGGCGCGCCGAAAGCGCGGAGGCGGGCAAGCTGCGCGGCCTTGGGCTGAACTGCTATATCGAGGCCTGCGGGATCGCGCCCTCGAACCTCGTGGGCCAACTGGGCGCGCGCGCGGGGCTTTACGAAAGCGCCACGGTGCGGGTGAACGCCACCGGCGGGATCGTGGTGATGACCGGCAGCCACAGCCACGGGCAGGGGCATGAAACCACCTTCGCCCAGGTGATCGCCGACATGATCGGGATTGCCGAGAACCAGGTGGAAATCGTGCATGGCGACACCGCCAACACCCCGATGGGCATGGGCACCTACGGCTCGCGCAGCCTCGCGGTCGGCGGTTCGGCGATGGTCCGGGCGGCGAACAAGGTGATCAACAAGGCCAAGAAGATCGCCGCGCACCTGCTGGAAGCCTCGGAGGCCGATATCGAGCTCAAGGACGGCGCCTTCAGCGTCGCGGGCACCGACAAGTCGGTGGACTGGGGTTCGGTCTGCCTGGCGGCCTACGTGCCGCACAACTACCCGCTGGAAGACCTCGAACCGGGGCTGGAGGAGACGGCGTTCTACGATCCGTCGAACTTCACCTATCCGGCCGGGGCCTATGCCTGCGAGGTCGAGGTCGACCCGGAGACCGGCAAGGTGACGATCTGCGCCTTCGCCGCGGCCGACGATTTCGGCAACGTGGTCAACCCGATGATCGTCGAGGGCCAGGTGCACGGCGGGCTTGCGCAGGGCATCGGCCAGGCGCTGCTGGAGGGTGTCAGCTACGACGAGAACGGCCAGCTTCTGTCGGGCAGCTACATGGATTACGCCATGCCGCGCGCCGATGACGTGCCGTCCTACGTGGTCGACCATTCCTGCCAGACGCCCTGCACCCACAACCCGCTGGGCGTGAAGGGCTGCGGCGAGGCGGGGGCGATCGGGTCGCCGCCCGCGGTGGTCAACGCGGTGATCGACGCGTTGCATCGCGGCGGCATCACCCATGTCACCCATATCGACATGCCGCTGACGCCCGGCCGCGTCTGGTCGGCGATCCAGGGCTGAGAGGAGAGAGAGCCATGTATGCATTCGACTTCGTGAAACCCTCCTCGATCGATGGCGCCGCGGAGGCGCTGCAGGAAGAGGAGGCGATGGCGCTGGGCGGCGGGCAAACCCTGATCCCGTCGATGAAGCAGCGCCTTGCCGCGCCCTCGGTGCTGGTCAGCCTGGGCGGTATCGCCGAGATGCGCGGCGTCTGCATCGCCGATGACGGCGCGGTCTGCATCGGCGGCGCCACCCCGCACGCGGTGGTGGCGGCCGAGGCGGCGGCCAGCTACCCGGCGCTCGCCGCGCTGGCCGGCGGGATCGGCGATCCGGCGGTCCGCAACCGCGGCACCATCGGCGGCAGCCTCGCCAACAACGACCCCTCCGCCTGCTATCCGGCGGCGGCGCTGGGATCGGGCGCGACGATCGTCACCAACACCCGGAAGATCGCCGCGGACGACTATTTCGAGGGGATGTTCACCACCGCGCTGGAACCCGGCGAGATCATCACCGAGGTCCGGTTCCCGGTGCCGCAGGCCGCGAATTACCAGAAGTTCCTGCAACCGGCCTCGCGCTTCGCGCTGACCGGCGTGTTCGTGGCGAAATACGCCGATGGCGTGCGCGTCGCGGTCACCGGCGCGTCGGAAGGCGGCGTGTTCCGCTGGTCCGAGGCCGAGGCGGCGCTGTCGGCCGATTTCTCGCCCGCGGCGGTCGAGGGGCTGACGGTCTCGCCCGAGGGGATGATCGGCGACCTGCACGGCACCCCGGCCTATCGCGCGAACCTCGTCAAGGTGCTGACGAAGCGGGCCGTGGCGGCGGCGGGCTGACAGGCCTTCGCCGAAACGTCCGGCAGAACGAAACGGGGCGGCCCAAGGGCCGCCCCGATTGCTTGCGGTGGTGTGCGCGGCCTTACTTCGGCGCGATCATCATCACCATCTGCCGGCCTTCCAGCTTCGGCATCGCCTCGATCTTGCCGGCCTCGGCATCGGTCACGTCGGAGGCGACGCGGCGCAACAGGTCCAGCCCGAGTTCCTGGTGGGCCATCTCGCGGCCGCGGAACCGCAGCGTGACCTTCACCTTGTCGCCCTCTTCGAGGAACTTCATCACCGAGCGCATCTTGACGTCGTAGTCGTGCTTGTCGGTGCCGGGGCGGAACTTGATTTCCTTGATCTCGATGGTCTTCTGCTTCTTGCGCGCCTCGCTCTCGCGCTTCTGCTGTTCGTACTTGAACTTGCCGAAGTCCATGATCTTGCAGACCGGCGGCGCCGCGTTCGGCGAGATCTCGACAAGGTCCAGCCCGGCCTCCTCGGCCAGCATCATCGCCCGGTTCGGGGCCATGACGCCAAGGTTTTCGCCCTCCGCTCCGATCAGCCGGATCTCTGGTGCGCGGATACGATCGTTGACGCGGGGTCCGGTGTCGCGCGTCGGCGGGGCGTGGTGCGGTCTGCGGGCTATGGCGGCGTTCCTTCTGTCGTTGCCATGGAATTGGCGCGCAAAATAGTCGGGCGGCCCGCGCCGTTCAACCGGTTTCGCGTGACGAACGGGGCGAACGCTCAGATACCGTCGCCGACGAAGGCCTTTTCGACCACATATTCGCGCGGTTCGGAGTTCGCGCCCTCGTTCAGGCCGAAGCCTTCCAGCACCGCCTTCACGTCAAGGTTGAAGGCCAGGCTGCCGCAGACCATCGCGCGGTCGTGCCCGGCATCCATCGGCGGCAGGCCGAGATCGGCAAAGACCTTGCCGGAGGCGAGGTTGTCGGTGATCCGGCCCATCCGGTCCGTCTGCTCCCGCGTGGTCGTCGGGTAATAGTGCAGCTTGCCCTCGACCATCTCGCCGATCAGGGGATCGTCGCGCAGGTTTTCCACCAGCTGCCGTCCGTATTCCAGCTCGGCCGCCTCGCGGCAGGTGTGCATCATGATCACCTGCTCGAACTTCTCGTAGGTTTCGGGGTCGCGCATCAGGCTGGCGAAGGGCGCGATGCCTGTGCCGGTGGCCAGGAACCACAGCCGCTTGCCGGGCAGAAGCGCATCCAGAACCAGCGTGCCCACCGGCTTCGGGCGCAGGATGATCCGGTCGCCCACCGCGATATGCTGAAGCCGCGAGGTCAGCGGCCCGTCGGGCACCTTGATCGAGTAGAATTCCAGTTCCTCGTCCCAGTTCGGCGAGGCGATGGAATAGGCGCGCAGGATCGGCTTGCCGGCGTCGTCGGGCAGGCCGATCATCACGAATTCGCCCGACCGGAAGCGCAGCGATTGCGGCCGCGTCACGCGGAAGGAAAACAGCCGGTCGGTCCAGTGGGTGACGGCGGTCACGGTCTGGGCGTCGGGCATCGGGCGGACGGGGGCTGCGGCTTCGGTCACGGTGCTCTGGTCTGTCATGCGTCTCGGTCCTACCCTCATAGCCGGGCGGCGGCGGCGGGGAAAGCCGTGGATCGCGCTTTGCCCGCCGATCAAGGCCCGGTGTCGCGGCGGACTGAACACCGCCGCCGCCGCGTGAACCATGACCGAGATCAAAAGCGGTATCGCTCTTGCATCTTCGACCGGAATGATGTTCCAGAAGCGCGAGGTTTTCGCGCCGTGGCCGGAACACATGTTCCGGTTCGGCGCGAGGTAACGGGGGATGTCGCATGACCGTTCGGATCGACGCGCTGGATCGGCGGATCCTCAACCAGTTGCAGGAGGATGCCGGCCAGTCGCTCGACGAGATCGCGCGCAAGGTGGGTTCGTCGAAGACGCCGGTGTGGAACCGGATTCGCAAGCTGCGCGAGGCCGGGGTGATCGGCCGGCAGACCGTGCTGCTGGAACCCGAGGCGCTGGGGCTGGAGGCGTGTTTCTTCGTGCTGATCCGCACCAGCGAACACGAGGCCGAGTGGCAGCGCCGGTTCCTCGCCGCGCTCAAGGCCCGGCCCGAGGTGCTGGAGGCGCACCGCCTGGCCGGCGAGATCGACTATATCCTGAAGGTTCGGGTGAAGAACGCCCGCGCCTACGACGCCTTCTACCAGGCGCTGATCTCCGAGGTGAAGATCCACAACGTCACGGCGCTGCTGAGCATGGAAGAGATCAAGTCCACCACCATGCTGCCGCTGTAGCCCGGCCCCGCCGGGGCCGGGCCATCGGCGATCAGGGCCGGATGTAGGCGTAGCCCTCGCCCTGCAACTCCATCAGCCGCACCACGCCGGAGGGCACGACCTGCGCCTCGGACAGCAGCGTCACCGGCGTGCCTTGACGCTTCTCGCGGTTGGCGATCGTGTTGCCGCAGGCCGAGAAGGTGATGTTCTCCAGTTCCAGCGACATCGCGGCCACCCGGTCGGCCACCGGGCTTTCGCCATCGACGAACATCGACAGGCCCGGCCCGTAGGCGACAACCTCGATGATCACCTCGTCGCCCTGTTCGGTGTAGTGATTGTAGACGTTCTGGGCGTTGTTGAGCGCCATGTTCAGAAGCCGCCGGTCATCCTCGTCGACATGGATGGCGAGCTTGTGAACCTGGCCCTCGGCCAGCGCGGCCAGCGGCGCCAGCGCCAGCACGGCGGCGGTGAGCGTGGTGCGGATTGCGGACATTGTCGGTCTCCTCCCTCGGTTCGAGTGACGGGATCGTGAGACCATTTCGCGCAGGCGTCCAGCCCCTAGCGGTTGAGGACCAGGCGTTCCAGACCGTGAAAGTGGTAAAGGTTTGCATATACGGGTTTTTCCGCGATCCCCATCCTGGGCAGGCGGTCGAACAGGATCGGCAGCGAGATCTGCAGTTCCAGCCGCGCCAGCGGCGCGCCGACGCAGAAATGCACGCCCGCGCCGAAGGCGAGATTGGTCTTCGCCGGGCGCGACGGATCGAAGACCTCGGGATCGTCCCAGGGGCCCGGGTCGCGGTTGGCCCCGGCCAGCAGGCAGCCGATCCTGTCGCCGCGGTGGAAGGTGTGGCCGGCGATCTCGATCTCCTCGTAGACCCAGCGGGTGAACAGGTGCAGCGGCGGATCGAAGCGCAGGATTTCCTCGACCGTGTCGGCCACGCGGTCGGGGGCGAGCGCGGCGGCGGGTGCGCGGTTTTGCAGCAGCGCCTTCACGCCGTTGCCGATCGTGTGCACCGTCGCCTCGTGGCCGGCGTTGAGCAGCAGGATGCAGGTGGAGACGAGCTCCGCCTCCGTCAGCCCGCCGTCGGCGTCCTGCGCGGCCAGAAGATGGGAAATGAGATCGTCGCCCGGCGCCGCGCGGCGCGCCGCGGCATGGGCGCGGATGAACGCGGCGAACTCGGCCGCCGCGGTTGCCGCGGCCTCTTCCGTTTCGCGGCTGCGGCGGGCCTGGTACATCGCCACCATCGCGTTCGACCATGCCAGAAGGTCGTCGGCCCGCTCCTCCGGCACGCCGAGCAGGCGGGCGATGATCCGCACCGGCAGGGGCCTGGCGAAGCCCGCGATCAGGTCGAACGGGCCGTCGGCGGGCAAGCCGTCGATCAGGTCGTGCGCCAGCGCCGCGATCTCGGGCGCCAGCGCCGCGATCCGGCGGGTGGTGAAGGCGCGCAGCACGAGGCCGCGCAGCCGGGTGTGGCGTGGCGGTTCCAGTTCCAGCATCGAGTGATCCTCGACGGCGTGGAACGGCGCGAGATGGGCGGGCACCGGTTCGGCCCGCTCCGCCGGTATCTCGCGCCCGAGCCGGCGGTCGCGCAGCAGCGCGCCGGTGACGGTGGCCGAGGCGGTGACGGGCAAGCCGTAGTCCTCCCACCGGACGATCGGGCCAAGCGCGCGCAGCCGGTCGTAGAACGGGTAGGGGTTCTGCACGAAATCGGGATCGGTGGGCGATTGCCGGATCGTCTTCATGGCGCGAGCAAACCCGAGCGTGCCGGCGAAGTCCAGAAGCGGCGCGTCAGCCGCGCCGCTGCGCGATCACCACGCCGGCGGCGACCACCACCGCGCCGACCGCCTGCCACCAGTCCCACAGCCCGCCGAAGGCAACGGCCAGCAGCATCACGTAGAACGGCGCGATGTTGATATGCATGCTGGCCACGCCGATCCCCAGCCGCCCGACAGACACGATCCACAAGACCTGGCTGAGCGCCAGCGCGCCGACGCCGTACCCCACCAGCGCGGCGAGGTGGCCGCCGCCGAAGCCCGCCAGATCGGGCACCGGCCCGCCCGCCAGGGCCGAGGCCGCCGCCGCCAGCACCGTCGCAATCGCCGCGCCGACCAGCGTGATCGTGGTGCGCCCGATCGCCGAGATCGGCAGCAGCGTCGTGCGGCGCGAGCCCCAGGCGAAGACCAGGACCGAGCCGAAGGCCAGCAGCGCGCCGGGGCCCAGTGTCAGCCGGCCCAGCCCCGCGGCATAGGCCATCACCCCGCCGGCGAGCGACAGCACGAGGCCAAGGATCAGCCGATGGGTGACGCGGCGTCCGTCGAAGGCCGCTTCCATCGCGATGCCGATCACCGGCAGCGTCGCCGTGATCACCGCCGCCGTGACCGCGCCGACGCGCGCCTGCGCCAGGATCAGCAGCCAGGCGCCCAGGCCGAAGCCGATCGCGCCGGTGACCATGGCGCTGCGCCACGGCGCGGCAGCCAGCGCCCGCGGCCCGTCCAGAAGCCACCAGACCGGCAACAGCGCCACGACGCCCAGAACCATCCGCGCCGCGACCAGCCAGACCGGCGGCAGCACCGGCAACAGGTAGTCGACCGCCGGAAACCCGGTGGCCCAGGTCAGCATCGAGGCCATGGCGATCATGTTCGCGCTCGCCTGGCCCGTGGGCGGGGCGGCGCTGGGGGTGAGGACGCTCATGCAGGACTCCGCCGGCCCCGGAGCGAGGCCGCGCGACATCGTCCGGCAGCGATTGCGACCCGTCTAGCGCGGTTGCGACATGCCCCGTCAGCCGGGCGCCGGCGCCTGTTCCAGCGCGCTGATGATGGCCGAGAAATCGGCGGCCTTCAGGCTTGCCCCGCCGACCAGCGCGCCGTCGACCTCGGCGATCGCGAAGATCCCGGCCGCGTTGGCGGGCTTGACCGATCCGCCGTAGAGCAGGCGGAAGCGTTCCGCCTCGGCGGCGCCGAACCGGGCGCGCAACTCGGCGCGGATATGGGCATGAACCTCGGCGATCTGCGCCTCGGTCGGGGTGCGGCCGGTGCCGATCGCCCAGACCGGTTCGTAGGCGACGACGGTGTTGCGGCCGCGCGCACCGTCGGGAAGGCTGCCGGCCAGCTGGCCCGAGACCACGTCGAGCGTGCGGCCCGCGTCACGCTCCGCCAGCGTTTCGCCGACGCAGACGATCGCCGTCAGGTCGGCGGCATGGGCCGCCTCGGTCTTGGCGCGCACCGTCGCATCGGCTTCGCCGTGATCGGCGCGGCGTTCGGAATGGCCGAGGATCACGTGGCTCGCCCCGGCATCGGCCAGCATCGCGGCGGCGATGTCCCCGGTATGGGCGCCGGAGGCGGCGGCATGGCAATCCTGTCCGCCGGTCCGGATCGGCGCCTGGCCGATCTCGGCATCCATCCAGGCCAGGAGCGTGGCGGGCGGGCAGATCAGCACCTCGACCGCGGGATCGGGATGGGCGGCGACCAGCGCGCGCACCTCGACAAGGCTGGCGCGGGTGCCATGCATCTTCCAGTTGCCCGCCGCGAGTTTCTGCCGCATCCGTCGTCCTCCCGTTCCTGCGGTGCAAGACTAGCCCGGCGGGCCGGGGCGCGGAAGGGGAAGGATGCCGCGGGCGCGCCCGGGTCAGCCCGCGGGCGCGTCCTTGAACTTGATCGATTCGCCGCAGCCGCAGGCCTCGGCGACATTGGGGTTGTGAAACCGGAACCCGCTTTCCAGCAGCCCGGTCTCGTAGTCGATCTGGGTGCCGAACAGGAACATCTGCGCCATCGGCGCGATCATCACCCGCGCGCCGTCCTGTTCCACGACCTCGTCGCCGGGGCCCGGTTCGGGGGCGAATTCCATCGTGTATTCCATCCCCGCGCAGCCGCCCTTCTTGACGCCGATGCGCAGCCCGTGGGCGCCGTCCTTCGCCATCAGGCGGGCGATCTGCGCCACCGCGCGCGGGGTCAGGGTGACGGGGGCGGTGCCGGGGACGCCGAACATCACATGAACCCCAGTTCCAGCCGCGCCTCGTCGGACATCATTTCCATGCCCCATTGCGGTTCGAAGGTCATGTCGACATCGACCTGCCGGACGCCGGGCACCGCGCTCACGGCATCGGCGACCCAGCCGGGCATCTCGCCCGCCACCGGGCAGCCCGGCGCGGTCAGGGTCATGACGATGTCGACCGCGCCCTCGGCGTCGATCTCGATCGTGTAGACAAGGCCGAGATCGTAGATGTTGACGGGGATCTCCGGGTCGTAGACCGACCGGCACGCCTCGACCACCGCCTCGTAGAGCGGATGGTCGGTGCTGGAGGGCTTGATCAGGGGCGTGCCCTCGACCGGGCCGGTGGTATGCGTTGTCATCGGGATCCCGCGCGATTTTCTTGACCGAAGATATAGGATATTCGCCCCGAACGTAAACCCCGGCCCACGCGGCTTGGCAGCGGCGCGAAATCCGCTATCACGGGCGGTCGAAGCCGGAGGGCAGGGCATGAGCGGACGATTCGCCTTCGGGATCGAGGCAGTGGACGGTGCGGCGCGCAGCGGCCGGATCGTCACGCCGCGCGGCGAGATCCACACGCCGGCCTTCATGCCGGTCGGCACCGCCGCCACCGTCAAGGCGATGCTGCCCGAAAGCGTGCGCGCGACCGGCGCCGACATCCTGCTGGGCAACACCTATCACCTGATGCTGCGCCCCACGGCGGAACGGATCGCCCGGCTGGGCGGGCTGCACCGGTTCATGAACTGGGATCGGCCGATCCTGACCGACTCGGGCGGCTTCCAGGTGATGAGTCTCGCGGCGCTGCGCAAGCTGACCGAAGAGGGCGTCACCTTCGCGTCGCATATCGACGGGTCGAAACACATGCTCAGCCCCGAACGCAGCATGGAGATCCAGCGGCTTCTGGGCTCCGACATCGTGATGTGCTTCGACGAATGCCCGGCATTGCCGGCCGATCGCGACCGGATCGCCGACAGCATGCGGCTGTCGATGCGGTGGGCGGCGCGGTCGAAGGCGGCCTTCGGCGACAGGCCCGGCCACGCGCTGTTCGGGATCCAGCAGGGCGGGCTGGAACGCGACCTGCGCGAGGAAAGCGCCGGGGCGCTGCGCGAGATCGGCTTCGACGGCTATGCCATCGGCGGTCTGGCGGTGGGCGAGGGGCAGGCGGCGATGTTCGGCGTGCTGGATTACGCGCCCGGCATGCTGCCCGAGGACCGGCCGCGTTACCTGATGGGGGTCGGCAAGCCCGACGACATCGTCGGCGCGGTGGAACGCGGCATCGACATGATGGATTGCGTGCTGCCGTCGCGCTCGGGCCGCACCGGGCAGGCGTTCACCCGCCGCGGGGTGGTGAACATCAAGAACGCCCGCCACCAGGACGATCCGCGTCCGCTGGACGAGGATTGCGGCTGCCCGGCCTGCCGCGGCTATTCCCGCGCCTACCTGCACCATGTCTTCCGGTCGGGCGAGATCATCTCGTCGATGCTCATGACCTGGCACAACCTGCACTACTACCAGGAGTTGATGGCGGGACTGCGCGCGGCGATCGCGGCGGGCGGGCTGGGCGACTTCGTGGCCCGGTTCCATGCGCTGCGCGCCGAGGGCGATATCGAGCCGCTTTAGGCGCTCCTGCCGGCGCCGGTGCCGCATTCGTCGGCGCCGCCCAGACCTAGTGGTGGAAAACCGCTAAAACGCCGAATGTTCCCTTGCCCCTGCCTTTCCGGCCCGGCATGGTGCATCGGTACCGGGCGCGCGCGGTTGAATCCGGGGCCGCGACGCCCCAGATGAATGGCCTGACAAGGGGAGGGCCAGGGGCCGCCGCGAACGGGGCCGGAGCCCTCCTGCCAGAGAGGAAGCGCATGACCAAGACCCTGTCTCAAAGCTACCCGGTGCTGCCGCTGCGCGACATCGTGGTGTTCCCGCACATGATCGTGCCCCTGTTCGTCGGCCGCGAGAAATCCGTCCGCGCGCTCGAAGAGGTGATGGGCGACGATCGCCAGATCCTGCTCAGCTCGCAGATGGATCCCGCCCAGGACGATCCCGAGGCCAAGGATATCTATCGTAGCGGCGTGCTGGCCAACGTGCTGCAACTGCTGAAACTGCCCGACGGCACGGTGAAGGTGCTGGTCGAGGGCAAGACGCGGGTGCGGATCGAGGAATTCCTGCCCAACGAGCGGTTCTTCGAGGCCCGCGCCGTGGAACTGGAGGAAAAGCCGGGCGACGCCGCCACGGTCGAGGCGCTGCTGCGTTCGGTCGCCGAGGAATTCGAGCGCTACGCCAAGATCAAGAAGAACGTGCCCGAAGAGGCGCTGGCCGCCGTGGCCGAAACCCGCGAGCCCTACAAGCTTGCCGATCTGGTGGCCGGGCATCTGGGCATCGAGGTCGACCAGAAGCAGGAGCTTCTGGAAACGCTGGACGTGGCCGAGCGGCTGGAGAAGGTCTACGGCCTGATGCAGGGCGAGATGAGCGTTCTGCAGGTCGAGAAGAAGATCAAGAGCCGCGTCAAGTCGCAGATGGAGCGGACCCAGCGCGAGTACTACCTCAACGAGCAGATGAAGGCGATCCAGCGCGAGCTGGGCGATGGCGAGGACGGCCAGAACGAGATCAACGAGCTGGCCGAGCGGATCGAGAAGACCAGGTTCTCCAGCGAGGCCCGCGACAAGGCGGAGGCCGAGCTGAAGAAGCTCAAGTCGATGTCGCCGATGTCGGCCGAGGCGACCGTGGTCCGCAACTACCTCGACTGGCTGCTGTCGTTGCCCTGGGGCGTGAAGAGCCGCACCAAGAAGGATCTGGCGCGCGCGCAGGGCGTGCTGGACGACGATCACTACGGGCTGGAGAAGGTCAAGGAACGGATCGTCGAGTATCTCGCCGTGCAGCAGCGCGCGACCAAGCTCAAGGGGCCGATCCTGTGCCTCGTCGGCCCGCCCGGCGTGGGCAAGACCTCGCTCGGCAAGTCGGTCGCGCGGGCGACGGGGCGCGAGTTCATCCGCATCAGCCTCGGCGGCGTGCGCGACGAAAGCGAGATCCGCGGCCACCGGCGGACCTACATCGGCTCGATGCCCGGCAAGATCATCCAGGCGCTGAAGAAGGCCAAGACCACCAATCCGCTGATCCTCCTGGACGAGATCGACAAGATGGGGCAGGACTTCCGCGGCGATCCGGCCAGCGCGATGCTGGAGGTGCTGGACCCCGAACAGAACGCGACCTTCGTGGACCACTATCTCGAGGTGGAATACGACCTGTCGAACGTGATGTTCCTGACCACGGCCAACAGCTACAACATGCCCGGCCCGCTTCTGGACCGGATGGAGATCATCCCGCTGGCGGGATACACCGAGGACGAGAAGCGCGAGATCGCGCGCCAGCACCTGATCCCCAAGCAGATCAAGAACCACGGCCTGAAGAAGGGCGAGTTCGCGATCACCGACGCGGCGCTGACCGAGGTGATCCGCACCTATACCCGCGAGGCCGGGGTGCGGAACCTCGAACGCGAGCTGGCCAAGCTGGCCCGCAAGGCGGTCACGATGATCCTGAAGGGCGAGGCGGTCTCGGTCGAGGTCACGCCCGAGGCGCTGGAGGACATGCTCGGCGTCAAGAAGTACCGCTACGGCCTTGCCGAGAAGGAGGACCAGATCGGTGTGGTCACCGGGCTGGCCTGGACCTCGGTGGGCGGCGACCTTCTGTCGATCGAGGCGCTCCGGCTGCCCGGCAAGGGCCGGATGAAGACCACCGGCAAGCTGGGCGATGTGATGAAGGAATCGATCGACGCGGCCTCGTCCTTCGTGCGCTCGATCGCGCCGAAGATCGGGGTGAAGCCGCCGACCTTCGACGCGCTCGACATCCACGTCCACGTCCCCGAGGGCGCGACGCCGAAGGATGGCCCCTCGGCCGGCATCGCGATGGTCACCTCGATCGTTTCGGTGCTCACCCAGATCCCGGTTCGCAAGGACATCGCGATGACCGGCGAGGTGACGCTGCGCGGCAATGTGCTGGCGATCGGCGGCCTGAAGGAGAAGCTGCTTGCAGCGCTGCGGGGCGGGATCACCACGGTCCTGATCCCCGAGGAAAACGCCAAGGATCTGCCGGAGATCCCCGACAACGTGAAGGCGGGGCTGACGATCATCCCGGTCTCGAACGTGCGCGAGGTTCTGCGCCATGCCCTGGTGCGCGAGCCCGAGCCGATCGAGTGGGACGAGGCGGCCGAAGAGGCGCACCGCGCGCAACTGGCCGCGAAAGCGTCGGAAACCTCCGAGATGCCGCCGGTCGCCCACTGATGGGTGCGTGATGCGCCGGGGCGCGCCGGCCGTTTGGCCCGCGCGCCCTGTCCTGACGAAAGTGTCATGGATTTGAGGGCCGTTGCAGGGTAGACTTCGCCCTGTCGTGCAAGGTTTCACTCCGCCATGTCCAAGTCATCCGGCCCGAAGACGCCCGAAAAGCCCCGCGCCGCCGCGCCCCGTGCCCGGCGTACCGATCCCAAGCCCGCGCTGACGCTCGTCGTGCCGCCGCGCGAGCCGTTGCTGACTCTGCGCAAGAAGGATCTGGTGGATCGGGTCTGCGCCGAATCCGGCCTGAAGAAGAAGGATGTCAAGCCGGTCGTCGAGGCGACGCTGAAGGTTCTGGGCGATGCGCTGCAGGCCGGCAGCGCGCTGGCGATCCCGCCGCTGGGCAAGGCGCGCGTGAACAGGCAGCGTGGCACCACCGGCGACGAGGTGCTGGTGGTCAAGCTGCGCCGCCCGCCGCAGTCGCCGTCCTCCGTGGCGCCGGGGGAAGGCCCGGACGAGGATGACAACTAACCTCTTGCGACACCGCGCGGCAGAGGCTAAAGACCCGCCGTCGGGTGATTAGCTCAGTGGTAGAGCGCTTCGTTCACATCGAAGATGTCGGGGGTTCAAATCCCTCATCACCCACCACCCAACCCTCTGATAAAAATAACTAAGTCGATGGGTCGTTGCCGGTTTGCGAAGTGTTTGCAGGTTCATCGAACCCTGACAGGTCCAGAAGCTGCGCTGCAGCGGTAAATCTCTCCGGCATGAAGCGTGCGTAGGTCCGTTCGGTGATCTGGATGTTCGAGTGGCCCAGGAACTGCGAGACCTCCACCAGGGGACGGCCCGCCTGTAGCATCTTCACGGCAACGGTGTGACGAATCTGGTGGATCGAAAGGTCGGACAGGCCTGCGCGCAGCATCGCGGCGCGGTAGCCGGTCCGGATCGATTTCACCCGGTTGCCGGCCCATTCGACGACATGATCAGAAAGGCGCGCGGCATGAGCCTGCCTTAGCGCTTCGCGTGCCATTCTGTTCATCGGCACGACGGCGCGGCCTTTGCGTGTTACCCCGTCCGGCAATCGCAGGTCGATCAACCCGGTCTCGAAGCTGACCCTGTCCCAGGTCAGATCGAGGACCGCGCCAACCCTCGCCCCGGTGGCCGCGAGCAGGATAACGGCAAGCCGCACATGCGGCGCCGTACAGGCTGCGATCAACGCGCGCAGCTCCACGTCGCTCATCGGTCGGACGCGGCTCGCCGGTTTTGGCGGGCGTTCGATATGTGGTGCCCGGGGAATCAGACCGGTCTTCGCGGCCCACCTGAGCGCGCTGCGAAGATGGCCGAGTTCTGTATGAACCGTTCCGATGGTCCGTCCGTCCTGGCGCCTTCGGGCCGCATAGGCCCTACAGTCGGCGGCGCCGATCTGGTCGGGCCGGAACGCGCCGAAGAAGGGCAGGATTGCCTTGCCGGTATAGACCATCGTGGTGGCCGTTGGCTTGTCGCCGAGATCCGAGACATAGGCCTGCCAGATCGCCTCGACGGTCACTCCGCCGCGGGACGCACGTCCGCGGAGATAGACGTCTCTGGCCTCGGCTTCGGCCTCCGCTCGGCTGCGTGCCGCAAGCTGAAACCGTCGTCGCTTTCCGGTTTCCGGGTCACGCCATGAGACGCAATATCCGCCCCTGAGGCGTCCAATCGTGATTTGCATTCGAATTCCTCGACAGCTTCCGCTGGGATCCTGATCAGCCGTCCGACGCGGAAGCCACGGAGCTGTCCTCGGTGAATGAGTTGGCGCACGGTCTCGGCCGAGCAGTCCCATCGCTGGGCGAGCATCTCGGGCGTGAGGGGCTTTCGGCTGTTGTCCGTCATGACAGGCAAGCCGCTGCATGACGCAGGCCCGCAGAGGCCAAGCCATTGGGCGACCGTCGCGTCCCGCAGCCGAACTGCGGTGCTGGCCGGAACAGGAGAAGGATCGTGGGGGAGGGGAGGGGGTGCATCAGGCGCTGACCTCGATCATGAGGACGGCCGTGCGGGCGGGCAGGTGTTCGCCTCGGTGCGAGGGATCACACGTCGCCAGGCTGGGTCTTCTGGATGAGATCTGCATCGGTCGACCTCCCGGCTGCCATGCGCCGCCGCACGCCAAGTCTGGCGCGGCCGTCACAGGTTGATTTGGGATTGCGCCGCGGCACGGTAAGCTCAAGGCCGGTAAGGCGCAGGTCTGGATGCAGACTACTGTCGACCACATATTCCAAGGCGCCAGGAATGGGAAGGGCTACCTGCCAGAGCCAAAGTGGGCTCAAGTCACGGGATCGCATCTGGTGGCATCACCTGGGCTGAACTGGCGGGAAGACGAGATGACCAGGGCGCCGTTAGGCTTTAGGCTGCCTTTAGCCGATCCTCGCACTGAGGCGGGATCTTGGGCTTTAGGTCTTAAACAAGGAATCTTGGCGATCCGCACTCTCGTGAGCGCGAACAGGGGCACAAGACCATTGGCGTAGCACCTGGTGAGCATGATCCTGGCTGCACGATCAATGCAACGCAAGATGCAGAAAAGAAGACGTCAAGGAATGAAAATACATCCAAGAGATGCATTAAGTTTCAAAAACGCAAAGTTGAGTTGTGAACTTGAGTTAAATCCCCGGGAGTCCTCCGACGAGCTCGGCAAAAAGTCATAGTGCTTAGGCTTGATTTAGGTTGGTGGGGCCCCTGTCAGGCAGGAGGAGGAACCACAGGGGCCCCAGTGCCCAGGTCAAGGAGGAGGAACCCTGGGCTATGGTGTGTTGTCTTCGTCTTTGAAGATCTTGATAATGATCCAGATACCGCCGATCAGCAGGGCCAACATCATGATGGGCCAGACGAACGGCAGCAGGAGAAGGCCTGCAAGGATCAGGATCCCGATCAGAATGGCCTGGATCCAGTCACCCATGGTTAGCTCTTCGCGAAGTTGAAGATAGAGCCCGGCTTCGGAGCGTCTTCTTCGGACGCTTCGTCAGCGGTTTAGGAAGAGATTTGTTCGACTGCTTCGAAGGCATCTTCATCATCGACGTAAACGCGCCACGGCCTGGGACAGCCTTTCGGACGCCGCCGAGACCCCCAGCTTGGCCTATCAATCGGTCTTGTCGACGGTTGCCGAGTAGGAACTAGGAACTCTCTATGGTTCGGCTCGGTCTGCGCGAACCTTCCCGAAGGCCTGGAACATCACGGTTAGATAGGCGACCGTGTCGCCGGTCGCATCCTCGAGATCCTGTGCCGCCTGCTTCTGGACGGCAAGGCTGCCATCCCCGCGCCGCACGACCCATCCTTTCGCCACCAGCGTGTTGACCTTGCGGCGGACGGTTTCGCGCGGGATGAACGCTGCTGATCGCATCCTCGGATGATGTGGGCCCCTCATCTCGTGGTCATCCTCCCAAACTTCGCTCTTGACCTGTTAATCGATTAACAGTAAATCGTTTAACAGCCGGCGGCATAAGTCGGAAGGGAGGAAGAATGGCCAAGCGACCGATATCCATCAAACAGGTGGCCGACGCGGCAGGCGTCTCCACGGCAACGGTATCGAACGTCTTTTCCGGGAAGAAGCCCGTCAATGACGACCTCGCCGCGCGTGTTCGCGACGCGGCCAAGAAACTGGGCTATCGTGTCAACCGCGCAGCTTCCAACTTGCGTTCGGGCCAAAGCCGGGTGGTGACGGTCATGGTGCCAGACCTTTCCGACCCGTACTTCACCTCTCTCGTGACCGAGATCGAGGAACACGCCCAGCGGGACGGCTACCAGATCATCGTCGCCAACACTAAGGACGACGTCGAGACCGAGCGCGGTCGTGTCAGCGCGCTGCTTTCCTGGCAGCCCGACGGCATGATCGTCGTTCCGACCTCGGACAATATCCCCGAGCAGCTCCTTCAGGTGAAGGACGAGGTGCCCATCGTGATCACCGACCGCGGTATTCAAACCAAGGAGTTCGATGTGGTCAGGGTCGACAACGCGGCGGCGGGGAAGATGGTCGCTTCGCATCTTCTGGAATTCGGGCACCGCCGGGTTCTGGTCGTCGCGTCCGACATGCAGATCTCTGGTGTCTACGATCGGTGCAACGGGGCCATTGAAAGGATCAGGGCGGCAGGGGCCCAGAGCGATCTGGTCGAGGTGGGGCCGGTTCCCGATCGCGCCGCTGCCCACCTCGCGCGCTGGCTTGTGAAGAACCCGATGCCGACCGCCATCTTCGCAGTGACCGACATGACGACGCTCGCCACGCTGACATGCCTTGCCGAGTTGAAGGCTGAGGTCGGGTACGATGTGTCGGTCGTGGGCTACGATGACTATCCGTGGATGGTTGCCCGCAGAACGCCGATCACCGCCGTTCGTCAGCCGGTCGAGCAAATCGCAGAAGCGGTATGGACGCTGCTATTGCGGCGCATGAACGGTGACGACTCGCAAATCGAGGTGCTGCCCCTGGAATGCGAGTTGCGCGTGCGAGCATCATCTCAGCCCATTGAAAAAACAGAAGAAACTCGCGGTCGCCGGGGGAGAGCGGCGTCAGAAGTGAAGTAGTTATTGCGGCGATGCCCTGTCCGGATGAGGGCTTCGAAAATCGAAAAACCGACGTGCGCGGACGCTCCGTCCGAACGCGGCCACAGCCGCGAACGGCAGAGGTTTGTCTGATGCGCTGGAAGTTTGAATGGTTCAGCCAGAGGAGGATGAAATGAACCGTGCTATGAGAAGACTGAAGACGACCACGACGCTCGCTCTGTCGCTTGCGGTCGTGGGCGGCGCCGCGGTGGCGCAGGACTGGGGGGCTGAACTCGGCGATCACTCGGGCGTCACGCTTCGGGTGCAGACCATCCAGGACCCGTTCATCAGCGCGCTTCAGGAGATGGGGCCGACCTTCACCTCCGTTACCGGGGCGGACGTCACCGTCGAGGGGTTCGGATACGACCCTCTCTATGAGCGGCAGATCCTCGCCTGTTCGCAGGGCAGCGATGAATTCGACGTGCTGTTCATCGACGGGATCTGGGTCGGCGCCTTCGTCGACGGCGGATGCATCGACCCGGTCGAGCCACTCGTGGCCGAGGCTGATCCCGAGATCATCGCGATGGACGACTACATCGAGTCGTTCGCCGGACAGGCCTATTGGGACGGTCAGCTTCAGTGTCTGCCTATCGCGGGCTACTGGCACATGCTGCATTACCGGACCGACCTGTTCGAGCAGCATGGCCTCGAGGTGCCCGAGACCTTCGATGAACTGATGGATGTCGCCCGCTTCTTCGCCGAAGACGACGGCGATCCGGATGTCGCCGGTATGGCGATGAACTTCCAGCGTGGCTCGGCCGCCGGCCAGCAGTTCTTCGAGTGGATCTACTCGGCAGGCGGCAAGCCGTGGGAGTCGAACTACCCGGGATCGCCCGACGCCTATGCCGACCAGACGCCGCTCTTCAATTCGTCCAAGGCGGTCGAGATGATCCAGTTCTTCAAAGACATGGTGCCCTACGGCCCGCCTGGGGTGGAGCAGTTCGCCTGGGACGAGCGCGCGAATGCCTTCACCCAGGGCCGTGTGGCGATGATCAACAACTGGTCGGTGCGGACCCCGCTCTTCGCCGATCCGGAGATCAGCCGCGTGACCGACAGCTTCGGCGTGGCGATGTTCCCGCATGCAGAGGGCGCGGAATCGGTGCCCCCTGTCGGCGGCTGGATCATGTGCCTGAACGCGCATTCGCAGCAGAAGGACGCGGCCTGGGACTTCATGCGCTGGTTCGCGGCGCCCGAGACCCACAAGGACTTCGTGATGCTCGGCGGTCCGCCCAGCCGTCATTCGGCGATGCAGGATGAAGAGATCATTGCGGCGCAGCCGTGGGTCCCGACGCTCTACGAATCCGCCAAAGCGGCATGGTCCGAACTGCGCCCGCGCCACGAGATGACGTTCGAGATGATCGACGCGCTCGGCCTGCAGGTGAACCGTGCCATCATCGGCGACGCGACACCGCAGGAGGCGATGGACGAAGCCAACGAGAACATCGCCCAGATGCTTCAGCGCGCGGGCCTTCTGAAGTGATGTCCTGAACGGTGCGCCCGGTTCCGGGCGCGCCCCTGCCGGGAGAGGCCGGGCCGCCCGGCCTCTCTTCGGATCAAGCCCGGATCGGGACCATTGGGGAAAGTCGACATGGCAAACGCGACCGAGACCAGCGACGTGCCACGGACCGCGGTCCGCCCCGCGGATGACGAGCGCAACGTCAAGCTCCTGTTTCTGGTTCCCGCCGTGGTCTACCTCTTGCTGCTCAGCGTCGTTCCCTTCATCTATTCGGTCTATCTCAGCCTGTTCGACGCCCGGCTGACGCGGCTCGACCGCAAGTTCTTCATCGGGCTCGAGAACTACCAGAACCTGCTGACCGATCCGCTGTTCCTGAAGGCCATCCAGAACACCGTCGTCCTGACCGTGTCGTCTATTTCGCTCGAGATCGTCTTCGGCTTTCTCTGCGCCAAGGTCTTTCTGTCGCTGCGCGAGATGCGCACCGGACAGGTGCTTCGTTCGCTCGCCATCCTGCCGATGATGATCACGCCGATCTGCGTCGGACTGATGTTCAGCTACATCCTGAACCCGACGCTCGGGGTCGCCAACTACCTTCTGTCGAGCATCGGGGTCGAAGGCCCGTCGTGGTTCGGCGACCCGACGTTCGCGCTGCCCACGGTAATCTTTATCAACGCCTGGCAATGGACGCCGTTCATGATGCTGCTGATGCTGGCGGGGCTCGTGTCGATCCCCTCGTCGCTCTACGAAGCCGCCGAACTCGAAGGGGCCAAGTGGCACCACATCGCGCGCTGGATCGAGCTTCCGGCGATCCGCGACGTCATCATCATCGGGCTCATCCTCAGGGTCATCGACAATCTCAAGCTCTTCGATCTGGTCTATGTGACGACGCGCGGTGGCCCGGGCGACGCGACCGAGCTGATAACCTATTTCGCCTACCGGCAGGACTTCCGCTTCTTCCAAGTCGGATACGGCTCGGCCGCGGCGGTGATCATCCTGCTGATGTCGATCGTCGTGACGACCTTCGCCGTGTCATTCCTCCGGAGGAACCAGCGATGAACCGCGAGACCAAGGCGCTGCCGCTCGTCGCCGCCGTTTTCATCACCTTCATCTTCACCGCGCCGATCATCTGGATGGTCATGGCGGCCTTCAAGACGGTGGTGGACATCTACGCGGTGCCGCCGGTCTGGGTGCCGGATTTCACCTATCTCGAGAATTTCAAGGTCCTCCTGAGCGACAACTGGCCGTTCCTGCTGAACTCCCTGATCGTCACGGTCGGGGCCACCGTTCTGTCGCTGGCGCTCGCTCTGCCTGCCGCCTTCGGGCTCGTCTATTTCCAGTTCCGGTCCCAGAACTTCCTGGCCGACTGGATCCTGTCGACGCGGATGATGCCGCCCATTGCCGCCGCCGTGCCGCTCTACATGGTGTTCAACGGATTCGGCATGCTCGACACGATCCCGGCGCTGATCATCGTCTACGCGGGCTTCAACCTGCCCTTCGCGATCTGGGTGGCGATGTCGTTCTTCCGAAACATCCCGCGCGAGATCATCGAGGCGGCCCGCGTGGAAGGCTGCAGCTGGGTGCAGACGTTCCGGCTGGTCGCGCTTCCCCTGGCCAAGAGCGGGATCGCCACGGTCGCGACCTTCGTCTTCATCTTCGCCTGGAACGAACTGCTGCTCGCGCTTTTCCTGACGACGCGCGAGGCCCGGACGTTCCCGGTGGTGATCTCGTCCTTCTCGACGGTGACGCGCACCTACTGGGAACTCATCTCGGCGGCCACGATCATCCAGATCCTGCCGCCCGTCATCTTCACCATCATCATGCAGCGCCACATCGTCTCGGGACTGACGATGGGTGCCGTGAAGCACTGAACGAAAGGGGACCGACATGTCGTTCGGAGACAACAAGCTCGGGATCCACGCGCTCTGCTGGGTCGGCGGGTGGAGCGAGGCCGAGGCGCGCAAGGCCATCGAGGGCACGGCGCGGGTGGGCTACGACCTGATCGAGATCCCCGCGCTCGATCCCGACCGGA
Organism: Paracoccaceae bacterium; assembly: GCA_024742695.1. Lineage (GTDB taxonomy): Bacteria > Pseudomonadota > Alphaproteobacteria > Rhodobacterales > Rhodobacteraceae > JANSXY01. Next base: position 39,354 of record JANSXY010000002.1, on the reverse strand, counting down.
TCGACGCCGCCCTGACGGCGAAACTGCTTCAGGAATACGGGCTTTCCGCCACGATCTCGCTCGGGCTCGGACCCGAGACGGACCTTTCGACGGGCGATCCCGACAAGGTCGAAAGGGGCGAGGCGCTTCTGATGAAGGTCGTCGCCATCGCACGAGACATCGGGGCGACGCATATCTGCGGGATCCTCTACTCGGCGCTGATGAAATACCACGAACCGGCAACCGAGGACGGGCTTCGGGCCAGTGTCGACGTGCTGCGCCGGGTCTGCGCTGAGGCCGACAAGAGCGGGATCACCATCGGGATGGAGGTGGTCAACCGCTACGAGACCAACATCGCCAATACCGCCGCCCAGGGCGTGGCGCTCTGCGAAATGATCGGCGCGCCGAACGTCAAGGTTCATCTCGATACCTACCACATGCATATCGAGGAAGCGGACGCGGCCCGCGCCATCGTCGAGACGGGCGACCGGCTGGGCTACTTTCATCTGGGCGAATGCCACCGGGGATACCTCGGGTCCGGCTCCATCGACTTCCCTCCGATATTCCGCGCGCTGGCACAGATCGACTATTCAGGTCCGCTGGTGTTCGAGTCGTTCTCCTCCGAGGTGGTCGACCCCCAGCTGTCCCGCATCCTAGGGATCTGGCGAAACCTCTGGACCGACGGCGAGGATCTGATCGGCCACGCGCTCGACTACACGCGGGCGCAGGTAGTTTCGGCACAGCAGACCGAGGGCCTCGCCGCCCCGCGTCAGCGAGGAGTGCTTCAGCATGGGTGAAATCGTACTCAAGGACGTCCACAAGGCCTTCGGCGATGTCTCGGTACTGCGCGACATCGACCTGGAAATCGCCGATGGCGAATTCGTCGTGTTCGTCGGGCCCTCGGGATGCGGTAAGTCGACGCTGCTGCGCATGATCACCGGTCTCGAAACCGTCACTTCCGGTCACGTGCTTATCGACGGAAAGGACGTGACCCACACCAAGCCATCCTCGCGCGGTCTGGCCATGGTGTTCCAGTCCTACGCGCTCTTTCCGCATATCAGCGTGCGCGACAACATCGGCTTCGGGCTCCGCATCGCCGGGCTGCCGCTGGCCGAGATCGCCGACAAGGTCGCCAAGGCCTCGGCGATCCTCGGTCTCGACGCGCTTCTCGACCGCAAGCCGCGCGAGTTGTCCGGCGGCCAGCAGCAGCGCGTCGCCATCGGCCGCGCCATCGTCCGCGAGCCGGCCGCCTTCCTCTTCGACGAACCGCTGTCGAACCTCGATGCCGCGCTGCGTGTGCAGATGCGGATCGAGCTTGTCCGGCTGCACGAGCGGCTGGCGACGACGATGATCTACGTCACCCACGACCAGGTCGAGGCTATGACGATGGCCGACCGGATCGTCGTGCTCGAAGGCGGGGACGTGCAGCAGTTCGCCACGCCGATCGAGCTCTACGACCGGCCCGTGAACAAGTTCGTGGCGGGCTTCATCGGGTCGCCGAAAATGAACTTCCTCGGGGCGGATGCGACGGCGGACGGCAAGGTGCAGGTCAGGAACGGCCCGCTCCTGTCCATCTCCGACCTCGACACGGCGCGCGTCACGGGTCCGCTGACCGTCGGCATCCGGCCCGAACACATCACCTATTCGCACGATACTGGCGACCTGAAGGGCACGATCGTGGTCGAGGAACAGCTCGGGAGCGACGCCTTCCTCTACGTCGAGGTCGAGAAGATCGGCATGATCACCGTCCGCGCCGTCGGCGAACGCAATTTCCACAGCCACCAGACCGTCTATCTCACGCTGCCGCCCCAGCGGTGCCACGTGTTCGACCAGGCCGATCTCAGGATCAACATGAACTGACCGCCGCGCGAAGGCGTCCAGGGAGACCAGTCAGAAGGAGGGACCAGATGGCCGACAACCTCTCGGGGAAGACAGCCGCGATCACCGGCGGGGCATCCGGGATCGGATTCGCCTGCGCCGAGGCACTCGTCGCGGCCGGGGTCGAGACCGTTCTGATCGACAACGATGCCGACAGGCTCGACGCCGCCTGCCGCCAGCTCGGGCCAAGCGCGCATCCGCTGGCGCTGAACCTTCTCGACGGCGCCGCGGTTTCGGGGATGATGCCTGCGATCCTCGACCGGGTCGGCCACCTCGACATCCTGCACGTGAACGCTGGCGCCTATGTCGGCGGCAAGGTCGCCGAGGGCGATCCCGATACCTGGGACCGGGTTCTCGACCTCAACACCAACGCGGCCTTCCGTTCGGTTCACGCCGTTCTGCGCCACATGATCGGGCGCAAGAGCGGCGATATCGTCTTCACGTCCTCGGTCGCGGGCGTCATCCCGGTGATCTGGGAACCCATATATACAGCGTCGAAATTCGCGGTTCAGGCCTTCGTGCATTCCACCCGCCGGCAACTGATCGAACACGGGATCCGGATGGGCGCGGTGCTGCCGGGGCCGGTCATCACGGCCCTTCTCGACGACTGGCCGAAGGCAAAGATGGACGAGGCGCTGGCCGCGAAGTCGCTGATGGAAGCCAGCGAGGTCGCGGATGCGGTCATGTTCATGCTCACCCGGCCGCGGGGCGTCGTGATCCGCGACATCACGATCCTCCCGCACGGCCTCGACATGTAGCCGGGGGCGCGGTCCGATGGCATACCATTTTCTCGGCATCGACGTCGGCACCGGCAGCGCGCGCGCCGGCGTGTTCGACGGCGATGGCAGGCTGGCCGGGGTGGCGTCCCGGCCGATCACGCTCTTCCGCGAGGCGGGCGAGATCTTCGAGCAAAGCTCGGACGAGATCTGGGCCGCGGTCTGTGCGGCCTCTCGCGAAGCGCTGGCCGCCGCGGGGCTTGGCGCCGGTGATATCGCGGGCATGGGCGTCGACGCGACATGCTCGCTGGTTGTCCTCGGACCGGGCGGCCAGCCGCTGGCCGTGGGCCCTTCCGAGGACCCGGCGCGCAACATCATCGTCTGGATGGACCACCGCGCGACCGACCAGGCCAATCGGATCAACGCCGCGGGTCACCCGGTGCTCGACTACGTGGGCGGCAGGATTTCCCCGGAGATGGAGACGCCCAAGCTCCTCTGGCTTTTGGAGTACCGGCCCGAGACCTTCGCCCGCGCCTGGCAGTTCTTCGATCTCGCCGACTACCTCACCTGGCGCGCCACCGGCTCACTCGCAAGGTCGTCCTGTACGCTGACCTGCAAGTGGACGTACCTCGCGCACCAGCACGCATGGGATCCGACCTACTTCGAGCAGGTGGGGCTCGGTACGCTGGCCGACGAGGGCTTCGCCCGGATCGGGACCGAGGTCGTTGCCCCCGGCGCTGCGTTGGGCAACGGGCTGACCGAAGCCGCCGCGGCAGACCTTGGCCTCCAGGCGGGAACGCCCGTCGGCGCCGGTCTGATCGACGCGCATGCGGGTGGGATCGGAACAGTCGGGGCAGGGGGCGTGGACGACATCGACAGCACGATGGCCTATGTCTTCGGAACCTCGTCCTGCACCATGACTACCACGGCCGAACCGGTCATGGTGCCGGGTGTCTGGGGTCCCTATCACTCGGCCATGGTGCCCGGACTATGGCTCAATGAGGGCGGTCAGTCCGCCGCCGGCGCGGCGATCGAGCGGTTGCTGTCAGGGCATCCGGCCTATGAGGTCGCGAGCGCCGAAGCGAGGCAAAGCGGCCACTCGCTCCCCGATATCCTCGCCCGGGCGGCCGTGAGCCGGGTGGGGCAGGCAAGCGAGGCCACGCGTCTTGCGAGCACCTACCATGTCGTGCCCGAAGTCCTCGGCAACCGTGCGCCGTTCGCCGACCCCAACACGCGGGCAATTGTCCTCGGCATCGGTCTGGAGGCCGATATCGACGATCTCGTTAGCCTCTATGTGGCGGCTATCTGCGGCCTTGCCTACGGTCTCCGTCAGATCATCGAGGCGCAGGCGGCCGCCGGCATCATGACGCGCCAAATCGTCGTCAGCGGCGGCGCGGCGCGGGGCGACCTGGTGCGCCAGTTGCTGGCGGACGGAACAGGCTGCACCGTGATCGGTCCTGAAACAGAGGAGCCTGTCCTCCTCGGCGCGGCGATACTCGGCGCGGTGGCCTCGGGGGCCTTCGACGACATGACAGGCGCCATGGCCCGGATGTCGCGGAACGCCGCCGTCTACAAACCCGCCACCGGCGCGCTGCGTCACTGGCACGAAAATCGCTTCGACCTTTACCAGCGCCTGCATGCGTTGGCGCGGGAAGCGGCTGCCGGGACGTGACGATGGCGTTCGACCCCGATGTCGTGATCGTCGGCGGCGGGTCCTCCGGATCTGTTCTCGCCGCGCGGCTCGTCGGCGATTTCGGCGCGAAGGTCCTCCTGCTCGAAGCGGGACCGTCGCGGGGTCACTGGATGCTCGACTTACCGGCCGGGTACATGAAGTTCCTCGCTTCCGACCGCTTCCTAGAGTTCCACGAGAGCACGCCGCAAAGGGCACTCGGCGGACGCAGCCTGATCGTGCCGCAGGCCCGCATCCTCGGCGGCGGCTCCGCCGTCAACGCCATGGTCTACATGCGCGGCCAGCCCGAAGACTACGAGGCGTGGGCCGAAGCCGCGGCCTCGCGGGACTGGAGTTTCGAGGGGCTGCTCCCACATTTCAAGGCCGTCGAGGGAAATGCCGAACTCGGGGACCCTTGGCATGGCAAGGAAGGACCGTTGAAGGTCTCGCACCTCGGCCACCACAACGAGGTCAGCCTTGCGTTCCTCGAGGCCTGCGCGGCGAGAGGCATTCCCCTGACGGACGACTTCAACGGGGCCGCCCAGGCAGGTGCCGGGTTTATGCAGCACACGATCGACCGGCAATCACGTCGGCGCAGCAGTGTCGTTGGCGCCTTCTTGGAACCCCTGAAACGGCACCCAGACCTCCGTATTCTGTCGGGCTCCGAGGTGCGGCGTATCTTGGTCGAAGGCGGTCGCGCGGTCGGCGTTGAATATGCCCACGAAGGCCAGACAGAGATAGTCCGCGCGGCATCCGATGTGGTGCTTTGCGCTGGGGCGCTCGCGACGCCGCTTCTGCTCATGCGCTCCGGCATCGGACCGGCCGACCACTTGCGCGACTGCGGCATCGACCTGGTGCTCGACAATCCTGCGATCGGCGCAAACTTGCAGGATCATTGCGAGGCGCCGGTCGTGGCTACGCTCAGGCGCGGGTTGGGATACTTCGGTCAGGACAAGGGGCTAGCAATGCTGCGGCATGGGGTGCGCTACCTCTTGACCCGGAGCGGACCGGTCACGAGCACCGGCGTCGAAGCCTGCGCCTTCGTAACCTCTGGCGATGGTGCCAGGGCCGATCTGCAGATTTACTGCGTGCCCACCGTCTATCTCGATCGGACCGTGACCGGCGCCGAGCCGACTTGGGGTGTGACCCTGAATTCCTGCCTGCTGCGGCCGAAGTCGCGCGGTACAATCCGCCTGGATCCCTCGGCGCCCGAAAGCAGGTCGAATTTCGAGCCAGGATATCTCGACGACACGCGCGACATGGAGACCATCCTAAGGGGCCTCGAGATCTGCAGGTCGATACTTCGTCAGGCGCCCTTATCAGACATGGTCGTCGAGGAGATTCTCCCCAAGGCCTCCCAAAGCGATGGCGAGGCGCTCCGCAACCACGTCCGTTCTACGGTCAAGACGAACTATCACCCGGTCGGGACAGCGGCGCTCGGCACCGTCGTGGACGCACGGCTCCGGGTGCATGGACTGGACAGTCTTCGGATCGCCGATGCCTCCGTCATGCCGACGATCCCGAGCGGCAACACGAACGCACCCGTTATCGCGGTCGCACACAAGGCCGCGGCGCTTCTTCGATAGGGGCCGGGAGACGCGCGGGCACACATTCAAATGTCGGGAAATTGCAGTGGGGCCGACTTTCGCATGGGAAACCTGGAATGGCTGGAAAGTCCGCGGAGCAGGCGTTCGCGCGCCAAGCAGCGAAGGGCTGGATCGAGCCCAACGCAGACGTCCAAACAGGCAAGAAGCGCTGCACCAAAGCGGTTGGCCGCTCTGGTAAGAATGGACTGTGGCTTCTGAAGCTCTTATTCTACGCGAAGAAGGGATGGGCCGACATGTACTTTATCGTGAGGTGATGCGTCCCATCGGTTATCCTTGGGGAACTCCAACGGCATCCATCGCGGCGAGCCAGCGGGCGAGAGCGCCCGACGCCGTCCACATTCCGGTGTTTTCTGCCTTGATCCCCGCAAGCGTGTAGTTCGGGTTTTGGGCCAGATATGGACGGATTGCCTCGGATGCCTTTTCTGCGTTGCCCAGGCAGTGATGGTTCGCCGCCAGTTCCTTGTAGGCCGCGATTGGCATCGCCGGAGAACCGAGAAATGCCTCAAGAGCGCTCTCATAGTCTTCCGCCTGCCAGAGCGCCCAAGCCTTCGTCCACGCGACATTGAAGCCATAGAGCGGGTCGATCCGCTCGACCTGCGCGATGACTTTGAGCGCATGATCGGTCTGGCCGACGAACACCAGCGCATCAGCAAGACCGACGAGGACCAACGGTGATGACGGGTTCAGGTCTGCCGCACGACGGAACGCGCCGATGGCCGCGTCAACGTTCCGACTATACAACAGTACGCGTCCGAGTGCGTGGTGGGCCATGAAGTTGTAAGGATCGAGCGCCACGGCCTTGCGCGCCAGCATCTTCATTCACTGTCGTGTCGCTTCCTCGTCATCCTCGATCCAGCCGTGACGCAGTCCGTTGCGCAGCGCGAGCGCCTGGCCGAGATACCCCCAGGCGGAATCCGGATAATCCCGGATCGCCACTTCCTGCTCTTGCAGATTGATCAACAGGTTCTCGCGGGTGAAGTCGCGCATGATCCGGCTTTGCGCCGTATTCGAGATCAAGAGCGCGCTGACGTCCCCCGCCGACACCTCGCCGCGGCCGTATCGACGATACTGAAGCCGACGGCATTGGCGATCTTCGCGCTGATTCGGCTGTTCGTTTCGAGCAAGTCCGCCAGCGGCACGTCGATTTCATCGGCCCAGACATGCGCTTCGGTCCTGCAGTCGATGAGCTGCGCGGTCATGCGCAAACGGCCGCCGTCATATTGCTGGCTGCCTTCGACGATGAAATCGGCCCCCAGTCTGTCCGCGATGTCCCCGATACCAAGGCCGGTGTCACGGAACTGGGCGCTGGAGGTGCGCGAGATCACCGTCATCTGCGGGTTCCGCGCGAGCGCGGTTATGATGTTTTCGGTGAACGCGTCGCTCAGAACACCCCGGTGCGCGGCGGGGCTGAAATCCTCGAACGGCAGGACCGCGATCACGGGCGGTTCGGGGGGGCCATGTTGGTCACGGGCGTCGGGCGGCGGCGGCACAAGCCGGTAGCCTTCGCGCGGCACGGTTTCGACGATGGTTTTCTTCGCATCACCCAGGACGCGGCGTATCTCTGCGATGCACTGCGCCACGCTATCCGGCGAGACGGCCCTGCCGGACCAGATACGGTCGACCAGCATCTCGCGCGTGACCGTTCGGCCATCTGCCTCGACTAGGACCGAAAGCACCCTTCGCGATTGGTGGCGTAGTTCGAGTTCATCTCCGGCCTCGTCAAAGAGGCGGCCCGATGCGCTGTCCAGTATCGCGCGCCCGAGACGGATATGATGAGATTTCAAGTTATTTCGTTTGGAAAAATGCATCCTCGGGCCGCCCAATTCAGCCGTCACCACGTTCGGACGGTCGCGCTTTCCGACCATGAGACATTGGCGATGGCGAGGGGCATTTTCCGCTCCCAAAACGGAGGATAGTTGATGAAACGCCCGACGAGAACAGCGAGACGTTGTCTGACCACATTGTTTCAGAGGGCGCAGTCATTGCAAACCTTCGCAACTTCAGTCGCTCTGGTCCTTGCCAGCCCGGTTTTCGCCGAGGGGTTCGACCTGAACTCTCCGCGCGTGGATGCACCGGTTCGCCATGCGGACGGCAGTGAGACGTTCCGGCTTCTTCCCGGCGAATGCAGCGATCTAGAGTACTTTTCCAGCGAGTTGCAGATGAACACATCCGACTGCGCCCGTCGGCGAAACCGGATTGAGTATCGCGAAATAACGGCGGCGCGCGCGGGCGACCGGCGTCTCTACGAGTGGGAGATCCTTATCCCCGACGACTTCGGCTACAGCGGAACCGGCACACGATTGATCGCGGGTCAGTTCCACACCGGAACCGACATGCAATCCGGGTTCCATCTCGACAACGAAGGCTACACCTTCCGAGGGCGCAACTGCGTCTCGGCCGAGGATTTCGGCGATTGGCACAGCATCTCGGTTCAGATCCACTACGACTCGACCCCGCGCCAATCCCTCAGAGATCAGACGCCCGGCGTCCTTGTGGTCGAGTGCGATGGCGAGGTGATCCTCGACGCGGCCGGTCGTCCCAACCTGGCCGAAGGCGGTGAGATTCATTTCAGATTTGGTTTGTTCGGTGCGATGGAGTTCCCGGAAACCGACAACGTCTCGGTATCCTTCCGGAACGTCCGCGTCTCCGACTGGTAGGGTCAATACGCCCTCAATGCCTGGCAATCCCGTTAGGCCGTGGGCAACTTGATGTTTGCCTGCTGCGTGTCTTGAAACTTCGCTCATAGGTCCACTGCCGTGGGCAAAAAAGCAAGGTCATCGGAGTGTGGCAGCTTGTCCGCCGAGCAGTCGTCGTTGCGTCACGCAGCCAAGGTCCGGATCTTTCCCCGAGCCGTCGATCGAGGCCACAAAGATCCGCGGCCGCTCCCATAGGCAACGGACCTTCAGGCTGGCCGCAGCGAACGACGGCTCGGAGCCCTTCCCGGACCTTCGTGTCGGGCACAGCATTCGACACCCAGGACGGATTCCCGTCATTCGCCGCAGGGCTAGTGCTTTCAGGTGGTTTTTGTGGAAGCCGACATTCTGGTGGGAATAGGAACCGGGCTCTCCTTTTTGTCGCTCCGTTACCGTTCGGAGCCCAGTTCGAACACGCGCGCACGTTTCACCTTGTTCTTTCGAGAAAAGAACCTCTGGCGCACCAAAGACTGCGATCCGGGCGTGGATACCACCAAAACCGGCTTGGTTTTCTTCGCTACTCGGCTAACCATCATGCCATGGAAGAGCTGGGCCTTGGTGAATCCGGCGGATCACATGACCAACCTACCGGCGCTGACCACGATGGAGACGGCGCCGACCGAGATCGGTTGATCGCAGCGATCTACGATGCTGCTAGCGACCCGGGCTCGTATGGCTGCTTCGTCGCGGCGCTTTCGGAATATCTCGAGAATATGGCCGTCAAGGCATGGAAGATCCGTGACCTCTCAGAGATCGATGTCGGCGTCATCGAGGCAGATAGTGGATTGGCCATGCATCTTGCCAATCTGAACCGGAAGCTCGCGGCATCTCGCGACCGAAGCCCACCTGGCAGCCTGCGGGAGCGGATCGCCCAGAGACCCGGTATTGCCCTTCTGGTCGACCCGGTGGGTCGTGTCGCCAGTTTCAGTCCGGCTGCACGTAGGTTCATTGAAGACGGTGCACGCTTCACGGAGAAACTCGAAACACTCCTTCACGCACAGGATGCTGGCTACCTGCGCGACGCCATGGTGGAACACGTACTTCACAAGCGCAACGTGACGCCGCGCATCCTCCGCGGAGACGCATTCCACCTCGCTGTCAGGTCGGTTCGATGTGCTGCGGATGAACTGGATTTTCTTTGCATCGAAACTCTCGACATGAACTGGTCTCCCGAACTTGAAGCCGTTCTGGAGGCATCGTTTCGGCTTACACCGGCAGAGATGCGGGTGGTTCAAAGACTGGCTGCCGGAGACACAGCCAAGGCCATTTCCGTCCGTTTCAAGCGATCAGAGGGGACGGTTCGGAATCAGATCAAGTCCATTTTGGCCAAGACCGATGCTACCGGAATTGCGAATCTGATCCGGATCGTCGCCTTGATCGCCCAGACCGTCGCCGGAGCCCCCGCATTGAACAGGCTCCAGAAGGGAACATCGGTCGACCTCGAAATCCTTACCCTTCCTGACGGCCGTTCACTCGAAGTGCGCCAGCAGGGCCCAAGTTACGGTCAGCCGGTTCTGTTCATCCACGGAATGCTCTTCGGGAGCGAGCTGCCCAGATCGGCTCTGGATTGCTTGGAACGGCAGGGCTTGAGGCTGATAGCGCCGGCACGGCCCAATTTCGGTATGTCGGACCCGCCTCCGGGCGCTCCGGAAGACGAAGCGGACCGACTCGTCGAGGACCTGATTTTTGTCCTCGAGCACTACGACGTGGAGAAAACTGTCTGCCTGACAAATATCGCGGGATCGATCTACGGCTATGCCCTGGCGTCCGCGATGCCGGAGCGTGTCACGGGCCTGGTAAACGCCGCGTCTTGCGTGCCGCTCACAACGGCGAGGCAGTTCGCATACATGCCGCCAACACAACGCCTGATCGCTTTCCTAATGCGCTTCGTTCCGTCCTATCTACCGCCGCTTCTGCAATCCGGCATCGCGCAGATACGTTCATCCGGTGAGATTCCATTTCTCGCGACGCTTTATGGGCCAGGAACCCGTGACCACGCTGTCACAAACAGAGCGGACCTCGTCGACCTGATGGCGCGCAGCGTTCATTTTGCCACCGACCAAGGCTATTTCGGGGCCTACACCGACACGCTCCAAGTCTTGCGGGACTGGTCCCACTATGCAGAGCGCGTTAGCGCTTCGGGGATACCGAGTATCCACATTCATGGTACCGTCGATCCTCAATACCAGTTCGCCGACATGGTCAGGTTCGCAGATCGCTTCGAGACCTTGCAGGTCCGGAGCGTAGAAGGGTCTGGTCAGCTCGTTCTGTACGACAGGCCGGAGCCGATCATCGAAGCTGTGGCCGAGCTTTTCCGTTAGAACCTGCTCCCATTCTCGACATCTGAAAATGCGTGACCAACCACGATGGGCTTCCGCCCAGCCCAAGACGTTGCGTGGCTCGGAAAGATCGATTTTGTCCACGAATATCCAATCTGGGACATGACGGCTTTCGCAACCGCCCGCACACTTTCCAAGCTGACCCCCAAGTAAGACCACTGCATGGCCCTTTCACGTAGTGATCTCACAGCAAAGGTTGGCTGACAGGGGGTGCCCACGGTCCGAGGACGAAAGGAACTGCCGATGCCTGCCAAGTCTTCCGTTCTGCCATTCGCGCTCTGCCTCGCCCTCGCCGCCCCGAGCGCGTGGGCGCAGGGCATCCCTCCCAACAAGCAGACTGCAGCGGGCCTCTACGTCACCGCCGCCGAAGCAGCAGAGATTCTGGCCGACCCCGGGGTCGTGCTGCTCGATATTCGCTCCCGGTCGGAGATAACATTTGTCGGGCTGCCGATACGCGTCGACGTCCACATCCCTTACATGGACTTACCGATGTTCCCCGAATACGACCCTGAGCGCCGCACCTACGCGCTTGAGATCAACCCTGATTTCCCGCGGGTGTTCCGCACCTGGGCCGAGGCTCGCGGGCTTGAGCCGGATAGCCCGATCATCGTGATGTGCCGCTCGGGCTCCCGCAGCGCGCGGGCGACCGATCTCTTGTCGGAGATGGGCTACGACCGGGTCTATACCATGGTGGACGGGTTTGAGGGCGACCGTGCCGCTCAAGGCCCCGAGGCCGGGCACCGGGTGCTGAACGGCTGGCGAAACGCCGGGCTACCGTGGAGCTACACCATCGAGAGCAGGCAGGCCTATCCGGACGACATGTGACAGACGGGAAGGAGATCGCGGTGGACTTGAACTGGGAAGAAAGTCAATTTCAGGAGCGCCGCCGGGTCGCACAACGCTTGCGTGAGCTGCGACTGGCCCGGGGGATGACACAGTCCGAATTGAGCCGCCGGATAGGTTTGGCGCACCCTTCTTCGATTTCCAGCATCGAGCGCTGCCGACGTCCGATCTACCAGGAAGAACTCCCCATCCTCGCAGCGGCCCTCGAATGTTCGGTGAAGGATCTGTTGCCGGAGACCCGAGATACCTCGTCGCGCTATCCCGTGCCTCGCGGAAAACGGATGTTGTCCCTTGTGACCCTCGCGATACTGTTCCAATTCTTCGCCGAGGGCGTTCAGGCCGAGGAGCACGAGTCGAGCCACCGGCCATTTTTTGACCAAGTCCCCAGCCAGGATGGCCCCTTCATCTCGGAACCCATCCTTCCGGGGGGCATAGGTCAGCCGCAGCCACCAATGCCGCCGATCTGGGGTGACAATTGCGATCCCACACTTTCCATGACACGCGACCCTATCGTTGGCTAGAAAGCAAAAGTCCACTATCCGAATTTGAATGCGCAATTGCTTTTGTGGAATTCAGGGTGTCACCGAAATCTTGTTATCGCTCATTGGCTCAAATAGTCGGTCGTGGACAGATCGCCTCTGCAAACAGAGTCATGGTCTAGCTTGTCTGCATCTCGCACCTTGACCGTCGCAGGGCCAAGGTCCGCTATCGGCAGGGCCGGGACCTTGACCAAAGCGATGGCCAAAATCAGTAACCGACACGGACTGGAAGGGTAGTCGGCCGCGGTTTGTAGGACATCGCTGATTGCGCAGTTTCCTGTCGATCGTGACGGGGACGCCATGGATCGTGTAGGCTTGCGATCAATAGCGCTGAAGGAGATACCGCGGTGGGTTCGCCGAGGGTCAGATTCTGCAAGAGCTTTGATGGCGCGCGGCTTGCGTATTCCGTTTCGGGTTCGGGGGCGCCGGTCTTGCTTCTACCCAGTTGGCTCACCCATCTCGACTACCAGTGGCGGAGTGTCGCGTGGCGCCCGTGGTTACAGGTTCTCTCCGACAACCACCGGCTCATAAGGTACGATCCCCGAGGCTGCGGCCTGTCCGATCGCGATTTGGCAGATCTCTCCTTCGAGGCTTGGGTGCGGGACGTCGATGCCATCCTCGATGCGGTCGGCGTCCGGAGGGTCGCCATGATCGGCATTTGCCAGGGGGGAGCCGTTGCCCTGGACTATGCGGCGAAGCGACCCGAGCGCGTCGACCGGCTCGTCCTGTACGGGACCTATGCGCGAGGCCGCGATCGTCGTGGCAACCTTCCGCTCGAGCCCGAGAAGGCCCGGCTGATGCTGGAGATGCTGGAAGTGGGATGGGCCGACGAAGACGCAGCCTTCATGCGGTCCTTCGCGACACAGTTCCAGCCGGACGGCACACTCGACCACCTGCGGTCATGGTGCGAGCTTCAAAGGCAGGCGGTGACGGCACGGAACGCCGTCGAACTGACGCGGATCATGTTCGACATCGACGTCTCCACCTCGGCACGCGAGATCCGCTGCCCGGTCCTTGTTGCCCATGCCACTAAGGACGCCGTTGTTCCTTTCGACGAGGGACGCCTTCTCGCCCACTCGATTCCAGACGCCGAGTTCCTGGCCCTCGAATCCCGCAACCACTTCATGCTGGAGAAGGAGCCGGCGTGGGCACGAATGATAGACGCACTCGCGGCCTTTCTTCCCGACCGAAGCGCACCCGGCGGAAATCTAGATGCACTCAGCCTGCGCGAGCGCCAAGTCCTGCGGGGTATCGCCGAAGGACTGGACAATGCCGAAATCGGCGCATCGCTGGAGATCAGCGAGAAGACGGTCCGAAACCACGTGTCACGAGTCCTGTCGAAGCTCGGCGTCCCGTCCAGGGCAAAAGCTATCGTCAAGGCCATCCGTGCCGGCGTCGGCTCCGAGCCCTCCGACCCTTGAGTATGACCGGGACGCTGGTCCCACGGATTCCCGCGTAGAGACCAGAGGAAGCTCTGGATCGGGACCTAGGGCTCACGCGATGTCGGCTCAATTCCCGCATGCTTTGCCCCAATGATTGGGAGGCTTGGATGCGATGAGACGGAGAGGGATTTCGCTTGTTTCCTTGGCTTTGGTTGTCGGAGGTGTTGTCGTGGGAGGATCAGCGGACGGGCGCGAGACGACGGTCGCATCCCTCAAGCGCGCCTATCTCGACTGCGAACGTCGCGCCCTGACCGAATGTCTGCCGACCGGGGAAGTCGCGCGGTGCTCGGTGATCTACGAGCGCCTGAAGCTTCTTGCCTTCGACGGCAACTGGATAAGGCTCCGAGAGTGGACCGAGGTAAACCTCAACCCGGGCCAGAACACATGAACTTGCCTGAGCCGAGATCGCCTACATGTCCTTCCCCTGCCAACACCGGACGAAGCTGCATTCCACGAACCCGATTGAGCGGCTGAACGGCGAGATCCAGCGCCGCACAGACCTCGTCGGAAGCTTCCCGAACGACGAGGCCATCTTACGCCTCGTCGGTGCCTTGCTTCTCAAACAGAATGATGAATGGGCCGTCCAGCGCGCCCGATACATGACACTGGAAACCATCGCGCCGATGGGACATGATCCCGTCATCAGCCGCCCGCAGTGGCATCCTGATCAAGTAGGCCCGCGCCGAACATCACGGTGACGATCAGCGCCAGCTGCAACACTCAACTGGACATTATCGAGGAGCCCGATGCCCCAACTGTCCACCGATCTATCAAAAGGGGAAAACCCGACAGACGAAGCCGCGGCTCTTCCCATGCGCAAATTGCCGGACTTTGGGGCCGACCTGTTTATGGCCTATGTCGGAATGGAAACGGACTTGATCTTCAACCGCGGCGTCGACCTGCCCGGTTTTGCCTCTTATCCGTTGCTGGAAACGGATCAAGGCCGTGCGTTGCTCAAGGAATATCTCCGGGACATGGTAGTCCTGGGCAGTAAGACGGGAACAGGCGTCATTCTCGAAAGCCCGACCTGGGTGGCAAACCGGGATCGGGCGGCCTCGATCGGCTATACGCCCGAGCAACTCAAAGAATTCAACAAGCAGGCCGTTGCCCTGATGTCCGAGGTGCGCGCCGAAATGGGTGATGTACCAACGGTGATGAGCGCCAACCTCGGGCCACGTGATGATGCCTATGCGCCGCAAGATCAGATGACTGCGGAAGAGGCCGAACGCTATCACTCCGAACAGATCTCGACCTTGGCCGAAACGGATGTCGATGTCATCAGCGGATACACACTGGCATATAGCGCCGAGGCGATCGGCATCGTTCGGGCGGCCCGCCGGTTCGGCCTGCCCGTCATCATCAGCTTCACCGTCGAAACCGATGGCCGTTTGCCAACCGGAGAAACCCTGAAGGACGCGATCACCCAGGTGGATGCCGCGACCGACGGCTATGCGTCCTATTTCATGATCAATTGTGCCCATCCTGACCATTTCGGCACCGCGCTGGCGGACGCGCCATGGATGCAACGGCTGAAAGGTATCGTCGCCAATGCCTCTCGCTGCAGTCATGCAGAGCTCGACGAAGCGGAGCAGCTTGACGATGGCAACCCCGAAGAACTCGGCGAACAGCTCGCTGAGTTCAAGCGGCGGTTTCCTCATATTAGCGTCTTGGGTGGGTGTTGCGGAACGGACATGAGGCACATGAAAAGCATTGCCGAAGCATCCACTAAGCACCTGCGCTGACAACAGGCCGGACTGTTAGTGCGATTACTGATTGTAAGCTATGGACCCACAAAACTGCATGTCACCGTTCCGACTAGCGAAGGGCTGCTTTTAATCGTTGCCCAAGGATGAGCGAAGGTCGGTATTGTCCGCAGAGCCGTCAATCGAGGCGACGAAAGTCTGCGGCCGCTCCCGTGGGCAGCGGACCTTCAGGCTGGCCGCAGCGATCGACTGCCTTGAGCCCAAGGCGGACAACGGAGCGAGGCGCGGCATCTGTCCCGAAGGGTGTGGAGTTGCCATTCCTCGCGCGTGCGCCAGCGCGACCCTTGAACCCTGAAGCGGGCAACGATCCCGCATCGAGCGAGTTCCGAGAACGAAACCGGCAGCGCGGATTCCTGGTGCGATCCGCGGTCCTGCGCCAGCCAAGGAATACCCTGCCGAACTGTTGGGGGCGACCGCGGCTGCAAACGCCACGACTTCGTTTCAAAACGACTTGATCGTGGAAATCGCGCCGTCCAGCGCGATCCCGGTTTCGTCCTGCATGGCGGCGGATATCAACCTTCGGGCCCAGTCGGCTGCGTCGTCGCGCCCGGCGACAAGGCTGATCCCGCTCATCACCCTGTCGTATTTCGACCGGCCGCGCGCATGGGTGTCCGAGTACCCTTTGATCAGGCGGCGCGCCTTCAGGATTTCAATGCTCAGCGCAGAATCCCGCGCGGCGTGATGCAAGGCTTGCGCCAGCCAGGTTTCTATGCTCGCCATCTCTTTTTCGTGGCGCAGGCTGCCACGTCGCCAGCGGCGCAGCCCGGCTATCAGCCAAAGCTGCAGGTAGGGCCGAACCCGGTCGGTTCGCAGCCGGCGGCCCTTGCTCACCCGGCGGTCGATCCAGCCGAGAATGCGCGGGCGGGCTTCAACCCATCGACCCAGCCGGGCCGGGAACAGCGACACGATCTCCTCGCCGCGCGGATGGGTGTAGTCGGTCAGCTGCATAACCGCGCCGCCGCCCATTTCGCTGCGGATGCGGGTGAAACGGGCGGCGCGGGTCTTTACGTCGGCAACGCGGATCACGTCGTCATAGGCCATGGC
Source organism: Paracoccaceae bacterium (assembly GCA_024742695.1). GTDB lineage: Bacteria > Pseudomonadota > Alphaproteobacteria > Rhodobacterales > Rhodobacteraceae > JANSXY01. The sequence goes on along the minus strand of JANSXY010000002.1, from coordinate 22,842 downwards.
GTTGGCGAGGTATTTCGCCGCCTGCCGGGTCAGTTCGTGGCCCTCGCTTCGGTCGGCGGACAGCACCCGGTCCAGCCGGTCGAGATACTCGGCGCCATATGCCGGATCCTGGAAGGTGACGACCTTGCGCAGCCCGGCCTCGGCCATCGGGCAGGCGGGCGCCGGCAAGGCAGCCACCCGCGCCATCAGGCCATCCCACGCGCGCAGGGCGTCTGCCGGCCCGGCGGGTTTCGCAGCCGGACGGGCAGGCGGGGTTCTGTCGGGTGCGGGCACCCCGCCGGCCCGGGCCACGTCGAACCCGGCGGCAAAGGCCATGAGCGAGGCGTCGACCCCCTTGCCCCCCGCACGGATCGCACCCTCGAAGGCAGCCCGCTCGAAGGGCAGCGCACCGGACCCGGCCAGCCCGCCAAAGAGCGAGGCGGAGATCACCGAACCGGCATCCACCGCCAGCGCTTCGAAATCCGCCAGCACCAGGCCGCGCGCCGCCACCTCCGCCGCCGCACGCACCTCTTCGGCATTGGCGATGCCGTCGCCGGGAACCATCTTTTCGCTGACCGCCAGCGCCCGATGGGTCGAGCCGATCAGCAGCGTCCGGTCGGGGGTGACAAAACCGCGCAGGATCGCACGCCCGGCTTCCATCATCTCGGCGGCGATCAGGATGTCGACATCGCCGGCCGCAGGCGCCAGCGAAAAGATCGGCGTCGCCGGGCCCGCCGGGGCCATCTCGATGTAATAGATCGTGGCGCCGGTGCGTTGCGCCACCCCCGCGACGCTGGTCGCCTGCACCGCATAGCCCTGCGCACGGGCCAGCGCCTCGATCCAGCCGGTGAGCACACCGCCGCCCTGACCGCCCACGGCCATGATCGCCAGCTTGACCAGCCCGGTCTGGCGGGCGTCGAAACAGCCGTCCACCCTCAGACCTCCTCGAAGCTCAGCCGCCGGGCCGCGCGCCGCCGCGCGAGCCAACCGATGCCCCCCCGGCGCCAGCGCGCAAGCCGGGCCTCCCATGCGCTGGGGTTGTGCACCACGCGCGCCTCGTAAAAGGACGGGCACAGAACCGCCGCCTCGGCCACCTCGCCGCAATTTCCGCAGCCGACGCAGGTCTGGTCGATCTGCGCGACGGGGTCGTCACGCAGCGGATCGTCCAGCCGTTTCAACGACAGCGACGGGCAGCCCGACAGCCGGATGCAAGCGTGATCGCCAGTGCAGACCGCCTCGTCCACGCCGAAGCGGGGGGCCTCGACCCGCCGCCCCTCGCGGATCGCGGCGGCGCGCTGCGGTTTCTCGCGCCGCTCGCGGTTCAACATGCATTCCGACGAGGCCACGAGCACCTTGGGCCCCGGAGCGTCGGTGGTCAGCGCCTCGCGCAACGTGTCGCGCAGACGCGCCACGTCATAGGTGCGGTCGATCTGGCGCACCCAGTCGATGCCGATGCCCTTCAGGGCCTTGGAAATCGGGTTGCCTGTGGCCTTGCTCCGGTTCCGCGCGCGCGAGGACAACAGATCCTGCCCGCCCGTCGCCGCCGAATAGAAATTGTCGACGATCACCGCCACGCCGTCGGACCTGTTGTAGGCCATGTTGCCGAAGCTGCTGCTGAGCCCGTTGTGCCAAAACCCGCCGTCGCCGATCACCGAGATCGCGCGCTTGCTGCTGCCGCCCACCTTGCCGCCGTCGAACGCCCCGTTCGAGGCCGGGCCCAGACCGTAGCCCATCGTCGCGCCGCCGATGTTGAAGGGCGGCAGACTCCCGAACAGGTGGCAGCCGATATCGGCGCTGATCTGGTGTTCGCCCAGTTCCTGCTGCACCAGCTTCATCGCGGCAAAGATCGGGCGTTCCGGACAGCCGGTGCAGAACCCCGGCGGGCGAACCGGCACCGTCTGCGACAGGTCGGGGATCGCCGGGGCTTCGGTGTTCGGCGCAAGCACTTGTGCCGGCAGAAGGTCGGGCGCGGCCTGCCGCAAGAAGCCTTCGACCGCGTCCAGCATCACCGCGCCGGTGTACTCCCCGGCCATCGGAAAGACATCCTTGCCGTGCAGGCGGGTGCCGGACCCCGCGCGCAAGAGCATCGTGGCGAAGGCCTGTTCGAGGAACTCGGGCTGCCCCTCTTCGACCACCAGAACCGCGTCCTTGCCATCGCAGAACGCGGCGAATTCGTTCCTGAGCAGCGGATAGGTCACGTTCAGACAGTAAACCGGCACCCGGGTCGCGCCGTGCAGATCGGCCAGGCCCAACCGCTGCAAGGCGCGCATCACGCCGTTGTACATCCCGCCCTGGCACACGATGCCCACGCGGGCCTTGTCCGGGCCGAAGACCTCGTTCAACCGGTTCTCGCGGATGAAACGCTCGGCGGCGGGCCAGCGGCTGTCGATCTTGTCGTGTTCTTGCGCATAGGACATCGGTGGCAGCACGATCCGGCCGACCTCGCGGTGAGGCGCATCCAGCGCCTCTGCGACGGACAGGGCCGGGCGCCGGTTGTCGCGGGTTTCGAACTGCCCGGTCACATGGCAGGCGCGGATACGCACCATCAGCATGACGGGGGTGTTCGACGCCTCGGAAAGGGCAAACCCGTCGCCCACCGCCTTGACGATGCTGGGCAGGTTGGGGCGCGGGTCTAGCAGCCAGAACTGAGACTTCATGGCAAAGGCGTGGCTGCGCTCCTGCATGATGGAACTGCCCTCGCCGTAATCCTCGCCGACGATGATCAGCGCGCCGCCGGTCACGCCACTGGACGACAGGTTGGCCAAGGCGTCCGAGGCGACGTTCACGCCCACCGGCCCCTTGAAGGTCACCGCCCCGCGGATCGGATAATGCACGGATGCCGCCAGCATCGCGCCCGCCGCCGCCTCGGAGGCGTTCGCCTCGAACCGTACGCCCAGTTCGCCCAGCAGATCCTCGGCATCGGCCAGAACGTCCATCAGGTGGCTGATCGGTGCGCCTTGGTAGCCCCCGACATAGCCGACGCCGTTTTCCAGTAGGGCCTTGGTGATCGCCAGGATCCCTTCGCCGGTGAACAGCTCGCCCGCCCCCTTGCGCAGGTCCTGAACTTCCGCCTTGAAAGAGCGTTCAGCCATGCCTGACCTCCTTCAGTCGGCCGTCCCCGCGGCAGGCAGCAGCGCGGTCAGCGCCGCGTGAACATCTGCCGGCCACGGGATAGAACAGTGCTTGTCCAGGTCGCTCGCGGCCAGGACTTGCGTGCTGGACCAGCGCTTCTTGCTGTTGCAACTGATCTCGTGCGCCAGGGTAACCGACGACCGCCCCACGCGCAGAACGCGCACCTCGAAGGTCAGTTCCTCGCCGAAAAACGAGGGGGCCGAGAAGTCGCAGGACAGGTGAACGGTGGGCGTACCCCAGCGTTCCTTCCAGATCGTGTCGTGCCAGGGCCATCCCAGCACTTCCCAGAACTCCTCGTTCACGTTGTTGAGGATGTTCAGGTAGGACGGGAAGTAGGCTGTCCCCGAGATGTCGCAATCCCCGAACCTCAGGATGCGGGTTGTCACATAGGGCATTTGCATGGCCACTCTCCTCGATCTGTCCGGTCGCCCTGCGCGCGGTCTTGGCGCCAAGGGCCCAGGCCGTTCGGTGATGGTATCGGCGCTCAGCCAACCGCGTCACCCCTTGGGCACCAGCGCCAGGGCCCGGATCGGGCTGCCGGTTCCGCGCTCGATCTTGAGCGGGGCTGCGATCAGGATCGCGCCCTTTGGCGGAAGCTGGTCGAGATTGCACAGGCTGGCGAGGCCAAAGCAGTTGTCGCGGTGCAGGAAGTTGTGCGCCGGATAGGGCGGGCTGAATTTTCCGGCCATACCCGCATCGGTGCCCACGCATTGCGTGCCCCAGCCGACGATGCCCTTGCCCAGCAGGTAGTCGATGCAGTCGGTGGAGGGGCCGGGGCTGTGCGAGCCGTCCTCGTAAGGGTCCGGATCCTCGTTGAGAAACAGCTCTTCGTCATGCATGCGCTTGTCCCAGTCGGTGCGCATCACCACCCATTCGCCCGGACCGATCTCGCCATGCTCCACTTCCCAGGCCTTGACCCTGTCGGCAGTCAGCAGGAAATCGGGGTCGGCCTCGGCCTCGGCGGAGCAATCGATCACGTTCACCGGTGCGATCAGGCGCTGGACATCGAGAGTGTCGGTGAACCCATCCTCGAAGTCCTTGCCCGACAGCCAGTGATGCGGCGCGTCGAAATGAGTGCCCGAGTGTTCCCCCAGAACCATCCAGTTCCACGCAAAGAACGGTCCGTCCTTGTCGTATTCGCTGATCTTGTGGATCTCGACCTTGGGCGTGTTCTTGGCGAAGTCTTCGGGCAGGCGCAGGATCGGCGTGTCTGGACCCAGCCGCGCGGTGCAATCGACCACGCGGATATCTCCCGCCAACAGAGCCATGCCCAGGTTCCCCATCAGGTCGGTGCTCATCGCGGCCCCCTTCGCTTTCAGGTCTGCGCCGCGCCCGGCATAGCGCGCACGGCGGCGGTTCATGACGGTGCGGGCGATATCGAAAACGGTATCGACCGCGCCCTCCTCGGTGACAATGCCGGGCGAGAGACGCAGGATGCTGTCGCGGAAATCGACCGAATACCCCTCGACGCCCAGGGCGCCGACCACCGCCGCCGCCTCGGCCTTGCTCGGCATCCGCAGCATGGCGGCCCCGCCGCGGCGCTCCGCCTCGCGCGGGGACAAGAGCGGCAGGCCCAAGTCATCGGCATGGGCGATGATCCGGTCCACCATCGAGCGGTTGCGCGCGGCGATGGCGGCCTGGTCCTGCGCGGTGAACCATCGCAACGCCGGCAGCGACGCTATGGCCGCCACCGACCCCGGCGTGCCGGTGTCGAACCGGCGCGCGTCGGGCGCATACTGGAACTTGTCGAGATCCCAGGAAAACGGGTTGTTCTGGCTGAACCAGCCGCGCGTTTCCGGGGTCAGGTCGCCGATGGTGGCCTTGTCGGTATAGACGATGCCCGCGCCCGGTGTGCCGCAAAGCCATTTCAGGCTGGTGGACACCACGAAGTCGATCTTCGGAGCCATGACGTCGAACGGGATCAGGCCTGCAGCCTGCGTGATGTCCGCGACCATCAAGCTGCCCATCTCGCGGCCATGCGCGACCAGCGCCGGGTAATCGATTCTGGCGGAGGCGGTCGAGGTGACCCAGGTCAGCAGCGCCAGCGCCACGTCGCGCCCCCAATGGGCGATGAAGTCGCCGGTCTCGACCCAGGCCTTGCCGTCCGCGCGTGGCACGGTGACCAGTTCGAACCCGATCTTGGGGGCCAGCCCCGCCAACAGGAAATGCAGGGACGGAAAGCAGTCTGCGCCCACGAGCACCTTGCGGCCCTTCAGCCGCGCCTCGGGCAAGGCGCGCATGACCCGGTGCAGCCCCTCGGTGACGTTATCGACATGGGTGATCGAGCCCTTGGGCGCGTTGATCAAGCGCCCCCAGGCTTCGATGAAATCCTGCCGCTTGCGCAGCACATAGCCCCATTGCTTGTCATTGGGTGCGGCCCAGACCCGGGAAAAATCGGCCATGGCCTCGGCCATGTCCTCTTCCTTGCCAGGGTACAGGCCAATGGAATGATACAGGAAGTATCCTCCATTATTGGTGTTTCGCATGAGCCCTTCCATTCGTCTCAAAATCCCAGGAGCGCAGGCAGCCACAGGCTGAACCCCGGAACTGCCGCGATAGTGCCCAAGCCCGCCAGATTGACCAACAGGAAGGGTGTGTTCGCGCGGATCAGCGCGCCCAGCCCGCAGCCAGCGATGCGCTCGGCGGCAAACAGGCAAACGCCCAGCGGCGGCGTCAGCAAGCCGATATTCATGTTCAGGATCGTGATCACGCCGAAATGCAGCGGGTCGATGCCGGCATGGACCGCCGCCGCCGACAGGATCGGGCCGAACAGAATGATCACCGTCGTCGGATCGATGAACATCCCCAGAACCAGCAGGATCGCGTTGAAAATCAGCAGGGTGGCCACCATGCCCAGTTCCCAGCCGCCGATCCATTCGGCGACCAGGCGGGGGACGTTCTCCATCCCCATGACCCAGGAAAACGCGGCGCCGCATCCGACGATGATCAGCAGTTGCCCCGAAAACAGCGCCGAGCGCTGGAACACGCCGGACAGCGCGCGCAGGTTCAGCGTACGATACAGCCCCATCGCCACCGCCAGCGCGTAGGCTGCCGCGACCGCGCCCGCCTCGGTGGGTGTCATCAACCCGCCCATCAGCCCCGCGAGGATGATCACCGGGATCATCAGTGGCACCAGCGCGGCCCCTGTGGCGCGAACGACAACCCGAGGACTGCGGTCCATCCGGATCGCGTCGAAGCCATGAATGCGTGCCTGCACCGCGACCAGCGCCATCTGCGCGGCACCGATCACCAATCCGGGGATCAGCGTCGCGGCCATCAGCGCACCGATGGAGAGACCTGTCATCGAACCATAGATCACCGCCACCAGCGAGGGTGGCACCATCGGCCCGATGATCGAGGAAGACGCCGTCACGGCCGCCGCATAGGCCGAGGAATAGCCTTGTTTGACCATCGAGGGGATGAACACCCGCCCCAGCGCCGCGATATCGCCCAGCGCAACACCGGTGATGCCGGAAAACAGGATCGACGCACCGATGTTGACCTGCGCGAGCCCGCCCCGCATCCAGCCAAAGGCGACATCGGCGAAGGTGATCAGCCGGTCGGTGATCTTGCCCGCGTTGATCAGTTCTCCGGCGAGGATGAACAGCGGCACGGCCATCAGGACGAAAACATCCATCCCTTGCCAGATGCGCTCGGCGGCGATCGGCAGAAACTGCCACTGGCCGCCATAGGCGACCCAGATCAGCATCGCGGTCAGCAAGGACCACGCCACCGGCAGGCCCAGCAGCATCAGGCCCAGGAAACCGGCCAGCAGAACGATCAACGTGTCGCTCATTTCCGGGTCTCCACCAGGGCCAGGCGGGCCAGCGCAAAGAGCGCGGCGAAGCCGAAGGCCACGGGCATCGCGGAATAGGGCCACGACATCGGGATGCGCAGCCCCTCGCTGCGTTGCTGGGCCGCGAAGGACACGATGTCGAAGCCCTGCCAGAGGATCACCAGGCAGATACCCAGCGTGACCATGTCCAGCGCGAATTCCAGCGCGCGCCCCAGCGGCGCGGCGACCGCACCCAGCGCCATCGGCACGAAATCGATACGGATGTGACTGCCTTCGCGCACCGCGACGGCGGCCGCAAAGAGCGCCATCCACACCATCGCGTACCGCGCGACCTCTTCGGTAAAGGCCGGAACCCCGATCGCCGTGTAGCGCAGCGCCACCTGCGCCAGCATCAGCCCGAACAGGACGACAAGGCACAGGGCTGCGACGATGCGCAGCCCCGCGTCGAGGGCCCGGACCGCAAGGACCAGCCCCTTCATGGTCACTCGGCCCGGGCCACGGCGGCGAGCGCCCCGTCGATCAGGTCGGGATGATCGACATTCTCGCGCAGCCACTCGATCGCGGCGGGCTGCATCACGTCGCGGAACGCCGCGCGCTGCTCGTCGCTCGGCCGCACCACGGTCACGCCTGCCTCTTCGGCGCGGGCGATGGCCGAAGCCTCAACCGCGCGCGAGGTTTCGCGGTTATAGGCGATGGCGGCCTCGGCGGCGTCCATGATGACCTGCTGGTTCTCGGCCGACAGAGACGAGAAGAACGCATCCGAGATCCCGAGCGGACCGAAGGCGTATACATGGCCGGACATGACCAGGTGCGACTGAACCTCGTAAAGACGGATCAAGTTGAACACGCTGACCGAGTTGTCCTGCCCGTCCACGACGCCGGTGCTGAGCGCGGTATAGAGCTCACCGAATGCGACCGGGCTGGCAGACGCACCCATCGCCTCGACCGGGATGGTCGCCAACGGCCCCAAGACGCGCATCTTCAGACCCTCCATGTCGGCGGGGCTTTCGATCATGCGGTTGGCGCTGAAATGCTTGAAGCCCCCCGATTCCCACCAGCCCAGCACGCGCACGCCGGTGGTTTCCAGCAAGGACTCGGCCATTGCGTCGCCGAAGGGGCCATCCAGAACCGCCCAGGCCGTCTGTTCGCTGGGGAACAGGTAGGGCATGTTCAGCACCATGATGTCGGAAAAGATCGACGCATAGTTGCCATCGGCGGCGTCGGTCATCTCGATCGCGCCGCGACGCATCTGCGTCAGGCGGTCACTGGGGCTGCCCAGCGCGCCGCCGTAGACCATGTTCACTGTCATGTCCGAGTTCGCCTCGACCTGCTCCGCGAAGGTGCGATACATGCCGTTGACGAAGTCGAACCCTTCCATCGTTTCGGGCAATGACAAGCCCACCGTGATGGTTTGCGCCGATACCGGCAGCGCAAGAGATGCGGCCAGCGCCAACGCGGCAAGCGGCTTGGTGATTTGGGTCATGACAGTCTCCTCTGTTGGCGGGATCCGATCCCTGGGGTCAGCGTGCGTAGGCACGTTGGGCGCGCGTCTCGAGCCAGCCGGTGAACCGAACCATAGGCCAGAGCAGCGCAACGTAGATGAGCGCCGCACCGATGAGCGGCGTTGGATTCGCGAACAGCGCCTGGGCATCTGTCGCCTGTTTCAACAGGTCAGACAGCGCGACGACGGACGCCAGGGCGGTATCCTTCATCACCGAGACGCAGTTCGAGGCATGGGGCGGGATGACGATGCGGATCGCCTGCGGCAGGATCACCTTGCGCATCGTCAGCCAGAACCCCAGTCCCAGCGCCTGCGCGGCCTCGAACTGGCCCTTGGGTGTCGCCTGGATCCCGGCGCGCACGACTTCGGCGGTGAAGGCCGCCAGCACCATCGTCAGCGCCGTGGCTGCCGCGACGAAGGACGAAAGCGTCAGTCCCGCGAAGGGCAACGCGTAATAGATCAGGATCAGCAACACCAAGACCGGGATCGCACGCACCAGATCGGTGTAAAGGATTGCCAGCAAACGCAGCGGCCTGGGGGCATAGAGCCGCGTGACGGCAATCAGCGTCCCCAGCGCCGATCCCATGACAATCGCCGTGACGCCCAAAGCGAGCGTATACCAAAGGCCGCGGAGCAGCATGGGGAAGGCCCGCTCCAGAACGCTGAGATTGAAAAAGACATCAAAGGCGCTCATCGCTGTCCCCCCTTGGCTGGGGCGGGGGCCCAAGGCCCCCGCGCCCGGTCTCAGTAGTTGCCCGGAGTCGGGATCGGCAGAGGCGTTACGGTCAGGCTGTCTTCGGCCGGGGCCACGCCCATCCAGCGCTCGAAGATCTCGGCCATGGTGCCATCTTCCTTCATCGCGCTGATCGCGTCGTTGACCGTTTCCAGCAGCGGCGAGTCCTTTGGCATCATCATGGCAAAGCGCTCGCCGGTGACGATTTCGTGCGTCACTTCCAGCCCGTTCATCTGTGAAAAGGCATAGCGCAGGCCGACGATGTCGTTGACCACCGCATCGATACGACCCGCCATCAGGTCGGTCAACATGCTTGCGGTGCTGTCGTAGCTGTTGTTCGAAGCAAAGCCGATTTCCTCGGCCCGCTCGTTCATCCAGGCTTCGGGGAACGAGGTGGCGATGGTGCCGATCCGTATCCCGCGCAGATCTTCGAGGCTGTCGATCTCGCTGCCGGTGCGCACGCCGACGCCCATCGCACCCTCGACATAGGGCTGGGTGAAGCTTTGCGATTCCAGGCGCTCGTCCGTGATGGTCAGCGACGAGATGACGATATCCACCCGCCCCGAAGCTGTTGCAACGAACAGGGCCCGGAAATCATACCCTTCAATCTCGGCCGTGCGACCGATCCGACTGGCGATCTCGTTGACGATATCGACCTCGAAGCCTTCGAAATCGCCGGCTTCGTTGCGGTTCTCCCACGGCGGGTTGGCCGGATACGAGCCGACGCGCAAGACCTCCTGCGCGAGCGACGGCAAGGAGGTCAGCCCCAAGGCAAGCCCTGTGATGGCCCCGGTCAGGATGCGGCGTTTGATCAGCATCTCGTTTTTTCCTCTGTTGGTGGTCGTCTGGTTGCAGATTGCGGATTGATGTCAGCTGGCGGTGGCCGTTGCCCCGGCACGGGCCGGAAGGTCGGTGATGAGCATGTGCCCCGGCGCGTGTGTGATCGCGAGATCGGGGGCGGCATGGGCGATGGCGCGCTCCAGCGACACGCCGCATGCCCAGAACACCGGCACCTCGCCGGGCTGGATGTCGGTCAGGCCGATGCCGTCTATGGGGCGCGACAGATCGACTCCTATGGCCGCCGGGGCACCCACATGGACTGGCGCGCCATGGGCTTGCGGATGCGTTCGGGTAATCGCCTCGGCCAAGACAACATGCTCACGGCGCACGGCGCGCATCGACACCACCAGCTTTCCCCCGAACCGGCCCACGGCGGCCAACGGCAGGTCCGTGTCGAAGGCCGAGCAGGTGCGACCGGGCGCATGGCACCTGAGCGCAACACCGCCGGCAACCAGATCAGCCTCGAAACTCAGCGAGCAACCAATGGCAAAGGGCACAAGGTCATCGCGCCAATGGTCCGCAATATCGACCGGGTCGGACAGCGGCTGGCCATCGCGGAACACGCGATAGCGCGGCAGATCGTGGCGAAGGTCGATATCTGCCCCCAACTCGGGCAGCGATGGATCCCCGGCCCGGCCCCGCGCCAGCAGCGGGAACGGCGCCGGATTGGCGCGCAAGAAGGCCTCGAAAGCGTCTGCCAGCGTGGCGGGCACCAATGCGAGGTTGGCCTGCGTCAGCCCGGGCGCCATGGCGCCGGTCGGACCTGTCAGCCGTCCGGCGCGAGCCTCGAGCCGCAGGGCCCTGCCGGCGCTCACGACCGGTCTCCGGCCCCGTACGCGGCTTCAAGCTGCGCCTTGATCAGCAATATCTCCGCCTCGTGCGTGACGCAGGTTCGCGCCCAGGCTTCCGGGGTGGCGCCGCCCGAGCGCAAAGCATGCAGCGAAACGAGGCAGCAAGCGGTGTCACGGGCAATCACCTCGCCGGGTGTGACCCGGATGAAGATCCGAGGGTCGCGCCGCTCTGCGCTGCCAACGGAAAAATCGATCAAGCCCAGTTCCGGGTTGGGGCGGATTTCGACAAAGGCCTCGGAGCCATCGAACAACGACCGCCCTTTGAACACCGCGGGCCCGACCGGCTGCAGCCCCATCGAGCCGAGCGACCAACCGCCAACGAATTCTGCCGCGGACAACCGCCCGAACGCGAAGCGTGCCGGGGTCTGCACCAGGGCGGCGGCGGTATGGGCTGCCTCAGGAAACTGCATGATGTCCCCAACGGTGGTCTCGCCCGATCAGCGTAGATAACAGTATACTTTATTCAAGCCGAATCCTTTCCCATCGAAGCGCTGCCGCCAAAAAATCGTTGATATGAGTGGCATATCGTCATTTCCGGCCGTAAGATAGGAGATAATTGTATACTGTTTAGCCGGATCTCGCGCCCGCCATGCCCCGAATCAGCCACCGCCAACGTATCCATGACCTGATCCGCAGCCGCATCCTTCGGGGTGAGATCGGGCCCGACGACAAGCTTGTCGATACGGCGCTGGCCGAAGAGTTGGGGGTATCGCGGATGCCCGTCCGCGAGGCCATGATGCAGCTTGTCAGCGAGGGCTATCTTGAGGGAACGAGCCGCGGTTTCGCCTTGGCGAGGCTTGGTCCGGAACGAGTGCTGGAGGTGTTTCTGCTGCGTCGATTGCTGGAACCCAGAGCCGCGGCAGGCGCGGCGCAGACGATGGGCGCAGCGGCGATCTCGGACCTGCGCGATGTCTTCGAGACATCTGCCAGGACCTTGCAGTCTGGCGATTTCGAGGTCTTCTACCGCGCCTCCGAACAGTTTCGAAACATCTGGTTGATGGCCGTCCCGAACTCGGAGCTACGCGCCACGATTCAGCGCTACTCCGTCCAGGTCCAATCCGTGCGGCTGGCCACGATGCGCGATCCCGACGCGCACCGGACCATCGTTGCGGGGCAACGCGACCTGATGTCCAGCTTCGCAGAGCGCGATGCGCTTGCGGCCGCTGATCGGATCCTGCGCTTTGTTATCGAGGCGGAAGCAAGCTACCTGAGAATACTGCGAACGCGGGGACATGACAGCGCGTCTTGCTATCCTGACATGGCCTAGACGCCAGCCCGGAACACAGCGGATGCGCTCAATTCGACTATGGCTGCGACTGCAGGCTGAATGAAGGCGGGGCGGCCCATCGCGCTCTGCACCGGCCCGGTGGGGACTTCGGGCAGCCGGTACACGATCCGTTTCCAGCCGCGGGCGAACACTCGGGCATCGCCAGTATCACGCCGAGGCGTCGATGCGCTCGGTCGGATGAATGGCAGCTCTTGGCAATCGAAACGGCAACCGGAGCGAGGGTGAGGAATGTCCGCAATGCGCCGCCCCGGCGCTCGGTGCGATGGAGGCGAATGTCCGCAAAGTCCGCGATGCCGTCACTCGGACCACTCGAGGGCTGCGTCCGCTCGTCAGAGTAGCAGACATTCGGCACGAGTGCAGCGATCGGCCGCCTTGAGCCCTGAGCGGACGCCGATGCGAAATCCAGATCGAATCCAGTATCGAATACTGAACGAGCCGCGAGTTACGCCCGTCATCGGTCAAGACAAACAGGGCTCGTCCATCCGGTGACAGGACCATAACTTCAGCGTTGTCGAACTAGGGGCGGCGATCAGCATCTCGCCGCAAACGTAGTGGACCAGTTTTGAGGGGAAGGACAGGTCCATGGATTGTCTTCTCCTCTACGGCTTACTCCGGCAGGACTCCGGCGGATTGGAGCGCGCCGGAGATAACCGCTGCGCCCAGTGCCATCAGGTTGCTGGAGGACGTCCCGAAGGCGACAAGCGAGATGTCCTCGCTTGCGGCGATGTCGGATTCGTAGCCGAGCGTCTGGCCACCGTGCCCCCAGAGATTCTGGCCCTTCCGCGCCAGACCCAGCCCGTATCCTAGCAGTGTCGGGTTCGTGGTCGGGACCGTCTCCTGCATCGCGGCGAGCGTATTGGGCGATTGAAACAGATCGCCCCGCACAAGGTCCTCGATGAACACGTGCATGTCGTCCACGGTCGAGATGACTCCGCCGGCCGCCCATCCCTGCGACATGTTCCAGTCCGTGGTCTCGTATTCCGTGCCAGTTAGGTAGGCCCTCGGCAGCCCGAATTCGGGCCTGGGGATCCCGTTCCACAGATAGGTCCGGTCCATGCCGAGAGGACCGAAGATCCGGATCTCGAAGGACTTCGACAGAGGTCGCCCTTCGAGCGTCTCGATAACCATGCCGAGGAGCACGTAACCCGTATTGCTGTAGCTCCAGGACCCTTCCGCGCCAGGCGAGAAGTTCGGCTCGCCGTGCTCAATCACAAAATCGATCATCTCGGACGGTGCCAGGCTGCCGCGCAGGACACCGCGGTCGGATGTGCCGCCTTCCATCAGTCCCGGTGTCCCGTCGGGCGCGTTGTCGGTGTAGCTGAAGACGCCCGACGTATGCTGAGCCAACTGGCGCAGGGTAATCGCGTCGCCCTCAGGAAGCCTCGATGCGATTTCGGGCAGGTGTTTCGAAAGGGGATCGTCGAGCCCCAGCCGTCCTTCCTCGAAGAGCTGGAGCAGCACCACGGCGGTCATCATCTTGGTGTTGCTTCCGATCTGGAAAGGCATCGCGCAATCCATCGGTGTGCCCGCGTCCGGATCTGCGAAACCGGCAGAGGCGACGTACTGCCAGTCCGCGCCGCGCACTGAAAGCACAGCGCCAGGTGCGGAGCCAAAGGGGGACTCGAGCACCTGCGAGAGCACGTCATCCAGGGCCTCCTCCACTGCAGGAGCAACGTTTGAAACGGTGGCGCACATGCCCGCCGCAGGGACCTCTGCAAGCGCGCTTAGCGCCACGCTCGTCGCGCCGATGCAGGCGGTCAGTGCTGAGACCGTCAAGATTGCATGGACCTTAGTTCTTCGCATGTCCCGTCCGTTTTCTTAAGGAGTTGCCGTAGCTGTGCCGCGTGCCCGGCTGGTGCGGTCGTGCAGCAAGACCGCGATGACCAGCACGAGCGCAAGCATGTATGCCAGGAATTGGAACAGTGTCGCGAGCAGCGGCGCTCCGGTGCTCGTCACCTGGTGAGAGAACGTGGAGAAGTCCCAAAGCGCGTGCACGATGACGGGAAGAACGATCGTGCCGCTGACACGGCGCAGGACGTAGAGACCGGAGCCCAGAAGGAAGGTGAAGACCGCCTGGGCGAAGCTGGCGGAAAAGCCGATTCCGAAGAAGCCGTTGGGAACATGCATCAGCCCGAACAGCGCCGAAGAGAAGAACCAGACCCATACTTCATGCCGCATCGAGCCGCGCGCGGCGACAACGAGGACCCCCCGCGTCAGGATCTCTTCATTGAAACCGATGAGCAGGCAGGCAAAGGCAAGGAACACGAAGTGTTGCACCGAAATGGCAGGCCAGTCGGTTCCAGCGAGAAGGATAGCCATGAAGGCCGCCACAAACGGCAGAAAAACCCACATCGACCAACGGGGGCCGCCCCGTCTATCTTCGTATGCGACGGGCGGCCACCATCCCAAGCGCGACACCGCAACGACGATGAAGATGGCGCCCAGAACCTCGGGAAGCACTAGTCGTTGAACAATCACGTTCCGGCTCGCCAGATCCGCGTAATCTGCGCCGACGAGGAACCACGTAGCGTAGATTATGAGGTTATAAAGCAGCCAGACCAACAGGCCGACCTGCAACGCGGGTACGATTTTCTGCTTTTCTTGCATGACGCCGCTCCGTTTGGCTCGCCTCGGCCTCTTCAGACTAGCTGCCGGTTCTGCGGATCATCCTAACGATAAGAAGCAGGATCACGGCGCCGATCACCGCGGCGATGATGCTCCCGACGAGTCCGCCCAGATGGATGCCGAGCAGCGGGAGCAGCCATCCTGCCAGAAACGAACCTCCGATCCCGATCAGAACATCGCCCCAAAAGCCGGATCCGCCACCCTTGACCATCAGGCTTGCGAGATATCCAACGATCGCACCGACCCCTATGACGATCAGCAGGCCGAAGAGAACTCCGAAGCCTGTCCCGATTTGTTCTTCCATCTGTGCCGTTCCCTTCAGTTTCTTTGGTCCGCCGCTGGGCACGGCATTTGACCAAATACTTCATCGCCGCGACAGGACACGGCATGCCACCGCAAGCGCAGCGGCGTTCACAAGCGGTGTCAGGGCTGCGAGCCACGGCCAGAGTTGCTCGGGGAAAACATCCGTGGCTCGGTTCCACGGCAACCCGAGCGGCACGAGAAAGACCCCGGCTAGGGGATCCCTCTCTGACCCGAACAGGCCGATTGTGCCTACAAGGAAGAGTGTGAGCGCGATCAGCCATAGGACCAAAAACACAACTAGAATAACCTTGCATATACGACGATGCAAACTGCCCGCATTCCTCATCGTTGATCCGTCCCCAAGGGGCTAGATATCTCCGGTTGGCCTTGATCAGCAGTCCTCGGCCGGAAGCATCGTAACGTCCGAGTAGCGTCCGTTTGACGTCGTAATGCGGGCACAAGCGCCGGTGGAGCGGTTGAACCAGAAAGCGGTCAGTCCCTCGGTCCGGATCAACTCGTATCCGAGATTTATGATTCCCATTTCCGCCTGGCCTGCGCGGGCGCCCACGAACGACGAGAGATCGGAAGAGCTGCCGACCGCCGGCGCGCCGGCGGATCCTGTGTCTTCGACGCAGGCCGCAAGCGGCAGAAGCGCTCCGGCCAGAACAAGTGTGGTCATGGTCTTGTACATTGATTTTCCTTCTCAGTCCTTGGTTGTTCGGCGAGGGGATCAGCCCTCGCCCATGAATTCGATCCCGGCGGTCGTGCCGTTCGAATAAGCGATGCACCGCCACGGTGCCCGGCTCGGGCCGACGCCGACGCGCACGAGGGTTCCCGCTTGCGAGAACTCGGACCCGAGCAATACGACGTCGGGATTGTTCGTGGCCGCGGTGACGTCGCGCAGGCAGGCCTGTTCGGCCGCATTGGGAACGCCTGAGGCGGCAGTGCCGCCGGAGTTCGGGGGCGCCGCGGAAGGCCCGGCGGCTTCTACGAGGAAATCACCCGCGGCCCACCCCACCGCGTCGCCATCGGCGACCTGGCACCACCGGCGGCCCTCGGCCATCCGGCAGCCTCGGTTCTCGACGATTATGCCGTTCGGTAGCCGTGCGACCGTTGGCGCAGATGCGGAGGGCGAGGTGCGAACGTTGAGAGTGGTGTTGACTTTCACGGCCCAGTAGTCCGGCCCGCCCTGAAGCCCATCTGCAAAGTCGCCCTGAACGACTGCTCCGGTGTCTCCGGTAATCGAGATATCGAGCGCATAGTCTGCGCGTTGCCCCTCGCGCGCGGCATTGCGGTAGAGATAGACTGAGATCGTGTACTCGCCGGACTGCGGCAGGATGCCATCGAAGCTATTGAGATCCGGCATCATGGGCCCTGTAAGCGACCCTACAGCTAGCGCCTGATCGCCCGGGCCCGTGCCGGGGGCGTAAACATTGAAGTAGGTCGACGTGTTGCCCGACGTCAGGGAGACCTGCATCCGCTGGCCGGCTTCTGCGCCAAGTGTATAGAGTACCGTTCCGCGACCTACCACGGTGTCGGTGATCTTGGTTCCGGTTGTGCCTGCAGCGAACCGCACCGTCTCGATACGGACATCGTCCTGTGCGGCCGACAGTGTCGGCACAATGGCAATCGCGCTTGCGAGGATAATGGCTGAAATCGTTCTCATGGCATGAGCCCCCTGCGAAGTGTGCCGGCGACCCGCCCTATTCCCTTGAAAGATTGTCTCCGGGACGCGCGGCAGCAAGTCAGACTTACCGTTACTCCTTATCGGACGAACCGTGCTTGAACAGGGGGCAATTATGCGTTTTGCGCCTGAGGCTTAGAAAGGCCTAGTCCGCGTCACCTTGTCGCACCAGCCGTGACCGCCAACGGCGCAATCGCTGCGTCGCACATTGACACAACATCCGCCAAGGCGTTGGCTACCGGGTGCCTTCGGGCCGCCTGATGACCGGCAAAGGCCGTTGTGGCATGGACATCGTTACACGTCAGTTCAGGCGTCAACGAACAAGAGCCGTTTCACGGCTTCCGCGCCAGTTCCGCAATGAAGAACCACGGGCGTGAACGGCTCGTCCGACATCAATGCATCGGCATACTGCAGGCGGGGCGTGGAATGTTCGTTCGTCGAAGGAACGCTCCGCGCGATATAGGCGAAGGTCCCTTTGAAAATCCCATCATCGATTATTGGTTCATTGGACTTGCCCGGCTTTGGTGGAGAGCGTTTAGCTCACTTCCCGGGCCTTCCGCTCGAACGCGATGGGGCTTTGGAAGCCGAGCGATGAGTGCCGCCTGACGGGGTTATAGAACCCGTCGATGTATCTGGCGACGGCGTTTTCGGCCTGCTTGCGGGACTGCCATGCGACCGGCCAGACCAGCTCCGACTTGATGGTCTTGAAGAACGTCTCGACCATCGAGTTGTCGTAGCAGTTCCCGCGCCCGCTCATCGAGATCAGGATGCCGCGTTTGCGGAGCAGCGCCTGGTAATCTACGGAGCAGTATTGCGATCCGCGATCCGAATGATGAACCAGCCCTGGCGCGGGGTTACGAGCCACGAGAGCACGGCGCAGGGCTTCCACCGCAAGATCACGCTTCAGTCGGTCACTCGTGGCCCAGCCGACGACGCGCCGGGAGAACAGGTCCAGCACGACAGCGAGGTAAAGCCAGCCCTCGGCCGTCCAGATGTAGGAGATGTCGGCCCCCCACTTCCTGTCCGGGCCGTCCGCCGTGAAGTCCTGCGCCACGAGATTGGGCGCGACAGGCCAGGAGTGTTCGCTGTCCGTCGTGCGCTTGAAGCGCCGCTTCTGCCGCGCGATCAACTGGTTCTCGCGCATCAGCCGTGCCGTGCGATGCCGCCCGATCTCATGACCCTCATCGACGAGGTCGCGGTGCATGCGCGGGCTGCCGTAGGTGCCGTTCGACAGCGCGAAGGCCGTCCGGATATGCGCCAGATAGACCATGTCCTGCTGCTGGCGACGACAGGACGGGCGGTCCTGCCAGGCGAAGAAGCCGCTCTGGCTGACCCCGAGAACGCGGCACATCCGGCTGATCGGGAAGCTGGCCTTCTCCGCCTCGATGAAGCCGAAGGTCATCGACTTCCCTCTTTCGCGAAGAAGGCCGCGGCCTTCCTAAGAAACAGCCGGTTCCGGGGGCATGGGTGCCAAGGCATAGCCCAAGGCCCTGGCTCGCCTTTGCAGGTTATTGAGAACACGTTGCCGGTGTCGTTCGTCTTAGGCTGCCGCGCCCTGGTCCTGATAAGACATGCCATACCGGATGGCATTGTAGAACAGGACAGCGATCTTGCGCGCCGTCGCTGTCACCGCCTTCTGCTTGCCAATACGGGCGGAGAGCCGTCGGTAGAAGGCTCCCAGAGCGGTATCACTCTTGCCGATCGTGGTTGCCGCGAGCCGCAGCAATGCGGCGGCACGACTGGAGGATCGGCGGGTCCGCGACGATAACAGTTTCCCGCCCGAGATCTTGTTCCCTGGCGCCAGGCACAGCCATGAGATGAAGTGTTTTGAGCTCTTCCAGGCCCGCAGATCGGTGCCGCATTCGGCGATCAGCTTCAGCGCCAATGTCGGGCCCAAGCCGTGGATCTGTGTCAGGTCAGTGCCCAAAACGCCGTAAAGGGCAGCACGCACTTCGAAGGCCGGCGCGTTGTTCTGGCGACCTTTGATCCGAGCCTTCGGAAGCGGGGCCAGTTCGCCCCGTCGCCGGATAGTCAGAGCCCCGACAGCCGTTTCCAGCTTGGCATCACAGTCAGCGATCTTGGCTTGATAGACATCATAAAGCTGAAGGGACTGCGCCAGTACGAAGACATGTTCCGCCCGGTCATTCCCAACGAGCGCGGCCCGGATCGTCTCGGGCGAGGACTTTCACCGCACGTCGCGACAGGCGGCCAGCACATCCGGATCGCGTTCTCCAGCGACGATCGCGCGTATGATCTTCATTCCGGTGGTGCCGGTAATGTCCGAGACCACGTGATGAAGTTGCAGGTTCATCTCCATCAGGGCCTTCTGCATGTGCTGGATGTGGGCGGCGGCATACTCGGTCAGCCGCTCGCGCTGCCGCATGTAAGCGCGCAGCATCGCGATCTCCGCTTCGGGTCGGAAGCTGCCCCGCAACAACCCGTAGGAATGCAACTGGCGCAGCCATCCAGCATCGCTGACATCGGTTTTGCGACCAGGCACGTTCTTGGCGTAGCGGGCATTGACGAGGATCACCTCGAAGCCCCGCGCCTCGAGGATCTCGAAGGCTGGGATCCAGTAAACGCCCGTCGACTCCATGGCCACGCTGGTGACCCCACAGTCCGTGAACCAGTCTGCCAGGGCGTGCAGATCCTGCGTGAATGTGCCGAACGCGCGCACCGGCATGTCACCGCATGCCTCCGGGTTCACCGCGGCCATATGCATCGTCGATCCTATGTCGATCGCTGCCGCTCTGGGATTGACCATCTTCAGGTCCGGGTGGTCGCCGGTTGTGGGTTTGCGCATGCTGCCTTGTCCTCCGTTCACAACGAAGGGCGTGGGCCATGCAAGTTCGTCATCTTCCTATCCGGGATCGCCGCGGTCCGCGACGTCACCACTCTCAAGTGCGCATCAGCCCATGTGCCACGTTTTTTAACGGGGTCCAGCCCACGAATAAGCCATCGGCAACTGCCCTTCGTCTTCAGCGTAGCACAGGCTGTTGCTCCCGCGCGCCGGCGGGCGGCGGCCCGGGAAGGTTTTTTAGGATGTCGCGCTCCTGCTTCAGGACCGCATTCTCCCGCCGCAGCCGCTTCAGCTCGGCATGCACGTCGACCGGCGCCTCACTCGGCTCGCTCGCGTCACGCTCCTGGCTCAGCCACCGCGTCAGCGTCGACAGGCCAATGCCGAGATCCTCCGCGATCTCCCGCCGCGTCCGGCCGCTGGTCAGTGCCAGCCGCACCGCTTCACGCCGAAACTCCGGCGTCGGTCTGTTCCCGTGTCCCATAGAACACCTCCTGCCTCCTCAGTTGGTGCTCTCCACTTTTCCCGGGCAAGTCCAGACTGCGCGTAGCGAAACACTGAACCATGGGTGCATGCGACTCAAGTCAGGGCCCGCTTCGTCCGCATGTGAGCCATCTGAGACCCGTGCGGCGAACGGCCGGTTACGATCAGGCGCATCTGGCGCGGCTGGAACGACCGCTTAGGGGAAATCGAGCCGCGTTGCAGCGATGAGATAACCGTCGGGTGATGCTCTCAAGGTTCACCCTGCTGCAGGATGGATCGACGAAGGGGCGTCATGTAGGCTTACAACGGCGTGAGGGCATCAAGGGTGGCGTGACATGGCCAAGATCGATTTCTGGTTCTCGATAGGCAGTACATACAGCTACTTGACCGTGATGCGACTTTCGGACGTCGGACGAGCATGTGGCGTCGACTTCCACTGGCGTCCCTTCAACGTTCGTCACGTCATGATCGAACAGAACAACATCCCGTTTAAGGATAAGCCCGTTAAGACCGCGTACATGTGGCGCGATATCGAGCGCCGCGCCGAACGCTACGGCCTTTCGCCAAAGATACCTGCTCCTTACCCTTTGCCGGGACTGGTCTTGGCCAACCTTGTCGCTACCGTGGGACGTGAAGAGGGTTGGTTGGAAAAATATGTCGTGGCCACCTATCGGCGCTGGTTCGAAAAGGGTGAGCCGGCTGGTGAGGAACCCAATATCTCAGCAAGCTTGGGGGAAATCGGCTGCGATCCGCAAAGGGTCTTGGCCGCTGCTCAGTCTGAACGGGTTACCAGCGCGCTTGCGTCCGCAACCGAAGAGGCGATGGAACTGGGTGTATTTGGTTCGCCTACTTTCGTGGTCGACGGCGAGGTATTCTGGGGCGACGACCGCCTAGAAGACGCTTTGGCCTGGGCCAAGGTGAACTCATAATCGAGAAGCTGCTTCATCCGCCGAGACGTCGACCGAGACGAAAAAGCTCTACGTCCGCTCCGCTAGGCAGCGGACCTCCAACCTGGCCGCAACGATCGACGACTTCGAGCCCGGTTTGGGCGACCTTGTGGTATCCTCTTCATACTCGACGAGTCCAACCGGGAGGCGCTCATGATCCATGTCGATCGCAAGCCAAACTCGATCGACGTGCACTGCCCCCGACACGCGGCTTTGGCCTGTCGGTGTGCATGGGCTTCCACCTGAACTACGAAGTGCACAGTGGTTCAATGAACCTGCATGAACCCGCTCTTGCTGTCCAAACCGCCAAAAGCGCTGGAAAGAAAAGGGATTCCCTGACAAAAAATCAACAGCTTGGCCGGAACCAGCTTCGTTCACATCGAAGATGTCGGGGGTTCAAATCCCTCATCACCCACCATCCAGCCCCCTGACACTCGACGCGTCGCTCACGGATCGTCGCCCCGTGCGAAGTGCCTGCAGGGTCATCGAACCCTGGCAGGTCGAGGATCCTCGCCGCATCGGCAAATCGCTCGGGCATGAAGCGCGCGTAGGTGCGTTCCGTGATCTGGATGTTGGAATGGCCGAGGAATTGCGACACTTCCACCAGGGGCCGGCCCGCCTGCAGCATCTTCACGGCCACCGTGTGACGGATCTGGTGGATCGATAGGTCGGATAGGCCCGCGCGCCGCATGGCTGCCTGGTAACCGGTCCGGATGGATTTCACTCGTCGGCCTGCCCACTCGACGACATGGTCCGAGAGCCGCGCGGCATGGGCTTGCTGCAAAGCGTCTCGTGCCATTCGGTTCATCGGCACGACGGCGCGGCCCTTGCGGGTCACGCCGTCCGGCAGGCGCAGGTCGATCAGCCCGGTCTCGAAACTGACCCTGTCCCAGGTCAAGTCGAGAACCGCACTGACGCGCGCCCCTGTTGCCACAAGCAGGATCACTGCCAGCTGCACATGCGGCGCCGAACAGGCCGAAATCAACGGCCGCAGTTCCGGGTCGCTCATCGGCCTGACGCGGCTTGCCGGTTTCGGCGGTCGCTCGACATGCGGTGCCCGCGGGATCAACCCGGTCTTCGCCGCCCATCGCAGGGCGCTACGCAGATGGCCGAGTTCGGTGTGAACCGTCCCGATGGCCTTCTTCTGCCGGGAACGGAGGACCACGTAGGCCCGACAGTCGTCGGTGCTGACCTGCTCTGGCCTGAACGCCCCGAAGAAGGGCAGGATCGCCCTTCCGGTATAGGTCATGGTGCTGGCCGTGGGCTTGGTTCCGAGATGTGCGACATAAGCCTGCCAGATCGTCTCTATGGTCACTCCGCCGCCGGAGGCGCGCTCGCGGAGATAGACGCCCCTTGCCTCGGCCTCGGCCGCCGCTCGGCTGCGTGCCGCAAGCTGAAACCGTCGCCGCTTTCCGGTTTCCGGGTCACGCCATGAGACGCAGAATCCGCCCCTGAGGCGTCCGATCGTGATTTGCATTCGAATTCCTCGACAGCTTCTGCTGGGATCCGGATCAGGCGGCCGACGCGAAAGGCGGAGAGCTGACCTCGGTGTATCATCTGGCGCACCGTCTCGGCCGAGCAGTCCCACCGCTTGGCGAGCATCTCTGGCGTCAGGGGCTTCGGACGTGCAGCGGTCATGAGACGGCGCCCGAGGGGCGGTGCGCCCCCCACGATGGAACGCTGTCGGGGCCCCCGAGTGGTCCTAGACAGGGCAATCGATTGCAGCCGAAGGAACGGCTGGTTGTCCGTCGTCAGATGATTTGGGACACGAGGGCCTGATCGGGAACGGAGGCTCTGGCTCGTTGATGGTTCAGCTTATGCCGCGGGCTGACGGTGCAGCAAGCGGCGCGTCTCGATCGTCTTTGTCTTAATCTCCCTCCGTT
>JANSXY010000063.1 GCA_024742695.1 Paracoccaceae bacterium | reverse complement strand
CGCCTTCTCTTCCGGCGCCGCGTCGATCTGGTCGTACGCCTTGAAGTCGCCGAAGTACTTCGTGATCGCAGCCGTCAGCGTCGTCTTGCCGTGGTCAACGTGGCCGATCGTGCCAACGTTCACATGCGGTTTCGTCCGTTCGAATTTTGCCTTTGCCATGTCGCGGGCGCCTCATGCTCAGGGGCCCCGGCGGAGCCCGATTCAACACCGCGCGCTGCCTAGCCACGGGCGCGGGAAAAATCAAGCGTCAGTTGCCGGCCCCTGCGGGGGCGGTGGCCGCGGCGTCGGTCTCGGGGTCGTCCTCGACCGCCTCGGGGGGCAGCAGGACATTGGCCGAGGCTGCGACCTGGCCGCGCGCCAGTTGGCCCTCGAAGGCGGTGCGCTCGGCCTGCAGGGCCCGTTCGGCCACCGCCTCTGTCGTGAACCACTGCTTGTTGCGCACCATCCAGCGTTCGATCGCCCCGGCCAGCGCCACCGACAGGTTCTCGATCTGCTGCTCGCGCGACTGGGTCAGGCCGGAACTCACGACGGTTTCGGGCGACAACTGTTCCAGCACGGTCAGCTGTTCGGGTTCGGGGTTGACCTTGACCTGCGCGGAATCGTCCCAAAGCGTCACCGAGGCGACGATCGCCGATTTCGGCGCCAGCACGACCGGGATCCCCGGGATCGCCAGCGCATAGGCATCGACGCCGATTCCGAGGTGGTAGAGCTTGCCGCCGTCGTGCCGGCCGATCCGGGCGACCACGGCGTCGCGCACCGCCGCTTCCCATTCCTCCGGCGTCGCCTCGCGCGAGGGGCCGGCCATCTTGGCGTTGTCGGCCACCACGATCGTGTAGCCCAGCGCCACGTCCCCGATGTCCGGCGCGGGCCGGCTGAGATCGCCGGCACCACAGCCCGCGAGCGCGGCGACGGCAAGGACAAGGGCCCAGGGGCGAAGGCGGGTTGCGATCATGCGGTCTCTCCGATCCGGTGGCTTCCACAGATAGAGGACAGCGCCTGCACTGGCAACGCCGGGGCTGTGCGGCCGGGCCGCCGCGCCTATATTGCCCCGCATGACCGCCGCGATGATACAAACGAGCCCCGAGGCCGGCCGCGAGACACCCGTCCAGGTTCCCCTCGCGACGCGGCCGCTGGGCGTTCTGGGCACGTTCCGGGTTGCCCGGCGCAACATCCTCGAACTGATCCCCGAGATCGCGACGCGCCAGCCGATGGTTTCGGGCAAGACCGGCGTGCGCTGGCACATGGTGATGGATCCGGGCGCCAACCGCCGGATCCTGCGCGACGCCGAAGAGGATTACCCGAAATCCGACGTCACCAAGCTGATCCTCGGCCCGGCGATCGGCAACAGCCTGTTCATCGCCGAGGGCGCGCACTGGCGCTGGCAACGCCGGGCCGCCGCGCCGGCCTTCTCGGCCCGCAACGTGGCGGCGCTGGCCCCGGTGATGACCGCCGCCGCCGACCGCGCCGCGGACCGCATCGCCGCCGGCGCCGGCCGGGCGGTGAACCTGCATGACGAGATGGTGGCCGCGACCTTCGAGGTGATCGCCGATGTCACCCTGTCGGGCGGCACCGATTTCGACCGCGCCGCGGTGCACCGCGCGATCGACGCCTATATCGCGCAGACCGCCAGGGTCTCGCTGCTCGACGTGCTGGGCGCGCCGCCCTGGGTGCCGCGGCCGGCGCGCATGGTCTCGGCCGGCGCGATGCGCGAGATGAAGCGGATCGCCGATGGCGCGATCGAGGCGCGCCGGGCCGTGCCCGGCGACGGCGTGCCCGACCTGCTCGACCTGCTGCTCGACGCTGCCGATCCGGAAACCGGGCGCCGGATGGAGACCGGCGAGTTGCGCGACAACCTTCTGACCTTCATCGTCGCCGGGCACGAAACCACGGCGCTTGCGCTGGCCTGGGCGCTTTACCTCTGCGCGCACGACCCGGCCGTGCAGGATCGGGCGCGGGCCGAGGCGCAGGCGGTGCTGGGCGACCGCGCGGCAGAGGCGGGCGACGTGGAGCGCCTACCCTACATCCGCCAGATCGTCGACGAGGCGCTGCGGCTTTACCCGCCGGCGGGCTTCGTGTCGCGGACCGCGAAGAAGGCCGACACGCTCTGCGGGCGCGAAATCCGGCCCGGCGACACGGTGATGCTGCCGTTCTACGCGCTGCACCGCAATCACCTGCTCTGGCCCGACCCGCATCGCTTCGATCCCGACCGGTTCGCACCGGGCGCCAAAGTCGACCGGTTCGCCTACCTGCCGTTCGGCGACGGGCCGCGGATCTGCATCGGCGCCAGTTTCGCGATCATGGAGGCGGTGATCATCCTGTCCACGCTGCTGGCACGGTTCCGGTTTTCGCTGGTGCCGGGGCGGTTGCCGAAGCCGGTGCTGATCCTGACGCTGAGGCCCGAGGGCGGCGTCTGGCTCAGGGTGGACCGGGCCTGATCGCGCGGCCGGGAACGCCGCTTGCCGCAGACCCGCGCCCGTCCTAGCCTGTCCGCGCCAGCGGGGGAGGACAGGGATGGACAGCGTGGGGGTCATCGGCCTGGGCGACATGGGCTCGGGCCTGGCGAAGAACCTGATCGGGGCAGGGTTCGCGACCCATGGCTTCGATCTGAGCGCGGCGCGGATGACGGCCTTCGCCGCGATGGGCGGGCATCCCGCCGGATCGGTGACCGAGGTCGGGCAGGCGGCGACGGCCGTCTACGTCATGGTGATGAACGGCGACCAGGCGAAGGCGGTGATCCTGGGCCCCGACGGGCTGGTGCAGCACATGGGCAAGGGCGGCGTGGTGATCCTGACCGCCACGATCAAGCCGCGCGAGGCGGCCGAGATCGGCGCGGCGATG
>JANSXY010000044.1 GCA_024742695.1 Paracoccaceae bacterium | reverse complement strand
GGACTGGACCTACACGCTCGACATCGCGGACCCGACGGTCGATGCGCTGGGCGCGGGCGACACGCTGACCGACACGTTCACCGTGGAAGCGGCCGACGGCACCGAGCAGACCGTGACGATCACCATCACCGGGGCGAACGAGGACATCAACGCCAACGAAGCCTCCGACGAGCAACTCCGAGACTGGGCCGCCGAGATCGACGATATCGACTCGATCACCAACCTCACCCTCACCATCGACGGGGCCACGGCGGCGGCCGGCCGCACGCAGGTGTTCGCCGAGGTCAGCGACGCGGAGGCGGAGGCGCTGTTCACCAAGGCCACGGGCGGGGTGACGATCACCGGCAACGACGGGGCCGACTGGATCGACCTGCGGGGGCTGGAGACCTCGGGGGTGGGCTTCACCATCGTCGGCTACGATACCGATGCCGGCGGTGCCGGAGCGGACGGCGACAACGTGATCTACGCCAGCGACGGCGATGACAGCATCACCACCGGCGATGGCGAGGATTACATCGAGGTCGGCGCGGGCGCCGACACGGTCAGCGCCGGCGCCGGCGACGACGAGATCGCGGTGCGGGCGCTGCACAACGGCGCGGGCAGCGACTACGACGGCGGCGTGGGGACCGACACGCTGACGGTCTACGGCGTCAACGACCTGTCGGGCAGCACGCTGACCAGCATCGAGAACCTCGTGATGCAGCCTGGCTCGCCCTCGCGCGTGACGATGACGGTGGAGCAGGTGGCGGCGCTGGACACCATCACCGGCGCGGCCAGCGGGTCCGAACTGGTGATCGTCGAGGATACGGATGGCGGGGTGACCGAGATCAACCTGAGCGGCACCACGATCACCGGGCTGGGCACGCTGACCGCCGGGCCGGGCGTGACGGTGACGGTGGGCGTGACGCAATTGGCCGAGATCGGCGAGCTTGTGACCGAGGGCGACGGCGAGATCGAGATCACCAACCTTGGCGACGGGGAGGAACTCGACGGCGACGTGGACCTGAGCGGCGCGGACCTTGGCGCCGTGACGATCGACCTGAACGTCAACGGCCATGCCCTGACGCTGACCGCCGAACAGGCCAATGGCGCGACGCTGAGCGGCACGGGCGAGGTGCGGATCATCGGAATGGCGACCTATGGCGACGGGGCGCTGAACCTTGCGGATGTGGCCGAGGGACTCGACGTCACCTTCGTCGCGCAGGCCGGGGAGACGGTGGACGTGACCGCCAACACTTGGTTCGACGCAAACGACGGTAACACCGACCGCATCGACGCCTTCGAGATCGAAGAGGGCGCCACGCTGACCATCGCCAGCGACCAGGCCCATGTCAGCGGCACCGGGAAGCCGATTACCGGCACGGGCAACCTGATCGTGGAACTGGGCAGCGACGCCTTCGACCTGTCCGGCATCGCGGAAACGGTCACGGCCAGCGCCTCGGTCGCGAGCGGCACGGTAACGCTGAATGCCGGCGCGACGCTGGGCGACCTCGTCGTAACAGTCGAGTCGGGCACGACCTTCGAATTGACGGCGGCGCAGGCTGACGGGGCTGGCATCGACGGCGCGGGCACCGTCAATGTCACGGCGCTTGAAGGCGACCTCACCGCCGATCTTTCCACCATCACGGCGGAAACGGTTGCCGTGGCGCTCGACATGGACGGTTCGGATGCAACGGTCGCAGCCAACCTGAGCACCGCCAACACGCTGGCCATCACCAGCACGGGCACCGATACAGCCACCATCGCCGAAGCCGCGGTTCTCGGCGCGGGGCTGTCCATCGCCGTTGGCACGGGTGCGACGCTGTCGATCACCGCGGCGGACCTGCACACGATCACCGCCGTCACCGGCGACGGCGATGTCGAAGTCACCGGGCTGGACGGGGCGGAGGCTGTCCTGCTCTCGAAGGTCTCGGCCAGCGGCACCAAGACCGCGACGGTGGAGGAGGATGTCAACTTCGCCGGCGATCTCGGCACCGACTTCACCACCACGGTTGCCAGCGGCGCGATGCTGACCACCACGGCGGCCATCGCAACGGGGCAGACCATCGACGGCACCGGCGGCGTGACGATCACCGATCTGGATCAGACCGCCACTGCCGACCTGTCGAACATCACCGCCACCGGCACGCTGCTGGTGGAGGTCGATGCCGACACCACGTTGGACGCGGCGGCCGACCTTGGCGATCCGGCGAACGGGTTCCGCGTCGACGTGGCCGAGAACGCCACGCTGACGCTTGACGCGGCGGATGCGACGGGCCGGACCATCGCGGGCGATGCCGCGTCCGACGCGGCCAATACCGGCGGGTCGGTGGTGATCACCGGGCTCGATACGACCGACGCTACGACCTATGACTTCACCGGCGTGACGGCGGGCGGCGACGGTGGTTCCGGCACGGCGGGGGCCGTGGTGGTGGTGATCGACGCCGACACGGAACTGAACGCGGGCACCGACCTTGGCATCGCACAGGTCACCGTCGCCTCGGGCGCCACGCTGACGCTGACGGCGGCGCAGGCGGACGAGCTGGAGGTGACCGGCGAGGGGGACGTCGTGCTCACCGGTTATGACGGGTTCATCGACGGTCCGAACGGGGCGCTCGACCTTGCCGGGCTGGCCGACGATCTGGACGTCACCTTGCAGCTTGGGATGACGGCCAACCGCAACCTGACGGACGATTTCAGCCAGGTCGACACGCTGGAGATCAGCGGCGCGCATGTGGCGACGATTGACGCGAGCGCGACGGTGCATGACGGGCTGTCCATCGACCTGATCGGCGCGACCACGCTGCAAATCAGCGCCGAGGATGCGGCGGCTTTGGCCGGGGTGTCGGATAACGGCTCGGCCACAATCGAGGTGCAGGCGCTGGAGGGCGCGCAGGGTGCCGATCTGGGCGAGGTTTCGGCAAATACCGTGATCGTTTACGTCACGACGGACGACTTGGCCGCCCCGGTGGAGATCGCCGCCAATCTTTCCACGGTCGACACGCTGCAAGTCACCGGCGACGGAACGGCGGTGATCGTCGAAGGCACGGACGGTGATGCGGATGCCGAGGTCGGCACCGACTCGCTCACCATCGATGTCGTCGAGACGGCCACGCTGGAGATCGGCGCGGCGGATGCGGCGGCGCTGGCGGGCGCGACCGGGGCGGGCACGGTCGGGGTGACCGGGCTGGAGGATGCGCCGGGGGCGAACCTGAGCCTTGTGGGTGAGGGGGAGAGTTTCGGCCAGATGGTCTATTCTGGCCTTGGGACAGTGTTCTCCGCGTCGGCGGACAACATGAGCTATCAGATCAATGGTTCGAACTTCAACGTCAACCTTATGCCTGGATCGACAGGAGCGCTGGTCACTCGTATCCAGGGCGATCTGGACGTCGATTTCGGCGTCGATGTCTTCGACGTCTATTTCGATGGTGATGACCTGATCATCGAGGCTCTGGTCGCTGGGCAGACCTTCAATTCGGGGGTCTACAACAACAACACGAAAATTGATCTGGGCGAACCGGACCAGGTGGCGGGAACGATCACCCCCGCCACGGACGGCACCACCGTCAACGTCTCGATGGAGATGACGGAAAACACCGAGATCGAGGCTTCGGCCGACCTGAGCACGGCGGACAGGCTGACGATTTCCAGCGACGGCACCGGGCCCTACACCGCCACGATCGCGGCGGGGGCCACGCTCAACGCCGGGCTGGAGATCGTGGTGCAGGACGGCTCCACCCTCAGCCTCGGCGCGGCGCATGCCAGCGCGGTGGCGAGCGTGACCGCCAACGAGACGGGCGCGGGGGTCGCCGTCACGGGGCTGGAGGACCAGACCAACGGCGGTGGCGATATCGACGCCGACCTGTCGGGCGTGACGGCCGATACCCTGACGGCGGCGCTGGACTCGACCGGCGATGTGACCATCGACGATGCCGCTGATCTGGGCGATGCGGTTGTCACCATCACCGGCTCCGACACCGTCACGGTGGAGGACGGTGCGACCATTGGAGGCGCGCAGTTCGTGATCGCCACGGATGCGACGCTGACCCTCGCCGCCTCGCAGGCGACGGGGCTGTCGGTGACGGAGGCGGACCCCGGCGGGGTGTCTGACGGCACGGTCGCGGTCACGGCGCTGGACGATACGGACAATGCCGACCTGTCCGGGCTGACCGTTACCACGGTGACGGCGGCGGTCGCGCTCAACAATGAGACGGTCACCTTCACCGGCGACCTCGGGCGGGCGGACGTGACCATCACGGGCGTCGGCGGCGGAACGAGTGACATCTTCGACGTCACCAATGCTACGATGGGCACGGCGACATTCGACGTTCAGACCGCCGCGACGCTGCAAGGTACGGCGGCAAAGCTGGACGGGGTGCAGGCCAGCGGCGCGGGTGTGGTGAACCTGACGGAAACGACCTTCACCGCCGATACCGACCTGTCGGGGATCACGACGAGTGAAATTCGGTTCAATGGTGTCGGCGATGCAAACCTGACTGTCAGTTCCGGCACCCTGACAATCCGGCAGGATCACCTGGCGGATATCGGGGATGACGGCTCCAACGACATCTCTGGCGCGGGGAACGTGACGGTGACGGAGGTCGACGGCAGCGTGGACCTCTCCGAGATCGGCGTCGGTGGCACGGTGACGGCGGTTCTGGGCGAAGACGTGACCATCGGGAACAGCGATGACGGGTTGGACGTGGTCGCGGTCTTCGAGGTCGGTGAGAACGACCTGACCATCGACGCGGGCAAGGCGCATGGCAAGACCATCACCGCGACCGGCAACGGCACGGTGACGATCACCGGGGCCTCTGCCGCGGTGCCATACGACTTCTCGCAGATCACCGCCGAGACGCCGGTCACCATCGAATTCGCCACTGGTGGCACGCTGAATGCCGATACCCAATTCGTGGACGAGCAGGAGTATGAGGCCGAAATCGCCGTCAATCAGACCCTGACGCTGTCGGCCGACCGGGCCGACGGGGTGACGATCACCGGCAACGCGGCCGGTGATGGCGAAACCGGCGGGTCGGTGGTGATCAGCCAGTTGGACGGCGAGGCGGCGTATGACCTTTCGGCGGTCACGCCCGGTGGTGCGTCCGGCACAGGCAATGCCGGCACGGTGACCGCGACGGTCGGAACGGTGGCGCTTGATCCGGACACGTTGCTTGGCGATCACCTGGCGCTTACCGTCACCGGTACGCTGAACCTGACCGGGGCGCAGGCGGATGACCGGGCGATCGACGGTGGCGGCAGCCTGGTGGTGACGGCCTTCGCGGGTGACACGGACCTACAAAACGTTGCGGGCAGCATCGACACGGTCACCGGCCGGGTCGATGCCGGCGACGCGGATGTGAGCGGGAATGCCTCGGTCAACAACGGCGACGTGGATGCCTTCGTCGTGGAGGGGCCGCACACGCTGACCTTGGCCGCGGCGCGGTTCGAGGGCGGCGCAGGTTCCGGCCTGACCGTCTCGGGCGATGGCGCCGTTGTGGTCTCGGGGGCGACGGTCGCCACGGCGTATGACTTCTCCGACATCACCGCGGCGGGGACGGTGCGGGTGGCCTTCGACGATACCGGCTCGGTCGATGCGGCCACGGTGCTGACCGGGGTGGACGAACTGTCGCTGGCCTCCGGCGACACCACCACGCTGACCCAGGTGCAGGCCGACGGGATCACCTTCACCGGCGGCGGGCCGGTGTCGATCACGGCGAGCGGTGGCCAGCAAAGCCTGAGTGGCACGACTCTGAACGACACGTTCCACGCCGATGACGATGGCAGCACCCTCGACCTGCTCGACATCACCCAGGGCGGCAGCGACACGCTGGTCTTCACCACGGCGGCGAACGGGTTCCTGGTGACCGGGTTCGATCTTGGCGATGTTGGCGCTGGCGAGGAAGGCGACGTAATCGACCTGAGCGGGGTCAATGGCGGGGATGGGCTGAACCTGCGGAACGACGTAAACCCGGACGGGCAGATCACGTTCCAGTACTACGACAGCACGGTCACGCCCATCGAGGGCGAGGTGATCGTGTTCACGGCGCTGGAGGCCCCGGATATCGCAAGTGTCGTGGCCTTCGCGATCAACAGCAGCGGCATCGGCGGTGGCGGCCAATCGATCAACGATCAGTTCGCGACAGACGGAAATAGTGCAACGCAGCATAGCCTGCTCTTCGCGATTGCCTCGGGCGACGATCCCGGTGACAGCACCACGATCTGGCATTGGCAGGATGATGGAACCGGCGGTGGTTCCGCGGGCGATGTCGTTGTCGATGAGGGGGAACTCACGCTGGTCGCGACGCTGGAGGGGGTCACGCTCAGCGATCTGCCGAACCTCGACAGCAGCAACCTGATCACCTGATCCCCGCCGGGATCGGGCCGGGGCGGCGGGCCTTCGCCGCCCCGCACAAGGGAGAAGCCATGACCGGCCGCGTCGTCATCGACGGGACGAGCCACGATCTTGCCGGGCTGGGCGCGCGGGCGCGGGAGCTGGCGCGGGACGTCCGGCAGGCCGAGGCGATGCTGCGCGAGGCCGAGGCGCTGCGCGCGGCGCTGACCCGCGCGAAGAACGCCTATATCGCCGATCTGCATGCCGAGATCGTGCGGGACCGGGCGGGGGTGGCGCTGGGCGCGCTGGTGGACGGGGATTGAGGGCGCGATGCCGAAGGTGACGATCGACGGGCTGGAACTCAACAGCGAGGACCTGGGCGAGCGGGGCCGCGCGGTGCTGGCCAGCCTGCAGTTCGTCGAGGGCCAGTTGCAGCGGCTGGGCCAGGAGATCGCGGTGCTGAAGACCGCGCGGGCCAGCTATGCCCGGGCGCTGAGGGCCGAGATCGCGCCGGACGGGGCCGGTGGCGCTGACGAGGCGGACGCGGTCGCGGCGGAGGACGGGGCGTGAGGCGCCGGTCCGTCCTGCCCGCCGCGCCGGTGCTGGCCCTGCTGCTGGCCGGGTGCGGCGGCGGCCCCGAGGGGCTGGCGGCGATGCGCGCCGATCTGGCGCGGGAAATCGCGCCGGCCGCCGCGGCGGCCGGCCCCCGCGCCCCGGTGCCGGACCGGTTCGATGCCGCGCTGCGGGCCGCGGTGGCGGCCGATCCGTCCTACCGCGCGGCGCGGGCGCGCGAGGCCGAGGCGATGGCGGCGATCGGCGGGGCCGAGGCGGCGTGGCGGCCGCAACTGTCGGGCAACGCGACGCTGGGCGCGCTGCGCGAGGGCGACCCGGTCTCGGACACGACGACGGGCGCGGCGGGCGACCTGACGCTGTCGCAGCTGCTTTACGATGGCGGCGCGGCGGGCGGCGCGATCGACCGGGCGCGGGCCGAGGCGCTGGCGGCGGAGGCCGCGCGCGCGGCCGAGGCCAACGCCGCGGCGCTGGCGGCGGCCGAGGCCTGGATCGACCTGTGGCAGTTCGATACCCGCCTCGCGCTGCTCGACAGCCGGACCCGCGCGCTTGACGACCTGGTGGCGCAGATCGAACGGATGGCGACGAACGGGATGCTGGACCGCGCCGCGCACGATGCCGCGCGCCGGCAGATCGCCGATGTCCAACTGATGCGGACCGAGATGCAGGCCGGGCGCGACGCCGCGCGCACCCGGTTCACCCGGCATTTCGGCCCGCCGCCGGCGCGGCTGGCCAAGCCCGCGGGGTTCGCCGATCCGGCGGCGCTTGGCCGGCTGGCCGACGGCTGGCGCAAGGCGCCGGCGCTTCGGCAGGCGGCGGCGGAGCTTCTGGCCGCGCGCGCCGCGGAACGCGAGGCGCAGGCCGCGTTCCGGCCAAGGGTGGCGGTGCAGGCCGGCGTCACCTCGCCGATGGACGAGGACGAGACGACGGATGTGACCGCCGGGCTGCGGCTGAGCTACACCTTCGGCGACGGCGGCCGGCGCAAGGCGGCGCTCAGGGCGGCGGGCGAACGGGTCACCGCGCTGGAGGCGGGGCTGCAGGCCGCGCTGGGCCGGGCCGAGGACGAGATGCGCGTGGCAAGCGACCGGCGCGCGGCGCTGGCCCGCGCCCTGCCGGTGGTCGAGCGCAAGATCGCGCTGAGCGGGTCTGAGGCCGGCATCGCCCGGTCGCAGATCGTCACCGGCCAGTCCAGCCTGCGCCAGCTGGTCGCGGCGGAGATCGAAAGCTACCGGGCACGCGACGAACAGATCCGGATGCAGTGCGACATGCTGAAACTCGAACTGTCGATCCTGGCGGGCACCGGCGCGCTGACCGGCGCCATCGGGCTGGACGGGTGAGGCGGGTGGCCGGATGGATGGGCCGGATCGCGC
Organism: Paracoccaceae bacterium; assembly: GCA_024742695.1. Classification (GTDB taxonomy): domain Bacteria; phylum Pseudomonadota; class Alphaproteobacteria; order Rhodobacterales; family Rhodobacteraceae; genus JANSXY01. The sequence continues at coordinate 7,837 of JANSXY010000044.1, read as the reverse complement.
GATGACCGCCGGGGCCGCGGCGCAGACGGCCGCGCCGGCGGGCGAGGGCGATGCCGCGGCGGTCGAACTGTCGCTGATCCGCGCGGTGCGGCGGCTTCTGGCGATGCAGGGCGTTTCGGTGTCAGAGGCGGCGGTGCGCGACCTGCCCGACCAGGTGGCGGAACGGTTCGGCCCGGCGGCGGCGGTGTCGGCGCTGTCCCATATGGGGCATGACGCAAGCTTTGGCGAGATGCCCGCCGCGCGGCTGACGCCCGGCCATTGCCCCGCGATCGGGTTCACGCCCGAGGGGCTGGCCGTGGTTGTCGAGGCGATCGATGCGGCGGGGCGGGCCACCCTGCGGGGGTTCGCCCCCGACGAAGAGGTCGCGGTGCTGCCCGTTGCCGACCTGGACGAGCGGATGCAGCCGTTCTGGATTCTCGCCCGGCCGGTCGCCGCCGCGGCCCGTGTCGAGCGGCCCGGAGACTGGTTCTGGGGATCGCTCGCGCGGGGGCGCTGGCTGTATCTGCAGGTGATCGTCGCGGCGGCGATCACCAATTTCCTGGGCCTGTCGACCTCGCTGTTCATCATGGTGGTCTACGACCGCGTGGTTCCGAACGAGGCGGTGGAATCGCTGATCGCGCTGACCGCGGGGGTGCTGATTGCGCTGGGTTTCGATTTCGTCATCAAGACCCTGCGCTCGCAGTTCGTGGACCGCGCCGGACAGCGGGCCGACAGCCGGATGTCGCGGCTGATCTTCGACCGGATCCTGACGATGCGGCTGGATGCCGGGCGGCGGCAGTCCGGGGCGATGGCCTCGATCGTGCGGGAATTCGACACGCTGCGCGATTTCTTCACCTCCGCCACGCTGATCGCGGTGGTCGATCTGCCCTTCGTGTTCTTCTTCATCTGGGTGATCTCGCTCATCGCCGGGCCGCTGGCGCTGGTGCCGCTGATCGCGGTGCCGCTGGTGATCGCGGCGGGCCTCGTGATCCAGCCGTTCCTGGCGCGGCTGGCCGCCGGGGCGATGGAAACCGGGATGTCGAAACAGGCGGTTCTGGTCGAGGTGCTGAACGGCATCGAGACGGTGCAGGCCACCGGATCCGGCCGGCTGATGCGGCGGCGGTTCGAGGCGGCGGCGGATGCGCAATCCGACCTTGGGCTGAAGAACCGCATGCTGTCGCAATTCGCCGTCAATGCCGCGGCCTCGATCCAGCAACTCGCGCAGGTGGCGACGATCTTCTACGGGGTGTTCCTGATCCAGGAGGGCACCGTCACGATGGGCGCGCTGATCGCCGCCGTGATCCTGGGTGGGCGGACGCTGGCGCCGCTGTCACAACTGGCCGCGGCGATGGGCCGGGCGAATGCCGCGCGGCAGGCCTACCGCACGCTGTCGGCGGTGATGGACGCGCCGGTGGGCGACGCACCGGTCGCGGCGGCGCGGCTCAGCCGGCCGCATCTGCGCGGCGGCGTGGAGTTTCGCGACGTGACCTATGCCTTTCCCGGCGCTACCCGGCCGGTGATCCGCAACCTGACGCTGAAGATTCCGTCCGGGCAGAAGGTGGCGGTGCTGGGCCGCATGGGATCGGGCAAGTCGACCTTCGCGCGGCTTGCCGCGGGGCTTGTCGCACCGTCTGAAGGGGCGGTGCTGATCGACGGCGTCGACCTGAGGCAGATCGACCGGTCGGACGTTCTGCGCAATGTCGGCGTGATGCTGCAGGAAACCTGGCTGTTTTCCGGAACCGTGAAGGAAAACCTGCAGATGGGGTTCTACGAGTATGACGATGCGCATCTTCTGAAGATCGCGCGCCTTGCCGGTGTCGATGACTTCGTGGCCGCCGATCCGCAGGGTTACGACATGGTCCTGCGCGAACATGGCGCGGGCCTGTCGGGCGGGCAGCGGCAATCGATCAACCTGGCCCGCGCGCTTTTGCACGAACCTGCGCTGGTGGTGCTGGACGAACCGACGAGTTCGATGGACACGGCGACGGAAAAGGCGGTGCTGGGGCGGCTGAAGGCCTGGGCCGGCGACCGGACGCTGATCATGGTGACGCATCGCAACACGCTTCTCGATCTCGCCGACCGGGTGCTGGTGATCGACAACGGCCAGGTGCTGGCCGACACCACGCCCGACCAGATCCGCGCGGGGCGGCAGGGATGACGGGGCAGACCGAATTCCGGGCGCTGGCGCGGAAGATGGCCGGGCGCGAGGGGCTTTCGGGCTCCGCGATCCTCGTCACCGTGGCGGCGCTGATCGCGGCGCTGCTGGCCTGGGCCTCGGTCGCCGAGCTTGACAACGTCACCCGTGGCGAAGGGCGGATCGTGTCCTCGGTGCAGAACCAGATGGTGCAGGCGGCCGAAGGCGGCGTGATCCTGCGCCGGATGGTGGCCGAGAACAGCCACGTGGCCGAGGGCGACGTGCTGTTCGAGATCGACCCGGTCGATGCGGCCAGCGAATTCAACCGTCTGGCACAGCGGATCGCGGCGCTGGATATCCGCGAGATGCGGCTCAGGGCCGAGATCGCGGGCCGGGCGTTCGAGGTGCCGGCCGAGCTTGCGGCCCGCGCGCCGATGGTCGCGCTGTCGGAACAAAGCCTGTTCGCCGCGCGCCGGGCCGATCTTGCCGGCCGGCTGACGGTGCTGGAACAGCGGTTGCGGCAGCGCCTGCAGGACTTGCAGGCGGCGGATTCGGCGGTGACCACGGCCGGACGGATGATGGCGCTTCTCGACGAGGAGATCGCGGTGGTCGAACCGCTGGTGCGCGACAACATCGCCCCCGCGACCCGGCTTCTGGAACTGCAGCGCGAACATGCCCGCGCGCGCGGCGACCGCGACGCGGCGCGGGTGCGGATCGACCAGGCCCGCGCCGGCGTGGCGGAACTGGAATCGGAGGTCGACAACGCGACCGAGGCACAGCGCCTGGAGGCGATGGACGAACTGAACGCGGTGGTCGCCGAACAGGCGGAACTGGCCGAGGCGCTGCCGCGGCTGGAGGAACGTGTCAGCCGCACGGTGATCCGCGCGCCGATGGCCGGGATCGTCAACCGGCTGAACTTCCGCACGCCCGGCGGCTACGTCAATACCGGCGACGTGGTGCTGGAACTGGTGCCGACCGGCGAGGCGCTGGTGGTGGAAGCGCGGATCCAGCCGAAGGACATTTCCAACATCCGGCCCGAGGATGCCGTGCGGATCCGGCTGTCAGCCTACGATTCCGCGAAATACGGCACGCTGGACGGCCGCGTGGCCCGGATCAGCCCCGATGCGGTGACCGACCCCGACAATCCCGCCGCCAGCCACTACTTGATCGACGTGGCGATTGCCGGGGCGCTGATCGTCGAGGGCGAGGCAGTGGCGCTGATGCCGGGGATGACGGCGACGGTGGACGTGCTGTCGGGCAAGCGTACCGTGCTGGAATACGTCTGGCAGCCCGTCGCCAAGGTACAGGAACTGGCGCTGCGCGACTAACGCGCCGCGTCGGCGATGAGATCGGCGAGGATCGGGTTCGGGAACCGCCGGGGCAGGGTCACCGCCCAGAAGCTTTCCGACAGGCCAAGCTTCCACGGCGCTTCCACCAGCCGGCCGGCGGTCAGTTCATCCTGCACGACGATCGGCGGCACGATGGCCAGCCCCGTGCCCTCGCGCGCCAGAAGCCGGATCATCGCCATGTCGTCGACCTCGGCGACGATCTGCGGGGTGATGCCGAGCCGCTCTGCCAGGGTTTCGAAACCGGCGCGCAACCCGGTGCCGGAGGTCGGCAGGATCACCGGTTCGCGCGCCAGCAGGTCGGCCAGGCTGGCCGCGCCGGCCATCCGGTCCGGCGGGCCGACAAGGCTGGCGGGATCCTCGGCCAGCTTCACCGCGCGGAACGGGGTCAACGCATCCTCGGCCGGCGGGCGGTTGGTCAGCACGAGGTCGAGGTTGACGGCGGCGAGCCCGGCCATCAGGTCGGCCATCCCGCCCGAGCGCAGCACCACTTCGATGTCCGGACGGCCGAGGATGGGCCGCAGGAACGACAGCTGGAAGTTGCGCGACAGGGTGGCCAGCGCGCCGACCCGGATCGCCTGCCGCGCCCGGCCGGTCTGCCGGAGCGTGGCAAGCAGATCCTCGCCCTGAGCGAAGATCGCGTCGGCATGGTCGAGCGCGATGCGCCCGGCCTCGGTCAGGTGCAGCGCCCGGCCCCGGCGTTCGAACAGGTCGTGGCCCAGCCGCTGTTCCAGCTTGCGGATCTGCACGGACAGCGCCGATTGCGACAGGTTCAGCCGTTCGGCGGTGCGGGTCAGGTTCCCGTCATGCGCGACGGCGCGGAAATAGCGCAGGTGGTTGAAGTTCAGATCGGCCATGACGTTCGTATTTATAGAACGAAAACAGAAAAACAATGAATTTTTCTTGATGCCGCGCTGCGGCTATCCCGGTCGGAACCGAACCGGAGGGACTGTCGATGACGCTTCATGCCTTGCCCTATCTCGCGGTGCTGATCCTGTTGGCGCCCGTCGCCTGGGCCACCCGCCGCCCCGGGTTGCGTCCGGGTGCCCTGCCGCGCGCTGCCGAGGCGGCGGCGGCGGCGGCCTTCGCCGTCGCGCTGGGGATGCTCGCGGTGCTGTTGTCGGCGGGGCCGGGAACCGGTGCACTGATCCCCGGCTTCGCGGCGCGGCTCGACGTGGTCAGCGTTACGATGGCGATTCTCGTGGCCTTCGTCGGCTGGGTCGTGCTTCGCTACTCGGTGCGCTACCTCGATGGCGAGCCGATGCAGGGCGCCTTTACCGGCCGGGTCGCGGGGCTTCTGGCGGCGATCCTGATGCTGGTGACGGCGGGAACCCTGTGGCAGCTGGTTCTGGCCTGGATCGCGGTCAGTGTCCTGTTGCGCAAGCTCCTGCTTACCTATCCCGACCGGGTCGGTGCGCAGCGGGCGGCGCGGAAGATGCAACTGGCGACCGGCGCCGGCGATGCCGCGCTGATCGTCGCGGCGGCGCTTCTGGGGCTGAGCTTCGGCACCGCCGACATCGCCGCGATCGCCGAGGCGGCCAAGGCCGGCCCGGCCGCGCCCGCGGTGCTCTGGGCCGCCGGCCTGATCGCGGTGGCGGCGGTGCTGAAATCGGCGCTGATGCCGCTGCACGGCTGGCTGACCGAGGTGATGGAGGCGCCGACGCCGGTTTCCGCGCTGCTGCATGCCGGGGTGATCAATGCCGGCGGGTTCCTGATGATCCGTTTCGCCGACGTGATGCTGGCCGCGCCGGGGGTTCTGGCGGTGGTCGCGCTGTTCGGCGGGCTGAGCGCGATCCTCGGCGGGCTGGTGATGCTGACCCAGCCGGCGATCAAGACCGCGCTGGCCTGGTCGACGATCGCGCAGATGGGCTTCATGGTGCTGCAGTGCGGGCTGGCGCTGTTCCCGCTGGCGTTGCTGCATATCGTGGCGCATTCGCTCTACAAGGCGCATGCCTTCCTCGGCTCCGGCGGCGCGGTGGGCGCGGTGCTGGCCACCCGGCGGCCCGGCCCGGTGGCGGTGCCCTCGGCACGGGCGGTGGCGCGGGCCTTCGTGATCGCGCTGGCGATCTACGGCGCGGTCGGGCTGGCGTTCGGCTTCGACGCCAAGTCGCCGCAGGCGATAGCGCTGGGCGCGATCCTGATCCTCGGCGTTGCCTACCTGATCGCGCAGGGCCTGGCCGATGCCGCCCCGCGTGAACTGACGCGGCGCACCGGCCTTGCGGCGCTGGCCGCGGCGCTGGGCTACTTCACGCTGCAGCGGCTGGCCGAGGCCGCGACCCTTGGCACGCTGCCGCCGGCGCCGGCGCCGGGGCCGCTGGAATGGGCGGTGCTCTGGCTGGCCGTTCTGTCCTTCGGCGCGGTGGCCTGGGCGCAGGCGGCGTTTCCGCTGTGGTCGAACCACCCGGCGGCGGCGGGCCTGCGCGTGCACCTGTCGAACGGTCTTTATGCCAACGCGGTCTTCGACCGTCTGATCCGCGGCTGGGCCGCGCCCGAGAAATCCTGAGGAGAGCCCCATGCTGACCCAGCACGAGATCTATCCCGCCCCGCTTCTGGAACTGGTGTCCGTCGCCGAAACCGCGGCGACGCAGGTTCCGCCGCTCTGGCCGCTGGAGGCGACCGTCGCGGTCAACCCGTTCCTCGGCCAGACCGGCGAGGATCTGGCCACCGCCGGCGCGCGGCTGGCGCGGGTCGCCGGGATCCCGGTGACCCTGCCGCGGCAGGACTACCTTGCCCGGATCGCCTCGGGCGAGATCGCCGAGGCCGATCTGGCCGCGGCGCTGGCCGCCCTGGCAGGGCGCGGCGGGCCCGGCAGCGTGGCCGATCTGAAGGCGGCGGCGGCCCGGCCGCGGCCGGCGCCCGGGGCCCTGCCCACGGTGGCCGAGCTGGCCGCCGAGGTCACCGGCACCGATTGGTCCGGCATCGTCGCCGACCGCATCGGGCACTGGGCCGGCGCGCATTTCGATCGCGGTCAGGCGCTGTGGGCCAGCCCGCACGACCGGCCGGCCTTCGAGGCCTGGTGCGACGTCGCGCGGCGCGACCTGACGCCGGAAATCCTGGGGCTGCCGGGGTTCTGCGCCCATGTCGCGGGCCTGCCGCAGTCGCCCTGGCGGGCGCTGGGCCGCGCGGCGGAGGTGCTGGGGCTTGGTCCCGAGGCGGCGGCGACGGCCTTTCACCGGCTGCTGGCCGACCTGGGCGGCTGGGCGCAGATGGCCCGGCAACTGGCCTGGAGCGCCGAGCAGACCGGCGGGTCCGACCGGACGCTGACCGATCTGCTGACGATCCGGCTGGTCTGGGACGAGGCGCTGTTCCTTGCCCATCGCGAGGCGGTCGCCCCGCGCTGGGCCGAGGTCGTCGCCGCCCATGCCGAACCGGTGGTGGCGGGGCCCGACGAGATCGTCGACGCGCTGTTGCAGGACGCGCTCGACCGGGCGGCGGAACGGCGGCTGGCGGAGGGCTTCGCGGCGCCGGTGGCGGCGCGCGGCACGGACCGGCCGGCGATGCAGGCGGCGTTCTGCATCGACGTCCGGTCGGAGGTCTATCGCCGGGCGCTGGAAAGCGTCGATCCGGGGATCGAGACCCTGGGCTTCGCCGGCTTCTTCGGCCTCGCGGTGACGCATTGCGGCGCGGCCTCGGACGTGGCGGAGGCGCGGGCCCCGGTGCTGCTGACACCGGCGCTGGAAACCCGCGCCGACATGCCCGCGGCGGGTGACCGGGCGCAGCGGCTGAAGGCGCGCGCGGCGCGGGCATGGGGCCGGTTCCGGGGGGCGGCGGTATCGTCCTTCGCCTTCGTCGAGGCGGCGGGGCCGCTTTACGCGGGCAAGCTGGTGCGCGATGCGCTGGGTCTTGGCGGCGGTGCGGGCGGCGACGGGCCGCCGCCGCGGCTGGATCCGACGCCGGCCCTGGACGACCGGGTCGGGATGGCGGCGGCGGTTCTGGGCGCGATGTCGCTGACCTCGGGCTTCGCGCGGGTCGTGGTGATCGCCGGGCATGGCGCCGGGGTGGTGAACAACCCGCATGAAAGCGCGTTGCATTGCGGGGCCTGCGGCGGCCATTCGGGCGAGGTCAACGCGCGGCTTCTGGCCGGGCTTCTGAACGAAGCCGAGGTGCGCGAGGGCCTTGCCGCAAGGGGTATCGCGATCCCGGCCGACACGCTGTTCGTGCCCGCGCTGCATGACACGACGGCGGACCGCGTGCGGCTCTACACCGGCGATCATCCGGCGCCGGGCCATGCCGCCGACCTGGCGAGGGTCTCGGGCTGGCTGGACGAGGCCGGGCGGCGGGCGCGGGCGGAACGGGCGCTGGCCTTGCCGGGCGCGTCGCGGAGCGCCACGCGGCGGCGTCGCGACAGCGTCTCGGCCGAGCTGCGCACGCCCCGCCG
>JANSXY010000048.1 GCA_024742695.1 Paracoccaceae bacterium | reverse complement strand
GGCCCGAACCGCTCGAAACGGCGGCCGACGACGACGCCGGCCCCGCGGGCGCGGAGGCTGTCGAAGGCCCCGCCCCCGAACCGGAGGACCGGGACGAGGCTTGGGAAACCGCCGAAACCGACCGGCCCCGCAGCGATGACCGGTGGCCCGAACCGGTCGAAACGGCCGCCGACGACGCCGGCCCCGCGGGCGCGGAAGCTGTCGAAGGCCCCGCCCGCGAAGCGGAGGACCGGGACCGCGCCTGGGAAACCGCCGAAACCGACCGGCCCGGCAGCGATGACCGGTGGCCCGACCCGCTCGAAACGGCCGCCAACGACGACCGCGAGAGCGCGCAGGGGTTCGATGACCCCGCCCTGCCCCGCGCGCCGATGGATCCCGGCAGGGGCCGCGGCGCGGACGAGGCCGACGGGAGCGGCGGCAGCGGTTGGCAGCCCGGCCCGGCCGGTAGGGCCGTGGCCGTGACCGGCGAGGCGGGCGACGAGGCCTTCGACTATTCAGCCCTTGCCCCGGCGCCCCCGATGCCGCAGCTGACGCGCTTCACGATCACCGATTTCGAGACCGGCGATCATCTGCGGATCGGCAGCTTCCGCTATTTCCGCGATCTCGACATCGACGATACGGTCGAGGATCTGGCCGAGGCAGCGGAAGACGGCGCACAGGCGCAGACCCGGGTGTTCGGCCGCCTTGCAGAGGAAGCCTTCGAGGACGCGGGCATCCGGCTGACCTTCGTGAACCGGGCCGAAGCCGACCGGATCGAGACCCTGTTGCGCCTCGACATCGACCGTGACGGCGCCTGGGACCACAGCATCGAAATCATCCACGCCGGCCTGACCGACCGGCATGAGGACAACGACGGCGGCCTCGCCGTCTGACAGGAGAGCCCGAGATGACCGCAGCACAGCCTTCCCCGCCCGCCACCGCCTTTTCCATCCGCGGCCGGATCATCGCCGGCGCGGCCTGCTCCGCCCTGCTTGTCGGCGGGGTCGGCGGCTGGGCCGCCACCGCCAGCCTGTCGGGCGCGGTGATCGTCCAGGGCACCGTCGCCGTCGACCAGAACCTCAAGGTGATTCAGCACCGCGACGGCGGGATCGTCGGCGACATCCTGGTGCGCAGCGGCGATCACGTGACCGAGGGCCAGGTGATGTTCCGCCTCGAAGATGCGCAAACACGGGCCGAACTGTCGATCGTGCGCGGCCAGATCGGGGAACTGCGCGCCCGCAAGGCACGGCTGGAGGCCGAACGCGAGGGGCTGCCCGCCCCGGTCTTTCCCGAAGACCTGCTGGCCGACCCGGCGCTGGCCGAGATCATCGCCGGCGAGCGCCGGATCTTCCGCGGCAGCGCCTCGGCCCGGCTGTCGCGGGTGCAGCAGCTCGAACTCGGGATCGCGCAGATCGAGAACGAGATCTCGGGGCTCGAGTCGCAGCTCGTCTCGAAGGAACGCGAGATCGCGCTGGTCACGGAGGAACACGGCAAGCTCGATCAGCTGTCGGGCAAGAAGCTGATCACCGGCAACCGGATCTACGCGATGGAGCGCGAATCCGCGCGCCTGGGCGGCGAGCACGGCGAGGTCGTGGCGGCCATCGCCCGCGCCCGCAGCCGGATCGGCGAGTTGCGGCTGCAGATCCTCACGATCGAGGAAACCGCGCGCACCGACGCGCAGCGCGAACTGGCGCAGGTCGAAACCGCGCTGTCGGAGCGCGAGGACCGGCGCACCGCGATCGAGGACACGCTGTCGCGCACCGAAATCCGCGCCCCGGTCGAAGGCTATGTCAACGAACTGCACGTCCATTCGGTCGGCGGTGTCATCACCTCGGCGCAGGTTCTGGCCACCGTCGTGCCCAAGGATGCGCGCCTGAAGGTGGAAACCAAGGTGCCGCCGGTCTCGATCGAACAGGTGGCGGCGGGCCAGTCGGCGCGGCTGCGGTTCACCGCCTTCAATCAGCGCACCACGCCCGAGGTAGAGGGCGAGGTTTCCTTCGTCTCGCCCGCCGCGGCGCGCGATGCCGAAATCGGCGGCTACGCCTATACCGCCGACATCCGGCTTGCCGCCGGCGCGTTCGAGGAGCTGGGCGGGGCCGAACTCAGGCCGGGCATGCCCGTCGAGGTCTATATCCAGACCGAAGAGCGCACGGCGATGTCCTACCTGCTCAAGCCCGTGACCGACCAGTTTGCCAAGGCGATGCGGGAACGCTGATCCGGCCATCCCGGCCGGTGGAGGAAACGGGGGGCCCCAGGCCCCCCGTTCGCGTTTCCGGCCCGCCGCCACCCTGGCGGATTGGACCTTGGTCCAAGACCCGGGGGGCCAAGGTCCAAGACGTGCTTGGACCTAGCGGCAAGCGCCCGGCGCGGCGCCGCGCCGATAGTGGCGAGGATGAAACGATTCCCGCCGGCCGGTGCCGCGCGGCCTTGCAGTGAAAAGGAAACGTCATGGTTTACGTCAATCGCAACGACCTCAGCATGATCCTCGAGCATATCCAGATCGCCGAGGCGCATGCCGCTGGAACGCCGCTGACCGACCTGGTGCCCAACCCGCTTCTTCCGATGGGGCTGCGGCTTGTCGATGGCACGCTGAACAACCTGACGCCGGGCCGCGAGACCTCGGGTTCCGCCGATCAGACGATGCCGCGGCTGCTTGACTCGACGTTCCTGACCCAGCCGGCCGAGGTGCATGCCGCGGACCTGAACCCGCGCACGCAGCAGCCGACCTCGTACCTTCAGACCTCGGGATCGGTCTACGATGCCGAGCCGCGGATCATCTCGAACCTGATCGCCGACCAGACGCTGGGCAACCCCGCCGCGATCTCGGCGGCGCTGGCGCATTCGGGCCTGACCGGCCAGGCGCTGCTGACCGCGACGAACGCGATTTCCTCGGCCTTCCGCGCGATGACCGAGGCGCAGGCCGTCGCCGGCAACGTCGATGCCGCGCTGGCCGCGCAGCGGTCCGCCGCCGAGGCCGCCGTGGCCGCGGCCGAGACGGCGCTGGCCGCCGCCGACGACGATGTCGCCGCGCGGGTCGAGGCCCGCGCCGCCGCCGACCTGGCGCTGGCCGCAGCCGAACAGGCCGTGATCGACGCCACCGACGCGATGATCGCGATGCAGAACGCCTCTGGCGTCGGCGCCGCCACCGCGGCGCTGGGCGCCGCCGAGGCCGCGCTGGCGACCGCGCGGGACGTGCTCGCGCAGGCCGAGCAGAGCCTTGCCGACGCGACCGCGACCCGCGACGCGCTGATCGCCGACCGTGACGCCAAGCAGGGCGAGGTTGCCCAGCTGACGCAGGCCCGCGACGACGCCGATGCGGTGCTCGCCACCGCCGAGAGCGGGCTGTCCACCGCCCGGGCCGCGCTGGCCGCCGAAACCGACGCCTCGGCCGAAGTGACCGCGGCGCAGACCGCCGTCACCGAGGCCGAAACCGCTGTCGACACCGCACGGGCCGAGGCCACCGCGGCGGCCACGGCGCTGCAGACCGCGCAGACCGAACTGGACGATCTGAACGCCCGCCTGCTGGAGGCCGAGGCCGCCGTCAGCGCGGCCGAAACCGCGCTGGCGACGGCGCAGGCCGAGGCCGCCGCCACGCAGGAAGCGCTCGACGCGGCGACGACCGCGCAGGCCGCCGCGAGCCTTGCGGAAACCGGGCTCTATGCCGAGTTTCTCGCAGCCTTCAACAGCTGGCGCGCGGACATCCTGAACCCCGAGGCACGGTCCGCCTACTTCAGCGCTGCGGAAACCTGGAGCGCCGCGCGCGCCGAACTCGACGCCGCGAACGCGGCGCTGTCGGGGGCCGCCGCGAACGATGCCGATGCCGATCAGGCGGCCCTCGACGCCGCCGATCTGCGCGACGCCGCACAGGCCACCGTCACCGACCTGACCGCGCAGCGCGATGCCGCGGTCGCGACCCGCGACCAGCGCCAGCAGGAGCGGGACACGGCCGACGAGGCGCTGTCCGGGGCCGAGGCCACGCTGAGCACCGCGCGCGCCACGCTGGCCACGGCAGAGGCGGCGAACGCGGCCTATGTCGCGGCCGTCGCCGCCGTCACGGCCGCCGAGACCGACGTCGCCGACGCGACCACCGCGGCCACCGGCGCGGCGACCGCGCTGGCCACCGCCGAGGGCGAACTGGCGCAGATCGTCGCCGACCTCGACGCCGCCGAAACGCAGGTGACCGGCCTTGCCGCCGGGCTCACCGATGCCGAGGCCGCCGTGGCGACCGAGGAAGGGCTGGTCGCGACGGCGCGGGCCGAGCTGGCGACGGCGCAGGCCGCCGATTCCGGGCTGGCCGGTGCGGCGCTCGCCGTGCAGCAGGCCGTGAGCGCGGCCATCGCCGCCGATACCGCGGCGCTGCAGGCCGCGGCCGATCTCGCCTCCGCCGAGGCCGCGCAGGGCCTTGCCGGAACCGCGCTGACCGAGGCCGGCGCCGCGCTGGCCGCGCTCGATGCGCCCGGTGCCGCCGAGGCCGCGCAGGCCGCCGCCGAGGTCGCCGCGACCGAGGCGCAGACCGCGCTCGAGACCGCGCTGGCCACGCATGGCGTGGAGATGGACGGCAACAACGTCCGGCTGCCCGACGTGTCGCCCGACGAGGGACTTTCCGCCTCGTACAACTCGTGGATGACGCTGTTCGGCCAGTTCTTCGATCACGGTCTCGACCTGGTCGGCAAGGGCGGTTCGGGCACCGTGTTCATCCCGCTGCAGCCGGACGATCCGCTTTACGATCCGGCCTCGCCGACCAACTTCATGGTGCTGACGCGGGCCACCAACCAGCCCGGCCCGGACGGTATCCTCGGCACCGCCGACGACGTGCGCGAGCATCTCAACAAGACGACGCCGTGGGTCGACCAGAACCAGACCTACACCTCGCATCCCTCGCACCAGGTCTTCCTGCGCGAGTACGACATGGCCGATGGCCGGCCCGTCGCGAACGGCAACCTGCTGCACGGCGCAAGCGGCGGCATGTCGACCTGGGGCGACGTGAAGGCCCAGGCGGCCGAGATGCTGGGCATCCGGCTGAATGACAGCGACGTGCTGGACGGCCCGCTGCTGGCCACCGATCCCTACGGCAACTTCATCCCGGGCCCGAACGGCCTGCCGCAACTGGTGGTGCGGAACCCCGATTTCGGCACCGTCGACGGCGCGCCGGAGCACATCCTGGTCGAGGGCGACCTCGCCAACCCGGTCGACGCCAGCCAGGCGCTGCGCAACGGCCATGCGTTCCTTGAAGACATCGCGCACAACGCCGTGCCCGGCACCTTCACCGACCGGATCACCGGCGAGACCTTCGACAAGGCCCCGGATGCCGATACCGAGACCGGCAACGCGATCATCCCGAACCAGTTCGGCCAGAACGAGACCTACGACAACGAGCTGCTGGACCGGCATTTCATCGCCGGTGACGGCCGCGGCAACGAGAACTTCGGCCTGACCGCGGTGCACCACGTGTTCCACTCCGAGCACAACCGCCAGGTCGAGGAAATGAAGCAGACGATCCTCGACTCGGGCGATCTGGCCTTCATCAACGAATGGCTGCGCAGCCCGATCGCCGAGGCCGATCTGGCCTCCGTCGCGGCGGCGGACCTCGCCTGGAACGGCGAACGGCTGTTCCAGGCGGCGAAATTCGCCACCGAGATGCAGTACCAGCACCTCGCCTTCGAGGAATTCGGCCGCCGCGTGCAGCCCTCGATCGCGGAGTTCCTGGTGAACAGCTCGCTGGAGATCGACGGCGACATCTTCGCCGAGTTCGCGCACGTGGTCTATCGCTTCGGCCATTCGATGCTGACCGAGAACGTCCACACGATGACGCCCGACGCGGTCAACACCACGACCGACCTGATTTCCGCGTTCCTCAACCCGGTCGCCTTCGACCAGGACGGGGCGCTGACCTCGCACCAGGCGGCGGGCGCGGTGGCGCGCGGCATGTCGCGCGAAACCGGCTCGAACATCGACGAGTTCATCACCAGCGCGCTGCGCGACAACCTCGTGGGCCTGCCGCTCGACCTTGCCGCGCTGAACATCGCGCGCGGCCGGGAAACCGGCGTGCCCACGCTCAACGAGGCGCGGGAGACCTTCTTCAACGCCACCGGCAGCGCGTTCCTCGAACCCTATGACAGCTGGGTCGACTATGCCGCGAACCTCAAGAACCCGGCCTCGATCGTCAACTTCATCGCCGCCTACGGCGAACACGAAACGATCGTGAACGCCACCACGGTGGAGGAGAAGCGCGCCGCGGCCACCGACCTCGTGCTGGGCGGTCCGAACGCGCCGGCCGACCGGTTCGACTTCCTCGGCGGCACCGGCGCCTGGGCCGGCGCCGAGACCGGGATCAACGCGGTCGAGTTCTGGATCGGCGGGCTGGCGGAGGCGATCATGCCCTTCGGCGGCATGCTTGGCTCGACCTTCGGCTTCGTCTTCCAGCACCAGATGGAAAACCTGCAGAACGCCGACCGGTTCTACTACCTCGGCCGGACGGACGGCATGAACATGCTGGGCGAACTGGAGAACAACTCCTTCGCCTCGATGATCGTGCGCAACACCGATATCGCCGAAGGCGGCGCGCATCTGCCGGCCGACATCTTCTCGGCGATGGATGTCTACCTGGAGGTCAACCAGGCCTTCCAGGCCGATCCCGATCCGACCTCGGAAGAGGTCGATCCGTTCCTGGCCGCGATGGGCACCACGTTGGTCGAACGCGCGACCGCGACGGCCGATGCGCCGCTCGTCGAGGGCGCGCGGGACTATGACAACCTGCTGGGCTTCAACGGCGGCGAGCACGCGGTGCTCGGCGGCACCGACCAGCGCGACATCCTGATCGGCGGGCTGGGCGACGACGCGCTCTGGGGCGGCGCCGGCGACGACCTGCTGATCGGCGGCGCGGGGGTGAACACCTTCCGGGGCGGCGACGGCAACGACATCATCATGGATGGCGACGACATCAGCTTCCTGCACGGCGAGGACGGCGATGACGTGATCTCCGCCGGCGGCGGCGCGGCCGAACTGATCTTCGGCGGTCGCGGCAACGACGCGATCCTCGTCGGCATGGACGACGCCAAGCACACCTTTGCCGGCATGGGCAACGACTTCGTTCTCGGCGGCAACGGCGCCGACATCGTCGATGGCGGCGAGGGCGACGACTGGATCGAGGGCGGCGACGGCTTCGACTTCCTCGTCGGCGACAACAACGACAACCTCGGCGGATCGCGGGTCATCGGTCACGACGTCCTGATGGGTGGGCCGAACGACAACGATCTGCACGGCGAAAGCGGCGACGACATCCTGTTCCAGGGCGAGGGCACGCATGTGAACCTTGCCGAACTGGGCTATGACTGGATCGCCCACAAGGACACCAACTCCGGCGCCGAGGTCGACCTGACCAAGCGGGTGTTCACGGAACAGACGGAGTTCTTCCGCGATCGCTACATCGACGCCGAGGCGGTCTCGGGGTCGCAGCATGACGACCTGATCTGGGGCGACAACCGGATCGGCAACGACGCGCCGGCCGATGGGGCGATCCTCGACAATCAGGCGACGCTGTTCGGCAACGAACTGACCCAGGAGGGCGTGGACCGGATCGACGGCCTGCGCGAGTTCCTGGGCACCCTGATGGGCACCGACCCGGCCGAGCTGTTCACCGGCGGCAACATCCTGCTGGGCGGCGGCGGCAGCGACGTGATCCAGGGCCGCGGCGGCGACGACGTGATCGACGGCGACCTGTGGCTCAACGCCCGGATCTCGATACGCGATCCGAACGATCCGGCGGTCGAACTGCGCAGCATCGACAGCCTGCAGGAAATCGTTCCGCAACTGCTGGACGGCTCGATCTCGCCCGGGCAGCTGCAGATCGTCCGGGAACTCCTCGATGGCGGACAGGAGGGCGATGTCGATGTCGCGGTGTTCTACGACGTCCGCGACAACTACAGCATCACCGCCAATGCCGACGGCAGCGTGACGGTCCAGCACATCAACGTCACGCCGGGTCCGAACCCGATCGATCCGATCAACGGCGACCCGAACCCGGTCGCCGGCGACGGCACCGACCGGCTGACCAACATCGAGATCCTGCGCTTCGCGGACCAGGAGATCGACCTGCGGACCGATCCGCCGAGCAACGGCATCATCCTTGGAACCCCGGCGGCCGACGAGATCATCGGCAGCAACGGTCCCGACGCGATCTTCGCCGCGGCCGGCGCCGACCAGATCAACGGCGGCGCGGGCAACGACCTGATCTTCGCCGAGGGCGGCAACGACACGATCACCTGGGACGCACCGCTGGGCGGCTATGACGTGGTTCACGGCGGCGGCAACGGTGATGGCGACACCGACATCGACATGGTGGTGATCAACGGCGACGGCACCGAGGACGCGATCACGATGTACACGGTCGCGGCCTGGCTTGACGCCGGCGGCGCGCCGATCGTCGATCCGCTGTCGGAGATCGTCATCACCCGTACCGTGGCCGGGGTCGAAACCCCGATCATGGAGATCCGCGGGATCGAGGAGGTCACCATCAACAACGTGCAGGGCGTGGGCACGATCAACGCGGTGGGCGATTTCTCGGCCACTTCGCTGATCCCGAACACGATCTTCGTGAACGGCACGGCGGGTGACGAGGTCATCGACTTCTCGGGCTTCCTGTCGACCCAACGCATCGTCGTCGATGCCGGCGACGGCGAGGACGTGATCACCGGCGGTGCCGGCAGCGACCTGCTGATGGCCGGGGCGGGCAACGACACCCTCACCTGGAGCGTGGGCGGCGGCGCGGACGTGGTCGACGGCGGCGCCGGCGAGGACACCTATGTCATCAACGGCGATGCCGCCGACGAGGTGTTCCGCATCTACGCCGCGAACGCCTGGACGGGCGCGGCGCTGGAACCGGGGGCCGACATCGTGGTCACCCGCGAGACCGGCGGCGTCGAAAGCGTCATCGGCCAGCTCGCCAATATCGAGGAGATCGTGGTCAACACCGCCGGCGGCACCAACAGCGTGCAGGCGATCGGTGACTTCACGCCCACCGCGCTGAACTTCAACACGATCACCGTGAACGGCGAGGGCGGCGACGATACCGTCGACATCGCAGGGCTTCAGTCGGCGCACCGGGTGGTGCTGCGCGCCGAGGGCGGCAACGACATGATCGTCGGCCAAGTGCGCGAGCAGGACGTGATCCTGCTGCCCGCCGGCACCGACATGGCGCAGCTGCAGCGCAGCGAGGCGAATGGCGTCGTGACCCTCACCGACGGGCAGCGCAGCGTCAGTTTCGTCGCCCAGCCGGGGACCGAGCCGGGCCTTGTCGTCGACGGCACGCCGGAAGCGGCGGCGCTGATCCAGGCCGGCACGGTGGACGAGGCGACGGGCCTCGTGCGGTTGCCGCAGGGCCTGATCGCGCTGACGCAGATCGACATCGACGCGCTGCGCTACATGGTGACGGGCGAAGGCCAGCCGCCGGTGCTGCCGCCGGAGGACGGCCAGGCGCCGGGCGCCGAGGACGGCGCCGACCTGATCGTCGGCGTGCGCGACCTGCCGGGGCTGGAAAACAACCTCGTCAACCCCGGCTTCGGGGCCGCGACGGAACCGTTCATCCGGATCACCGAGGCGCGTTACGGGGCCGAAAACCCCGAGATCGGCAACCGTGACGTCAACCCGATCTTCGACGGGCTGGACCCGCGCGACATCTCGAACACGCTGGGCGCCCAGGAACCGGGCACCCCGACCGAGGCCCAGGCCAACATGTTCCTGATGTCCTTCGGCCAGTACTTCGACCACGGGCTGACCTTCATCCCGAAGACCCCGGCGAACGGCACGATCGAGATCGGCGGGCCGGGATCGGGCCGCGCGCCCGGCACCGACAACCCGGCGGACCTGACCCGCGCGGCGGTGACCGGCTTCGACGAGAACGGCGTGCCGCAGCACGACAACATCACCTCGCCCTTCGTCGACCAGAACCAGGTCTACGGGTCGTCCTCGCTCGTCGGGCAGCTTCTGCGCGAAAGCGACGGCGCGGGCGGTGTCGGGGCGAAGGTGCTGCTGGGTCGCGACGATCCGTCGAACCCGGAGTTCCAGCTGCTCGCCACCCTGCGCGACCTGCTCGACCACCATATCGAGGCCGGCACCGTCTTCACCGGCACCGACCGGGGCGATCTCACGCTGCTCGACTACTATCCCGGCCTGCGCGCCGCGGACGGCAGCTACGACGCCGCGCTGGTTAGCGAGTTGTCGGCCGACTTCATGGGCGAGGGCTGGCCGCTGCTGATCGACAGCAACCCGTTCATCAACCTGCTCGACCACTTCGTCGGCGGTGACGGACGCGCCAACGAGAACGTGGGCCTCACCGCGATGCACACGGTCTGGGCGCGCAACCACAACCACCATGTCGAGGACCTGGTCGCCGCCGGTTTCGGGGGCACCGAGGAAGAGATCTTCCAGGCCGCCAAGATCCTCAACGAGGCGGAGTATCAGCAGGTCGTGTTCAACGACTTCGCCGATGCGCTGATCGGCGGTCTGCGCGGGTCGGGCCGGCACGGCCACGACGACTACAACCCCGATGCCGATGCACGGATCAGCCACGAGTTCGCCGGCGCGGTCTACCGCCTGGGGCACTCGATGATCGGCCAGACGCTGACGATCCTCGACGCCGAGGGCCAGCCGCAGGACATCCCGCTGTTCGACGTGTTCCTGAACCCGACGAACGATCCCTCGGTGTTCCAGGTCGATCCCGACGGGGCCGGCCCGGCGCCGACGATCATGGGGGCCGAGGCCGTGGGCGCGCTGGCCGCACGGGGATACGTGCCGCAGCCGGGCTATTCCGAATACGGGGTCAACACGATCCTCGGCGGCATGGCGCAGCAGCCTTCGGAACTGGTCGACTTCAACATCGTCGACGCGGTGCGCAACGACCTGGTGCGGGTCAATGCCGACCTGTTCTCCTTCAACGTCGCCCGCGGCTGGGATCTGGGCATCGGCACGATGAACCAGGTGAAGATGTCGCTCGCCGCGTCCACCGATCCCTATGTCCGCGAAGCCATCGAGCTGTCGGACATGGCGATGGAGCCCTACGCGGACTGGGCCGACTTCCAGGCCCGCAACGGTCTGTCGGACGCAGTGATCGCCCAGTTCCAGCAGGCCTATCCGGACCTCGTGCTGGCCGGTGACGACATCGCGGCCTTCCAGACGGCGAACCCCGACATCACGCTGATCGAGAACCCCGACGGCACGATGACCGTGAAGGGTATCGACCGGGTGGATCTGTGGGTCGGCGGCCTGGCGGAAGCGCGGGTGAACGGCGGCATCGTGGGCCACACCTTCTGGGTGGTGATGCACGAGCAGCTCGACCGCCTGCAGGAAGGCGACCGGTTCTACTATACCGACCGGGTCGGCGGCCTGCCGGTCTACGAGAACTTCATCGGCAACATCACCTTCGCCGACATCGTCGCCCGCAACACCGGGATGACCGGCCTGCCCGTCGACATCTTCGATCACACCTCGGGCCCGGTGAACGACGACGTGGCGCCGGTGGCGCCGCCCGCCGGGGAACCGGTGACGGAGGAACCCCTGGCCGAGGAGCCGGTGGCGGAGGAACCCGTGGCCGAGGAACCGGTGACGGAGGAGCCCGCGGCCGAGGAGCCGGTGGCGGAGGAGCCCGTGGCCGAGGAGCCGGTGGCGGAGGAGCCCGTGGCCGAGGAACCGGTGGCGGAGGAACCCGTGGCCGAGGAGCCGGTGGCGGAGGAGCCCGTGGCCGAGGAACCGGTGGCGGAGGAACCCGTGGCCGAGGAGCCGGTGGCGGAGGAGCCCG
>JANSXY010000057.1 GCA_024742695.1 Paracoccaceae bacterium | reverse complement strand
CAGCGAGGTCTACGGCGATCCGGCCGTGCATCCGCAGCCCGAAAGCTACTGGGGCAACGTCAACCCGATCGGGCCGCGATCGTGCTACGACGAGGGCAAGCGCTGCGCCGAGACGCTGTTTTTCGACTATCACCGCCAGCACGGGCTGGAGATCAAGGTGGCGCGGATCTTCAACACCTACGGGCCGCGGATGCACCATGCCGACGGGCGCGTGGTGTCGAACTTCATCGTCCAGGCGCTTCGTGGCGATCCGATCACGATCTATGGCGACGGGTCGCAGACGCGGTCCTTCTGCTATGTCGACGACCTCGTCGAGGGCTTCATTCGGCTGATGGAAACGGGGCCGGAGGTGGCGGGGCCGGTGAACCTGGGCAATCCGGGCGAGTTCACGATGCTGGAACTGGCGGAGAAGGTGATCCGGCAGACCGGCTCGGCCTCGAAGATCGAGTTCCTGCCGCTGCCGCAGGACGACCCGAGGCAACGCCAGCCGGATATCGGGCTGGCGAAGGCGGTTCTGGGCTGGGAGCCTACCATCGATCTCGACACCGGCCTGAGGTACACGACCGACTACTTTCAGAGATTGCTCCCGGAGCTCCATGTCTGAGAAGCACGTGGTCTGTCGTCCCAGACGTTGTGCTCGGCCTGCTCGAGATACCGCGCCAGCACGTTGATGCTCTTCCATCCACCCGCGCGCATGATTGCCGCAGTGTCGTGACCAGCGCGCAGAAGGTCTTGGGCCGCGCCGACCCGCATGGAATGCCCGGAAAAGTCCCGCACGACGCTCCGGTCGAGACCTGAGGCCCTGGCGGCTGCCTTGATGATCTCCTTGACCAGTGACGGGCTGATGCCTCGGTCGATCGGCTTCCCCTGATAGATCGCGCAGAAAAGGGGCGTGATCGCGCCGCCCCTCACCGCCAGCCACTCGTCGAGGCACTCTGCTGACCGTCGCGAGGTAAACGCAATGCGCCCCTCGCCGAATGGATCTGCCTTGCTGCGCCGTATGATCACGCGCAGCGTCCCATCCCTCCTCCAACTGACATCCTCGCTCCTGAGCGCAACGAGTTCCGACCGTCGCGTGAGCAGGTCGTAGCCTATTGAGAGCAAGGCGCGGTTCCGGACGCCCCAGATGTCGTCTGGCTGAACCGCGATGAACTTCTCCAGGTACTCCCGCGTCATACCCTTGGCCTGCTTGGGTCGGCCGAGCTTCGAGCGCCGCACGCGGCGCAGCGACAGGTTCACGTCCTCGTCGTAGGTGGGGTCCGTGAGCTTCAGGAGCCGGTGCAGCTTGCGGATGGCGTAGACGCGACGGCGCACCGTGCTCGGCCCGGCGTGATGCGCGTTGGCCTCGAGGAAGGCACAGACGGTTGCGGGCGAGGCGGGCAGCGCCTGACGCCCTGTTTTCTCGCACCATTCGATGAAAATCTCGACATCGGCGCGATAGGCGCGCATGGTCGAGGGCGCGTAAGCTCCTTCAAGCCGGTCGATATGGTCACGCCAATCAAGCAATCTCAGGTGCCCGTAGAGGGAATTTATATTCCCAAAATGGGAATTAAGGTGGGCTGTGTCAAGTGCTGATGCCGTCGCAAATCCGCGCTGCTCGTGCCGCATTGGGTTGGAGTGCAGACGATCTGGCGTCTGCCAGCGGGATCTCTCGTCGAACCATAGGGAAGATCGAGAATTCCGAGGATGCACCTTCTACAGGTGTTCAGACACTGCTGAAGCTGCAGAGTGCTTTGGAAGCCGCCGGCATCGAATTCATCGGCACACCCGACGACGGCCCCGGCATCCGCATCCGGACGCCCAGACCCTGAACCCTCTACCGATCCATGTCGTCTTGCGACCTTCGAGGCCCCGGACACGCGCCCCGGTTCTCGGACAACCTCGGACAGCATTTCATCGAGTGGGGGGCCGCACCCGGGGCGCCGTCAGGTCCCGGGCTCCTCGTCGTCCTTGAACCTGCCGAACACTAGCATCGGGTAGTAGATTTCGTAGAAGTCACTGACTGCCGCGCCTTCGACGCCAGGATAATCGCCCCTGGCGATCCTCTTCCGTGCTTCCTTCCACACGTCGTCGTAAAGGTCCATCAGGGCTTGCCGGTCGCTTTCCTTGGTCATCGGTAATCACCTCCACTCGCCATGGTACACGCGCCAGTCTACACGTGTGGTGATCGAGGTCACCCGCAAACAAGTCGCGGGCAACTGCGGTCCCCATGTGCCGGCCATCCTCCGGACACCCGGGCAACATGCCCGAGCGCAGGTCCCGGAACAGCATCGTTGACCTCGCCAGCGGGCTGGCCCGCGAGGATCTTGCCGGGATGGCAGGAGGCGCATGGGACGACTGTTTCCCACATCTTGCCGCGCCTAGCTTGCGAAGCGGTAGCGCGACCCACAGAGAGGCGCCAGACCGTTACCGGTCCGCGATGCCCTCGCGGCTCCCCCGCTCGTACGTCGTCAAGCCGCACCACCGCCGAAGAGCCGCGGCTTGAAGAGTTCCAGCACGATCGCCCCGATCCCGGCGAGCGTCAGCATCAGGATGAAGATCCAGCCGAGCAACGGTATCAGGCCGATGATCCCAGCCCCCAGCGCGCCGACCCCGGCCGCAAGGGCGCGGTCGCCGGTGTCCTCGGGGAGCTTCCGGCCGCTGGCCTTCAGGATCGCCACGCCGAGCGCATAGGCGCCGATGACGTAGCCCGCCAGGCCGGCGAGGGCCGCGGCAAGCATCGCGGCCGGCAGGAGCAGGATCCCGATCACCGTCATCGCGAATAGGATCCCGCCGCCGATCAGCACGGACTGGCCGACGAAGCCCGCCATGATCGCCCGGCCGGGATGGTCGAGGATCCGGGCGCGCAGGTGGGCGACCGTCTGGGGTGCGAGCGCGGCCGCCACGGCGGCCACGATCGTGACGACCAGGATGCCCATCAGGAAGGAGCCGAAGAAGCTGCCAACCGCCCGGTCGCGCATCGCCGCCGGGAACGGGCGGCGCTCAGCCCATTCCTCGATCTCTCGGCGCTCGATCCGGGCCTCGGGCGCCACGCGCTCGGGCACCTCCAGGGTCCCCGGCTCGTCCTCGTAGAGGATCAGCTGCCCTTCGACCTTCGCGTCATCGCCAAACTCCACCTCGCGCGCGGCGATCGCCGCGTCGCCCGCGACCGGGGCGTCCCAGTCGAAGAACTCCACGCCCGCGAGCAGCGAGCCGCCGACCTGTGCCTTGAGGTCGAGTTCCGAGGCCCCAACGCGCAGGTCTCCCGCCACGGCGCCATCGACCTCGATCTCCTGTGCGGCCAGCGTTGCATCCCCGCCGACGGACCCTCCGAGGTCGATGGTCTGACCCGCGGCATAGAGCGACCCGCCCAGGTTGCCGTCGATCTCCAGCCACCGCCCGGCGATATGCCCGGTCCCGGTGGCGGTTCCCTCCAAGCGGATCCGCTCGCCGGCCGCGAAGATGTCGTCGTGGTCGTCGGCGTCGACCGAAAGGTTTTGCCCGGCCTGGAACAGGTCCGGGCCAAGGGAGAAGCTTGACGTTTCGTCTTCCGCGAAGGCGGGGCCGGCAAGGACAAGCAGAAGACAGGCGAGGCGGCGGGGCATGACAAATCCTCCCAAGACACGGACAGGCGAAAGACTACACAAGGGATCACCGCGACGACTTGCGGCAAATCATGGAAGCGCCTGCAACCTGCCCGGAGATGTTGCGGACCGACAGGGCAGGCCGCCCTTGCCGGTCGATGGTCCTCCTCCGCCGTCCGGCTCCGGTCTGTCCCGCTCGCGGCGGTCCTTGAGCAGCGTCCGGCCCTTGCGACGACGGCCATGCACCGCTCCATCGAGAGGGCACGGCCCTCTGGGCTGGCACGTCCAGCCACCTGCAGATCCCGGCCACGCGGGTTTCATCGGCGCAGGGCCAGTGCCGTCTCGCTCGTCCACGCGAATGTCAGGTGTCCGGAGCCTCCGAGCCTCCTCCGCCCCTTCGGAGGGGCCGCGGGTGACTTGATCCACGCTCGGCCTGTCAGCCTCAAAACCCCGCACCTGACGCCCCACCGCTCAAGTCGCAAGGCGGCAGCGCGCGGAATTGCCCCGCGCGGGGCCGCACCATCGCCCGCCGAGGCCACCCGACACGACGTCGCACGGGACCGGCCCGGTCGCCGTGGGGACACCGCCGACCTTAGGCGGACCTTCATCCTGTCGGGAGATACTGGCCGGCAATCACCGCAGGAGTGCCCAATGAACACCCATGCCCCCCATTTCACCGAGTACCAGGTCATCGAGGCGGATACCGCCGACGAACTCTCGCGCGAGGTGATGCGTGCGATCAGAAACCGCTGGCAGCCCCATGGCGACATGGCGGTCGCGCGGACCGGTGACGGCGCCGGAGCGTCCCTGAAGCTCTTCCAGCCGATGGTCCAGCACGCGGAGTGGTTCACCTAGAAGCCCCGGGTCGGTCCCTGGGGGGCTCGCGCGGAGGCGGCGACGTCGTCACTCTCCACGCCAGCCGACACCCGTCCGGCATCGCCCCCCAGGTGACGAGCGAGGCGTTCGGTCGCCAGGTCAATCGATCCGCTTCACCCGGAAGTCGATCTTCAGGCTTTTGGTGGTGATGGGCGTGGTGAAGAATTCCGTGTGCACGGGCGGAAGGTCCACAAGGGGCACCCAGAGCCGGTTGGCGCGTTCGAGGAACTCGCCGTCCTGGTCGGAATAGTCGCTGGTCACGCGCCGGCCGCGTTCGCAGGCGGTCTGGTCCGGCCCCTCGGCGCATTGATAGGCGAAGACGGCCTTGACCGTCGCGACCGGTTCGAGCGCGCGCGGCCAGCGGACCTGCACCGCGCCGGGCCTTGCCGCGCCCTCGAGGGTCGTCCCCACAAGAGCACGGACACGGTCGCAATTCTCGCAGCGGCTGGAGACGACGCGATAGAGTTCGGGGCTCTGCGCATAGTCCGCTTTTGCCTCGGCGCGGGTCACGCTGGCCGACTTGAACTCCCAGGTGCCCTTGCGGCGTTCGAGCGTCACCCGGGCAGTGAGGTCGTAAGTGAAGGTGAAGCCGAAGCGGTGCTCGAGGCGGATCCATTCGCCGCGGGCGGGGTCGAAGGCGGGGTAGGCGTGCATGGTCTCAAGCGCCCGCGTGCCCTTCCAGGTGATGTCATAGATGCGCTTCGGCCACTCGAAGTCGATCCGCCAGGTCGTCGTGAAGTGGCACGGGCCGCCGCCTGAACCGGGGGCGATCTCGGTCCAGGTCCTGGTAACCTCGGCTCCGGGCTCGAGCGCGATCCGGGCCTTCTCGACACCCTGT
>JANSXY010000051.1 GCA_024742695.1 Paracoccaceae bacterium | reverse complement strand
TCAAGGCAAGTTCAGCCGCGGCCAGAAAAAAGAAGGAGCCAACCCATGCCTTGACCCCCAGCTGACCCGAAAACCATAATCAAAGGTGGGTCACTTCTCGATGGAAAACCCGGGTCAGTTCTGGGTGGAAATCAACAACCTTCGGCTTCCGGCACTTGCAAAGCTGCTGCGCGCCGATGACGGCGGGCCGGGGCTCCTGTCGGTGCTGGAGGGCAGCGCCAGTCTCGACGAGGCGATCTTCAAGGATGCCGAGACCGGGCTCAACGTGTTGATGACGAAACCCTCGGAGCCACGCAGCAACATCAACGCCGCCGATATACTTTCGTCGCACAAGTTCCAGGCCCTGATCGCCGAACTCAAGGCGCGCTACGACCTGGTGATCCTCGACACGCCGCCGGTCCTCGTGGTGACCGATGCCCGGATCCTCGCCCGCGAGGCGGATGCGGTCGTCTATGTCGTGCGCTGGGACAACACGCCGCGCGGCGCGGTCACCGAGGGCCTGAAGGAGCTGAAATCCGTCAATGCGCCGATCGCCGGCCTCGCCCTGACCCTTGTCGATGAGAGCCGGGCGTCGCGCTACAGCTACGAGGGCTACTCCTACTACAAGGGGCGCTACAAGGACTACTACGTGAGTTGAGATGACGGCACGTACCTCCGCAGAGACGGCAGGCGCGCGCGCCCTGGAGCTTGCCGCGGCCCTCACCGGATGGGCGACGCTTGCCGTCGTGCTGGCCTCGTCGCTGTTTCTCGGGGCGAACCGGCCGGTAACCTGGATCCTTCTGTCGATGATGGTGCTCGCGCTCTTCATCGCGCAACTCCTCATTGACGCCCTGTCAGACCCGAAGCCGCGGACCTGGCGGCTGGTCCCGCCGGTCCTTCTGTTCCTGGGCGCCCTCCTTTGGGCCGTCGTGCAGACCGCGCCGATCGCCTCAGGGCTCGCCGTGCACCCGATCTGGGGCTTTGCGCCCGAGGCAAACGGGGCGATCTCGGCCGACCCGATCGCCGGGCGGCACCATGTCATGCGGCTCTGCCTCTACGCCATGGTGTTCTGGATCGCGCTCCGGGCGGCCGCCGATCCGGATCGGGCGCAGGCCTTTCTCGTCGCGACGGCGCTTTTCATCGCCGGGCTCTCCGCCTTCGGGCTCTACGCCTACATGACGGGCAATAATCCGATCCTGGGCGATCTCGCCAGCAACAGCGTCGTGTCGGCGAGCTTCGGGAACCGGAACTCCTTCGCCACCTACGCCGTCTTCGGCCTCGTGGCCAACCTGGCGCTCTACCTGCGGCTCATGTCGGACGGCGCGGCGGAGAATTCCGCGGGGCGGGCCGAGTTGCGGGATTTCATCGAGAAATTCTTCGGCGGCGGCTGGATCTTCGTGCTGGGCGTTCTGATCTGCGCCGCCGCGCTCCTCCTGTCGCAAAGCCGGGCCGGCGCGGGTGCGGCCATCATCGGCATCCTGGTGTTCATCCTGACGCGTGAGCGCGAGGGTCGTGTCAGCATCGGCCTTCTCGCCACGGTCGGTTTCGTCTTCGCCTTCGTCGTCTTCGTCCTGTCCTCCGGCCTCGGTCAGCGGCTGGTCTCGACGAGCGAGGAAGAGAGCCGCTTCGAGGTCTACGATCGGATCACCGCCCTGATCGCCGAGCGCCCGATCCTCGGCCACGGGCTGGGATCCTTCCAGGATGTCTTCCGCGCCGAACTGCCCCTCGACCTGGCGACGACCGAATGGACGATGGCGCATAACAGCTACCTCGAGAACGCGCTGGAATTCGGGCTCGTCGGCGCCGCGGCCTTCTACCTGGCGCTGGCCTGGCTCGGCGCACTGGTGCTGCACGGCACGATGGTGCGTCGGCGGCACCGGGTCTTCAGCCGGGTCGCGCTGGCCTGTTTCGCGGCGGCGGCGTTCCACGCGTTTTTCGATTTCAGCCTGCAGATCCCGGCGATCGCCGCCGCCTTCGCGATGATCCTCGGGATCGGCGTCGCGCAGTCCCAGCGCCGCGGCACACGAAACGGTTGAGCGGCAACGCCGCTCTGCTATCCTCGGGTCAGGCCGTATCCGATCTGGGGGGAGAAAGATGCTTGCCGAACTTGCCGGCCGACGCCGGCTCCTTGCCGTCACCTACAGGCGATACCTTGACGCGGACCGGGCCTGGACGCTTCTGATGCGCGAGACGCGCTCCTGGTTTCCCGAAGAGAGCCGCCCGTCGCGCATGTCCATCGGGAACCCCGGCTCCCGCGTGCGCCGCGCCCATGAACGCCGGGAGCGGGCGATGCTCCAGCTCTACGCGGCGCGGGTCAAACTCGAAGAGGCGAAGCAGAGGCTCGCAGGCGCGGCTCGGACCAGACCGAGTGGTCGCATCCTGATTGGGCGCGTCATCGAGGCGTACTGACCGCTATCGTCCAGACGTCCAAGTCGCGCCGGCATCCGCCGCGCTGGGGAGGAGCGCCATCAGGGCCGAGGTATCGACTACGATGACGGCAGCAGGCCCTCGTCATCATAGAGAAAGTGCTGGCTCCGCGCCGCCGTCGCGCCCGACCGGCGCGCCCGCGCAGCGCTCTTGCGGATGTCGGCGATGAGCGCGCGACATCCTGGCCGTGATGGGTGAGGATCACCTCCTCGCCCGCCTCGGCACGTGTCACGAGTTCGGTCAGCCTTGCTTTCGCCTCGGTGACTGTCAGACGCATGCCGCTCCCTCCGCGCAAGAAAATGAACCATTCGGCGGCTCATTTCCAGCAAGAGGCCCGCAATTGCACGACGTCTCGTGCTGGACCTCGAAACGGTGAGGAACGATTCGCCGACCGCGTGATAGGTGCCACGGTGGCCCTCCGAAGACCGTCTGCGATATCGGATGCATGCCAATCATTCTGGCAAACGATCAGGACACCCATTGCTCTCAACTAGACCGTGTTATTAACCGCTGCGACAGGCGGTCGCAGGCCAACCGTCGACGTCAGGAAACTCAGTCACACCAGGTGTTTGCTGGATCTGACACCCTGCAGATAAGTCCGGATCGGTCATTTTTCTCCGCCGAGTTATCCACAGGCCCCGGCAAACTGCCGATAACACAAACGCGCTCAAGTAGCGAAGCGATAGCGCAAACCAAGAGAACAACGCTCAAGTAGCGAAGCGGTAGCGCGACCAAAAAATCTGCCCCAAGCAGCGACGCGGTAGCGCAAACCCCCGTCACCGGACTGTTTCATGGCCATGGGATGGCCTTTTCCCGACCGGCGATGATACCCGGGGCCAGTCCCGGCCAAGCGTGGCGCGACGTGGCCGGCGTGACGGGGCCCGGACGAGGAGGGGACGCGAATGGCCGAGGTTTTCGTCGGGATCGAGACGGTCAACGCCCCCGCCTATGTCGACGCGGTCCTCGACTGCTACGACCGGGGCGAGATCGTCGTGCCGCTCGCCGATCCGTCCGCAACCCTGCCTGCCCCGATCGTGCTGGCGCGGCGCGTGTCTCCGCCCGCCGGGGGTGGCTGGCTGCAACGACCGCTGGCCGATCACCCGCCCGAGGCCATCGCCCAGATCAGCTTCACCTCGGGCACCGAGGGCACGGCCAAGGGCATCGCGATCCCGCACCGGGCGCTGGCCGACACGGTGGCGCGGCTGAACGCGGTCATGCGGGTGGACGGGACGATCCGCGAGTATGTCGGCGTGCCGGTCTACTACTCCTTCGGCTTCGGCCGTTGCCGCGCGGTCTGCCGGGCCGGCGGCGCGGCCTATATCCCGGAAGGCGGCTTCAGCCTTGTCGAGTTCGCGGCGATGCTGCGCGAGGGCCAGGTCAACGCCCTGTCCGCGGTGCCGACCCTTCTGCGGCTCGTGCTGCGCAACCCGGCGCTCATCGCGGACTGCGCGGCGCGGCTGCGCTGGATCGAGATCGGCAGCCAGTACATGGCGCCGGAGGAAAAGGCGGCGCTGCGCGCGCTGTTCCCGAAAGCGCGCATCGTCATGCACTACGGCATGACGGAAGCCTCGCGCACCACCTTCCAGGTAATTTCCGAAACGCCTGACGCGGCCCTTGGCGGCGTCGGGAACACCGTCGGGGCCGCCGAGGTCGCGATCGATCGGGACGGCCGGATCATGATCCGCGGGCCCCATGTCGCCGCCTACGCGCTGGTCGGCGACGAACGGCGCGGCCTGACCGACGCGGAAGGCTGGTACCGGTCGAACGACATGGGCGAGATCCGCGACGGCCAGCTGTGGTTCCTCGGCCGCGCCGACGACATCATCAACGTCTCGGGGATCAAGGTCGCCGCGGAGACGGTGGAGCAGAAACTGCACGCGCTGCTGCCCGATCCCGCCCGCGTCGCCGTCACCGGGCTGCCCGATCCGCTGCGCGGCGAACAGGTGCTCGTCGCCTATGAACCCGCGGCGGGGATCGATGCGGCCGGGTTGGAACGGCTGGCCGACGACGTTCTCGCCGGCATTCACCCGGCGCTCAAACACGCCGTGCGCGTCGCCGAAGTGGCCCGCATCCCGCGCACGCAGACCAACAAGGTCCGCCGCAAGGCGCTGCGCGCGGAGGTCGCCGAGGCGATCGCGGCGGCGCCCCCGCCCGAGACCGCGCCCGAGACCGCGCCCACGACAGTCGCCGGGGCGCCCGGCGGCGATCGTCTGGAAACCGTGATGGCGCTGTTCCGGCGGCAGTTTCCCCGGGCGAAGATCACGCCCGACGCGACGCTGGAAAGCGTCGGCGGCACCTCTCTCGACTATGTCGAACTGAGCATGGCGCTGGAACAGGCGCTTGGCCGCGATCCGGGCGACTGGCACACGGCGAGCCTGCGCGAGATCGCGGACGACAGGGCGGCCGAGCGCTGGCAGTTGCGGTTCGACCAGATGTCGGCGCGGGCGGCCTGCGCGATCCTCGTGGTCCTCGCCCATGTGATCGGCGACGATGCGCAAAACGGGCTGGGCCTGCCCGACGATCATCCGATGCGGCTCTTCAACGCCTTCGCCAACTATTTCAAGATGCCGCTCTTCGCTTTCGTGTCGGGCTGGTCCTTCGCCCTGCTGGGCACGGCGGCGATGCGGCCCGGGGCCTTCGCGGCCTCGACCTTCAAGACGCTCGTGGTGCCCACCGTGCTGACGATGACCGCCTTCGCCGGGCTGGTCGGCCAGATCGGGCGCAGCACCGGCACCGAGGTGCCGGGACCGGCGCGGATCCTGCTCTATCCCTACGAACATTTCTGGTTCATCCAGACGCTGATCCTTCTGGTCGTCGTGGTCTATCTCGGGATGCGCCTTCCGGGCCGCTGGCGGCTGGCGTTTCTCGGCGCGCTGGTCGTGCTGCCGATCGCGGTGCCGGCGCTCTTCGCCATGCCCCTGTTGTCGATCAATGGCATCCTGATACTCGGGCCTTTCTACGCGCTGGGCATCCTGTCGAGCGACCTGCTCGGCCGGGCCGCAGCGCGGCCGGCATTGACGCTGGGCGCCGTCGGGCTGGCCTCGGCCGCCGCCGTCGCTTGGGCCGCGACGGTCTTCGGCCGAACCGGCGGCGTGGTCCACATGCCCGATCCCGCGGCCTTCCTGATCGGCCTGCCGCTGGTGCTTCTGTGCCTGATCGCGTCCGGTTACCTGCCATGGGTGAAGCGGATCGCGCCCTATACCTTCTTCATCTACCTCTGGCATGTCTTCGCGACCTCGGCGGTTCGCCGCGCGCTGGACGCCGCGGGTGTTGACGATCTGGCGCTGCACATCCTGGCCGGGGTCACGGCCGGCGTGGCCGTGCCGATCCTGGCCTGCCTCGTCCTGCGCCGGCTGGGGCTTTTCGCCGTTTTCACCGGGCGCTGGTAGGATACGGGGTTCGCCACGAACAGGGCGCACACTGTCGATCCTGCGATGAGACGCGCGGCAGCCGCGTGTCGGCACCCCGACGCCGATGGGGGCGGGCAAGGGTCGAAACCAAGACCTGCACGGCGTAAGAACCGTCGCCGGCGCCATCGCGGCATCCGCAAGGCACCCGTCTTGTGGGCGGCCGGGCGCTCGTCGTGAGGCATCCGGCACCCCGGGACCGGCCAGCTACCTTGCGTGGCCGCCCTCACCCCGGAAGCGCGCGGATCCAGTCGATGAATGCCCCGGCATCCTCGTTGGCGACATGGCCGGCGTCCCAGTAGATGCGATAGGTCACCCGGTCGCCGTTGCGCGCGGCCATCGCGGCGAGGTTGCCCGCGACGCTGTGCGACGTGTGGGTGTCGGCGGCGCCATTGCGGATCCACCAGTGCCGCGCCCGGCCCGGGTGCGCCTCGGCCAGGAACGGCATCGGGTTCATCAGCCGCAGCGTCTCCGCCAGGTCGGGGTCAAGCCGCGCCGCGCCGTCGCCCGTCGCCAGCCGCAGCGAGAACGGCGTGAAATGCCGCGCCTTCGTGGTGCCCCGGCCGAACAGGGCGTTCTCGATCGACGACAGGTCGAGCGCATCGAAGGCCGGCGCCGGTTTCAGCCGCGTCCCGATATGCGCCACGAAACCGGGCCAGTCGAAGGCCGCGCCGCCATCGCCCCAGCCGATCGTCGGGTTGCGGAACAGGTAGGCCGCGCGCTCGATCTCCGACATCGCCGCAAGCCGCGCGGTCGCCGCCGGCCGCAGCAGCGCCCCGACCAGCCAGCGGCCGTAGCTGTCCGCCGTCAGCGGGCCGGATCCGTCCGGCGCCGGCAACCCGAGCCCCGCCTGGTAGGCCGCGAAACCGGCGGCAAGCTCCGCCGACAGCGCCGGATCGACCCGGCGGCCATCCTCCAGCGGGTTCGCGCCCCAGCACCATTCATACGCGCCGTCGGCATTCTCGAGATCGGTGATCGGGCACCAGGCACCTGCGGCGAAGATCGCGTCGCTGGCATCCGCCGCGCCCAGTTCCGCCAGGTGACGCGCGTAAAGCGGGCTGTCGCCGGACGCACCCAGAAGCGCCGATACCGCCCCGCCCGCGCTGCTGCCGGCCGAGACGATCCGTTCCACGTTGCCCGGAACCCGCCCGGCATTGGCGCGCAGGTAGCGCACCGCGGCCTTCAGATCGACGATCGCCGCCGGCGCGACGCCGTAGTGCACCCCGTTGCGGTCCACCAGCGTGCGCCCACGCAAACCGGGTTCGACGACGACCAGCCCCGCGGCCAGGCCCAGCCGTGCGTTCAGCGCCATGCGGCCGGCGCTCACGCCGTCGGCATCGGCAACCGAGATCGGCGCATAGCCCCCCATCGCCGTCGCCAGCAGGATCGGGGCCGCGCCGGCATCGATGGCCACGTTGTTGATCTCGACCGGAACGCAGACATTGAGCGACTGGTGCCGGGCATCGACCGGATCGGCGACATAGGGCAGCGCCCGCCAGAACCGGTAGGTGACCATGACATCGCCCGCCGGGGTCGCGATCCGGGCCCGGCGGATCTGAAACGCGCCCGTCGGAAAGACAAGGTCGCCCTGCCGGCCCAGCGCCCGCCCGGCCGGCGCCGCGAGGCCCGAGGCGAGCGCCGCGCCGGCCGCGCCGCGCGTCATGAACGTTCTTCGGCCGATCATCTCTCTCCTCGGCGGGGTGTCACGCCCGGTCGCCGGGCGGGCCCACTATAAGGGCCGGCAGCCAGGGCCGTAAGGCCCGAACGCCGCGCGCCGGACGGGTAGACGCCGAATTCGCCGGGACGCGCCGCGCCTCAGCGAAGCTCTGCGAGCAGTCGCTCGAAATGCGCGACCGTGGGCCTGAGCCCGGCGTCGAGATCGACACCGGGCTCCCAGCCCAGCACCGCCTTCGCCAGCCCGATATCCGGCTGGCGTTGCTTCGGGTCGTCCTGCGGCAGCGGCAGGAACTCGATCTTCGAGGCGGAGCCGGTCTGCCGGATCACCTTCTCCGCCAGTTCCAGCATCGTGAACTCGCCGGGGTTGCCCAGGTTCACCGGCCCCGGCACCTCCGGCCCCGTCTCCATCAGCCGGATGAAGCCCTCGACGAGGTCGTCGACATAGCAGAAGGACCGCGTCTGCGAGCCGTCGCCATAGATCGTGATCGGATCGCCCCGAAGCGCCTGGACGATGAAGTTCGACACCACGCGGCCATCGGCATGGTGCATCCGCGGCCCGTAGGTGTTGAAGATCCGCGCCACCTTGATCTCCAGCCCATGCTGGCGGTGATAGTCGAAAAACAGCGTCTCGGCGCAGCGCTTGCCCTCGTCGTAGCACGATCGCGGCCCGATCGGGTTGACGTTGCCCCAGTAGCTTTCGGGCTGCGGATGCACGGCCGGATCGCCGTAGACCTCGCTG
>JANSXY010000061.1 GCA_024742695.1 Paracoccaceae bacterium | reverse complement strand
CCCGGCCGATGCCCGCGGCCGCGGCGCCGCCCGCCCGCAGCGCCAGCGCCAGCACGGTCGCGTAAAGCAGCACGGCACCTTGCCAAAGGAATCGCCACAACGCCCGCAGCTCGCCCTTCTCGAAACCCATCACGAAGGCGCCCATCGCCAGCGTCGCGGCGAAGGACAGGACCGACAGCGCCTTCAGCCCGAACCCGGCGGAGACCGGAAGGATGCCCAGCAGCGCCCCCAGAACCGTGTCGCCGAAAAGCCCGCCCAGGCCGAAGGAATGCTCCCAGTCGGCACCGGGAACCAGGGTGGAGGCATGGACCGCGGCCAGCGCCACCGCGATCGGCGCGAAGACCGCGCGCGCCAGCGCCCGGTCGGACCCGCGATGCAGAACAAACCGCAGCCCCCAGCCCGCGAACAGAACGGCAAGTCCCCAGGCCGCGTGACCGGCGATCACGAACAGCGGCGCGGCGATGGCGGCGCCGATCCGGCCCAGTGCGTTGCCCGCCGGCGCATCCGTCGCGGCCAGCCAGTTCGGATCGTCGGGCGAATAGCTGCCCAGCATCGCCGCCACCGCGATCCCCGCCGCGATCAGCGCCAGGCCCAGAAGCTCCTTGCCGCGCCGTTCCAGCGCCGCCTGGGTTCCCTGGTCGAGCAGCGGATCGCGTTCGCGTGCCTGGAAGGATGCCATCTTCACCTCACCCGTAAAGGCAGGCCGCGAGCCGCACGAGCCCCGCCTGCAGTTCGTCTTTCGGCGCCACCATCGCGGCGCGGACATAGCCGCGCCCCGGGTTGTCGCCCCCCACGTCGCGCGACAGGTAGGCGCCGGGCAGCACCCGCACCCCGGTCTCGCGCCACAGCTTCAGCGCCGCCGCTTCGCCATCCTCGACCGGCAGCCACAGGAAGAACCCGCCGTCGGGCGCGCGATAGCCCGGCACGCCGCCGAGGATCGCGTCGGCCAGCGCGTATTTTTCGGCGTAGAGCGCGCGGTTCTCCGTCACATGCGCCTCGTCGGCCCAGGCCCGTTCCGACACGCGCTGCACCGGCAGGGGCAGGGGCGCGCCGGCATAGGCGCGCAACTGGCGGACCCGCGCGATCCCCGCCGGCCCGCCGGCCACGAAGCCCGACCGCAGCCCCGGCAGGTTCGACCGTTTCGACAGCGAGTGAAAGGCGAAGGCCCGCTCCGGGTCCGCACCGCGCGCCTGGGCCACCTGCAAAACCCCCGGCGGCGGCGCGCTGCGCCAGATCTCGGAATAGCATTCGTCGGCGAACAGGATGAAATCGTGCCGGTCCGCCAGCGCCAGAAGATCGGCGAGGTAGCCCTCGGTCGCCACCGCGCCCTGCGGGTTCGCGGGCGAGCACAGGTAGGCGATCGCCACCCGGTCCAGCACCTCGACGGGCAGCGCGGCGAAATCGGGCAGGAACCCGGTGTCGGCGGTGGCCGGCACGTAGACCGGCTCGGCCCCGCAGGCCAGGGCGGCCACGGCATAGACCTGGTAGAACGGGTTCGGCATCACAACGACCGGGCGCTGGCCGAGCTTCGTTTCGGGGCACAGCGCCAGCGCGGCATTGAACAGCCCCTCGCGGGTACCGTTCAGCGCCATGATCCGGCCTTCGGGATCGAGCGACACGCCATAGCGGCGGCCGATCCAGCCCCCGATCGCGTCCAGCAGTTCGGGCGTTCCGTCGTTCGGCGGGTACTTCGCGAAACCCTCCAGGCTTTCGGCCATGACCGGGCCGACGAAGGCAGGCATCGGGTGGCGCGGCTCGCCGATCGACATGTGCACGACCTCGCCGCCCGGCGCATGCGCGTCGAGCAGCTTCCGCAGACGCGGAAACGCGTAGTCCGGCAGGTTCGAGAACCGCTCTGGATAGATCATGTCTGCCTCGTGTTCGGGATCGTGCCGCCCCGATTTGCCGTCAGACTAGCGAAGCGGCCCGCGCGGGTCCAGAAAAAGCGCCCCGAATCCCGGCGCTTGGCAGGCCCGGTGTGGCATGGTTGCCGATTCGCGGCCACCGGCGCCGCCGTCGCTTCAGCCCAGCGCGCGCTGCGCCGCCGCGCCAAGCCGCAAGAGCCGCTCCTCGGCCCCCGCCCCGGCCATCAGCATCACCCCGCAGGACGGCACGCCGGTGGGCAGTGTCAGCGCCGCGAGGCCAAGAAGGTTGCCGATCCGGGTATTGCGCAGGGTCAGGAGATTGGCGCGGGTGTAATAATCGGTATCGGACAGCAGCCGCGCGGCCTTCGGCGGCAGGATCGGCGCCGCAGGCAGGATCACCGCGTCGAAGACGGCAGCCCTGTCCGCCCAGATGCCGCGCAGGCGATGCAGCTTGCGCCAGCCCGCGAAAGCCTCCGCCGCGCTCAACGCCGCGCCCGAACGGAAGCGTTCCAGGATCGGCGGGAACATCTTGTCCGGCGCGGCCTCGATCACCTCGCCCCAGGTGCCCCAGGCCTCGGGCGTGTAGACGATGCCGGACAGCGCAAGCGCCTCGGCCGCCTCCTCCGCCGCCAGCCGTTCCACCAGCGCGCCGGCCTGCGCCAGCCGGGCGGCGGCGGCCTCGAACGCCCTTGCCGGCGCATCCTCGATCTCGTCGAAGGCCGCGGTCTCCAGCACCGCGATCCGCGCGCCGGCCAGCGTCGCCCCGGCCAGATCGGCAGGCCTGCCGCCCTCCAGCGCCGCCAGCATCAGCGCGGCATCCTCCACCGTTCGACACAAGGGGCCGACGGTGTCGAAGCTTTCCACCAGCGGCACGACGCCCGCGCAGCTCAGCCGCCCCGCCGTGGTCTTGAGCCCGACAAGGTCGTTCCAGGCGGCGGGGATGCGCACCGATCCCCCGGTGTCGGACCCGACCGCCGCGGCCGCCAGCCCCAGCGCCACCGAAGCCGCCGCGCCGGAAGACGATCCGCCCGGCACCGCCTCGGGATCGTTGACGTTCGGCGCCGTCGCCGTGACCGGGTTCAGGCCAAGGCCCGAGAACGCCAGTTCCGACAGGTGCGTCTTGCCAAGGCAGACAAGCCCGCCAGCCGTGGCCGTCGCCAGCACCTCGGCATCGCCCTCGGGTATCCGGCCGGCCAGAAGCGCGCTGCCGGCCTCGGTCGCCACCCCGGCGCTGTCGAAATTGTCCTTCCAGCTGATCGGCACCCCGTCGAGCGGGCCGCGCCGCTGGCCGGCCCGCGCCCGCGCGCGCGCCGCCGTGGCCTCGGCCAGCGCGCGGCCTTCCGTCATCCTGGCATAGACGCGGCCCGCCT
>JANSXY010000064.1 GCA_024742695.1 Paracoccaceae bacterium | reverse complement strand
GTGACTGTCGGTGATGTGCTCAACAAGGGCGACATCATCGCCGACGGCCCGTCCACGGACCTGGGCGATCTGGCGCTTGGCCGCAACGTGCTTGTCGCGTTCATGCCATGGAACGGCTACAACTACGAGGATTCGATCCTTCTCTCCGAGCGCATCGTCTCCGACGACGTGTTCACCTCCATCCACATCGAGGAATACGAGGTCGCGGCGCGGGACACCAAGCTCGGGCCCGAGGAAATCACCCGCGACATCCCGAACGTCGGCGAGGAGGCGCTGCGCAACCTCGACGAGGCCGGCATCGTCTACATCGGCGCCGAGGTCGGGCCGGGCGACATCCTGGTGGGCAAGATCACCCCGAAGGGCGAAAGCCCGATGACGCCGGAAGAGAAGCTGCTGCGCGCGATCTTCGGCGAGAAGGCCTCGGACGTGCGCGACACGTCGCTGCGGCTGCCGCCGGGCGATTACGGCACGGTCGTCGAGGTGCGGGTGTTCAACCGCCACGGCGTCGACAAGGACGAGCGCGCCTTGCAGATCGAGCGTGAAGAGGTCGAGCGCCTCGCCCGCGACCGCGACGACGAGCTGGCGATCCTGGAGCGCAACATCTACGCGCGTCTGAAGTCGCTGATCCTGGGCAAGACCGCGGTGAAGGGCCCCAAGGGCGTGAAGCCCGGCGCCGAGATCACCGAGGATCTGCTTGCCAGCCTCAGCCGCGGCCAGTGGTGGCAGCTGGCGCTGGGCGAGGAGGACGACGCGCAGGAGGTCGAGGCGCTGAACGCGCAGTTCGAGGCGCAGAAGCGCGCGCTCGACCACCGGTTCGAGGACAAGGTCGAAAAGGTCCGCCGCGGCGACGATCTGCCGCCCGGCGTGATGAAGATGGTCAAGGTCTTCGTCGCGGTGAAGCGCAAGCTGCAGCCGGGCGACAAGATGGCCGGCCGTCACGGCAACAAGGGCGTCGTGTCCAAGGTCGTTCCGATCGAGGACATGCCGTTCCTGGGTGACGGCACCCATGTCGACATGGTGCTCAACCCGCTCGGCGTGCCGTCG
This sequence comes from Paracoccaceae bacterium, assembly GCA_024742695.1. Classification (GTDB taxonomy): domain Bacteria; phylum Pseudomonadota; class Alphaproteobacteria; order Rhodobacterales; family Rhodobacteraceae; genus JANSXY01. The sequence continues at coordinate 1,769 of JANSXY010000064.1, read as the reverse complement.
CGGATGAACGTCGGCCAGATCCTCGAAACCCACATGGGCTGGGCCGCGCGCGGCCTCGGGCTTCGGATCGACGAGGCGCTGGAGGATTACCGGCGCACCGGCGACCTGACCCCGGTGCGTGAGGCGATCCGCCATGGCTATGGCGACGAGGTCTATGACGAGGCCTTCACCGCCATGGACGAGGACACGCTGATCGAAAGCGCCGAGGCGGTCCGCCGCGGCGTGCCGATCGCCACGCCGGTCTTCGACGGCGCCAAGGAAGCCGATGTCAACGACGCGCTGCTGCGCGCCGGGTTCGACCAGTCCGGCCAGTCGGACCTGTTCGACGGCCGCACCGGCGAGCCGTTCGCGCGCAAGGTGACGGTGGGCGTGAAGTATCTGCTGAAGCTGCACCACCTGGTGGACGACAAGATCCACGCGCGTTCGACCGGGCCCTACAGCCTCGTCACCCAGCAGCCGCTGGGCGGCAAGGCGCAGTTCGGCGGCCAGCGCTTCGGCGAGATGGAAGTCTGGGCGCTGGAAGCCTACGGCGCGGCCTACACGCTGCAGGAGATGCTCACCGTCAAGTCCGACGACGTCGCGGGCCGCACCAAGGTCTACGAGTCGATCGTGAAGGGCGAGGACAACTTCGAGGCGGGCGTGCCGGAAAGCTTCAACGTGCTCGTCAAGGAAGTGCGGGGCCTCGGCCTCAACATGGAACTCCTGGATGCGGAGGACGAGGGCTGAGCGAGGTGGCGCGCCGGGTGGCGCGCCGCTCCGATCCTTTGCGAAGGATCGACCCCTGCCTGACCCCTGCGCCGATTTGAGGACATCAAGATGAACCAGGAACTGACCACCAACCCGTTCAACCCGCTGGCCGCCCCGAAGGCGTTCGACGAGATCAAGATCTCTCTGGCCTCGCCCGAGCGGATCCTCAGCTGGTCCTACGGCGAGATCAAGAAGCCCGAGACGATCAACTACCGGACCTTCAAGCCCGAGCGCGACGGCCTGTTCTGCGCCCGCATCTTCGGGCCGATCAAGGATTACGAGTGCCTGTGCGGCAAGTACAAGCGGATGAAGTATCGCGGCGTCGTCTGCGAGAAATGCGGTGTCGAGGTGACGCTGCAGAAGGTTCGCCGCGAGCGCATGGGCCATATCGAACTGGCCGCGCCCGTCGCGCACATCTGGTTCCTGAAATCGCTGCCCAGCCGCATCGGCCTGATGCTGGACATGACGCTGCGCGATCTGGAGCGGATCCTCTACTTCGAGAACTACGTCGTGATCGAGCCGGGCCTGACCGACCTGAGCTACGGCCAACTGATGAGCGAAGAGGAATATCTCGACGCGCAGGATCAGTACGGGGCCGATGCCTTCACGGCGAACATCGGCGCCGAGGCGATCCGCGAGATGCTGTCGGCGATCGACCTCGAGGCGACGGCGGAGCAACTGCGCGAGGATCTGAAGGAAGCCACGGGCGAGTTGAAGCCGAAGAAGATCATCAAGCGGCTGAAGATCGTCGAAAGCTTCATCGAATCCGGCAACCGGCCGGAATGGATGGTGCTGACCGTGATCCCGGTGATCCCGCCGGAACTGCGCCCGCTGGTGCCGCTGGATGGCGGCCGCTTCGCGACCTCGGACCTCAACGACCTCTACCGCCGGGTGATCAACCGCAACAACCGTCTCAAGCGGCTGATCGTACTGCTCGCGCCCGACATCATCGTGCGAAACGAAAAGCGGATGCTGCAGGAGTCGGTCGACGCGCCCTTTGACAACGGCCGCCGTGGCCGCGT
>JANSXY010000036.1 GCA_024742695.1 Paracoccaceae bacterium | reverse complement strand
TTCCAGATCACGGAGAAGTTGATGAGCCGCCTTGTCCGCCCGGACATGGACGGCAAGCCCAGCCCGGATCTCGCCGTCTCGTGGGAGGCCAATGCGGACGCCACGGTCTGGACCTTCGCGTTGCGCGACGGCGTCACCTTCCACGACGGCAGCGCCTTCGATGCGGGTGACGTGGTCTATTCGCTGGAGCGCGTGCTCGATCCGGCGATGGACAGCCCGGCGCGCTCGGCGGTGCGGATGATCACCGCGGTCGAGGCGGTCGACGACATGACGGTCAGGATCACGCTCGACACGCCGTTCGCCGACATGCCGCTGCAACTGATGGACTACCGGCTGCGGATCATTCCCGAAGGGTCGGGCGACACCATCGCAACCACCGGCATCGGCACCGGACCGTTCCGGCTTGAGACCTTCGACGCCGAGGGTACCACCGTGGTCGTGGCGAACATGGACTACTGGGAAGGCCCGCCGGGCGTCGAGCGGATGGAGATCATCGGTATCCCCGACGGCCAGGCACGACTGCAGGCGCTGCTGGGCGGGCAGATCGACATGGAGCGCGGCATCACCGCGCAGCAGGCGCCGATGCTGCAGGGCTCCGACCGCTTCGTGATCCAGGAGATCCCGACCGGCAACTGGCGCGGACTGGTGTTCCGCACCGATGTCGAACCCTTCACCGACCCGCGCGTGCGCAAGGCGGTGCGGCTGGTTGCCGACCGGCAGGAACTGGTCGATCTCGTCCTGGGCGGACAGGGCGTCGTCGCCTGTGACACGCCGGTGAACCCGCGCGACCAATACCGTGCCGAGATGGACTGCCCGCAGGACATCGCACAGGCCAAGGCGCTTCTGGCCGAGGCGGGCTTCCCCGACGGGATATCCTTCGACGTTCATGTCGCCACGCTGGAACCGACCTGGCCCACCATGGCCGTCGCCTACCAGCAGCAGGCGGCCAAGGCCGGGATCACCGTCAACGTGGTGCAGGCGCCGACCGATGGCTACTGGTCGGAGGTCTGGATGAAGAAGGACGTGAGTGCCACCCGCTGGAACGAACGTCCCGCCGATCAGGTTCTGCACGAAGTCTACCTGTCGACGGCGAAGTGGAACGAAAGCTACTACAAGGACGAGGCGTTCGACGCGCTTCTGGCCGCCGCCCGGCGCGAACTCGACTTCGACAAGCGCCGCGCGCTCTACGTCCAGGCGCAGGAGCATCTGTGGGAGACGGCTGGCACGCTGATCCCCTACCATGTCACCCGGCTCGTGGGCGTGAGTTCGCGCGTCAAGAACCTTGACGCGGTCGAGAACATGTCGGTGCGCTGGCACCTGATCACTGTCGATTGACCAGGCGGGCCGGGCGCCGCACCGTGGCGCCCGGCCCCACCGACGGACCATCCGGACCGCACATGCTGAGAATGCTCCTGAGACGGCTGTTCCTGGGTGCGGTGACCGTGGTCATCGTCTCTGTGATCATCTTTGCCGGGGTCGAGATCCTGCCCGGCGATGCCTGTACCGCCTTCCTGGAACGCGAGGCGCAGGGCCGGCTGCTGGAGAACTGTCGCGAGGCGCAGGGTCTGAACCGGCCCGCCGCGGAACGCTATCTCGACTGGGCGGCGAGCGCCCTGCGGGGTGATCTCGGCGTATCGGCCAACGGCGGGGTCAGCATCGCCGAACTGGTCGGCAACCGTCTGAAGAATTCCCTTCTGCTGGCGGCCTGCGCTTTGGGTGTGGGTGTGCCGCTGGCCATCGTGCTCGGCGTCGTCACCGGGCTCTGGCGCGACCGCTGGATCGACCTGCTGTTCTCCACCGGTGCGATTTTCGCCATGACGATCCCCGAATTCGTCTCGGCCACGGTGCTGATCCTCGTCTTCTCGGTCTGGCTGGGCTGGCTGCCGGGGATCGTGCTGACCTCGGCCGGCGCACCGGCGTCGGAGTTCTTTCCCGAGATCCTGCTGCCGGTGATCGTGCTGGCGATGGTGATGACCGCGCATATCCTGCGCATGGTCCGGTCCTCGGTGATCGAGGTGATGGCGGGGGACTACGTGCAGATGGCCACGCTGAAGGGCGTGCCGTACTGGCGGATCGTGTTTCGCCACGCGCTGCCCAACGCGCTTCTGCCCGCGATCAACGTGGTGGCGCTGACGGTTGCCTGGCTGCTCGGCGGGGTCGTGGTGGTCGAGGTGGTGTTCAACTACCCCGGTCTCGGGCGGATGATGATCGACGCGATTTCCGACCGCGACCTGCCGGTGGTGCAGGCCATCGCGCTGATCGTGGCCACGGTCTACGTGGTCGTGAACCTGACGGCCGACCTGCTGACCATGGTGCTGAACCCGCGCCTGCGCACCCATTACATGAGGCAGCGATGACCGCCGCGCCGGTCCCCGCGCGGGCCCGCGCCCTGTCGCGCTGGGGCGGGGTGCTGCGTGACGTGATGTCACGGCCCTCGGGCGCGATCGGGCTGACGCTGGTCGTCTTCCACGTGGTGCTGGCCATCGTCAGCCCCTGGATCGTGGCCTACGACTACCGGGCGATGGACGCCACGCTGATGCTCAACGGGCCGAGCGCGGCGCATTGGCTGGGCACCGACCACCTGGGCCGCGACGTGCTGACCCGCACGCTGATGGGCGGGCGCGAGGCGCTGCTGGTGACCGGCATCGCGACACCGATCGCGGTGGCCTGGGGCGGGCTTCTGGGGATCTGGTTCGGGCTTGTGGGCGGGCGCGCGGACGAGGTGCTGATGCGGGTGGTCGACGCCTTCCTGTCGCTGCCCTGGATCCTCAAGATGCTGGTGCTGATCGTCACCTTCGGCACCGGGATCGAGGTGCTGATCCCGACGCTGGCCTTCTTCTACGGCATCCCGGTGATCCGCATCGCGCGGGCGGCCACGCATGACGTGGTGGCGCGCGATTTCGTCTCGGCGGCCCGCGCGCGCGGCCACGGCCGGCTCACGATCATCCGCCGCGAACTGCTGCCCAACGTGCTGGACACGCTGATGGTGGAGGGCGCGATGCGCTGGTCCTGGATGCTTCTGGCGTTCTCGTCGCTGAGTTTTCTCGGCTTCGGCGTGTCGCCGCCGACGCCGGACTGGGGGCTGATGATCGCCGATGCGCGCGGCTTCATGTCCTTCGCGCCCTCGGGCGTGCTGGCGCCGGTGGTGGCGCTGTCGTCGCTGATCATCGGCATCAACCTGACCGCCGACGCGCTGGCCAAGGCGCTGGGCCTCGACCGCGCGCAGAAGGCGCCGGTATGAGCGCGCCGATGATCGAGATCGCCGGCCTCTCGGTCGGCTTCACCGGGCGCGGCGGCGCGACGCTGCCGGTGCTGCGCGACATCGACCTGACGGTGCGCCCGGGCGAGAGCCTTGGCCTTGTCGGCGAGTCCGGGTCCGGCAAGTCGACGCTGGCGCTGGCGGCGATGGGATACCTGAAACGCGGGCTGCGGCGTCTGGGGGGATCGGCCCGTTTCCGGGGCGAGGACATGTTCGCCAAGTCCCGCACGGAACTCGAGGCGGTGCGCGGCGGCAAGCTGGCGCTGATCCCGCAGAACTCGGGCCAGTCGCTGACCCCGACGCTGCGGATCGGGGCGCAGCTGGGCGAGGCGCTGCGCCTGCACGCGGGGCTGCCCGCCGACCAGCACCGAGGCCGCGTGCTGGACCTTCTCGGCCAGGTGCGCCTGCCCGACCCCGAGGCGATCTTCGACCGCTTTCCCCACGAACTGAGCGGCGGCCAGCAGCAACGCGCCGCCATCGCGATGGCCCTTGCCGGGGCGCCCGACGCGCTGTTGCTTGACGAGCCAACCACCGGCCTCGACGTCACGACGCAGGCGCATATCCTCGAACTCCTGCGCGATCTCGCCGCCGCGCGCGGCATGGCGATGGTCTATGTCAGCCACGATCTGGGCGCGATCGCGCGGGTCTGCGACCGGGTCGCGGTGATGTACGCGGGCGAGATCGTGCTGCAGGGCTCCGTCCGGCAGGTGCTGAAGGCGCCGGCGCATCCCTATGCGCGCGGGCTTCTCGCCTCGATCCCGCGGCTGAGCGATCCGGCGCTGCCTGTCGCGCTGGGTGGGCGCCCGCCCGCACCGGGGCAGGCCGGGGCGGGCTGCGCCTTTGTCGACCGCTGCGCCATCGCCGAGCCGCGATGCCGGGGCGAACACCCGGCGCTTGCGCCTCTGCCGACGGGTGACGCCGTGCGCTGCCATTTCCCCGACCGGGCGCAGATGCTGCCGATCGCGGGGCAGGGGTCGGCCAGCGACGACACACGCGGCGATGCCCCCGTCCTGACCCTGAACGACCTGTCGATCAGCTACGCGCGCCCGGGCCTGTTCGACCGCCTCCTCGGCCGCGATGCGGCGGCCGTCCCGACGGTGGCGGATGTCTCGCTGACCGTGCGGCGGGGCGAGACGCTGGGGCTGGTGGGAGAATCCGGCTCGGGCAAGTCGACAATCCTCAAGACCGTCGCCGGCCTTCTGGGGGCCGCCGGCGGCGAGATCCGGTTCGAGGACACGCTCTTGCCGCGTGTCGTGGAGAGGCGCAGCCCCGACCAGCTGCGCCGCATCCAGCTGGTGTTCCAGAACCCCGACGACAGCCTCAACCCGCGCCAGACGGTGGCCGAGATCCTCGAACAGCCGCTCAAGCTCTATTTCGGCCTTTCCGGCCAAGCGCTGCACGACCGCAGCGTCGCGATCCTCGACCGGGTGCGGCTGGGCGCGCACTACCTCGACCGGCTGCCCGGCCAGCTGTCGGGCGGCGAGAAGCAGCGCGTGGCCATCGCCCGCGCCTTCGCCGCCGAACCCGACCTCGTGCTCTGCGACGAGGTCACCTCGGCGCTGGATGTCTCGGTGCAGGCCGCGGTGCTGGACCTGCTTGACGATCTCAAGCGCAGCCAGGGCACCACCTACATCTTCGTCAGCCACGATCTTGCCGTGGTGCGCGCCTTGTCCGACCGGGTCGCGGTGCTCTACCAGGGCCGGCTGTGCGAGATCGGGCCGTCGGCCCGGGTCTATGGCCTGCCCTCGCATCCCTATACCGAGGTGTTGCTGGGCGCCGTGCTGGAACCCGATCCCGACATCGCGCCGCGCCTGACCGCCGACGACGTGGTGGAACTGGCCCCACCCGCGCGGGGTTGCGCCTTTCAGCGCCGCTGCCCCCGAAAGCTTGGCAGTATCTGCGAAACTGATACACCGCCCTGGCGCATGGGAGATGGGGGGCATGCCGTGCGCTGCCACATCGATCTGCCGGACCTTGCCGCCGTGCTGGAACCGAGCGCAGGCTAGGCCGGTGAGAGAGACCCGGACGCCTGCCTCGCCCGCCAGCGCGTCCGGCCGCGCCGTTGCGGTCCAGTGCGGGGCCGGCGCAGGCGCCGGCAGTGTTGCCCGACGCCGGCGCGCCATCGGGCCTGCCGCCGAAGCTGCACCAGAAACCGAACCGGAGACCACGGTTCGAAGGCCATGCCGAACGGGATCTTCTTCGAAAGGGACGCTTGGCTCGCGGGATTTTCGCGACAGGGCCCGCGGAGACTATGACCGCCGCCAATAGGAATCCGGCGGCGGGCCATAGTCCAGAAGCGCGCAGGAATAGACCGCCGACTCGTCGAAGGGGTAGCGATCGTCCATTTCCCGCGTCAACGTGATCCCGAGGCCCGGCGCGTCGGGGCGCAGGAGCCGACCGTCGACGATCCGGGCCTGATCGCCCATCATCTCCCGCCCGAGCGGGAAATCGAGCATCGGAAACTCCACGAGCTTGCCGCCGGCGGCGAAGGCCGCGTGGTAGGAGGCCATGATCGCCGCGGCGCCGCCCCAGGCGTGGACGACGACATCGGTGCCCTTCGCGGCAGCGGCCGCGAAGACCTCCATCACCGCCGAAATGCCCCCCATGACGGAGGCATCGGGCTGCACGAAGTCGTAGACGTCGGCATTCACCCTTTCGATCATCTCTTTCGGTGTCGTGATGATCTCGCCACCGCAGACCGGCACGTCGATCCGGTCGCGCAACGCCCGGAACCCTTCGGGCGCGTCCGGCCCGATCGCTTCCTCGACAAAGATCATGCGCCGGTCGGTTTGCGCATGCACCGCCGCGACATAGGCCACCACGTCATCGACGGCCTGTGGGGGATCGGCGAGGTTCTGACACATGTCAACGCCGACCTCGATTCCACGTTGGCCCGCTTCTTCCAGAACCCACGCGGTGCGCAGGATGTCGCCCTTGACCGCGCGCATCTTGTACTTGGTAATGCCAAGGCCCTGGAGCAGATCGAGTTCCCGGATGAACTGTTCCTTGCGGTCGCAACATCCGCCGGAACCGTAGATATCGATCGCCTCCGCTTTTGGCCCCTGGCGCAACAGATCGTGAACCGGGCGGCCAAGGGACTTGCCCATCGCGTCCCACAGCGCGATCTCGAAGGCCGCGATCACGTGCCGCGCCGCGCCTTGCAACGACCAGTAGTCGCACAGCGAGCGCAGGTCCCGGACCCGTCCGGCGATGTCGAACCCGTCCTTGTGCATGACCTGGGGGGCGCAAAGCTCCACGATCGACTGAAAGACCTTGGGCGCGAAGACCGCCAGATACCCCTCTCCAAGCCCCGTGACGCCGGTGTCGAGCGTCACTTCCACCATGCCGATGGTTCGCTTGGGGCCGTTCGGGAAGCATTCCTTGATTTCCGGGTCGTCCGCATCGGCGTAGGGGGAGGACAGAAGCAGGCAGCGGATTTCGGTGATCGTCGGCATCAGTATCCTCGTGTGAAATCGACGAGCCCTTCAAGCGGCGCGCCGTCGCGGAATCGGGTAAAATTGTTCAGGAACCGGTCGATCTTGCGGTCGGTCTCGTCGGCGGTGCCGCCGCCGGAATGCTGCGTCAGGATCGTGTTCGGCGTGGTCCAGAAAGCATGATCCGGCGGTAGCGGCTCGGCCCGCGTCACGTCGATCACGGCGCCTGCCAGGGCCCCGCTGCGCAACGCACGGGCCAGTGCCTCTTCATCCACCAGCGATCCGCGGCCCAGGTTGCAGAAGATCGCTGAGCGCTTCATCCGCGCGAGCCGGGCCGCGCCGAACAGGCCTGCCGTCGCGGCCGTGTGAGGGACGGTCGCCACCACGACATCCGCCTGTTCCAGCGCGGCGTCGAGCCTGTCTTCTGCGAAGTCGCGGCCGAAGGCCGTCACCGTGCAGCGGAATGGCGCGAGCAACTCCGCCAAACGCCCGTTGATCGCACCGCGGCCGAACAGCACGGTCTTCGAGCCGCCCAGAAGGCCAAGCTCGGACCGGATCGGATCGCCGATCCACGTGCCATCGCTGCGCAGCGCGCACAGCCTGTCGATCCCGCGCTTCAGGGCGAGGATGCCCGCCAGCGCGGTCTCGGCCACCGGATCGGCGAAGAAACCGGCCAGGTTCGTCACCTGTACGGGGCCGGACGCGCGCGACCAGTCGAGGTCCAGGTATTCGCCAAAGCCCACCGACTCCAGCTGCAGCCAGCGCAAGGCGCGGTTGGCCGCGATCGCCTCGGGCGTCGGATTGCCGAACACCACGGAAGCGTCGCCCAGGTCGTCCGGGGCGCAGCGCCGAACAGTGGCCGATCCGGCGCTGCGCCGAAGCCGCGCTTCCTGTGCTTCGGACAGCGGAAGGCAGACCGCGATCTCCATCAGGCGATGCCGGGGTTGGCGGTGCAGAACCAGATCGTCTTGGTCTGAAGGTATTGATCCATCGCCTCCGCCCCGTTGTCGCGCGCCAGCGACCCGGACCGCTTGTATCCGCCGAAAGGCGTCTTGACATCGCCCTCGGAGAAGCCGTTGACCGAAACGGTGCCGCAGGGCAGCCGGCGTGCCATGTGGATGGCGCGGTCGATGTCGCGCGTGAAGACCGAGGCATGCAGCCCGTAGTCGCTGTCGCGGGCGATCCGCAGCGCCTCGTCCATCCCGGTCACGGGAAGGATCCCGAGCACCGGGCCGAAGATCTCTTCGCGGGCGATCGTCATGTCCGGGGTCAGGCCGCCGAAGACGGTCGGTTCGATGAAGCAGCCCGGACCGAACCGGTTGCCGCCACTGAGAAGCCGGGCACCTTCGCGCGCACCGGTGTCGATGTAGGACATCACGCGATCCTGGTGCTCGGCCGTGACCATGGCGCCGATGCCGGTCGCGGGATCCAGCGGATCGCCGACGACGAAGGCCCGCGCGCGCGCGATGACACGATCGGCGTAGTCCTCGGCAAGGCGGGCATCGACCAGTTGCCGCATGTTCGCCGAACAGTTCTGTCCGCCGTTCCAGAAGGCCGACATCGCCGCCTGTTCGATCAGGTCGTCGGTGAGTTCGGCATCGTCGAGCACGATGAACGGGCTCTTGCCGCCCATTTCCAGCCCGATGACCTTGAGATTGCTCTCACCCGCGTAGCGCAGGAAATACCCGCCCACTTCGGTCGATCCGGTGAACGAGACGATATCGATATCCGGATGCCGGCCGATGGCCTGGCCGGTAGTTTCGCCAAGGCCGGGCAGAACGCTGAGCACGCCATCCGGCACACCGGCCTCGCGCGCCAGTTCGGCCAGGCGCAGGGCCGAAAGCGGCGTCTGCTCGGCCGGCTTGACGATGCAGGAACAACCCGCCGCCAGGGCCGGCGCGAGTTTCCAGGCCGCCATCAGAAGCGGGAAGTTCCAGGGCAGGACGAGGCCGACGACGCCTGCCGGTTCCCTGACGATCAGGGCGAGGTTGTCCTCCCCGGTCGGCGCGACCTTGCCAAAGCTCTTGTCGGCGAGTTCCGCGTACCACTGGAAGAACGTGGGAACCTCGTTGCCGATCTCGTGCAGGCAGTCGGAGATCGTCTTGCCGCTGTCGAGGCTTTCCAGAACGGCGAGTTCCTCGCGGTGCTCCCGCACGAGATCCGCCAGCTTCAGCAGGATCGCCTTGCGGTGTTCCGGCGCCGCTCGCGACCACGTGCCGGAATCGAAGCTCCGGCGCGCCTGTGCGACCGCGCGATCGACATCGGTCGCCGTGCAATGGGCCACCTGTGCCAGTACCGTCCCCGTCGCAGGGTTGGTCGTGGCGAAGGTTCCGCCGTCGGACGCGTCAGTGAACCGGCCGGCCAGGAATGCGCGGGATTCCGGTTTCAGGGTCGAGGCGATCCGGTGGGCGTCGGTCTTGGTCAGGGTCATGGGAACCTCGCTGTCGGTTCAGTGCGACTTGCGCCGCACCGAGATGTGCCAGGGAATGAGTAGCCGTTCGGCCAGGGTCACGACGCCAAACAGGCACAGGCCGATCAGCGTCAGGAAGAAGATGCCGGCAAAGGCGAGGTCGGGGCGCATGTTGCCGGTGACGATCTGGATGTAGAATCCAAGCCCCTCGTCGGAGCCGATGAATTCGGCGATCGCGGCGCCGACGGTTGCGTTGATGGCGGCGTATTTGAACCCGACGAAACACTGCGGCAGCGCGGCCGGCAGCCGGATCTTCACGAAGGTTCGCCAGGCCCCGGCCCCGGTCGATCGCGCGAAGCGGGTCAATTCCTCGCTGAGCGAATTGAACGCGAGGATGGCGTTCAGCACGATCGGGAAGAAGCAGACGAGAAAAACGATGATCACCTTAGGCAGCAGCCCGAACCCCAGCCACGAGATGAACAGCGGCGCAAACGCGATCTTCGGCACCATCTCGATGCACACGAGGAACGGGTAGATCGTCCGTCTCAGGACCGAGGAGAAGGCGATCGCGAGCCCGATCGGAAGCGCCAGAACGATGGCGACCACATATCCAAGGACGGTCTCAAGCCCCGTGACGTAGGTGTAGTAGAGCAGCCGGTCCAGATCGGCCGCGCCCTTCTGAACGATCACCGACGGTGGGGTAAGGATGTAGCGGGGAACATCGAACCAGATCACGGCGTATTCCCAGAACAGGAAGAAGCCGATGAAGAAGGCGATGAACATCCACGAATGGACCACCGTGTTCCACATGCGCATCAGGACGCCGGTTCTGTCAGATGACGCCATAGTTCCTGAATATCTCCTGGGTTTCGCGGACATGCCCAATGAAAGCGGCGCTGGACTTGACCTCGAAGTCGCGCGGGAACGGCAGATCGATGTCGATGATCCGTTCGATCCGGCCCGGGCGCGGCGTGATCACCGCAACCCGTGAGGACAGCTGGATCGCCTCTTCGATGGAATGGGTGACGAACACCACGGTGGGGCGCTTCTGCATCCACAGCGCCTGAAGATCGGAGCGGATGTTCTCGCGCGTCATCGCGTCGAGCTTGCCCAGCGGTTCGTCCAGCAGCATCGTCTTGGGACGGTGAACCATCGCCTGGCAGAACGCCGCCCGCTGCTGCATCCCGCCGGAAAGCTCATGCGGATAGCGGGCCTGGAAATCCTCCAGATGGACCGAACGCAGCAGTTCCTCGACATCGGCGGCGCGCTCTGCCGGGTCGATGCCGCGCATCTCGAGTTGCAGGTCGATGTTCCCGCGCACGGTTCGCCAAGGTACCAACGTGTTGTCCTGGAACATGATGCCGATGTCGGTCTGCGGCCCGGCCACCCGGCGACCGGCCAGCGTGATCGCGCCTTCGGTCGTGTCCAGCAGCCCTGCGATCATCAGCATCAGCGTGGACTTGCCGCAGCCGGACGGGCCGAGGAGCGAGATGAACTCTCCATCCTCGATCGTCATGTCGACCGGACCGAAGGCATGCACGGCCTCGGGGCCCGATCCGAACACCTTCTTGACACCCGAGAGTTCGATCAGCGTCGGCATGGTCCGTATCCGTTCGAGAAAGCGCCGGGGACGGGGAGAAAGCCCCCGGCGCATCCGGTCACTCGATGAAGTCGTTGGTGTAGAAAGACGCCGGATCCGCCGCGGGATCGAGGTCGTTGTACTCCTTCATCAGCGCGACCATGCCCTCCCAGTCGGAGGGAACATTGAGGCCGAGTTTCCGCTCGCTGTTGGCATTCGAGTAGAGCAGCCCCAGCGTCACGTCGAGAACCGCGCGCGACTGCGCCTTGCCCTCGTCCTCGGCCATCGTGCCGCCGACGATGTCGGCCATCGCGTCAACGGCCGCATCCGGGTTGGCCTCGGCGGCGGCGTAGGATTTCATCGTCGCCGCGACGAAACGCTTCACCAGATCGGGGTTGGTCTCGACCATCTCCTTGCGGGCCGAGATGCAGTAGCCGACCTGGTTCACCCCGAAGTCGCTGTAGGGGAAGATCACCGGCTGCTCGCCACCGTTGGCCTTGATCTCGGCCGGTTTGTCGTCGATGCCGCCCAGCATGCCGACGGCATCGCCGGCGCCCTGGAGGTAACTGGAAACGAGCGCTCCGTCGGGCACGTTCGTGAGGTTGATATCGGCCTCGGTCAGGCCGGCATTGGCGAGGACGATCGGGAAGAAGGTGTTCACGCCGGCATTCGCCGTCGTCAGAAGCTTCTTGCCCTTCAGATCGCCGATCTCGGTCACGCCGCTGTCGGGCCGCACGAGGATCGCCTCGGATCCCATCGCGTCAATCACCCCGACCGAGATGATTTCGGCGCCCTGCGAGGCGAGGTTGACAAGCGCGCCGCACGAGCCGTAGGCGAAATCGCTGTCGCCGTTCGCCACCAGCCGGTGCGCCGAGGACGAACCGTTGCCCGACCGGATATCGAGGTTGATGCCGGCCTCCTTGTAGAACCCCATGTCCTTGCCGTAGGCGAACCCGGCATGGGATCCGTAGTACATCCAGTTCAGCCGAAGCCGTACGTCATCCTCGGCCAGGGCCGGCCCTGCGACAGCAACCAGCGCGGCGGCTGCGGCGAGTATCTTGATCTTGGTCATGTCTTCCTCCTCGGTTGGATTTCTCAGTTGCTCGTGGGCTTCCGTCCTGGTGCCTCAGACGTCGATCAGCCGCGGCGCGCCGATGCCCTTCAGCATCGCGTGGCACCGGCTTCGGTATTGGTCGCGGATGTCTCGGGTCGGCGGTCGGCAGCGGCTTGAGGGCAGGCCGACCAGTTCCATGCACAGCTTGTCGAGGTAGCCGTCGCCACTGGTGAAATCGCGCTCGATCTCGACCCAGAGCTTGTAGAAGGGCATGCCTTCCTCGACGAGCATCCGGGCGATTTCCGGGTAGTTTCCGGCCCGAACCTCGTCGACCAGCTTGACGCCCCATTCCGGCCAGAAGTTGCAGTGGTGAACCTCGAACGCCCGGGCGCCGAGTGCCGGCATCGCGCTGACCGCAAACAGCAGGTTGTTGTCGATGATCGTGAAGCGATCCGAGAAATGCGATGTCACATCCTCGAACTCCATCGCGTCGGTGCGCGGCGTCGCCCATTTCAGGCCGATGATGTTGGGAACCTCGGCCAGCCGCTCGATCATGCCGAAAGACAGCTGCTGGCTGGTCCAGAACGTGTTGTACAGGATCAGGCCGACATCCGGCGCGGCCTCGGCCGCGGCCCGTACGTAGTCCTCGAAATCCCGCTCGGTATGGGCGAAGTAGAACGGGCAGGAGACCTGGATGAAGGTCGCCCCGAGCGCCTGCGCCGCCTTGGCCAGACGAACCAGTTCAAGGGTCGAGGTCGTCTGGCATCCCATCGCGACAGGAGCCGACCCGGCAACTTCGTCGAGAACGACTTCGGCCACTCGAACCCGTTCGTCGAAGGTCATCGTGGAAAAATCGCCGGCGGCGCCGCCGGCCAGGAAGGTCGCGTAGTCGGCGGTCAGACCCGCATCGACAAGAAACCGCACGTAGCGGCGCAGCGCGCCTTCGTCGACCGCCATGTCGGCGGTTTCCCGAAATGGCGTCGGGATGGTCACATAACACCCTTCCAGTGCCTTTTTCATCTGATCCGGCGTCACGTTCTTCCCTCGCTTCAATGCGCAAGCCTTTCCTGTGGCCGGACGCGCAACCGCGTCCCGCCCGGGGCCGAAAGGCCCTTCTGTGGTGTCATGAGACGTCGAGCTGCGATATTTCCCGCATCCCGATGGACCTCAGTGTCAGGCCGCATGCGAATTGTGGAGTGATGTTTCTGGCCTTGAATTTGATCTTTTGGGCCAAGTTATGTATGTTTGGTTGGATGAGCACCCCGTCGACGACCGTTTCAATCCCGCGATTCAACTTCCTTCTGCAGCCCGAGTTCCCGCTGAACGCGCTGATTCTGGCCAGCGACGCGCTACGCATCGCCAATCAGAATTCCGGGCGTGACCTGTTTCGTTGGTGCTACGTAACCGAGACCGGTGGCCCGGTCCGGGCGTCGAACCAGATGTGGTTCGATGCCGATCATGCGCTGGACGACATGCCGCGCGCCGATGTCTACCTGTTGTTCGAGGGCAATCTGCCGACGCAGAACATGTCGCGGCGGCTGCTGGGGCGTCTGCGCGAAGCCGGCCGGTTCGGTGCGATCGTCGGCGGGGTCGATACCGGCGCCTTTGCGCTGGCGACGGCGGGCCTTGCCGCGACCGAGGTCGACCGCGACATCGTGCTGCACTGGGAAGCCGAGGCGGCCTTTGCAGAGGAGTTTCCCGCCGCCCACCCCCTGAACCAGATCTACCGGGTGTCCGGGAACCGGGTGCATTGTGCCGGTGGGGTTGCGACACTCGACATGATGCTCGACCTGATCGCCAGGTTTCATGGCGGGCCGCTGGCCAACGAGGTTGCCAACGCGCTGGTCCACACACGCAGGCCCGATACGACACCGCAGCGCGACGACATGGCGCAACCCGCGGAGTCGACCCGGCTGGCGAGCCGTATGGTCGCCGTGATGGAACGGAATCTCGATTTTCCCCTGTCGCTCGAGGAACTGGCGGCGGAACTCGGGGTGCCGCCACGCTCGCTCACCCGGGTAAGTCGCCGCAGCTTCGGGGAATCGCCGATGCGGCTCTATCTGCACATCCGCCTTCAGGCGGCCCGTAACTTTTTGTTCTACGAGGAATATTCGATCAAGGACGTGGCGGTTGCCTGTGGGTTCTCGTACCCGGCGGTGTTCTCCCGTGCGTTCAAGGCGCAGTACGGGCAGACGCCCAGAACCTTCCGGTCGGTGATGCGCGCGCGTCAGAACGAAGGTGTTCGGCCTGAACTGCGCCGGCTGATCTCGTCGTCCGCACAAGCCCAGCGCAGTGCCTGAGCGGTCAGCCCACGGTCGTAAGGCGGCCGCGAGCGGTCCTGTGGAGGGCTAGGAGCAAAAGGGACTCCGGTGAGAGTTCGCCGTTTCTGCGCTAGAAGGACTGTCGAAGAAGGAAGCTGTGAACCATGAAGATTGACGGGCTTTCTGCGCTGGTGACGGGTGCCGCCTCTGGTCTTGGCCTCGCTGCGGCCCGCGCGCTGTGCGAGGCGGGTGCGAGGATTCTGTCAGAGCAACTTGGCTTGCCGCGGGGCAGGGGGACGACCTAGCCGTGAGGCATGACCAAGCGCGGCCACTTCAAGTACTTCAAGACCTCGCCGGAGATCATCCGGCTGGCGGTGATGCTCTACGTCCGGTTTGCGCTGTCGCTGCGGAACGTCGAAGACCTGCTGCGCGAGCGTGGGATCGAGGTCAGCCACGATACCGTGCGCTTCTGGTGGATCCGTTTCGGCCCGATGTTCGCCGCTGAGATCCGGCGCAAACGAGCCGAAGGGATGCGCTCGGTCAGCCGGTGGCGATGGCACCTGGACGAGGTGTTCGTGAAGGTGAACGGCAAGCGGCCTTACCTGTGGCGCGCCGTCGATCACGAGGGCGAGGTCCTGGAAAGCTACGTGACCAAGCGCCGTGACAAGCGCGCCGCGTTGAAATTCCTAAAGAAAGTGATGTGCCGTCACGGGTTCGCCGAGGAAATCGTGACAGGCCGACTGCCGTCCTATCGAGCGGCGATGCGAGCCATTGGGTGTGCAGAAAAGCAGCGGACGGGCAGGCGGGACAACAACCGGATCGAGAACTCGCATCTACCGTTTTGACGACGCGAGCGCGCGATGCTCCGGTTCCGACGGATGCGAAGATTGCCGATGTTCGCCGCCGTTCACTCTTCCGTCCAAACCCACATCAACCAGGACAGAAGCCGCTCCCGCCGGGATCATTTCAAGACCTCCTGGGCCGTGGCAAGGAAGGGATGCCGAGCCGCGACGTACAGCGCATCGTCCGTGCGATGCACAACCTGAATGAACGCGTCATCCGCATGGTCTTCGAGCAACTGGCGAGGCTGGGCTGACCGCAACAGTTGCCCCGCCCGCGGCCCTCGTCAGCGCCCTGTTGGATCGCCAACCCGCCTGTTCATGCCACGTTCGCGGATCGGGCAGCGAAGGAAGTAAGGCGTCGGAAGGAGGTTCGCGAGACGCTTGACGGACTGCGGAAGACGGAAACGTGCGTCTCGTCGACAATGTCGCTTGCGCGTGCGGACGTAAACAAACAGACTTTCCCTTCTTCTCTATTCGCACGTTCTTGCTATACGCGCGCAATCGACACTGACGGTATGTCCCTCCGACAATCCGCCCTCCGAATTGCCGCATGTCCTTCGCTCGCCTTCAGCCGAACCTGTGCCTAACTCGAATGGAAAACCAATCCTGTGGGGGCGAGTGCCGGTTCTGAAATTTCATTGAACTTAATAACGGATTGATTGCATCAGATGCCGATCAATGGACGTCCGCTCGGTCGATCGAGGGCTGACCATGCACAGTATGCTCTTGCTTCCATGCGCTAATGCAAACATCCGCTTTCCACGCTTGGGAAGACAGTTTAGTCAGGCAGGGCGTTGTGAAGCCGCGAATCGTTCCTGAGCCGGGAGGCAGGGGTTTGAAATACAGAGCCGATATTGATGGGTTGCGGGCGCTGGCCGTTTCGTCGGTGGTGATGTATCATGCCTTTCCTGATCTCCTGCCTGGAGGTTTTGTCGGCGTCGATGTTTTCTTCGTCATCAGTGGGTATCTCATCACAGGCATCATTCTGGATGACCTGGAGGCAGGAAGGCTGGACGTTCTTTCGTTTTTTGCGCGGCGAGTGAGAAGACTATTTCCTGCGTTGCTTCTGGTTATCACCGCGACCCTGCTTGCAGGTTGGTTGATACTTTTTCCACATGAGTATGCGTTGCTGGGAAAGCACGCTCTCAGCGCCGCAGCTTTTGGTATCAATTTCGTACTCGCGGCGGAGGAGGGTTATTTTGATGTCGGCGCGTATGCCAAACCACTTCTGCATTTGTGGAGCCTCGCCGTTGAAGAACAGTTCTATCTTGTGTGGCCCGCCCTGCTCTTGCTGACATGGAAGTGGGCGCGACCATTTTCGATGGTCTTGATTGTATTTTGGATTTTCTCTCTCTTTGTCAGCCTTTACCTTGCGAGCGTTTCGCCAGAGGAGGCGTTCTTTTGGCCCTTTGGCCGGTTTTGGGAGTTGCTGACCGGGGCGGCGCTTGTGATGCTGGAACGGCGCAGGACGAGCGCGTCAGCCAGGCACGAAACCAGTTCATGGCGTATCGTGTCATTGGGCGAAGTGGTTCGCCCTGAGTATCGCCGAAATGCGCTATCTTGCCTTGGATTGCTCGCGATTGGGCTAAGCGCCCTCTTTTTATCGTCTGATATGGGTTTCCCAGGTGCCTGGGCCGGCCTGCCTGTCGTAGGCGCAACCCTGATCATGGCGGCCGGTCAGAAGACTTGGCTCAACAGGATGTTGCTTTCGAACAGGGCGTTAGTTTTCGTTGGACTGATCAGCTATCCTCTATACCTGTGGCATTGGCCGCTGTTTTCTTTCGGAACGATAGTGTCCGGCTCCGAGATGGCGATTGGTGTGCGTCTCGCCCTTGTCGCGGTGTCAATCATTTTGGCAGGGTTGACCTATAGATATATCGAGGCGCCAATTCGCCATCGTCCTCGGTCCCCTGTCATGGCATTGTCTGCCGGTATGCTGCTTGTGGGAGCGTTCGGAGCATGGGTCTTTCTTGCGGATGGTGGCACGGGTCTTAAGGCGCAGACAACCGAGCGTTTCGAACTCGGACACCATGAGTGCGACGGACCACGGCGCTATGGGTATTGTGTGGCGGGGAACCCCGAAGGACCAAGGTCCATTCTTGTGTATGGCGACAGCCATGCACTTCACATCACGGAGAGCCTGAGCCGGCGAGTCGGCGCTGATACGCGAATTACGATAATCGCCGATGGAAGTTGCTTCATGGGAACAGACTGGCGCATTTCCATCAAGGGCGATGAACGATTCGAGCAGTGTCAGGCGGTTATCGAGGGTTTGCAGCGCGAAGTGGCCGGCAAACGATATGATCTCGTCATAACGGGGCAGAGATGGCACGCATATGGGCTCACAACCGCGGAGCAGTATGAGGCCGCAATCCTGGATCGACTGAATAACTTCGGAATTGAAGCCCGCAAGCTGGCGATTCTGGGAACGACGGCAAATGTCGATTTCAAATGTGAGCTAAGCAGTTTTCGCACGCGCTTCTTCAGTAAGGACGATTGTCGCGTGAAGGACGGTTCGTTCGAGAGTATCAAGGTATTCGAGCGGGTCGCAGGAAAGTTCAGCCAGGGTGGTGTACGGTTCTTCTTCCCGCATGCGTTCATTTGCCAGGCTTCCGGCTGCTCGGCCTTTGTTGGACGTCATGCCGTGTATTTCGATGATCACCACCTGACCGTACTTGGGTCGAGCCAGATGGTAGCGCAGATTGTTTCGTTTCTTGACGAGTGATGCCCCTGAAGGGGTGCGGTGTACGACTCGCATTGTTGGTAGGGGCGCTGGTTTCATGTTCGCCAATTGACCATCGGATGGCGGGGGCGGCGTGAAGCAATATGTCAGGCGGTTGCTTTCCGGGGTGACAGACACCTCTGATTTCGACGGTGTCGGTTGGCTGGGGTCTTCCTGTTTTTCAGGTCGCGCTCACGGTCGCGCCGGTCAGGCGGTACTCTCGAAAGGGCCTTTCCCGAGAACCGGCCTTCAACCCGGCAGGGGCGGCCCGGGCTTTGCGCATGCCCCGTCCAATGCGTCAAGGCGACAAGAGTGATCGTTCCGAACATATATACCATATGGACAAGAGACTCTGATTTCTCATGCGGTAGAGGCATTGAACAGTGTCGCTCTTGTCACTCAATCGCTGCCGACTGGTTTGGCGATGAACCCCCAGGTCACGGAACGCCGCCTCGAGGCTCATCGCAGATCTGTTCTTTGATCGGATGATCGATACGAGTAAATTCCAGAATACGCGCCATGCCTCGCAGCTGCGCAGTCGTCAAGATTTCATAGCAGTGAAGATTGAGATTCTTGGATCGACAGTCTCGAAGTGTTTTGGTGCGAGGCGAAATATGCCGGAATGTTGACGGGCCTGGAAGGCGAGTGGATCATGCCCGTCAACCCCGCCCGCGACTCACTCTTTATCATGCAAAGAATGAAGAATGGCCGATGTACTAGAAAAGAGAAACAAGATTCCGGAAAAGTGTAACTGCCTCAAACCACCGCAAGCCAGGTTCGCTTGGAACGAGGGTGGCGTGCTTGAGGTCACGGTCACAGGCGGCTCCGATCGAGTCCGGAGGGCCTGCGGCAACGATCAGGTGGCGGAGTGGGTACTCGGCCACCCGATGACCTTGAGGTTGGTGAAGTCGGTCTGCCACGGCTGGTTCGGGCGGGTTGTCTTCTCATGGAACTCGTCCGCCGCCTTGATGATCGCGAAGGCCGGACTGGTGACGAGGTCGTGGGCGACCAGGAG
The DNA here is from genome assembly GCA_024742695.1 of Paracoccaceae bacterium. Taxonomy (GTDB): domain Bacteria; phylum Pseudomonadota; class Alphaproteobacteria; order Rhodobacterales; family Rhodobacteraceae; genus JANSXY01. The sequence continues at coordinate 12,336 of JANSXY010000036.1, read as the reverse complement.
CCTGTAGACGCTGGCCTCGGACACGAAGTAGCGCTGCGTGTCGGTGAACCGGACTGCCAGTTCCCGCGGCGACAGTTCGGGCTCCTCAAGCGCCAGATCCACGATCTGCCGGTGCACCTGGTCGAGGATGCGGTTCCAAACCCGGCCAGGGTGCGCGGGCCGGTCCTCGAGGCCTGCCTCGCCCAGAGCGATGTACCGATCGTACCAACGGTAGAACGTGGTCCGCGGGATGCCGAGCATCGCCAGCGTGCGCTTCGTCGGCAGATGCGATCGCTCGACCAACCGGATGATCTCGAGCTTCCCGGAGGCCGGGTACCTCATGCGTCTGCCGCGCTCGCCATTGTCCTCGGACCAATGGCGGACCATGGCTCGCCCCCGATCATGCTTTTTTGAGCTGGCGGTTCTCGAGCGTCAGGTCGGCCACCGCCTCCTTGAGGGCCGCGGCCTCCGCCCGCAGCTCCTTCACCTCGGGCGCAGTGGCCTGACGCGCCGTGTCTCCGGCCAGCCGCTTCTTCCCGGCCTCGAGGAACTCCTTCGACCAGCTCTAGTACAGGCTCGTCGCGATCCCCTCGCGCCGGCAAAGCTCGGCGATGCTCTCCTCACCGCGCAGGCCCTCCAGCACGATGCGGATCTTCTCTTCCGCCGAATGCTGCTTCCGTGTCCGCCGTCGGATGGCCTTCACGACGGTCTCGGCGGGGGCTTTGGATGGTCCGGGTTTCAATCACGCCGATCTGTCCCAAGGGCGCTGACGTCAGGCAGTCGGACAGATACATGGAGCTCTCCTTGTCCGCCGCCAACGCCCTGATATACCGGCCATTCCCGGTCTCGCACGAGGTTTCCCGCGATGTCGGGCGGTCTGGCATGGGCCGGTGCGACAGAGACCCTGCTCGGGGCCGTTTCCCGCGCATTTTCATCGCCGGTCTCAGGCGGGCGATGACGACGGTGGGGTTTTCCTGTCCTTCCCTGTTCCGGGCCGAATTGCAGGGAGTTTCAAGCCATCTGGCCGTTCCAGGCCCATGCGGATGTCGAACTGTTTCGCGATCCCAGCGCGTTGTGGACCAATTCCGGAAGCCGCCGAACAGGGGATTCCCCTCCCCCGAACAGGGAACGCCGCACCCGAACAGGGACGCGCCGACCGAGATCGGACCCCGTGGCCGGTGATCCCGAGCCGGGTGTCCTGCGCGCGCCAGTCGAGCGGCAGCCGGAGGCGCAGGCCCCCGCCTCTGCGCCGGCGTCCCGCCCGTGACCTTCGTGTTCCGGCTTTGACGATCGACCCGTCCGGCCCCTAGACTGCGCCGGCGCGGAGCAACCGCGCGGGAGGGCCGGCAGATCGCCTTTACGCTTCGGCAATTGCAGTTCTTCGTGGCGGCGGCGGAGCATGAAAGCGTGTCGCGTGCGGCCAAGGCGCTTTCGATCTCGCAATCCTCCGTGACCGAGGCGATCAAGGCGCTGGAGGCCGATCTGGGCGTCACGCTGTTCGAACGCCGGGCGCACGGGCTGGAGATCACCAACGCCGGGCACCAGTTCCTTCGCCACGCCCGCAAGATCCGCGATGACGTGTCGGACGCCCGGCGTGCCTTCGCCGTCGGCCCGGACCGGACGAGCGGGCAGATCAGGTTGGGCGTCACCTCGCTGGTCGCGGGCTACGGCCTGTCGGATGCGCTGGCGCGGTTCCGGCGCAGCTATCCCGGTGTCGCGGTGTCGGCCATCGAGGATACCGGCGACTACCTCGAACACCTGCTGATCGGTGGCGAGATCGACGTGGCCTTCCTGATCACCTCGAACCTGCACAACCGCCATGCCCTGCAGGTCGAGAGCATCGCGATCTCGGCGATGCGGCTGTGGCTGCCGATCGGGCATCCGCTCGTGTCCAAGGTGGCCGTGACCCTTGACGACGTGGCCGCCGAGCCGCTGATCATGCTGTCGGTCGAGGAGATCGAAGAGGCGACGGCAAGCTTGCTGGCCTCGCTCGCCACGCGCCCGAACGTCGCCTTCCGCACCCGGTCGGTCGAGGCGGTCCGCAGCCTGGTCGCGACCGGCATGGGATTGGCGATCCTGCCGGATCTGGTCTACCGCCCCTGGTCGCTGGAAGGGGATCGAATCGAGAGCCGCGACGTGTCGGGCGACCTGCCGGCGGTGCAGGTCGGCCTTGCCTGGCGGCGCGGCGCGCCGCTCAGCGAGGTCAGCCGCGACTTCATCCGCCTCGCGCAGACCTCGTTCCGGACGACCCCTTGAGCGGCCAGCGATATCGGTCTTTCCGATATCGAGCTTCAGGATTTTGGAATTGCGAAGTCGGCGCCGCCTGCCATCCTCGACCCGGCGGGTGCCGACCACGGGCAAGCCCCGGGCCGCCGGCGCGTCAAGGGCAGCGCCTCCATCAACTGGGAGAGATTGCGATGAACAGAGGACTTCTTGGAACCGTGGCAACCTGCGCGGCGGTGGCCGCGCAGTCGCTTTCCGCGCAGGTCACCGAGATCGGCCCCGGCGAGGGCCGGCTCGATATCGTGGCCTGGCCGGGGTACATCGAACGCGGCGAGACGATGGCGGAATTCGACTGGGTGACCAAGTTCGAGGAGGCCACCGGCTGCATGGTCAATGTCAAGACCGCCAATACCTCGGACGAGATGGTCGCGCTGATGAACGAGGGCGGGTTCGACCTGGTCACCGCCTCCGGCGACGCGTCGTTGCGGCTGATCGCCGGCAAGCGGGTGCAGCCGGTCAACCTGTCGCTGGTGCCGTCCTGGGACACGGTCGATGACCGGCTGAAGAACGCGCCCTGGTACGTTGTCGACGGGGTGCACTACGGCGTGCCCTACATGTGGGGGCCGAACGTGCTGATGTACAGCACCGAGGTCTTCGGCGATCAGCCGCCGACCTCCTGGAGCGTCGTGTTCGAAGAGACGACGCTGCCCGACGGACAGTCGAACGCCGGCCGCGTGCAGGCCTATGACGGGCCGATCCACATCGCCGACGCGGCGCAGTACCTGATGTTCCACAAGCCCGAACTCGGCATCGTGTCGCCCTACGAACTCAACCCCGACCAGTATGCCGAAGCCCTCGACCTGCTGCGCCAGCAGCGGCAACTTGTCAGCCGGTACTGGCACGACGCCTTCATCCAGATCGACGACTTCAAGAACGAGGGGATGGCCGCCTCCGGCTCCTGGCCGTTCCAGGTCAACCTGCTGCAGGGCGATGGCGCGCCGATCGCCTCCGTCATCCCGCAGGAGGGGGCCACCGGCTGGGCCGACACCACGATGATGCATGTCGACGCGCCGCATCCGAACTGCGCCTACCTGTGGATGGAGCACACGCTCAGCTCGAACCTGATGTCCGACCTGTCGGTCTGGTTCGGGGCGAACCCCGGGGTGCCGGCCGCCTGCACCGACGGCCGCGGCATGCAGACCGCCGAGGGCTGCACCAAGAACGGCTTCGACGACTTCGACAAGATCCGGTTCTGGACGACCCCGGTGACCAGCTGCGCCAGCCAGGACGAATGCGTGCCGTATTACCGCTGGGTGTCCGACTACATCGGCGTGATCGGCGGTCGCTGATCCGCGCCCGTCACGAACGACAGGCCCGGCGGCGCCGTCGCCGCCGGGCAAGCCAACGGTGCCGCCCGACATGACCCTTGCCGTCGAATTCGACCATGTCTCGCGCCATTTCGGCGCGGTCCGAGCCGTCGACGACGTGTCGCTCGCGGTCGAGGAGGGCTGTTTCTTCGCGATGCTCGGACCTTCGGGATCGGGCAAGACGACCTGTCTGCGGCTGATCTCCGGGTTCGAGAGGCCGACGGCAGGGCATGTGCGGATCTTCGGACAGAACTCCGAGACGATCCCGCCGAACCGTCGGCCGGTGAACACCGTGTTCCAGGACTACGCCCTGTTTCCGCATCTTTCCGTGCGCGAGAACGTCGCCTACGGGCCGAAGATGGCGGGCGTCGATCGCCGCCGGCGCGAGGCCGCGGCGGAAGAGATGCTCGCGCTGGTAAAGCTCGAAGGCTACGGCGACCGCAAGCCCGCGGCCCTTTCCGGCGGCCAGCGCCAGCGCGTCGCGCTGGCGCGGGCGCTGGTCAACCGGCCGCGCGTTCTGCTGCTCGACGAGCCGCTCGGGGCGCTCGACCTGAAGCTGCGCGAGGCGATGCAGGAAGAGCTCAAGACACTGCAACAGTCGCTCGGCATCACCTTCGTGTTCGTCACCCACGACCAGGGCGAGGCGCTGTCGATGGCCGACCGGGTCGCGGTGTTCAACCACGGCCGGATCGTCCAGCACGGCACGCCGCAAGAGGTCTACGAACGGCCGCGCACCCGCTTCGTCGCGGATTTCGTCGGCTCCGCCAATGTGCTGTCGCCCGAACTGTCGGCCCGCGCCGGCGGCCCCGGCCGCTGGGCCAGTCTCCGGGCCGAGTCGATCCGCCTTGTCGCGCCGCCGTCCGGCCGCCTTTCCGGCACGGTCCGGACCGTGCGGTACCTTGGCGCCGGGCATCGCGTGTCGGTCTCGATCGGGGGCGACGACCTCGTGGTGATCCTGCCGGCGGCCACCGCGCCGCCGCCGGCGACCGGCACCGAGGTCGGGCTGGACTGGGCCGCCGAGGCCCTGCACGAGATGGAGCCGGATGCATGAGCCGTGCGGCGCACCGCGCCCCGGGCGGCCTGGCCGGGCGGCTGTCGGACCTGTTCTGGCGCCGGCCGGGGCTGTTTCTGCTGCTGCTTCTGGCGCTGCCGCTGACCTGGCTGGGCCTGGTCTACATCGGCTCGCTCCTGGCGCTGCTGTTGCAGAGCTTCTTCTCGATCGACGAGTTCTCGGGGTTGATCAACTACGACTTCACGCTGAAGACCTACGCCGAACTGCTGCGGCCGGCGAATTTCGACATCATCCTGCGCACCGTGCTGATGGCGGCGGCGGTCACCGTGGCGGCCGCGATCGTCGCGTTCCCGATCGCCTATTACGCCGCGCGCTACGCGCGTGGCCGGATGAAGGCGCTGTTCTACCTGGCCGTGATGCTGCCGCTGTGGTCGAGCTACCTGGTCAAAGTCTATGCCTGGAAACTGATCCTCGCCAAGGAGGGCATCCTGAACTGGGCGGTCGAGGGGATCGGCGCCTCGGCGGTGCTCAACGCGGTTCTGGCGATACCGGTGATCGGCGGCAATTCGCTGTCGGTCAGCTACATCGGCACCTTCCTGGTGTTCCTCTACGTCTGGCTGCCGTTCATGATCCTGCCGCTTCAGGCCTCGCTGGAACGGGTTCCGGCGAACCTGCTGGAGGCGTCGGACGACCTTGGCGCCGGATCGGGCCAGACCTTTCGCCACGTGATCCTGCCGCTGGCGATGCCGGGCCTGATCGCAGGGTCGATCTTCACCTTCTCGCTGACACTCGGCGACTACATCATCCCGCAGATCGTGGGATCGTCGCGCCGGTTCATCGGGCAGGCGGTCTACCAGCATCAGGGCACGGCGGGGAACATCCCGCTGGCCGCGGCCTTCGCGGTCGTGCCGATCCTGATCATGGGCCTTTATCTTTGGGCCGCGAAGCGCAAGGGAGCGTTCGATGCGCTCTGACCGCGCCCCGCTCGGCCTGCGGATCGCGGCCTTCGCGGGCCTCGCCTTCCTGCACCTGCCGATCCTGCTGATCTTCGTCTACGCCTTCACCACCGAGGACAAGAGCTACCAGTGGCCGCCGCCGGGCTACACGCTGCAATGGTTCGGCGTGACCTGGAACCGGCCCGATGTCTGGGCGGCCCTGTCGCTGTCGCTGAAGGTCGCCGCGGTGTCGACCTGCATCGCGCTGATCCTCGGCACGCTGGCCGCCGCGGCGGTGTCGCGGGCCCGGTTCTGGGGGCGCGAGACCGTCACGCTGCTGGTCATCCTGCCGATCGCGCTGCCGGGGATCATCACCGGGATCGCGCTGCGGTCGGCCTTCAACCTTGCCGACATCCCGTTCTCGACGCTGACCATCGTGCTGGGGCACGCGACGTTCTGCATCGTGGTGGTCTACAACAATTCCGTCGCGCGGTTCCGCCGGCTGTCGGGCTCGATGCTCGAGGCATCGGCGGATCTTGGCGCGAACGGGTTCCAGACCTTCCGCCACATCGTCCTGCCCAACATCGCGACCGCGCTTCTGGCCGGCGGCATGCTGGCCTTCGCCCTGTCCTTCGACGAGGTCATCGTCACCACCTTCACCGCCGGCCAGCAGCAGACGCTGCCGATCTGGATGCTCGAGGAACTCGTGCGGCCGCGGCAGAGGCCGGTCACGAATGTCGTGGCGATGGTTGTCGTCCTCGTCACCTTCCTGCCGATCCTCGCGGCCTACCACCTGACCCGCGGCGGCACCGAGACGGCGGGGTCCGGCAAGTGATGTCCCAAGCGGAGAAGACACCATGGATACCCAGCTTCTGATCAACGGCGAATTCGTCGCCGGAACCGAAACGCCGGAACCCATCCTCGACCCGCGCAGCGGCGCGGTGATCCTCGATCTGCCCGAGGCCTCGGCCGAACAGATCGACGCCGCCGCCCGCGGCGCCGCCGAGGCCTTTGCCGGCTGGTCCCGGACGACACCCGCGGAACGTTCCGCGGCGCTCTTGCGGATCGCCGACCGGATCGAGGCCGAGGCCGAGGCGTTCGGTCGCCTGGAGTCGCTGAACTGCGGCAAGCCGGTCAACGCGGCGATCGGCGACGAGATTCCGGCCGTCGTCGATTGCTTCCGCTTCTTCGCCGGCGCCGTCCGGTCGATGCACGGCCCGGTCGCCGGCGAATACCTGGCCGGCCATACCTCGATGATCCGGCGCGACCCGGTGGGGGTCGTCGCCTCGATCGCGCCCTGGAACTACCCGCTGATGATGATGGCCTGGAAGCTTGCCCCCGCGATCGGCGGCGGCAACACCGTGGTGTTCAAACCCTCCGAACAGACCCCGCTGACGGCGCTGAAACTCGCCCGCATCCTGGCCGAGGAACTGCCCGCAGGCGTGGTCAACGTCGTGACCGGGCGCGGCGAGACCGTGGGCAACACGCTCATTCACCATGACGCGGTCGACATGATCTCGCTCACCGGGGACGTGGCCACCGGAAAGAAGATGTTGCAGGCCGCGTCGAAGAGCGTGAAGCGCACCCATCTCGAACTCGGCGGCAAGGCCCCGGTGATCGTGTTCGACGACGCCGATCTCGACGAGGTCGTCGCCTCGCTCAGGGCCTTCGGCTACTACAATGCCGGGCAGGATTGCACGGCCGCCTGCCGGGTCTACGCCGCCGACAAGGCCTACGAACGCCTGGTGGCCGATCTGACCGCGGCGGTCGAAAGCATCGCCTATGCCCGCGCCGACGACACCGAGAACGAGATCGGGCCGCTGATCTCGCTGCGCCAGCGCGATCGGGTGGCCAGCTTCGTCGAACGCGCGCGCGAACTGCCGCATGTCGAAGTCACGACCGGCGGCGCGACGCATGGCACCTCCGGCTTCTACTACCGGCCAACGGTGGTGGCCGGCGCGCGGCAGGAGGACGAGATCGTCCAGCGCGAGGTGTTCGGGCCGGTCGTCTCGATCACCCGGTTCTCCGATGTCGACCAGGCGGTGACCTGGGCCAACGATTCGAGCTATGGCCTCGCGTCGTCGGTGTGGACGCGGGACGTCGGCCGCGCGATGGCGACGGCGGCGCGGCTGCGCTACGGCTGCACCTGGATCAACACGCATTTCATGCTGGTCAACGAGATGCCGCATGGCGGCCTCAAGCAGTCAGGCTACGGAAAGGACATGTCGATCTACGCGCTGGAGGATTACACGGCGGTCCGCCACGTGATGGTCAGGCACTGAAAGCGGCCTGGTCCCGCGAGGCCGACACGGCCCGCGGGGGCAGGGCGGCCCACGAGGGGCTGTCCGGGGGCACTGGCTTGCCGCGGGGCAGGGCGGCGACCTGGCCTTCGGGCATGACCGGCCGCAGCCCGATCGGGCAACCCGGGACGTGGCCCGGGATCATCCGGCTGGCGGTGATGCCCCGCGTCCGGTTCGGTCAGCCGCCGGGGTCGGCATCTCGACGAGGTCTTCGCAAAGGTCGACGGCGGGCGGCATTCCCCCTGGCGCGCCGTCGATCACGGGCATGAAGGTCCGGACGGCTTCGTCGGTAGGCCGGGATCGGCCCGGCGCCCGACCGGCCCGGATCAGCGATAGCGGGCGGCGGTGATGAACTCGTCGAAGGCCTCGCACCAGATCAGGACGGTGGTGTAGGCCTCGATATCGATGCCGTCGGGCATATCGAGGATGAAACCGTCGAAGGTCTTGACGTCGCCGACCTGAACCGACCGTTCCCTGAGCGGCCCGAACCCGTCCTCGTGATCCACGAACTCCGGCACGAGGTAGACCTTGTAATCCGGTCCCGGCGCCAGGCGGCCGATGTGGACGATCGTCTCGGGGCTCAGGCTGATCGTTCCCTCGCCCCAATGCAGAAAGTCGCTGCCGCGCAGGTCGCGGGTGAATTCGGCCGTGTGGGTGGCGGCACCGGCGCGCTCCGACAGCATCGCCGCGTCCGGGGACGCGGGCGCGGTCAGGATCGGCAGCATGTAGATGCCAAGCGCGAAGCCGAGGGCGAGGGCGAGGCCGTGGCTGGCCAACAACAGGAAACGGCGCATGGGGCTCTCCCGGTCCGAAGCGGCCCCCATGCATACCGCGCCCGGCGTGCCGCGGCCAGCGCCTCGTTGCGGCGGTGCCGCGCCGCGCCCTCGCCCGACGCGCGGGTTCGGGTCAGCAACTGCGGGCGATCGGCGGGTCGAGCATGAAGCGTATGCTGTGCATCGCGACCTGCACGTCGAACGGCTTTTCGAGGAACCCGTCCATCCCGCAGGCGTCGCAGGCGGCGCGCTCGGCTGCGGATGTATGCGCCGTCAGCGCGACGATCGGAACGGCCGCGCCGCCCGGCCCGGCGGCCCGCAGCCGGCGCGTCGTCTCGAACCCGTCCATATCCGGCATCGAGAGATCCATCAGCACGAGGTCGGCGCCGACCCGCGCGAACAGGTCCAGCGCTTCGGCGCCGCCTTCGGCCTCGACGATCTCGAAGCCGCGCCGCTCCAGCAGCACGCGCACGACCAGGCGGTTGGTCGCGTCGTCGTCGACGACAAGGATACGCCGGCCGGTCGTCATCCGTCTTCCCGCTCCTGCTCCGCCCCCGCCGGCGCCCGCGCGACCGGTATGGCGAGCGTGAAGACCGTACCGGTCTTCGGCGCGCTTGTGAACCGGATCGTTCCGCCCATCAGGTCGACCAGCCGCCGGCTGATGGCCAGCCCCAGGCCGAGACCGCCGTGGCGGCGATCATAGCTGCCGTCGGCCTGGAAGAACCGGTCGAACACCCGCGCCTGCACCGCCGCGGGTATCCCGGGGCCGGTATCGGCGACCTCGATCCGCAGTTCCTCGCCGGCCGCGCCCGGCCCGGTCCCGGCGGAAACCCGCACGCTGCCGGTTTCGGTGAACTTGACCGCGTTGGCGATCAGGTTGAACAGCAGATGGCGCAGCCGGTCGGGATCGGCGACGAGGGTGTCGGGCAGGGTGGCGGACAGGTCGAGTTCGAACCGCAGGCCCTTGCGGGCGGCTTCCGGGTCGAAGAGCTGGCCGACCTCGGCGAGGAGTGCGCGCGGTGCGAAGGCGCGCGGCTCCAGCCGAAGCTGGCCGTGTTCCATGCGCGACAGGTCGAGGATATGCGACAACAGCCGGTTCAGCGTGCGCGCCGATCCGGCGGCGGTATCGAGCAGGGCCCTGCGGTCGCGGTCGGGATCGACCTCGCGGACGGCGTCGATCAGCCCGATCACACCGTTGATCGGGGTGCGCAACTCGTGGCTGACCGAGGCGAGGAACAGGCTCTTGGCGGTATTGGCGGCCTGCGCCTCGGCGGCGATGCGTTCCAGTTCCGCATTCTGGCGCGTCAGTTCGCCGATCATCCGGTCGAGGGCGGCGCCGAAGACCTCGAATTCCCGCGCCGGCGAGGTGATCGGACCGACGCGCTGGGCGAAATCGCCGGCCGCGATCTTCTCGGCCACGTCGGTCACCCGGCGGATCGGCTTCACGATCTCGCGCGCCAGTGCGCAGGCCAGAAGGCAACACAGGCCGATCATCGCCAGCGTCGGGTAATACTGCGCCGCCGCGTCCCGCCACGCCTCGGACTGCAACGCGACCCGGGGCTGCACGATCGCGACGGTCCAGCCGGTTCCCGGCACGGTGACCTGGGCGCCAAGCCAAGCCGTTCCGTTGCCGACCGCCTCGACCGAGACCACGCCGGGGGCGATGTCGGTGGCGGTGTGCGGGCGCAGTGCGAACGGGGGCGTTTCGGTCGCCAGTTCCGGCGCGGCGCGCGGATCGGCGATGGCCCGGCCGGCGGCGTCGAGGATCGCGGCCTGGCCACGCTCACCGAAGCGGGCGGCCGCCTGCAACCGCGCCACGAAGCCGCCGTCCAGCACGCCGATCGCGAGCCGCCCGTCGGACAGTTCGGTCACGAGGTGAAAATAGGGCCCGTCGCGGTCGTCGAGGGGCGGCGACAGCGTGATGGGGCTGTCCCCGGTCCGGGCTTGGCCGCGATAGGCCGCGACCGCGTCGGCATCGGGCAGCCGGCGGCGCGCGCGCTCGGCGTCGTCGCCGGAGCGGAACGCGGAAAATCCGGTCGCGTCCGACCAGGTCGCCACCAGGCCAAGCGGCCCGGGCGGCAGGCTGGCCCCGGGGCGGGTGTCCAGCGCGGCAGCGAGGAACGCCTCGCGCGACCGTGCGATCTCGGCGTCGAGGGCCGCGGCGGTGGCGGCGGCGACGGCGAGGCTTCTCTCGCGGGTGACGGCCCGGCCGTGGTCGAGCGCGATGCGATGCGAGGCCAGCAGGACGATCAGCAGCGGCGCTGATGTCAGGATCACGAATATCAGGGCCAACCGTGCCTGGAACCCGGTTGCGCGCCGTATACCGCCCCCCGCGGCCGCATGCCGCGAAGCGTCGGGGGGAGGCGCGGTCGTTGGGATCGAGCAGATCATGGCCTCGGTCCTGTCGTGGGAATGTGGCGAGGGTGGGGCCGGTGCCAGACCGGGCGACGCCCCCGTGGCGGACTGGCGGCGGCGCGCATGCCGTCCGCGGGCGACGTGCCGGGGCGGGCCATGCCCGCCCCGGCGGTTTCATCAGGCGACGAAGTCGTCCTGGGTCAGCATGTGCCGGCCCTTGAGCGACAGTTCGAAGTCGGGCGCGTCGCCGCCGGTCGTGTTGCCCGAGACCACGGTGTAGTCGCCGTCCTCGCGGGTTTCGTGGCTGACGACAAGCTCGCCCGCGCCGCCGGTTCCCGGCCCGGCCACCAGCGTGAAGGACTGGTGCCCAGCCGTGCCGGCCATCGCGTCGATGCCGCCGAGGTCGATCCGGTCGCCGGGCTGGAACCCGACGATGGTGTCGCCATCGGCATCGGCGGCGGCGTTGAACACGAAGGTGTCGTTACCCGCGCCGCCGTCGATCACGTTGACGCTTGCGTTCGCGGTGATCACGTCGTCGCCGGACCCGGTCACGACGTTCTCGAACTCCCAGATCGTGTCGTGGCCGCCCGAGGCGCTGACCGCGAACCCGCGCCCGGCCAGGCCGGAGCCGAGATCGACGGTGACATTGTCGAGGATCGAGGCCATGTCGAGCGTGTCGGTGCCCTCGCCGCCGAACAGCATGTCGTTGCCGTCGCCCGCGGTGGCCACCACCGTGTCGTTGCCGGCCCCGGCCTGCACCATGTCGGTGCCGCTGCCGGCCTCGATCATGTCGTCGCCGTCGCCGGCGAGGATCCGGTCGTTGCCGGCATCGCCGAAGAGCATGTCGGCCCCGTCGCCGCCGAGGATGTTGTCGTCGCCGGCCCCGCCGAAGATGACATCGTCGCCCGACTGTCCGTTGAGCAGGTCGTCGCCCGCCCCGCCGTCGATCACGTCGGCGCCGGCCCCGCCGACCAGGGCGTCGTTGCCGCCAAGGCCGAAGAGGGTATCGTCGCCGGCGCCGGCCTCATGGCCCTCGGCCATCTCGGTGCCGAAGAACAGGGCCGAGGCCGCGGGGGCCGCCGGGGTGGCGGCGGGCGGTGCGGAGACCGGCGGCGGGACCGCCGTTTCGCCGGTGTCGGCCTCTTCCTCGGTCTGGCCGACGGTGGTGTCTTCCGCTTCCGGCTCCTCGGTCCCGGGTTCCTCCGCCACCGGTTCCTCGGTCCCGGTGTCTTCCGCCACCGGCTCCTCGGCCACGGGTTCCTCCGCCACCGGTTCCTCGGCCGCGGGTTCCTCCGCCACCGGCTCCTCGGCCACGGGTTCCTCCGCCACCGGTTCCTCGGCCGCGGGTTCCTCCGCCACCGGCTCCTCGGCCACGGGTTCCTCCGCCACCGG
>JANSXY010000004.1 GCA_024742695.1 Paracoccaceae bacterium | reverse complement strand
GCCTCGGTCTGGCCTGTCAGCCGCGCCAGCGCCGCCTCCATCGCCGCCAGCCGCGCAAGCGCGGTGCCGCCGCCCGCGCCCTGCAGCGCCACGGAACCGCCGGCCAGCAACTCGGCCCGCAGCGACTGGATCTCACCGGCCAGAACCGAAAGCTCCGCCCGAATGTCGGCCAGCGTTGCGGCCCGGTCCTGCGCCGGCGCGGCGGCGGCAAGCGCCAGCGCCGCGACCAGCGTCAGAGGGGCAAGCAGACGGCGCGGCATACCCGGCCCCGTCAGCTGCCCAGCCCGGCGGTGAGCACGGTCACCGCGCGGCGGTTCTGGGCATAGCAGGCCTCGTCGGAACAGACCTCGATCGGGCGTTCCTTGCCGTAGGACACGGTGCGGATGCGGTTCGCCGCCACGCCCTGCGAGATCAGGAATTCCTGAACCGAGTTGGCGCGGCGCGCGCCCAGCGCGAGGTTGTACTCGCGGGTGCCCTGTTCGTCGGCATGGCCCTCGACGATCACGTTGACGGCCGGGCGCGCGTTCAGCCAGGCCGCCTGGCCCAGCAGCGTGCTGCGGGCCTCGTCGCTCAGCACCGACTGATCCACCGAGAACAGCACACGGTCGCCCACGACCTGCTGGAAATGCGCCAGGCTGTCCGGATTGGACGGATCGCCCAGCGCCGACATGTCGATGCCGGCCGGGCCGCCGGCCGCGCCCGCACCCGCGCCGCCCGCACCCGCGCCGCCGAAACCGAAACGGTTGGGCCCGCTACAGGCCGACAGCGCCAGCGCGCCGATCAGGATCAGGGCCGTGGTTTGAATCTTCATCTGTGTCCGCCTCATGGTCTTGTGGTTTTGATTTGCTCGATGGCGCGAGGATACCAGCCGCGCGGGGTTTTGGAAACGGGCCGCGGGCGGGCCGTGTGTCACGGCAGCAGGGGCGACCAGGCCGGGTCGGAGGCCGCCGCGGGCGTCGGCACCCGGCGCAGGTTCCGCCCCGAGATGTCGACGGAGTAGAGCGCGGGTTCCCCCGTCGCCCCGGCGGTGGCGCGGGTGAACATGATCACCCGCCCGTTCGGCGCCCAGGTCGGCCCCTCGTCGAGAAACGAGGCGGTCAGAAGCCGCTCTTCGCTGCCGTCGGTCCGCATCACGCCGATATGGAAGCGGCCCGCGTTCTGCTTGGTGAAGGCGATCATGTCGCCGCGCGGCGACCAGACCGGGGTGCCATAGCGGCCCTGGCCGAAGCTGATCCGCTCCGCCTCGCCGCCGCCGGCGGGCATGATGTAAAGCTGCTGGGTGCCCGAGCGGTCGCTTTCGAAGACGATCCGCGCGCCGTCGGGCGAAAACGAGGGCGCGGTCTCGATCGAGGGGGCGTTGGTCAGCCGGGTCGCGCGCCCGGTGCCGATTTCCATCGCCCACAGATCGGTGTTGCCGCCCTGTTCCAGCGAATAGACCACCGTGGCCCCGTTCGGCGAGAACCGCGGCGCGAAGGTCATCGTGCCGGGCTGTTCGGCCAGCGGGCGCGCGATCCCCGAGTTGATGTCGAGCAGCTTGATCCGGGGAAAGCCGGTTTCGAACGTGGTGAAGAGCACCCGCGCGCCATCGGGCGAGAACCTCGGCGCCAGCACGATCGTCGACGTATCGGTCAGGTAGGCCAGGTTCGCGCCGTCGTAATCCATGATCGCAAGCTGTTTCAGGCGTTCGTTCTTCGGGCCGCTTTCGGCGACGAAGACCACGCGGCTATCGAAATAGCCGCCCTCGCCGGTGATCCGGGAATAGACCGCGTCGGCCACCTTGTGCGCCATCCGCCGCCATTGCCCGGGCGGGCCGGCGAATTGCAGCCCGTCGCCCAGCGGCTGGCCGGAAACCACGTCGAACAGCCGGAACTTCACCACGATCCGGCCGTCGCCCGCCAGCCCCACCGCGCCGGTCACCAGCGCCTCGGTATTGATCGCGCGCCAGTCGCCATAGGCCACGGGCGCATCGAAGCTTGTCACCCGCGCGATATGCGCCTCGCGCGGGATTTCGCGAAACAGGCCGGTGCCGACGAGGTCGGAGGCCACCACCCGCGTGACATCGGCGGCGATCGCGTCGGCCCCGGCCGTCTCGGCCACGAAGCCGGGCACCGCCACCGGCATCGGCTCGATCACGCCCTCGGTGATCTCGATCCGAAGCGGGCCGTCCTGCGCCCGAAGGGCGGGGGCGGAAACGCCAAGGACAAGGGCAAGCAACAGGCGGGCGATCGTCAACGGGCGGGGCATGGGCGGGTCGGTCCTTTGGGCAGGGTTCTGCGGGGTCATCGTAGCCGCATATTCTCGGGGTTGAACACGATCTCGATCTCGCGCCAGTGATCGTACTTCTCCGGCGGCAGCGGGAAACCGCGCGCGCCGCAGCGCAGTACGGCGCGGCGTCCGGCCTCGTAGGCCTGCGCGGCGCTGGCCTCGGTCCCGCCCTCGACAGACAGGAACCGCACGTCGTCCGGGGTGCCGTCGGGCGCCATCGTCACGAGGACGGTGACCACGGTGTTCAGCGCGTCGGTCGACAGCGCGCCGATGTTCCAGCATTCCTTCACCGCGACGATCAGCGCCTCGGTCTCGCCGGCGGTCAGCGGCGGGCCGGACGCCGCGCGCCCGGTTCCGCCCGATCCCTCCGGTTCGCGCTCGCCCAGCGCCTCGGCCAGGGCATCGGCGACCGGGTCGGCGGGATCCTCGATTTCCGGGGCTGTGACCGTCTCGGTTTCGGGCCGCACCGCCGGCCGGGCACGTGGGCGCAGCGACGTCGCCGGGGCGGAACTCGCGGCCTCGACCGGATCCTCGGTCCGGTTTTCCTCGGTCTCCAGAACGGTGCCGGATTCGTCGGGCGCGGCCGCCTCCCGCTCGGGCGCGGGCTCTTCCGCCGGCTGCTCGGTGTCTTCGGGCCGGGTCGCGGCGACGGTGTCGGGCGCGGGCATCGCGTCGGGGGCCGGCGCGTCGGACGGCGTGGGGGCGACGCGGGGCGCGGGCCGGGGCTGCGGGCGCGGGCTGATTTCGGGCAGCACCTGTTCGTCGGGTTCGATCACCGGGGCCAGGATCGGGTTCGGCGGCGCGTCCTGCACCTCGGCCTGGGGCGGGGCCAGGGCCAGAACCTCGGGCGCCGCGTCGGGCACCGCCTCTTCCGGCAGGGCCGGCTGCGGCGGCAGCGCGGCGCGGGTATCGGACGCGGGGGCGGGCGCGGCATCGGTCGTGTCGGGCAGTTCGGGGGCCGAGGGCGCCTCGGGCGTGGCGCGCGGCGCGGCGGCGGCGACGGCGGTCAGCGCCCGGAACTCCGCCTCGCTGATCATCGCGACATCGGCGATCTCGACGGGCCGCGGCGGCGGCGGGCGAAACAGCAGATCGCCCAGCGCGACCCACAGGATCAGCGCGGCATGCGCGCCCCCCGAAACCGCCAGGCCGATGGTCTCGCCCCG
The DNA here is from genome assembly GCA_024742695.1 of Paracoccaceae bacterium. Lineage (GTDB taxonomy): Bacteria > Pseudomonadota > Alphaproteobacteria > Rhodobacterales > Rhodobacteraceae > JANSXY01. The sequence continues at coordinate 249,420 of JANSXY010000004.1, read as the reverse complement.
CTCCATCGCATGGCGCCCCTAGTTCCCCGCCGCGCCGAAGCCCGGCCCGTCCCCGTCGGTCACCAGCACGATGTCGGAAAACCCGCCGGCGCTCAGCGCGCCCATCACCTGCGCCACCCGCGCATAGGGCACGGATCCGTCGGCGCGCAGGTAGATCCGGTCCGACGCGCGCTCGGCCGCGATGGCGGCAAGCCGCGGCAGCAGCTCGTCATCCGCGATGCCGGTTTCCTGCAGGAAGATCGCGCCTTCCCGGTCGATCGACAGCGCCAGCGGCTCTTCCTGGTCGGTCTGGACGGCCTGTGCGGAGGTCTGCGGCAGGTCCAGCGGCACCCCCACGGTCAACAGCGGCGCGGCGACCATGAAGATGATCAGCAAGACCAGCATCACGTCGACGAAGGGCGTGACGTTGATTTCCGACATCACCCGCGGCCGGCCGCGCCCGGCGCGGCGGCGGCGCCCGCCGCCCCCGCCCGATGCCGATGAGACGTTCATCGCCATGGCCTAGTCCGCGTCCAGCTGCCGCGACAGGATCGTGGCGAACTCGTCGGCGAAGGCCTCGTAGCCGCCGACGATCCGATCGCTGTCGGACGAAAGCTTGTTGTAGAAGACCACCGCCGGGATCGCCGCCAGAAGGCCCAGCCCGGTGGCCAGCAACGCCTCGGCGATGCCCGGCGCGACGACCACGAGCGAGGTGTTCTGCGACATCGCGATCTCCTCGAAGGCGACCTTGATGCCCCAGACCGTGCCGAACAGGCCGACGAAGGGCGCGGTCGACCCCACCGTGGCGAGGAACGGCAGGCCACCGTTCAGCCGCTCGGCCTCCTTGGCGATGGCCACGTTCATCGACCGGTCGATCCGGGCCTGCGCGCCGGCGATCAGCCCGCCGTCCTGCCGGTGGCTGCGCCGCCATTCCGCCATGCCGGCGACGAAAATCTTCTCGGGCGCGCCCTGCGGGGCCTCCGCCACGGTCTCGAACAACTCGTCGAGCGGCTCGCCCGACCAGAACGCCGCGTCGAAACTCTCGGCCTCGGCGCGCGCGGCGCGATAGGCGATGAACTTCTGGACGATGATCTTCCACGACCAGATCGAGGCCGCGATCAGCATCAGCATGACGATCTGCACCGTCAGCGAGGCGCGCGCAAACAGCGCTATCAGGGAGAAATCGATCTCCCCGGCCATATGAAGGGCTTCGGTTTCCATGGTTCCGCTCGGTCTGTTCCTGCCGGTCCGGCCGCGTCGTCGCGCGGCTTCGCTTTCGCGCCACAATACGGGAGTTTCGGGGCGAATGCCAACACAACCGCGTGGGCGGCGACGGGCGCCCCGGCGGTCCTACACCGGGCCGGGCGCCAGGCTTGCGCGGATCGCCGCCGGAACCCGCGCCGCGCCGCCCGCCGCCGTCAGGCAGACCAGCGTGACGCGCGCGGCGAACAGGCGGTCGTCGCCGCGCCACACCTCCTGGTCCAGCACGATCCGCGCGCCGGTCACCGCGACCGGCGCCGCCGTCACCCGAAGCCGGTCGCCGAACCGCGCCGGGGAAAGGTAGTCGGCCTCCACCCGCCGCACGGCGAAGACGATGCCGGCCTCGTTGCGCAACCGCGCCTGGTCGATGCCCAGGGCTTCGACCCATTCGCTGCGGGCGCGTTCGATGAACTTCAGGTAGTTGGCGTAATAGACGATGCCGGCGAGGTCGGTATCCTCGTAGTAGACCCGAACGCTGGTCGCGAAAGCCATGGCGGCGCCTCCGGTGGTTGCCACCGGCCTCGCACGGGCCGACCCGGCGCGCAAGCCCCGCCGCGATCAGTCACCGGCGAGGGGGACAGGCACGCCCGCGATCACGCCCCGGTCGAACGTCACGCGCAGGCCGGTGCCGTCCGGCCGGGTGAGGATGCCCGCGCCGTGCATCTCGCCGGCCACGAACGGCCCCGTGTAGCGGCGTCCGTCCGGCCATCCGGCGACACCGGGGCCCTCGATCCGCCCCGCCGTGAACCAGCCTTCGCGCCAGGATCCGTCGGGCGCGGTGGCGCGGCCACGGCCCTCGGGCCGGCCGTCGCGAAAGAAGCCCTCGTGGCGCGTACCGTCGCGCCCGTGCAACACGCCCTCCCCCGTCATCGCGCCAAGGCGGAATTCGCCCTCGTAGACGCCCCATCGACTGTCGGTCAGCCGACCGGGGCCGAGCGGTCGCTCGCCGACGAACGGGCCTTCGTAGACGCGCCGCACGAGCCGGCCCTCGTGCAGCCAGACCCATTCGAGCCGACCCTCGCCGGGGCGGCCGGGCGCGTGACAGCGCCCGTCAAGGCTGACCCGCTCGCGCGCCCGCGGCATCCGCTCGGCCAGGACACACAGGTCACCGAGCGCCCGGATCCGGCGCTGCCGGGTCGCCGGGTGGCGGCCCGAGAGATGGGCGTAGAGCGCCCGGTCGAACCCGCCCGCCGGCAGGCCCCAGTCCGCCCGGTAGGCGGCGACCGCCGCAAGGGTCTGCGGATCGAGCGCCGGGTCCGCCAGCCCGACCTCGTAGCCGCGCCAGGCCAGCCACTTCTTGGCCGACAGGATCATCCGGCCATCCTCGCCGGCCACCGCCGGACCAAAGGCCAGGCCCAACAGAATCACCGAAACCCGCAACACCATCACCGTCACCACCGCCGACCGCCGTCACCCGCCGCGGCGAGGGTGCCGCGGGGCTTGCACGACGGGGCAGTCTAGCGGCCGGCCGATCCGCGCCAAGCCAGACGTTCGGCGGTCGCCGCGCTCAACTCAGCCGGCTGGCCCGCGCCGCGAGCCGCAACGCGTGGCTGGCATCCTGCGCGGCCGCGGGCAGCACCGGGTCGTAGGCCGCGCGGATCACCTCGGCGATGTCGGGGCGCAGGATCACCCGGCCCAGTTCGCCCTCGCCGCCCGGCGCGCGGGCGAGTGGGCCGACCTCGGCGAAGGCGCGATCGGACCACAACAGGATCATCTGCACCGCCTGGTTCAGCGCCAGCACCTCGGCGGGTACCTGTTGCATTTCCCCGTCCATCCGCACGAAGGCGAAACAGGCGCGGATCGCACCGTCGGTATCGAAGCGAAACACCCGGTACTGGTTCGCGCCGGCCTCGTTCAGACGCGCCACCAGCGGCGCCAGCCCCTCGACCAGACGATCGAGGTCGGGCACCGCCAGAAGCTCTTCCCAGTCGCGGCAGAAGAACACCAGGTAGTTCGCGCCAAGCTCCGGGTCGGTTTCCGCCATGGCGTGCCCGGCCAGCGCCACCACCGCCTCCACCGCACCCTTGAGAATGCCCAGCGTCTCTTCGGCCACCCCGAAGACCACGGGAACGACCGGGCGGCCCCAGCGGGCACACAGGAAGCTGCCATCCGACCGGGTGAAAAGCTGTTCGATCTGGGCGGGCGTCATCCGGGCCGGTGTCTGTTCGTCATTGCGCCGGTCAGGCTAGCCCCGCGGTCCGCTCCCCGCAAGCCGGGCCGCAGCGGTCAGAGGTGACCACCCCATTTCCGGCGCAGCGCGGCCGCCGGATCGATCCCCTCCCGCGCGGCGAGAACCAGCAGGAAGCCCAGCACGTCGGCGATCTCGTCGGCAAGGTCGTCGCGCGTGGCCGTGCAGCGCCCCTCGCCCTGCACCTGCAGCCACGCGCCGGTCAACTCGCCGGTCTCCTCGGCCAGTTTCATCAGGGCGAAGCGGGCATCGACCGGCGTGCCGAACCGATCGGCATAAAGCCCCGCGACCGTGACGGCGAGCGCCGACAAGGCGTCCAGCGCCCCGTCCGAGGCCTCCGCATCCCGTCTGCCGGCGGTTCGTTCCATCCGTGCCCCGCCCGCGCTATCCGTCGAACAGTTCGCCTTGCCCGGGCCCCTTCGGCAGCGGCAGGCCAAGATGGGCGAAGGCGGTGCGGGTCAGCATCCGGCCGCGCGGGCTGCGCGCGATCAGGCCCTGCTGCAACAGGTAGGGTTCGATCACCTCCTCGATCGCGTCGCGGGCTTCCGACAGGGCGGCGGCCAGCGTCTCCACCCCCACCGGGCCGCCGCCGTAGTGTTCAGCGATCAGCCCAAGGTAGCGCCGGTCGGCGGCATCGAGGCCGATGCGATCCACGCCCAGCCGGGTCAGCGCCCCGTCGGCGACCCCGCGCGTGATCCGCCCGCCGCCCTCGACCAGCGCGAAATCGGCGACCCGGCGCAAGAGCCGGCCGGCGATCCGCGGCGTGCCGCGGGCGCGGCGCGCGATTTCCATCGTGCCCTCCGGCTCGGCCTCCACCCCCATCAGCCGGGCGCCGCGGGCGACGATGCGGTCCAACTCGTCGACCGTGTAGAACTGCAGCCTTGTGGGGATGCCGAACCGGTCGCGCAGCGGCGTCGTCAGCAGCCCCAGCCGGGTGGTGGCGCCGACCAGCGTGAAGGGCTGCAACTCGATCCGCACGGTGCGCGCCGCCGGCCCCTCGCCGATCACCAGATCAAGCTCGAAATCCTCCATCGCCGGATACAGCACCTCTTCCACCGCCGGGTTCAGGCGATGGATTTCGTCGATGAACAGAACGTCCCGCGCTTCCAGGTTGGTCAGGATCGCGGCGAGGTCGCCGGCGCGGGCCAGCACCGGCCCCGAGGTCATGCGGAACCCGACGCCAAGCTCCTTGGCCATGATCTGCGCCAGCGTCGTCTTGCCGAGGCCGGGCGGGCCGTGAAACAGCGTGTGATCCATCGCGACGCGGCGGATCCGCGCCGCCTCGATGAAGACCTTCAGGTTCGCCCGCGCCTCGGCCTGGCCAACGAAGTCCTCCAGCCGTTGCGGCCGCAAGGCGCGATCCTGATCCTCGGGCAGTGGATCGGCGCGCAGGGTGGGATCCGGTTCTGTCATCGGGTCAGCCCTTCGGTGCCAGGCGCTTCAGCGCGGCGCGGATCAGCCGCGCGGTATCGCCCGCGTCCTCGCCCTCGGCGGCCGTGGCCACGGCCTGCGCCGCCTCGGACGCGCCGTAGCCGAGGTTGGCCAGCGCCGACAGCGCCTCGGCCGTGGCGGCGGCGCGCGGATCGGGTGCGGGGGCGCGGGCGGCCGCTTTGGCCGGCGCGGGCGCCGGGGCCGCGGTAGCCGGCGGCGACGCGGTTTCCGCCTCTGCCAGCGCCACCGACAGATCGCCGCCCAGCGCCATGACGGCAGGCGCCCGGTCCTTCAGCTCCATCACGATCCGCTGCGCCAGCTTCGGGCCCACCCCGGGCGCGGCCTTGACGCTGCCCCAGTCGCCGATCGCGATGGCGCGGCCCAGCCCGTCGGCGCCGAGCGTGCCGAGGATCGCGACCGAAACCTTCGCGCCCACGCCCTGCACCGACATCAGCAGACGGTGCCATTCCCGTTCCAGCATCGTCGGGAAGCCGATCAGTTGCAGAAGATCCTCGCGCACCACGAGGTCGGTGTAGAGCGCCACGGGCGCGCCGACGGCCGGCAAGGCCGCCGCGGTGCGCTGCGAGACATGAACGACATAGCCCAGCCCCGCGACATCGATCAGCACCTGGTCGGGACCGCGGTGCAGCAGGGTGCCGGCGACGCGGCCGATCATGCCCGCCCCCCGGCGGCGGCGAGGGCGCGGGCGAACCGCCCGGCCCCCTGGAGGTGATGGGCATGGCAGATCGCGATCGCCAGCGCATCGGCCGCGTCCGCCCCGGCCAGCGCGATGCCCGGCAACTGATGGCGCACCATGTGCTCGACCTGCCGCTTGTCGGCATGCCCGACGCCGACGACGGCCTTCTTGACCGCGTTCGGTGCGTATTCGCCAACCTCCAGCCCCGCCTGGGCCAGCGCCAGCAGCGCCACGCCGCGGGCCTGGCCCAGCTTCAGCGTGGCCGCGCCGTCCTTGTTGACGAAGGTCTGCTCGATCGCGGCCTCGGCGGGCGCGTGTTCCGCCAGCAGCGCGACGAGGCCCGCGTGCAACTCGCACAGGCGGCGCGGCAGCTCTCCGGGCCCGGCGGTGCGCAGGATGCCGTTCGCGACATGGCGGATGCGCGGGCCGGCCACCTCGATCACCCCCCAGCCGAGGTTCGATAGCCCCGGATCGATTCCCATAACCCGCATGTGCCGCCGTCCTGCCCTGGCCCCGTGCCGCGCGCACCGTTCCCGTGGCGGGCGCGCTGTGTCTTTCCCGCACCACTAGCACGAAAAGCGAACATCCGCCACCGCGAATGCCGCGCCGCGCCGCGTCACGGCAGCGTGAGCGGCATTGTCCGAAATCGCCTTCGCATGTGCAGAAAGCGACATCAACGCTGCCCGGTTAACTACTTTTTATCAAACGGCTTTTCCGGATCGTGCCGCTATGCAGAAAACGCATGACAGACCTGCTTTGGCGTGGCTTGCCCACCGAGACCGCCCATCCTATGTGCGCGGTCATGATGCAGTGCCCGCCGATCGGGCAGTTTATGAAGGACAAGAACAATGACCGTGATGGACACCACCCGCGCCCTGCCCACCGTTGGCACCGGCTTCTTCGGCCGCATCGTGGCGGCCGTCCAGGCATGGAACGACGCCCGCGTGACCCGCAACGCGCTTGCCGCCCTGTCGGACCGCGAACTGGACGATATCGGGCTGTGCCGGGGCGACATCGAGCGGATCGCCGCCCGCGGCTGATCGCACGAACCCGAAGACAGGAAGGGCTGCGCCGGATCCCGGCGCAGCCCTTTTCGTGTTCCGGCCCCGGCCGGCGCGGTTCAGTTCGCGAGTTCGAGCGCCAGCGCGCGGGTCATGTCCGACAGCTTCACGGTCAGCGGATCGGCCGCCAGTACCCAGGCACCGGCCCGGTCGACCACGTCGCCCGCCGCCAGAACCGCGATCTTGTGATCGTAGCTTTCGGGGCCGATGTTGGCATGGACCACCGCCTTCATCGCGACAATCGAGGCCAGCACCATGCCGACCGGGGCGATCCAGCGACCGGTCGAGGCGTCGGCCTTGCGCCGCCGCGCGGCGGAATCGCCCCCGCGCGCCCCTTCGATGCGCGAGACACGTCCGTAAAACTCTTCCCTTTGCAGATCCACGGCACACTCCCGAAACTTGTTCTTTCCCAACTGGTGTCGAGAGTTCGGTCGGATTGTGGCAAAAGGATGGCACGGTTCCCGGCGCGAAACATTACCCGCGCAAGAGGGTCAGTGTCGTCCATTCGCCGATCTCCTCGGCTTCGGAAACCGTGAACCCGGCAGACTCGTAGGCCGCGCGCACATCCGGCGATTGCGTGGTCAGCAGGCCGGACAGAATCACCTGCCCGCCGGGCGCGACATGCGCGGCCATGTCGGGCGCGAGGTCGATCAGCGGGCCTTTCAGGATATTGGCGAAAACAAGGCCGAAGGGCGCGGCGGCGCGCAGGCGCGGATGATCGAATCCGGCGGCTTCAAGGCAGTCGATCCGGCCCTCGAGCCCGTTCACCGCGACATTCGCGGCCGCTGTCTCGACCGCGACCGCGTCGATGTCGGAGGCCAGGATCGGACAGTCGGCCCAGACCTTCGCGGCGGCCATCGCCAGAACCGCGGTGCCGCACCCGATATCGGCGACCGATGCCGGGCGGAAACCCGCCGCGACGAGGCGGTCGAGCGCGCGCAGGCAGCCTTGGGTCGTGGCGTGGTGCCCGGTCCCGAAGGCCATCGCCGCATCGATCATCAGCCCGATCCGCCCCGCCGGCAATCGATCCGCGTCATGGCTGCCGTAGACGAAGAAACGCCCCGCCTCCACCGGGTGCAACTCTCGCCGCACATGGGCGACCCAGTCGGTTTCGGGCAGTTCGGAGACCGTGAACGGCGCGGCCCCGTAGGCCGCGGCAAGCAGGGCGAGCGTGGTGTCGTCCGGCGCCTCGGTGAAATAGGCGCCGACCTCCCAGCGCCCCGATCCGTCCTCGATCTCGAACACGCCGACGCCGTCGGGCGCGGGATCGAGCCGCTCCATCGCCTCGCCGAGCGCCTGTGCGGGCGACTCGCCGGGCAGGGTGGTCAGGGCGGTGAAGGTCGGCATCGGTGATCCCCCGGCAAGCGCAACGCGCCGGGCCTAGGCCCGGCGGCCGCGCCCGTCAAGCGGCGATGGCGCGCGATCAGGCCGTCAGGCCGATCGGGCAGGTGACGCCGGTGCCGCCGACGCCGCAGTAGCCGCCCGGGTTCTTGGCGAGATACTGCTGGTGGTAGTCCTCGGCGAAGTAGAAGACCGGCGCGGGGCGGATTTCCGTCGTGATCGCGCCGTAGCCCGCCGCCGTCAGCCGACCCTGGTAGGCCGCGCGGCTGGCCTCGGCCGCGGCCTTCTGCGCCTCGGTGTAGGTGTAGATGCCCGAACGGTACTGCGTGCCCACGTCGTTGCCCTGCCGCATGCCCTGCGTCGGGTCGTGGTTTTCCCAGAACAGCCGCAGCAGTTCGTCGTAGGAGATCGCGGCGGGATCGTGGATCAGCCGCACGACCTCGTTGTGGCCGGTCATGCCGCTGCACACCTCGCGGTAAGTGGGGTTCGGGGTCAGCCCGCCGGCGTAACCCACCATCGTCAGCCACACGCCCTCGCGTTCCCAGAACTTGCGCTCCACGCCCCAGAAACAGCCCATGCCGAACATCGCCTCTTCCATGCCCTCCGGCACCGGCGCCGCCAGCGGCCGGCCGGACAGGAAATGGCTTTCGGCGGTGGGGATCGGGTCGCCCCGGCCCGGCAGGGCCTCGCCCGCCTCGGGCATGCGGGCCTTGCGGTTGAACAGACTGGACAGCATCGCGCGCTCCTCGCTCCGGCGTCAGTCGGCGGCGGCCGTCGCCGCTTGGTCGCGCCGCCGGCCGAGGAACCGAATATAGCGCCAGGCCAGCCATGCCGCCAGTGCGCCGGCGACCACGTTCACGAGAGCCTGCGCCCAGATCACCCCCGGCCCGGCGAAGGCCGCGCCGAGGACAAGCGCGGCGGGATACATCATCACCCCGTCGCGCAGCCAGTTCGCCCCGGTCGACCACAGGGGCCGGCCGAGGTTGTTGAAGCTCGCATTCGCGACAAAGAGCGCGCCGGTGAAGATGAACGAGCCCGCGGCGTAGTGCGTGAAGGTCCGCACCACCGCTGCCCCCTCGTCCGACAGGCCGAAGGAGGCGGCGATCCGGTCACCCAGAACCGCCATCGCCGCCCACACCATCAACGTGTAGACAAGGCAGTAGACCAGCGCCGCGCCAAAGGCCTTCGCCACCCGGTCGTGCCGCTCGGCCCCGAAGTTCTGGCCGATGATCCCGCCGATCGCACCGGAAAGCGCGAAGATGCCGCCGAAGGCCAGGATCGTCAGCCGCATCACCACGCCCCAGCCCGCCACCGCGCTTTCGCCGTGTTCCGCCATCGCCCGGGTCAGCAGCCAGTTGCCGAACGGGGTGGACAACTGCGTGGCGACCGCCGGCAGCGCGATGCCGAAGAACGGCCGCGACACCGCCATCGCCTCGTCCAGCCGCGGCCGGGCCAACATGTCATGCACCGCGATGACGAAACGCAGGCCCACGACGGTCATCGCCAGCCGCGCCGCCGCCATCGACACCGCCGCCCCCTCGATCCCCCAGCCGGCCCAGACGATCAGCACCGGGTCCAGCACCGCCGCCACCGCGCCCGCGACCATCGTCACCGACATCGACCGCCAGGCATCGCCCACCGCGCGCAACACCGCCGAGGCGACCATTCCCAGCGCCAGCAGCGGCAGCGACGGCAGCGTGATCGCCAGGAACCGCGCCCCTTCCTCCAGCGCCGCGCCCTCGGCCCCGCCGAAGGCGAGGATCTCGTGCCGCCAGACGAAAACCGCCGCCGCGACCACGGATTGCACCGCGAAGGTCATCACCAGCGCCGCCGAGGCGATCCGCCGTGCCCGCGCCCGGTCGCCCTGCCCCAGCGCCCGCGCGACCAGCGCCACCGCGCCGATCATCATCCCGATCGCGATCGAGATCACCGCGAACTGCAACGTCCCGGCAAAGCCCAGCGCGGCGATCAGCACCTCCTGGCCCAGCCGGCTGACCCACCACAGGGCAAGGAAATCGACGAGAAAGGTGAAGCCGAGCCCCGCGGTGCCCGACAGCGCCATCACCGTGACGTGCCGCATCAGGCTGCCTTCGAGGAACACCGCGTCGGGCTTGCGGGTCATTCCGCCGCCACCGGCGCCCGGCCGCGGGCCAGGATCGTCTCGTGCCCCGGCTCGGGATGGCGCGGGATCAGCATCGCCAGCATCAGCGACACCAGCGCCATGCCCGCCGCCAGCGCGAACACCGCCTGCGGCGCGGTCACCCACAGGTAGCCCAGCGCCGCGGGCAGAACCACCGCCGCGATATGATTGATCGTGAAGGCGACCGCCGCGGTCGGCGCGATGTCGCGCGGATCGGCGATCTTCTGGAAATAGGTCTTCAGCGCGAAGGCCAGCGCGAACAGCAGGTGGTCGATCACGTAAAGCGCGCTGGCCAGGACAACGCCCCAGCCGAACCAGTAAAGCCCGCCGTAGGCGAAGAACACCATCGCCAGCCCGGTGTATTCGACGATCAGGGCCCGGCGTTCGCCCCACCGCGCGACGGCGCGGCCCATGAACGGCGCGGCGATCATGTTGGCGACGAAGTTGATCATGAACAGCGCCGTGACCTCGTGCACCTCGAAGCCGAAGCGTTCGACCATCATGAAGGCCGCGAAGACGACGAAGATCTGCCGTCGCGCGCCCGACATGAACTGAAGCGCGTAGTACAGCCAGTAGCGCCGGCGCAGCACGAAGCGTTTCAGTTGCGGCTCCGGCGCCTCGAACTGCGGATAGGCCAGCATCGCGAAGACGGCGATCGCCAGAGTCACGCCGCCCGCGATCCCGTAGACAAGGCCATAGGACAGGTCGTAACTCTTCCAGGTCACGACGAGCAGGCCATAGGCCACCAGCGAGGCGCCGGACCCGATCGCCACCAGCCAGCCCAGCATCTGCGGCGCCCGCACCTTCTCGATCCATTGCAGTTGCAGCGACTGGTTGACCGTCTCGTAGTAATGGAACCCGATCGAGGCGATCATCGTGGTCGCCAGAAGCCCGCCGAAGGACGGGAACATCGCCGTCACCGCCGTCGCCGCGCCCAGCGTCGCCAGCATCACGAGGCCAAGCACCTGTTCGCGCATCAGCCAGAGGATCGCGATCACGCCGACGGCGAGAAAGCCGGGAATCTCGCGCACCGTGTGCAGCCAGCCGATCTCGACGCCGGAAAAGCCCGCCGCCTCGATGACGAAGTTGTTCAGAAGCGCCGACCATGTCGCGAAGGCGATCGGCATCCCCGCCGCCATCAGCACCAGCAGCGCCACCGGGCGCCGCCAGGCCGGCAGGTGCCTGGCATCGGCAAGCGGGATCGGGGCGCTGCGAGACATCATGGGCCTGCCATACGCCCGTTTCGGCGGCTTGGCGAGGGCCGTCCCGCAGGGCTGATCTGGATCAATGCACAACCGGCCATCGCATGGCATCGGCATGAGACGGGGCCGGACGGAGGACGCCATGGACATCCTGACGATCGTGGAAACCCTGGGCGAGGGTCCGGCGGCGATCCTGTTCGGGTTGATCACCGGGGTGATCTTCGGCGTCGCGGCGCAACGCTCGCGGTTCTGCCTGCGCGCGGCGACCGTGGAATTCGCCCGCGGCCAGCTTGGAACCCGTGTCGCGGTCTGGTTCCTCACGTTCTCCACCGCGCTGGTCTGGGTTCAGGCGGCCGAGCTTTCCGGCCTGTTCCGGTCCGAGGACGCGCGCATGATGGCGGTGACCGGATCGTGGTCGGGCGCGATCGTCGGCGGGTTGATGTTCGGCGTCGGCATGGTGCTGGCGCGGGGCTGTTCCGGCCGGCTCCTGGTGCTCGCCGCGACGGGCAACCTGCGTTCGGTCGTGTCCGGCCTGATCTTCGCGGTGGTCGCGCAGATGAGCCTCAAGGGCGCGCTGGCCCCGGCGCGCGACTGGATCGCCGGGCTGTGGCGCACCGAGGGCGGGCGCAACATGAACCTGCTGGAAACGCTGCACCTGCCCGAAGAGGCGGGTCTGGTGATGGGACTGGCCTTCGCGGTCCTGGCGCTGGTGCTGGCGCGCCGGAACCGGGTAGGCCCGCGCATCCTGTTCTTCGGCGCCGGGGTGGGCTTTGCCGTCGCCGTCGGCTGGGTGCTGACATGGGGGCTCGCGCAGGTCAGTTTCGAGCCGGTCAGCGTGACCTCGGCCACCTTCACCGGCCCCTCGGCCAACACGCTGATGGCCTTCCTCGAACCCAATCCCGGCCTCGACTTCGACATCGGGCTGGTGCCGGGCGTGTTTCTCGGCGCTTTCCTGGCCGCCGCCTGGGCGCGCGAGCTGAAATTCCAGGGTTTCGAGGGCGAGGGCAGCATGCGCCGCGCGATGACCGGCGCGGTGCTGATGGGCTTCGGCGGGATGCTGGCCGGCGGCTGCGCGATCGGCGCGGGGGTGTCGGGCGGCTCGATCTTCGTCGGCACCGCCTGGCTGGCGCTGTTCTGCATGTGGATCGGCGCGATGATCACCGATGTCCTCGTCGACCAGGAGCGCGGCGGGGCGGTGACGGCCTGACCGATCCGCAGCGGCCGAAAACCTTTCGGACGAAAGGTTTTCCGGCGCCCGGGCAACCCACTTCGTTCCCGATCCGCCAAAATCCTTCGACCGAAGGATTTTGGCCTGCGCGGCGGCCCCAAGAACGTTCGTCCGAACGTTCTTGGGGCAGGCCGGCCAAGGTTTTTCGGACGAAAAACCTTGGCCTTGGTCGCACTCAGAAAAAGCTTTGCGGATCGATGTCGATCGTCAGCCGCAGGTTGGCCGGGGGCTTGACCTGCCCGACCCAGTCCGCCAGCGCGGCCTGCAGGGGCGCGGCCTTGTCGGCCTTGACCAGCAACCGCACCCGATGGCGGCCCCGCACCCGCGCGATCGGCGCCGGCGCCGGACCGAAGACCTGCGCGCCGATCCGCCGGAGCGGCGCGTCGCCGCGGGCCAGCGCCTGGCCGAGGTCATAGGCGGCCTTCATGTCGGGCGAGGACAGGATGATCCCGGCCAGCCGGCCGTAGGGCGGCATCCCGGCCGCCCGCCGCTCCTCGGCCTCCGCCCGCCAGAACGCCTCTTCGTCGCCGCCGAGGATCGCGCGGATCACCGGGTGGTCGGGCTGGTAGGTCTGCAACAGCGCGAGTCCCGGCCGCTCCCCCCGCCCGGCCCGGCCGGCGACCTGCCGCATCAGCTGAAAGGTCCGTTCCGCCGCGCGCAGGTCGGAGCCTTGCAGCCCGAGGTCGGCATCGATCACGCCCACCAGCGTCAGCAGCGGGAAATTGTGGCCCTTGGCGACAAGCTGGGTACCGATCACGATATCCGCCGCGCCCGCCGCAATCTCCTCGACCTTGGCCTTCAGCGCGCGGGCCGAGGCGAAGAGATCGGAGGACAGCACAGCCACCCGCGCCTCGGGGAACCGCGCCGCGACCTCTTCGCCCAGCCGTTCCACCCCCGGCCCCACGGGCGCCAACCGATCGGCCACGCCGCAGGAGGGGCAGACCTCCGGCATCGGCTTCGTCTCGCCGCACTGGTGGCAGACGAGGCGCTTCTGGAACCGGTGCTCGACCATCCGCGCGTCGCAATGCTCGCAGCCGATCTGGTGGCCGCAGGCCCGGCAGATCGTCACCGGCGCATAGCCGCGGCGGTTCAGAAACAGCAGCGACTGTTCGCCCCGCTCCAGGCGCACGGCAACCTCGGCAGCCATCACCGTACCGATCCAGCGGTCGGCGGGCAGCCGTTCCTCGCGCATGTCGACGGCGCGCATCTGCGGCATCTCTGCGGCGCCGAACCGCGCGGGCAGGTCGATCCGGTCGTATTTGCCGGCCTCGGCATTGGCCCAGCTTTCCAGGCACGGCGTGGCCGAGGCCAGAACCACCCGCGCCCCGGCCATCGCGGCGCGCAGCACCGCCATGTCGCGGGCGTTGTAAAGCACCCCGTCCTCCTGCTTGTAGGAGGCGTCGTGTTCCTCGTCGACGACGATCAGGCCAAGGTCGCGGAACGGCAGGAACAGCGCCGAGCGCGCGCCCACGACCAGCCCCGCCGCGCCCTCGGCCACCATGTGCCACAGCCGCCGACGTTCGGTCTGGGTGATGCCGGAATGCCATTCCGCCGGCCGCGCGCCGAACCGCTGTTCCACCCGCGCGAGGAACTCCGCCGTCAGCGCGATCTCGGGAAGAAGCACCAGCGCCTGCCGGCTGCGGCGCAGGCATTCGGCCACCGCCTCGAGGTAGACCTCGGTCTTGCCCGATCCGGTAACGCCCTTCAGCAGCGTCGTGCCGTAGCCGTCGACCGCCAGGGCCGCGCGCAGCCGCTCCGCCGCCGCGGCCTGGTCGGGCGACAGCGCCTTGCCCGGCCGGTCGGGATCGAGCGCGGGATAGGGCAGGTCGCGCGGAGCCTCGACCTCGTCCAGCGCACCCTGCGCGACCAGCCCCTTGACCACGCCGGTCGACACGCCCGCCGCCGCCGCCAGTTCGCCGAGCGTCAGGGCCGCGCCGCCGTACTCGGCCAGCGTGGCCAGCACCCGGCCGCGCGCTTCCGTCATCCGGTCGGGGTCGCGCGCGCCGCGGCGATAGATCTTGCGCAGGGCCGGTGGCGCGCCGATCCCCGGGGCACGCAGCGCCAGCCGGACCATCGCGGGCAGCGGCGTCAGCGTGTAGGCCGCGGCCCGGTCGAGGAACTGGCGCAATTCCTCGCGCAGCGGCGGCGCCTCCAGCACCCGGCCGAGAGACCTGATCTTCGCGGCATCGAACCCGCCCGCGCCCGGCCCCCAGACAACGCCCGTCATCCGGCGCGGGCCCAGAGGCACCTCGACCACGGCGCCGGTGGCGACGCCGCCCTCGGGCACGCGGTAATCCAGCAGCCGGTCGAGCGGGCCGGGCACCGCGACGGCGACCAGCGCGCCTTCCGCATGTTCCATCGGGCCGGTCACGCCATGCCCCGAAGGGGTTCCGGCGCGCGCGCGCTTGCGCTAGAAAGCCGCCGAACGCCGCCAGCCGGCCAGAACGGGACACGCGCCATGAAATTCTTCGTCGATACCGCCGACACCGCCGCCATCCGCGAGCTTGCCGATCTGGGCATGGTCGACGGGGTGACCACCAACCCCTCGCTGATCCTGAAATCGGGCCGCGACATCGTCGAGGTGACCAAGG
The DNA here is from genome assembly GCA_024742695.1 of Paracoccaceae bacterium. Lineage (GTDB taxonomy): Bacteria > Pseudomonadota > Alphaproteobacteria > Rhodobacterales > Rhodobacteraceae > JANSXY01. The sequence goes on along the minus strand of JANSXY010000004.1, from coordinate 234,302 downwards.
AGATCTGCGACATGGTCTCTGGCCCCGTTTCCGCCGAAGTCGTCGCCACCGAGGCGAAGCAGATGATCGCCGAGGGCCTGAAGCTCGCGACGATCGCGCCGAACATCGCGATCAAGGTGCCGCTTACGTGGGACGGCCTGACCGCCTGCAAGGCTTTGACATCCGAAGGCCAAATGGTCAACGTCACGCTGTGCTTCTCGGCAGCGCAGGCGATCCTGGCCGCGAAGGCCGGCGCCAGCTTCATCTCGCCCTTCATCGGACGGCTCGACGACATCCATATCGACGGGATGGAACTGATCGAGGACATCCGCACCATCTACGACAACTACGACTACGAGACCGAGATCCTCGCGGCCTCGATCCGTTCGGTCAACCACGTGGTCGAAGCGGGCCGGATCGGCGCGGACATCGTCACGGCGCCGCCGGCGGTGATCAAGGCGATGGCCGGCCATCCGCTCACCGACAAGGGCCTCGATCAGTTCCTCAAGGACTGGGCCAAGACCGGCCAGAGCATCGGCTAGGGCAAAACACCCTCGCGAAACGCGGGCGGGCATGGCATGATCGGCGAAAAATGACGCAAGGGGCAGGCATGGCGGAACCGGCACTCGTGGCGGCGCTGCGCGAGACGATCATCGCGCAGCCCGAGATGATCCTCGAAGATCGCGACCTGATGCGCGCGCTGATCGCCGCGAACGAACGCCGGATGGGCGACAATGTCGTCGATCTGCGCGGCATCGCGATGGAACGGCTGGAGGCCCGGCTCGACCGGCTGGAGGATACCCATCGCTCGGTCATCGCGGCGGCCTACGACAACCTCGCGGGGATGAACCAGATCCACCGCGCGATCCTCAGGCTGCTGGAGGCGGCGGAGTTCGAGGAGTTCCTGCACGATCTCGGCGGCCCTGTCGCCGACATCCTGCGGCTCGACGGCCTGAAGCTGGTCCTGGAAACCCACGAGACGGCCGAGGATCCGGCGCTGCGGCGGTTGGGCCAGGTGCTGTGCGTGGCCGAACCGGGGTTCGTCGACGCCTACATGCTGGGCGGGCGTGCCGGGGCCCGGCCGGTGGTGCTGCGCCCCTGCCCGCCCGAGGCCGACGCGCTGTTCGGCGCCGAGGCCGGCATCCGCTCGGAGGCGCTGATGCGGCTCGATTTCGGGCCGGGCCGTTTGCCGGGCATGCTGGCGATGGGCGCGGCCGAGGCCGGGCAGTTCCAGCCAGCGCAGGGTACCGACCTTCTGGCCTTCTTCGCCGGCGTCTTCGAACGCGCGATGCGGCGCTGGCTGGCGTGAGCATCGGGCTGACCCCCGCGCTGCGCGACGCGCTGGAACGCTGGGGCGACCATCTGCGCGCGATCGAGGGCCGCGCGCCCGCGACGCTCAGGGCCTACATCGCCGATGTGACCGGGTTCCTGACCTTTCTTGCCGACCATCGCGGCGGCGGGCTGGCGACGCCCGCGGCGCTGGCCGATCTCGGCGCCTCCGACCTGCGCGCCTGGGCCGCCGCGGAACGCGCCGGCGGGCTGTCGGCCCGGTCGCTGGCGCGGCGGCTGTCGGCGGTGAAATCCTTCCTTCGCTGGGTGGCGGACCGGCAGGGGTTCGACGCGACGGCGGCGCTGTCGGCGCGTGGGCCGAAGTACCGGCGCAAGCTGCCGCGCCCGCTGGCGAAGGATGCCGCACGCGCGATGATCGGCGCGGTGGCCGACCAGGCGCGGGAAGACTGGATCGCGGCCCGCGACGCCGCCGTGGTGACGCTGCTTTACGGGTCGGGCCTGCGGATTTCCGAGGCACTGGGCCTGACCGGGCGGCAGGCGGAGCTGCCCGGGTCGCTGGTGATCCGCGGCAAGGGCGGCAAGGAACGCATCGTGCCGGTCTTGCCGGCGGCGCGCCGCGCGGTCGCCGACTATGTCGCGCTGTGTCCCTGGCCGGTGGCGGCGGAACCCGCCGGGCCGCTGTTTCGCGGCGCGCGCGGCGGCGCGCTGAACCCAAGGCAGGTCGCGCTGGCGATGGAAAGGGCGCGCGCGGGCCTTGGCCTGCCGGCCACGGCCACGCCGCATGCGATGCGCCATTCCTTCGCCACCCACCTGCTGGAAGCCGGCGGCGATCTGCGCGCGATCCAGGAACTGCTTGGTCATGCCTCGCTGTCGACCACCCAGGCCTACACGGCGGTGGACAGCGCGCGGCTGATGGAGGTCTACGAGGCCGCGCATCCACGCGCCTGACCGGCTTTGCCGTTGCGCGGCGGCGCGGGTTGCGGCAAGAGGGGCGAATGTCGTTGCGCTACAAGGCCCTCGGTGTCCACCTGCTGACCGCGACCGGCGCGGTCCTGTCGATGCTGGCGATGCTGGCCGCCGTCGAGGAACTGTGGAGCCTGATGTTCCTGTGGCTGGTGGTGGCGCTGGTCGTCGACGGGGTCGACGGCCCGCTGGCGCGGCGCTACGCCGTCAAGAAGAACTGGCCCGCCTATGACGGCGTGCTGATGGACCTGATCATCGACTATCTCACCTATGTCTTCATCCCGGCCTTCGCGCTGTTCAAGTCCGGTCTGCTGACCGGCTGGACCGGCTGGATCGCGATCATCGTGATCGTCTACGGCAGCGTGATCTACTTCGCCGACACGCGGATGAAGACCGCCGACAACTCCTTCGCCGGGTTTCCCGGCTGCTGGAACATGGTGGTTCTGGTGCTGTTCGCGCTGAAACCCTCGGAATGGGTGACGCTGGCGATCGTGGTGGCGCTGACGGCGGCGATGTTTTCCAACATCAAGTTCATCCACCCGGTCAGGACAGACCGCTGGCGGGCGCTGTCCCTGCCGATGGCGCTGGCCTGGACCTGGTTCGCCGGCTGGGCGGCCTGGGTCGATTTCGATCCGCAAAGCTGGGCGCACTGGGGGCTGATCGTGACCTCGGTCTACCTCCTGTTCGCCGGCGCGGTGCAGCAGCTCATGCCCCCCCGCGCAGCCTGAACCGGATCGGCCCGCGCGCGGCCGCGGGATCGACGGGCCGGCCGCGCTGCGTGACCTCGATCTCGGCCATGTCGGCGGCGACCCGGCGGACGGCGGGCATCAACGCCCGCCAACCGGGGCCGAAGCGCCGCGCGACCTCGGAGGGGCACAGGCTGGCCCGCGCCCCGCGCCTGAGCGCGAGGTCGAGAAGCGCGGCGCGGATCTCGGCCTCAGAGGGCTGCGTCACAGCGCTTGCAGGTCGCCGGATGCGCGTGGCTGCCGACGTCCGGCAGGATCTTCCAGCAGCGTTCGCATTTCGCGCCCTCGGCCTTCTCGAAGACGACGCCGACGCCCGGAACCTCGGGCAGGCGATAGGCCTCGTTTGGCGAGGGATCGGCGGTGACGACCACGGCCGAGGTGATGCAGACATCCTCGAACGGCACGCTCTTCAGCGCCGCCAGAACCTCGGCATCCTCGACATGGACGACCGGCGCGGCCTCGAGGCTGGCGCCGATGACCTTGGCGCTGCGCTGCACCTCCAGCGCGGCGGTGACGACCCGGCGCACCCGGCGCACCGCCTCCCACTTCGCCGCCAGCGGCTCGTCCAGCCAGTCGGCCGGCGTTTCGGGCATGTCGTGCAGGTGCACACTGTCGTCTTCGCCGGGGAAGCGCGACAGCCACACGTCCTCCATCGTGAAGACGAGGATCGGGGCGAGCCATGTCACCAGCCGATGGAACAACAGGTCGAGCACGGTGCGCGCGGCGCGCCGCCGCAGGCTGTCTTTCGGATCGCAATAGAGCGCGTCCTTGCGGATGTCGAAGTAGAAGGCCGACAGGTCGGTTGTCGCGAAGGCGAAGACCGCCTGCCAGACATCCTGGAAATCGTAGGCCGCGTAGCCCTTGCGCACCCGGTGGTCGAGTTCGGCCATCCGGTGCAGCACCCAGCGTTCCAGTTCCGGCATCTCGGCAGGATCGACGCGCTCGGCCGCGTCCCAGCCGGCAAGGTTGCCCAGCAGGAACCGCATGGTGTTCCTGAGCCGCCGGTAGCTGTCGGCGGTGCCCTTGAGGATTTCAGGCCCGATCCGAAGGTCCACCGTGTAGTCCGATTGGGCCACCCACAGCCGCAGGATATCGGCGCCGTACTGGTCGATCACCTCCTGCGGCGCGACGGTGTTGCCCAGCGACTTGGACATCTTCATGCCCTTCTCGTCGAGCGTGAAGCCGTGCGTCAGAACCGCGCGATAGGGCGCGCGGCCCTGGGTGCCGCAGGCCTGAAGCATCGAGGAATGGAACCCGCCGCGATGCTGATCGGTGCCTTCGAGGTAGAGGTCGGCCAGCCCGTCCTCGGACCCGTCGGGCCGGTCGCGCAGCACGAAGGCATGGGTCGACCCGCTGTCGAACCAGACATCGAGAATGTCGAAAACCTGTTCGTAATCCTGCGGATCGTACAGGCCTTCGAGGATTTTCTCCTTGAATCCTTGAACATACCACGCATCCGCGCCTTCGGCCTCGAACGCCGCCACGATCCGGGCGTTGACCTTCGGATCGCGCAGCAGGAACTCCGGGTCGTCGGGTTTCGCGCCGACCCTGGTGAAACAGGTCAGCGGCACGCCCCAGGCGCGCTGGCGCGAAAGCACCCAGTCCGGCCGCGCCTCGATCATAGAGTAGAGCCGGTTGCGACCGGTCTGCGGCGTCCATTTCACCAGCCTGTCGATCGAGGCCAGCGCGCGGGCGCGGATCGTGTCGCCATAGTCGCCCATCCCGTCGTCAAGCTTGCGGTCGATGGCGACGAACCATTGCGGCGTGTTGCGGTAGATCAACGGCGCCTTCGACCGCCAGGAATGCGGGTAGGAATGGCGCAGCTTGGCCTTGGCGAACAGCGCCTCGGCCCAGGCGAGCTGCTTTATGACGGAGACGTTGGCGGGGCCCTCCTTGCCATCGGGCAGGATGATGTGCTGGCCGCCGAACAGCGGCAGATCGGGCCGGTAGCTGCCGTCCTCCAGCACGTTCCAGGTCATCGGCAGGCCGTATTTCTGGCCCAGCTGATAGTCATCGTCGCCGTGGCTGGGCGCGGTGTGGACGAAACCGGTGCCGGCCTCGTCGGTGACGTGATCGCCCGGCAGCATCGGCACGTCGTAGTCCCACTCGCCCGCGCCGCCCTCGACGCCGCGGAACGGGTGGGCCAGTACCAGCGCACCCAGTTCCTCGGCCGCGACGGCGCGCAGGCGGCGATACATCGAAGGCTCCAGCTTCGCGGCGGCGAAGACCTGTTCGGCCAGCGCGTCGGCGACGAGGTAGAGCGCGCCGATCCGCGCCTTGCTGTCCTCGGGCCGGCCGGTGACCTCGTAGAGCCCGTAGGCGATCGCGGGATTGTAGGCCACGGCGCGGTTTTGCGGGATCGTCCAGGGCGTGGTGGTCCAGATCAGCACCCGCGCGCCCGCCATGTCGCCGGGCGCACCCGAAACGATGCGGAACGGTACCCAGACCTGGTGGCTGGTGTGGTCGTGGTATTCGACCTCGGCCTCGGCCAGCGCGGTCTTTTCCACCGGGCTCCACATCACCGGTTTCGAGCCCTGGTAGAGCGTGCCGTTCATCAGGAAGGTCATGAACTCGCCCGCGATCACCGCCTCGGCGTGGTAATCCATCGTCAGGTAGGGATCGGCCCAGTTGCCGGTCACGCCGAGCCGCTTGAATTCCTCGCGCTGGATGCCGATCCAGCCCTCGGCGAACTTGCGGCATTCCTGCCGGAAAGCCACCACGTCGACCGCGTCCTTGTCCTGGCCCTTGGCGCGGTACTGTTCCTCGATCTTCCATTCGATCGGCAGGCCGTGGCAATCCCAGCCCGGCACGTAGCGCGCGTCGCGCCCCATCATCTGCTGGGACCGCACGACCATGTCCTTGAGCACCTTGTTCAGCGCATGGCCGATGTGCAGATGCCCGTTGGCATAGGGCGGGCCGTCATGCAGCGTGAAGGGCGGGCGGTTCCCGGCCTTGTCGCGCAGGCGGTCGTAGATGCCGATCCGTTCCCAGCGGGCCAGCCAGTCGGGCTCGCGCGCGGGCAATCCGGCGCGCATCGGGAATTCGGTTTCGGGCAGGAAGACGCTATCGCGGTAGTCGGGCGTGTCGGCGGGCATGTCGGGCAATCCTGGGTCGGGCCTCGATCGGGCGGTTCCGGGGCCGGGCGCGGTGGCGGCCGGCGGGCATGGCGGGTCGTCCCGGCGGCTCTGCTGCTCAGAGCGCCGGGCCGGTAATTCGCGCCATCGGTGCCATCCAACCGGTCATGGCCGGGGCTTATAGGCCCTGCCCCGGCGCGGGTCCAGAGGCCCCGGACCGCAGCGCGGCCCAGCGGTTGAGCCAGGCGAGCCCGGCCAGCGCAAGGCCCAGCGCGAGGAAGGAGAACACCCGCAAAAGCCCGGCAAGGTCCGCCGCATCGACAAGGAAGACCTTGAGCACCGCAAGCCCGATCAGCCCGGTCGCGATCCGCCGCAGGACGGGCCGCCGCGCGGCGATCGCCTGGTAGAAGGCGGCGCCGCCGATCGCCAGAAGCGCGACGGTATAGCTGTAAAGCTCCGGGTCGGCGAAGCCCAGGCTCTCCATGACCGCGCCCTGCCAGAACCGCCGGATCGAAAGCGCCAGCCAGACCGCGCCGAACAGCGCGGCGACGCCGGCGAAGGCGGGCGCGAGGCGCGGCAGGGGCGGCCGCGCCGCAAGCACCGCGAAGACCAGCGCGGGCAGCGCGTAGGCGATGGCGAGGCTGTCGAAGGGCTGCGGCCCGGCGATCACGTCGGCATAGGCGAAATACGGGTTCTCGAAGATCAGCGCCGCCAGGAAACCCAGCAACGCGGGCAGCGCCAGCAGTGCCGCGGCGGCCTTGCGCAGGGCACGCAGGCCTCCGGTCTCGGCCCCGGCGCGCCAGAACTGCGCCAGCGCGGCCGCGGTCCAGGCCAGCCCGTGCAGCGCGGCCTCCCAGTGATGCGATCCGGCGCCGGGGCCGGACACGGTCAGAACCAGGCGATGCACGAGGATCGAGGCGAGGATCGCCGCGACGGTGATGAAACCGGTCTCGAGCACCGCGGCGGCGCGCGCCCGGCCCGGCCGCAGGATCACCCGCGCCAGCGCCAGAGCGGCCAGGGCGGCGGCATGGGCCAGCACCACCTCGGCCAGCGGCAGATCCTCCATATGGGCGTCAAGGCCGGGGTCGACGATCAGCCGCCACAGGATGGTGGCGGTGCCAAGATGCAGCGCCAGCGCCGTTTCCGGCAGGTCGAACCGGCGGTCGAGCGCCGCGGCCAGCGCGATCAGCGCCGCAAGCGCCACGGTCAGCGCCGTCGAGGCCAGCATCACGAACAGCGCCAGCGCCACCAGCGTCAGCGCCGCCAGCGTGGCGAAGGCCGCGCGGGCATGGTCCGCCGCGTCGGCGCGGGCGGCGCGTTCGGCGGCCAGCGTCGCCAACGCGGCCAGCGCGATGGCATGGAAGGCCCAGCGCCCGGCCCCGATCACCGGCGTGGGAACCCAGAACAGTTCCAGCACCACCGGCACCGCCACGGCCAGCGCCGCCGCCGCCGCGGCCATCACCCGGCGCTGCGGCCCGCCGCGCAGCGCCATCGCCCCGGCCAGCGCCGCGCCCAGCGCCACGAGGATCGAGACGGTTGCGGGCGGCGCGGTTTCCGGCGCTTCGGCCGGCACGAAGGCCGCGAACCCCGCATGCAGGCCGCCGCCGGTCAGCGGCTCCAGCACAAGAAGCGCGAGGAAGGCCAGCGCCGGCGGCAACGCAAGGTCGAAAAGCCCCGGCGCGGCCCGGGTCCAGAGCGCGGCCAGCACGCCCAGACCGGCCAGCACCACCGCGCCGAACAGCGCCTCGTCCGCCGCGGCGCCCTGCACCGCGCCAAGGATCAGCGCGACCGATGTCACCATCGCCGCCCAGGCGATCCGCACCGGCGGGATCGTCGCGGCGGGACGCCGCGCCACCAGCGCCGGCAACAGCGCCGGACCGGGATGGCTGGGCCAGATCTCCAGCCTGGGCAGCGCCACGGCCATGAGGGCCAGCGCTGCAAGCATTCCGGCATGGCCCGCCAGCCCTGCGCCCGCCTCGAACGCCATCCGCCCGCCGAGATAGGCGAGGCCGATCGCCAGCGCCGACACCCAGCCCCAGCGCCGCACCGCGTCCACCGCCAGCCCGACCCCGCCAAGCGCCGCGTAGTAGGCCGACAGGAAATCCACCGTCCCCGGATCGCCGCCCACCAGCCAGGGCGCGGCTGCCGCCCCCAGAAGCCCCGCGGCGGCGAGGAACCGGCCATAGAACCAGCCGAAGACGATCGCGACCGCGCCGACGATGACGAGGCCGGCGAAGGCCGATCCGGCGCCGACGAGGCCATAAAGCGACCGCGCGGCGAGGATCGCGGCATAGATCACGACGATCCCGGCGGCCGAGAAGGTCGAGGGCAGATGCGCCGCGGCGGTCTCGCCCTCGTCGCCGGCCCGGCGGCGGATCACCTCGCCCGCAGTGATCAGCGCGACGCCCAGCGCGAAGGCGGCGGCGACCCGCATCCAGGGCGTCAGAAGCCCGCGCTCGATCCCGTATTGCACCAGAAACACCCCGGCGAGGACGAGCGACAGGGCCGAAACCGCATAGAACCAGTTCGCGGCAAGCCAGCGCAGGCCGGCCCCCGCCGGCGAGGGCGCTTCGGGTTTCGGCGCGGCATCCGGGCGTCCGTCCCCCGACGCGGCGGCCCCCCAGGGTCCGGCCGGTTCGGTCGGTTTGGCCGGTTCGGCGGAAATCCCGGGGCCGGTCGCGGGCGCCGGTTCCGCCGCGGCCGGTTCGGGTGCCGATACCGGCGACGGGGCTTCGCGCTGGTCCCGACCGGCGATCGGCGCGGCGGGCGCCGGCGCGGCCAGTTCCAGCGCCGCGACGCGCGCGCGCAGGCGCACCACCTGCACGATCAGCACGATGACCGCGACAGGCAGGCCGACCAGGAAGGCGATTGCGAGAACGGCCAGAAACTCCATCACCTGCCGCCGCGGCTGCGGCGCTCCCGAGTGGATGCGGGCGCAGGCTAGCAGGGCGCCGCCCCGGCTCCAAGCGGCCGTAGCGGCGGGCCGGATGTCGGAAACGGGATGGACGGCCTTCGCCCGACCGGCTAGCGGATGCGCCATGCCCACGCAGGATCGCATCCTTCCCGGCGTCGCGCTGATGCTGGCCTTCTGCATCGTCGCACCGCTGATCGACGTCGCCGCCAAGCTGGCGGCGCAGGCGGTGCCGGTGGGCACGGTGACGTTCGCGCGCTTCGTCGTGCAGGCGGCACTGATGCTGCCGGTGATGCTTGCGATGGGGCTGACGCTGCGCCTGTCACGGCGCGCGCTCGCGCTCAGCTTCTGGCGGGCGGTGACCTCGATCCTGGCGACCTACAGCTTCGTCGCCGCGCTGCGGGTCATGCCGATCGCCGACGCGCTGGCGATCGTCTTCGTGGAACCGTTCATCATTCTCCTGATCGGCAAGCTGGCGCTGGGCGAGCAGGTCGGCCCGCGGCGGCTGGGCGCGGCGGTGGTGGGTTTCGCCGGGTCGCTTCTGGTGATCCAGCCCTCGTTCATGACGTTCGGCGCCGTCGCCTTCTTTCCGCTGGCGACGGCGCTGTTCTTCGCGCTCTACATGCTGATCACCCGGCGGCTGTCGCGCGAGGTGCACCCGGTGGCGATGCAGGTTCACACCGCGCTGATCGCCGCGGCGCTGATGCTGCCCGCGCTCCTGATCGGCGGCGCGGCGGACAACTGGCAGATCAGCCTCGTGATGCCAGAAGGCATCTTCTGGCTATGGCTGTTCTGCGTGGGTCTCGCCGCCACGGTCAGCCACATGGCGATCACCTACGCGCTGGCCTTCGCGCCCTCGGCCACGCTGGCGCCGCTGCACTACCTCGAGATCGTGACGGCGACGCTGGTGGGCTACCTGATCTTCGGCGATTTCCCCGACGGGCTGACCTGGGCCGGGATCGCGGTGATCGTTGCCTCGGGGCTTTACATCATCCACCGCGAACGGCTTCAGGCGCGGGCGGATCGCCTGGCAGGCCCGGCGCCAGTGCCGCCGCCGCAAGCCTGAGCGCCCGGCGCGGCAGGATCACCAGCATTCCCGGTCCCGACATCTCCAGCGTCACCGGCCCGGTGGCGAGGTTCGAGGTGCCGATCCGCCCCTGCGGCGCGAACTCCAGCCCGCCGATCGGCCAGGCCAGGCCCCGGCTTTCGCCCCGAACCGGGGCGAGCGGGAACAGCGACACCCGCGTGCCGGCCCGCACCGGCAGATCGAGCCGGGGCGGCGCGGCAAAGACGATGTCGCGCCCGCCGATCACGATGCAGCGCCGGTCGGCGTACCGGACGAGCGCATTGCACACCGCAAGGGCATGATCGGCGCGCGGGCCTGAAAACCCCACCGCCAGCATGAGCGGCGCTGCGATCGCCCCCATGCATTTCTCGAAATCGGTGGTATCCTGATTCGGAATACGGTGCAGGCGGTCCGCCGGAATCGCGCCGCGGGCCTTCGGGGTGATCGAGTCCATGTCGCCGATCACCGCTTCGGGGCACAGGCCCAGCCCGAGCGCCCGGTCGGCACCGCCGTCGGCGGCCACCAGACGGGGCGCCAGTGTCAACGCTTCGTTCACCGCGGTGCGGGTAACGTTGCCCCCACCAACGATCGTGACGCCATCGGATGCCCGAACGAGAATGCCTGCCATGCGACGAGTGATGGGGATTGTAGCGACAAAAGGCAACGGCAACCCGGGGTCCATCCTGCCTTGGCCAACCTATATACTGTGATCGGCACCTGCTGTTCCCGCTGGGCGTCGAACCGGAAACCTGAGAGGCGATGAATCGCATGACCGGCGCGAACAAGATCCTCACGGTGTCCTACGGCACCTTCTCTTGCACGCTGGAGGGGTTCGACGAACCCTTCGACACGATGAAGGCGATCGCCGAGTATTTCCGCGATCTCGCCGCCGACGACCGGTTCTTCGGTGCCGAGCCGCCGGTACCGGATGCCGATATGCTGGCGCGGATCGCGCAGGCGCAGACCGCCCGGCAGGTCGAGGCGCGGGTGCGCGACAACGGCGTCGACCTGCGGCTGGAGCCGACATCGGGCATCGGCCCGGCCCCGGCGGCGGCCGAACCGCGCCGCGCGCCGCGCCCGGCCACGCAGCCCGCCGAGCCGCCGGAAGAACCGCTGTCGGCCGAGGTCGTCGAAAGCGTGGCGGCGAAGCTTCAGCGCATCCGCGCCGCGGTGGCCGAAAGCCGCGCGGTGACCTCTGCCCCGGTGGCCTTCGCCGAAGAGCCGGAACCGGCACCCGCGCCGCCGCGCGTCGCCGGTCTCGCAACCGGGCTTGCGGCCGCCACGGCCGCCGAAGGCGCGCTGGCCCGTGCCTTCGAGGACGAGACCGAGACCGCGGAAGAGGCCGAAGCCGTCACCGAAACGGAGGCGACTGCCGAACCGGCCGAGGCGGAGCAGGAAGCGGCCGAGGCGGAGCAGGAAGCGGCCGACGCCGTCGCCGAGGAGGCCGAGGTGGAAGCGGCGGATGCCGCCGCCGAGGACGAAGCCGCCGTGGAGGAAACCGCCGACGCCATCGCGGAAGCGGCGGGCGAGGTGGAGCCGGAAGCGGCGGATGCCGTCGCTGAGGCCGAGGCCGAACCGGTGGATGCCGTCGCCGAAGACGAAGCCGCCGTGGAGGAAACCGCCGACGCCATCGCGGAAGCGGCGGCCGAGGGAGAGCCGGAAGCGGCCGACGCCGTCGCCGAGGAGGCCGAGGCCGAAGCGCTGGACGCCGTCGCCGAAGACGAAGCCGCCGTGGAAGAAACCGCCGGCGCCATCGCGGAAGCGGCGGGCGAGGTGGAGCCGGAAGCGGCCGACGCCATCGCCGAAGAGGCCGAGGTGGAAGCGGCGGATGCCGCCGCCGAGGATGAAGCCGCCGTGGAGGAAACCGCCGACGCCATCGCGGAAGCGGCGGGCGAGGCGGAGCCGGAAGCGGCCGGCGCCGTCGCCGAGGAGGCCGAGGTGGAAGCGGCGGATGCGGCCGCCGAGGACGAGGCTGCCGTGGAGGAAACCGCCGACGCCATCGTGGAAGCGGCGGGCGAGGCCGAGCCGGAAGCGGCCGACGCCGTCGCCGAGGAGGCCGAGGTGGAAGCGGCGGATGCCGCCGCCGAGGACGAAGCCGCCGCCGCGGAAACCGCCGAGGAACTCGAAACCCTTGCGGAAACGGAAGCGGCCGACACCGCCGAACCCGAAACCGTCCCGGAGGCCGAAGCCGAGGCCGGAGAGCCGGTGCGTGCCGACGGCACCGACGCCGAGGTCGACGCGATTCTTGCCCGGATCGTCGCGCTGAAGGCCGATGTCGCAGCCCGTGCCGCAGTACCGGAGCACGAGCCGGACATGGCCGGGGACGCCGACGCCTTGGCCGAAGACACCGCCGCCACGGACGTGGCGGCAGACCGGGCGGACGAGGCAGAATGGGACGCCGCGGTCGCGGAACCCGAGACGGCGGCCGAGGATGTCGCCGCGCCGGAGGACCATGCCAAGGAAGAGGTCGCGGCAGAGATCGAGATCCCCGGCGAGCCGGTCGAGGCCGATGCCGAGGCGGAGCCGGAAGGCCGCCGGCTGACAGCCAGCGCCTGGGACGAGGGATCGGAAACCTGGCAGAGCCAGGGCGACAGCTGGGGCGAGATTCTCATCGAACCGGAACCGGACGAGTTCCTGATCGATCTGCCCGAGAATGCCGAAGCGCGCGCAGCGGCGGACGAGGGCGAGGCCGAGGCCGAGGCCGCCGGGGATCGCGACGACCAAACCGGGGAGACGGCCGAGCCGGAACCCGCGGTCGAGCTTGCCGAGACCGAGGCCGAGACCGAAGCCGAGGCCGAAACCGCCGGGGAAGCGAAGGCCGAACCGGCCGCCACCGGTGCCGAAGACCTTCCCGAACCGGTGCTGTTCGACGCCACGCCGGTGCGGCCGATGACGCTTCTTCAGCGGGCGCGGGCGCGGTTCTTCGGAGGCCTCGGCCGGTCGCGCACCGCCGTGACGCCGAAGCCCGAGCAAACGGAAGCGGACGAAGGGCCGCTGCCGGTTCTCGTGCTTGGCCCCGAACAGGCCGCCGACCGTGACGCGGACAGCGGCGCGGAATGGGACGAAACCACTCCCGGCGAGGTGCTCGAGGGCGACCCCGAAGCGCTGCGGATCGCGGCGGAGGCGGCGGTCGCCATCGCCGCGGCGGAAGATCGCGCCGAACCGGCCGGGGACGACACGCCGGCGCTGGCCGACTCCGCCGCACCGGAAAGCGCGCCGGCAGACGATGACCATAACACCCCGGACGGGAACGACCGTGCGGAGACCGCGGCAGACGACGCCGGGGAAATCCCGGCAGAGGCCGCGGACGAAGACGGGTTCGACGCGGAGGACGATCACGGCGCGCCCTTCAGCCGTCGGGCCGAGGATGCCGTCGTCGACCGGATCGACGACAAGACAAGCAGCGAGATGTCGGAGGCCGAAACCCGCCGCCGGCAGTCCGCGATCAGCCACCTGAAAGCCGCCGTCGCCGCGGCGGAGGCCGAGCGCATCGACAGCGGCCGCCTGCCCGCGCCACTGCCGCCGGCCTCGGACGCGCCGTTTCGCGAGGATCTGAGCCAGGCGATCCGCCCGCGCCGCCCGGTGATCACCGGCGAGGGCGCCGATACCGACACGGCGGCGGACATGCCCGACCCGCTGGTGCTGGGTTTCGCGCAGCGCGTCGACCGGCCGCGCACGGACCCGGCGGTGCATCCGCGCCGGATCTCGACCCGCAACATGCTGCGCGACGATTTCGATCCCGAGGAAGAGGAGTTCGACGACACCACGCCGTCGACCGCCGAGGCGATGGAGGCGAGCCGCGATTTCGCCGAATTCGCCGAGAAGATGGGCGCCAACAACCTGCCCGAACTGCTGGAGGCGGCGGCGGCCTATACCTCGGCCATCGAGGGGCACACCTACTTCTCGCGCCCGCAGATCCTGCAGAAGGTCGCGCGGATCGCCGACGAAAGCGACTTCAGCCGCGAGGAAAGCCTGCGCTCGTTCGGGATGCTGCTGCGGCAGGGCAAGATCCAGAAGATCCGCCGCGGGCAGTTCGTGATCGCCTCGACCTCGAAATTCATGACCGAGGCGCGGCGCACCGGGCTCTGACCCCGGATCGCAGGCACGACGGAAACGCGGGCCGCCCCATCGGGGCGGCCCGTTTCATCGGTCGCCCTCCGATCCGTCGCGCGGCGCCTCCGGATCGGGCTGGCCGATGCCGCGGAACACCCGGCGGAACGGCACTGCCCACAGGAAGCCGAGCGTGACGTAGACGATGACCTCGGCCCAGATCGGCAACCGGCCGAAGCGCGCGTCGAGCGCGTTCATGAGCGTCACGGCGACGACGACATAGGCCGGCATCCCGATCAGCAGGATCACCAGCGCCCAGCGCCGGCGGGCTTTCCACGACAGCGCCATCAGTCGGCGAACGGGTCGGTGACGAGGATCGTGTCGTCCCGCTCCGGCGAGGTCGACAGAAGCGCAACGGGGCACTGGATCAGTTCCTCGATCCGGCGCACGTACTTGATCGCCGCGGCCGGCAGATCGGCCCAGCTGCGCGCGCCCGCGGTGCTGTCGGCCCAGCCCTCCATCTCCTCGTAGATCGGCGTGACCCTGGCCTGTTTCGCCGCCTGCGTGGGCAGGTAGTCATAGCGTTCGCCGTCGATCTCGTAGCCGGTGCAGATCTTCAGGGTCTTGAACCCGTCCAACACGTCGAGCTTCGTCAGCGAGATGCCGTTGACGCCGTTCACCGCGCAGGTCTGGCGCACGAGGCAGGCATCGAACCAGCCGCAACGGCGCTTGCGGCCCGTGGTGGTGCCGAATTCGTGCCCGCGTTCGCCCAGGCGCTGGCCGTCTTCGTCGTGCAGCTCGGTCGGGAACGGCCCCTCGCCTACCCGCGTGGTATAGGCCTTGACGATGCCGAGGACGAAATCGATCGATCCCGGGCCGATCCCCACCCCGGTCGCCGCCTGCCCGGCGATGACGTTCGAGGAGGTGACGAAGGGATAGGTTCCGAAATCGATGTCCAGCAGCGCGCCCTGCGCGCCTTCGAACAGGATCCGCTTCCCCGACTTGCGCTTTTCGTTGATCACCTTCCAGACCGGGCCGGCATATTGCAGGATCTCCGGCGCGATGGCCTTGAGGTCGGCGATCAGCGCCGCGCGGTCCACCGGGTCAAGCCCGAGCCCGGCGCGCAGCGCGTTGTGATGGATCAGCGCGCGGTCGACCCGCAATTCCAGCGTCGCATCGTCGGCGAGGTCGGCGACGCGGATGACCCGGCGGCCGACCTTGTCCTCGTAGGCCGGACCGATGCCGCGACCGGTGGTGCCGATCTTGGCGACCGAGGTCTGGGTTTCGCGCGCCCGGTCCAGTTCGCCGTGAAGCGGCAGGATCAGCGGCGTGTTCTCGGCGATCATCAGGGTTTCGGGCGTGATCTCCACCCCCTGCGCCCGGATCGCCTCGATCTCGGCCACCAGGTGCCAGGGATCGAGAACCACGCCATTGCCGATCACGCTCAGCTTGCCGCCGCGCACCACGCCCGAGGGCAGCGCATGCAGCTTGTAGACCTTGCCGTCGATCACCAGCGTATGGCCGGCATTGTGGCCACCCTGGAACCGGGCGATCACGTCCGCACGCTCGCTCAGCCAGTCGACGATCTTGCCCTTGCCCTCGTCGCCCCACTGCGCGCCGACCACCACGACATTCGCCATGCCCATCTCCCCGGAGGATCCGGCGACCCGTATAGAGCGCGCGCGCGGCGGGGAAAACCGGCTTTTCGCGCGGCACCCTGCCGCGCTCCGCATCCCGCCTGCGGTTCCGGGGCATTCAAGGGTTGCGGCGCGCGCCCGGCAAGCCTAGATAGGCGCGTCAGCCCGCAACTCGGCCCGGATCATGGAAAACGTCGTTCTCACCGTCCATCTCATCTTGGCGCTCCTGCTGATCGGGGTGGTGCTGCTGCAGCGCTCCGAAGGCGGCGGGCTGGGCATGGGTGGCGGCGGCGGTGGCGGCGGCGGCGTGATGTCGTCCCGTGGCGCGGCGAACGCGCTGACCAAGCTGACCTGGGTGTTCGCGGTGGCGTTCATCATCACCTCGCTGACGCTGACGGTCTTCGCGGCGCAGGATTCGGCCTCCACCTCGGTCGTCGACCGGATCGACGCCGGCGACGGCTCGGCGCAGGACGCCCCGGCGATCCCGGAACTTCCCGGAGGCGATCTGCTGCCGCCGGCCTCTGCCGACGCGCCGCTTGTCCCGCCGCCGGCGGACTGAGAAACCACAACACGTTGCTTTCGGCCGCCGCGTCATTACTACAAGTTGCGGGTCTGACGCGAATCTGCTAGCCGTTGGCTCCCGTGATGCAGGGCCAGTCCGGACCCGGCAGGACACTCATTCTAGGTCAATCACGGGGGATCCTCATGGCGCGCTACGTCTTCATCACGGGTGGCGTGGTCTCGTCCCTCGGCAAGGGGCTGGCCTCGGCCGCGCTGGGGGCGCTGTTGCAGGCGCGCGGTTTCTCGGTGCGGCTGCGCAAGCTCGATCCCTATCTCAACGTCGATCCCGGCACGATGTCGCCCTTCGAGCATGGCGAGGTCTTCGTCACCGACGACGGGGCGGAAACCGATCTCGACCTGGGCCATTACGAGCGTTTCACCGGGGTTTCCGCACGGCGCACCGATTCCGTGTCGTCGGGCCGGATCTATTCCACGGTGCTGGAGAAGGAGCGCCGCGGCGACTACCTGGGCAAGACGATCCAGGTCATTCCGCATGTCACCAACGAGATCAAGGAGTTCCTTGCCATCGGCGAGGACGAGGTGGATTTCATGCTGTGCGAGATCGGCGGCACCGTCGGCGACATCGAGGGACTGCCGTTCTTCGAGGCGATCCGCCAGTTCAGCCAGGACCGGCCGCGCGGCCAATGCATCTTCGTGCATCTGACGCTGCTGCCCTACATCTCCGCCTCGGGCGAGTTGAAGACCAAGCCGACGCAGCACTCGGTCAAGGAATTGCGCGCCATCGGCATCGCGCCTGACGTGCTGTTGCTGCGCTCCGAACATCCGATCCCGACGAAGGAGCGCGAGAAGATCGGGCTGTTCTGCAACGTCCGGACCGAGGCCGTGATCGCCGCGCCCGACCTGAAATCGATCTACGAGGCGCCGCTGGCCTATCATCGCGAGGGGCTCGACCAGGCGGTGCTGGACGCCTTCGGAATCTCGCCCGCGCCGCGCCCCAACCTGGCCCGCTGGGAAGACGTCATGGACCGGCTGGAAAACGCCGAGGGCGAGGTGCGGATCGCGATCGTCGGCAAGTACACCCAGCTGGAAGACGCCTACAAGTCGATCGCCGAGGCGCTGACGCATGGCGGCATGGCGAACCGCGTCCGGGTCAAGGCCGAGTGGATCGACGCCGAGATCTTCGAGGCCGAGGATCCCGCACCCTACCTGGAAGGCTTCCACGCGATCCTCGTGCCCGGCGGCTTCGGCGAGCGCGGGACGGAGGGCAAGATCCGGGCGGCCGAATTCGCCCGCACCCGCAAGGTGCCCTACCTGGGCATCTGCCTGGGCATGCAGATGGCGGTGATCGAGGCGGCGCGCAACCTCGCCGGGGTCGGCGACGCGGGATCGGAGGAGTTCGACCACGAGGCCGGCAAACGGCGCTTCACCCCGGTCGTCTACCACCTCAAGGAATGGGTGCAGGGCAACCACAAGGTCGCCCGCAAGCTCGAAGACGACAAGGGCGGCACCATGCGGCTGGGGGCCTATACCGCGGTGCTCAAGCCCGGCTCGCGCGTCGCCAGGGTCTACGGCGACACCACGATCGAGGAACGCCACCGCCACCGCTACGAGGTCGACGTGAAATATCGCGAGAAGCTGGAGGCCTGCGGGCTGTGCTTTTCCGGCATGTCGCCCGACGGCCGGTTGCCCGAGATCGTCGAGGTGGCCGATCACCCGTGGTTCATCGGGGTGCAGTTCCATCCCGAGCTGAAATCGAAACCCTTCGCGCCGCACCCGCTGTTCGCCGACTTCGTCCGCGCCGCGAAGGACATCAGCCGGCTGGTGTGACCGCCAAGCGGGTCCGCGCCGCGGCGTCACGGGCCTGTCACGCTGTGCTGCTTGACTCCCGGCGCCCGCGGGCGCCCCGGGACAGGCAGGTGAGAAACGAGGCAACGACATGACCGAGGACGACGAGACCGGCGCGCGCGACTGGCTTCAGGCGGAACTGGCCGACACGCTCGACGAGGACATCGAGATCGAACTCGAGGACGCGGTGCTGAGCCAGGAGATCGCCAGGATCTACCGCCGCACCCATCCCGACACGATCGATCGGCACGTGTATTTCCAGTCGCTGCTGCGCCTTCAGGCGGAACTGATCAAGCTGCAGGACTGGGTGCAGCACAGCGGCGAGAAGATCGTGGTGCTGTTCGAAGGCCGCGACAGCGCCGGCAAGGGCGGCGTGATCAAGCGGATCACCCAGCGCCTGAACCCCCGCGTCGTGCGCGTCGTCGCGCTGCCCGCGCCGTCGGATCGGGAAAAGACCCAGTGGTACTTCCAGCGCTACGTCCCGCACCTGCCGGCGGGCGGCGAGATCGTGCTGTTCGACCGGTCGTGGTACAACCGCGCCGGCGTGGAACGGGTGATGGGCTTCGCCGACGAGGCCGAGGTCGAACAGTTCTTCCAGGACGTGCCGGAATTCGAGCGGATGCTTGTCCGCTCGGGCATCCGCCTGGTGAAATACTGGTTCTCGATCACCGACGAGGAACAGCAGATGCGCTTCCTGATGCGGATCCACGATCCGCTGAAGCAATGGAAGCTGAGCCCGATGGACCTGCAAAGCCGGGTCCGCTGGGAAGACTATACCAAGGCCAAGGAAGACATGCTGGCCCGCACCAACATCCCCGAGGCGCCCTGGTACATCGTCGAGGGCAACGACAAGAAGCGCGCGCGGCTGAACTGCATCGATCACCTTCTCGGCCTGATGCCCTACCGCGCCGTTCCGCACGAGGAGGTCAGTTTGCCGGACCGGGTGTTCAACCCCGATTACGAGCGCAGCGCCCTGCCGCGCGAGCTGTACGTGCCGCGAAAATACTGACCGTCCGGCCTAGCCGCGCGTGCGCCGCACCAGCGCCGCGGTATAGATCACCAGCGCCGCCCAGATCATCGGGAAGGCGATCCGCTCCGCCGCGCCGAAGGGTTCGTCGAACAGGAACACGGCGGTCAGGAAGATCATCGTCGGGGCGATGTATTGCAGGATGCCGATGGTCGACAGCCGAAGCAGCTTCGCACCGTTGGCATAGACCATCAGCGGCACCGCGGTGACGATCCCGCACCCCAGCAGCAGCCAGCCGTCCAGCGCCGGGCCGGTGAAGAAATGGCTCTCGCCCCGCGCCGCCAGCCACAGGAAATAGCCGATCGCCGGCCCGACCAGCAGCAGCACCTCGAGGAGGAACCCCTGGTTCGGGCCGATCGGCAGGCTTTTCTTGAAATAGGCGTAGGCGCCCCAGGTCAGCGTCAGGCCGAGCGCCGCGAAGGGCACCTGCCCGTTCTCCCAGGTCAGGACCGCGACCGCGGCGGCGGCCAGCGCGATGGCGACCATCTGCGCCGGACCCGGCCGCTCGCCCAGCAGCACCGCGCCGAGGAAGACCGAGAACAGCGGGTTGATGTAGTAGCCCAGCGCGGCGTCGAGCGCGTTGCCCGACCCGATCGCCCAGACATAGATGCCCCAGTTGAGCGAGACGAGCGCCGCCGTCACCGCCCCCATCGCCAGCGTCCGGGGCGAGCGGAGCGCGGCGCGCAGATCGGCGGTACGGCGCTGCCACAGCAGCACCGCCCCGGCCACCGGCACCGCCCAGATCACCCGGTGCGCCACCACCTCGACCGGCGGGATATGCGCCAGCGCCTTCATGTAGAGCGGCAGGAAGCCCCAAAGCAGGTAGGCGGTCACCGCGAAGGCGAAGCCCCTCGGGCTGTCCTCGTTCGCGCCGCCGGCCATCCGTTCCTCCCTCGTGCCGGGGGGGTATTGACACCATTCGCGCGCGCTTGGCAATCGCGCCCGGCCCGGCTTGATCCCGATCAGGGTGCGGCCCGCCGGGCCGCGCCAGTCTCGTGCCAACGACCGGAGCCAGCCCGATGCCAGCCACGCGCGTCCAGACCCGCCGATCCGCCGCCGGCCCCGTCGCGGGCAGGGCCGCCGCATGACCGCCGCGTGGCCGCCACCCGCGCTGACGGGGCGCGGCAAGCGCCTGCTACTGGCCGTGGCGCTGCTGGCGCTTGTCGCCGGGCTGGCGCTGACCCTCGCGGGGCGGGACGCGGCGGCCCGCGCGATCTGGTTTCTTGGCGTCCTGCCGGTCCTCGCCGCGCTTGTGGCGGAGATCGTGCAGGGCCTTCGGCGCGGCGAGGTCGGGCTGGATATCGTCGCGGCGCTGTCGATGTCGGCCGCCCTGGGCTTCGGCGAGACGCTGGCCGCGGCGGTGGTCGCGGTGATGTATTCCGGCGGCACCTTCCTTGAATCCTATGCCGAGGGCCGCGCCCGGCGCGAGATGCACGCGCTCTTGGGCCGGGTGCCGCGCAGCGCGACGCGAATCGTCGATGGCAGGCTCGACGAGGTGCCGCTCGACGCGCTCGCGCCGGGCGACCGGCTGCTGATCCGGCAGGGCGCGGTCACGCCGGTCGACGGAACCGTGGCGCGGGGGCTGGCGCTGCTGGACCTGTCGGCGCTGACCGGGGAAAGCCTGCCGGTACGCCGAGAGACGGGCGACGAGGTTCTTTCGGGCGCCACCAACCGCGGCGAGGCGTTCGAGATGCTGGCGACGCGCCCGGCGGCCGACAGCACCTATGCCGGGATCGTGCGGCTGGTGGAAGAGGCGCACCGCTCGCGCGCGCCGATGGCGCGGATGGCGGATCGCTGGTCGCTGGGCTTCCTGGCCGTCACCGTAACAATCGCCGGTCTGGCCTGGGCGTTGACCGGCGATCCGATCCGCGCGGTGGCGGTTCTGGTGGTGGCCACCCCCTGCCCGCTGATCCTGGCGGTGCCGGTGGCGCTGGTCGCCGGCCTGTCGCGCGCGGCGGCACAGGGCGTGCTGATCAAGGGCGCCCGGCCCCTGGAGGCGCTGGCGCGGCCCGGCACGCTGATCCTCGACAAGACCGGCACGCTGACCCACGGCCAGCCGGCGCTGGCGCTGGTGGAACCCGCCCCCGGCACGACGGAGGACGAACTGCTGGGCCTTGCCGCCGCGCTCGACCAGGCCTCGCAGCACCCGGTCGCGCAGGCGCTGGTCGCGGCAGCGCGCGACCGCGGCCTTGCCCTGCCGCTGCCCGAGGCGGCGGAAGAGGTGCCGGGCGAAGGTGTCGCGGGCCGTGTCGGCGGGCGGGACGTGATCGTCGGCGGGCCGGATTTCGTGGCCGCAGCGCTGGAAACCGAGCCCCCCGAGACCCCGGCCGAGGCAGGCACCGTGACCGTCGCGGTGGGCATCGACGGGCGCCTTGCCGGCCGCATCCTGCTGGCCGACCGGCTGCGCGACGGCACCGCCGGGTTCCTCGCTGCGCTGCGCCGGCTGGGTCATCGCCGCATCCTGCTGGCCACCGGCGACCGCGCCGACATCGCGGCGGCGGTGACCCGCGGGCTGGGGCTGGACGGTGTCCGGGCCGGGCTGACACCGGATCGCAAGGTGCTGCTGGTGTTGAGCGAGCGCAAGAACGGGCCGGTCACGATGGTCGGCGACGGGGTGAACGACGCCCCGGCCCTGGCCGCCGCCGACGTGGGCGTGGCGATGGGCGCGCGCGGCGCGGCGGCCTCGGCCGAGGCGGCGGATGTCGTGCTGCTGGTCGACCGGCTGGATCGGCTGCTGCCGGGGATCGAGATCGCGCAGGGCGCGCGCAGGATCGCCCTGCAAAGCGTGGTCGCCGGGATCGGCCTGTCGCTGGCCGGGATGATGGCCGCGGCGCTGGGGCATCTCACCCCGGTCGAGGGCGCGATCCTGCAGGAGGCGATCGACGTTGCCGTGATCGTGAACGCGCTGCGCGTCTTGCGGCTGAAACCGCGCTACGCCTGACCCGGTCCGCGGCCGCCGGCCGCGAGGCCGGCCAGTTCCAACGCCACGCGGGTTGCCAGCGCCATGTCCTGCACGCTGATCCATTCCAGCGGCCCGTGGATTTCCTGCATGCCGGTGAAGATGTTGGGCGTCGGCACCCCCAACTCGGTCAGGCGCGAGCCGTCGGTGCCGCCCCGGATCGGGACCGAGCGCGGCGTCAGCCCCACCGCGCGCACCGCGTCTCGGGCCAGGTCCACGGGTGTCATGTCCTTCTCCAGCCAGTAGCGCATGTTGCGGTACTGCGGCCGGATCGTCACCTCGATCCCGGCCCGCGGCTCGGTCGCGGCCACCGCGTCGCAGACCCGGCGCAGCATCTCGCCGGTGGCCTCCAGCCCCGCGAGTTCGAAATCGCGCAGGATGAATTTCAGCTCCGCCTCCGCCGCGGTGCCGGACATCTGGTAGATGTGCCAGAATCCCTCGCGATCCCGCGTCACCTCGGGTGTGCGGGTGGCCTGCGGCAAGGTCTCGACGATCCGCGCGGCCAGGTGCAGCGCGTTCACCAGCTTGCCGGTGGCGAGGCCGGGATGGATCGCCACGCCGGTGATCCGGACCACCGCCTGGTCGGCGGAAAACGTCTCGTACTCGATCTCGCCGGGCAGCGCGCCGTCGAAGGTATAGGCGAAATCCGCGCCGAGGTCGGCCGGCAGCCGGGCATCGACTCCGCGGCCGATCTCCTCGTCCGGGGTAAAGGCGATGCGGATCCTGCCATGCGGGATCCGCGGGTTGGCCAGAAGATGCTCGGCCGCCGTCATCACGATCGCCACCCCGGCCTTGTCGTCCGCCCCCAGCAGCGTGGTGCCGGAGGCGGTGACGATGTCATGCCCCAGCTTGTCGGCCAGCGCCGGCGATACCTCGGGTGTCAGCGCCAGGTCCGGCGCGTCGGGAAAGCTGATCGTCCCACCGTTGTAGCCGCGGATCACCCGCGGCTTCACGCCGGTGGCGTTGTAGGCCGGCGCGGTATCGACATGGGCGAGCCAGCCCATCACCGGCGCGTCGCCGCCCGCGGTGGCCGGGATCGTCGCCAGCACCGCGCCGTAATCCGTCAGGGTGACCTCTTCGGCGCCAATCCGCTCCAGTTCCGCCACCAGCATCCCTTGCAGGTCCAGCTGGCACGGGGTGGAGGGGCTGGATGCGACGGTCTCGTCGCTCTGCGTGTCGACCGCCGCATAGCGGCACAGCCGTTCCTCGAGGCTGCGTTCGAACCCGTCGCTCATGCCGTCTCCTCCCCGACCGCCGGATCAGTTCACCGCCGTCAGCAGCGGCCCGCCGGAAAGGAACGCCGCGATGTTGTCACGCTGAAGCTTCGCCATCGCCGCCCGCGTCTCGACCGTGCCGGAGCCCTGGTGCGGCTGCACCGTCACCGTATCCAGCGCGTAGAACCGCGGGTTGATCTTCGGCTCGTTCAGGAACACGTCGAGTCCCGCACCGGCCAGCACACCGCTTTCCAGCGCGTGCAGCAGGGCCTCTTCGTCCACCACCGACCCGCGCGAGATGTTGACCAGGATGCCGCGCGGCCCCAGCGCCCGGATCACCTGGCGCGAAACCATCCCGGCGGTATCCGGCCCGCCGACCAGCGCCACGATCAGGTAATCGACGGCCTCGGCCAGCGCGACGGGATCGTCGTGATAGGTCCAGCCCGGCGTGTCCTTCTCGCTGCGCGCCCAGTAGTGGATGTCCATCTTGAAGGCCGCGAGCCGGTCGGCGATCTCGCGCCCGATCCGGCCCAGCCCCAGGATCCCGGCCTTGCCGCCCGAGACCTTGCGATTCAGCGGGAATTCCCCGCGCTCGGCCCAGTTGCCCGACCGCGCCCAGTCCGAGGCCTGGACCATGCGCCTCCCCGTCATCAACAGCAGCGCGACGGCGATATCCGCGACATCGTCGTTCAGCACGTCGGGCGTGTTGGTGACCTTCACGCCGCGTTCGGAGGCCGCCGCCACGTCGATCGCGTCGTAGCCCACGCCGAAATTCGCCACGATGCCAAGGCCCGGCAGCATGTCCATCTGCGCAGCCCCGAAGGGATGATGGCCCTTGTATGCCACCGCCCGGATCGCCGCCCGCGCGTCTTCGCTCAACCGCGCCAGATCGCCGGGCCCGGCAAGCAGGGTGCAGCCGAACTGCGCCGTGAGCGCCTCGCGCTCCGGCGGGCTGAACGGTCCGATGGCGAGGGTCTCGGTCATGTCTGGCCTCCTGTCATTGGGGCGCGCCTGTCGGGGTGCGCCGGCCCGGTCCGGGCCGGCGCCGCACCGTCGCGCGCCATCGGGGCGGATCGTAGTGGGAAACCCGGCAAAGGGAAGGGGGGCCGGGCGCCGCCGGCGCCCCGTTCCCATTTCCGCGCCGCCTGCTAGTCTGCCGCCAAGGCGGGAGGCGGGATGGCGGTTTTCCTGGGGATCGACGGCGGCGGCAGCGGCTGCCGGGCGGCGGTGGCCGATGCCATGGGCAATGTGCTTGGGCGCGGCGCGGCCGGGCCGGCGAATATCGCGACCGATCCGGCCGGCGCGGCGGCGGCGATCCGCGTCGCGGCCGAGGCCGCCGTGCAAGCCGCCGGCGGCATGGTGCCGTCAGGGGTGACGCTGGGCCTTGCCGGGGCCAATGCCGCCGGGGCCGTCGACCGGCTGCGCCCGCTCCTGCCCTGGGCCGGCGCGCGGATCGTCACCGATGCCGAGGCCGCGACGCGCGGCGCGCTCGGGCCGAGTGACGGGATCGTCGCCGCGCTCGGCACCGGATCGGTGTTCGTGGCGCAGCGCGGCGGGGTGCTGCATCAGGTCGGCGGCTGGGGCCTTGCGATTTCCGACGAGGGCAGCGGCGCCTGGATCGGCCGGGCCCTGCTGGCCCGCGCCGTCATGGCCGGCGACGGGCGCATCGCACCGGGCCCGGTGCTCGCCGCGCTTCTGGACCGGTACGGCGGCGCGGCGGGAATCGCCGCCTTCGCGGCCGCCGCGCGGCCGGCCGACTTCGCCGCTCTCGCGCCACGGGCCTTCGATACCGACGACCCCGAGGCCCGCGCGGTGCTGGACGAGGCCGAGGCCCGGATCGCCGCGGCGATCGACCATCTTCAGGCCGGCGACCGGCTTCCGGTGGTGTTCCTTGGCGGGCTTGGCCCGCGATTCGCTGCGCGGCCTGGCCGTCGCTGGCCAGTGCGGACGGCGCTGGGCACGGCACTGGACGGCGCGTTGGCGCTGGCGCGGGAAAGCTCATGAGCCGGATCAGCTATACCGGCGCCGCGCTGTTCGACGGCACCGCCTTCCGTCCGGGCGCCGCGCTGGTGGTGGACGATGGCCGCGTCGCCGCCATCGGTGCGCCGGAAGGCGAGATCGTCGATCTTGGCGGCGGGGTGCTGGCGCCCGGCTTCGTCGATCTGCAGGTCAACGGCGCGGGCGGCGTGCCGGTGGACGGCCGGCTCGACCCCGAGGGCATCGCCACGATCTGCGACACGCTCGCCCGGCTGGGCACCACCGCCTGCCTGCCGACGCTGATCACCGACACGCCGGACGCGACGGCGGCGGTGCTCGCGGCGGGCGCAGGGGCGGCGCGAACCGGGGTGCCCGGTTTTCTCGGCCTGCATCTCGAAGGGCCGCATCTTGATCCGCGCCGCGCCGGCGCGCACGATCCGGCGCTGATCCGGCCGATGACGGAGGCCGACCTGGCGCTGTACCTGCAAGCGGCGCGCGACCTGCCGGCCCTGATGATCACGCTGGCCCCCACCTCCGCCACGCACGACCAGATCGCGAGGCTGGCCGCGGCGGGGGTCATCGTCAGCCTTGGCCACGCCGCCTGCACCGCCGACGAGGCGCAGGCAGCCTTCGCCGCAGGGGCCGGCGCGGTCACGCATCTGTTCAACGCGATGAGCCAGCTGGGGAGCCGCGAACCCGGCCTCGTCGGTGCCGCGTTGACCTCCGACTCCGCCTGCGGGCTGATCGCCGACGGCATCCATGTCGCGCCGCAGGCGTTGCGCGTGGCGCTGGCGGCGCGGCCGGAGGGAATGTTCCTGGTGTCCGACTGCATGGCGCTGGCCGGGACCGACGCTGCCGAGATGCGGCTGGGCGGCCGCAGGATCCTGCGCCGCGACGGCCGTCTGACGCTGGAGGACGGAACGCTCGCCGGGGCCGACCTGACGCTGGCGGGCGCGGTCGCCTGCCTGTCGGCACGGGCCGGGATCGCACCGGAGCGGGCGCTGGCGATGGCGACCTCGGTGCCCGCCGCCGTGGTTGGCGCGGGCGGGCGGCACGGCCGCCTCGTGCCGGGGCGCGCGGCGGATTTCGTCCATCTCGGCCCGAACGGCGCGGTGCGCCGCGTCTGGCGCCGGGGCCGCGCGCTGCCCTGAACCGGCCTAGCGAAGACCAAGCACGAAGGTCACCGTCGCGGTACCGTCGGCGCCGCCCGCAGCCTCGCTGCACAGGGTCGCGGTGGCTGAAATCGACAGCGGCGGCCGGCCGCCCCGCGCGGCGCCGTCGGGCCCGGCGATCCGCACCTCGTCGATTCCGTCGGCAAAGACCCCGAGGCCCGATCCTGCGACCGGTGTCAGCCGGGTGCAGGCCGGCACCGGGATGTCATGCAGCCGCAGATGCAACCGCTCTCCCTGCCCGAGGTTCACCACGGTTAGCGCCAGTTCACCCTGCCATTGCGTCAGCAGCCGCGACCCGTATCGCAGCGGCGCCGGCGCGACGATCGCGGCCGGCACCGCCCCCGCCGCCGCCAGCGTCGCATCGATCCGGCCACCGCCGGCATCCCGCGCCGAATGCCACGGCAATGCGCGCGCCTCGGCCACCAGCGCCGTCAGAACCCTGGCCTGCGCCGACACCTCGGCGGCGACATTCGCCTCCCGGTAGGTCGACAGCCCGCCGACGACGATGGCCATGGCGATTGACAGGAACAGGGCGACCTCGGCCAGCTTGGCGCCGCGCCGCTGCCGCCTCTGGTCGTCGTCTCGATGCATCGCGCTGCCTCCGGGGCCGTTGCCGCCAAGGCCCGTGGCCTTGCCGCCAACTCCATACAACCTGGGCTTGCCCGGCCCAACGATCCGATCCGGGCCTCGCGGCATCCGTCGCCGTTTCGCAGTTTTCGACGCCATTTGGCTGGCCGCAAGGCGCGCAACTGGGCTATCCTATTCGTTGGTATGTATTTGTTAACCCTGCTTCACCATCCTTGGGGAAGGGTATCGAACCATACCCGTGACGAGTGTATTTGTATGAGGTAGACATGACGGTTCTGACGAAGGTGCAGCGCGCGGCCTGCACGATCCGGCTGATCAGCGACGACGCGATCCTTGCCGACTTTCTCGCGGCCTCGCCGCTTCCCGAAGGACACTGGTGCATCGAACCGATCGCCCTGCGCGCCGCATCGGGGCGGCTGCGCTCCGTTCAGGCCCCGGATGCGATCGTCATGGACCGGCCGGGGTTCGAGACCCTGGAGCCGGCACTGGCCGACCTGCCCGCGGGCCTGCCCCGCATTCTCGTCGCCGACCGGATCGACGCGCCGACGGTGCGCCGTTTGCTGGCCGCCGGTGGCACAGCCGCGATCCCGACGAGCTTCGAGAAGCCGCTGTTCCTGCGCGCGCTGGCGCTGGCGCTGGCGGGCGAGGTCTTTCTGCCCTCCGCCTTGTGGCTGCCCTGCCTCGAGGAACGGCTGGTCGTGGCCCAGCCGGGCCAGTCCGGCGATCCCGGCCTCACGCCCCGGGAGCGTGACGTGCTGTGCGAACTCGCGACCGGAAAAAGCAACAAGCTGATCGCGCACAGCCTCGGCATCGCGGAGCCGACGGTGAAGATGCACCTGGCCCGGATCGGGCGGAAATTCGGCGTCGCGAACCGCACCCAGCTGCTGACCCGGGCGATCCGGCAGGGCCTGTTGCCGGACCTGTCGGCGCATGCGGCCTTGCCGGGCTGAACGCCCGGCTCTTTCCAATCGGACGTACAGTCAATATGTACAGGATGACCCGGCGGCAACGGGCCCGTAAACCGGCAAAGCAGAGGCAATGCCGTTGCGCGGGCACGGGGCTTTTCCTGCGACTGGAGGACGCGGCAGAGATGATGGCAGCCAGAATGGTCCGCATTCCCGAAGCAGCATGGACGGCGGCCACCCGCGCCGTCGCGGTGGCCGTGGCGCTTGCCGGTCCCGCGACGCCGGGCCTTGCCCAGGATCCGGTGCTGGTGCCGCCGCTGCCGCAACTCGCGCCGGTGGAACCGAGCCAACCGGGCACCGAGCTTGACCGGCTGCGGGGCGCCACCGCCCCGGCCGAGCCGCCGCCTGCCCCGGCCGAGGCGACCGCCACGGCCGAGACCGACACCGGGGCCACCGGCCTGCGCACCATTCCCGAGGAATATCGCCCCGCCATGGTCGAGGCGCTGGCGGAAACCGCCGGTGTCGCCGAGGCAGAGGAGATCGGGGCCGCGCTGGGCCAGATGGATCTCGAAGTGCTGCGAATCATCGCGCGGATGTCGCCTGAACAGATCGACGCCCTGACGCTGCTGATCCTGTCACAATCGCCGGGCGGTGGCGGCATCGATGCCGCGGCGCTTTCCGCCCCCGCCCCGGAGGCCGACGCGCGCTGGATCGGTGACTGGTTCTCGCAGCCCGGCGCCATGACGGATGCCGCGAACAGCGCGGCCGGCCAGCCGGCCGAACCGAGCCCATGGTCGCTGCGCGAAACCCGCGAGGGCAAGGTGGTGATCGCGCATACAGCCGACCCGCTCAGCCAGCTCGAGGTCGAAACCGGCATGATGCTGGGCCATTTCGGGCGCGTGACGCGGATCCTGCGGCTGCCCGCGAACGTCCAGGTCGAAACCTCGGGGGGCACGATCCTGACCGGCCCGCGCGAGGGCGCGATCGCCACTGCCGCGGTGGCACCGGCGGCGACCCCGTCGCCTGATGCCGCCGAACCGCCGCAGGCCGCCCCGGCCCTGCCCGCCCCGAAGCCGCGGCCGGAACCTGCCGCGCAGGCCGCCGCGGAACCGGCACCGGTGCCGCAGCAGCCCGCGCCGATCCCGCCGAAGGCGGGCGGCGCGCCGGGCGGCGTTCTGATCCAGGCCGGCAGTTTCACGGTTGGCGGCAATGCCAGCGCCGCGGCCCGCACGCTTTCGGATCGGGGCCTCGCCGCCTCGGTCCGCGAACCGACGAGCGAAACGGCGTTCTTCCGCCTGCTCGTCGGCCCGGTGGCGCGCACGGAGGCCGGCACCACCCTTGCCGCCCTGGCCGATGCCGGCTTTGCCGATGCCTTCGTGCTGCCCAGCCCGGTGCCCCTGCCGGCGACCAAGTGAGAACGAGTAAGTTGTTGGTGCGTGATGTCGAACATGCCGGTGCGTCTGGCGGAGATCGAATTCTCCGACCTGTTCCTGTCTTCCGAACCCGGTGAACCCGGCCTTGCGCTGAACCTGCGGCTGCCCGGTGTCGCGCCGGCGCCCGGCAAGCGACCGCGCGCCCCGGCGCCGTTGCCCGACATCCTCGCACCCGACGCGGCGCGGCTGTTCCGCACCGTCGAGGACGGCTGGGCGCAGGAACGTTTCGCACCGGAGTTCACCGTTCATCATGACGGCGTCGACTACCGCTGTTCGCGGATCGTCGCGCCCTCGGCCAGCGACCGGACCATCGCCGCGTCGGCGCCCGATGGCGAGGTGCGGCACTGGTGCCTCAGGCGGCTGGAACGCCGGTCGATGGACCTTGCCGACCTTGGCCTGCCGCGCTGGGCCGGCACCGAATTGCGGCGGATCGGGGCGGCATCGGGCCTTGTGCTGGTTGCCGGCAGTTTCGGCAGCGGCAAGTCGACCACGGCCGCCGCCTGCTTCCTGGAGTGGATCCGCGCGCATGGCGGCATCGGCGTAACGCTCGAGGATCCGCCGGAACGGGTGCTGGATGGCGCGCATGACGGCGGGCGGGTCTACCAGGTGCCGATCCGGGGCGAGGGGTTCGGCCCGGCGATCAAGGCCTCGCGCCGCTGGGCCTATCGCTATCTCTACCTTGGCGAGGTTCGCGACGGCCGCGCCGCCAGTGAACTGTTGCAGATCTCGCTGGGCGGGCCGACGGTGATCACCACGATCCACGCCTCCTCGACCGTCGAGGCGCTTATGGCGCTGTCGAAATTCGCCGCGCAGATCGACGGCGTGCAGACCGCGAACGATCAGATCGCGGCATCGGTTCTGGGGGTTGTCTGGCAGCAGTTGCACGAGGGCCGGCTGAGGATGGAGTACCTGTCGTTCCGCGGCCGCAACGGCGAGGCGATGCGCACGAAGATCGCGGAATCGAGGTTCCGCCTGCTGCGCGAGGACCAGGATTACCAGGCGAAGCTGCGCACGCTGGGCCGGATCGAGGACAGTTTCTGATAGGTCGTCACCCGCCGAGCAAATAGACCGCGGCAAGCGACGGAAGCACCAGCATCAGCGCCGGGACCGGCACGCCGCCGTCCAGCCCCAGATCGCGCGCGCCCTCCGCCGCCGCAGCGGGATGGACAAGCACGCGACGCAGCGGTGCCAGCCGCAGCGCGCCCAGCGCCAGAAGGCCGGTCAGCGCATAGGCCAGAGCCGCCGCACCGCTTGCGCCGAAGACCGCAAGCGGCAGCAGGAAGGCCACGAGATCGGGCGGCGTGATCCAGCCGCCGCCCAGCGCCACCTGCATGCGCCACAGCGCAAGCCCGGCAAGCCAGCCAAGAATGGCAACACCCCAGGCAAGACCGAAGGCGAGAGGCGGCTGGGCGAGTCCCCAATGCGCGAGCAGGCGATGGATCGATGCGCCGGGTTCCGCCGCGCTCGCCAGCGCCGCGACAAGGCACAGCCCGATCCCGACCGGGTCGGGCACCCATGTCGTCTGCCGGTCGATCCAGGCGGCGACCGCCAGTTGCGCGGTGAAAACGGCGGGAACCCAGGGCATCGGACCGCTCTGCGGGCGCAGGAAAAGGCCCAGCGCCGCAGCGGTCAGCGCCACCCCGGCGATCCCGGCCAGCCCGCCGGTGCGTGCCCGGATCTCTGGGTCCGGTTCGATCCGGGCCAGCCCCGCCCAGGCCCCGAACACGACAAAGGCCATGACCAGCACGGCTTCGGCGTGACCGGCCGCCGCCATCCTAGCGCTGAACCGCCGCGGTGATCTGGCTTTGCACCGAGTACATCCCGCCCACGACGGCCACGATCACCGCGAAGACGGCGACCAGCGCGACACTGCGGGTGGTCGCCATCCGCTGCGCCATCTTCTCCTGGTTCAGCACCAGCCAATCCTGCGCCAGCCGCGCCAGCTGCTTCGACAGGTCCTGGGTGCGCGCGAAGATCTTGATCGACAGGTTCATGCTGTAGTCCGGCCAGGAGGCGCCGAACCTGTGCAGCGACTCGCCGAAATCCAGACCGTTGAGCATCCCCCGCCGGATCGCCGTCAGCCGTTCCTTCACGTAGGGCGTGGACATCGGCAGGATTCGTTCCACCGCGGTGATCGGCGGCAACCCGCCGCGCATCAGCGAGGAAATCGCCAGCATGAACGAGATGCCGGTATAGACGCGGTAGAGCTTGTAGATCGGCAACCTGTCGGCGATCCGCCGCAGCCGGCCCGTCCAGCGCGGCAACGAGATCGTCACGGCCACCAGAAGCCCGCTCAGCACCGCCGCGCTGGGCATCGCGTAGTTGTCGGCGAACCGTCCGAGGAAGGCGAGAAAGGCGGCCGGGCCCGTCCATTCCTCCGGCGGCAGCAGGACGCCGATCGCGGGCACGATCGACCGGCCGAAATAGATCAGCATCGCGAAGACCATCGCGGTCAGAAACACCGGGTAGGCCAGGCCGCCCACGATCGTGCCGACGACCTTCTTTTTCTGCCGAAGCGCCCAGCAATAGCCTTCCAGCTGGCCCGGGAAATCGTCGGAGTTCTCGCTGGCTTCCAGCACCATCCGGTCGTCGGGCGGCACCCAGGGGCGGATCGCCTCGCCGAAGGACTTGCCGTTGCGCATCTGCTTGTGGATCTCGCCAAGCACGATGGCCATCGCCTCGCCCTTCTTCTTTCCCTCGTCGCTGCCCACCATGTAAAGCAGGCTGATCGCGTCGGGCTTGGACATGCCCGCGCGCAACAGCGCGGCGAATTCCTGGTAGAACTTCACCCGCGGCTCGAAGCCGAACTGGATCCGGGCGAACCAGCGCTCGAAGCCGTTGCTCACGCCGATGCCCCCGTCGCCCGGCGCAGCGCGGCGATCTCATGGTGCAGGCGCGGGATCAGGTGCCCCAGTTCGCGCTCGTAGCTTTCCAGAAGGTCCACCTCTTCCTGCACCTCGTTGATGTCGACGATGCCCGCACCGGCCTTGACCATCGCGTGATGCATCACCGGCGCGCCGCCAAGCCCGCCCCTGTCGACCGGGGTCAACCAGTATTTCTCGGCGTCGATCCGGCTGTGATCCATGTACAGTTCCAGCAGCCGCGCGTCGGGGCGGATTGTCTCGGCGACGACGGTCCGGCCCGAAAGCCCCATGAAACACGAAGAACAGCCCTTGCCGCGGCACATCAGCGCCTCATCCGTCTGGCCGGTGATCTCGACGAGTTTCTCGGCCAGTTCGGCCTCGATATCGCCCTCGGCCAGGGCCTGCCGCAGGGTGACCCGGCAGGACCGGCACATCACGCCCAGAAGACGCTGGTAGATCAGCCCGCCGACGGTGCGCGGATCCTTCAGATCCTCGCGGTCGGCGCCGAGGTTGATGAGCCGGTTGAGAATGCCCAGCGCCGAACCGGCGTGGACGGTGGACCACAGCGCGTGGCCGGTCTTGGCGGCCTCCACGGCCATCGAGGTCAGTTCCTCGGACCGGATCTCGCCCAGCACGATGACGTTCGGGTCCGAGCGCAGCGCCGCCTTCATCGCCATCTTGAAGGCTTCGTTCGCGTTCTGCCCGGCGGTGATCTGTGCCTGGATCGCGCCCAGGAGTTCCAGTTCCTTGGGATCCTCGGCGGCGTAGATCGAGATTTCCTTGCGCTTGTCGAGGAACATCGCGTTCAGGCAGCGCTGCAACGTCGTCGTCTTGCCCGACGACACCTTGCCCGCGAAGATGTACATCCCGTTGGTCTTCAGCCGCATCTTCTTCAGGTCCGCGGCCTGCTGTTGCGAATAGCCGAGGCTGTCGACATCGGTTTCGGCCGACTTGCCGACATACTTGATCCGCATCACCAGCGCGCCGCGCTGGTCCGACGTGGGCGTGTACTGAAGCCGCAGCATCTCGACATTTCCGGGCAGAAGGCCGGATTTCTGGAACATCGCGCCCTGCTGAAAGGTCGAGTCCGTCCCGCCGGAGCCCTGGCCGGAAGCCACGGCAAAGGCCGCGCGGATCATCTCCTGCCCATCGCGCGAGCCCTCGTCCCGCAATTCCCGCATCCGGCCGTTGACCCGGACCTTGACCTCGCAGCGCTCGTCGAGCACCCGCATGTGGATGTCCGAGGCGCCCAGTTCGGCCGCCTCCGCGATGATCCGCGCCAGCGATTTCTGCCGCTCCAGGTCCAGCGTCTTCCAGGTCGACAGGCTGTATTCCTTTGCCGGCGATCCGTAGACCCGTTCCAGCGACGCGGCGTCGACCTCGCGGATATCCGCCAGCTTCAGGCCCATGCGCCGGGTGCGGTCGAGCATCAGCTTGACCTCGGGCTTGTGCCGCTGGCCCTGGGCGACAAGCGCGGTTCCGTTCTTGAAGATCGCAAGGCTCTTGCGCAGGTCGTTGCCGATGTCGATCTGTTGCCCGGCACCGGAAACCAGGCCCCATTCCTTGACCATCGCGGCAAGCTGCTCGTCGCTCATCGCGGGCAGCATGTCGGAAATGCGGCGGGCGGGTTCCATCGGGCCGTCCTCACTTCGGGGTCGGGTAGCTTCTCAGCCCCGCGCCGGGCAGGCGCAGCACGACCTGCTCGGGCTGAACAGCTACCACCCGGATCCCGCCGGGCAGGTCGTCGCCCGGCGCGGCCTCGACCTCTGCGCGGTCAACGCGCAGCAGCGCGGAATAGCGACCGCCACCGCCGCGCAACTCCCGCACGGATATCTCGGGCTCCGCCGTGGCGCGCGCCGGTTCGGTCGCCGCCGCGGGCTCGGGCTCTTCGGGCGGTGCGGCGACGGGGGCCGGGGCCTCTGCCGATCGCGGCCCGCCGGCCTCGAACGCGGGCCGGAAACTGAGAAGCGCGGCCAGCGGCGACAGGGTGCCGCCATTGGCCGCGCGAGCCTCTTCGACCTGCTCGGTGAGGTCGATCAGTTGCAGTTCGAGTTGCAGCTGCGCGATCCGCTCGCGGATCCCCAGCGGCGTCCCGGAAAAATCGCGAAACTCACCCGGAGCGACCTCGACGGGTTGGTCGGCCCCCAGCAGCGCCATCACCTGCTGCGCCAGTTGCGCCTGCCGCAGCTGGCGATCCATCAGCAAAAGGCCCTCCCCGATCTCGGTCTGCCGCGCGATCAGACCGTTTTCGCGCAGCTGGCGAACCTGTGCATCGGTCACCGGGTCCGACGTCGGCTCCGCGTCGGGCATCGCGGCGCCGGGCGCGGTCTGGGCGAGGACGGGCGGTGCGGCGACGACAATGGCCAGCAGGGTAGCGGCAATCGGCGCGGGCCGGGGGTGGCGTGGCATCGGGGCTCCTCTCGGTTCCGGTGTCAGTGGCGGCCGTTCGGCGGATGGTAGATCAGCGCGGTCAGGCTCCATGAGGCGTTGTAGGGGTCGTAGGCGAGTTCGTCGGCCACGACGCCGGGGATATCGGCAAGTAGGCCGGCATGGCCCTGCGGCCAGGCCGAGGTGGCGATCCGGAACTCGTGGCTGGTCCAGGAGGTGCCGGGTTGCTGCGCGGCGGTGCGCGGCGCCGACCGGGCGCCACCGGCGCGCAGGGTCGCCTCCAGCGACAGGGTATCCAGCCGCAGCCGCAGGCGGCGTTCCATCTCCCCGGGCGGCAACGGCTGTTCGCCGCGCCGCTCGGCGACCGGAACGGGGATCGTCCGCACCAGCGTCGCCTGGTCCAGCGCCGGTGCAAGCGCGGCGTCACCAAGGCCGCTTTCGGCCATCGCCGCAAGAAACCAGGCCGCACGACCGCCCGAGTCGCGCCGCCAGCGCGCCTCGACGGTGACGGCCCGGTCGCCGGGACGGCAGGCCAGCCCGTCGATCCGCCAGCCCGGCGGCAGCACCAGAACCTCGTCCATTCCGGCGGTGCAGGCGTCGATGAAGGTCTCCAGCGTCGGCGTATCGACCCAGGGCGCGACGTTCAGCGCGGCGCGACGGGCCGCTTCCTCGGCCATCCGGCGGGCGATCTCGGCCCGGCGCTGCTGTTCCTCGACATAGGACTGGTAGTACAGCGTGCCGCCGACGATCCCGGCCAGCACCAGCGCCACCGCCGCCCGCGGCAGCCAGATCAGCTTCGGGTCGTGCAGCCGCAGCACCGCGCCCCGGCTGCGGCGCGGCAGCACAAGGCCCAGCGGCAGGTCCACGGTTTCCGGGAAATCCCAGTCTTCGGGGCAGATCCGCGCCTTCCATCCCGGCGCGTCCAGCAAATCCTCGAAGGCGTCACGGGCCTCGGCCCCGTCGCGGATCAGCCTGTCCTCGTAGACCATCCCGTCGCGGATCGCGACCAGCCACCAGGCGGTGCCGCCCTCGTCATCCTCGGCGACGAGGCGGAAGGCGCCGACCCAGCTGTCGCCCGTCACCTGCATCGGGATCGCGGTGGCCGCCGCCGGCATCCCGCCGCGCGCGCCCTCGTCCCTCCCGGCGAAACCGACCTGGCTGCCATCGGCGAAGACGGCGGCGTAGCGCGGCACCGCCATCCCCTCCAGCACCCCCTCGCGGGCCTGCGCGGTCAGCGGTTTCTCCGGCTGCCGGGGCTGCCAGTCGAGGCCGATCGCCAGCTTGCGCCGCCCGCCCGAAAGCCGGCCCTTCGCGTCGATCACGTAGTCGACATCCGGCTCCGCCGCCGGATCGGGCAGGTCGGGGTCGAAGAACAGCTGCGCGTCCTGCCCGCCTTTGCGGCCGCGCAGCCGCGTCAGCAGGCCGCCGCGTCCGGCCTTCGCGGCGACCGGCTCCGCCGCGTCGGGCGGTTCGGCGCCCGGCTTTGCCCGCGCCTTGCGAAACAGCCGGTCGCGCCAACCGCCGGGCCGCACCGGCGGATCGCCGCCGGGCGGCGCGTCGCCGGACGGCGGGCCGCGCCGCTTGCCGAACAGTGATCCGCCGAACCTCGCCACCGTCCCCCCTACCGCGTCGCGCCGCGCCGGTTCAGAAGCCGCGGGGTGATGAACACCACGGTGGTCAGCCGCGATTGCGTGGCCGAGCGTTCGCCGCCCAGGCCCTGGAACCGGGCGTTGCCGATCCCCTCGCTGCGCGCCTCGGACCGGGTGCGTTCGAACCCGGCCAGCACCAGCGTCTGGCCCGCGGCCAGCACCACCTGCTGTTCGAAGGCGGTGCGCGCCACCTCGGGCAGCTGCACCGATGCGCCGGCATTGGCGAAGATGTCGATGTTGCGCAGCGCGGTCAGGTCGTTCAGCCGCACCCCGAAGCGCAGCATCACCTCGCGCGCGTTCAGAACCCGCGGCAGCAGCTGCAACTCGATCCCCACGGTCAGCGTCTCGGCGGTGAACGACACGGTCGTGGTTTCGTTGCCCGCGTCGTCGACCTCGGTTTCTTCCGAGATTTCCGAGATGTAGGCGATCTCGTCGACGATCTCGACGGGCACCATCTGGAAGTTCATCGTGGTCGCGCCGATCCGGTTTTCCAGCGCCACGTCGCCCTGCGACGACAGCGCGCCGATCACCGCGTCCAGCCTCAGGTCGCCCTCGTAGATCGAGAAGTTCAGCCCGCCCAGCGGCGTTTCCAGCGACGATCCGCCGGCATAGGCGAAGTTGTCCAGCACGTTCAGCGCGAGGTCGAGGTCCAGCGCGAAGCCCTTGTTGCGGCTGACATCGACGGTCAGCACGTTGACGTCGAAGGCGATCTGCTGGCCCATCGTCGCGTTCATCCGCGCCAGGTAGTCCTCCAGCCTCGCGTGATCGGCCAGAAGCGCGGTGACGGTCAGGATGCCGGTCGACCGGCCCACGTTCACCCGCGCGCCCTCGCCCAGCACGCCCTGCATCCCGGCCTCGAATTCCGTCCACAGGTCGACCGCGGCGGAAGACGAGATGCCGGCGGACCCGGAACTCAGCGACGAGGTCACCGGCAGGATCGACATCTGGTATTGCCGGGTCACGTAGTCGCGGAAAACCACGCGCCCGCCGGCATAGCTCCATTCCACGTCAAAAGCGGCGGAGACCCTGTCCAGCACCTCGCCCAGCGGGCCTTTCAGGCTGGGGCGGATCGCCATGGTGGCGGCGCGGGTGGCGCTGGCCGCGCCGGCGGGGGCGGCATCGCGGCCCACCGGGGCGGCGGCGTCGCGCCCCGCGCCGGAGACCGGGCCAAGATCGACGGCGTGCGGAATGCCGGTGGCGTCGGCCAGCCGGTCGGCGATATCGGCCAGCCGCAAGGGATCGCGCGAGATCAGCACCACCGCGTCGTCGCCCTGCACGCGGGCGGGCAGGGCGCGGGCCGGGGCCATGCGTTCGGCCATGGGCGCGACGAACCTGTCCGACGACACCTGCGTGCCACCGGCGCGGAAGCTGCGCTGCCCGGCATAGGTGCGCCCGGCGTTGAACACGCGCTGGTTGGCGGTGCCGATCGTCGCCTCGGTATCGCGCATGATGCCGTCGCAGGCGGCCAGCGGCAGGATCAGCGCGGCGGCGAGCGCCGGCGGGGCAAGGCGGCGGCGGATCATCGGGTTTCCACCAGCGCGTTCTCGACATGCAGCACCCTGTTGCCGCGATACATCGTCACCCGCAGTTCCGGGTTCGACAGGTGGATCGCGTCGATCAGCCCGGCGACGGCCTGTTCGAAACCGCCGCCGTAACGGGCCGAGGCGCGCAGCCGGTAGTTCAGCGGGCTGTCCCAGACGACGGTCCAGCCCGCGCCTTCGGCCCAGGCCTCCAGCGTGCCGCGCAGGTCGCCGCCCGACAGCACGGCCCAGGCGCCGGCGGCAGAGGGGGCGCGGACGCCGTAGGGCGAAACACCGGGCAGGCCCGGCCCGTCGGCGGCGGCCGGGGCGGCGGCGAGGGCGGCAAGAAGCGTGGTCAGGGCAAGGCCCGCGCGCGCGGCGCGGCGGGGGCGGCGGGGGACGGCCGGGGGCGGCCGGTGCGGCACGATCGGGTGCATCTGCGAAACCCTTGTGTGAACTCGTCTTTCAACCGGGCCCCGTGGCGCATCCCCCCGCGCCGCCGGGCCGTTCCTTTGGTCAATCCGCGGCCGGTGGCAGCCGCCCGCGGTGGCGGTGGTGGCCCCGGCGCCGCAGGGGCGCCGGGGCTGGGTTGGTTAGCGTCCGAAGGTTATTCTGAAGTTGGTTGAGCCGCTGGTGCTCGCGGCAGTGCAGTGTGTCGCGGCATCTGCAGGCGTTACTGGACCACCTTGCGCCGCTGCCCAGCCGGTACCTGTATAGGCAGTGCCAAGCACAAGCTCGTTGGCGGCGGATGTCGTGGTGTCGGCAGTATCAACTGAACTGGCTAGCGTCACACTTGATATCCCGGCACCGACCACACCAGAGCCGACCGCGTCAAATGTTACTAGTCGCACACAAGCCTCAGTTGGAACACCAGTATAGGTTACACTGAAGCCGTCATTGGCCGTGTTGATGGTTTCCGCCTGAACCCCGATTTGGCCGCCCCATTCGTTCTGGAGCGCTTGATCGGTTACAACATTTGAAGGAACCGCACCGGCGGCAATGAGGGTGGACTGCGAAATGCCGGCGAAGTCGGTCGAGGACTGGTACATCGCCCGCACTTCCGACGCGATGCCGGAAATCGTGCGCACCGCGTCGTTGGTGCGCTGCGCGGTGGAGGCCTGCTGGAAGAACACGATCCCGCCGACGATCAGGCCGAGCGCGATGGAGATGAACAGCACGGCCTCGATCAGCGTCACGCCGCGCTTGCGGGCCGGGCGCCGGGCCGGGATCTGGGCCGGGTTTTGGGTGATGGTCATTGGTCCCTCTCGAAAGGTCACTGGTTACATCCGGCCGTCACGACCGAGGTTTCTGCACTCGCGTTGCCCGGGGCGGCGGCTGGCCGGCCCGGAACGCCGCGTCCGCCGGGCTTCGTGCCGACGGTTCGCGGCTTAACCATTACGTGTGCGATTCGCTTTGGTCTCTACGGCTTTTGTGCCATCAACATCCAAAGGGATTGGTTCTTGCGCCCTGCCCGGCGCAACGGTTTCACCGGGGCATTTCCCGCGTGTTCACAATTACTTGACCTGTCGCGACGGCGCCGGTGATTCCGCGCCGTCGCGGGATTTCGGCCGCCGGGCGGCCCGAATCCCGCCCCCGCCCCCCCCTTTCGCTTGAATTCACCCACCGGTTGCGGTAGTTAGCCGTATCGGAAGTATGCCATTCTGCGGCACTCCGTTTGTTTCGTTGGCGTTTCGCGCCCTGCCGGGCGCGCGTTGGAGGGTTCGGGCCATGCCGGTGCATGTGGTGACGAGTGAGGGGGTGCGGGCGCGCGCGGCGCGCCGCGGCGTGACCCTGGTCGAGGCCATCCTTTACCTTTCCGTCTCCTTTTCCGTGATCACCTTCACCGCCCAGACGCTGGTGCGCGAACGCGACAGGCAGGAGGAAACGCTTGTCGCCGGCGACCTGCGCCAGCACCTCGCCTCGGCCCAGGGCTATGTCGCGGCGCGGTATGACCGGATCCTTGGCGCGCTTTACGACGGCACCAGTGCCGGCGACCCGCTGGCGCTGAACCTCGGGCTGAATGACGTGGTGGCCTCGGGCTACCTGCCCTCGGTCTACGCCAACAACGAGGGCGCGCTGCAAAAGGTCTACGGGCAGGAGTTCACCGTGCTGGCCCGCGCCGTGCTGCGCAGCGCGGCGCTGGCCGCCGCGCCGGGCGCGCCCGCACCCACGGCCAATCGCAACGATGTCGAGCAGGCCGGCGGCGGCGCGATCCGGGCCGACCTGACCGACCGGGTGTTCGACCTGTCCGACCCCGCGAACGAAAACGACGAGATCGACCTCGAGGTTCTGCTGGTCACCACCGGCGGCCAGCCCGCCAGCACCACGCGCGGCAACCGGATCGTCGCCAGCGCGCGGATGCCCTCGGCCGGCTTCATCCGCCCGATCGACGCCGAGAACCCGAACGACGGGATCGAGGCCGTCGGCCCCTACGGCGCCTGGACGCTGAACGTGACGCCGTTCCAGGAAGCCGGGCTGCTGGGCGAAAGCGGCGCGGGCTATTTCGGATCGCTGGTCGCGCTGTCGAATTTCGGCTCCGTTTCCGCCGACCCGGCGGATGTGAGCGAGAAGGTCGAGGCGGAGGAAACCCTGTCGCGGTGCAGCGGCCTGCCCGCCGGCAGCGAGGATCACGAACGCTGCCTGTCGGGCAACGGGCTTTACGATTCGCTCGTCTTCAACGCCTGGGACAGCGACGGCGACGGCGAGGTGGACAGGTTTCCGGGGATCAGCGGCGTGAATTCCATCGTGATGTCGGACTTGGCGGGCGCCGAGGCCAGCATATCGGGCCTGCGGACGCTGGCGATGGCCGGGGCGCAGGCGGCGATCACGGGGCTGGCCGAATTGCGGACGGCCGAGGCCGGGCTGGCCCTGGCCAACCCCGACGGCGAGCCCGCCGCCGTTTCCGGCATCGGCACGCTGGAGATGGCCGAAGGGCGGATCGACCGGCTGCTGGGGATCAGCTGCACCGCCGGCGGCGCGACGAACGCGACGCCGGGCGGATTGCAGATCGACTGCCCCGAAACCCGGCTGTCGGGCACCCTGATCGCCGCGGGCGCGGCGCGGGTCGCGGCGCTGACCGTCGAGGGCGATGCCACCGTGGAGGGCGCGCTGGAGGTGGCGGGCGACACCGCGCTGGCCGGCAATCTCACGGTCGGCGCGGCGGGCACGGCGGGTGGCGACGTGACCGTGGCCGGCACGGTTGCGGCCAATGACGCCCGGTTCAGCGCGGGGCTGAGCGCGGGGGAAACCCAGGTCGCGGCGCTGACGGTGGGCGGCACCCGCGCCGACCGCACGATCCTGATGTCGAGCGGGATCGAGGAATTCGACGGCGGCGCGATCCGCGTGGCCAAACCCGCCTGCGGCCAGGGGTTCGCCCCCGATATCGTCGCCATGCCGATCAGCTTCGAGGCCGGCCTCGACAAGGGCAGCGCCTATGACCGGGGCACCGAGGTTCCGCCGAACTGGCAGAATTCGAAGGACTGGCCGATGCAGCGGCACAAGAACCAGCCCGCGCCGGGCCAGCTTGTCGGCATCGAGACGGAGATCGACAGCAGCGGCAGCGACTGGAAGGTCAGCCTGAAGGTCATGCGGCGGGCCTGGTTCAACGATGTGACCGTCGACACCGCAACCAACCCCGACGGCGCGCGGATGATGATCCAGACGCTGTGCCGCAACGACAGCGGGGCCTGAGGCATGCTCAGCTCCGTCACCCCGATGATGGCGCTGACCGCGACCGTCGCCGCCGCCACCGTGATGTCGTTCGAGCGGACCACGGCCTTCGACGGCGGGATCCTGGCCGACAACCTCGCGCGGCATCACGGCGCGGTTCTGGCGCCGCTGCTGGAGACCGCCGAGGCCGGCGACACCATCGACATGGGCAACCGGGCCGATCCCGACATCCGGCCCTTCACCCCGATGCATGACTGGCAAAGCACCGTTTTCGAGAACGACGGGACGCTGTGGCTGATCAGCTATCCGGTGAACTTCCCCGCCGATGCCGGGCGTTTCGGATCCGAGGTTATGCAGCGCATCCCCGCCTGGATGGAAAAGACCGATACCGCCGCGCATGGCTACGGCCTGTGGGAACCCTTGGCGGCCAGCGGCGCGTCATCGCAGGTGACCTATCCGGTCGCGCCCCCGGCCGATGCAGGGCGCCCGGCCTTCGGCGCGTTTCTATCCGGTTTCGGCGCGGCCGGTCAGACCGCGGCCACGTCGCAGGGGTTTCAACCGCTCGCGGCCATCGGCAGCGGCGGATCGGTGGCGGCGCGGAACGGCGCCGATCCGCTGGTCTTCGACGATCCGACGGTGCCGCAGATCGGCGCGGCGGCGCCGGTCATCGTCACCCGGATCCGCTGACCGCGCTCAGCGCAGGCCGAAGGCGGCCTCGAACCCGGCGGCATAGGCGGCGCGGCTGATCGTGGCGCGGTTGCCGGCATAGCCGTGATAGGCCGACAGGCCGGAGGCCAGCGGCAGGCCGGCCCAGACATAGGCCAGTTCGTCCATGAACGCCTCGGGCGGCAGCCGGCCCGCGAGGAACTCGTCCAGCCCGGCATCGCGCATCAGCCGCAGGGCCAGCCGATCCTGCGTCGCCGCGTCGAACCGGGTCTCGCGGCCGAGC
Organism: Paracoccaceae bacterium; assembly: GCA_024742695.1. Classification (GTDB taxonomy): domain Bacteria; phylum Pseudomonadota; class Alphaproteobacteria; order Rhodobacterales; family Rhodobacteraceae; genus JANSXY01. The sequence continues at coordinate 191,905 of JANSXY010000004.1, read as the reverse complement.
GCCTCGCGCCGCATCAGATCGGCCAGCGTGGAGGGGATGAACTGATAGCGGCCGATGGCGTGCGGCTGGCCCGGTGTCGCCGCCACCCAGTCCAGCACCTCGCCCAGCGTCAGCCGGCTGGGCGGCGCCGGCGGCGGGCGATCGGCGCGCTGGTGGACGGTGTCGTAGCCGCGCGCGTCCGCTTCCGCGATGGCGATCAGATCCAGCAGGCCGGCCAGCCCGCCGGTCGGCCGCGGCGGTTCAGGTGTTGCCGGCGCGGCCGGCATCGGCAATCGCGCCGGAACGGCGGGGGCCAGCGCGTCACCGCGCGCCGCCAGCCGGCGCGCGATGATGTCGCGCCGGCTTTGCCCCGCGGGAAACAGGGCGGCGCGCGCGCTGTCCAGCTTGACCCGCGCCTGCGACAGACGGTCCTGCGGTGCGATCGCCTCTGCCGACGCCCCCACCGCGGCCAGAGCCAGCAGCCCCGCCGAGATCGCCACTGCCTTGCCGGTTTTCGACCGAGCCATCGCTACACTCCACGAAACAAGCGGGCATGATAGTCCATATCGAACAGGAAGATACACGACGGAGCGGATGGATACGGCCGAACGGCGCGATGGGCGTCCATGCGCCGATCCCGGTCGACCGGCATTGCGCGGCAGGCCACGGGCTGCAATCGTGACGCAGCGGGGGAGGCAGGCATGATCACGGCACATGGCGGCGAACTTGGATGGCGGCGGGTGGCGGGCGATCCCCGCGGGCTGGGGCGGGCCCTGGGCGCGGCGGGCCGCCAGGCGGTGGCCGACCATCTCCTGCCGCATCCGTTGTGGCAGCAGGTCACCGGCCCGGCGCACCGGCCCGCGGTGCGCCGGATGGCCGCCACCGTCGCGCGGCGCTTCCCGGATATCCTGGCCGAGATCGAGGGACTGGCCGAGGGGCTCGACCTGCCGTTCGAGACGGTCTTCGCCTGGACCTGCCGCGGCGATCTTCTGGCCGACACGCCGGAAGGCTGCACCACGGTGATGCTGCCCGGCCCCGAACCGGTCCTCGCCCATACCGAGGACGGGATACCAGGCCTTGCCGGTCACTGTTTCATCGCCGAGGTCCGGCCGGACTGGGGGCCGGGGTTCCATTCCTTCTGCTACCCGGGCTCGATCCCCGGCCACACCTTCGGCTGGTCCGCCGCCGGGCTGGTGATGACGGTGAACAACCTGCGCCTGACCGGCCTTTCGCCCGAGGTGCCGCGGATGGTCCTGACCCGCGCGATGCTGACCGCGCCGGATATCGACGCGGCGCTGGCGATCCTGCGCGCCGGCGCCGGATCGGGCGGGTTCCACGTCACGCTGGGCCAATGCGGCGACCCGCGGCTTGTGTCGGTGGAATTCGGCGGGGGCGCGGTTTCGGTGCGCGAGGTCACGGTACCCTCGGCCCATGCCAACCATGCGCTGCATCATCCGGCGGCGGCCGCGGAGGCGCAGATCGTCACCCGGTCGTCGGACGACCGGCAGGCCCGCGCGGCGGCGCTTCTCGTCGCGGGGACCGGGCCGGTCGACATCCTGCGCGACCATGGCGGCGCGGGCCGACTGCCGATCTGGCGCGACGCGCCCGACGACCCCGACGACGAGAACACGATGGCGCTGGCCCGGTTCCGGATCGGCGCGGCGGCGATCGACTGGGACATCCGCGACCATCGCCATTCGCCGCCGCGCTACGCCGGTCGCCAGGGCTGAGGCAGCGGCACCCGGGGCACCCCTCGGCGCCCGGTCCCGCAACGGGTCTCGGCAAGCCCGCCCGAACGCGCTAGGCAGACAACCAGCACCGCAGGAGATTCCCCGATGACCGACGCCACAACCATCGTCCGCACCCTCCAGACCGTCTCGACCGCGACGATCACCACCGTCCTTCTCAAGAAGGGGCTGCGCAACGTCTGGATGCGCGGCACGCAGCCGATGCGGCCGGGCCAGGGCCGGCTGGCCGGCCCGGCCTTCACCCTGCGCTTCGTGCCCGCGCGCGAGGATCTGGCGACGCCGGAAAGCTGGTCGTCGCCCAATTCCACCCGCGGCGCGATCGAGGCGATGCCCGCGGGCTGCATCGCCGTGGCCGACGCGATGGGCGTGACCGATGCCGGCATCTTCGGCGACATCCTCGCCGCGCGGATGGCGAAACGGGGGGTCGCCGGGCTTGTTACCGACGGGGTGATGCGCGATGCCGTGGGCGTGCTGTCGACCGGCCTGCCGGTCTGGGGCCGGGGTTTCGCCGCGCCGCCCTCGGTCGCCGGGCTGACCTTCGTGGGCTGGGATCAGCCGATCGCCTGCGGCGGCGTCGCGGTGATGCCGGGCGACTGGATCGTGGTGGATGACGACGGCGCCGTGGTGATCCCCGCTGCGCTGCTCGATCACGTGCTGGAGGCGGGGCCGGAACAGGAACGCATGGAAGGCTGGATCATGGACGAGGTAGGCCGCGGCGTGGAACTGCCCGGCCTCTACCCGATGAACGACGCCACCCGCGCCCGCTACGAGGCCTGGAAGGCCGGCCGGGGCTGACCCCCGGTCAGCCGCCCTGCCCCCAGGTGTCGGTCAGACGGTAGCCGCCGGGCCAGGGATCGGCGGGATCGAGCAACAGCTGCGACGTGCCGGTGATCCAGGCCCGGCCCGAAACCTCGGGCAGGATCGCCGGCCGGTGGCCGACCGTGGTTTCCCCCGCGATCCGCCCGCCGAAGGTGGAACCGATGATCGAGGTCGCGGTGAACCGGTCGCCGACCGTCATCTCGCCGCGTGCGGCCAGCACCGCCATCCGGGCCGAAACCCCGGTGCCGGTGGGCGAACGGTCGATCTTGCCCGGGCGGATAGCCACCGCCGAGCGCGCGGAATGGCCCGCTGCGTCCCGCGTCAGCGGCCCGGCGAACATGCAAAACGAGATGTGCTGCCAATCCGGCAGGCCGGGATGGCCGAAGCCCAGTTGCGTGCTGGCCGCATCGGCGATCCGTACGCCCAGCCGCGCGAGGTCGCGCGCCTCGTCGGGGGTGATGGAAAATCCCAGCCCCGCCGCGTCGACGATCACGAAACTGTCGCCGCCGAAGGCGGTATCCACCCGAAGCGTGCCCAGCCCCTCGACCTCGAGCGCCGCGTCGAGCCGGCCGGCGAAGGAGGGCAGGTTCTGCAAGGTGACCCGTTCGGCCTTGCCGTCGCGGCACTCCGCGCGGACCCGGACAAGCCCGCCGGGCGCCTCCAGCACCAGGTCGGTCAGCGGTTCGGTCATCGGCAGGATGCCCGCGTCCAGCAGGACGGTCGCCACGCAGATCGCGTTGGAGCCCGACATCGGCGGCGTATCCTCGGGTTCCATGATGATGAACCCCATCTGCGCCTCGGGATGTTTCGGCGGCACCAGAAGGTTGACGTGGCGAAACACCCCGCCGCGCGGTTCGTTCAGCACGAAGGCGCGCAGCGCGCCGTCGCGGGCGATGTGGCGGCTTTGTTCCCACAGCGTCGCGCCGGGCGGCGGGGCGACGCCGCCCACGATGACGTCGCCGACCTCACCCTCGGCATGGGCGGTGATGATCTGGATCGCGCGGCTGGATCGCATGGCCTTCCTCCCCGACCGTCGGCGGCAGTCTAGCCGGTCTTGCGGCGCCCGTCAGCGGCCTGGCGGCATCCGGGGTGACATTGCCATTGCGCAGGCGGTGCTCCGGCGGTCTTATGCTCGCATGCCCTCCGCGCCCAGCCTCTCGCCCGCGATGATCGGATCGGCTTCCGCACTGGCGGCGGTCGTCTGTTTTTCTATCAACGACACGGCGGTGAAATTCCTGTCCGATGGCTACGCGCTGCACCAGGTGGTGTTATTGCGTTCGGTGATCGGCATGGCGATCCTGCTGGCCGTGCTGATGCCGCTGGCCGGCGGGGCGCGGGCCCTGCGGACCCGGCGACTGGGGATGCACCTGCTGCGCGCCGCCTGCGTGGTTTTCGCCAACATGACCTTCTTCCTGGGCCTTGCCGCGCTGCCCTTGGCCGAGGGCGTGGCGCTGTTCTTCGTCTCGCCGCTGATCATCACCGTGTTCTCGGTGATCTTCCTCAAGGAGCAGGTCGGCCCGCGACGCTGGGCGGCGATCGCCGTGGGATTCGTCGGCGTCCTTGTCGTGCTCCGGCCGGGGACCGAGGTGTTCCAGCCCGCCGCGCTGCTGCCGATCGCGGCAGCGGTGGGCTATGCCGGGCTGCACATGCTGACCCGCTACATCGGCAAGACCGAAAGCGCGCTGGCGCTGTCGTTCTACATCCAGCTCAGCTTCATCGTGATCTCGGGCGGGCTGGGCCTGTTCATGGGCGACGGGCGGTTTTCCGGCACCGGCGACGCCTCGCTCGACTTCCTGTTCCGGGCCTGGACGGTTCCGGAACCGTCCGACTGGCTGGTGCTGCTGCTGGTTGGCGCGGCCTCGTCCTTCGGCGGGTTCTTCATCAGCCAGGCCTACCGGGTGGCCGAGGCGGCGGTCGTGGCGCCCTTCGAATACGTGGCGATGCCGCTCGCGGTGCTCTGGGGGCTTCTGGTCTTCGGTGAATGGCCCGATGCGGTGGCCGTGGCCGGGATCGCGCTGATCCTCGCCTCGGGGCTCTACATGATCTGGCGCGAGGCGCGGCTGCGACGGGCCACGGCACCCCAGACCCCGCGCTACCGGCGCTGAGCGGCTGGCCCCCCGTCGCTTGCCGCAAGGGCGGCGCGGCGGGCATCGAACCGCGGGGATCGCGCCCCGATGCGGTGGTTTCCCCGGCCCGGGTCTCGGCCCAGGTGTCGGTGCCGGCATCGTCGGAAGCGTCGCCGCACGTCCACGGCCCGTGGCGCGATCCACCGATCCGCCGGCCTGACGGCCGGCGGCGCAGGCGCGCCCGCCTTCGGTGTCGGCGGACGCGCCTGACAGGTCAGGACAGGTGGTGCACCTCCTGCAGCCCGTAGACCGGGGTCGGAATGCCTTCCATCCGGGCCTTGATCTGCAGGCTCAGGAACTGGGAATAATGCCGGGACTGGTGCAGGTTGCCGCCGTGCATCCACAGGGCCGGCACCTGCGTCGGCTTCCACATGTTGCGTTCCTCGCCTTCCCAGGGGCCGGGATCCTTCGTGGTGTCGGATCCGAGCCCCCAGCATTTGCCAAGCCGGTCCGCCGTGTCCTGGCCCATCAGGTCGGCCACCCAGCCGTTCATCGAGTTGTAGCCGGTGGCGTAGACGATCACGTCGGCATCCAGATGCGTGCCGTCGTCGAGGATCACGCCGGTCTCGTCGACCTCCACGACCTGTCCGCGCTTGAGCTTGATCTCGCCGTCGATGATCAGCTGGCTGGCGCCGATGTCGATGTAGTAGCCCGAGCCGCGGCGCAGGTACTTCATGAACAGCCCGCTGTCGTCGTCGCCCCAGTCCAGCCAGAAGCCGGCCTTTTCCAGCCCCTCGTAGAAGGCCGCGTCGCGCTTCTTCATCTCGGCATAGGCGGGGATCTGGAATTCGTGCAGGATCCGGTAGGGCAGCGAGGCGAAGATCAGGTCGGCCTTCTCGGTGGTGACGCCATTGGCCACGGCTTCCTCGGAGTAAAGCGCGCCAAGACCGACCTCCATCAGCGTGTCGGACCGCACGATATGGGTCGAGGACCGCTGCACCATCGTCACGTCGACATCGTTTTCCCACAGTGCCGCGCAGATATCGTGGGCCGAGTTGTTGGAGCCGACGACAACCGCCTTCTTGCCCCGATACCGGTCCGGTCCGGGGTGCTGGCTGGAGTGGTGTTGATCGCCCTTGAACCTCTCCATACCCGGGAAATCCGGCATCCGCGCCTTGCCGGACATGCCGGTGGCCATCACAAGCTGCCGGGGTTTCAGCACAACCTCTTCGCCGTCGCGATCCACCACCACCGTCCATTCGCCGGTGGCCTCGTCATAGCTGGCGGATTTGGCCGTGGTGCGGGTCCAGTAGTTCAGCTCCATGACCTTGGTGTACATTTCCAGCCAGTCGCCGATCTTGTCCTTCGGGCTGAAGATCGGCCAGTTCTCGGGAAACTTGATGTAGGGCAGGTGGTCGTACCAGACCGGGTCGTGCAGGCACAGCGATTTGTAGCGGTTGCGCCAGCTGTCGCCGGGGCGGTCGTTCTTCTCGACGATGATCGTGGGCACGCCCAACTGGCGCAGGCGCGCGCCAAGGGCGATGCCCCCCTGGCCGCCGCCGATGATCACGCAATAGGGCTGGGTCTTGTATCCCAGCTCGGCCTCTTCCTTCTGACGTTCTTCCAGCCAGGTGGTGCGATGCTTGCCGGCGCCATGCTTGGCGCCCAGCGGGCGGGCGAAGCCCTTGGGCTCTTCATGACCCTTGAGTTCCACCATCGTGGTCAGCAGGGTCCAGATCTTGCCCTCCTTGAGGCGGATCAACCCGTAGCCCCGCGCGACCGCGGTCTCGAAGCTGATCCAGGCCGTCGTGACGCCGCCATCCTCGCTGGGCAGTTCCCCCTCTGCCAGCGCCCATCCCGTCGGCTTCGTGGAAGCCAGCTGGTGGCGGAGCATGTCCGCGACCTGGGGCTTTCCCTCCATCGTCTTGATGTTCCAGGTGAAGGTGACGAGGTCGCGCCAGTAGCAGTCGTCCAGAAACATCCCGGTGGCGGCATCGATGTCTCCGGCCTCCAGCGCCCGGCCGAAGCTGTCCAGGAAGGCCTGGGTCTGGTCCGTCAAGGTCGTGTCGAGCATGTAGTCCTCCCATTGGATCTTGTCTTGATCCCGCGAAGGAGCCTGAGGGCCCGCGGCGGTTCAGGCCACAGAAATTTCGGGAAGGCCGATCCGCGGCCGTAGAAATCGGCCGATGCCGTTGCGCGCGCAACAGGGCGCAACATCGCGTCCGGCTAGGCCCGTGGCACCAGCCCGGACTTGCGCACCCGCCGCAGCACGGTCGAGCGGTTCACGCCCAGCCGTCGCGCGACCTGCGACATGTTTCCCCGACAGGCCGCCAGCAGCGCCTCCAGATCCTGGTCCGGTGCCGTGGCCGGTTGCGGCGCCGTTGCCGGAGGCGGCAGATCGGGCAGGTCGATCACCTGTCCCTCGGCCAGGGCCACGGCCACGTCGAGCGTATGCGCCAGTTCGCGGATGTTGCCGGGCCAGGCCCGCCCGGCAAGCTCGGTCCGGGCCGCCGGCGACAGGCGGCTTTCGTCCGGCGCCCGCCGGCGGAACAGCCGCTGCAGCACCCAGTCGAAATCCCGCCGCAAACGCAACGGCGGCAAGGTCAGCCGGGCGCCGGCCAGACGGAACAGAAGATCGGCCCGGATAGCGCCGCGGTTCGCATCGAGGTCCGGCCCGGCGGAGGAGATCACCCGCAGGTCGTCACGGGCATCGAGCAGCCAAAGCAGGGCATCCTGCGCGTCGGGGCGCAGATCGTCGATCCCGCGCAGGTAAAGGGTGCCCGGCGCGGCCTCGGACAGCGCCCTGACCGTTTCCGCGCCAAGCCCGGCGCAGCGCAGCATGTGAAACCAGCGCCCGGCCCGGCCCGAGACATGGATGGCACGGGCCAGGTATTCCTTGCCCGTGCCGGTTTCGCCCAGGATCGTGATCGGAACCTTGCTGCGCGCCAGCCGCGACGCCTGATGCGCCAGCCGTTCCATTCCGGGATCCGGGCCGGCGATGCCGGCCAGCGCGCCCAGTTCGGCCCTGGCACGGTCGCGCGACGGAACCGGCGCGGCCTGCGGGGCGATCGCATGGCCGAACAGGGCGCGGCCGTCCTTCAGGCGCAGCACCCGATCCTCCGTCGGCCGGCCGCGCATCAGGTCCGGCAGATCGTCCAGCGAAAACTCCAGCAGATCCTCGATGTGGCGGCCGATCAGGGCGCCGCCACGGTCGGGCGCCAGCTGCTCGGCGCCCTTGGTCATCCCGATGATCCGGCCCGATCCGTCCAGCGCCACGGCCGCCTCGGGATCGACGTCGAGGAACTCGGGCGAGGTGGAAAACCGCAACACCCAGTCACGCCGGTTGACGGCCATGAGGTTGGCCATCTCGACCCGGCGGGCGGAGGCCGACACAAGCGACATGGCAAGGTTCTGGCTCGATTTCGGGCTGGGCGAGCGCAGCAGCGAAATGTCCAGCACCGCGGTCAGTTGCCCCGAGGTGTCGTAGATCGGCGCAGAGGTGCAGGACAGGGGCGTGTGGGCGAGGCCAAAGTGATCGGCCTGGTGGATCGTCAGGGCCTGGCCGGTCACCAGACACGATCCCACGCCACAGGTGCCCGCAAGATCCTCGGACCAGTCCGACCCAAGGTACAACCCGGCCTGGCGCAACTCGTCCTCGAAGCGGGGGTCGCCGAAGAAATCGACGCAGACCCCCTTCGCGTCGGCCAGCAGCAGAACGTAGTTCTGCCCCGCGACCTGCCGGAACAGGCCCTGAAGGCCCGAACGGGCGATGGCGATCAGCTGTTCGGATTGTTCCCGGTGCTCGCGCAGCTGCGCCTCGGAGACGATATAGGCCGGGTCCGGTCGGGTCGGATCCATGCCGTAGCTTTCCACGCAGCGGCGCCAGCTTTCGGCGACAAGCAGATCCCGGCCGGTCTCTTCACCGTTCAGAACCCGGTCGATCTCCTTGACGTGATCCCTGTCGCGCATGCGTCACCTCGCGGGAAGGCTACTACACGCACGGTCAATCGCAAAACGCCCGTTGCATCAGCGTCGCTTCGCGCCGGCCGGAAGGCCGGGGACAAGTGCGCACGGCATCGCAAACTTGACCCCCGCGCGGTGGAAGAGCACCGTCTTCTGGCCCCGACCCCGGACATGGAGCCTTCGATGCAGCACATTGCACAGATGAACATGGGCTACCTGCTTCACCCGCCCGGCGACCCACGCATTGCCGGCTTCGAGAACAACACGGATCGTGTCAACGCGGTGGCGGACAGGTCCAGGGGCTTCGTGTGGCGGCTGAAGGGTGAAGACCTCGATCTGCCCCGGAATGACGCCGGCCGCTTGTTCGGGCGCCCCGATGTCGCGCTCGCAACCCTGTCCGTCTGGGAAAGCTTCGAGGATTTCGAGCGTTTCGTACACAACACGGTGCATGGTCGCTTCCTGGCGCGCCGGGCCGAATGGTTCGAGCCCATGGATGTCGCCTCTCACGTGATCTGGCCGGTCAAGGCCGGGCACGTTCCCGATCTGATCGAGGGCAAGGAGAAGCTGGTGTCCCTGCGCGAAAACGGACCGACGGATGCGGCGTATGATTTCAAGTACAAGAACTCCAGGCCGAGCGGGTCCGTAGCCTGAACGCCGCCACTACGTGGCGATCCGCTCTGCGGATGACGAACCGGGCTCGGGTCGGCCGGACCTGACAGGCGGCATGCCTCCGGTGGCATGATCCTGGTTGAACAGGGGCCCGGTTGCGCGAGACGGCCAACCGAACTCGGCTCATGGCTCCAAGCGCTTGGGCTGCATGCTTCGGGGCCCTTCCGTTGAAATGGAAGGCGCCATTCCGCTTCGGCACCGAAAGAGGCTGCGTGTGACCGGATGCGGGATTCATGTGCGCTCCGACCGAAGCTTTCTTCAATCGCGGCAAGCGGTTATCGGTGAAAAGTGGTGCCCAGAGCCGGAATCGAACCAGCGACACGCGGATTTTCAATCCGCTGCTCTACCAACTGAGCTATCTGGGCACCTGTCGCGCCGCCCAAGGGCGGCCCGACGCGTAATAGGCGACGCGGCGCGCGCTGTCCAGTGCCTTTGCGCGCGCCCGGCGGCTCAATGCGGGCGCTGCGGCGGCTCAATGCGGGCGATGCGGCGGGTCCGTGGGCGGTTCCTCCTCCGCCGCCTCCGGCGCATCGCCGGGGATGACGTAGCCGTCCGTCAGCCACCGGCCGAGGTCGATGTCGGCGCAGCGCTTGCCGCAGAACGGGCGGTAGGCCGGATCGGTGGCCTTGCCGCAGATCGGGCAGGTCATCGCGCGCCCTTCCCCAGAAGCCATGCCAGCGGCCAGCGATCGCGCTTGCGCTGGATTTCCATGTTGCCCAGCGGGGTCCAGCCCGCCAGCGTGGTTTCCGCCGCCTCGCCGCGGAAGGCGGTGCGCAACTGCTGTTCCAGCGTCACGCGGTCGCGTTTCGGCATCGGCGCGAAATCGACCACCACCATGCCGCCGAGACCGCGCAGGCGCAACTGGCGGGGCAGGTCGCGCGCGGCGGCGATATTGGCCTTCAGCCCCGCCGCGGGCGAGGAATCGCCACCGGTGTTGACGTCGATGGCGACCAGCGCGCGGGTCGGTTCCACCCACATCGACGCGCCGCCGGGCAGGATGACGCGCGGGGCCAGCAAGTCTTCGACGGCATCGGCGGCGCCGGTGCGGGCGAAGGCGTCCTCGCCCTCCTCCACCGCGTCGGGCGGCGGATCGGCCCAGTCACGCCAGGCGGTTTCGGCCGCGTCCGGGCCGTCGACCAGCAGTTCCGGCGGGCCGGCGCTGTCGGCGATCACCTGTTCCGCCAGCTGCCGCATCTGGACGATGTCGTCGCGCACCGCTTCGTCCCCGGCCCATTCGGCGGCCGAGCGCAGGATCAGGCCCATGTCTTCGGCCGCGCCGGCCATCGCCGCCCCGGCCAGCTCCGTCAGCCGTGCGCGGGCCCCGGGTTCGTCGATCCGGCGCGAGATGTTCAGGCCCGGTGCGCCGGGCGTGACGATCGCGTGGCGCGACTTGAACAGGATCCTTCGGCTGACCGGCGGCGCCTTGCCGGGCTCGGCCGGCGCGGACAGCTGCACCAGGACCGGCGCGCCGGGCGCGATCCCGCGGGTGTCGCGCAGGAATCCCGTCTGGCCGCCGGGCAGATCGACGAACATGCCGCCCTGGCCCTTCATCGGCCGCCCCGCGCGGGCGCGGAAGATCGCGCCGGGCAGCGGGCCCACCTCCTCCGGCGGATCGATCAGCAGGTCTTCCAGCCGGCCGTCGACCATCAGCGCCGCCGCACCGCGCCCGGCAAGCCGGCCCAGCACAACCACCCGGCCCTTCATGCCTTCGCCCCCCATACCGGATAGCCCGCCGCCGTCAGCAGCGTCGCGGTTTCGGCCACCGGCAGCCCCATGACCGCGGAGTAGGACCCCTGGATCCAGGGCACGAAGGCCCCGGCCAGGCCCTGGATGCCGTAGGCCCCGGCCTTGCCCTGCCACTCGCCCGAGGCGAGATAGGCATTGAGTTCGATGTCCGACAGCCGCTTCATCTTCACCTGCGTCTCGACCACGCGTTCCCAAAGACGGCCGTCGCGCGCCACGGCCACCGCGGTGATCACCCGGTGCCGCCGGCCCGCCATCGCCAGCAGGAACTCGGCCGCCTCGCCGGCATCGGCGGGCTTTCCCAGGATGCGCCGCCCCATCGCCACGGTGGTATCGGCACAAAGCACGATCTCGCCGGGCACGGCCGGCACGGCGGCGGCCTTCTCGGCGGCCATCCGGGCGCAATAGGGGCGGGGCAGTTCGCCACGCGCCGGCGTCTCGTCGATCTCGGGCGGGCGCACCTCGTCGGCGACGATGCCGAGTTGCGCCAGAAGCTCGCGCCGCCGGGGCGAGGCGGAACCGAGGATCAGCCGCGGGCGGCCGCCCCCCGTCGCATCGTCACTTGAAGCGGTAATTGATCCGCCCCTTGGACAGGTCATATGGCGTCATCTCGACCTGAACGCGGTCGCCGGCAAGAACCCGGATCCGGTTCTTGCGCATCTTGCCTGCCATCGTCGCGATGATTTCATGGCCGTTTTCGAGCTCGACCCTGAACGTCGCGTTCGGCAGGAGTTCCTTCACGACGCCCGGAAATTCGAGTCCTTCTTCCTTGGCCATGTTCGCTCCGTTCTTGCGCGCCCGCCAATCCGCGGGCGCGCCTTAAATGCGCCGGGAACCCCCGGTTTTCAAGCGTTTTGTGCGCCGCCGCCGCCGCAGTGCCGCAGGCCGCGCCGATCAGCCTGTTCCGCCCAGTGCAGAAAATTCAGCACCGCGCCGTCGCGGCGCACCTCGGCGACGGCCGCGCGGTCGACCTCGGCCAGCACCCAGCCGGCTGCGCCCAGCGCACCCTCGGCGAAGATGCCGGTGGCCGGAAAGCCCCGGTCCGGCGGCCCGTAGACCGAGGCGCGACCGGTATTTTCCTCCATTCCCGCGCACCAGGGCGCCTCACCCACCACCGGGGCGTGAACGGCGATGCACTGGCCTTCCAGCGCGCGCGCCATCGCGCCGACGCGCACGCGGGTGAAGCCCGCCAACGCCTCGGTCGCGGAGGGCACCAGCAGGATTTCCACGCCGGCCTCGGCCAGCGTCCGGCCCAGTAGCGGGAACTCGCTGTCATAGCAGATCAGCACTCCGATCCGCCCCAGCGCGGTCTCGAACACCGTCAGCCCGTCGCCCGGCACCACGTCCCAGTCCTCGCGCTCGAAGCGGGTCATGATCGCCTTGTCCTGGTGGCCGATCAGCCCCTCGGGGCCGAACAGGCTGGCGCGGTTCACCGGGCGCGCGCCGGTGTAGACCGGGCCGGAACCGCACAGGATATGCACATCGTGGGCCGCGGCGAGACGGGCATGCAGCGCCTCCATCGCGTCGCGATGCCGCGCCACCTCGCGCAGGCTGCCCTCGAGATCGGCGGCGACATTCGCGCCGCCAAGCGACGCCAGTTCCATCGCGCCGTATTCCGGAAAGACCAGAAGATCGGCCCCCTGCCCGGCGGCCTGCGCCACCCAGTCCGACAGCTTCGCCTCGTAGGCGGTCCAGTCGGCCAGCCTGTCCAGCGGGTAGGCGGCGGCGGCCACGGTCAGTTTCGTTCCGTTCACAGCTTGCGCATCCAGAATTGAAGGGGTTTCGCGGTCTCGACCGTGTCGCCGAGGTCTTTCCACGAATACTCCGCCACCACGTCGTCGAGCTTCTCGTAGCCGCGCTTGCGCCAGAATGCATCGAGCGGCCGGTAATCCGCCGGCCGCGCGGGATGGTCGGCGGGCCGGATCACACCGCAGAAGGCCGCGTACTTGCGCCCCAGCCCGCGCGCATGCGCCTCGCGCTGGTCGAAGAACGCGTGCCCGATGCCGCGGCCGCGGTACTCGGGCAGCAGCACCGACTCGGCGCAGTAGAACACCTGGTCCATCGGCACGCCGGCCTTCGCGAAGGCCGCGCCGAATTCCTCGGCGTGATCCTCCATCGGCGTCCCGGTCGAGGCGCCGACAAGCCGCGCGCCGTCGAAGGCGCCGACGAGGATCGCGTCCGCCGCGTCGCGGTAGGGGGCAAGGTAGCGCCGTTCGTAGGCCGCATCGCCGTCGTAGAGGTAGGGAAAGGCGCGGAACACCTCGATCCGCAATCGCGCCACGTCATCGAGCGCCGCGCCCAGCGCCTCGCCGCGCAGCGCGAAGACCTCGACACTCATGCCGAGACCTGCCGCATCCAGTCCTTGAGGTTGTAATAGGTCGTCACCCGCGTGATCTTGCCGTTGGCAAGCGCAAAGAACGATCCCGCCGGCAGCACGTAGGTCTGGCCCCTGGCTTCGGGCAGGCCCGTATCGGTTGCCAGATAGGTGCCGTTCACGGTGAATTCCGCCGCCGCGCGGCTGCCATCCTCGCTGGCGAAGACCACGATATCGGTCAGCCGTTCGCGGTAGCAGTGGTTCATGTGGGCGCAGAATTCGGCAAAGGCGATCTTGCCGCGCCGGATGCCGCCCTCGTTGACATGGTGTTCCACGTCGGTGTCGAGCAGCGCCAGCATCGCGTCGACATCGCCCGCGTTGAAGGCGTCGAAATAGGCTGCGATCACGTCTTTCGTCGTCATGGTCCCGTCTCCTGTTCCGGCGCATGGGTTGGCGGGCCGAACCGCGCCACGATCCTGTCGCGAATCTGGTCGCGCGTCTTCCTGTAAGCGGCCAATTTCGCCTCGCGCGCGTCACCGATGCCGGTGGGGTCGAGGATCGGCCAGTATTCGACATCGAGGTGGAAGTAGCGGGTCAGTTCCAGCGCGCGGCGCTGGCTGGCCGGCGACAGCGCGATCACCAGGTCGAAGCCAGACAGGTCGTCGCCCCAGTCCTCCATCTCGTCGAAGCTGCGGGTGCGATGGCGCGACAGTTCCACGCCGATCTCCTGGCAGGCGGCAATGGCGAAACCGTCGATCTCCATGTCGCTGCGCACGCCCACCGACTGCACGTAGCAATCGTGGCCGTAGAACTTCTTCATGATCCCTTCGGCCATGGGGGAGCGGACGGAATTGTGGTCGCAGCAGAACAGGACCGAATGGGGAAGCCGCCCGCCCACCTCGTCAGCCCCCCCAATGCAACACGCAGATCAGGGTGAAGAGCCGGCGCGCGGTGTCGATATCGAGGTCGGCCTTGCCCTCCAGCCGCTCCTGCAAGACCCGCGCGCCCTCGTTGTGGATGCCGCGCCGGGCCATGTCGATCGCCTCGATCTGGCTGGGCGGCAGGCGTTTCACCGCCTCGAAATAGCTTTCGCAGATCTGGAAGTAATCCTTCACCACCTGCCGGAACGGACCCAGCGACAGGTGGAATTCCGCCACCTTCTCCTCGGCTTCCGTGGCGATGTCGAAGACCAGCCGGCCCTCGCGGATCGACAGCGCCAGCCGGAACGGCCCCTCGGGCGCCGGCCCGTCGCCCTTGGCGGGCAGATCGAAGCTGTTGTCCTCCAGCAGATCGAAGACCGCCACGCGGCGTTCCTGCTCGATCTCCGGCGTCGGCGGCGGCAGCGAGGAATCGTCGATCTCGATATGGCAGATGCGCGACATCAGGTTCCTCCCTCGTTCAGGCGGTCAAGCCGGGCGCGCACGCTCAACCCGTGCGCCTGAAGGCTTTCGGACATCGCCAACCGCTCCGCCGCCGGGCCGATCGCGGCCAGCGCGCCCGGCGTCATCCGCGCCAGCGTCGTGCGCTTGAGGAAATCCATCACGCTGAGGCCCGAGGAAAACCGGGCCGAACGCGCGGTCGGCAGAACGTGGTTCGGCCCGCCGATGTAGTCGCCGATCGCCTCGGGCGTGAAGGCCCCCAGGAAGATCGCGCCGGCATGGCGGATGCGGCCGGCCAGCGCCTCGGGCTCGGCCACGCACAGCTCCAGATGCTCCGGCGCCACCCGGTCGGAAATCTCGGCGGCCTCGGACAGGTCGCGCACCACGATCACCGCGCCGTGGTCGCGCCACGAGGCGCCGGCGATGGCCCGCCGCTCCAGCATCTCCAGCCGCCGGTCGACCGCCGCCGCGACGGCCCGGCCGAAGGCGGCATCGGTCGTCACCAGGATCGCCTGCGCGCTTTCGTCATGCTCGGCCTGGCTGAGCAGGTCGAGCGCGATCCAGTCGGGATCGTTGGCGCCGTCGGCGATCACGAGGATCTCGGACGGCCCGGCGATCATGTCGATCCCGACCCTGCCGAAGACCCGGCGCTTGGCCGCCGCGACATAGGCGTTGCCCGGCCCGGTGATCTTGTCCACCGGCGCGATGGTCTCGGTCCCCCAGGCCAGTGCGGCGATCGCCTGCGCCCCGCCGATCCGGTAGACGGTTTCCACACCCGACAGCCGCGCCGCGAGCAAGACCAGCGGGTTCGCCACGCCGTCGGGCGTGGGCGCGCAGATCACCAGCCGCTCCACCCCCGCCACCCGCGCCGGGATCGCGTTCATCAGCACCGACGAGGGGTAGGAAGCCAGCCCGCCGGGCACGTAAAGCCCCGCCGCCGCGACCGGCGTCCAGCGCCAGCCCAGCGTCGCGCCCTCGGGATCGGTCCAGCGCGCATCCTCCGGCATCTGCCGCACGTGGTAGGCGCGGATCCGTTCGGCGGCGAGTTCCAGCGCGTCTCGGTCCTCCGCGGACACCTTCGCGCAGGCCGCGTCGATCTCGGCCTCGGAAAAGGCCAGGGTCTCCGGCGTCAGCCGCAGCCGGTCGAAGCGTTCGGTCAGTTCGATCAGCGCCGCGTCGCCGCGGTCCCGCACCTCGTCGATGATTGCCGCCACCGCGGCGTCGACATCGGGCGCGTCTTCCCGCTTCGCCGACAAGAGCGCACGGAAGGCCAGTTCGAACCCGGCATCGGCGGTGGACAGGAACACGGGCATCGGCGGGACTCCTTGGCTCGCCTTCCCTTAGCGAAGGGCCGCGCGCCCCTCAAGCCGCGAGGAGTCAGTCCGGGTGGCCGGGCGCCTTGCCCGAGGGTGCGGCATAGGGCCGGCTGACGTCGCGCAGCGTGACGTTCAGGCATTCGGCCACGGCCGCGATCGCGCCGTCGCCGGCCAGAACGATCTCGACCCGGCCGGTGCCATCCTCGCCCGGTTCCCAGCCCAGCGACAGGACCGACAGCACCGTGTCGCCGTCGCCGCGGTCGAAGCCCTGGCTTGCGACCCGGCCGACATCGTCGATGATCAGCAGGCTGCGGACCCGTTCGAACGGCCGGCCCTGGCGTTCGGCCGCGGCGCGATCCTCCCAGCGGAACCGGTTGACCAGCAGCACCAGCCGCCGGGCGCGGCGGTCGAACCCGATATCGGCCGCCGTCAGCACCGCGTCCTGCACCAGCGCGGACAGAACCTTCAGATCCTCCGGCGTCGCCGCGCCAAGGCTCAGCGCCGCCTCGGCGCCCTCGGAAAACCGCGCATCCCCCGTCATCCGCCCCGGACCCTCTCGATCTTCGCGCCCACCGCCGACAGCTTTTCCTCGACCCGCTCGTAGCCGCGGTCGAGATGATAGACCCGGCTGACGACGGTTTCGCCCTCGGCCGCCAGCGCGGCGAGGATCAGGCTGACCGAGGCGCGCAGGTCGGTCGCCATCACCGGCGCGCCCTTCAGCCGCTCCACACCGGTGACGGTGGCGGTGCCGCCATGCACCTCGATCCGCGCGCCCATCCGCATCAGTTCCGGCGCGTGCATGAAGCGGTTCTCGAAGATCCGCTCTTCCAGCCGGCTTGTGCCCTCGGCGGTGCACATCAGCGCCATCATCTGCGCCTGCAGATCGGTCGGGAAACCGGGGAAGGGTTCAGTCACCACGTCGACCGCGGCGACCCGGCCGTTGCGGCGTTCGACCTTCAGCCCACGGTCCGTCTCGGACACCGAGATGCCGGCGGCGTCGAGCCTCTCGCAGAACGCCCCCACAAGGTCGATCCGCCCGCCAAGGCATTCGACCGACCCGCCGCAGATCGCCGGGGCCAGCATGTAGGTGCCCAGCTCGATCCGGTCGACGACGACGGGATGGGTGGCGCCGCCCAGACGGTCGACCCCCTCGACGGTGATCTCGGCACTGCCCTCGCCCTCGATCCGGGCGCCCATCCGGCGCAGGCAGCGGGCCAGATCGGCGATCTCTGGCTCGCGCGCGGCGTTCCTGAGAACCGTGGTCCCGCGGGCCAGCACCGCCGCCATCAGCGCGTTCTCCGTCGCCCCGACGGAGACGAGGGGAAATTCGAACACCGCGCCGCGCAGCCCGCCCGCCGGCGCCTTGGCATGGACATAGCCGTCGCGCAGTTCCATCTCGGCGCCCATCGCCTCCAGCGCGGCCAGATGCAGGTCGACCGGCCGCGCCCCGATCGCGCAGCCGCCGGGCAGCGAGACGACGGCCTGCCCGGTGCGCGCCAGCAGCGGGCCCAGAACGAGGATCGAGGCACGCATCTTGCGCACGATGTCGTAGTCCGCCCGCGCGCCGTTCAGCGCATGCCCGGCCATCGCCAGCACCTGCCCGCCCTGCAGCGCGGCCACTTCGGCGCCCAGCGACTGCAGAAGCGCGGTCATCGTCCGGATGTCCGACAGGCGCGGCGCGTTGGTCAGCGTCAGCGGCTCGTCGGACAGCAGCGCGGCGGGCATCAGCGTCAGGCAGGCGTTCTTGGCGCCCGCGATCGGAATCTCGCCGTCCAGCGGGCCATTGCCCGTCACAATGATCTGATCCATCGCGCCCTCAGCCCTGCCCGTTGTCGTCCTCGTTCACGGCCTCCCGCCCCGCGTCCTCCCCCGCGCGGGCCCGCGCCTGCGCCTTGCGCCGCGCGAGATTGGCCTTCAGCGCCGCCTTCAGCCGATCCTCGCGGCTGCCGGTCTCGGCGCGGGTGCTTCCGCCGGAAGGAGATCTGGGGGTCGAGCGATCCATGCTGACGCTGCTTAACCCGCGCCCGCGCGGGCGTCCAGATGCCGGCCGGAGAGCGGCCAGATTGCGCTTGCGTCGTTCCGCGATTGCGACTAACACGCCGCGCGCGGGCTGCCGTAGCTCAGTGGTAGAGCACTCCCTTGGTAAGGGAGAGGTCGTGAGTTCAATCCTCACCGGCAGCACCATGATCCAACCCGCAAGATCCACGCGTCGCGACTGCCGGCGGTGCGCCACGCGATGGCGGGCTGTCGCGGTCCGGGGCGGTGCCGCGCCGGCCCTGCCCCCTTGGCGTCCGCCGCGCGCCGGCGCCGGTCGCGAACGCGCGGCCGCCCTTGCCGGAACCGCCCGCGGCCCGGCGTCGCGCCGGATCGGCCGGGTCGTTGCGGTGCGCATCATCCGCACAGCCCGCGGCACTGGCGGGCACCCGGCCCCCGCCTTGCCCGCCGGTCAGGCCGCGACGCCCGCCGCGAGACCGATGTCGAGCGCGGCCACGATCGCGGCCACGTCCGCCTCGGTCAGGACCAGCGGCGGCGACAGGATGACGTTCGGCCCCGAAACGCGCACCATCACGCCCGCCTCGTAGGTCGCGCGGTGGACGCGCGCGATGGCGCGCTTGTCGATCGGGGCCTTGCTGTCCGGATCGGCCACAAGTTCCAGCGCGCACATCAACCCGTAGCCGCCGCGCACGTCGCCGACGATCCCCGGGTGCGCGGCCTTCAGCCCTTGCAGCCCGGCGTAAAGCTGCGCGCCCCGGTCGGCGGCGTTGTCCTTGACACCAAGGCGCAGCGTTTCCCGCAGGCAGGCGATGGCAGCCGCCGCGCCGACCGGATGACCGGAATAGGTATAGCCCGATCCGATCGCCGCCCGGCCCGTGGTGTCGGCTTCGAAAACCTCGGCCACGGCATCGCCGATCATCACCGCGCCGAACGGGAAATAGCCGTTGGTGATGGCCTTGGCGGTCACCGCCATGTCGGGCTGCACGCCGAACCGGCGCGCGCCGGTCCAGGCCCCGGTGCGTCCGTAGCCGGTGATGACCTCGTCGGCGATCAGCAGGATGCCGTGCCGCGCGCAGATCTCGCGCACGCCGGGCATGAAGCTTTCGTGCGGCGGGATCACGCCGCCGGCGCCCAGCACCGGCTCCATGATCATCGCCGCGATGGTCGCGGGATCCTGGAACGCGATCTCGTCCTCGAGCGCGGCGAGGCAGAGCTGCGCAAGCCTCGCCGGGTCGCTTTCGCCGAACGGGTTGCGGTAGGTGTAGGGCGCGGGGATATGGTAGCAGCCCGGCATCAGCGGTTCGTACTGGGTGCGGAAGTTGGCGTTGCCGTTCACCGAGGCGCCGAGGGTATGGGTGCCGTGGTAGCCCTTCTTCAGGCTGAGGAACTTCACCCGCCCGGCCTCGCCCCGGATCTTGTGATACTGCCGCGCCAGGCGCAGCGCGATTTCCACGCCGTCGGAGCCGCCGGAGGTGAAGAACGCGCGCGACAGGCCGTCCGGCGCGAAGAACTCGCGCAGCATCCAGCTCAGCTCGATGACCAGATCGTTGGTCGTGCCGCGAAAGATCGAATAATAGGGCAGCCGGTCAAGCTGCGCGGTGATCGCCTGCTTGATCGGATCGCAGGAATAGCCGAGGTTCACGTTCCACAGCCCGCCCACCGCGTCGATCACCGTGTTGCCATCGATATCGCGGATTCGCACGCCTTCGCCGTCAACGATGATGTCGGGCGGGTTCGCAAGGCTGTCGGCCGGGTGCGCCATCGGGTGCCAGAGGTGGCGAGCGTTGTTTTCCTTCAGGAAATTCGCGTCTTTCATGTCACGTACTCCAGTTCGCGCCGCATCCAGTCGGCGAAGGCGGCGGGCGGCGATTGCGGGGCCCTGGCAACGGTGCCGCCCAGCGAGGTCGAGGCGCGGGCGGCCGACCGGAGCAGCCGCCCGGCGATCTCCTCCAGCCGCTCGGGTCGGGCACGCGCCGAAGGCACCGCCACGGCCAGCGCCCCGGCCAGCCGCGCCCCATCGGCGAACAACGGTGCGCCAAGCGATGTCACCTCCTCGTCGAAGGTGCCGGCCGACATCGAGAGGCCGAAACGCCGGGTCGTGTCGATCCGGTCGCGCAGGCCGGCCGCGTCCGCGACGGTCTTGCCGGTGAACCTGCCAAGCGGGCGCGCCAGCATCCGCTCCCGCCACTCCTCGGGTCCGAAGGCCAGCGCGGCAAGGCCCGATGCCGTGGCATGCAGCGGCAGCATCTCGGCGGGGTCGAAATGCACCTGCACCCCGTGCAGGCAGGGATCGGCATGGGCCACCGGCGACAGTGCGTTGCCCTGCAAGAGCGATGCATGCGCCAGTTCGCCCACCGCCTCCGACAGGTCGGCCACGATCGGGGTCAAGAGCCGGCGCACCGGAAAGCTGGCCTCGCGCAGCGCCGACAGGCGCAGGACCGCCGGCCCAAGGCGGTAGGCGCGGCTGACCGGATGCTGTTCGAGAAAGCCCTTGCCTTCCAGTTCGGTCAGATGCCGATGCACCGTCGCCTTGTCGCGGCCGCTCAGCCGCACGAATTCGCTCAGCCCGATCTCCGACCGATCGGAGCGGAAGTATTCAAGCAGATCCAACGCCTTGCTGATCGTACCCATCTAGCGCCCCGCGTTCTCGAAGAAGGCCGCGATCTCTTCCGCGAAGGCCTGGCGATCGGCCGGCGCCCGCGCGATCGAGGCCCGCGCCTGCCGCGTCACGGCATCGCCGACATGGGATGCGTATTCGTCGACGAGATCGGCGATGAAGTCCCGCGTCATCTCGGGGTGATGCTGCACCGTGAAGACATGGCCGCCGATGGCGAACCCCGCGACCGGGCAGCCGGGGCTTTCGTAAAGCCCCACGGCCCCGTCCGGCAGCCGCGCGACCTGTTCGATATGCGACCCGTAAAGCCGCAGCGTCGGTTCCGGCCCCGACCACGGCGCCCGCCCCGTGCGGCGCATCTCGATCAGCCCGTGCGCCCAGCCGCCGGGGTTGCGGGTGACCGGCACGCCAAGCGCGCGCGCGACGATCTGGTGGCCGAAACAGGCGCCGAACAGCGGCAGCCGGGCGGCGACGGTCTCGCGGACCAGCGCCTCCAGCCGTTGCATCCACGGCGCCGCCTCGGTCACCGAGGCGGGGCTGCCGCCGATCATCACGCCGTCGAAGCCCGACAGATCGGCCGGAAACGTTCCCCGGCAGACCCAGAAGGGCGACAGCCGCCATGCCGGGCGCGCCTCGGCGATCAGCGCCGCGAACTTGGCGTCGTCCAGCGGCCGGGCCAGCGCGAAGGCGCTGTCGTCGGTATTGGTGACCAGAAGCGCCAGATGCATCAGACGAACCAGACGTAGAAATCGAGCATCGCGTCGGGCTCCAGATCGCGGGTCTTGCGGAACTCGTGCTCCTTCATGAAGGCGTGGTGCTCCACCAGTTCCGCGCCCACGGCCTCGCCGAGCGCGCGGTCGGCCACCAGGTCGCGGACCGCCATCCGCAGGTTGCCGGCCACCCCCTCGCGGGCGTCGGTGCGGTCGAAACCGTCGCCGGTTTCCATCGGCGGCAGGGTCAGCCCGGCCTCGTATCCCAGCCGGGCGGCCTGCAGGACGGCGGCGGCGGCGGTATAGGGATTGGCGCTGGCGTCGGCCATCCGGTGTTCCAGCCGCGCCTTCGCTCCACCCTCGCCGGAGACGCGGGTGGTGACGCCGCGATGGTCGCCGCCCCAGTTCTTCCAGTAGCCCGAAAGGCTGGCCGGTTGCAGCCGGCGATAGGAGCCGGCGGTGGGCGCCACCAGCCCCGCCAGCCCCTTGTGATGATGCACCAGCCCGGCAAGGCAGCCGCGCGCCAGATCGTTCAGATGGTCGGGCCCGCCCACCGGGCCGTTCGCCAGCGCGTTGCGGCCCTCGGCGTCGCGGAAGGAAAAGTTGATATGCATTCCCGAACCGCCGGTTTCCGACAGCGGCTTGGGCAGGAAGGTCAGGACGATCCCGTGGTCGAGGGCGAGTTCCCGCGCCATCTGCCGGAACAGGACGACATCGTCCACCGCCTTCAGCGCCTCGTCGAAGCACAGCGTGTACTCGAACTGCGGCGTGTCATACTCGGCGGTGATCAACTCAAGGCGCAGGCCGATTTCCTCGGCCTTGCGCCAGATCACGTCGTTGATCCGGATCGGATCGGAAAACGGGCCGGTGCCGTAGACCACCGCGCCGGGCGTGTCGTAGGGCCGAAGCCGGCCGTCCTCGCCCCCCTGCAAGGCATAGGCCTCCAGCTCGATCCCCAGCATCGGCGTCAGCCCGTGCGCCTGCCAGGCGGCGATGGCGCGTTTCAGCGCGCCGCGCGGGCACAGCGACAGCGGCGCGCCCGCCGCGTCGTGCAGGTCGCCCAGCACGACCTGGGTGCCGGTTTCCCAGCCGGGGCGGATGTCGGCGGCCTGCCAGCGCAGTTCCATGTCCGGCGCACCGTCGCGCACCTGCGTGTGCGGCGCGTCGAGCATCAGGTCGCGGTCGTAGTGCACGGCGAAGGTGGCGCGGGCGAAGCGGGTGGAGGCATCGGCGATCTTGGCCGCGGGCAGGTACTTGCCGCGGGCGATCGACAGGTGATCGATGAACAGGGCGCGCAGGCGGTCGGGCATCTTGGCCTCAGCTCGGGATGACGGTGACGGGCATCCGCTTGATGCCGTTGACGAAGTTCGACCGGACAAAGGCTTCCTCGCCGGCCGGTTCGATGCCGCGGATGCGCGCGACGAGTTCCTCGAACAGAACCCGCACCTCAAGCCGGGCCAGGTGCATGCCAAGGCAGACATGCGGCCCGCCCTGGCCCCAGCCCAGCTGCCGGTTGGGCTTGCGCGACAGGTCGAGGCGGTAGGGATCGGGGAACATCTCTTCGTCGCGGTTGGCCGAGACGAACCAGTAGAGCACCTTGTCGCCGGCGCGGATCGTCTGGCCATGCACCTCGACATCGCGCATCGCGGTGCGGCGGAAATAGCTGGCCGGCGAGGCCCAGCGCACGATCTCGTCGGCGGCGGTTCCCCAGACCGCGCCCGACTTCATCTCGCCCAGCAGCCCGTCCTGGCGCG
This sequence comes from Paracoccaceae bacterium, assembly GCA_024742695.1. Taxonomy (GTDB): domain Bacteria; phylum Pseudomonadota; class Alphaproteobacteria; order Rhodobacterales; family Rhodobacteraceae; genus JANSXY01. Next base: position 168,836 of record JANSXY010000004.1, on the reverse strand, counting down.
CCAGCGCCTGGATGCCGGCGGCGATGGAATAGCGGGTGGTGTCGTTGCCGGCGGCGACCAGCAGGCAGAAGAAGTTGCGGAACTCGGTATCCGAGATCGTCTCGCCGGTCTCGTCGGGCTGCAGGATCAGATGCAGGATGCCGTTGGTGTCGCCGGTGGCGTTCTTGCGTTCCATCAGCCGGCGGGCGTAGTCGTAAAGCTCGGCGCCGGCGGGCGAGTTGAACGGCATCAGGCGGTAGGCGTCGGTCTCCATGCGATCGACGACGTGATCGGTGAAGTCGGGATCGGAATTCGCCATCAGCGCGTCGCCCTTGTCGACGAGCCACGGCAGATCCTCGTCCGGAACGCCGAGAATCTGGCCCAGCATCCGCATCGGCAACTCGCGGGCGACATCGCGGGTGGCGTCGAAGGTTCCCATTTCCAGCGCCCGGTCGAGGATCGGGCCGCACAGGTCGCGGATCTGGCCCTCGAAACCGGCGACGACCTGCGGCGAGAACGCCTTGACCACCTTCATGCGCACCTTCCGGTGCTCCTCCCCGTCCGTTTCCTGGAAGGTACGGCGGGCCATGTATTCCTCGTGGGTCTGATCCTCCATCCGGATGCCGCGCGCCGAAGAGAAGGTCTCGGTATCGCGGATCATCTGCACGATGTCGGCATGACGGGTGATCGACCAGTAGCCCTGCCCCCCCGGCAGGTCCGACCAGTGGCACGGGGCCTCGCGCCGCAGCCGGGCGAAGGTGTTGTAGGGCGCGCCCGCCGCGAACGCGTCGTGCGAGCTCAGATCGGCGAAACCGTCGTCCTCAGGAGCCCATATGGTCATAGAACCTAGTCCTTCGCTGCCGTTTCAGGCGGTTTTCGAAATGCCGCGTCGTCCGCCCCCGGATCCGGCCGACGAAGGCCCGCGCGGCCTTCTTCTGCGGCGATCGCCGATCCACCGGCGCCCATTCGCGCCAAACCCGCCAGGCGGTGGACAGCACGATCAGGACGATCACGACGAACAGCAGCATCGCGATCGGTCGCTCGATGAATTCCCAGGGCGTGCGCACCCGCGCCATCGCCGCGCGGAACTTCACCTCCATGATCCCGCCCAGCACCATCCCGAGGATGATCGGCACGATCGGCAGGTTCAGCCGTTTCAGGACGTAGCCCAGCAGGCCGAAGACGGCGGCGATGATGCAGTCCACCGCCGAGTTGCGGATCGAGTAGATGCCCACGAAGCTCAGCAACATGATGCACATGCCGAGGAACCGGTTGGGAATCCGGGTCAGATGCACCAGCCAGCCGGTCGACACCAGCAGGAACACCAGCACGATCACGTTGAGCGCGAGCAGCGCGAGGTAGAGCGCGACGACGAAATCCATGTCGTTCTGGAACAGCCCCGGGCCCGGCACGACGTTGTGGACGTAGAACACCGACAGCATCATCGCGGTCAGCGCCTCGCCGGGGATGCCCAGCGCAAGAAGCGGGATCATCGCCGCCGCGGGAACCGCGTTGTTCGCGGTCTCCGAGGCGATCAGCCCCTCGGACGAGCCATGCCCGAAGGCCTCGGGCGTCTTCGACAGCTTGCGCGCCGAGGTGTAGGACATGAACTGCGCGGTGAACTCGCCGACGCCGGGGATCATCCCCATCAGCACGCCGAAACTGGCCGAGACGCCGGCGACGCGCGGATGCCGCGCCAGTTCGCGAAAGCCCTGCAGGATCGAGCCGCGCGACCGCGGCAACCGGATCTTCTCGTCGTCCATGGTCAGAAGCAGGAAGGCCTGGCTGAGCGCGAACAGGCCCAGCACCACGACGATCAGATCGAAGCCGCTGGCAAGCCAGCTTTGCCCGAAGGTGAAGCGGCGGGTATACGCGGCCGGTTCCAGCCCCACGGTGCCGATCAGGATGCCGAACCCCGCCAGCGCGGCGGCGACGGCCATCTGCCCGCGATGCGCCACCACCACCAGGATGATCCCCAGCAGCGCCGCGAGAAAGATCTCGCGCGAGCCGAACATCGGCGCGATCCGCGCCAGGACCGGCGACAGCAGGATCAGGCACAGCACCGAGAAGATGCCGCCGAGGAAGCTGCTGGAATAGGCCAGCGACAGGGCGCGCCGCCCCTCGCCGCGCTGCGTCATCGGAAAGCCGTCATAGGTGGTCAGCGCGTTGACGGCGGTGCCCGGCGTGTTGATCAGGATCGCCGGTATCGCGCCGCCGAACATCGACGATCCGTAGATTCCCAGAAGCAGCGTGAGGCCGACGATCGGGTCCATCGAGAAGGTCGCCGGCAGCAGGATCGCGATCGCCACCGCCGGGCCGACACCGGGGATCGCGCCGATCGCGACGCCGCCGATCGCCCCCACGAACAGCGCCAGCGCCACGTCCCACCGGGCCAGAACATCGATGGCGGAAAGAAACAGGTCCATCACAGGTAGGTCAGGAAGAAGCCGCGCAACCCGTCAGGCAGGGCCTGGTAGATCGCCGCGCCCGGGATGTTCACGCCCAGGAACCCCTTGAACAGGATGACGACGCCAAGGGCGAAGGCGGCGGCGAGACCCAGCATGCCCCGCGTCCGGTAGCCCAGCCGCCAGGTCAGGGTGCAGGCGAAGACGATGCTCATCGGCAGGAAGCCCAGCACCGGCACCGCCAGGACGAAGGCCATGAACCACAGCAGGTATTCCACCGGCTCCGCCCAGCGCCGCATCTCGAGCCGGTCGAGCAGGTTGGGGCGCCGGCGACGCAGCCGCCAGAACTGCGCGCCGAAACCCGCGAGCATCACGATCAGCGCGACGGCAGGCCAAAGTCGCGGCTGGCTGGCGATGTTGCGCGCGCGGTCGGACCACTCGGTCTGGCCGGTCAGTTGCGACAGCAGGAACAGGGTCGCGACCAGCCCGGCCAGAACGAAGATGACCTGGCCCGAGGTTCTGGTCCGGGTCTGAAGCGAGTCGCCGAAATCCATGCCCTGCCCCCCGTCGGACTGTGTGGACGGGGCGCCCGCGCGGGCGCCCCGGCCGGGATCACTGCCCCAGCGCCGCGCTGATCGTGGCGAGCGTGGCGCGGTCTGCCTCGATCACCGCGGCGCTTTCCGCGGCATCCAGCCAGTAGACCAGCGCGCCGGTTTCGGCGGCCAACGCCTGCGCGCGGTCGCTCATCACCGTGCGTTCGGCGACGGCGGCGATCTTCGCGCGCACGTCCTCGGGCGTGTCCTTGACCACGAACAGCCCGTTCCACAGCGAGATGTCGAGGGCCGCGTCGACCTCGCCGATGGTCGGCGTATCGGGCACCAGCGAGATCCGCTCGCCGGTGATCGACAGCAGCACGTTCACGCTGTCGAGGCAGGGCAGGATCAGCTGAAGCGTGGTGTTGATCACGTCGGCGTCGCCCGAGGCCAGCGTGTTGCAGTCGAGCGCGTCGAAGGCCGCGTCGCCGCCCCATTCGAAGCCCATGTTCGCCGCCAGCGCCTTGGTCACCTGCGTCGGCGTCAGGACGTCGCCGAAATGGCCGAGGAACACGTCGTTTTCCTTCGCGTGGGCCGCCAGTTCCGCCATCGTGGCATAGGGCGCGTCCTGCGAGGTGGCGATGACGAAGGGATAGGTCAGGAAGATGCCGATCGGGTCGAACCGCTCCGGCGTCAGTTCGGGGATGTCGATCTCGTGCCCGATCAGCGGCACCGCCGGCACGAACGAGCCGATGGTGTAGCCGTCCGCCGGCGCGGTCGCCACGTCGATGGCGCCGGGGAACGGACCGCCGCCGCCGCCGGGCCGGTTCACCACCGCGGCCGGCACGCCGTACTCGGCCTGGAAATCCTCGGCGATCATCCGGGTCAGCACGTCCTCGAGATCGCCGGGCGGCCAGGGCACGATGAAGGTCACCGGCTGTTCGGGATACTCGGCAAGAACGGGTCCGGCGAGACCCACGGCGAGGGTGGCCAGGATGGCCTTGGCATTGAAGGACATGTTCACTCCCTGGGGTTTATTTATTGAACCATTAGTATCAAATAGTCTGAGGTCCGTCGAAACCCTCTGTCAACGGATTTTTTTGGCGCTTGACAGGTCCGCCGTGCCGGTCCCAAATTTTAATACCGATGGATCATTTTTTGAACCAGTGAGGACCACGTGGACACAGCCGCCATCGCCGCCCTGCGAAACCGGCCCGTGCCCGCCGGGGCCCATGTCATCGACGGGGCGCGGCGCGGCGCCTCGGATGGCGCCGTGCTCGATGTCGTCTCGCCGATCGACGGGCGGGTGCTGACCACGATCCCGAAGGGCACGGCGGAGGATGCCGGGGCCGCCGTCGCCGCCGCGCGCCGGGCCTTCGACGACGGCCGCTGGTCGGGCCTCGCGCCGGCGGCGCGCAAGGCCGTCCTGCTGCGCTGGGCCGATCTGATCCGCGCCCATGCCGACGAACTCGCGGTGCTGGGCGTGCGCGACAACGGCACCGAGATCACGATGGCCTACAAGGCCGAACCGCTGAGCGCCGAGGCGACGATCCGCTACTACGCCGAGGCGATCGACAAGCTTTCGGGCGAGGTCGCGCCGACCGCGCCCGGCACCCTGGGGCTGGTGCATCGCGAACCGGCGGGCGTGGTCGCCGCGATCGTGCCGTGGAACTTTCCGCTGATGATCGGCGCGTGGAAGATCGGCCCGGCACTGGCCGCGGGCTGCACGATGGTGGTGAAGCCGGCCGAGACCGCCTCGCTCACGCTCCTGCGGCTGGCGGAACTGGCGCTGGAGGCCGGGCTGCCCGCCGGCGTGCTGAACGTCGTCACCGGCGAGGGGCCGGTGGTGGGCGCGGCGCTGGCGGCCTCGATGCAGGTCGACGTGCTGGCCTTCACCGGCTCGGGCGCCACCGGCCGCAAGCTGCTGGAGGCCGCGGCGCGCTCGAACCTCAAGCGCGTCTATCTGGAACTCGGGGGCAAGTCGCCCAACATCGTCTTCGCCGACGCGCCCGACCTCGACGAGGCCGCGCGGGTCTCGGCCGCGGGGATCTTCCGAAACTCCGGTCAGGTCTGCATCGCCGGATCGCGCCTTCTGGTGGAGCGAGGCATCCACGACGCCTTCGTCGCGAAACTCGCAACCGCGGCCGCCGCGATGCAGGTCGGCGATCCGCTCGACCCGGCGACGCAGGCCGGGGCGGTGAACTCCGAACCCCAGCTGGCGCGGGTTCTGGCCTTCGTCGACGAGGCCCGCGCGGCGGGGCGGCGGATCGTGACGGGCGGGCAGCGCATCCTCGCCGAGACCGGCGGCACCTACATGGCGCCGACCATCGTCGCGGGCGTGGCGCAGGACGACCGGATCGTGCGCGAAGAGGTGTTCGGCCCGGTCCTGACGGTGCAGGCCTTCGACACCGAGGACGAGGCCGTCGCGCTGGCCAACGGCACCGACTACGGCCTCGCCGCGGCGGTCTGGACCGCCAGCCTGTCCCGCGCGCACCGGATGGTCGGCCGGATCAGGGCCGGGGTCGTCCATGTCAACACCTACGGCGGCTCGGACCTCACCGTGCCGCTGGGCGGGGTCGGGCAATCGGGCAACGGGTCCGACAAGTCGCTGCATGCCTTCGACAAGTATCTCAACCTCAAGACGGCCTGGATCAAACTTTGACGGGGGGCGCGGCATGACCGACAAGACCATCCTGCTGGTCGGCACCTACGACACCAAGGAGGCCGAACTGGCCTACCTCGCCGATGTGATCCGTGCTCAGGGCGGCCGGGTCATCACGATGGACGTCAGCGTTCTGGGCGATCCGTCGCGGCCCACGGACCTGTCCAAGCACGAGGTCGCCGCCGCGGGCGGCCATACCATCGCCGAGGCCGTCGACAGCGGCGACGAGAATGTCGCGATGCAGATCATGGCGCGCGGCGCGGCGCTTCAGGCGGCGCGGCTGCACGGCGCCGGGCGTGTCGATGGGGTGCTGGTGCTCGGCGGCACGATGGGCACCGACCTGGCGCTCGACGTCTGCTCGGCGCTGCCGCTCGGGGTGCCGAAATACATCGTCTCGACGGTCTCGTTCTCGCCGCTGATCCCGCCGGAACGCCTGCCCGCCGACATCCAGATGATCCTCTGGGCGGGCGGGCTTTACGGGCTGAACTCGGTCTGCAAGGCCTCGCTCAGCCAGGCGGCGGGCGCCGTGCTGGGCGCGGCGCGGGCGGTCGAACCGCCCGACACCGGCAGGCCGATGATCGGGATGACCAGCTTCGGCAAGACCGTGCTGCGCTACATGGTGGCGCTGAAACCCGCGCTCGAGGCGCGCGGCTTCGAGGTGGCGGTGTTCCACGCCACCGGCATGGGCGGGCGCGCCTTCGAAAGCCTCGCGGCCGAGGGCCGGTTCGCCGCGGTGATGGATTTCGCGCCGCAGGAGGTGGGCAATCACCTGATGGGATCCTCGATTTCCGCCGGGCCCGACCGGATGACCGCGGCCGGGCGCGCCGGCATTCCGCAGATCGTCGCGCCGGGCTGCTACGACCTGGTGGATTTCGTCGGCTGGCAGCCGGTTCCGCCGCGGGTGGCGGGGCAGGAGGTGCATGCCCACAACCGGCTCCTGTCCTCGGTGATGATGACGGCCGGGCAGCGGCGCGAGATGGCGCGCGAGATCTGTGCGAAACTGGCGGGCGCGACGGGTCCGACGACGCTGATCCTGCCGGTGCGGGGCTGCAACGAATGGGACCGCCCCGGCGGCCCGCTGCGCGACCCCGAGGGCCTCGCCGCCTTCATCGAGGAGATCCGCGCGCACTGCCCCGGGAACGTCCGCCTCGTGGAACTGGACGCACATATCAACGACGCGGCCTTCGCCGAGCGGGTGCTGGAGGTGCTGGACGCATGGCTGGCGGAAGGCCGGATCGCCGCCGGGGCCTGAACCGCCGCCGCGCCGTTTTCCGTGAACCGGGTTGAGAAATGTGTCGGCCAAATCACGGCCATTTTGCTACCTCGTGCGCGGCCATGCCGCTAAGCCTCGGGGACCTGGCCCGAGAGGCCGCCACCGAAAGCCGCCAGATGCGCCTGCCCTTCGTCACCCCTGCCGGCCCCCCCGGACCCTGGCGCAAGCCCGCCCGATTCGATCGCAACCTGATCGTGATCGGCGGCGGTTCGGCCGGGCTGGTGACCGCCTATATCGCGGCGGCGGTGAAGGCGAAGGTCACGCTGGTGGAGGGTCACCGGCTGGGCGGCGACTGCCTGAACACCGGCTGCGTGCCCTCCAAGGCGCTGATCCGCGCCGCCCGCGCCGCGCAGGACATGCGGCGGGCCGACCGCTGGGGGCTGAGCCCCGCCACGCCCGGCATCCCGTTTGCCGAGGTCATGGCGCGGGTCCGTCGGGTGATCGCCGAGATCGAGCCGCACGATTCGGCGGAACGCTACGAGGGGCTGGGGGTCGAGGTGCTGGCCGGCCATGCCCGGCTGATCGATCCCTGGACGGTCGAGGTGGCGCTGGCCGATGGCGAAACCCGGCGGCTGACGGCGCGGGCGATCGTGCTGGCGACCGGCGCCGCGCCGGTGATCCCGCCGCTGCCGGGGATCGACTCGGTCGGCCCGCTCACCTCCGACACGCTGTGGGACGCGATGGACGGGCGCGAGGCCCCGCCCGCCCGTCTCGTCGTGCTGGGCGGCGGTCCGATCGGCTGCGAGCTGTCGCAGGCCTTCCAGCGGCTGGGCAGCGCGGTCACGCAGGTGGAAATGGCGCCCCGGCTGCTGGTGCGCGAGGATGAGGAGGTGTCCGACCATGTCGCCCGGTCGCTGGCCGCCGACGGGGTGGCGGTGCTGACCGGCGCGAAGGCCCTGGCCTGCGGCACCGACGAGAGCGGCAAGTGGATCGAGATCGAGCAGGATGGCGCGCGCCGGCGGATCGGCTTCGACGAGATCGTCGTGGCCACCGGCCGCGCCGCCCGGACCGCAGGCTTCGGGCTGGAAGAGCTTGGCATCCCCGCCGGTCGGGTGATCGAGACCGACGCTTTCCTGCAGACGGTGCATCCCTCGATCCATGTTGCCGGCGATGCCGCCGGGCCCTACCAGTTCACCCATGTCGCCGCGCACCAGGCCTGGTTCGCCGCGGTCAACGCGCTGTTCGGAGACCTCAAGCGGTTCCGCGCCGATTACCGGGTGATCCCGGCGGTCACCTTCACCGATCCCGAGGTCGCCCGCGTCGGGCTCAACGAGGCCGAGGCGCGGGACAGGGGCATCGCCTGCGAGGTCACGCGCTACGGCATCGACGATCTCGACCGCGCCATCGCCGAGGGCGCCGCGGAGGGCTTCGTCAAGGTGCTGACCCCGCCGGGCAAGGACCGGATCCTCGGCGCCACCATCGTCGGCGCCCATGCCGGCGAGCTTCTGGCCGAATTCACGCTGGCGATGAAACACGGCATCGGGCTGAACCGGATCCTCGGCACGATCCATCCCTACCCGACCTTCTCGGAGGCCGCGAAATACGCGGCCGGGGAATGGCGGCGCGCGCATGTCAACCCGACCCTGATGCGCCTGCTGGCCCGCTTCCACGCCTGGAGGCGCGGATGATCGACGCCGCGATCCTGCCGGTGCAGCGCCGGCTGCTGGCCCCGCCCGCCGACTGGCTGGCACGGCGCGGCATCGGCGCCGACCGGATCACCGTGGCCGGCTTCGTGGTGGGCTGCCTAGCGGTCCCGGCGCTGGCCTTCGGGGCCTATGGCCTCGCGTTGCTCTTCATCCTTGCCAACCGGCTGGCCGACGGGCTGGACGGGGCGGTGGCGCGGATCACCGGGCCGACGGATCGCGGCGCGTTTCTCGACATCGCGCTGGATTTCCTGTTCTACGCGCTGGTGCCGCTGGGTTTCGCGCTGGCCGATCCCGAACGCAACGCCCTGCCCGCCGCCGTGCTGATCGCCGCCTTCGTCGGCACCGGATCGTCGTTCCTGGCGTTCTCCGCCGTCGCCGCGCAGCGCGGTCTGCGGGCGAGCGCCTATCCCAGCAAGGGCATCTTCTATCTCGGCGGCCTAACCGAAGGCGCCGAGACGATCGCCGCCCTCGCCGCCATGTGCCTGTTTCCGGCGGCCTTCCCGCTTATCGCCTATGTCTTCGCCGCGGCCTGCGCGGTGACCACGCTGACCCGCTGGGCCGCCGGCTGGCGCGCGTTCTCCGACCCGTGACAGCCCCGCACCCGCCTGACAGTCTTTCATTCCGTACCAGAATCGGAGGTTCCATGCGCCTTGTCGCCGCCGCCCTCGCGCTTTCCCTCGCCACACCCGCGTTGGCCGACTGGCAGGCCACGCTCGACGCCGCGCGCGGCCAGACCGTCTACTGGCACGCCTGGGGCGGGGACCAGCGCACCAACGATTTCATCGCCTGGATCGGTGCCGAGGCCGAGCGCCGGCACGGCGTCTCGATCGCGCAGGTGAAGCTCGCCGACACCGCCGAGGCGGTCACCCGCGTCGTGGCCGAGAAGGCCGCGGGCGTGGCCGAGGGCGGCGCGGTCGACATGATCTGGATCAACGGGCCGAACTTCCTCGCGATGAAGGACCAGGGGCTGTTGCACGGTCCCTTCGTCGCCGACCTGCCGAACGCGGCCTATGTCGATCTTTCCCCGGGCGCGGCGGCCAGCCTGGATTTCACCGTGCCGGTCGAGGGGATGGAAAGCCCCTGGCGGCTGGCGCGCTTCGTGCTGGTGCATGACAGCGCGACGCTGCCGAACCCGCCCGCCAGCATGGCGGCGCTGGCCGACTGGGCGGCGGCGAACCCCGGCCGCCTGACCCATCCGGTGGCCGGCAACTTCATGGGCGCGACCTTTCTCAAGCAGGCGCTGGTGGAGCTTGCACCCGATCCGGCCGCGCTGCTGGCCCCGGTGACGGAGGCCGCCTACGGCACGCAGACCGCGCCGCTGTGGGACTGGTATGCGCGGCTCCGCTCGAACCTGTGGCGCGGCGGCAGGACGTTCCCGGAAAACGAAAGCGCGCAGTTCCGGCTTCTGGACGATGGCGAGGTGGATATCGCGATGGCCTTCGACCCGGCCGCGCCGGCGGCGCTGGTCGAACAGGGGCTTTTGCCCGACAGCGTGCGGGTCTTCGTGCCCGAGGGCGGCAGCCTGGGCAACATCAGCTTCGTCGCGATCCCGTTCAACGCCGCGCATCGCGCGGGCGCGATGGTGGTGGCGAACCTGCTGCTCGACCCCGCCGTGCAGGCCCGGATGCAGGACATCACGGTGCTGGGCAGCTATTCGGTGCTCGACCCGGCGCGGCTGGACGCGGCGCAACGCGCCGCCTTCGCCGCGCTGCCCACCGCCCCGGCGCTGCCCACGCTCGACGATCTCGGCCCGACATTGCCCGAACCGCATCCCAGCTGGATGACCCGGATCACCGAGGACTGGGTGCGGCTGACCGCCGAATGATCCGGCTGGTGCCGCCGCTGGTCGCGCTGGCGATCGTGCTGCCGGTTCTGGCGGGGCTGGCCGGCACCCTGGCGGCGGCCTTCGGCCATCTGCCGGCGCTGGGGTTCACCGGCCCCAGCCTCGATCCGTGGCGCGACCTGGCCGCGCTGCCCGGCCTTGGCCGCAGCCTGTGGCTGTCGCTTGCGACCGGGCTGGGCGCCACGGCGCTGGCGCTTCTGGCCGCGATGGCCGCGGCGGCGGCGCTGTGGCCGCGCCTGTCGTCGGGCGCGGCGGCGCGGGCGCTGGCGCCGCTTCTGGCCGCGCCGCACGCGGCGATGGCGGTGGGGCTGGCGTTCCTTCTCGCACCCTCGGGCTGGCTGGCGCGGCTGGCCTCGCCCTGGGCGACCGGCTGGCAGCGCCCGCCCGACCTGGCCACGGTGAACGACCCCGCCGGGCTGGCGCTGGCCGCCGGGCTGGTCGTCAAGGAACTGCCGTTCCTTCTGTTCGTCCTGATCGCGGCGCTGCGGCAACTGCCGGTAGCGCAGGCGATGGCCGAGGGCCGCGCGCTGGGCTACCGCCCCGCCGCGGTCTGGGCCTTCCTGATCCTGCCGCAGGCCTATCGGCTGATCCGGCTGCCGGTCTTCGTGACGCTGGCCTTCGCCGTCTCGGTCGTCGACATGGCGATCCTGCTGGGTCCGGCGACTCCGCCGCCGATGGCGGTGGCGGTGATGCGCTGGATGGTCGCGCCCGATCCGGCCGGGATGCTGCCCGCCGCGGCCGGCGCGGTGGCGATGCTGGGGCTCACGGCGCTGGCCGCGCTGGCCTGGCTGGCGGGGGAGCGGCTGGCGGGCATGGCCGCCCGCGCCCTGCCGCTGGCCGGACGGCGCCGGGGGCCGCGGGCGACGCTCGCGGCCGGGGCGGCCCTGGCGGGCCTGGCCTGGCTGGCCGGGATCGCCGCGCTGGCGGTGCTGGCGCTGTGGTCCGTCGCCGGGCGCTGGCGCTTTCCCGATCCGCTGCCCGCAAGCTTGAGCGCCGCGGCCTGGGCGCAACCGGCCGCTGGCTGGGGCGAACCGGCGCTGGCGACGCTGGGGATCGGCGCGGCGGTGACGCTGGCCGCGCTCGCGCTCGCCATCGGCTGGCTGGAGGCGGAGGATCGCGGCGCGATGCCGCGCGCGCGCTGGGCCGTGGCGCTGGCCGTGCTGCCGCTTCTGCTGCCGCAGGTCGGGTTCCTCTACGGCGTAACGGCCAGCGCGCTGGCGCTCGGCCTGCCCGGCGGCGCGGCGGCGGTGATCTGGGCGCAGCTTCTGTTCGCCTTTCCCTACGTGCTGATCGCGCTGTCCGGGCCGTGGCGCGGGCTCGACCCGCGGTTGCCCGCCACCGCCGCGGCGCTGGGGGCCGGGCCTTGGCGGCGGCTTTTCACGGTGAAGCTGCCGGTCCTGGCCGGCCCGCTGATGGCGGCGGCGGCGATCGGCCTTGCCGTCTCGGTCGCGCAATACCTGCCCACGCTGCTTTTGGGCGCGGGCCGGGTCGCGACGCTGACGACCGAGGCGGTGACGCTGGCCACCGGCGTCGACCGGCGGCTGGCGGCGGTCACGGCGGTCCTTCAGGCGGTGCTGCCGATGCTGGGCTTCGCGCTGGCGCTGTGGCTGCCCGGCCGGCTCTTCGCCAATCGTCGTGGCCTGATCGGCAGGGGCGCGGCATGACGCTGGCGCTGGAGGCGGTGAGCGTCACGCGGGCCGGGGCCGCCGCGCCGCTGTTCGCGCCGGTCAGCCTGACCGTGCCACCCGGCACGGTCACAACGGTGATGGCGCCGTCCGGTGCGGGCAAGTCCAGCCTTCTGGCCGCGATCGGCGGCCATCTGGGCCCCGGTGACCTTGTGTCGGGCCGGGTCACGCTGGACGGTGCCGATGTGCTGGCCCGGCCGGCCGAGGCCCGGCGCATCGGCCTGATGTTCCAGGACGCGCTGCTGTTTCCGCACCTGTCGGTCGGCCAGAACCTCGGCTTCGGCCTCGCGCCCGAGGTGCAGGGCCGCGCAGCCCGGCGGGCGGCGGTGGCCGCGGCGCTGGAGGCGGCGGGCCTCACGGGGTTCGAGCACCGCGACCCGGCGACCCTGTCGGGCGGCGAGCGGGCGCGCGTGGCGCTGATGCGGGCGCTGCTGGCCCGGCCCCGCGCGCTGTTGCTGGACGAGCCGTTCTCGCGGCTCGATACCGACCGGCGGGCGGAGTTGCGGCGCTTCGTCTTCGATCATCTGCGGCAGGCGGCGGTTCCGGCGCTGCTGGTCAGCCACGATGCCGCCGATGCCGAGGCGGCGGCCGGCCCGGTGGTTCGGTTGCAGCCCGCCTGAGATCCGCCGCGTTCCACCCGGCCGCCGCGCCGAAGGCGCGGCCGAGCCCAACGGGCGCGGCGCCGGCAGGCGCCGAAGCCGGGCCGGAGCGCTTGCCGCCGGGCGCCGGCGCGGGCAGTCTGCACCGCATCGTCCCGCCTGGCCCGGAGGCCCCCGCATGATCGTCCGTGACGGCCGCACCCGGCAAAGCCACCGCCCCCGCCGGTCGGCGCGGGGTGACGGGGTGACGGGATGAAGACCCCGGTCCTGCCCAATGCCGCGGCACGGCGGCTGTTTCTGGACCGGCACGCGCTGCTCGACCCGCCGCGCGGCGGCCAGCGGCCCGGCGAGATCGCCGATCTCGTGCATCGGCTGGGTTTCGTGCAGGTCGACAGCATCAACACCGTGGCCCGCGCGCATGACATGATCCTGTGGACGCGCGCGCCGGGCTACCGGCCCGACCGGCTGCGCCGGCTGGCCGATCGCGACCGTGTGCTCTTCGAACACTGGACGCATGACGCCTCGGTGATCCCGATGGCGTTCCTGCCCTACTGGAAGCTGCGCTTCACCCGCGAGGCGGAGCGGCTCAGGCAGAAGTTCCGGCAATGGCAGGGCGGCGGGTTCGAGGACAAGCTGGACGAGGTGCTGGACCATATCCGCGGCCACGGCCCCTGCGGCACCGGCGCGGTCGGCGCCGACGAGGCGCGCGGCACCGGCGGCTGGTGGGACTGGCACCCGTCGAAGACCGCGATCGACTACCTGTGGCGCACCGGGCGGCTGGCGGTGACCCGGCGCGAGGGTTTCGCGAAGCTCTTCGATCTCGCCGAACGGGTCTATCCGCCGGTGGCCGCCGCGACGCCGGCCGAAACGGCGGACTGGGCCTGCCGTGCCGCGCTGGATCGGCTGGGCTTCGCCACATCGGGCGAACTGGCCGCGTTCTTCGCCCTCGTGACGCCCGCCGAGGCACGCGGCTGGTGCGACGCCGCCGCGCGGCGGGGCGAAATCGAAGCGGTTGAAATCGAGGGCGCGGACGGCCGCCTGCGCCGCGCCTGGGCGCGCCCCGGCACGGTGGCGGGGGCGGCGGCGCTGCCGCAACCGGGGCGCAGGATCAGGGTGCTGTCGCCCTTCGATCCGGCGTTGCGCGACCGGGCGCGGGCGGAACGGCTGTTCGGCTTTTCCTACCGGATCGAGGTCTTCGTGCCGGAACCGCAGCGGCGCTACGGCTACTACGTCTTCCCGGTGCTGGAGGGCGACCGGCTGATCGGCCGGATCGACACCCGGGCCCGGCGCGGCGCGGGGGTTCTGGCGGTCCGCGCCTTCTGGCCCGAACCAGGGGTGGCGATGGGCCGGGGCCGGGCCGACCGGTTGGCGGCGGAACTCGACCGGCTGGCACGGTTCGCCGGTTGCGACCGGGTGGAGCATGATGCCGGCTGGCTGCGCCTGCCGTTGCCGGGCGAAACCGGCCAGTTTGCTCTGGCGCAGGCCGCGCGGCGGCACTATCGCTAGGGCGACGGGGAGATGACAAGGGCGAAGAGGGCGGGCCACGGCGCAGCCCTGCTTGGCCGGGACGACGGGGAAGGGAGGCAGACATGCCCGCAAACTTGACTTTCGACGCGCTCAAGAAGGCCGTGGCCTCGGGCGAGATCGACACGGTGCTGGTGTGCCTTGTCGACATGCAGGGGCGGCTTCAGGGCAAACGCTTTCACGCGCGGCATTTCGTCGACGGCGCCTGGCAGGAAACCCATTGCTGCAACTACCTGCTCGCGACCGACATCGAGATGAACACGGTGCAGGGCTATCGCGCGACGAGTTGGGAGGCGGGCTACGGCGACTACACGATGAAGCCCGACCTGTCGACGCTGCGCCGGATCCCGTGGCTGCCGGGCACCGCGCTGGTGATGTGCGACGTGCTCGACCACCATACCCATGAAGAGGTGCCGCATTCGCCGCGCACGATCCTGAAGCGCCAGATCGCGCGGGCCGAGGCGATGGGGCTGACGCCGATGATGGCCTCCGAGCTGGAGTTCTTCCTGTTCGAGCAAGGCTTCGACGCGTTGCACGACGCCGGCTACCGCGACATGCAGACGCTGGCGCGCTACAACATCGACTACTCGATCTTCGGCACCTCGAAGGAAGAGGGCGTGATGCGGGCGATCCGCAACGGGCTCTACGACGCCGGCATCCTCGTGGAGAATTCCAAGGGCGAGGCCGAGGCCGGGCAGGAGGAACTGAACGTCAAGTATTCCGACGCGCTCGACACCGCCGACATGCACACGCTGGTGAAGATGGGCGTGAAGGACATCGCCAACCAGCATGGCCACGCCGCGACCTTCATGGCGAAGTACCACACCGACCGCGCCGGATCGTCCAGCCATATCCACCAGTCGCTGTGGAAGGGCGGCAAGAACGCCTTCCTCGACGAGAAGGCCGAACACGGCATGTCGGCGCTGATGCGCCATTACATCGCCGGGCAGCTGGCCTTCGCGCGCGAACTCACGTTCTTCCTGGCCCCCTATGTGAACAGCTACAAGCGCTTCGTCGTCGGCCTGTTCGCGCCGACCAAGGCGGTCTGGAGCCTTGACAATCGCACCGCCGGGTTCCGGGTCTGCGGCGAGGGCACCAAGGCGGTGCGGGTGGAATGCCGGATCGGCGGCGCCGATCTCAACCCCTATCTGGCGATGGCCGCGCTTCTGGCGGCCGGGCTCGAAGGCGTCGAGCAGATGCTGGAACTGGAGCCGGTGACCAAGGGCGACATCTACCAGGCCGGGCAGGCCCGCTCGGTCCCGGGCACGCTGGCCGAGGCGGCGGAGATGATGAAGGACAGCGAGATGCTGACCCGCGCCTTCGGCGCCGATGTGGTGGAACACTATTACCGCTCCGCCCGCTGGGAAATCGAGGAACAGAACCGCGTGGTGACCGACTGGGAGGTGCGCCGCGGGTTCGAACGGGCCTGACGGCCGCAAGACGGGACGGCCCGGAGGGCCGCGAAACGAGGGTGACATGACACGCATGATCCAATGCATCTCGCCCGTGGACGGGCGGGTCTATGCCGAACGCCCGGCCCTGGCGCTCGACGCGGCCGAGGCCGCCGTGGCGCGCGCGCGCGCCGCGCAGCCCGCCTGGGCGGCGCTGCCGCTCGCGGACCGGATCGCGCGGGTCAGGGACGCGGTCGCGCGGCTCAACGCCGACAAGGCGCGGATCGTCGAGGAACTGGCCTGGCAGATGGGCCGGCCGACCCGCTTCGGCGGCGAGTTCGGCGGGCTGAACGAGCGCACCGACTACATGACCGGGATCGCCGCCGAGGCGCTGGCGCCGATGGTGGTGGAAGACAGCGCGCAGTTCGGCCGCCGGGTGGAATTCGCGCCGCATGGCGTGGTCTTCGTGATCGCGCCCTGGAACTATCCCTACATGACCGCGATGAACACGATCGTGCCGGCGCTGGTCGCCGGCAACGCGGTGATCCTGAAACACGCCAGCCAGACGCTGCTGGTCGGCGAACGGATCGCCGAGGCGCTGCATGCGGCGGGCGTGCCGGCCGACCTGTTCCAGAACCTCGTTCTGACCCATGACGTGACCGAGGCGCTGATCGCCGGACGCGGCTTCGGCTTCGTCAACTTCACCGGCTCGGTCGCCGGCGGGCAGGCGATCGAACGCGCGGCGGCGGGCACCTTCACCGCGCTGGGGCTGGAACTGGGCGGCAAGGATCCGGGCTACGTGATGGCCGATGCCGATCTCGACTGGGCGGTGGACACGCTGATGGACGGCGCGATGTTCAACTCCGGCCAGTGCTGCTGCGGGATCGAACGGATCTACGTGCATGCAAGCCGGTTCGACGATTTCGTGGAAAGGGCCGTCGGCTGGGTCAACGCGCTGAACCTCGGCAACCCGTTCGACGCCGACACCACGCTGGGCCCGATGGCCCACAGGCGGTTCGCCGACACCGTGCGCGGGCAGGTGGCCGAGGCCGTGGCGGCCGGCGCGAAACCGCTGATCGAGAAACAGAACTTCCCCGCCGACGATGGCGGCGCCTACCTGATGCCGCAGGTGCTGGTGAACGTCGACCATTCGATGCGGGTGATGACCGAGGAAAGCTTCGGCCCGGTCGTGGGGATCATGCCGGTGAAGGGCGACGACGAGGCCGTGGCGCTGATGAACGACAGCCCCTACGGCCTGACCGCCTCGCTCTGGACCGGCGATACCGATCGCGCCTGGGACGTGGCGCGCCGGATCGAAACCGGCACCGTGTTCCTCAACCGCGCCGACTATCTCGACCCGGCGGTGTGCTGGACCGGCTGCAAGGATACCGGCCGCGGCGTCGGCCTGTCGAAGCTGGGCTACCTGTCGGTCACCCGCCCCCGTTCCTACCACTTCCGCAAGGTGAAAGCATGACCGCCCCCACCGCCAACTGGTCCTATCCCACCGCTGTCAAGTTCGGCCCCGGCCGGATCGCGGAACTGGCCGAGCATTGCCGGGCCGCCGGCATCGCCCGGCCGCTGCTGGTCACCGACAGGGCGCTGGCCAGCCTGCCGATCACCGCGACCGCGCTCGACGTGCTCGACGCCGCGGGGCTGGGCCGCGCGATGTTCTCCGAGGTCGATCCGAACCCCAACGAGGCGAACATGGAGGCCGGGATCGCCGCCTATCGCGCCGGCGGTCATGACGGCGTGGTGTGTTTCGGCGGCGGATCGGCGCTGGACCTTGGCAAGATGATCGCGCTGATGGTCGGCCAGACCATCCCGGTCTGGGATCTCGAGGATGTCGGCGACTGGTGGACGCGGGCGGATGCCGCGAAGATCGCGCCGATCGTCGCGGTGCCGACCACGGCGGGCACCGGATCGGAGGTTGGCCGCGCCGGGGTGCTGACGAATTCCGCGACCCATCGCAAGAAGATCATCTTTCACCCCAAGCTGCTGCCCGCCGTCACGATCTGCGACCCGGAACTGACCGTTGGGATGCCGAAATTCATCACCGCCGGAACCGGCATGGACGCGCTGGCGCATTGCCTCGAGGCCTATTGCAGCCCGCACTACCACCCGATGAGCCAGGGCATCGCGCTGGAAGGCCTGCGGCTGGTGTTCGAGAACCTGCCCCGCGCCTATGCCGACGGCACCGATATCGAGGCCCGCGCCCACATGATGAGCGCGGCGGCGATGGGGGCGGTGGCGTTCCAGAAGGGGCTGGGGGCGATCCATTCGCTCAGCCACCCGGTCGGCGCGGTCTACGGCACCCACCACGGCACGACGAACGCGGTGGTGATGCCGATGGTTCTGGCCTTCAACCGCCCGGCGGTGGAGGACAGGATCGCCCGCGCGGCGGCCTATCTGGGCATCCCGGGCGGCTTCGACGGGTTCATGGACCGGATCATGGAACTGCGCGCCGAGCTGTCGATCCCCGCCAACCTCACCGCGATGGGGGTAGAGGCCGCGCGGCTTGACGAGTTGACGGAAATGGCGCTGGAAGATCCGTCCTGCGGCGGCAACCCGATCCCGATGACGCGCGAGAACACCCGCGCGCTCTTCGACGCCTGCATGTAGGGCGACGGCCGGCGCGCGGCCCGCGCGCCGGTCGATGCAACGCGAATCCCGGTGCGCCGATGGCGGCGGCGAACCGCATATCGCAGCGCGCCGCCCTTGCAGGGCTCACTTTACACTGGCAATCGCCCCGTCGAACGTGGCAGTCACGCGGCGCGGGCCGGAACGGACCTTGCCGGCCGCCGACCGCCAGAGGGTTTGAAGGAGCGTTTCGATGAAGATCGCGATGATCGGCACGGGCTACGTCGGCCTTGTTTCCGGCGTGTGTTTCTCGGATTTCGGGCACGAGGTCGTCTGCGTCGACAAGGATCCGCGCAAGATCGAGATGCTGACCCGCGGCGAGGTGCCGATCTACGAACCCGGCCTCGACGTGCTGATGGCGAAGAACGTCGCCGCCGGGCGGTTGAGCTTCACCGGCGATCTGGCGCAGGCCGTCGACGGGGCGGAGGCGGTGTTCATCGCGGTGGGCACGCCCACCCGGCGCGGCGACGGCCATGCCGATCTCAGCTACGTGATGGCGGCGGCCGAGGAAATCGCCCATGCGCTGACCGGCTACGCGGTGGTGGTGACGAAATCGACGGTGCCGGTGGGCACCAACGCCAGGGTGGCCGAGGTGATCCGCGCGGCCCGGCCGGAGGCCGAGTTCGACGTCGCCTCGAACCCAGAGTTCCTGCGCGAGGGCGCGGCGATCGACGATTTCATGCGCCCCGACCGCGTCGTCGTCGGCGTCACCTCGGACCGGGCGAAGGCGGTGATGGGGGAAATCTACCGGCCGCTGTTCCTGCGCGATTTCCCGATCGTCTACACCGGGCTGGAAAGCGCCGAGATGATCAAGTACGCCGCCAACGCCTTCCTCGCCACCAAGATCACCTTCATCAACGAGATCGCGGCGCTGTGCGAAAAGGTCGGCGCCGACGTCAAGACGGTGGCCAAGGGCATCGGGCTCGATGGCCGGATCGGCAACAAGTTCCTGCATGCCGGGCCGGGCTACGGCGGCTCGTGCTTTCCGAAGGACACGATGGCGCTGGCGCGGATCGGCCAGGACCATGCCGCGCCGATGCAGATCGTCGAGACGGTGATCCAGATCAACGACGCGGTGAAGCGGCGGATGATCGACAAGGTGGTGGACCTGTGCGGCGGATCGGTCAACGGCAAGACGGTCGCGGTGCTGGGCGTGACCTTCAAGCCCAATACCGACGACATGCGCGACGCGCCGGCGCTGACGATCGTGCCGGCGCTGGTCGGTGGCGGCGCGAAGGTGCGGGTGGTCGATCCGCAGGGCCGGCGCGAGGGCGAGGCGCTGCTGCCCGGCGTCACCTGGCTGGAAGATGCCTACGAGGCCGCCGCCGGGGCCGACGTGCTGGTGATCCTGACCGAGTGGAACGAGTTCCGCGCGCTGGACCTCGAGCGGCTGGCCGCGGCGATGGCCACCGCCCGGATGGCCGACCTGCGCAACGT
Source organism: Paracoccaceae bacterium (assembly GCA_024742695.1). Classification (GTDB taxonomy): domain Bacteria; phylum Pseudomonadota; class Alphaproteobacteria; order Rhodobacterales; family Rhodobacteraceae; genus JANSXY01. The sequence goes on along the minus strand of JANSXY010000004.1, from coordinate 149,222 downwards.
CTACGACGCGGCGGACGCCGCGAAGGCGGGCTTCGCGGCCTATGTCGGCGTCGGGCGTTAGGCCCCGCGCCGCCCGACGGCCAGCGACAGCGCGAACACCACGGCCGCGACCGCGATGATCGACGCGCCGGCCGGCGTGTCGAACCCCAGCGACAGGCCCAGCCCGCCCAGCGCCGACAGGATGCCCAGCGCCGCCGCCACCACCGCCATCGCCTCGGGCGTGCGCGCGCCGGCCCGCGCGGCTGCGGCCGGGATGATCAGCAGCGAGGCGATCAGCAGCGCGCCGACGATCTTGATCGACACCGCGACGACGACGGCCAGCGCCAGCGTGAGCACCGCCTGTTCGCGGCGCGGATCAAGCCCCGCGGCCATGGCCAGTTCCTCGTTCAGGGTCGCGGTCAGAAGCGCCTGCCAACGCCAGACGATCAGCCCGGCGACCGCCAGCGCCCCGCCCCAGACCACGGCCAGATCGGCACGGCTGACCGCCAGGATGTCGCCGAACAGGTAGGCCGACAGGTCCACCCGCAGGCCCGGCTGCAACGCCGCGGCGACAAGGCCGAAGGCCAGCGCGGAATGCGCCAGCACCCCCAGCGCGGTATCCATCGCGTGCCCGCGCGCGGCCAGCCGCGTCACCAGCACCGCCATGACCAGCGCCATCGCCAGCGTCCCGGCATAGATCGAGATGCCGAAGCCGAAGGCCAGCGCCACGCCGAGGATCGCGGCATGGGCCGTCGCGTCGCCGAAATAGGCCATCCGCCGCCAGACCACGAAACAGCCCAGCGGCCCGGTCGCCAGCGACAGGCCGATGCCCGCCAGCGCCGCGCGGGCGAGGAAATCATCGAGCATCCTCGCCCTCCGCGGCCAGGTGATGGGGATGGGCGTGATCGTGGCCATGGCCGTGGTCATGATCGTGTTCGTGGTCGTGTTCGTGGCGGTAGAGCGCGAAGGCCCCGCGCGTGCCCAGCCCGAACAGCGCCCGGTATTCCGGCGCGGCGGAGACGACGCTGGGCGCACCCTCGCAACACACGTGGCCGTTCAGGCAGATCACCCGGTCGGAGGCCGACATCACCACGTGCAGGTCGTGGCTGACCATCAGCACCGCCGCGCCGGTGGTGGCGCGGACCTCCTCGATCAGCCGGTAGAAGGCGGCGGTGCCGGGCTGGTCGAGCCCCTGGGTGGGCTCGTCGAGGATCAGGATCTCGGGCCGCGCCAGAAGCGCGCGCGCCAGCAGCACACGCTGGAACTGCCCGCCCGACAGGCCCGCCATCTGCCGCGCCTCCAGCCCCGGCACGCCGCAGCGCGCCAGCGCCTCGGCCGCCGCGCCGTCGGTCACCCGTGCGGGCAGCGACAGGAAGCGGCGCACCGTCAGCGGCAGCCCGGCGTCGATATGAAGCCGTTGCGGCACGTAGCCGATCCTCAGCCCGGGCTTACGCGTCACCCCGCCGGCGGCCAGCGGCTGCAACCCGATCAGCCCCCGGACCAGCGTGGACTTTCCCGAACCGTTCGGGCCGACGATGGTGACGATCTCGCCGGGCATCACGGCGATGTCGACCCGGTCGAGCACCGTGGCCCCGCCGAACCGCACCGTCAGCCCCCGCGCCTCGATCAGAGCGGGCATCACGCGCCCGCCCGGCAGGCGGGGCACAGGCCCACGGCCTCCACCGTCGCACGTTCGACGACGAAGCCGAGGCTGCCGGCCACGCCTTCCAAGGCGCCGCGCACCGCCGCGCCCGGCGCCTCGGCGACATGGTCGCAGGCGCGGCAGATGAAGAACGCGGGGCTGTGATTCTCGGCCGGGTGCAGGCAGGCGGCGAAGGCGTTGAGCCGGCGGATCCGATGCGCGAAACCCTGCTCCACGAGGAAATCGAGCGCCCGGTAGGCGACCGGCGGCTGGCGGCCGAACCCGGCTTCGGCCAGCCGGTCGAGCACCTCGTAGGCGCCCATCGCGCGATGCGCCTCCAGCAATATCTCCAACGCCCGGCGCCGCACCGGGGTCAGCCGCAGGCCACGTTCGGCGGCGAGGCGATCCGCCTCGGCCAGCGCGGCGGCGGCGCAGCGGCGATGATCGTGGTCGGCGAAGGCAAGCGCCGTCGCGGCATCGGGATCGGGCACGCGGATGTTACCTTATCACATTTTGGCTTGACACGTTATGTCATAACATAGATGAGGCCCGCAACCGGCACAAGTTGACAGGAGTATCGAATGATCCGCCCAACGACGCTGAGCCTTGCGTTTCTCGCCCCCGTCGCCGCCGCGGCCGAGGTGCCGCGGGTCGTGACCGACATTCCCCCGGTCCATTCGCTCGTGCTGCAGGTTCTCGGCGATCTGGGCGAGGCGGAGCTTCTGCTGGAGACCGGCGGCAACGCCCACACCTACCAGCTGCGGCCCAGCCAGGCCCGCGCGGTGGCGCAGGCGGACCTCGTGTTCTGGATCGGGCCGGACCTGACCCCCTGGCTCGACCGGACGCTCGACGGGATCGGCGGGTCCGCGAAGGCGGTGGACCTGATCGGGGCCGACGGCACCTTCCGCCGCGAATTCGGCGAGACCGGCGCGCATGATCACGACGCGCATGGGCATGACGACGACGGGCACGGCGACCACGGGCATGACGACCACGGGCATGACGACCACGGGCACGACGATGACGGGCACGACCATGCCGGCGAAGATGCCCACGACCATGACCATGACCACGACCATGCCGAGGCGGATGGACATGACGGCCACGACCATAGCGGCCTCGATCCGCATGCCTGGCTCGACCCCGCGAACGCCCGGACCTGGCTGGCGGTGATCGCCGCCGAGCTCTCCGCCGCCGATCCGGCCAACGCCGCCGCCTACGCCGCCAATGCCGCGGCCGCGGACGCCGGGATCGCGGCGCTGGACACCGCGCTGGCCGCCAGGCTCAAGACGGTGGCCGACAGGCCCTTTACCGTGTTCCACGACGCCTACGGCTATTTCGCCGGGCACTACGGTCTCACGGTGGCCGGCAGCATCGCGCTGGGCGACGCCGCGGCGCCCGGCGCCGCCCGGCTGGCCGAACTGCGCGCCGAGCTTGCCGAGGGCGGCGTGGTCTGTGCCTTCCCGGAAGCCCAGCACGATCCGGCCCTGGTTCTCACCGTGGCGGAGGGCACCGATGTCCGGATCGGCGGCACGCTCGATCCGGCGGGCAGCACCCTGCCGCCCGGACCGGGGCTTTACGCCGCGCTGCTGACCGGGATGGCCGACACGCTGATCGACTGCCTCGACGCCGGCTGACGGGCTGGACGCCACCACCCCGCCCGGCGCATCATCGGTGCGGATCGGGGGTGGCGAATGGCGGACCTGCGCGGTTTCGGAAACACGCCGGAGGGCGAGACGGTGCAGCTTGTCACCCTCGCCGCCGGCGCGCTGTCGGTACGGCTTCTGACCTGGGGGGCGCGGCTGCACGATGTCCGGCTCGCGGGGACGCCGTGGCCGCTGGTGCTCGGCTCTCCCACGCTGGACGGGTATCTCGGTTCGATGGCGAATTTCGGACCGGTCGTCGGGCCGGTGGCGAACCGGATCGCCGGGGCCGAAGCCGTGATCGCCGGGCGCAGGCACCGCCTGGTCGCCAACGAGGCGGGCCGCACCACCCTGCATGGCGGGCCGCGGGGCTGTCACCGGCGCAACTGGGCACTGGCCGAGGCCACCGCCACGCGCGCGGTCTTCACCCTCGACCTGCCCGACGGCGACGAGGGGTTCCCCGGCAATCGCCGGCTGGTGGCCGACTACAGCCTGTCCGCGCCCGCGACGCTCGATCTGCGGCTGTCGGCCACCACCGACCGGGCGACGCTGGTCAACCTCGCCCCGCATCCCTACTGGAACCTCGACGGCGCGCCCGACATCTCTGGCCACCGGCTGACCGTCGCGGCGGAGCGCTACACCGAGACGGACGCCGCGCTGATCCCGACCGGCGCCTTGCCGAGGGTGGCGGGCAGCCGGTTCGATTTCCGCGCGGGCCAGGGCCTCGACACCGCGCGCGACCTCGATCTCAACCTCTGCCTGGCCGATGCGCCGCGACCCCTGACCGAGGTGGCGCGACTGGAAGGCGCGAAAGGCGTGACGCTTGCGCTGGCGACCACCGAACCGGGGCTGCAGGTGCATGACGCGCCGCGGATGGACACCGCGCCGATGATCGGCCTGTCCGGCCAGCCCTACGGGCCCCGCGCCGGGATCGCGCTGGAACCGCAACTGTGGCCCGACGCCTGCCACCATCCGGGCTTTCCGCCGATCGACCTCGGGCCGGACGAGACGCGGGTGCAACACAGCCGGATGAGCTTCGCCAGGATCGGGTGACCCGCCGCCACGGGCCGGGTTCGCCTTCGGCGTGCGCGCGGGCCGGGCGGGCCCGCGCGGCGCGGCCCGTTGGCCGCGCCCAAGGAGAGCCCGCGGTTTTCCGCGGGCTCGATCCTCCCCCCACCCCCTTCCCCCGCCCCCGAGGGGGCGGGGAACCTGCCCGATAGGCAGGGCGCGCGGGTTCTCAGCCCCCGGCGCGGCCCTCGGCGGCGCGGACCCAGGCGACGATGGCGGCGCGTTCGGCCGGTTCCATGTAGCTGAGGTTGGCCGGCGGCATCGCCCGGCTGAGACCGGATTGCAGATAGATCCGCCGCGCCTCGGCCGCGACCTGGGCGGGGGTTTCCAGCACCACGCCCTTGGGCGGATGGCCGAGGCCGGGCCAGCCGGGTTCGGCGGCATGGCACATCGAGCAGCGGCCAAGCACGATGTCGGCGACCTCCTCGAACCCCGGCGCGGCGGCGTAGCGCGCGGCGGCGCCGGTCAGCCCCGCCTCCTCCGCCCCGGCCGCGTCGAGCCAGGGCCGTGCGCCCGGCGCCTGCGAGAGCCAGACGATCGCGGCAAAGAGCGCCGCGGTGGCCGCCCAGGTCCAGTTCGGCCGGCCCCTGCGGGCGTGCATGGTGTTGAAATAGTGCCGGATCGTCACGCCCATCAGGAACACCAGGCTGGCGATCACCCAGTTCCACTCCGTCGCGTAGGCCAGCGGGTAGTGGTTCGACAGCATCAGGAAGATCACCGGCAGGGTCAGGTAGTTGTTGTGCGTCGACCGCTGTTTGGCGATCTTGCCGTATTTCGGATCGGGCTGGCGGCCCGCGATCAGGTCCGCGACCACGATCTTCTGGTTCGGAATGATGACCAGGAACACGTTCGCCGACATGATCGTGGCGGTCAGCGCGCCCAGATGCAGAAGCGCCGCGCGGCCCGAGAACACCTGCGTGTAGCCCCAGGCCAGCACCACGAGGATCAGGTAGAGCCCGATCATCAAGCGGGAATTGTCGTCGCCGAAGCGCGACTTGCAGATCGCGTCATAGGCGAGCCAGCCGAGGCCGAGCGAGGCCAGCGAGATCGCGATCGCGGCCCAGGCCGGGATTTCCATCACCTCGGGATCGACGAGGTAGAACTCCGCCCCGACATAGTAGACCAGCACCAGCATCGCGAAGCCCGACAGCCAGGTGGCGTAGCTTTCCCATTTGAACCAGGTCAGGTCGTCGGGCATGCGGTCGGGCGCGACCAGGTATTTCCGGATGTGGTAGAACCCGCCGCCATGCACCTGCCAGGCCTCGCCATGAACGCCCTGGCGGCGGTCGGTCGAGGGCAGCAGCCCGAGGTCGAGCGCGATGAAGTAGAACGACGAGCCGATCCAGGCGATGGCGGTGATCACGTGCAGCCATCGCACCGCGAACTCCGCCCAGTCTCCCAACATTATCCAGTCGATCATCTCGCACCCTCGCCGCTTGCCGGCGCAACGCTATACCGGCGCCCGCCTTCATGATAACCCTGCCAATATCTCAGCACTTTCAAACAACCCCGCAAAATCGGCGGACCGGTTCGCGATGTCCTACCTCAACACCCTACGCATGTTCGTGCGCGTCTACGAGCTTGGAAGCATGAGCGCGGCCGCGCGCGACCAACGCACCTCGCCCGCCGTCGCTTCGGCACGCATCGCCGAACTCGAACGCCACCTGAATGTGCGCCTGTTCAACCGCACCACGCGCAGCCTGAAGCCCACCGAAAGCGGGCGGCTGTTCTACGCCGGGGCGCAGAAGGTGCTGGACGCGGTGGCCGAAGCCGAGGCCGCCGTCGCCGGCGTCACGCGGGGGCCGCGCGGCACCCTGTTCGTCGCCGCGCCGCTGGGTGTCGGCCGCCGGTTCGTCGCGCCGCACGTGCCGGACTTCAAGGCCGCCTACCCCGAGATCGACCTGCGGCTGCGGCTGTCGGACCGGAAGATCGACGTCACCGCCGAAGGGCTCGACGTCGCCATTCACCTTGGCCGGCCGGAGGATTCGACGCTGGCGATCCGCGCGATCGCGGACTGCCCGCGGGTGCTGTGCGCGGCGCCTGCCTATGTCGAGCGCCGCGGCATGCCGGCCGATGGCGAGGCGCTGGTGCGCGACCGGCACGATTGCCTGAACCTGCGGTTTCCCGGCGCGCGCGAGTTCCGCTGGACGCTGGACACCCCGGACGGCGCGCGGCGCTACGAGATCTCCGGCCCGTTCGAAAGCGACGACGGTGACGTGCTGACCGGCTGGGCGCTGGACGGACACGGCATCGTGCTGAAGCCGGTCTTCGAAGTGGCGGAGTATCTGCGCGACGGCCGGCTCGTGCCGGTCGCCACCGCCACGCCGCCGCTGCCGGTGCAACTGGCCTGCCTGTCCACGCATCGCCGGCTGCGCGAGCCGAAGATCGGGGTGTTCTGCGATTTCCTGATCCCGCGAATCCGCGCCGACCTGGCCCGCGCGACAGGGGCGCTTCAGCTGCCGCGGTAGGTCGAATAGCCGAACGGCGACAGCAGGAGCGGCACGTGGTAATGCGCCGCGGGATCGGCCATGCCGAAGCGGATCGGCACCTGGTCGAGAAACAGCGGTTCGGCCCCGGCCTGCCCGGTGGCGCGCAGGTAATCGCCCGCGAAGAAGACCAGCTCGTAGATGCCGGCGGCGAACTTTCCTTCCGGCAGGATCGGCGCGTCGGTGCGCCCGTCGGCATTGGTCACGGCCTCGGCGATCTTGCGATGCGAATTGCCGCTGACCGCGTAAAGCGCGATCCTCAGCCCGGCGGCCGGGCAGCCGCGGGCGGTATCCAGAACATGCGTCGTCAGGTAACCGGCCATCTCGCTCTCCCCGTCGCCTGCGGCCAGACTCGACCCTTCCGCCCGCCCGTGCAAGCCCGGATCGCGAAAACAGCTTCTGGCGCTTTTTGACAATCGGCGCGAGGATCGGGCGTTATCCTCGCATCGTCACTCCGCGCAAGGGATCCAGATGACCCGCTACCCCCGCGACCTGATCGGCCATGGCCCCACCCCGCCCGACGCGGCCTGGCCCGGCGGCGCGCGGATCGCCGTGCAGATCGTGCTGAACTACGAAGAGGGCGGCGAGAACTGCCTGCTGCATGGCGATGCCGCCTCCGAGGCGTTCCTGTCCGAGATCGTCGGCGCGCAGCCCTGGCCCGGCCAGCGGCACTGGAACATGGAATCGATCTACGACTACGGGGCGCGCGCCGGGTTCTGGCGGCTGCACAGGCTGTTCACGCAGCGCGGAATTCCCGTCACCGTCTACGGCGTCGCCACGGCGCTGGCGCGCAGCCCCGAACAGGTGCGCGCGATGCAGGCGGCCGAGTGGGAAATCGCCTCGCACGGGCTGAAGTGGGTCGAGCACAAGGACATGCCCGAGGCCGAGGAACGCGCCGCGATCGCCGAGGCGATCCGCCTGCATGCCGAGGTGACGGGGGCGCGGCCCACCGGCTGGTACACCGGGCGCTGTTCGGAAAACACCGTGCGGCTGGTGGCCGAAGCCGGCGGGTTCGAGTGGATTTCCGACAGCTATGACGACGATCTGCCCTGGTGGACCGAGATCGGCGACCGGGATCAGCTGATCATCCCCTACACGCTCGACGCCAACGACATGCGGTTTGCCACGCCGCAGGGCTTCAACACCGGGGATCATTTCTTCCACTACCTCCGCGACACCTTCGATTGCCTCTACGCCGAGGGCCAGGCGGGTCGGCCCGGGATGATGTCGATCGGCCTGCACTGCCGCCTGATCGGCCGTCCGGGCCGGATCATGGGGCTGATGCGCTTCCTCGACCACGCGGCGGCGCAGGATGGCGTGTGGTTCGCGCGGCGGATCGACATCGCCCGGCACTGGACCGCCACGCATCCGCCCCGGCGCCGGGATCGGCCCAGCCGCATGGATCGCGCCGGTTTCGTGGCCCGGTTCGGCGGCGTCTTCGAACATTCGCCCTGGATCGCCGAACGGGCCTTCGATTTCGAACTCGGCCCGGCGCATGACCGGGCGGCGGGGCTGCACAACGCGCTCGCCCGGATCTTCCGCAGCGCCACGACCGATGAGCGGCTGGGCGTGTTGCGCGCCCATCCCGACCTCGCCGGCAAGCTCGCGCAGGCGCGGCGCCTGACGGCGGAGTCGACCGCCGAACAGGCCGCCGCCGGGCTTGACGCGCTGACCGACGCCGAACGCGCCCGCTTCGAGGCGCTGAACGCGGCCTACGTGGCGCGCCACGGCTTTCCGTTCATCATCGCCGTGCGCGACCATACCAAGGCGCAGATCCTCGCCGCCTTCGAACGCCGGCTGGAACAGGACAGCGCCACGGAACTGGCCGAGGCCTGCCGCCAGGTCGAACGGATCGCCGAGTTGCGGCTCAGGGAGATGCTGCCATGACCGGATACCACGCCCCGTCCGGCGGCCTGCCGCCGCAGACGCAACTGATGACCGGCCGCGCCATCTTCACCGAGGCCTACGCCCTGATCCCGCGCGGCGTCTTTTCCGATATCGTCACCAGCCTGCTGCCGGGCTGGGCCGGCACGCGCGCCTGGATCATCGCGCGCCCGCTCACCGGCTTCGCCGAAACCTTCAGCCACTACGTGATGGAGGTCGCGCCCGGCGGCGGTTCCGACGCGCCGGAACCCGACACCGGTGCCGAGGGCGTGCTGTTCGTCACCGAAGGCGCGCCGCGGCTGACGATCGGCGCCGCGGTGCACGATCTCGGCCCGGGCGGCTACGCCTACCTGCCGCCCGGCAGCGACTGGCGGCTTTCGAACCCCGGCGACACCGCGGCCAGCTTCCACTGGATCCGCAAGCTCTGGGAACCCGCGCCGGGCCTCGCCCCGCCCGCCGCCTTCGTCACCGACGAGGCCGGCATCCCGCCGGTCCCGATGCCGGGCACCGAGGGCCGATGGGCCACCACCCGCTTCGCCGACCCGGCCGACCTTTCCCACGACATGCATGTCAACATCGTCACCTTCGAACCCGGCGGCCGCATCCCGTTCGAGGAAACCCACGTGATGGAGCACGGGCTCTACGTGCTGGAAGGCCGCGCCGTCTACAAGCTCAACCGCGACTGGCACGAGGTCGAGGCGGGCGATTTCATGTGGCTGCGCGCCTTCTGCCCGCAGGCCTGCATCGCCGCCGGGCCGGGCCGGTTCCGCTACCTGCTCTACAAGGATGTCAACCGCCACGCCCGGTTGCGCGGCCCCGGTGCCTTCGGTCCCGCCGCCTGATCCATTTTGGTCGTCAAATATCCTCGGGGGGCGCCGGCGCAGCCGGCCGGGGGGCAGACAGCCCCCCGCGCACCCGCCACCACACCGACGCCGGAGGCAGGAATGTCCCGCACGATACGAACCGAACCGCTGACGCCCGAGGCCTTCGCCCCCTTCGGCGACGTGCTGGAGGCCGCCGGCCCGCCCGACCGGATCATCAACCGGGGTCTTTGCGGGCGCTGGCACGACCGGGCGCGGCTGGCCTTCGACGCGGACGGCCGGGCCGGCATTTCCGTCTTCCTGGCAGAACCGCGGCGCCTGCCCTACGCGCTCGATCTTCTGGAACGCCACCCCGACGGCGCGCAGGCCTTCGTGCCGATGCACGCGCATCCCTTCCTCGTCACCGTCGCGCCCGACGAGGGTGGCCGCCCCGGCATCCCGCGCGCTTTCCTCACCGCGCCGGGGCAGGGGATCAACCTGCTGCGCGGCACCTGGCACGGGGTGCTGACCCCGCTCGCCGCGCCGGGCCTGTTCGCGGTCGTCGACCGGATCGGTCCGGGCGCCAACCTCGAGGAATACCCGCTGGCCGAACCCTGGATGATCGCGGCGGGCTGAGCCGAATGCCCCTTGGCAGGCCACGGGCCCGGCAGTAGGCTGCGCCGGTTCACCCGATCAGGCCGAGGCCCGCCATGAAAGATTCCAATTTCCTCAAGGAAAACAATGCCCGCCACATGTGGCACCCGATGGGCGCGCCGGGCGAGGTGATGGCGAACGCGCCGACGATCATCACCCGGGCGGAAGGCGTGCGGATCTTCGATATCGACGGCCATTCCACCGTCGACGCCGTGGGCGGGCTGTGGTGCGTCAACATCGGCTATTCGAACGACACGGTGAAACAGGCCATCGCCGACCAGTTGTTCGAACTGCCCTACTACTCCGCCTTCGCCGGCTCGTCGAACGACAAGGCGATCGAGCTCAGCTGGATGCTGCGCGAGTTCTTCGAACCCGACGGGATGGTGCGCGCCTTCTTCACCTCGGGCGGATCCGACAGCGTGGAAACCTGCCTGCGGCTGGCGCGGCAGTATCACCGGATCAAGGGCGAACCGGGGCGCACCAAGTTCCTGAGCCTCAAGAAGGGCTATCACGGCACCCATTTCGGCGGCGCCAGCGTGAACGGCAACAACCGCTTCCGGATCGGCTACGAACCGCTTCTGCCCGGCTGCTTCCACCTGCCCGCGCCCTACCCCTACCGCAACCCCTATGACGAGACCGATCCGGCGAAGCTCGCCGACCGGATCGCCGCGCAGATGGTCGACGAGATCGAGTTCCAGGGCGCGAACACCATCGCCGCCTTCATCATGGAGCCGATCCTCGGCGCCGGCGGGGTGATCGTGCCGCACGAAAGCTTCATGCCGAAGCTGCGCGAGATCTGCACCCGCTACGGCATCCTGATGATCGCCGACGAGGTGATCACCGGCTTCGGTCGCACCGGCGACTGGACCGGTTCGCGGCACTGGGGGGTCAGGCCCGACCTGATGTCCACCGCCAAGGGCATCACCTCGGGCTACCTGCCGTTCGGGGCGGTGATGATCGCCGATCACGTGGCCGAGGTGTTCGAAACCGCCCCGGCGGCCGAGGCGGCGATCTGGCACGGCTACACCTATTCCGCGCACCCGGTCTGCGCCGCCGGCGCGATCGCGAATGTCGGAGAGTTGCAGCGCCTGAAGCTGAACGAAAACGCCGCCGCCCGCGGCACCCAGCTTTACGACGGCGTCCTGAAACTTGCGGAGAAGCACGACATCATCGGCGACGTGCGCGGCGGCCACGGCCTGATGACCGGGATCGAGATCGTTTCGGACCGCGCCGCGAAGACGCCGATGGACGCCGGGACGATGAAGCGGATTCACAAGGCCGCCTACGAAGCCGGCGCGATGGTCCGGCTCGGGGCGCACAACATCCTGATGTCGCCGCCGCTGACGATCACGGCCGACGAGATCGACGTGATCCTCGCCGCGCTCGATGCGGGCTTCGCGGCCGCCTGACCGACGGGCGATCGGACAGGGTGACGGCCGCGCCGCCCGGCGCTAGTCTGGCGGCGCCGGGCATCGGCGCTGGGGATGGAAATGAACGCGACGCGCGACGGGATCGAGACGGTATTCGCGGAATTCGCCGGCCGTTTCGGCCTCAGCCGGCCGGCGGGCCAGTGTTTCGCCGCGATCTGGCGCTCGGCCAGCGCGCCCTGCGCCGACGATCTGGTCGAGCAGGTGGGGATCTCCCGCTCCAATGTCTCGACCGCGCTGAAGGAACTCCGGCTTTGGGGCCTGGTGAGCGTGCTGCGCGCGCCGGGTGACCGGAAAGAGTATTTCTCGGCCCCGGCCGATCCGTGGCAGATTCTCGGCACCCTGCTGGCCGAACGTGCGCGGCGCGATATCGCCCCGGCGCGCGACCGGCTGGCCGCCCTGGGCGACGACCCGCGCGCCGTCGATCTTGCCGCGATGCTCGACGCGCTGGGCGGGTGGATGGAGGGCCTGGGCCATCTCGATCCCGCCGCGCTGCGCGCCGAGATCGCGGGCGAGGAAGACAGCGCCGGGGATAGCGGCGAGAAGAAGAAGAAAAAGAAGAAAAAAAAGGGCTGAGATCGGCGGGGCGCCGCGCGATCGCGGCGGCTAGCCGCCGAACAGGCCGCCGAAGATGTCCCCGAAGGTGTCGCGCAGCGCGGCCATGATGCCAAAGATCACCAGGGCGCCGACGATCATCATGATCGACCAGGCGAAGATCTGGATACCCACCGCCAGCCCGCCCAGGGCGATCCCCGACAGCGCCGCGCGCTTGCGTTCGTGCCGGACGAACGACGCGACGCCCAGAATGATGGCCAGCCCGGCCAGCAGCGCGACGCCGATCTCCAGATAGTCGTCGATCGTTCTGGGCTGGGCCACCGGCCCCGGCTGCGGCTGCCCGGCGACGGATCGGGCCGCCGACTTCGCGATATCGGCGGCCAGTTCGCCAAGGCTGACCCCGGCCGCCTGCTGCGGCGCGAACGGGCCGGCCCAGAAGACCACCAGCGTCAGGATAAGCGCGGCCGCGCCTGTCGCGAAGCCGAGCCAGCCGAGCGTCGCGGCGGGCGCAGGTGCAGTGCTGGTCATCTCGCCGATCCTCCGTTTCCGTTCCCGAGCATTACCGGGCGTTCATGGCACAATTCGGGCGCGCCGCCCCGTGGCTTCGCCCGACGCGCGCCAAGAAAGCAGCATTGCGAGTCGGATCGGTTAACGCGGCCGCCTCTGCGTCGGCGCACCGATCCCGGCCCCGGACCGATCAGCCGTAGGTCACCGGCCGGTCGCCGGCGGCATCCTTTACCCGCGTCGGCAACCCGAGCCTGTCCAGCACCTCGAGGAACGGCTTCGGCGGCAGATCCTCGACGTTCTTCATCTCGCCAACGTCCCAGGTGCCGTTGGCGATCAGGATCGCGGCGGCGACCGGGGGCACGCCGGCGGTGTAGGAGATGCCCTGACTGCCGACCTCCTCGTAGGCTTCCTTGTGGTCGGCGACGTTGTAGACGAAGACCTCGGCGGGCTGGCCATCCCTGGTGCCCTTCACCAGATCGCCGATGCAGGTCTTGCCGGTGTAGCCCGGCGCGAGCGAGGCCGGATCGGGCAGCACCGCCTTCACCACCTTCAGCGGCACGACCTCCAGCCCTTCGGCCGTGGTGACCGGCTGTTCGGACAGAAGCCCGAGGTTCTTCAGCACCGTGAAGACGTTGATGTAGTGCTCGCCGAAGCCCATCCAGAACCGCACGTCGGCCTGCGGGTAGCGGGCCGAAAGCGAGTGGATCTCGTCATGGCCGGTCATGTAGGCGCGCTGTGTGCCGACGACCGGCAGATCCCAATCGCGGCCGATCTCGAACATCCTGTTGGCCTGCCACTCGCCGTTCTGCCAGGACCAGACGGTGCCGGTGAATTCGCGGAAGTTGATCTCGGGGTCGAAATTCGTCGCGAAGTACTTGCCGTGGCTGCCTGCATTGATGTCGACGATGTCGATCGAGGCGATGGTGTCGAGATAGTCGTCCTCCGCCAGCCGGGCAAAGGCGTTGACCACGCCGGGGTCGAACCCCACGCCGAGGATCGCGGTGACACCGGCCTCCTTGCAGCGCGCGCGGCGCTTCCATTCGTGGTTGGCGTACCACGGCGGATCCTCGCAGATCCTGTCGGGTTCCTCGTGGATCGCGGTGTCCATGTAGGCCGCGCCGGTCTCGAGGCAGGCCTCCAGCACGTACATGTTGACGAAGGCGGAGCCGACGTTGATGACGATCTGCGCGCCGGTGCGGCGGATCAGCGAGGCGACGGCGGCGGTATCCGTCGCGTCAAGCGCGTGCGCCTCGAACACGCCCGGCCGCTTCATCGCGCCCTTCTCGTGCACGCTGTCGATGATCGCGTCGCATTTCGCCTTCGTGCGCGAGGCGATGTGCAGATCGCCGAGGATGTCGTTGTTCTGCGCGCATTTGTGCGCGGTGACCTGGGCGACGCCGCCGGCGCCGATGATGAGCACGTTCCTTTTCACGTCAGTCTCCTATGCCTGGGGCTGGCGGGGCGGACCTCAGGACAGGGCCGCGGCGAAATCCTCGTAGCCGAACGACCTGACCAACCGTTCCGTTCCGTCCGTCTCGCGGATCGCGATCGACGGCATCTTCACGCCGTTGAACCAGTTTTTCTTGACCATCGTGTAACCGGCCGCGTCCTGGATCGACAGCCGGTCGCCCGGTTTCAGCGGTTCGGGGAAATCGAACTCGCCGAAGATGTCGCCGGCCAGGCAGGACTTGCCGCAGATCATGAACCGGTGCGGGCCGGCGTTCGGCAGCACCTTGGCCGGTTCGCGGTAGATCAGCAGATCGAGCATGTGCGCCTCGATCGAGCTGTCGACGATGGCAAGCTGCTTGCCGTTGTCGAGCGTGTCGAGAACGGTGACCTCCAGCGTCGCGGCCCTGGTGATCGCCGCCTCGCCCGGTTCGAGATAGACCTGCACGCCGAAGCGGTCGGCGAAGGCGCGCAGCCGCGCGGCCAGCGCCTCCAGCGGATAGCCCTCGCCGGTGAAATGGATGCCGCCGCCCAGGCTGACCCATTGCACCTGGCCCAGCAGGTTGCCGAACCGGTTCTCGATATCCGTCAGTTGCCGGTCGAACAGGCCGAAATCGGCGTTCTCGCAGTTGTAGTGGATCATGAAGCCGGAAATCCGGTCGATCACCGTGGCGATCTTCGCGCTATCCCATTCGCCCAGCCGCGAGAACGGCCGCGCCGGATCGGCAAGGTCGAAGCCCGAGGTGGAAATGCCGGGATTGAGCCGCAGCCCGCGCTGGATGCCCTGGGCGCGGGCCTCGAACCGGTCGAGCTGGCCGATGGTGTTGAAGATGATCTTGTCGGCATATCCCACCGCCTCGTCGATCTCGTGATCGGCCCAGGCCACCGAATAGGCATGCGTTTCGCCGCCGAACTTCTCGCGACCCAGCCGCAATTCGTAAAGCGAGGAGGAGGTCGTGCCATCCATATGCGGGCGCATTCGGTCGAAGACCGACCATGTGGCGAAGCATTTCAGCGCCAGCAACGCCTTCGCGCCGGACAGGTCGCGCAGCCTTGCGACCCTGGCCATGTTGGCCTGAAGCCGGGCGATGTCGATCAGGTAGTAGGGTGTCTGAATCATGCCTGCCCCCGCCGCCGCGAAGCCGGGTGTATAGGGCCACGGGGGCACTGGATCAAGGGCCGGGGGAACCGCGGCGGCCAGACTTTCGGCCGGGCCGGTCAGCCCCTGAGGGTTCCGCGACCGCGTCTACACGCGCGACATGCGGGAACCGGAGGAACCCCCGCGATGCCCGAAGGGACCGCGCCCTGCGCCGGACACGGCCTTCGGACGAACAGAGGCCGTGATCGGAACTTGATACCCGCGCACGTCGAACGGAACCCCATGCCGCCGGTGCGATCACGGGTCTTTCCGACCGATCCGGCCATCAGGCGCCGCGATGGGCGGGCGTCAAAGGTAACTACACTAAAGTATGTAGTTACATACTTTAGATAGCACTTACCATACTAACGTGTGTGTCCGCCCTGGTTCGAATTATGTAATTGTTAACCTTATCCGGCATCAACAAACGCTTCCAAAACACTGAGCCGGTGGCAGGTTTTTAAATTCGAGCAGAGAGTCATCCGCATGAACCAACATGCCTGGATTTCTGCGGTGCTGGACGACATGATCGACTACGCGCTGCGCAACGACCTTGCGGAGATCCGCGGGGAATTGACCCGAACGGCCGACCGCATCGCCCCGATGCTGGACGAACTGGACGATACCGAACCGGTCGACGGGGCCTGCGACGTGATCGCGATTCCCCCGCGGCGCGCCTGACAGGGGCTGGGGCATGCAGGCCGACAGCCGCACCCGCCGCCCGACCCTGTTGCAGCGCCTCGCCCGACTGGTCCGCCGCCCGGCAGAGGATCGGCGGCCGCCCGCGCCCCGTGCGACGCCGCGCGAGCCGCGGCCACAGGCCGCCGCGGACCGCCGCCCGGTGCTATACGCGGCGGCCGATTCCGGCGCGGCCTCCCCGGTTGGCGCGTGGCTGCACGCGGCGGGCTACCGCTGCGTGCCGGTCGAGGGCTTCGGCCTCGCCATCGGCGAGTTGATGGCGCATCGCGCGGCCTTCGCAATGCTGATCGTCGATATCGACGGCTTCGGCGGCCCGGCGTCCGTGGTGGATCGGCTGGGCGACCTGCGGCGCAGGCATCCGTCGTTGCCGGTGATCGTGATTTCCGGCGAGGTCCGGTTCAACGATTTCACGGCCGAACGCCTCGCGATCTGCGACGTCACGCTGCGCGCGCCGGTTTCCGCGCCGGCGATGGAGGTCGCGCTGGCCGAAGCCGCCGTCAACAACCTTCTGTGGCAGGCGCGGAACTTCCCCGGCAGATCCCGGCGCGAGACACAGCCCTGAGCCGGGCACCCGGCGGCGACGTCAGACCAGGCAGTGCTGGTTGGCGATCATCGCGGCATGGGTGCGGTTCTTCGCCCCCAGGCGGGAACAGATCGAGCGCATGTACATCTTGATGGTAACTTCCGACAGTTCCATCTCGCGCGCGATTTCCTTGTTCGTCTTGCCTTCGCACAGCTTCTTGAGCACCCGCGTCTCCTGCGCGGACAGGTTCCAGCCCTGCTGTTCCGGCGTGGGCTGATCGTCCATCACGTAGCTCATCGGCAGGAAGGTTTCGCCGGCCGCCACGAACCGGATCGCGTTGGTCAGCGATTTCGCGGGCAGGGTCTTGGGAATGTAGCCCCTCGCCCCCATCGCGATCGCCTGGTTCACGGTCTCGCGCGAGGCATTGCCGGAAAACAGCACGACCGGCTTGCCGTTGTTGGCCGCGATCACCTTCTCGACCCCCGCCAGCCCGGCCATCCCCGGCATCGCGAGATCAAGCATGATCACGTCGAACCCGTCCCGTTCACTGCAGGCGGCAAGCGTCGAGGCAAGGCTGTCGGACAGCGCCACCTCGATGTCGGGCTGCGACTTGAGGTACATCTCGACCATCTCGCGGATCAGCTGATGGTCGTCGGCGATCAGCACCGACAGGTGGTCTCCAGTGCTCGAATCAGTCATGGCACCGTCATCTCCATACTCCTGGCCGCTGCAACGCCTGTTGACGAATGGGCGGGCTTAAACAACTTCAGGTAAACTACAGTGCTGAAGTATATCTCAACTACTGAAACGCATCCCTTGATCTGGCAAGGTTCAATTCACCAAATTTGAATTCATTCATCCCAATGATCTTGGATCATACTTTGGTTTATATTCTTACGGTAGGGTGCAATCCCTAGTGTTTCGGGCGTTACCTGCACCCCAACGGGAGATGAACGAATGCACATTGCCAGCTGCCTTCCGACTGGCCCTGTCGTCGCCACGGTGCTGACCGCGCTGTCCGCGACCCTGCCCGCGGCCGCGCTGGCCGGCGATCTGGCCGCGCCCGAGGGCCCGGTCCTGCTGACCGTGACCGGAGCGATCGGCGCAAGCAACGCCCCCGAGGGTGCGGTTTTCGACGACGCGATGCTGGCGGCGCTGCCGCAGGTCAGCTTCACCACCACCACGATCTGGACCAACGATCGCGAGGTCGCCTTCACCGGCCCCACCCTTGCCTCGGTGCTGGACGCCGTCGGTGCGACGGGCGACGCGGTGTCGGCCCGCGCGATCAACGACTACGTCGTCGAGTTCGATCGCGACGAACTGACCGAAGAGGCGCCGATCGTCGCCCGGATGATCGACGGTGAACCCTTCGGCATCCGCGAGAACGGGCCGCTTTGGGTCGTCTATCCCTATGACTCCGGACCCGAGTACCAGACCGAACTGGTCTATGCCCGTTCGATCTGGCAGCTTGTCGAACTGACCGTCGAGACGCGGTGACGGACAGCGCGGCCAACGGCGGGCGCCTTGACGCCCTGCGCGACCGGCTGCGTGATCGGCCGGTCCTGCTGGGGGTCGTGCCGCTGGTGGTGCTGCTGGTCGTCGGGATCTCGGTGATGTCCGACTATTCGGGCCGGGTGAACAGCCAGCTCGAGAGGTTGCAAACCGCCCAGTCGGACAACACGACATGGATCATCAGCCAGATCGAGGTCGACTTCTTGCGGCTGCGCACGGCCCTGGCCGACGCGACCGCGGTGTCGGCAGGCGCGGACGCGGCCGCGGAACTCGCCGAGGTGCGCCGCGCCTTCGACATCACCTACAGCCGCGTCGCGGTGATCGAGGGGCGCGATTTCGGCTTTGACGCCGCGGGCGACGACAGGCTGATCGCGGCCTGGAACTGGATGCGCGGCTACGTCAAGGCGCGTGCCGCGACCATCGACCAGGACGATGAAGCGTTGCGCGCCGAGCTTGGTACGCTGAAGGCCGAACTCGCCGAGAACCAGACCATGGTGCGTCATTTCGCGGTGACCGGCCTGCAGGAGATGATCCGCCGCGCGACGGACGATCGGGCCGACCTGAAGCAGCTTTTGTCGAACTTCTCGCTGATCGCGGTGGTGATGATCCCGGTTCTGGTCGGGATCGTGTGGGTGCTGGCGCTGCTCTACCGCGGCCTCGAAACCCGCGCGCAGATGGCCGAACGCGCGATTTCCAACCTCAGGACGATGATCGAGGCCTCGCTCGATGCGGTGATCGTGCTCGACGCCGAGGGCCGGGTGACGCATTTCAACTCCGCCGCGGCGATGATCTTCGGCTACACGCCCGACGAGGCGCTGGGCCGCGACATGGGCGCGATGTGCCTTCCCGAACGGTTCCGCGACGACCATCGCAACGCCATGCTGCGATTCCTGAGGACCGGGCAGGGCAATGTCGCCAACAAGGGCCGCGTTCTTCTGACCGCGATGCGGCGCGACGGGCGCGAGTTTCCCGTGGAGGCCGCGGTCGTGTCGGATCGCAACGCCGATGGCGATCCGATCTTCATCGGCTTCGTGCGCGACGTCTCGGACCGGATCCGGATCGAGAACACGCTGCGCCAGGCGCGCGATGACGCGATGCAGAGCGCGCGGGCGAAGTCGCGGTTCCTTGCGGTGATGAGCCACGAGATGCGCACGCCGCTCAACGGGGTGATCGCCGCGCTCGACGTTGTCGAGCGGACGACCCGGCTGTCGGCCAAGCAGGCGCAATTCCTGACGATCGCGCGGTCCTGTTCCAACACCGCGCTGGACCAGATCGGCGACGTGCTGGAACTCACGCGGTTGGAAGACGGTCAGCAGATCGACCGCGCCGTGTCCTTCGATCTCGCGCGGCTCACCGCCGATATCGTGGCGCAGAGCCAGCCGCTGGCCAAGGCGCGGGGCAACAGCCTTGGGGTCAGGCTTGCGCCGGAGCTCGACGACCGGCAGTTGCACGGCTACCAGAGGCTTCTGTCGCGGGTGCTGATCAACCTGATCGGCAACGCGATCAAGTTCACCGAGAACGGCCGGGTGACCGTGCGCGCCCTGATCGAGGCCGAGGAGCAGAGCGACACGCTGTTGCTGCGCTTCGAGGTGACGGATACCGGCATCGGCATCCCGTTCGACAAGCAGACGCGGATCTTCGAGAATTTCGAGCAGGTCGACGATTCCTTCAGCCGCCGGGCCGAGGGCACCGGGCTGGGCCTTGGCATCGCGCGCCGGGCGGTCGAGGCGATGGGCGGCGAGATCGGCGTCGTCAGTTCCGTCGGCAAGGGCAGCACCTTCTGGTTCACCGCGCGGTTCCGCCCGGCCGATCCGCAGGAGCCGGCCCTGGCCGAGGCCCGCGCCACCCTGCCGCGTCAGGGCGCGAAATCGCTGCGCAGGGCCTCGGGCAAGCCGCTTGACGTGCTCGTGGCCGAGGACAACGAGGTCAACCGCATCGTCCTGCGCGAGATGCTGCAAACCCTCGGCCACCGGGTGGTGATCGCCGAGAACGGCCGCCAGGCGGTGCAGCTGGCCGGTCAGCACGCCTTCGACCTGATCCTGATGGACATCTCGATGCCCGAGATGGACGGGCTGGAGGCGTCGGAACGGATTCGCACGTCGGGCGGACCGTCGGCAGGGGCGCGGCTGGTGGCGGTGACCGCGCATGCGCTGAGGGAGGATATCGAGGAATTCGAGGACAGCGGGATGGAAACCGTGCTGACCAAGCCCGTCACCTTCGACGCGCTGGTCCGTACGATCGGCGCGACCGAGGCCGACGATGCCGCCGCCGCCGCTGTCGCGGGGCCGGAGCCGGCGGCCGATGAAACCGCGTCCACCTCCATCCTTGACAGCGCGGTGCTGGACGAGGCCCGCGAAATGCTGGGGCCAGAGGCTTTTGCAAGTCTCGCGCAGCGCTACCTCACGGAGACGGAAGAGCGGATCGCCGCGATCCTCGACCAGGTTCGCCGGGCCGAGGCGGAGGGGCTTGCCGAAACGATCCACATCGTCGCCGGATCGAGCGCGGTGATGGGGGCCGCCGGGCTGGCGGATCTCATGCGGCGCTGCGAAGGCCTGGCACGGTCCGGCGGCCCCTCCGCCGTCGCGCCGCATGTCGAGGACATCGCCGTGTACTGGAGCGGCACGGAAACGGAAATCCGCGCGGCGGCCGGGATGCCGGCCGTCTAGCCGGCCTCGCGCGTTTCGGCCGAGATCGCGCCCTCGACGCCGGTGGACCCGTAAAGCCAATCGACCGCATCGTACCAGTCCGCCGGCGACTTGGCCCGCATGACGGCGTTGCGCAGTGCGGCATGGGCACCGGCGGGATGGTAGATGTGCTGGCCGATCTCGCGCGATTGCAGCTGCACCCGCGCGGTGCGCAGCCGCCGCCGGGCGGCATAGGCGGGCAGCGCGGCAGCGGCATCGCCCCCGGCGGCGGCCATCTCGTGCGCCAGCGCCACGGCATCCTCCATCGCCATGCAGGCGCCCTGCGCGAAGTATTGCAGCATCGGATGCGCCGCGTCGCCCAGCAGCGCCACGCGCCCGTCGACCCAGTCCATGACCGGATCGCGGTCGCACAGCACCCAGAGCTTCCAGTCTCGGCCGCGCTCGATCACCTGCCGCGCCACCGGCGCGACATGGTCGAAGCCGCGGCGCACCTCGTCATGGCTGACGGGCTGGCCAGCGACCGGTTCCGGCGCGTCGTTGTGATAGGTGACCACGAGGTTGAACAGTTTCCAGCCGGACAGCGGGTAATGCACGATATGGCACTTCGGGCCGGCCCAGAGCGTCGCCGCGTTCCAGCGCAGATCCTCGGGCATGTCCTCGACCGGGATCACGCTGCGATAGGTGGTGTGGCCCGATACCCGCGGCGCGCCATCGCCGATCAGCCGCTTGCGGATGTTCGACCAAAGCCCGTCGGCCCCGATCAGCGCGCCGCCGGTCACCCGGCCGCCATCGGCCAGGATCGCGGTGACGGATGCGCCGTCCTGCTCGTAGTCGACGACCTCGGCCGAGGTGCGCAGTTCCACCAGCGGATGCTCCATGCAGGCACGCAGGAACACGCCATGCAACTCGCCCCGATGCACCACGGCATAGGGGTTGCCGAAGCGCGAGCGGAACGCGTCATCCAGCGGGATGCGGGTGATCTCGTCCCCCGACAGGGCATCCATCAGCCGCAGGCTGTCGATATACACGGCCATCGCGCGGGCCGCGTCGCCGACGCCGAGCCAGTCGAAGGCGTGAAAGGCGTTCGGGCCAAGCTGGATGCCCGCACCGATCTCGCCAAGCTGCCGCGCCTTTTCCAGCACGACCGAGGCGTGGCCCTTCTGCGCCAGCCCGATCGCCGCGGCGAGCCCGCCGATGCCGCCGCCCGCGATGATCACCGGCCTGCCCATCGCCGTCACTCCGCCGCGCCAAGCGTCAGGCGGACCGGCGCCAGCCCGTCGATCCCGCCCTCGATCGCGTCACCGGCCACCACCGGCCCGACACCGGCCGGCGTGCCGGTGAAGATCAGGTCGCCCGGCCCGAGGTGATAAAGCGTCGAGAGATGCGCGACGATCTCCGGCACCGACCAGACCAGATCGGACAGATGCGCGTCCTGCCGCGTCTCGCCATTGACCGAAAGGTGAATGCGCTGCGGCCCGATCGCCGCCATGTCGGCGGCCTTGGTGATCGCGCCCATCACGGCGGAATGCTCGACATCCTTGCCGGTGTCCCAGGGCCGCTGTTTCGCGCGTTCCTTCAGTTGCAGGTCGCGCCGCGTCATGTCGAGCCCGCAAGCATAGCCGTAGACCGCCGCGTCCGCCTCGGCCGCCGCGACGCGGAACGCCGGCGCGCCGAGCGCGACCACCAGTTCCATCTCGTGATGGAAGTTCTCGGTCCCCGGCGGATAGGGCACGGTGGCGCCGGACAGTGTCAGGGTCGAGGGCGACTTGGTGAAGTAGAACGGCGCCTCGCGGTCCACCTCCTGGCCCATTTCCTTCGCGTGTTCGACGTAGTTGCGCCCGACGCAGAAGATCCGCCGCACCGGGTACAGCGCGGCCTCGCCCGCGACGGGCAGCGCCGGCACCGGGGCCGGCGGGAACAGGTAGTCGGTCATCGCGCGCGCTCCTCGTAATAGCCCAGCTTGTCCTGCAACGGCCGGTCATGGATGCGGACGAGGAAGGCTTCGTCCTCCGCCAGGTGGTCGATCTCGGCGAAACAGGGGGCGGTGAACACGTCCTTCGGGCCCCAGGCATGGGTGACGCCGTCGATCACCGACCGGCCGCGGCCGCGCACGACATGGAACACCGCCGAGGTCGACAGGCGTGGCGGCGATTGCGCCTCGCCCGGCCGCAGCATCATCGCGGTGAACCCCATCGTGGGCAGCACGTCGTCGCCGGTTTCGGGATTGACGTAGTCCATTTCCACCGGCCCGTTCCCTGGCCCGTCGCCAGCCCAGCGCGCCATCTCGCGCAGCGCGGCCTCCGTGCGGGCCCAGGGATAGCGCATCATCGGGTAGCGCCGCGCCCCGCCGCCGCGCCGCCGCGCCGGGGCGAGCCCGGCGGACAGGTATTCCACCTGGCTGGCATCGGGCCGGTTGCGCTGCGCCTGCAACGGCCCCTCGGTCGCGTAGGAACCTTCGAGATAGACGAACAGGGGCAGGTCCAGCGCGTCGAGCCAGATCACCGGTTCCGTGCCCTCGTGGCCGTGATCGTGCCATTCACCGCCCGGCGTCAGCACCAGGTCGCCCTCTTCCATCGGCAGTTTCTCGCCATCGACGACGGTATAGCCGCCCTGCCCCTCGACCACGATCCGCACCGCCGAAGGCGTGTGGACATGGGCGGGCGCGGTCTCTCCCGGCAGCAGAAGCTGCATGCCGACGTAGATCGACGGCGTGGCCAGCATCGCCCCCGCGCCGCGGCCGGGATCGGACAGCACCAGCACACGGCGTTCGGCCTTTTCCACCGGCGTGAGGTCGCCGGCGCGCAACAGCAAGGGCCGCAGCGCCGGGTAGGACCAGTGCCCCGAGGCCGTCACCGGCTTCGGCGCGCCGTGCGGCAGCAGGTTGCGCATCATCGGCCAAAGCGGGGCAACCCCGGCCTCGGCCATCGCCGCGCGGTAATCCTCGGGCAGTTCCTCCAGCGTTCCCAGCGCAGTCGACATGGTGATCTCCTCCTCCGATCCGGATAACGGTAAGTATGCTTATCATATCCACCTTGTCAACCACCCGCGCGGGCCGCTACATGGGCGCGTCTTCGCCTTGGAAGCGCCGCAGATGTCGTCGATCCACGGAATGCCGGGCCATCTTGTCCGGCGCCTGCACCAGATCTCCACCTCGGTCTTCGCGGATCGCATGGCCGTCGGCGGCCATGACGTAACGCCGGTGCAATATGCCGCGCTGGCCACGCTGGCCGATCACCCCGGCATCGACCAGGCCACGCTGGCCGGGCTGATCGCCTACGACCGGGTGACCATCGGCGGCGTCGTGGACCGGCTGGAATCCAAGGGGCTGGTCGAGCGCGCCGTCAACGATCGCGACCGCCGCTCGCGCGTTCTGAAGCTGACCGGGGCGGGCGCGGCGCTTGTCACGGAACTCGCGCCCGTGGTGGCTGGCCTGCAGGACGACATCCTCGGCGGCCTCGACGCGGGCGAGCGCGCCCGCCTGATGGAACTCCTGGAAAAGGCCGCGTCGGCCGGCAACGCCCTGTCTCGCGCGCCGCTCGTACTTCCGGCAACGACCGAAGAGTAACGCCGCGCCCGACTTTCGGATCTCCAGAGGGCCCGGCGGCCGTTTTTCAGCGCAAACGACTGTATCCCTACGCATAGGTATATAGGAGTTTCAATGGGTTGAACGAAAGGGCATGACGTCGTTACTTTTTTCGAAACAACTGATCGTAACGCCCATGTCCTATATGCCGAACGACAGGATCATGCTTCTCGGCCAATGCGCGAGCATCGTGCACGAGATTACCGGGCTTGAGCCCGAGACCTGCGGGATCTTCGTCGCCGATCATGACGCGTTGTTCCTGGAAACGCTGAACTCGCACGGGCCGGAGCGTGCCACGCGGATATGCGGGGTCACGCTGATGTCGGATATCGCGCGCGGGCAGGCCTATGCCGCCGGCCTGAGGCACTATGGCGGCACGCTGGAGATCGCGCTCGCGATCGCCGAGGCGGTGGCGGACGATCCCGCCTGCGAGGCCGACGGGTTGGCCGAGCTCGCGCGGCGGACCCTGGCGCTGTACCGCGCGACACGGCGGAACTGAACGTCCCGCGCGCGCCGCTTGCCCGGACGGGCCGGCGCGGCTAGGACTGGCCGGGGCACCGATGCCGAGCCCCGGAAAGGCCACGACGCGATGACGACGATCCTGATTCTGAACGGTCCGAACCTGAACCTGCTGGGACATCGCCAGCCGGAGATCTACGGCCGCGAAACCCTCGACGATGTCGCCGCCGCCTGCCGCGCGCTGGGCGAGACGCTGGGCCTGACGGTGGAACACGCGCAGTCCAACCACGAGGGCGAGATCGTCGAGATGATCCACCGCGCCCGCAGCGAGGCGCAGGGAATCGTCATCAACCCCGGCGCCTACAGCCATACCTCGATCGCGATCCTCGATGCGCTGAACGCCTTCGACGGCCCGGTGATCGAGGTGCATATCTCGAACATCCACAAGCGCGAGAGCTTTCGCCACCATTCCTACGTGAGCCTCCGCGCCGATGGTGTGATCGCCGGTCTCGGCACCGAGGGCTACCAGGCGGCGCTCCGGCGGATGGCGACGCTGCTGGCCTAGGGTGCGGGCGCGAAGCGCCGCAGCCGCAGCGCGTTGCCGACCACGAAGACCGACGACAGCGCCATCGCGCCGGCCGCCAGCATCGGCGACAGCAGCACCCCGAAGCCCGGCCACAGCACGCCCGCCGCGACCGGGATCAGCGCGGCGTTGTAGGCGAAGGCCCAGAACAGGTTCTCGCGGATGTTGCGGATCGTCGCGCGCGACAGCGCCAGCGCCGCGGGCACCCCGGCCGTGTTGCCCGACATCAGAACGACGTCGGCGGCCTCGATCGCCACGTCGGTGCCGTTGCCCATGGCGATGCCGATATCGGCCTCGGCCAGCGCCGGCGCGTCGTTGATCCCGTCGCCGACGAAGGCCAGCGCGCCATGCTCGGCCCGAAGCGCGCGCACCGCGTCGACCTTTCCGGCCGGCAGCACCTCGGCCACCACGGCGTCGATCGCCAGCCGCGCGGCCACCGCCTCGGCCGTCGCCCGGCTGTCGCCGGTGACCATCGCGACCTTGAGCCCCATCGCGTGCAGCCGCGCCACGGCGGCGGCCGAGCTTTCCTTGACCGGGTCCGCCACCGCCAGAAGCCCGGCGAAGCGGCCATCGAGCGCGGCGAAGAGTACCGTGCGCCCCTCCGCCGCCAGCCGCGCGGCCTGCGCCTCGGCCCCGGCATCGGGCGCGGCGCCGATCTCCGCCATCAACCGGGCCGAGCCGACGGTCACGTCCTGCCCGGCGACCTCGCCCTGTACGCCCCGTCCGGCCAGCGCCGCGAAGCCCGCGACCGGCGCGGGCGTCAGCCCCTCGGCCTCGGCCGCCGCGACGATGGCGCGGGCCACCGGATGTTCGGATTTCGCCTCCACCGCCGCCACGGCGGCGAGAAGCGCGGCGCGGTCCAGCCCCGCCGCCGGGACCAGATCGGTCAGCGCCGGGCGGCCCTCCGTCAGCGTGCCGGTCTTGTCGAAGGCCACGATCCGCGCGTCGCGCAGCCGTTGCAGCGCCTCGCCCTTGCGGAACAGAACGCCCAGTTCCGCCGCCCGCCCGGTGCCCACCATGATCGACACCGGCGTCGCCAGCCCCATCGCGCAGGGGCAGGCGATGATCAGCACCGCCACCGCGTTGACCAGCGCGAAGGTCAGCGCCGGTTCCGGCCCGAATACCAGCCAGGCGAGAAAGGTCAGGCCCGCCAGCCCCATCACCGCAGGCACGAAGACCATCGTCACCCGGTCCACCAGCGCCTGGATCGGCAGTTTCGACGCCTGCGCCTGCTCGACCATGCGGATGATCTGCGCCAGCACCGTCTCGCGCCCCACCGCGGTGGCGCGGATCGTCAATGCGCCGGTCTGGTTCACAGTGCCGCCGGTGACGGTGGCGCCCGCGGCTTTCTCCACCGGCACCGGTTCGCCGGTGATCATCGATTCGTCGACCCAGCTGGCCCCCTCGGCGACCGCGCCATCGGCCGGGATCCGTTCGCCCGGCCGGATCTCGATCAGGTCGCCGGACCGCAACTCGGCCACCGGCCGGTCGACCGTGGCATCGCCCTGCCGCACCCGCGCGGTCTTCGGCTGCAGGCCGATCAGCCGGCGGATCGCCTGCGAACTGCGGCCCTTGGCGCGTGCCTCCAGCATCCGCCCGACCAGGATCAGCGTGACAATCACCGCCGCCGCCTCGAAATAGACGGCCACGGTGCCGGCGGGCAGCAGCGCCGGCGCGAAGGTCGCGACCGTGGAATAGCCCCAGGCCGCGAGCGTGCCGACCGCGACAAGGCTGTTCATGTCCGGCGCGCCCTTCCGAAGCGCGGGCAGGCCAAGGCGATAGAACCGCCGGCCGGGGAAGGCCAGAACCGCGGTGACCAGCAGGAATTGCAGGATCCAGCTTGCCTGCGTGCCGATCGTCGCGGCGATCCAGTGATGCAGCGCCGGCACCAGGTGGCCACCCATCTCGACCACGAAGACCGGCGCGGTCAGCGCCGCGGCCAGACGTACCTCGCGCGCCAGTTCCGCCGCCTCGGCCTCTCGCCCGGTCCCCGGTTCGGCGGCGTCGGCATCCGCCCGGTCGATCACGCGCGCCGGATATCCCGCCGCCGTCGCGACCGCGGCAAGCGCCAGCGGATCGGCGAAGCCCGCGACGGTCGCCCGTTCCGTCGCGAGGTTCACGCTGGCATCGGTGACGCCCGGCACCGCGGCCAGCGCCCGTTCCACCCGCCCCACGCAGGACGCGCAACTCATCCCCTCGATGGCCAGGTCCACCGGCGCGGGTTCCGGCACGTCGTAGCCCGCCGCCCGCACCGCCCCCACCAGCGCCGCCATGTCCACGGGGCCGTCAAGCTGCAGCGCCACCCGCTCCGTGGCGAGATTGGCGGCGGCCCGGGTCACGCCGGGCACCGCAGCCAGCGCGCGCTCCACCCGCCCCACGCAGGACGCGCAGCTCATCCCGGTGACCGGGATCGAAATCCGGCTGTCTGGCACGGCGGCGCCGTCCATCGGCATGGCGTTGTCTCCTCACGCGTCATGTGGGGGCGCACCTGCCCCTTTCGCAAGGCCGGGACCGGTGGCGTCAGCCCCGCGGCTGTACAAGCACTGCGCGGAAATCGTTGACATTGGTCAGCGTCGGCCCGGTGATAACCTGCCCGTCGACCGCCGCGAAGAACCCGTGCGCGTCATTGTCCTCCAGCGCCGCCGCCGCGTCCAGCCCGGCCGCACGCGCCCGGTCGAGCGTTTCGGGCGTGACAAGCGCCCCGGCGACCTCGGCCGCGCCATCGACCCCGTCGGTATCGCAGGCCAGCGCGTGGATGCCCGGCGCACCGTCCAGCGCCAGCGCGAGCGCAAGGCAGAATTCGGCATTCGGCCCGCCGATGCCGCCGCCGGTCCGGGTGACGGTCAACTCGCCGCCCGACAGCATCAGCACCGGTGCGTCGCCGGGGGCCAGCCGGGCCTGAACCTCCAGCGCATGGCGGGCCTGATCGGCGGCGACCACGCGCGCCTCGCCCTCGATCGCGTCGCCCAGCATCTCCACCGCGATCCCGGCACCGCGCACCAGCGCCGCCGCCGCCTCCAGCGACTGCGCCGGGGCGGCGCAGATCACGTTCTCGACGCGCGACAGGCGCGGATCGTCGGGGCGGACCGGGTCGCCGCCCTGCGCGAGGAACCGCCGGATCGCTTCGGGCGGCGTCACGCCCCAGCGGTCCAGCGCGGCCAGCGCCCGCGCGGCGCTGCCGTCATGCCCGACCGTGGGGCCCGAGGCGATATCGCCCGGATCGTCGCCCGGCACATCGGAAATCAGCAGCGCCAGCATCCGCGCCGGATAGGCCGCGGCGGCGAGCCGGCCGCCCTTGACCGCCGAGATTTCCTTGCGGATGCCGTTGATCTCGCCGATCGGCGCACCGGAGGCGAGAAGCGCCTGCGTCAGGGCCTGTTTCTCGTCCAGAGTGATCCCCCCGGCCGGCGCGCACAAAAGCGCCGAACCGCCACCGGAGATCAGGGCCAGCACGAAATCCCCCTCGCCCAGCGTTTCCAGAAGACCCAGCATCCGGCGCGTGGCGGCCACGCCCGCCGCGTCGGGAACCGGGTGCGCCGCCTCGACGATCTCGATCCCCCGGCAGGCCCGGGCGTAGCCGTAGCGCGTGATCACCAGCCCCTCGCAGGGCCCCCAGGCGGCCTCGACCGCCTCGGCCATCCGGGCACTGGCCTTGCCCGCGCCCACGACGACGACACGGCCCTCGGGCCTGGGCGGCAGGTGCGCGGCCAGCGTGCGCATCGGATCGGCGACTTCGACCGCCCTCAGAAACAGCCCGCGCAACAGGCCCTCGGGGCCCCCGATCCTGTCCAGCATGCCGGTGTCCTTCCGCTTGAAGCCCGTCGCGGCGTCGGTCTATCACGGGTCATGGCGAAGCTCTACTTCCACTATTCCACCATGAACGCGGGCAAGTCGACGATCCTGCTGCAGGCGTCGCACAACTACCGTGAACGCGGGATGAAGACCTACCTGCTGACCGCGCGGCTGGACGATCGCGCCGGTGCCGGCCGGATCGCCAGCCGGATCGGGATCGGCGCCGAGGCGGACATGTTCGACGAAGGCTCCGACATGGTGGCGATGATCCGGGGCCGGATGGCGAACGGGCCGCTCGCCTGCGTCTTCGTCGACGAGGCGCAGTTCCTGACCCGGGATCAGGTCTGGCAGCTGGCCCGCGTGGTCGACGACCTGCGCGTGCCGGTGATGTGCTACGGCCTGCGGGTGGATTTCCGGGGCGAGCTGTTCCCCGGCTCCGCCGCGCTTCTGGCGCTGGCCGACGAGATGCGCGAGGTGCGCACGATCTGCCATTGCGGCAAGAAGGCCACGATGGTGGTGCGCAAGGGGCCGGACGGGCGCGCGATGACCGACGGCGCGCAGGTGCAGATCGGCGGCAACGAAACCTACGAAAGCCTGTGCCGCAGGCACTGGCGCGAAGCGGTGGGCGACGGCGCCTAGACTGCCGGCGGGCCGGCAAACCGATGCGCCGCGAACCGGCTACACCGGGTTCGGCAGCGGTGCGCCGCGCTTGAACGCCAGCAGGTTGTCCACCGCCATCATTCCCATCGCCTCGCGCACCTCCAGCGCCGCGGTGCCCAGATGCGGCAACAGCGTCACGTCGTCGCGCGCGATCAGGGCCTGCGGCACCTTCGGTTCGAACTCGTAGACGTCAAGCCCCGCGCCGCCGATCCGCCCGGCCTCCAGCGCCGCGATCAGCGCCGCCTCGTCCACGACGTCGCCGCGCGCGATGTTGACGAGATGCGCATGCGGGCGCATCGCCGCCAGCGCCGCCGCATCGATCAGGTGATGCGTCGCCGGCCCGCCGGGCACCGCGACCACCACGATATCGGCCGCCGCCATCACGTCGGCCAGCGTCTCCAGCTGCCGTGCCGGTACGCCCGGTTCGGCGACCGGCGAGCGGTTGAAGAACACCACCTCCATGCCGAACCCGGCCTGCGCCCGCTTCGCGATCGCCTTGCCGATCCGGCCCATGCCGATCACGCCCAGCACCTTGCCCGACACGTGCAGCCCCAGCATCTGCGTCGGGTGCCAGCCGGTCCAGCGGCCGGCGCGGACCAGCCGCTCGCCCTCGGCCGCGCGGCGCGCCGACATCAGGATCAGCGTCATCGCGATATCCGCCGTCGCATCGGTCACCGCGCCGGGCGTGTTCGTCACCGCAACGCCGGCGGCCTTCGCCGCGGCCACGTCGATATGGTTGAACCCCACCCCGAAATTCGCCAGCAGCTTGGCCCGCGGCACCCCCGCCCGGTCGAACGCCTCGGCCCGGAACGGATCGCCCAGCGTCGGCAGCACCAGGTCGTAGCCGGTCAGCGCCGCCACCGTCTCGTCGATGTCCATCGGCAGGGGAGAGTCGCGATGGGTCACGTCGAATTCCGCCCGCGCGGCGGCGACGACCCGTTCGGGCAGGCAGCGGGTGATCAGAAGCTTCATCGGTGTCCCCTCAATACATCCGGCCGCCGGGCGGCACCTCGTGGCCCGGACCGATCAGCACCACCTCGCCCTCGGCATCCGGCACGCCCAGAACCAGCACCTCGGACATCACCGGCCCGATCTGGCGCGGCGGAAAATTGACCACCGCCAGCACCTGCCGGCCGATCAGGTCCGCGGGCGTGTAATGCGCGGTGATCTGCGCGGAGGACCGTTTCTCGCCGATCTCCGGGCCGAAATCGACCCAGAGCCGGTAGGCGGGCTTGCGCGCCTCGGGGAAGGGTTCGGCCCGCGTGATCCGCCCGACGCGGATATCGACCTTCAGGAAATCGTCGAAGGAGATCGTCATCGGCCCAGCTCCCGCCCGCGTTCCGCCGCGGCATGGACAGCCCGACGCAGCAGCGCGGGAAAGCCCGCGTCCTCGTCCATCAGCACCGCCAGCGCGGCGGCCGTGGTGCCGCCCGGCGAGGTCACGTTGACGCGCAGTTGCGCGGGGTCTTCCTCGGCCGCCTCGGCCAGCGCGCCGGCACCGGCCACGGTTGCCTTGGCCAGCCGCATCGCAAGGTCGGCGGGCAGCCCCTCGGCGGCGCCGGCGGCGGCCAGCGTCTCGATCAGGTGAAAGACATAGGCGGGGCCGGAGCCGGACACCGCCGTGACGGCATCCATCTGGTGTTCACCCTCCAGCCGCACGACCTGCCCGACCGCCGACAAGAGCGCCTCGGCAAGCGCCAGTTCCGCCTCGCCGGCCCGCGCGTTGCCGCAGATCGCGGTGATCCCGCGGCCGATCGCGGCGGGCGTGTTGGGCATCGCCCGCACCACCGGCCGGCCCGCGCCCAGCGCCGCCTCGTAGGCCGCGATCGTGGTGCCCGCCGCGACCGTCAGGAGCAGCGTGTCCGGCCCCAGCCCCCGCAGCGCCGGCAGCGCCGCGCCCATCATCTGCGGCTTGACCGCGATCAGCGCCACCGCCGGATCGGCGGGCAGCGGGCCGCCCAGCGCCACGCCGGTGGATACCAGCCAGTCCGAGGGGGCGGGTTCGATCACGTGCACCGATCCGGGCGGCAGCCCTTCGGCCAGCCAGCCCGCCAGCATCGCCGATCCCATCTTGCCGCACCCCAGAAGCACCAGCCCCCGGTCGCGCACCGCCGTCATCGCCATCGCGCCCTCCCTCGTCCGGACGACGACAGTAACGCGCCGGCCCGGAATGGAAAGACCCGGCCGCCCTTGGGGGCGTGCCGGGCCTCACCTGCCTGTTCCCGTGCGCCGCGCGTCAGGCGCGGCCGTAGGCTTCCGCCATCGCCACCTGCAACGCCGCCTCCGGCGTGTGATCGCCCCAGGCGACCAGCTGGAACGCCGGGTAGAAGCGTTCCGCCGCGGTCACCGCCTGGCCGATCAGCCGGTCGATCTGTTCCGGCCCCGCGCCCTGGCCACCGGCCAGAACCAGCCCGTAGCGCCAGACCATCAGCCGCTGTTCCGCCCAGTAGGTGAACGCGCCGGACCAGACCATGTCGTTGCAGCGGTTGAGGATTTCGTAGATCTCCGCCATCCGCTCCTGCGGCGGCTCCATCTCGAAGGTGCAGATCAGGCGCAGCGTCTCGTCCTGGTGCGACCAGGCCAGCGTGATCGAATAGGTCCGCCACTGGCCCTCGACGGCCATGGCGATCTGATCCTCGGTGATCCGGTCGAAATCCCAGTCGTGATGCTCGGCGAGCGTTTCCACGATATCGATCGGGTGAAGGTCTTCTGAGTGCAGGAAGTCCTCGGAAAGCGACATTGCCCGGCCCGTTTGGTTGGCCTCGTGCAGGAGCAGACCCACAAGAGGCTGGGTGTCTTTACAAGGGTCGGCGTTTGCCCGACACCGCCCTTACAAGATATGGTGGCGGATGCGCGGAATCCTGTAAAGGGCAATTCCGCGAAACATTCATGTCAGGGCCGCCGGCCTGCCGGGATGCGCATGGGATGGGCGGATCGGTCCACAGGGGGGAAACCGAAAAGGGCGCCCCGCAGGGCGCCCATCGCAAAACCGCCGTGGCGACCGCCTATTCCTTCTTCGCGCGGCTGCGCTTCGGGGCGGCGGGCGTCTCGGCGGGGGCGGCCTGCTCGGCCATCGCCGCCTCCAGCGCGGCGAGGCGGGCGGCGAGCGCGGCGTTTTCCTCGCGCGCCTTCTGCGCCATCGCGCGGACCGCGTCGAATTCCTCGCGGGTGACGAAGTCGCGCTCGGCCAGCCAGCGGTCGATCAGGCCCTTCATCGCCGTCTCGGCCTCGGCCCGCGCGCCCTGGGCCACGCCCATCGCGTTGGTCATCAGCTTCGACAGATCGTCGAATATCCTGTTCTGGCCCTGCATCGCCGCCTCCGTCGCCGTTCGCCCCTATATGGCGGCGCGGGCCGGGCGAGACAAGGTTGACTTCGCCGCGGCGGCGCGGTTCCAAGGGCCGGGAACCCGCGGGCAGGAGGCCCTATGCCGCTGATGATCGAGTTTCCCGGCTTCCGGCCGGAGGTGTTCACCCTGCCGCTGTTCGGGTTCGAGTTCGCGCTGCGCTGGTACGCGCTGGCCTATATCGCGGGGATCTTGATCGGCTGGCGGATCGTCGTGGCGGCGATCCGGCGGCCCGGCCTGTGGCCCGGCGGCCGGGCGCCGATGACCGCCGAGCAGGTCGAGGATCTGTTGACCGCGGCGATCCTCGGCATCGTGATCGGCGGGCGACTGGGCTTCGTGCTGTTCTATCAACCCGGCTACTACCTCGCGAACCCGCTGGAGATCCTGAAGGTCTGGCAGGGCGGCATGGCGTTTCACGGCGGCTTTCTCGGCGTCGTGGTCGCGGGGATCTGGTTTTGCCGCAAGCACGGCGTCGCGCCGCTGTCGCTGGCCGATGCGCTGGCGCTGGCCACGCCGCCCGGCCTGCTTCTGGGCCGGGTCGCGAATTTCATCAATGCCGAGCTATGGGGCCGCCCGACCGATCTGCCCTGGGGCGTGGTGTTTCCCGGCGCGGCGGCGCAGGACTGCCCCGGCGTCCTCGGCCCCTGCGCCCGCCATCCCAGCCAGCTTTACGAGGCCGGGCTGGAGGGGCTGGTCCTTGGCCTCGTGCTTTGGGCGATGGTCCGCGGCGGCGCGCTGGCGCGGCCGGGCCGGGTCGCGGGGGCCTTCCTCGCCGGCTACGGGCTGGCGCGGTTCGTGGTGGAATTCGCCCGCCAGGCCGATCCGCAGTTCGTCACGCCCGACAATCCCTGGGGCCATGTCGCGCTGGGGATGACGATGGGGCAGCTTCTGTCGCTGCCGATGACCGCCGCCGGGCTGTGGCTGGTGGCGCGGGCTCGGCGCGCGGCATGACGGACCTGGCCCGCCGCCTCGCCCGCCAGATCGCGGCGACCGGGCCGATCACGCTGGCCGATTACATGGCCGCCTGCCTGCTCGATCCGGACCATGGCTACTACACCACCCGCCCGCCCTTCGGCGCGGCGGGCGATTTCGTGACCGCGCCCGAGATCAGCCAGATGTTCGGCGAACTGGTGGCGCTGTGCCTGGCGCAATGCTGGATCGACCGGGGCCGCCCGGCGCCGGCGGTTCTGGCCGAGCTTGGCCCCGGCCGCGGCACGCTGATGGCCGACATGCTGCGCACCCTCGCGGTCGTGCCCGGCGCGCGTGACGCGCTGGCGGTGCACATGGTCGAAGCCGCGCCGGCGCTGCGCGCGCGCCAGGCGGACGCCATCGCCCCCGCGCGGGCCGCGTGGCACGATCACGTCGCCGCGCTGCCCGAGGCGCCGCTGTTCCTTGTCGCCAACGAGTTTCTCGATGCCCTGCCGATCCGCCAGTTCCGCCGCGCCGGCGCGGGCTGGCAGGAGGTGATGGTGGGGCTCGATCCCGAGGGCCGGCTTGCCCCCGGCCTGTCACCCGCCGCGCCGGTGGCGGTGCTGGCCCATCGCCTGGCCGATACGCCGGAGGGTGCGGTGGTGGAATTCTGCCCGGCCCTGCCCGGCATCGTCGCGGAGGTCGCGGGCCGGATCGCGCGGCACGGCGGCGCGGCGCTCTTCATCGATTACGGCGGCTGGGCCGGCACCGGCGACACGTTCCAGGCGGTGCGGGCGCATGCGGTGGCCGACCCGTTCGCCGCGCCGGGCAAGGCGGATCTGACCGCGCATGTCGATTTCGCCGCCATCGCCGCCGCGGCCCGCGCCGCCGGGGCCGAGGCCAGCGCGATGACGCCGCAGGGCGTATTCCTCGAACGGTTGGGAATCGGCGCCCGCGCCGAGGCGCTGGCCCGGACTCTTTCGGGCGTGGCGCGCGACAATCATGTTGCGGCACATCATCGGCTGACCCATCCTGACGGCATGGGACAGCTTTTCAAGGTCATCGCGATCCATCCCACCGGCACGCCGCCGCCGCCCGGCCTCGATCCCCTCGGGGCGACACGGGGCCCGGCATGAGCCTGGCGCCGATCACCTCGGATGCGCTGCCGGGCATTTGCCACGGGTTCTTCACCCGCGCCGGCGGCGCCTCGTCGGGGATCTTCGCGGGGCTGAACTGCGGCTACGGTTCGTCCGACCAGACCGAGGCGGTGGCGCTGAACCGCGCCCGCGTGGCGCAGGCGCTGGGGGCCGATCCGTCCGCGATGATGGCGCTGCACCAGGTGCATTCGGCCAAGGCCGTCACCATCGACGCGCCGTTCGACGGCACGCCGCCGCGCGCCGATGCGCTGGTCACGGCGGTGCCGGGGCTGGTGCTGACGGTGCTGACGGCCGATTGCCAGCCGGTGCTGTTCGCCGATCCGCAGGCCGGTGTCGTCGCCGCGGCCCATGCAGGCTGGCGCGGCACGCTGGACGGCGTGCTGGAAGCGACGATCGAGGCGATGGCGGCGCTGGGCGCGCGGCCCGCGGCGACCGTGGCGATTGTCGGCCCGACGATCAGCCAGAGGAATTACGAGGTCGGCGAGGATTTTCTCGAAACCTTCCGCGCCGAGGATCCCGACAGCCTGCGGTTCTTCGCCAACGGCAAGGGCGACCGGTTCCTGTTCGACCTGCCGGGCTTCGGCCTGCACCGGCTGCGCGCGGCCGGGATCGGACATGCCGAATGGTGCGGCCACTGCACCTACGGCGATCCCGAAAGGTTCTTTTCCTACCGCCGGTCCGTTCATGCCGGCGAGGTCGATTACGGCCGGCTGATCTCTGCCATCCGCCTGTGACGGCCGGTCGCGGCGCGGGCGTGGACCCGCCGCCTGGCGGCCAATGCTTTGTCCCATCCCCGCCAAACGGATGCCAGATTGCCATGTCAATCTCGGCCCCGGACCATGATTGAGGAGAGGGCCATGACCAATCGCCGCTGGCTGAACGCCGCGCTTGCCCGCGCGGCACTGCCCCTTCCCGCCGCCCTGCCCTGGACCCGCGGTGCGCGGCGGAGACGGGCATGAGCCGGCACCAGCCCCCCGGATCGATGCAGCCCCGGCCCGGCCCGGCCCTGCATCAGCCGTGGGCGCGGCGGGCCGATCTCACCCCCCTGCGCGCGGCCCCGCTGACGCGGCGCTACGAGATGGCCTGGCTGGGCCAGGATGGAATCGAAACGGCAAGCCGCGTCGCCCCGGCCGCGCCGCCCTTCGAAGAGGCCTTCGCCGCCTTCGCGCGGGGCACGCTGATCGCCACCGGGGACGGGCCGGTCGCGATCGAGGATCTGCTGCCGGGCCAGCGGGTCGTCACCGCGGATGGCGCGCTCGAACCGGTGCTCTGGCTTGGATCGATGACGCTGTATCCGCGGGCGACGGGCGGGCAGGAACCGGCCCGGCTGATCCGGCTGACCGCCGATTGCTTCGGCCTCGGCCGGCCGATGCCCGACCTGGTGCTCGGCCCGCATGCCCGCGTCCTTTTGTCGGGGGCGCGGCTGCGCCACCGGATCGGCGTCGACGAGGCCTTCGCGCCGGCCCGCGCGCTGGCTGACGGCGTCGCGGTGATCGAGGTCGCGCCGGTCACCCCGATCACCGTCTACCACGTGATGTTGCCGCGCCAGGCCGGGCTGCGGGCCGCGGGGATGGAGATCGAAAGCTTCCATCCCGGCCCGGGTTTCGCCGAGCTGACCGATCCGCAAAGCCGGTCGCTGTTCCTGACGCTGTTTCCGAATGTCGACCGGCTGGACCAGTTCGGCCCGGCGCCGATCCCGCGGCTGACCCGTTTCGAGGCGGAGGCGGTCGCCGGGGCCTGACGCCCCCGGTGAACCCCGTCCCGCTAGCCGCGCGCCAGCCGCGCCTCCAGCACGTCGAAGGGCACGCCGGGCTCGTCCTTGGCGCAGCGGATCACCAGGCTTGTCTTGACGCTGGCAACGTTCGGCGCCGAGGTCAGCTGCTCGGTCAGAAAGTTCTGGAAGGTCGACAGGTCGGGGGCGACGCATTTCAGGATGAAGTCGATCTCGCCGTTCAGCATGTGGCACTCACGCACGAGTGGCCAGTCGCGGCAGCGCTGCTCGAACGCCGAGAGGTCGGCCTCGGCCTGGCTGTGCAGCCCGACCATCGCGAACACCGCGACCTCGAAGCCCAGTTCCCGCGCATCGACCTGCGCGTGATAGCCGCGGATGAATCCCTGTTCTTCCAGCGTGCGGACCCGGCGCAGGCAGGGCGGCGCCGAGATTCCGACGCGGCGCGCCAGTTCGACATTCGTCATCCGCCCGTCGGCCTGAAGTTCCGCGAGGATCTTGCGGTCGATCTCGTCGAGCTTGGTTCCGGGCATCCTGTCCTCCGCGATGCGCGGACCATAGGCCCGCCCCGCGACCTGCGCAATATTGTTTCACACCCGCGCAATTTCTTTTTCGAATCCGCCGCGCCACCGGCCGCCACGCACACCGGCCCCGCAGGGCTTTCCGAGGCCCGCCGCCGCGTCTATATCGGGGCGGCAACCGCCCGGCGCCGGGCGCAACGACCCTGGGGGAAGAGATGGCCGAGACCCGACACACCCGCGTTCTGATCATCGGTTCGGGCCCGGCGGGCTATACCGCCGCGGTCTACGCGAGCCGCGCGATGCTCGACCCGATCCTGGTGCAGGGGATCCAGCCGGGCGGCCAGCTGACGATCACCACGGATGTCGAGAACTGGCCCGGCGATACCGAGGTGCAGGGCCCCGACCTGATGGTGCGGATGGAGGCGCATGCCCGCGCGATGGGGGCCGAGGTGATTTCCGACCATATCGCGTCGCTCGACCTGTCGAAGCGCCCGTTCACCGCGCAGGGCGACGGCGGCACCACCTACACCGCCGACGCGGTGATCCTGTGCACCGGGGCGCAGGCGCGCTGGCTTGGCCTGCCGTCGGAAGAGAAATTCAAGGGCTTCGGGGTGTCGGCCTGCGCCACCTGCGACGGGTTCTTCTACCGCGGCAAGGAAATCGTCGTGGCCGGCGGCGGCAACACCGCCGTGGAAGAGGCGCTGTTCCTGACCAACTTCGCCTCGAAGGTCACGTTGGTGCATCGCCGCGACTCCTTGCGCGCCGAGAAGATCATGCAGGACCGGCTGTTCAAGAACCCGAAGATCGAGGTGATCTGGAACCACACGGTCGAGGAGGTGCTGGGCGCCACCGATCCGCTGGGCGTGACCGGCGTCAGGATCAAGGATGTCGACAGCGGCGAGACACGCGAGGTTCCCTGCGCGGGGTTCTTCGTGGCCATCGGCCATGCGCCGGCCTCGGAACTGGTCAGGGATCAGCTGGAAACCCACATGGGCGGCTACGTGAAGGTGGAACCGGGCACCACCCGCACCTCGATCCCCGGCGTCTTCGCCGCCGGCGACCTGACCGACCATGTCTACCGCCAGGCGGTGACCTCGGCCGGGATGGGCTGCATGGCGGCGCTCGACGCCGAGCGCTGGCTGGCCGAGCAGGACTGACCCGCACACGCGCGGTTAACCCTGATGTCAAGTAAACGGGCGCCGAGGCTTGCCCCGGCGGTCCGGTCGGGCTAAGGCCCCGGCGAATTAATTCGCCCGTTCCCTTTGCCAAGACAGGTCCAGTCATGACCCCGCTGCCCAACCTCGTCCCGATCCCGGAACTCTACGTTTCTGCCGACTCGGCCCAGAAACTGAAGCGCGAAGCGGCCTCGCTGCCGTCCTGGGATCTCTCGGCCCGCCAGATCTGCGATCTGGAGCTTCTGATGAACGGCGGGTTCTTCCCGCTCAAGGGCTTCATGACCGAGGTCGATTACGACGGCGTGGTCGAGGGCATGCGGCTTGCCGACGGCTCGCTGTGGCCGATGCCGGTCACCCTCGACGTCTCCGAGGCCTTCGCCGAAACCGTGGAACCGGGCCAGGACATCGCGCTGCGCGATGCCGAGGGCGTGATCCTCGCGATCCTCAGCGTCACCGACAAATGGGTGCCGGACAAGGCGCTGGAGGCCGAGAAGGTGTTCGGCGCGAACGACATCGCGCATCCGGCGGTGAACTACCTGCATCACAAGGCCGGAAAGGTCTATCTCGGCGGGCCGGTCACCGGCATCCAGCCGCCGGTGCACTACGATTTCAAGGGCCGCCGCGACACGCCGAACGAGTTGCGCGCCTATTTCCGCAAGCTTGGCTGGCGCAAGGTCGTGGCGTTTCAGACCCGCAACCCGCTGCACCGCGC
Organism: Paracoccaceae bacterium; assembly: GCA_024742695.1. Lineage (GTDB taxonomy): Bacteria > Pseudomonadota > Alphaproteobacteria > Rhodobacterales > Rhodobacteraceae > JANSXY01. The sequence goes on along the minus strand of JANSXY010000004.1, from coordinate 109,990 downwards.
GCACCAGGAGCTGACGTTCCGCGCCGCCCGCGAGGTTCAGGCGAACCTGCTGATCCACCCGGTCGTCGGCATGACCAAGCCCGGCGACGTCGATCACTTCACCCGCGTGCGCTGCTACGAGGCGGTGCTGGACAAGTACCCGGCCGCGACGACCCATCTGAGCCTTCTGAACCTCGCTATGCGCATGGGTGGCCCGCGCGAGGCGGTGTGGCACGGCCTGATCCGCCGCAACCACGGCTGCACCCACATGATCGTCGGCCGCGACCACGCCGGGCCCGGCGCCAACAGCAAGGGCGAGGATTTCTACGGCCCCTACGACGCGCAGGACCTGTTCCGCCAGCACCAGGCCGAGATCGGGATCGAGATGGTCGATTTCCGGCACATGGTCTACGTGCAGGAACGCGCGCAGTACGAACCGGCCGACGAGATCGCCGACAAGGACAATGTCACGATCCTCAACATCTCGGGCACCGAACTGCGCCGCCGCCTGCGCGAGGGGCTGGACATCCCCGAATGGTTCTCCTTCCCCGAGGTGGTCACGGAACTGCGCCGCACCTCGCCGCCGCGCGCGCGGCAGGGCTTCACGGTGTTCTTCACCGGCCTGTCGGGATCGGGCAAGTCGACGATCGCGAACGCGCTGATGGTCAAGCTGATGGAAATGGGCGGCCGGCCCGTCACGCTCCTGGACGGCGACGTGGTACGCAAGCACCTGTCCTCGGAACTGGGCTTTTCCAAGGAGCATCGCGACATCAACATCCGCCGGATCGGCTATGTCGCCTCCGAGATCACCAAGAACGGCGGCATCGCGATCTGCGCCCCGATCGCGCCCTATACCCAGACCCGCGCCGCGGTGCGCGAGATGATCGAGGCCTACGGCGCCTTCGTCGAGGTTCATGTCGCGACCTCGATCGAGGAATGCGAGCGACGCGACCGCAAGGGGCTCTACAAGCTGGCGCGCGAGGGCAAGATCAAGGAATTCACCGGCATCTCCGACCCCTACGAGGCGCCCGAGGCGCCGGAGCTCAGGGTCGAGACCGAGGGCACCGAGGTCGACCACTGCGCCCACCAGGTGCTGCTGACGCTGGAAAGCCTGGGCCTGATCAAGGCCTGAGGCCCGGATGCGCCACGGGCGCGGGGGGCCGTCTGCCCCCCGGCCGCCTTCGGCGGCTCCCCCCGAGGATATTTCTCGACCAAAATCCGGCCGGGGCCCCGGGCGCGGCCCTGGCCTTTCGGGTCGGCCCGGCCGGCCTCAGTGCACGTTGACCGGCGCGAAATCGTTCTGGCGCGCCAGCGCGAAGGCCAGCCGCCGGTCGGCGACCAGCGCCAGCCGCGTGCCCTCGGCGTCATGCACGGCATAGAGCGTTTCCAGCCCGCCGGCCTGCGCGCGCAGCGGCTCGGGCAGGTCGGTCACCGGAACCGGACGGACATAGACGATCCGCCGGGCCTCGTCGGCCTCGGGGCCGAAATCGTACTTGGTATCCATGGCGCGTTTCCCCTTTCCCGGGCGGATCATTTCCGCCCGATCTCGATCGTCTGGACCCTCGGTTCGGGCACCGCGCGGGTCAGGTCGACATGCAGAAGGCCGTTTTCCAGCGTCGCCCCGGCGACCTCGACCCCTTCGGCCAGCACGAAGCTGCGCTGGAAGGCGCGGGCGGCGATCCCGCGATGCAGGAACATGCGGTCGGCCTCTTCCTCGGCCTGGCGGCCCCGGATCATCAACTGGCGGTCCTCGACGGTGATCGACAGGTCGTCTTCGCGAAATCCCGCGACGGCGAGCGTGATCCGGAACTCGTGGTCGGCGGATTGCTCGATGTTGAAGGGCGGGTAGCCCTCGGCGGATTTGGCGGTCCGTTCGACGAGCCGTTCGAGCTGGTCGAAGCCCAGAAGGAACGGATGCGCGCCGAAACTCAGTTTCGTCATCTGGCAAGCCCTCGGTCGAAGCGACATTGCGACGGACCCCGTTGCGGCGGCCCGCCGACAGGATATGGGCACCCGGCCAACCCCCGACAAGGGTCCGAAACGCTTCCCGCATGCGGCGGGAGTTGCTATTCTTCCGGTACTCCGGCGGCAGGCGCCGGATCGGATGCAAGGGTCATGAACGCGTTCATGGAAATGTCTCACGAGGACGTGCTGCGGGTCCGGCTCGAGGTGCTCCGGCGGGAACATCGCGATCTGGACGACGCGATCCACGCGCTGGAGCAAAGCGCCCGCGGCGACCAGCTCACGCTCAGGCGGCTGAAGAAACAGAAACTCGCGCTCAAGGATCAGATCGCCCGGATCGAGGACCAGATCACCCCCGACATCATCGCCTGACGGGCGGTTGCGCCGGGCGCGACGGAAGCTATAGTGCGGCGCCTTGGCAGGAGGGCAGCGCGATGGGCGTGGATGTCGGCATCATCATGGGCAGCCAGTCGGACTGGCCGACGATGAAGGAGGCCGCGCGCATCCTCGACGAGTTCGGCGTCTCGCACGAGGCGCGGATCGTCTCGGCCCACCGCACGCCCGACCGGCTGTGGGCCTACGGGCGCGAGGCGGCGGGCCGCGGACTGAAGGTGATCGTCGCCGGCGCCGGCGGCGCGGCGCATCTGCCGGGGATGATGGCCTCGAAGACCCGGCTGCCGGTGATCGGCGTGCCGGTGCAGACGAAGGCGCTGTCGGGCCTCGACAGCCTGTATTCCATCGTGCAGATGCCGCGCGGCTACCCGGTCGCCACGATGGCGATCGGCGCGGCCGGGGCGGCCAATGCCGGGCTGATGGCGGTGGGCATCCTCGCGCTGGCCGATCCGGCGCTGGCGCAGCGTCTCGACGACTGGCGCGCGGCGCTGTCGGCCTCGATCCCCGAGGAACCCGGCGATGGCTGAGCCGCTGGCCCCGGGCGCGGCGATCGGGATTCTCGGCGGCGGGCAGCTTGGCCGGATGCTGGCGGTCGCCGCCAGCCGGCTGGGGCTGCGCGCCCATGTCTACGATCCCGCGCCGGATTGCCCGGCAGCACAGGTCGCCGCGGCGGCGACCCATGCCGGCTGGGACGATGCCGCCGCGCTCGCGGCCTTCGCCGATGCGGTCGACGTGGTGACCTACGAATGGGAAAACGTCCCCACCGCCGCGCTCGACGCGATCGAGGCGGTGGCGCCGATCCGGCCGAACCGACGGGCGCTGGCGGTCAGTCAGGACCGGGTGGCGGAAAAGGAATTCCTGGGCGGGATCGGCCTGACCACCGCGCCCTGGGCGCCGGTCGGCGATGCCGCGGCGCTGGACGCGGCGCTGGCCGGGATCGGCTGCCCGGCGATCCTGAAGACCGCGCGGCTGGGCTATGACGGCAAGGGGCAGGCCCGGATCATGGCGCCGTCGGATGCCGCACCGGCGCTGGCCGCGATGGGCGGTCAGATGGCGGTGCTGGAGGGTTTCGTCGTCTTCGAGCGGGAAATCTCCGTCATCGCGGCGCGCGGGCTCGACGGGGCGGTGGCCTGCTACGATCCGGGCGAGAACGTGCACGAGGCCGGTATCCTCGCCACCACGACGGTGCCGGCGCGGCTGTCGCCCGGCCTGCGCTCCGACGCGGTGCTGATCGCCGCGCGGATCCTCAACGCGCTCGACTATGTCGGCGTTGTCGGGGTGGAGTTGTTCGTGACCCGTGCCGGGCTTCTGGTCAACGAGATCGCGCCGCGGGTTCACAACTCCGGGCACTGGACGCAGAACGGCTGCGCCGTGGACCAGTTCGAACAGCACATCCGGGCGATCGCCGGCTGGCCCCTGGGCGACGGCGCGCGCCATGCCGACGTGGTGATGGAGAACCTGATCGGCGACGACATCCTGCGGGTGCCGGACATCGCGCGCGAAGCCGGCGCGGCGATCCATCTCTACGGCAAGGCCGAGGCGCGGCCGGGCCGGAAGATGGGCCATGTGAATCGCGTCCGCGCGAAGTCATGACGGCCCGGCCGCGTTCGCCCCGGCTGGCGGCCCGCGCGCTGATCCTGCGCGACGCCCGGCTCCTGATCGTCAATGCCTATCCCGCGGGCCGGTCGGACCTGTGGTGCGCGCCGGGCGGCGGCGTGGCCGCCGGAACCTCGCTGCCCGAAAACCTGGCGCGCGAGGTAAGGGAGGAAACCGGGCTGCGGGTGACGGTGGGCGACCCGGCGCTGGTCAACGAGTTCCACGACCCGGAAACCGGTTTTCACCAGGTCGACATCTACTTCCGCTGCCGGCCCGAGGGCGAGATGCCCGCGCGCTGGGTGGACCCGGAGGGGATCGTCAGCCAGCGTCGCTGGGTGACGCGGGCGGAACTGGCCGGCCTGCGTCACAAGCCCGACAGCCTTGGCCCGGCAGCCTGGGGCGAGGGGCTGCTCTACGATCCGCTGGAGGTGATCGTGCGATGAGCCGCGCCTTCGTGAAGGAGGACGGGCCGGAGCGGATCGACCTGCCCGACCTGCCGATCCCGACGCATCCCAACTACGTCACGCCACGCGGCCTGGCCGATCTGCGCGCCCGGCTGGCGGCGCGGCAGGCCGACCTGACGGCGCTGAGGGCACGCGACGACCGCACCGACAGGCTGCCCGAGGCGGCGGCGGAACGCGACATCCGATACCTGGAGGCGCGGCTGGCCTCGGCGATCCCGGTCGATCCGCCCGCAGCGCCCGACGAGGTGGGCTTTGCCACCGTCGTGCGCGTGGCCGAGGCCGATGGCACCGAGCGGACCTTCGCCATCGTCGGCGAGGACGAGGCCGACGCCGCCGCGGGCCGGATCACCGCCCACGCGCCCCTGGCCCGCGCCCTGATCGGCGCGGCGGTGGGCGACACGATCGCCTGGGACCGGCCCGGCGGCGCGGTCGAGTTCGAAATCCTGTCGATCGGGCCCGCGCCGTGTCCGTGACCGTCCGTCCTCTCGACCCGGTGGCCGACCTTGCCGCTCTGGCGGGGTTCGCGCCCCGGGTGGCCGACTATGTCGAACTCGAATCCGGGCACGCACCGGGGCCGGGCTGGGCCGAGGCGGTGTTCGCCGAAACCCCGCCCGGCGACGGGCCGTTCGAGACGGCGCACCTGGGCCTGTTCGACGCAGCCGGGATGCAGGGCCTGGCCGCTATGGCCTTCGGCTATCCCGAACCGGGCGACGCCTATCTGGGGCTGATGCTGATCGCCACCGAGGCGCGCGGCCGCGGGCTGGGGCCAAGACTGCTCGGGGCCGTGGCCGAAACCGCCCGCGCCCGCGGCGCGCCGCGGCTCTACCTTGGCGTGCTGGACGCGAATCCGCGTGGCCGCGCGTTCTGGGAACGCCAGGGCTTTCGCCATGTACTGACGAGAACCGGCCTCGCCTTCGGCGACCGGCGGCATGACGTGCACCGCATGGTCCTGCCGCTCTAGCGGCGCGGCCAGCTGGCCCAGCCGACCCCGCCCAGCACCAGCGCCGCGGCCAACGCGAAGCGCAGCCCCACCGGTTCCGCCAGAACCAGCGCCCCGCCCCCGGCGGCGATCACCGGCACGGTCAGTTGCGCTACCGCGCCGCGCGCCGCGCCCAGCGCGGGCAGGATCGCGTACCACAGCGCGTAGCCCAGCCCCGAGGTCACGGCGCCCGACAGCGCTGCCAGCCCCAGCCCGGCCCATGTCGCCTCGGCAAGCCCGGCCCCGGACAGCAAAGCCAGCCCCGCGACGACCGGAACCGCCAGCAGGAAGTTGGCCGCCGTCGCGCCCAGGGGATCGGTCGCGCCGCGCCCGGCCAGCGAGTAAAGGCCCCAGCCGATCCCGGCCGCGGCCATCGCCGCCGTCGGCGCGGCGGGCGGCGCGGCCCCGATCCCCGGTGCCAGCAGCAGGACAAGGCCCGCCAGCGCCAGCCCGGCCCCGGCCCAGCGCCGGGCCGGCACCGCCTCGCGCTGGGCCAGCGCGCCGGCGAACATCGTCACCTGCACCACGCCGAAGAGAACCAGCGCCCCGGTCCCGGCATCGAGCGCCAGATAGGCCAGCGAAAACCCCAGCAGGTAAACCGTCAGTCCGGCAACGCCGATGCCCCGCCCCGGCCCGCCCAGCCGCCAGCCGCCGCGCGCCAGCATCAGCGCCGCAAGCACCGCCGCCCCGGCGGCCACCCGCACCGTGGCGAAAGCGATCGGATCGATCAGTCCCGGCCCCACCGCCATCCGGTTCAGCACGGAATTGGCCGCGAAGGCAGTCATCGTCAGCAGGGTCAGCAGCATCAGGCGCATGGCGCACCCTAGGCCCGAAGCGCCCGGCAATGAAAGCCGCGCCCGGCCAGGCGGCCGGGCAAGACGAAGAAGGGCGCCGGTTTCCCGGCGCCCTCGTGTTTCCTTGGCCCGATGGCCGGGATTACATCATCCCGCCCATGCCGCCCATGTCGGGCATGCCGCCGCCGCCGGCAGCGCCCTTCGGCTCGGGCTTCTCGGCCACCATCGCCTCGGTGGTGATCAGCAGCGCGGCGACCGAAGAGGCGTCTTCCAGCGCGGTGCGCACGACCTTCGCCGGGTCGATCACGCCGAACTTGAACATGTCGCCATATTCCTCGGTCTGCGCGTTGAAGCCGAACGCCTTGTCATCCGATTCGCGGATCTTGCCGGCCACGACAGCGCCGTCGACACCGGCGTTTTCGGCGATCTGGCGCATCGGGGCTTCCAGCGCGCGGCGGATGATGGCGACGCCCGCATCCTGGTCGCTGTTCGCGCCGGTCAGACCGGCCAGCGCCTTGGCGCCCTGCACCAGCGCCACGCCGCCACCGACAACAACGCCTTCCTGCACCGCGGCGCGGGTCGCGTTGAGCGCGTCATCGACGCGGTCCTTGCGCTCCTTCACCTCGACCTCGGTCATGCCGCCGACGCGGATCACGGCGACGCCGCCGGCGAGCTTGGCAACCCGCTCCTGCAGCTTCTCGCGATCGTAGTCGGAGGTGGTTTCCTCGATCTGGGTGCGGATCTGCGCCACGCGGGCCTCGATCTCGGCCTTCTCGCCGGCACCGTCGACGATGGTGGTGTTGTCCTTGTTGATCGACACCTTCTTGGCCGAGCCGAGCATGTCGATGCCGACATTCTCGAGCTTCATGCCCAGATCGTCCGAGATCACCTGGCCACCGGTCAGGATCGCGATGTCCTGCAGCATCGCCTTGCGGCGGTCGCCGAAGCCCGGCGCCTTGACCGCGGCGATCTTCAGGCCGCCGCGCAGCTTGTTGACCACCAGCGTGGCCAGCGCCTCGCCTTCCACGTCCTCGGCGATGATCAGCAGCGGCTTCTGGCTCTGGATCACCGATTCCAGCAGCGGCACCATCGGCTGCAGCGACGACAGCTTCTTCTCGTGCAGCAGGATCAGGCAGTCTTCGAGTTCTGCGATCATCTTGTCGGGGTTCGTCACGAAGTAGGGCGACAGGTAGCCGCGGTCGAACTGCATCCCTTCGACCACTTCGACCTCGGTCACCATCCCCTTGTTTTCCTCGACGGTGATGACGCCCTCGTTGCCGACCTTCTGCATCGCTTCCGCGATCATCGTGCCGATCTCGGCCTCGCCGTTGGCGGAAATCGTGCCGACCTGCGCGACCTCGGCCGAGTCATTGACCGGGCGGGAGGCGGCCTTGATCGCCTCGACGACCTTCGAGGTCGCCAGGTCGATGCCGCGCTTGAGATCCATCGGGTTCATGCCGGCGGCGACCGCCTTCATGCCCTCGCGGATGATCGCCTGGGCGAGCACGGTGGCGGTGGTGGTGCCGTCGCCGGCCTCGTCATTGGTGCGGCTGGCCACTTCCTTGACCATCTGCGCGCCCATGTTCTCGAACTTGTCGGAAAGCTCGATCTCCTTGGCGACGGTCACGCCGTCCTTGGTGATGCGCGGGGCGCCGAACGACTTCTCGATCACCACGTTGCGGCCCTTCGGGCCAAGCGTCACCTTCACCGCGTCGGCGAGGGTGTTGACGCCCTTGAGCATGCGATCGCGGGCGTCGGTATCGAATTTGACTTCCTTGGCTGCCATCTGGCTTCTCCTGGTTGTCTGGTGTTGCGTGTATTGTCCCGGGGTGCCCGGGGCGCGGCGGCGGGGCGCGTCACGGCGCCCGGCCCGGTCGGCCCTGTCAGGCGATGACGCCCAGGATGTCGCTTTCCTTCATGATCAGCAGCTCTTCGCCGTCGATCGTGACCTCGGTGCCCGACCACTTGCCGAACAGGATGCGGTCGCCGGCCTTGACGGACATCGCGATCAGCTCGCCCGAATCCTTGCGCGCGCCCTCGCCGGTCGCGACGACCTCGCCTTCGGCCGGCTTTTCCTTCGCGGTGTCGGGGATGATCAGGCCGCCCTTGGTCTTCTCGTCACTCTCGACGCGCTTGACCAGCACACGGTCGTGAAGCGGTTTGAAAGCCATCTGGTAACACTCCCTAGGTTCCAGGTTTCATGCTGCGTTAGCACTCGTCTTCGATGAGTGCCAGCAGCGCGGAGATAGGCAGGTCGCACGGGGCTGTCAACGGGTCCGAACGCGAAAAAATGAACGGGTCTTCTGGTCGCGTCCGGCGCGGGCTGGCAGGGTGGGCCAGCCGCGTTCCCGTGCCGGAGTGATCATGCCCATGCGTTTCGTCCTGTCCCTGGCCCTGCTTCTGGTCTGCCTTGGTGGCACGGCCGCGCCAGCGCGCGCCGCCTGCGCGGGGCAGGATCTGATCCCCGCCCTGCCCGAGGCCGACCGCGCGGCCCTCAGGGCCGCCGTCGGCCCGTCCGCCTACGCCGCGGGCAATCACTGGGTGGCACGGCGCGGCACGACCGAGATCGCGCTGATCGGCACCTATCACCTCTACGACCCGCGGATGGAGGCGGTCGCGGAGCGGCTGACCCCGGTGATCGCCGGGGCCGAGATCCTGTTCGTCGAGGCGACCGACACCGAGGTCGAGGAATTGCAGCAGACCGTGGCCCGCGATCCGTCGCGGCTGTTCCTGACCGATGGCCCGACCCTGCCAGAGGCGCTGCCGGAAGAGGATTGGCAGCGCCTGTCGGCGGAATTCAGGGCGCGTGACATCCCGCCGTTCCTGGGCGCCAAGTTCCGGCCCTGGTACGTCGCGGTGCTGCTGGCGATACCCGCCTGCCTGACCGAGGGCGGCCAGCCGCCGCGCCAGGGGCTGGACCGCCTGCTGATGGACCGCGCCGCGGCCGCCGGCGTGCCGATGCAGGCGCTGGAACCCTGGGACACGGCGCTCGGCATCTTCGACGGGTTGCCCTTCGACCGCCAGATCGACATGCTGCGCGCCTCTCTGCCGCTTGCCGGCCAGTCCGAGGATGCGCTCGCGACGATGGAAGAGGCATGGTTTCGCGAGGAACACCGCCTGATCTGGGAATACTCGCGCTTCGTGGCGTTGTCGCAGTCCGATGCCGAGGCCGGGCGGCTGGAGGCCGACTTCGCGGTGATGGAAGAGGCGCTCCTGTCGTCGCGCAACCGCGCCTGGATCGAACGGCTCCTGCCCGCCGCCGAGGGCCGCCGCGTGGCGGTGGCCGTCGGCGCGGCGCATCTGTCGGGGCCCGCGGGCCTGCTGCCGCTGCTTGAAGAGCGCGGGTTCGACCTGGCCCGCCGCCCGTTCTAGGCCGATGCCGCGGCGCGGCGAAACAGGGTGACAAGCCCGGCCCGCAAGGCTAAAAGGCGCGCGATTTCCCATAGCCCGAACAGAGGGACCCGACTCATGATCAAGGTCTTCGGCCACAAGTCGCCCGACACCGATTCCACCGGCTCGCCCATCATCTGGGCCTGGTACCTGACCGAGGTGAAGGGCACCCCCGCCAAGCCCGTCCTGCTGGGCGAACCCAATACCGAGGCCGCCTTCGTCCTGAAGCGCTGGAACCTCGACAAGCCCGAGATCGTCGCCGATGTCGCGCCGGGAGAGACCTGCGTGGTGGTCGATACCAACAACCCGGCCGAACTGCCCGCCTCGATCAACGAGGCGAACGTGGTGCAGATCATCGACCATCACCTGCTGGCCGGCGGTCTGAAGACGAAGGGGCCGATCGACATCACGATCCGGCCGCTGGCCTGCACCGCGACGATCATGCACGACATGATCGGCGCCGACATGGACAAGATGCCAGAACCGGTGAAATGCGCGATGCTGTCGTGCATCCTGTCCGACACGCTGGAATTCCGCTCGCCCACCACCACCGACCATGACCGCGCGGTGGCCGAGAAGCTGGCGGGTGAGCTGGGTATCTCGATCCCCGATTACGCGGAAGAACTGTTCGCCGCGAAATCCGACGTCTCGGCCTTCTCCGAGGCGGACCTGCTGCGGATGGATTCGAAGGAATACGAGGTCGCCGGCAAGCAGCTGCGCGTCTCGGTGCTGGAAACGACCTCGCCCAAGGCGGTCCTCGACCGCAAGGACGCGCTGATGGCGGCGATGCCCGGCGTCGCGGCCGAGGACGGGGCCGAGCAAGTACTGCTGTTCGTCGTGGACATCATCCGCGAGGAGGCGACGCTGCTGGTGCCGAACGATCTCGTGAAACGGATCGCCGAGGCCAGCTTCGGCGCGACGGTCTCGGGCGACACGGTCGTGCTGCCGGGGATCATGAGCCGCAAGAAGCAGATCATCCCGGCGCTCAAGGTCTGATCCCGCGCGGAGACCGCAAGACTCTTCGGACGAAGAGTTTTGCGGACGTGCCCGTCAAGGTTTTTCGTCCGGAAAACCTTGACGTCAGCGCCGCAGGCGCCCGGCAAAATCCTTCGGACGAAGGATTTTGCCGCCCGTTCCACCCGAAAGGCCCGCCCATGACCCGGATCATTGACGCGCTGTCCGACATCGCCGATCGCTACGACGCGCTGCTGTGCGACCTCTGGGGCTGCCTTCACAACGGCAGGGAACCCTTTCCGGCCGCCGTCGCGGCCCTGCAGGCGTTCCGGGCCGGCGGCGGGCATGTCGCGCTGGTCACCAACGCGCCGCGCCCGTCGGCGCAGGTGATCCGTCAGCTCGCCCGGCTTGGCGTGCCGCGCGACGCCTGGGACGTGGTGGCAAGCTCGGGCGACGCGGCGCAGTACGGGCTGTTCACCGGCGCCGTGGGCCGCAAGGTCTGGCACCTGGGGCCGGAGAAGGACGACAGTTTCTTCACCGATCCGCCCGCCGACCTCGACGATCCGCTGCCGATCGAGCGGGTCGATTTCGACGCGGCCGAGGGGATCGTCTGCACCGGTCCGTTCGACGAGATGACCGACGTGCCGGAAGATTACCGCGGCCGCTTCCTGTCGGCCAAGGCGCGCGGGCTGCCGATGCTGTGCACCAATCCCGATCTGGTCGTCGATTACGGCGAGACGCGGATCTACTGCGCCGGCGCGCTGGCCGCGCTTTACGAAGAGATGGGCGGCACGGCGCTGTACTTCGGCAAGCCGCATCCGCCGATCTACGACCTCGCGCGCCGCCGGCTTGCCGCCCATGCCGGGCGCGACATCGAGGCCGCGGGCTTCCTGGCCGTGGGCGACGGCATCGCGACCGACGTTCAGGGCGGGCTGGCCGAGGGGATCGACACCGTGTTCGTCACCGGCGGGCTGGCGGCGGCGGAGTTCGGCCCGGACCCGGAAAACCCCGATCCCGCGCTGCTTGCCCCGTGGCTGGCCGAACGGCAGATCGGCGCGACCTATGCGATCGGCAAGCTGCGCTAGCCCGGAAACGGGAAAGCAATAATATTTCCGCCTTCCGCGGCAAAATGACAATAATGTTGCGCGACCACTTGATCGGCGGTTCCGGCCCATGTAATGCTGCGGCGCAACATGAACCGGGGATTCGCAGTGATGCTGGACAACCTGCCGCGCGGAACGATCTGCATCGAGGATCTGGAGATCGGGATGACCCGCTATCTTCAGAAGACGATCACCGATCGCGACATCGAGCTGTTCGCCGAGGTTTCGACCGATCGCAACCCCGTGCATCTCGACGACGACTACGCGCAGGAAACCATCTTCGAGGGCCGGATCGCCCATGGCATGCTGACCGCCGGGCTGATTTCCGCGGTGATCGGCGAACAGCTTCCGGGCCATGGCACCGTCTACCTTGGCCAGAGCCTGAAGTTCATGGCGCCGGTGCGCCCCGGCGACACGGTGATCGCCGAGGTCAAGGTCACCGCGATCGACCATTCCCGCCGCCGGGTGACCCTTGAAACCCACTGCGCGGTGGGCGATACGGTCGTGCTGAAAGGCGAGGCGCTGGTCTTGGCGCCCAGCCGCAAGTTCGACTGATCGACCGGGCCCGCGCGGCCCGCCAGCGGGGGCGCATGATCCGACGGCACAGCTGGACCGGCCTCAATGCCGCCGAGCGCGGGGCATCGGTTGCCATGGGCAATTTCGACGGCGTGCACCTGGGCCACCGGTCGGTCATCGAACTGGCGCGCCGGCCCGGCCTGCCCCTGGGCGTCGTCACCTTCGAACCGCATCCCCGGCAGTTCTTCGCCCCCGACGCGCCGCCCTTCCGGCTCATGGAGGCCGAGGCCCGCGCGCACCGGCTGCAGAAACTGGGGGTGGAGCGGCTCTACGAACTGCCGTTCGATCACCGGCTGGCAGGGATGGCCGCCGAGGATTTCGTGCACGACGTGCTGGTGGCGGGGCTTGGCGTCGCGCATGTCACCGTCGGGGCCGATTTCTGCTTCGGCAAGGGCCGCAAGGGCAGCACCGAAACGCTGGAACGGATGGGGGCAGCGCTGGGCTTCGGCACCACCATCGCGCCGCTGATCGCGCAGGGCACGGAAGAGATATCCTCGACCGCGATCCGAACCGCGCTGAGCGAGGGCCGCCCGCGCGACGCCGCGCGGATGCTGGGCCACTGGCACCGGATCGAGGGGCCGGTGCTGCACGGCGAGAAGCGCGGCCGCGAGCTGGGCTACCCGACCGCCAACATGGCCGTCGACGGCCTGCACCTGCCGCGCTTCGGCGTCTATGCCGTGACCGTCGACGTGCTGACCGGCCCGCAGGCCGGCACCTGGCACGGCGCCGCCAGCCTTGGCGTGCGGCCGATGTTCGGGGAAAACCGCCCGAACCTCGAAACCTTCCTGTTCGACTTCGCGGGCGACCTTTACGGGCAGGTTCTGTCGGTCGGCTTCGTCGACTTCCTGCGCCCGGAGATGACCTTCGACGGGCTGGACGGCCTGATCGCGCAGATGGAGCAGGACTGCGCCCGCGCCCGCGCCATCCTGGCGACGGAGTAGCCGGCCGCGGCGTCGGTTCCGGGGCTTTTCTTTCCCCGCCCTTTGCCGCAGTCTCCGCCGCCATGACGACGCGCGACACCCGCCTCCGCCCCCGGTTCTGGGAACGCCCGCTGCGCCAGCTCAACGGCGCGGAATGGGAAGCGCTGTGCGACGGCTGCGGCAAGTGTTGCCTGAACAAGCTGGAAGACGAGGACACCGGCGAACTGGCCTTCACCCGCGTCGCCTGCCGGCTTCTGGACCCCGAGACCTGCCGCTGCGGCCAGTACGCGAACCGCCGCGACTTCGTGCCCGAATGCGTCTTCCTGACCCCGAAGACGATCGACAAGGTCGCCTGGTGGCTGCCCGCCACCTGCGCCTACAAGCTGCGCCACGAGGGCCGGCCGCTGCCCGACTGGCATCCGCTGATCACCGGCGACCCGGACAGCGTGCATGACGCGGGCCAGTCGGTGCGCGGCTGGACGGTGCCGGAATACGAAGTGCCGGAAGAAGACTGGGAAGACCACATCATCGAGGATTTGTGACGATGTATTTCGCCTCAGACAATTCCTCGGGCGCCGCGCCCGAGATCATGGCGGCGCTGGCCGCGGCGAACGCGGGCTATGCCATGCCCTATGGCAACGATCCGATCATGGAGCGGGTGCGCGCCCGGATCCGAGATCTGTTCGAGGCGCCCGAGGCGGCCGTCTACCTCGTTTCGACGGGCACCACGGCGAACGCGCTGGCGCTGGCGATCCTCGCCCAGCCCTGGCAGGCGGTGTTCTGCCACCGTCTGGCGCATGTCGAACAGGACGAATGCGGCGCACCGGAATTCTACACCGGCGGCGCCAAATTGCTGCTGATCGACGGTCCCGACGCCAAGATCACGCCCGCGGCGTTGCGCGATACGGTCACGGCCACGGCGCAGGGCGGCGTGCACAACATCCAGCGCGGGCCGGTGACGATCACCAACGCGACCGAGGCCGGCACGGTCTATTCCGCCGCCGAGGTCGCGGCGCTTTGCGCCGTGGCGCGGGAGTTCGGCCTGCCCGTGCACATGGACGGCGCGCGGTTTGCCAACGCGCTGGTCGCCGACGGGTCCACCCCGGCCGAGATGACCTGGAAGGCGGGGGTGGATGTGCTGTCGTTCGGCGGCACCAAGAACGGCTGCCTGGGGGTCGAGGCGGTGGTGATCTTCGATCCCGCGAAGGCCTGGGAATTCGAACTTCGCCGCAAGCGCGGCGGCCACCTGTTTTCCAAGCATCGCTACCTGTCGGCGCAGATGGACGCCTATCTGGAGGGCGACCTGTGGCTCGACCTCGCGCGCCGGGCCAATGACGCGGCGCAGGCGCTGTCGCAGGGAATCCTTGGCCTGCCGGGCGCCCGGCTGATGCACCCGACGCAGGCCAACGCGGTCTTCGCCGGCTGGCCGCGCGGCGGGCACCGGGCGGCACAGGAGGCCGGGGCGAAATACTACCTGTGGCCCTTCGGGCAATCCCTGGACGGGCCCGGCGACGCGGTGCTGACCGCGCGGCTGGTCTGTTCGTGGTCGACGACCGCCGAGGACGTGGCGCGGTTCGTCGCGGCCGTGCGGGGCGCATAGCGCCCGGCGGCCGCCCCTATCCGCGATCCAGGTTCACCCGGATCACCCCGGCGACCTGATCGGGATGGGTGATCGGCGCCATATGCGCCGCCCCGGGCACATCGGCAACCCCGACATCGGGCAGCCGCGCCGCCAACGCCTCGGCGATCCGCGGGATGACCGGCGGCGAGGCGGCGCCGGTGACGATCATCACCGGCAGGTCCAGCGCCTCCAGCCGGCCCTCGGCCAGAAGCCCGCCGGCATCGTCGAAAAGCGCCGCGTCTGTCGCCGGGATCAGGTGGATGCGATCCATCATGTAGCGGCGCAGACGTTCGGGAATGTCCGGCCAGGGCGTGCCGTCCCCCCAGCTGGCGGTGAAGTTGCGCGCCGCGGCCTCGCGGTCGCCCCGCGCCATCGGCGCGAAGTTGCGCGCTGCCTCTGCGCAGCAATCCCCGTATTCCGGGGTGCCGCGCGCGGCGGCGAACAGCACCGGTTCGACCAGCGTCAGCGTGCGCACCGCCTCGGGCGCGGCCAGCGCCAGCCTGAGCGCCGCGACCCCGCCCAGCGAATGACCGACGAGATCGACGGGGCGCGAGATCATCGCGCCGGCGACCTGGGTGCACAGCCGCACGAAATCACCCGCCCCGTCCCAGTCGCCGCTTTGGCCATGGCCGGGCAGGTCGGGCGCGGTCACCGTCACGTCCGCGCCCAGCCGCGCCGCCACCCCGGACCAGGCGCTGCCGCGCGCCAGCGAACAATGCAGCGCCAGAACCGGGCGGGCGCCGGCGCCATACTCCTGCCAGTGAACGGCAATCCCCGCCCGTTCGGCGATGGGCATCAGAGCCGGCCCGCCAGGTGCGCGTCGAGATCGTCAAGCCGGTCCTGCCCCAGAACCGCTCGTCGCCCTCGGTGATGTAGAACGGCGCGCCGAAGACGCCGCGGTTCGCCGCCTCGTCGAGGTTGCGCGCGTAGGTTTCCGCCCCCAGCAGAAGCCCGCGATCGGCAAGCGCCGGGTCGAAGCCCGCCGCCGCCAGCACCTCGCGCACCACCGAATCGTCGGCGATGTCGCGTTCCTCGGCCCAGCAGGCGCGGCAGAAACCATGGACCAGCGCGCCCAGGTCACCCGCCGCCTCGCCCTTGTCGACAGCCGCCTGCGCGGCGATCACGGCATAGGACGAGGGCGCGGGATTGGCCGGCCAGAACGCCGGTTGCAGGTTCAGCGGCAGGCCCGCCTTCCGCGCTTGCCGGCGCAGTTCCTGAAGCCGGTAGTCCTTGCGGCTCTGGTGCCGGTCGGCGGGCCGGATCCCGCCGGTCCGGTCGAAGAGCGCGAGGATATCGAGCGGCTTGTAGACGATCCCCAGCCCGTGCCGCGCGGCGATCTCTTCCAGCCGGGTGCCGGCGAGGTAGGTGTAGGGCGAGACCGTGGCGAAATAGTAGTCGATCCGCGCCATCCCGCGCCCCCTGCCCTGCTTCGGTTTGCCGGCACGCTAGCCCGGTGCTATGGCCTGTGCAACGTCACGAATCCGTCATCCGACGACGCTGCCGAGGACTCTTCCATGCCCACGATCACCGAGCCCAAGCTGATTTCCGGCAATGCCAACCGGACGCTGGCCAGCGCCATCGCGCGGCGGATGTCGATGCACAGGGGCATGAGCGTGGGGCTCGTCGATGCCCGCGTCGAACGGTTCAACGACCAGGAGATCTTCGTCGAGGTGTTCGAGAACGTCCGCGGCGAGGACATGTTCATCATCCAGCCGACCTCGCGGCCCGCGAACGACAACCTGATGGAACTGATGATCATCTCGGACGCGCTGCGCCGGTCCTCGGCGGCGCGGATCACCGCGGTGATCCCCTATTTCGGCTATGCGCGGCAGGACCGGCGCACCAAGGCACGCACGCCGATCAGCGCCAAGCTGGTTGCGAACCTGTTGACCGAGGCGGGGATCGAGCGGGTGCTGACGATGGATCTGCATGCCGCGCAGATCCAGGGCTTCTTCGACATCCCGGTCGACAACCTCTACGCCTCGCCGATCTTCGCGATCGACATCGAGAACCAGTTCCGCGGCCGGATGCAGGATCTGCTGGTGATCTCGCCCGACGTCGGCGGCGTGGCGCGGGCGCGCGAACTTGCGAAGCGGATCAACGCGCCGCTCGCCATCGTCGACAAGCGGCGCGAGAAGGCCGGCGAGGTGGCCGAGATGACGGTGATCGGCGACGTGACCGGCAAGACCTGCCTCATCGTCGACGACATCTGCGACACCGCCGGAACGCTGTGCAAGGCCGCCGAGGTGCTGATCGAGAACGGCGCGACAGAGGTTCATTCCTACATCACGCATGGCGTCCTGTCCGGCCCGGCGGTGGAACGCGTGACGAAATCGGTGATGAAAAGCCTTGTCATCACCGACACGATCGAACCGACGGAATCGGTGCGCGGCGCGGCGAACATCCGCATCGTGCCCACCGCGCCGATCTTCGCCCAGGCGATCCTGAACATCTGGAACGGCACCTCCGTCTCGTCGCTGTTCGATACCGAGACGCTGGGGCCGATCTACGAAGGCCTCTACACCCGCGGCTGAGACGGCGCGGCCGTCATAGCCGCCAGTCGTCCGCGGCCCAGACCGCGCCCAGCGCCATCCAGTCGACCCGGACGCGGGCGATCCGGCTGTCTCCCCAGGTTCGGAAAACCACGGTGAAGCCGGTGGTCTCCACCGCTTCGGCGGCAAGGTCGCACCGCGCGTTCGCCGCGCGATCCATGTCCCACATCGTCAGGGCGACATGCACGACGGGCGGATCACGGAAGGCATCGCCGAAATCTATCCGCCGGCGCACGGCGCGCGGGCCACTGCCCGTCCACATCGCGCCGCCGTCCTCGTGATCCGAAAACAGCACGACCGACCCCTGGTCGATCCCGAGACAGTGACCGGCAACATGGCGCATGGCGAACCCCTTACACCGCCACCCTAGCCGTTCGGATGGTGCGGGGAAAGGCCGGCCTGCATCGCCTCACGGTCCGCCCCCGGTGACGAGGCTGAAAACGGCAAGGCCCGCCATCGTCAGGCCGCCACCGAACAGCATCACCCAGACATAGACGGCGAAGACGCGTGGCGCCCGGCGTCGGGCAAGGATCATGCCACCGATGACGGCCTGCCCGCTGGCCAGCGCATCCAGCGCGGCGACGATCAGGACCACGGCCATTGCCGCCAGGAAGAGGGCCAGAAACGGCGGCGACAGACCGCCGGAAATCCACTGGACCCCAGCCGCGACGCCGATACCGGCCAACGCCGCCCGAAACAGTATTCGCCTGACCCGCCGACTCATCACACATGCCTCACGCAGCCGGAATAACCGGCCCCGACAACGAAAAAAGCCCCGCCATGACGGCGGGGCCCTGCGTTCGGATGTATTCGGGTCAGACGCCCAGCGCGCCCCTCAGGGCCTGCATGTCGGCCACGACCTTCTCGGCGGCGTCCTTCGCCTCGGCCGGGGCCTCGGCCGCCTGGGCCTGGGCATCGGCGATCAGCGCCTCGATCACCGACGCGCTGACATCGCCCGCGGGCATCGCCTTCTCGGCCAGGACAGATGCGCCGCCGGTGCCGATCTCGGCGAAGCCGCCGGTCACGGCGAAGGACTGGCTCGCCCCGTCGGCGCCGACCACGGTCAGGATGCCGGGGCGCAGCGTGGTGATCACCGGCGCATGATCCGGCATCGCCGTCATGTCGCCGTCGGCGCCCGGAATGCGCACCTCGCGCGCCGCGAGCGACGCAAGCCGCTTCTCCGGCGAAACGAGGTCGAACTGCATCGTGTCGGCCATTTCGCCCCCTTACGCCGCGTCCGCGGCCAGCTTGCGGGCCTTGGCCTTCACGTCCTCGATGTCGCCGACCATGTAGAAGGCGGCCTCGGGCAGGTGGTCGTACTCGCCGTTCACCACCGCCTTGAAGGATTCGATGGTCTTTTCCAGCGGCACCTGCACACCGTCCGAGCCGGTGAACACCTTGGCCACGTCGAAGGGCTGGCTGAGGAAGCGCTGGATCTTCCGGGCGCGGGCCACGGTCAGCTTGTCCTCTTCGCTCAGTTCGTCCATCCCGAGGATCGCGATGATGTCCTGAAGCGACTTGTAGCGCTGCAGGATCCCCTGCACCTGGCGCGCGACGTCGTAATGCTCTTCACCCACGATGCCCGGATCGAGGATCCGGCTGGAGGAGTCGAGCGGGTCGACCGCCGGGTAGATGCCCAGCTCCGAGATCGCGCGCGACAGCACCGTGGTGGCGTCGAGGTGGGCGAAGGTGGTGGCCGGCGCCGGGTCGGTCAGGTCGTCGGCCGGAACGTAGACGGCCTGGATCGAGGTGATCGACCCCGCCTTGGTCGAGGTGATGCGTTCCTGCATCGCGCCCATGTCGGTGGCCAGCGTCGGCTGGTAGCCCACCGCCGAGGGGATCCGGCCCAGAAGCGCCGACACCTCGGACCCGGCCTGGGTGAAGCGGAAGATGTTGTCGACGAAGAACAGAACGTCGGTGCCCGACTGGTCGCGGAACTGCTCGGCCAGCGTCAGGCCGGTCAGCGCGACGCGGGCACGCGCGCCCGGCGGTTCGTTCATCTGGCCGTAGACCAGCGCCACCTGGCTTTCCTCGAGGTTGTCGGGCTTGATGACGTTCGACTCGATCATCTCGTGATACAGGTCGTTGCCCTCACGCGTCCGCTCGCCGACGCCGGCGAAGACCGAGTAGCCCGAGTGCACCTTGGCGATGTTGTTGATCAGTTCCATGATCAGAACCGTCTTGCCCACGCCGGCGCCGCCGAACAGGCCGATCTTGCCGCCCTTGGAATAGGGGGCCAGCAGGTCGATGACCTTGATGCCGGTGACAAGGATTTCCGACGAGGTCGACTGTTCCTCGAAGGTCGGGGCGGGCTGGTGGATCGCGCGGTGTTCCTTCGCCTCGACCGGCTTGCCCTCGTCCACCGGCTCGCCGATGACGTTGAGGATGCGGCCCAGCGTGGCGTTGCCCACCGGCACCATGATCGGGCCGCCGGTGTCTTTCACAGACTGGCCGCGCACCAAGCCCTCGGTCGCGTCCATCGCGATGGTGCGCACCGTGTTCTCGCCCAGGTGCTGCGCCACTTCCAGAACCAGACGCTTGCCGTTGTTGTCGGTTTCAAGCGCGTTGAGGATCGGCGGCAGGTGGCCGTCGAACTGCACGTCCACGACGGCGCCGATCACCTGCGTGACTTTGCCAGTTTCAGTTGCCATGTCGTTTCTCCGGTTCCGTCAGAGCGCCTCGGCGCCCGAGATGATTTCGATGAGTTCCTTGGTGATCGCGGCCTGGCGGGTGCGGTTGTACTCGATCGTCAGGCGTTCGATCATGTCGCCGGCGTTGCGCGTGGCGTTGTCCATCGCGGTCATCCGCGCGCCCTGTTCCGAGGCGGCGTTTTCCAGAAGCGCGGTGAACAGTTGCGTCGCGACCCCGCGCGGCAGCAGGTCGGCCAGGATACCCTCCTCGGAGGGTTCGTAGTCGTAAAGCGCCGACGCCTCGCCAGCGTCCTCGAACACCGCCGGGATCACCTGCTGCGCGGTCGGCACCTGGGCGATCACGGACTGGAAGCGGTTGAAGAAGATCGTCGCGACGTCGAATTCACCGGCGTCGAAGCGCTGGATCAGGTCACGCGCCAGCGACTGGGCGTTGTCGTAGCCGATCCGCTTGACCTCGGACAGGTCGACATGCGCGACGAACAGCTTCGCATGGTCGCGCTTGAGCTGTTCGCGGCCCTTCTTGCCGACGGTCAGGATCTTGACCGTCTTGCCTTGCGCCGTCAGCTCCGCGATCCGCTGCCGGGCGAGCCGGACGATGGTGGAGTTGAAGCCGCCGCAGAGCCCGCGTTCCGCGGTCATCACCACGAGCAGGTGCACCTGGTCGCTGCCGGTGCCGGCCAGCAGCCGCGGCGCGCTGTCCGACCCGGCGAGGCCCGAGGCGAGCCCCCCCATCACCGCGTTCATCCGCTCGGCATAGGGCCGCGCGGCCTCGGCGGCATCCTGGGCGCGGCGCAGTTTCGCCGCCGCGACCATCTGCATCGCCTTGGTGATCTTCCGCGTCGAGGTGACGCTTCCGATCCGGTTCTTCAGATCCTTGAGGTTGGGCATGTCCCCGTCCTTTCACCGCCGCTCAGGCGAAGGTCTTCGCGAACCCGTCGAGCGCGGCGCGGATCTTGTCCTCGAGGTCGCCCGAAACCTTGCGGTCGTTCTGGGTGATGTCGTCCAGAAGATCCTTGTGGTCGGTGCGCAGGGTCTTGAGCAGGTCCGCCTCGTAGCGGCCGACATCCTTCACCGCGATACCATCCAGGTAGCCCTGGGTGCCGGCGTAGATGATGCAGACGATCTCGGCGTTGGTCAGCGGCGAATACTGCGGCTGCTTCATCAGCTCGGTCAGGCGCGCGCCGCGGTTCAGCAGCTTCTGCGTGGCGGCGTCGAGGTCGGAGCCGAACTGCGCGAAGGCCGCCATTTCACGGTACTGCGCCAGTTCCAGCTTGACCGGGCCGGCGACCGATTTCATCGCCTTGGTCTGCGCCGAGGAACCCACGCGCGACACCGAAAGACCGGTGTTCACCGCGGGGCGGATGCCCTGGTAGAACAGTTCGGTTTCAAGGAAGATCTGGCCGTCGGTGATCGAGATCACGTTGGTCGGGATGAACGCCGAAACGTCGCCGCCCTGGGTCTCGATGATCGGCAGCGCCGTCAGCGAGCCCGAGCCGTTGTCCTCGTTCAGCTTCGCCGACCGTTCCAGCAGCCGCGAGTGCAGGTAGAACACGTCGCCCGGATAGGCTTCGCGGCCCGGCGGGCGGCGCAGCAGGAGCGACATCTGGCGGTACGCGACGGCCTGCTTCGACAGGTCATCGTAGATGATCAGCGCGTGGCGGCCGTTGTCGCGGAAATGCTCGGCGATCGCGGTGGCCGAATAAGGCGCGAGGAACTGCATCGGCGCCGCGTCCGAGGCGGTGGCGGCCACGACGATCGAATAGGCGATCGCGCCGGTTTCCTCGAGCTTCTTGACCAGCTGCGCGACGGTCGAGCGCTTCTGGCCCACCGCGACGTAGACGCAGTAGAGCTTCTTCGATTCGTCGTCGCCGGCGGCCTCGTTGTAGACCTTCTGGTTCAGGATCGCGTCGAGCGCGACGGCGGTCTTGCCGGTCTGGCGGTCGCCGATGATCAGCTCGCGCTGGCCGCGGCCGATCGGGATCATCGCGTCGACCGATTTTAGGCCGGTCGCCATCGGTTCGTGCACCGACTTGCGCGGGATGATGCCCGGCGCCTTCACGTCCGCCACGCGGCGGCCGACGGCCTCGATCGGGCCCTTGCCGTCGATCGGGTTGCCCAGCGCGTCGACCACGCGGCCCAGAAGGGCGTCGCCGACCGGCACGTCCACGATCGAGTTCGTGCGCTTGACCGTGTCGCCTTCCTTGATGTCGCGGTCGGTGCCGAAGATCACGATACCGACGTTGTCGACCTCGAGGTTCAGCGCCATGCCGCGGATGCCGCCCGGAAACTCGACCATCTCGCCGGCCTGGACGTTGTCGAGGCCGTGAACCCGGGCGATCCCGTCGCCGACGGAGAGCACGCGACCAACCTCTGCAACCTCGGCTTCCTGGCCGAAGTTCTTGATCTGCTCCTTGAGGATCGCGGAGATCTCAGCAGCTTGGATACCCATTTATCCGACCTCTTTCATTGCATTCTGGAGTTGGGCGAGCTTCGAGCGGATCGAGGTATCGATCATCTTCGAGCCGACCTTGACGACGAGACCGCCGATGAGGCTTTCATCGACGGCCATGTTGAGCTTGACGGTCTTGCCGACACTGGCCGACAGCGTCTTGACGAGCTTGTCGGCCTGCGCCTTCGTCAGCGCCTGCGCGGCGGTGACGTCGGCGGTGACCTCGCCCTTGGCCTCGGCGATCATGTCGCGCAGCGCCGACACCATCTGCGGCAGCACGAACAGGCGGCGCTTGCCGGCCATCAGTTGCAGCGCGTTCGCGGTGGTCGCCGACAGGCCCAGCCCCGGCGCCAGCGCGGCGACGGCCCTGGACTGCTCTTCGCGGCTGTAGACCGGCGAGGAGATCAGCGCGCGGAACTCCGCGCTGTCCTTCAGCGCACCGTCCAGCGCCTCGATATCGGCCTCGAGCGCCGGCAGCCCACCGCCATCCCGGGAGAGTTCGAAAACGGCCGTCGCGTAACGCGCGGCGATGCTCGCGGAAATCGAAGCTGTTTCGGACACGTCCACCCTTCCGATGTCATTGCCCCGGGGTCGCCGAGCGAGTGCCAGACAGGGGCCAAATGTGGCGTGCACCTTCGCGCACCACCCAATTCGCGGCGTCTCTAGCAGAGCGCCGCGCGCCCCGCAACCGCCTTGGCCACGGCACGCCGGAAGGCAAAAGTTCGTTTTTTCAGTGGTTTGGCAAAACCGGGGTCAGGTGTGACCTTTTTTCCCCGCGGGCTTGCGGCGCTAACAGGGCATCGGCGCGCAGAATCCCCGCCCGGCAGGCGCGCCTCACACCGGCTTGGCGCTGGGCGCGGGCATCCCTTCGAGCACCTTGAGCGGCCGGCGCACGGGCTCGGCGCGGCCGGGCCGAAGCGGCGCATGCACAAGCTTGGAGACCTCCAGCATCAGCACACCGCCCGACCAGACCGACGAGACGCGGCGGCCCATGTCCTCCCAAAGCCCGGCGCTGCGCAGCCAGAATCGCCGCCGCGACGGCGGAATGTAGAGCGCCGAGGCATGGCGTTCGGGCACGAAGCCCTCGGCCCTCATCCGCGCCTCGAGCTGGCCCATCGTGTAGGGACGGCCGAAGCCGAAGGGCGTGACGTCGCGGCGTGCCCAAAGCCCGGCGCGGTTCGGAACGATCACCAGCGCGCGGCCGCCCGGGCCCAGCACCCGCCAGCATTCCTGCAACAGCGCCGCCGGGTTCTCGCTCGTATCCAGCGCATGCAGGAGAATCAGCCGGTCGGCGCGCCCGGTTTCGACCGGCCAATGCCGTTCCTCGCACAGTACCGAGACATTGGGCAGGCCGGACGGCCAGGGCATCACCCCCTGCTGTCCCGGCATCAGCGCGATCACCCGGCGCGCGCGTTCCAGGAACGGCCGCAACAGCGGCACGGCAAAGCCGAAGCCCACCACCGTCTGGCCCGCGGCATCGGGCCAAAGCGCCGTCACCTGGTCGCGGATCGCCTTCTGCGCCACCCGTCCCAGACCGGTGCGATAGTAGAAATTGCGCAGGTCGAGGACGTCGAGATGCATTGCACCGGCCCGGCACTTCGGCAACAGTCCGGGCAAGAATACGGAAATCGGGGGGAAAGGCCATGCCTCTGGATCTCGTAACGGTACCCTGCCTGTCGGACAATTACGCCTACCTGATCCATGAGGCCGCGACCGGCGCCACGGCCTGCGTCGACGTGCCCGAGGCCGCGCCGATCCTCGCCGCCCTGGACGAACGCGACTGGAAACTCAGCCATATCCTGATCACCCACCACCATCATGACCATGTCGGCGGCGTCGCGGCGCTGGCGGGCGCCACCGGCGCGCGGGTGATCGGCGCCGCCGCCGATGCCCACCGCCTGCCGCCCCTCGACGAGGCGGTGGCCGAGGGCGATACCGTCCGGGTCGGCATGGCGGAAGGCCGGGTGATCGACGTGTCCGGGCATACGATGGGCCATATCGCCTTTCATTTCCCGGACTCCGCCCTGGTCTTCACAGCCGACAGCCTGATGGCGCTTGGCTGCGGCCGCCTGTTCGAGGGTGACGCCGAGACGATGTGGGCCAGCCTGTCGAAACTGGCCGCCCTGCCGCCCGAAACGCTGGTCTGTTCGGGCCACGAATACACCGCCGCCAACGCGCGCTTCGCCCTGACGATCGAGCCGGGCAACGCGGCGCTGGTCGCCCGCGCGGCCGAGATCGAGGCGGCGCGGGCCGCCGGCCGGCCGACGGTGCCGTCGCGGCTGGCGGACGAACTGGCGACCAACCCGTTCCTGCGCGCCGATGCGCCGGAGGTGCGCGCCACCGTGGGCCTGCCCGACGGACCCGACGTGGCGGTCTTCGCCGAGGTGCGCGCCCGCAAGGACAGGTTCTGACCGCGCTTCCGGCGCCTGCCCGGCACGCGGGCAACCCGTCCGCCGCCCGATCACATTTTGCCCCGCCGGGCTCCGACCGGAGGGGTAATTCGAAAAAGGGGCTTGAAGCGCGCCGAAATCCACCGAACTTTAAGCCTATGAGGCAACGGTCGACGGAGGCGCCGGGCAGACCCGCCAGGCGACCCCAGGCGACCCCGGGGACAAGGAGCACGTGACGTGCCGTCGTTTTCGAACACGCTCGAACAAGCCATCCATGCCGCGCTCGCGCTGGCCAACGCGCGCCGTCACGAACTCGCCACGCTCGAACACCTGCTTCTGGCCCTGATCGACGAACCCGACGCGGCCAAGGTGATGCGCGCCTGCTCCGTCGATCTCGATGATCTGCGCCGCACCCTGATCGAGTTCATCGACGACGACCTGTCGACGCTGGTCACCGATGTCGAAGGGTCCGAGGCGGTGCCCACCGCGGCCTTCCAGCGGGTGATCCAGCGCGCCGCGATCCATGTGCAAAGCTCGGGCCGGACCGAGGTGACCGGGGCCAACGTGCTGGTCGCGATCTTTGCCGAGCGCGAGTCGAACGCCGCCTACTTCCTGCAGGAACAGGACATGACGCGCTATGACGCGGTGAACTTCATCGCGCATGGCGTCGCCAAGGATCCCAGCTTCGGCGAAAGCCGGCCGGTGACCGGCGCGCAGGAAGAGGACGAGGATCGCGGCGGCAACACCGCCGAGACCGGCGGCGGCGGCGAGGCCAAGGAATCGGCGCTGGCGAAGTACTGCGTCGACCTCAACGCGAAGGCGACCAAGGGCGATGTCGACCCGCTGATCGGCCGCGAGGCCGAGGTGGAGCGCTGCATCCAGGTGCTGTGCCGGCGGCGCAAGAACAACCCGCTTCTGGTCGGCGATCCCGGTGTCGGCAAGACCGCGATCGCCGAGGGCCTGGCCAAGAAGATCGTCGAGGGCGAAACCCCCGACGTGCTGGCGGGATCGACGATCTATTCGCTCGACATGGGCGCGCTTCTGGCCGGCACCCGCTACCGCGGCGATTTCGAGGAGCGGCTGAAGGCCGTGGTGAAGGAACTGGAAGAGCATCCCGACGCGATCCTGTTCATCGACGAGATCCACACGGTGATCGGCGCCGGCGCCACCTCGGGCGGCGCGATGGATGCCTCGAACCTGCTCAAGCCCGCGCTTCAGGGCGGCAAGCTGCGTTGCATGGGCTCCACCACCTACAAGGAATTCCGCCAGCATTTCGAGAAGGACCGCGCGCTTTCCCGCCGGTTCCAGAAGATCGACGTGACCGAACCCTCGGTCGAGGACACGGTGAAGATCCTGATGGGGCTGAAGCCCTATTTCGAGAAGCACCACGACCTGCGCTACACCCAGGACGCGGTGAAGGCGGCGGTGGAACTGTCGGCGCGCTACATCCATGACCGCAAGCTGCCCGACAAGGCGATCGACGTGATCGACGAGGCCGGCGCGGCACAGCACCTCGTGGCGGAGTCGAAGCGCCGCAAGACCATCGGCCCGAAGGAGATCGAGGCGGTGGTCGCCAAGATCGCCCGGATCCCGCCGAAAAGCGTGTCGAAGGACGACGCCGAAACGCTGCGCGATCTCGAAGGCACGCTCAAGCGCGTGGTCTTCGGTCAGGACAAGGCGATCGAGGCGCTGGCCTCGGCGATCAAGCTGGCCCGCGCCGGGCTGCGCGAGCCGGAAAAGCCGATCGGCAACTACCTCTTCGCCGGCCCCACCGGCGTCGGCAAGACCGAGGTGGCCAAGCAACTGGCGGATTCGCTGGGGGTTGAACTGCTGCGCTTCGACATGTCGGAATACATGGAAAAGCACGCTGTTTCCCGGCTGATCGGCGCGCCGCCCGGCTATGTGGGCTTCGATCAGGGCGGGCTTCTGACCGACGGGGTCGACCAGCATCCGCATTGCGTGCTGCTTCTCGACGAGATCGAGAAGGCGCACCCGGACGTGTTCAACATCCTCCTTCAGGTGATGGACCACGGCAAGCTGACCGACCACAACGGCCGGCAGGTGGATTTCCGCAACGTGATCCTGATCATGACGTCGAACGCCGGCGCCGCCGACATGGCGAAGGCCGCCATCGGCTTCGGCCGCGACCGGCGCGAGGGCGAGGATACCGCCGCGATCGAACGGACCTTCACGCCGGAGTTCCGCAACCGCCTGGATGCCGTGATCTCCTTCGCGCCGCTTGGCAAGGAGATCATCCTTCAGGTGGTCGAGAAGTTCGTCCTGCAGCTGGAGGCGCAGCTGATGGATCGCGGCGTGCATATCGAGCTGACGCCCGAAGCCGCCGAATGGCTGGGCGACAAGGGCTACGACGACAAGATGGGTGCCCGTCCGCTGGGCCGGGTGATCCAGGAGCACATCAAGAAGCCGCTGGCCGAGGAGCTTTTGTTCGGCAAGCTGGTCAAGGGCGGCGTGGTGCGGGTGACCGTCAAGGACGACGCGATCGACCTGCAGTTCGAGGAACCCGCGCGGCGCCGGATCACCGGGTCGAAACCGCCGCTTCTGACGGCCGACTGACACGCCGGGAATCGGAAGGATCGGGGCGGTGCCGGACGGGCGCCGCCCCGTTTCGTTCCGGCCTGACGATCCCTTTTGCCTCTGGCGCAGGCTTGTGCCACCGTCGCATCCGGCGATCCTGCCGGGGCAAGCGGACATCGGGGGCGGCGCATGGCGCGACGGGGCACGGGGATCAGGCGATGAGTCCGGCACCGGCATCGAACCCGGCGGGTATCCTCTTGATGGCGCTGTCGATGTTCTTCTTCGCCGCCGCCGACACGATCGCCAAGTTCATGACCGCCGACTACCACGCGATGCAGGTCGTCGGGATCCGGCAGCTCGGGCTGTTGGCCGGGGTGCTGGCCTACCTCTCCGTGAAGGGCCTGTCGACGCTGCGCACCCGCCGACCCGGCCTGCAGTTCCTGCGCGGGGCCTGCGCGACGATCTCGGCCACGTTGTTCGTGACCGCGCTGGGATTCATCCCGCTGACAGACGCGACGTCGATCGCCTTCGCCGCACCGTTCTTCGTGACGATCCTGGGGTTTCTGGTGCTGGGCGAGCCGGTCGGCATCCGGCGCTGGAGCGCGATCCTCGTGGGCTTCACCGGCACGCTGATCATCATCCGGCCGGGGTTCGATTCGTTCCATCCCGCCTATCTGCTCGTCGTTCTCGCGGCGCTGCTGTTCGCCGCGCGGCAGGTGATTTCCCGCGTGCTCGGCGCGACCGAGCCGACCGTCACGACCGTGGCCTTCACCGCCGTGACCAGCGTGGCGCTGCTGGCGCTGGTGCAGCCCTTCGTCTGGCGGCCGGTCGCGCCCGAGCATGTCTGGCTGTTCGCGCTTTACGCGGCGGCGGCCGGGCTGGGCGAATTCCTGGTCATCAAGGCGCTGGAAATCGCGCAGGCCGTCGTCGTCGCGCCGCTGCAGTACACGATGATCTTCTGGACCACCGGGTTCAGCTTTCTCGTGTTCGGCACGCTGCCCGACATCGTGACCTATCTGGGCGCGGCGATCATCATCGCCTCGGGTCTCTACACGCTGTACCGCGAACACCTGGCCCACCGCCGCGCGCAGGCCGAGGCCCGGCGCGGGGGCGGTTCCTAGGCAGAGCCGAGGAACGCCGCCATCAGCGGGCTGTCGGCATGCTCGAACCCCTCGATCACGTCGAAATGGTGCCGGCCCGCAGCGATGGTCACCGGGCAGGCCCAGGCATTGCCAAGCCGCCGCGCCTGGTCGAGAAACACCGGCCGTTCCGCGCCGCCGACCCAGACATGCACCGCCGGCCCCGGCCGGCGTGGGCGCAAGACCGGGCTTTCGCCGCCGGCCTCGGCCTTGTCGATCGCCAGATCGGCATTCATCGAGGTCCGCATCAGCGGCCGCAGGTCCGCCACCGGCGAGACCGGCAGGCAGTGCGCGATCCGGCCGGCGACATCGGCTGGCAGGGGGGCATCGGCGCAGACCATCCGCGCGGCCAGATGCCCGCCCGCCGAATGCCCGGCGATACGGATCGGCCCCGCGACCGCCGCCGCCGCCGCGGCCACCGCGGCCCCGATCTCGGCGGTGATCTGGGCGATCCGCGCCGCTGGCGCCAGGGTGTAGGCCGGCAGCGCCACCGCCCAGCCGCGCGCCAGCGCCCCGGCGGCGAGATGGCCGAAATCGTCGGGCGAGAACCGCAGCCAATAGCCGCCGTGCACGATCACGGCGAGGCCCTTCGGCGCCGCCTCGGGCAGGCACAGGTGATACCAGTTGCGCGGCGCGGGACCGTAGCGCAGCCCGGCACGGAACCTGTCGCCCAGCGCCGCCTTCAGCGCCGCCGTACGCTTCGCCCAGGCCGGCGGAAAGCTGTCGGCCCCGGGAATGAAGGGCGCGTTGGCATAGGCTTCGTCGTAGTTCATCGTCGCGGCTCTCCCTTCGCCAAACCACCGCTGGACAACCCGCGCTGTCGGTGCTTTGCATCATCCTGCACCGAAGCGGGGAGGATTGCATGCTGGATTCCGTGACCGATCTCAAGAGCCTGCTGAAGGATCCGGGGCTTCTGGAAACCCGCGCCTTCGTGGCCGGCGAGTGGGTGGCCGCCGACGACGGCGCGACCTTCCCGGTGACCAACCCCGCCCGCGGCGACGTGATCTGCGAGGTGCCGGATCTCGGCCGGGCGGAAACCGCCCGCGCGATCGCCGGGGCGGCCGAGGCGATGAAGGACTGGGCGGCGCGCACCGCCAAGGAGCGCGCGCAGGTCATGCGGCGCTGGTTCGACCTGATGATGGAAAACCAGGACGATCTCGCCCGCATCCTGACCGCCGAGATGGGCAAGCCCTTCGCCGAAGCGAAGGGCGAGATCGCCTATGGCGCCGGTTTCATCGAGTGGTTCGGCGAAGAGGCCAAGCGGATCTACGGTGAAACCATCCCCGGCCACCAGCGCGACAAGCGGATCACCGTGCTCAAGCAACCGATCGGTGTCGTGGGTTCGATCACGCCCTGGAACTTCCCCAACGCGATGATCGCCCGCAAGGCCGGCCCGGCGCTGGCGGTCGGCTGCGGTTTCGTCGCCCGGCCGGCGGCCGAAACGCCGCTGTCGGCACTGGCCATGGCCGTGCTGGGCGAACGCGCGGGGCTGCCGAAAGGGATACTTTCCGTCATCACCTCGAAGAAATCCTCGGATATCGGCAAGGAATTCTGCGAAAATCCCGCAATCCGAAAGCTTACCTTCACCGGCTCGACCGAGGTGGGGCGGATCCTGCTGCGCCAGGCCGCCGAGCAGGTGATCAAGTGTTCGATGGAACTGGGCGGCAACGCGCCCTTCATCGTCTTCGACGACGCCGATCTCGACGCCGCGGTGACCGGGGCCATGGCCTCGAAGTTCCGCAACAACGGCCAGACCTGCGTCTGTGCGAACCGGATCTACGTGCAGGCCGGGGTCTATGACGCGTTTGCCGAGAAGCTCGCCGCGGCGGTCGCCGCGCTGAAGGTCGGCGACGGCCTGAAGGACGGCACCGAGACCGGTCCGCTGATCAACGCCGCCGCCGTCGACAAGGTCGAGGAGCATATCCAGGACGTGATCATGGGCGGCGGCCAGATCGTCACCGGCGGCAAGCGCCACGCGCTGGGCGGCACCTTCTTCGAACCGACGGTGGTGACCGGGGTCACGCAGGCCATGAAGGTCGCGAAGGAGGAAACCTTCGGCCCGCTCGCGCCCCTGTTCCGCTTCGAGACCGAAGACGAGGTCATCGCGCTGGCCAACGACACGATCTTCGGGCTGGCGAGCTATTTCTATGCCCGCGACGTGGGCCGCATCACCCGCGTGCAGGAGGCGCTGGAATACGGCATCGTCGGGGTGAACACCGGGATCATCTCGACCGAGGTCGCACCCTTCGGCGGGGTCAAGCAATCCGGCCTCGGCCGCGAGGGATCGAGTCACGGTGTCGAGGATTACCTGGAGATGAAGTACATCTGCCTCTCGGTCTGACGGATCGACCGGAGCCGGTGCGACCATTGATGATTTACCCATCCCTAAGTATAGGTTGGGTAGGTTAATCCTGTGTAATCTGGCAATGTTCGGCCCTTAGGAATTCCGGCCGCACTCCGGTGTCGGTTACATTCTCAGCCGCAGCGACGTGAGGGTGTGATATGCGAGGCGTTGGTAAGTTCCTGAAAGACACAACCGGGGCCTCGGCGGCGGAATACGGACTGATTCTCGGGATCATCATCGTTGTCGGGGCGACCGGGTTCATGGCGCTGGGGCCCGGAGTGAGCACGCTTTACACCCGTGCCGACGATACCGTGGCTCAACAGGCCTCGGCGGTCATCAGGCTGAACGATCCCGACTCGGAAATCGACGCGGAATAATAGGCGCTTCCGGCATCGACTCTGGCCATGCGCCGCTGCGGGCGACCCGCGGTCCGGGCCGAGAACGGGGCGCGCCGCAGCGCGCCCCGAGTAAGTGCCTGAAAAGCCGCTCAGGCCTCGGCGGCCTCGCCCTCGACCACGGCATCGGGGCGCGCGATCTCGATCCGGCGCGGCTTCAGCGCCTCGGGGATTTCCCGGACCAGATCGATATGCAGCATGCCGTCGACATGGGCTGCGCCCGTGACCTTGACGTGATCGGCCAGCGCGAAGCGGCGTTCGAAGGCGCGCGTCGCGATCCCGCGGTGCAGGTAGGTCCGCTCCACCGTCTCCGGCGCCTTGCGGGCCGAGACGATCAGCGCGTTGTCCTTGACTTCGGCGCCCAGTTCCTCGGCGGTGAAACCGGCGACGGCGATCGAGATGCGATAGGCATTCTCGCCGGTCTTCTCGATGTTGTAGGGGGGATAGGCGGGCTGGGCCACATCGGCCGCAAGCACCCGGTCCATCAGGTCGGCGACGCGGTCGAAACCGACGGTCGCGCGATAAAGCGGGGCAAGATCGAACGTACGCATGTCATCATCCTCCTTCGAGCGATGGGTTCGGCCCTTCCTGCCGGAACGGGCCTTGAAACGCCGGGGCCCGTCATGGCGCCCCGTGCGATTGATCTGGGAATGATCCGGCCTGGGTTCAAGACCCGGCGAAACGGCCTCAGGGCCGGACGAATTTCGCCCCGCCGCCGGTGAAGCGCTGCCCCGCCGGAACCACCGGCACCCGCCCGACCTCGGCCCGCAGCACGTCCAGCGCCTCGTCGAGCGTGGAACCCAGCGCGACGGGGGTGGAGCCCATCTCGGCCTTGGCAGAAACCACCGAAACGATCCGCGCCACCCCGTCGCGCAGAACGAAGATCGGCGCGCCGGACGATCCGAAATCGACAAGGCAGGACAGCACCAGCATCCCCGGCTGGCGGCCCAGCACGTCGCAGACCTCCTGGATCGAGGGCGCCTCGGCCCGGTCATGCGCATAGGAAACGATGCCGACGGGTTCGCCCCGCTTCGGCTGCCCCTCGGTCTCGAAGGGCCGCACACCCGACAGCCGGATCGGCTGCGAAAGCTCGACCAGCGCGATGTCGTGTCGGACCCGCGCCATCCGGTCGGGGCCGCCGAACTCGTAGTCGGGATGCGGCAGCGCCTGCCGGACGGTGCGATAGGCCTCGGCCCGGCCACCGCGCCAGCCGGCGAGGAAGGTCATGTCGGCGATCTCGAACCGCTTGCCGGTCTCGCGATCGAACAGGCAATGCGCGGCGGTCAGCACCAGGTCGGGGGCGATCAGGGCGCCGGTGCAGAATGCCCGCCCGGAGATGTCCAGCCGCCCCACCGCCTCCCAGCCGCGGCTGTCATCGGCGGTCAGCATCCGCTTGAGCGGCGCGGGTTCCGCCTTCGCCGGGCCAGGCAGGCCCGCAAGCCCGGACGGGCCCAGCGCCAGCGCACCGGCGACCATCATGGCCGAACACAGGATCGAAAACAGCCTCATGGCGAAACCATGCCACGGACTTGCGGCGATTTCATGGCCAATCTTCCGCCAGCACCCGCGGTTTCGGCCCGCCCGTCGCCCAGTCCAGAAGCTCCACGGTATGCACCACCGGCAGCCCGGTGCCGCCGCCGATCTGCATCATGCAGCCGATGTTGCCCGCCGCGATCACCTGCGGCTTCACCGCCTCCAGCGTCGCGACCTTGCGCGCCTTCAGCTCGGCGGAAATCTTCGGTTGCAGCAGGTTGTAGGTACCGGCGGACCCGCAACACAGGTGGCTGTCGGCGGGTTCGACCACCTCGA
Organism: Paracoccaceae bacterium; assembly: GCA_024742695.1. Lineage (GTDB taxonomy): Bacteria > Pseudomonadota > Alphaproteobacteria > Rhodobacterales > Rhodobacteraceae > JANSXY01. The sequence continues at coordinate 76,995 of JANSXY010000004.1, read as the reverse complement.
ACCCCGCCCGCTTCAGAAGCGTCTTCGGCGCGGTCTTGACCTGCTGGCCGTGCTGCAGCGAACAGGCCGCGTGATAGGCCACCCGCAAGCCGCCCCGCCCTTCGGGCAGGCCGATCCGCTCCAGCAGTTCCGAGACGTCGCAGGCCAGCCCCGCCACCTCGGCCGCCTCCGCTGCCAGATCGGTGGTGCGGAACATGTGGCCGTAGTCCTTGACCGTCGTGCCGCAGCCCGAGGTGTTGATCACCACGGCGTCCAGCCCGCCGGCGCGCTTCTCGGCCATCCAGGCCCGGATGTTGGCCGCCGCGCTGGCATGGCTCTCGGCCTCGCGCCCCATGTGATGGGTCAGCGCGCCGCAGCAGCCCGCGCCCCGCGCCACCACCACCTCGCAGCCCAGCCGCCGCAACAGCCGGATCGTCGCGTCGTTGATGTCGGTGTTCAGCGCCTTCTGCGCGCAGCCGGTCATCAGCGCCACCCGCAGCCTGCGTTCGCCCTCGGCCGGGAACACCTGCGGATCGTCGTTGCGGCTGACCGGCGGCACCCGCTTCGGCGCCATCGCCAGCATCGCCCTTAGGCGCGCGTCCGGCACCAGCCGGGCGAACGGCCGGCCGATCTTGGCCGCCAGCAGCGCCAGCCGGAACCGCCCCGGATAGGGGATGATCCGCGCCAGCGCGGCGCGCAGCAGACGGTCCGTCAGCGGCCGGCGATAGGTCTTCTCGATATGGGCGCGGGCATGATCGACAAGGTGCATGTAGTGCACGCCCGAGGGGCAGGTCGTCATGCACGCGAGGCAGGACAGGCAGCGGTCGATATGCTTGACGGTCTTCTCGTCGGCCGGTCGTCCCTGTTCCAGCATGTCCTTGATCAGGTAGATCCGGCCGCGCGGGCTGTCCAGCTCGTCGCCCAGAACCTGGTAGGTCGGGCAGGTCGCGGTGCAGAACCCGCAATGCACGCAGGCGCGCAGGATCTCGTTGGCCCGCGCGATTCCCGGATCCCTCAGCTGTGCTTCGGAGAAATTGGTCTGCATGCCTTGCCTTTCACTCCAGGAAACGCCGCGCGATCATCGGCGCCAGCACCGCCACGGTCAGGATGATCGCCGGATAGGCGCGGGTCAGCGGCCCGTCCCGCGGCAGGATCAGCCGCAGCGCCTGCGCCACGGCGGCCATCGCCAGCCCGATCCCGGCCAGAACGAGGTAGAGGTGATACAGCGACGTCCCGCCCGCCGCGCCGCCCGGAATCGCCGCCCAGATCAGCGTGCCGGCAGCCAGGGCCACGCCGATCCCGATCGCCGCGGGCCGGCCGCGCGGCAATGCGACGGCGGAAAGGTAGACGACCAGCGTTATCAGGATCACCATGTCGCGCCCCTCAGCCCATCAGCCCGGCGTTGAGCAGCCCGCGCGGATCGAACCGCTGCCTCAGCCCGGCGGCCAGCGTGGCCACCGGTGCGGGCTCGGGCGGAACGGCGGCGATCCGGGCACGGGTTTCCGGCGCGGCGCGCACCAGCGTCGCATGGCCGGCAAGGCCCGACAGCCGCGCGCGGGCATCCTCGCCCCCGGGCAGCAGCGCCCAGACCAGCCCGCCGCCCCAGTCCAGAACCGCCGGGCCGCCCAGCCGCGCCACCGCCCCGGGCGCGTCGGAGGGTTTCAGCGCCAGCCGCCAAAGGTCGCCCGGCCGGCCATGGAACGGCGCGACATCGCGCACCGCCGCCCATTGCGCCGCGACCGCGTCGCGGTCGCGCTCCACCGTCACCGCCCCGTGCGGGGCCAGCAGCGCGGCCAGGCGTTCGGCCCGGTAGGCCACCGAGGCGGCGAAGCCCTCGATCCGCACCAGCGCGCCCGCACCCGGCAGCCAGGCCGCGCCGGTCACGTCGAAGGGCGACCCCAGCGCCGCCGACAGCGCCGCCACCGCCGCGCCCGGATCGTCGATCGCCACCGCCAGGCTCGCCATCGCCTCGGGCGCCGGCAGAACCTTGAGCGCGACCTCGCTCAGCACCCCCAGCGTGCCGTGGCTGCCCGCCATCAGCTTGGCAAGGTCGTAGCCGGTGACGTTCTTCATCACCCGCCCGCCGTTCTTCACCACCGTGCCGGTGCCATCGACGAAGCGCACGCCCAGCAGCGCGTCGCGGCAGGCACCGGCCTGCACCCGCCGGGGCCCGGACGCGTTGGACGCCACAACCCCGCCGATCGTCGACACCCCTTCGGTAGCCAGAAGACCGCGCCAGTCCGGCACCTCGAAGGCCAGCCGCTGCCCCTCGGCGGCCAGCGCCGCCTCGATCTCGGCAACCGGCGTCCCCGCCTTCGCCACCAGCGTCAGCGCGCCCGGCTCGTAAAGCGCGATCCCCGCCATCGCTCCGGTGTGCAGCACCGGCCCGGTGACCGCCCCGCCGAACGCGCGTGTCCCGCCGCCCCGCACCGCGACCGGCCCGGTCAGCGTGCGGATCGCCTCGGCCAGTTCCTGTTCCGTCTCGGGGCGCAACTCGGTCATCATTTTGGTCTCGAAATATCCTCGGGGGTGAGCGGCCCCCGGGGCCGCGAGGAGGCAGACGCCCCCTTAGGCGGCGCGCCGCCCGGCGCTGACGGCAAGCGGGAAGACCTTGGCGGGGTTCAGAAGCCATTTCGGGTCGAACACGTCCTTGACACGCATCTGCGCCTCGAGGTCGTCGGGCGCGAACTGAACGCTCATCAGGTCGCGCTTCTCGATGCCGACGCCGTGCTCGCCGGTCAGGCAACCGCCGACCTCGACGCAGAGCTTCAGGATCTCCGCGCCGAACGCCTCGCAGCGCTCGAGGTCGCCGGGCTTGTTGGCGTCGAACAGGATCAGCGGATGCATGTTGCCGTCGCCGGCGTGGAACACGTTCGCGACGTCGAGCCCGAATTCGGCCGACATCTCGCCGATCCGGCGCAGCACATGCGGCAGGCTGGACACCGGGATCGTGCCGTCGAGGCACATGTAGTCGTTGATCTGCCCCATCGCGCCGAAGGCCGATTTCCGGCCCAGCCAGATCCGCTTCGCCTCGTCCTCGTCGCCCGCCTCGCGCAACTCCACCGGGTCGTGGCGCCCGGCGATCTGCTTGATCAGGCCAAGCTGCTCGTCGATCTCGGCGGCCGATCCCTCGACCTCGACGATCAGCAGCGCCTCGCACATCGGGTAGCCGGCCTTGGCGAACGCCTCGGTGGCCTCGATGCAGGGCCGATCCATGAACTCGATGGCCACGGGCAGCACGCCAGCCTTGATGATGTCGGCCACGCAGGCCCCGGCCACCTCGGACGAATCGAAGCCCATCAGCACCGGCCGCGCGCCCTCGGGCTTGGGCAGGATCCGCAGCCAGGCCTCGGTCACCACGCCAAGCTGGCCTTCCGATCCGCAGACGAGGCCCAGCAGGTCAAGCCCCGGCGCATCCATCCATGGCCCGCCCAGGTCCACCACCGTGCCGTCCATCAGGACCATCCGCACGCCCAGCAGGTTGTTGGTGGTCACCCCGTATTTCAGGCAGTGCGCGCCGCCGGAATTCATCGCGATGTTGCCGGCGATGGCGCAGGCCAGCTGGCTTGACGGATCGGGCGCGTAGAAGAACCCGTCGGCCTCCACCGCGCCGGTGACCGACAGGTTGGTGCGGCCCGACTGCACCCGCACGAAGCGGTTGGGATAGTCGGTTTCCAGCACCGCGTTAAGCCGCGATACGCCCAGGATCACCGCGTCGCCGGTCGGCAGCGCGCCGCCGGCCAGCGAGGTGCCCGATCCGCGCGGCACCACCGGCACGCCCTCGGCATGGCAAACCTTCAGCGCCGCGGCGACCTCCTCGGTCGTGCGCGGCAGCACCACGGCCAGCGGCGGGCAGCGATAGGCCGTCAGCGCATCGCATTCGTAGGCGCGGGTCTCGGCGGGATCGTCGATCACCGCGTCGGCCGGCAGCACCGCGCGCAGCCGTGCGACGATGGCCGCCTTGCGGCCCAGGACCGCGGGATTGGGAGCGGGCAGGTCCATGCGCTTACCTCCAGATTGGTAAAATCATATAACCAATTCTGGTATCTCGCAAGGATCTTGGCCGTCGCGGCCGCGACCGCCGCGCAATCGGCACGCCGGGTCGTTGGTGTCGCGATGCCACGCCGCGTCCCGCACCCTCCAGACTGTCCCCGATCCACCCCGTCCGTCCAGCTTTTTCGGGGCCCTGGCATGACGGCCGGGCGCACAGGGCGGCCGTCGGCTAGCGACGGCCCTCGCGCAGCCAGCCCGCCAGCACCAGCCCGGTCACCAGCAACAGCACGGCCCAGGCGGGCAACAGCGGCGCGACGCGGATGTCGGTGGTCAGATAGGCGCCCCTCGGCGTGATCCCCAGCCAGCCGCGCCCGGCGGCGACGCGGCCCTCGCGCACGGCGCGGATATCCGGTGCGCCGTCCTCAATCCGAAGGATGCCGCCATTCGTCGGCGCGATCACCGGGGCCAGCTTGTCGCCCGTGGCGATCGTCTCCTCGAATTCCCGCGGCGCCGCCGGGCCCAGCGCGATGACGCGCTCCATCTCGCCGTCGGTCAGCCGGTAGAGCCCCGGTTCCGGCGCCGCCATCGTCGCCGAGAACCGGCCCGGCGCGACCTCGGCGGGTTGCAGCACGGTCTCGGCCCCGTCGGGGGCGGTCACCGTGACGTCGCGCACGCTGTCCGACAGGCTGCGGCGCGTGACGGTCAGTTCACCGCCCTCGCCCCGCGCCGTCAGCGCCTCTTCCTCCAGCTCCGGTTCCTTCATCATCCAGTGCGCGAGCCGGCGCAGCAGTTCCAGTTGCGGCCCGCCGCCCTCGAAACCCCGGCCCCAGAGCCAGATGTGATCGGAGGCCAGAAGCGCCACGCGCCCCTCGCCCACCCGGTCGAGCAGCAGCAGCGGCCGGTCCTCGGCGCCCGCCATCACCACCTGTCCGCGGGTTTCCGCCAGGTCGATCTGGCGCAGCCACCGGCCCCAGGGCGGCGCATCGCCCGCCTCGGGCGGGGCCAGCCCCTCGGTCACCGGGTGACGCTGGCCCAGATCGGTGATCGCGGGCGTGAACCCCTCGGCGATCACCCGCGCGGTCGGCCGGCCGGGCATGATCTCGCCCAGGCCGGAATAGAAGATGCTTTCGGCTTCGGCGAATTCCGGCCCGGCCGAGATCAGCACCGCCCCGCCCTCCGAGACATAGTCGCGGATGTTGTTGAGGTAGATCGACGGCAGGATGCCGCGCAGGCGGTAGCGGTCGAAGATGATCAGGTCGAACTCGTCGATCTTCTCGATGAACAGTTCGCGCGTCGGGAAGGCGATCAGCGACAGTTCCGACACCGGCACGCCATCCTGCTTTTCCGGCGGGCGCAGGATGGTGAAATGCACGAGGTCCACCGCCGCGTCGGATTTCAGAAGGTTTCGCCAGGTCCGTTCGCCGGCATGCGGCTCGCCCGAGACCAGCAGCACCCGCAGCCGGTCGCGCACCCCGTTGATCTGGATCACCGCGGCGTTGTTGCGGTCGGTCAGCTCGCCCGTCACCGTCTCCAGCGTCACCTGCACCACGTTCTGGCCCGCGTGATCCAGCGTCACCGGCAGTTCCAGCGACCGTCCCACCGGCACCCGGAACGGCTGCGCCGGCCCCCCGTCGACCGCGATGGTGATCGCCACGTCGCGACCCGCCTCGCCTTCGGGCATCGCGCCCTGTTCCTCGATCCGCATCAGGATCGACACCGGTTCGCCGATGATCCCGAAGGTCGGCGCGGTTTCGATCACCAGCCGGCGGTCCCAGTCGCTCGCCAGCCCGGTCTGCACGAGATGCAGGGGCGCGGGCATGTCCACCGGAAGATCGAGGTCATGCGCCTGCCCGTCCGACACGAGGATCGCGCCGGCGATCCGCGCCCGCGGTTCCTCGGCCAGCGCGGCCGACAACGCGCCCAGAAGAAGGGTGCCGGCATCCTCGCCGGCATCCGCCAGCGTCACCTGCCGCAACTCGGTATTGGGCAGGGCCGCCACCTCGGCCGCGATCCGCGCCGCGGCCTCCGCCGTCTGCTCCGCCCGGCCGGCCAGCCGCTGGCTCGCGGTCTCGTCGATGACGAGGATCACGATGTCGGTCAGCGGCTCGCGCTCCTCGCGTTGCAGCGCCGGCTGCGCCAGCGCGGCGACCAGCACCGCCGCCGCCAGCCCGCGCCAGGCCCAGCCCGCCAAACCGCGCCAAAGCGCCAGCGCGACCAGCCCGGCCGACAGCGCCGCGAAGCCCCAGATCACCGGCCAGGGCAGCAGCGGATCGAAGATCACCTCACCCGTCATCGCCTATTGCCCCAGCCGTTCGAGAAGCGCGGGCACATGCACCTGGTCGGACTTGTAGTTGCCGGTCAGCACATGCATCACCAGGTTCACGCCGAAGCGCAGCGCGATCTCGCGCTGGCGTTCCCCGGCCATGCCGCGCCCCACCGGCACCATCGGCAACCCGCGTTCATCCACCGCCCAGGCCGCCGCCCAGTCGTTGCCGCCGATCACCACGGGCGTCACGCCGTCGTTGAGGTTGCGAAACGGCATGCCCTCGGCCCGTTCGGCATCCGCCGGCGCGGCCTCGACCCAGATCGCGCGGCCGCGATGCCGGCCGGGGAATTCCTGCAGCAGGTAGAAGGTGCGGGTCAGCACGTGATCCTGCGGCACCGGTTCCAGGGGCGGAATGTCCAGCGGCGCGGCCAGCGCCTGCAACCGCCGCCCCTCGGGCGTGCCGCCGCCGAAACCCGCCACGTCGCCGTCGCGGGTGTCGAACAGGATCATGCCGCCCGACCGCAGATAGCGGTTGAGCCGGGCATAGGCCTGCGGCGAGGGGGCCGGCTGATCCACGGTGACCGGCCAGTAGAGCAGGGTCAGCACCGAAAGCTCGTCTTCCTCCAGCGCCACGGCGAGCGGCGCGTCGGGCTCGACGGAGGTGCGCGCGGCAAGGACCGAGGACAGGCCGGTCAGTCCCGCCGCGGCCAGCCGGTCGACCTCGGCATCGCCGGTCAGCACATGGGCGAGCACCACGCCCGAGGCGGCGCGCAACAGCTTTTCGTCCTCTGCCGACTGCGCGCGGGCAGTGCCGGGCGCACCGGTCAGCGCCACCGCGCACAGCAGCGCCGCCGCCAGACCCGCGCGCGGCCCGGTCAACCGCCCGGCCAGCCACAGCGCCGCGAGGATGTCGATCGACAGGAGCGTCAGGGCAAGCGCCAGCAGCCAGCCCTTGAGCGCGGTCTCGCGCGCCACCTCGACCCCTTCGACCGGCACCGAGGCCGGCCAGTCGACCGCCGCCAGCACCCGGTCGCGGGCCACGGCGTTCAGTGCCAGCCGACGGTCGCCCGAGGCATAAAGGCCCGGCGGCAGGTCGGGCCCGGCCTCGGCGTCCGCCAGCCGCGGGCCGGCCACGCCGGGCAGCGCCCCGGCCTCCTGCAACGCGCCGAACCCGTCAAGCACCCGCTCGGCCGTCCAGACCGTTCCCGCCAGATCCTCGGCATCCGGCGCGGCCGGCCGGGTGGAGATCGCCAGCCGGTCGAGCATCTGCACGAACAGCCCCGACAGCGGCAGGTTCGACCAGTTCGCATTGGCGGTGACATGGACAAGCACGACCTGCCCCTGCCCCTCGGCCCGGCGGGTCACCAGCGGCGTGCCATCGGCCAGGGTCGCGATGGTGCGCTCGGCCAGCGCCGGGTCGGGTTCGGCCATCACCTGCGCCGTCACCGTCACGTCCCCGGGCACCGCGAGGCCGAAGAACGGGCTGTCATCGGGAAACGGCGCCAGCGTCTTCGGCGCGTCCCAGCTCATCGTGCCGCCGATTGTCCGGCCGCCGGCCCGCAGCCGCACCGGCAGAAGCGGATCGTCCGCCCCCGCTGCCGGCGGCTCCGCCGCGGCCAGGCGCGGGCCCGCGAATCGCAGCAGCAGCCCGCCCTCGCGGATCCAGTCCAGCAGCGGCTCCGCCTCCGCCCCGGACAGCCGCGCCACATCGGCCAGCACCACGACATCGGGCGCGGCGGGCAGAAGGTCGGCCAGCTGGCCCTCGATCACGTCGGCGCGGCCCTCCAGCGCGCGGGTCAGGTAGTAGGTCGGCGACAGGAGCAGCAGGCCCTCGCGCTCCGCCGTGGCGGCGACGACGGCAACCTTGCGGCGCTTCAGCGCATCGTCGGCCAGCGCCACCGCACCCGCCGTCGCCTCGCCGGCGATCTGGAACCGGGTGACACGGTTGCGCAGTTCCGGCGGCAGATCGAACGCGGCCTCGGCCGCACCCGCACCGTCTTCCAGATCGACCGCCGCGCGTGCCAGTTCACGCTCCGTCCCGGCCGGATCGAGGCCCCAGGCCGATATCTCGACCTGCGCCGCGCCGGCGGCGGGCGCACGCAGGACCGGCACGGTCAGGTCGGCGCCGGTGAAATCGGGCGGGCCCAGCGCGCGTACCGGCCGCGGGCTTTCGACCACGCGCACCTCGCCGCGATCCTGCAACGCCTCCAGCAACGCCGCGCGGCCCGGCCGGTCCAGCCCGTCGGACAGCCACAGCGTGTCGAACCCGCCGGGCGCCAGCGTCGCGGCGAAGTCGGCCATCGCGCCCGCGCCGGGTTCCCAGGCCCGCGGCTTCAGCGCCGGCAGCCGTTCCGCCTGCGCCTCGGCTGCCTGGAACACCGGCGCGACGGGCGGATCGGTCAGCATCGCCAGCGCCACCGGCCGCCCGGCCCGCGCGGCGGCCTCCAGCGCCACCTCGGCCCGGTCGATCCGGCGGCCCCAGTCCCGCGCCCCGGCCCAGCTGCCGTCGAACAGGATCAGCAGCGGGCCGTCTCCCTGTTCCGCCGGTTCGGGGTTCAGAACCGGCCCGGCGAAACCCACGATCGCCGCCGCCACGGCGAGGATGCGCAGCAGCAGAAGCCACCAGGGCGTGCGGTCCGCCTCGGTCTCGCGATCCGCAAGGCCCAGCAGCAGCGCCACGCCGGGAAACCGCCGCCGGATCGGCGCCGGCGGCACCGCGCGCAGGATGAACCACAGGATCGGCAGCGCCAGAAGGCCCAGCAGCAAGAGTGGCGCGGTGAAGCCCAGCGGGCCGATCGTCCACATCAGCGCCCCCGTTCCATCGCGTGCCACAGCCACAGCAACGCCTGTGCCGCCGCCGCGTCGGTATGGTGGACCTCGTACTGCCAGCCGGCCGCGCGGGTCAGCGCCGCCAGCCTGTCCTTGCGTTCGGCCAGACGTTCGAGATAGCGGGCGCGCAGGTCGCCGGCCTTGCGGGTTTCGTGCCGCAAAAGGCCGCCCATGCTTTCGAAGATCGTGCGGCCGTCGAAGGGAAACGCTTCTTCGACCGGGTCCAGCACCTGCAGGACGGTGCCGGTGACGCCGTGATCGGAGGCTTCGGCCAGAGCCGCCTCGACCGCGCGGAGATCGCCCAGGAAATCCGAGATCATCACCCCGCGCGCCATCGGCAGGAAGGCAAGGCCTGCCGGGCTGCCGTAATCCTCGTCGCCCTCCTCGCCGGTGGCGAAGACGGTCGCCAGCCGCATCAGCTGCACCTCGCCGGCCCGCGGCGGCGCCAGCGGGCCGGTCAGGCCCACCCGTTCGCCGGCCCGGATCATCAGCACCGCCAGCGCCAGCGCCAGAAGCCGCGCGCGGTCCGACTTGGCCGGACGCCGGGCATCGCCGGAAAACGCCATCGACCGGCCGCTGTCGACCCAAAGCTGCACCGACTGCGCCGCCTGCCATTCGCGTTCGCGCACGAAGTGCTGGTCGGCGCGGGCGGAGCGGCGCCAGTCGATCATCCGCGCCTCGTCGCCGGCATGGGCGGGGCGGTATTGCCAGAACTCGTCACCCACCCCGGCGCGCCGACGGCCATGCTCGCCCAGCTGGACGGTATCGGCCAGATGCTCGGCCGCGACAAGCAGGGCGGGCAGCGGCGCGGACAGCTCCTCGGCCCGGCGCCGAAGCCCCGTGGGGCGGGGCTGGGGATCGGTCATGCGATCTTCCCTGTCATCCGGGGCCGGCGGGTGCATCCCCCGTGGGCCGGGCGCGGCGGCCGGGTCATGCCGCGGCCTCGACGCGGGTCACATCCTCGGCGACGGCGGCGATGATCTCGGCCAGGCTTTCGCCGCGGGCGCGGGCGGCAAAGCTCAGCGCCATGCGGTGGGTCAGCACCGGCGCGGCCAGGGCCATCACGTCTTCGGCGGAGGGCGCGAGGCGCCCGTTCAGAAGCGCCCGCGCCCGCACCGTCAGCATCAGCGCCTGCGCGGCCCGCGGCCCCGGCCCCCAGCTGACCGAGGCGCGCACCCTCTCGCCCGCCTCCGGTTCGCCCGGACGGCAGGCGCGCACCAGGTCGAGGATCAGGTCGACCACGGCCTCGCCGACCGGCATCCGCCGGATCGTGCCCTGCGCGGCGATCAGCGCATCGGCATCGAACACCTGGCTGACCGTGGCACTGTCGATCCCGGTGGTCGCCAGCAGGATGTCGCGTTCGGTCGCACGGTCGGGATAGTCGACGTCGATCTGAACCAGGAACCGGTCCAGCTGCGCCTCGGGCAGCGGATAGGTGCCTTCCTGCTCGATCGGGTTCTGGGTGGCGAGCACGTGGAACGGCCGCCCCAGCGGGCGGTGCTGGCCCGCCACCGTGACCTCGCGTTCCTGCATCGCCTGCAACAGCGCCGACTGGGTGCGCGGGCTGGCGCGGTTGATCTCGTCGGCCATCAGAAGCTGGCAGAAGATCGGCCCCTCGATGAACCGGAACGCGCGCGACCCGTCGGCCGCGGTTTCCAGCACCTCGGACCCGAGGATGTCGGCCGGCATCAGGTCGGGGGTGAACTGGATGCGGTTCGATTTCAGGCCCATCACCGTCGACAGCGTGTCGACGAGCAGGGTCTTGCCCAGCCCCGGCAGACCGACCAGAAGGCCGTGGCCGCCGCACAGCATCGCCGCCAGCGCCAGTTCGACCACCCGCTCCTGGCCGATGAACTTGCGGTCGATCATCGCCCGCGCCTGCCCCAGTTTCGCGCCCAGCGCCTCGATCTCGGCCACCAGTTCGGCACCCGCCTCGTTCGTCCCGGCCATGACAAGGCCTCCTTCCCGTCCTATATCTCCCACCATAGGGCAGATATTGCCCGGGTCACCAAGGGCAAAAAAGACCGCGCCACAAATGTCCGTGAAAGCCTCCGCCGATACGCTCGCCGCGGCCGCCTCCAGCGCCGCGAAGACCGGCAAGCTGCCGCCCGTGCACCTGTGGAATCCGCCCCATTGCGGCGACATCGGGATGGAGATTCGCCGCGACGGGACATGGTTCTACCAGGGCACGCCGATCGGCCGGGCCCCCTTGGTGCGGCTGTTTTCCACGATCCTGCGCAAGGATGCCGAGGAATACGTGCTGGTCACGCCGGCGGAAAAGGTGACCGTGCATGTCGAGGACGTGCCGTTCATCGCCGTCGATGCCGACGTGACGGGCGCGGGCGCGGCGCAGCGCATCACCTTCACCACCAACGTCGGCGACACGGTGACGGCCGGCCCCGACCACCCGATCCGGGTGGAGCGCGATGCCGAGACCGGCGAGCCCGCGCCCTACGTGCTTGTCCGCGCCGCGCTGGAGGCGCGGATCGATCGCAAGACCTTCTATCGCCTCGTCGAGATCGGCGCCCATGCCGACCATGACGGGCAACGCTGGTTCGGCCTGTGGTCGGACGGCGCGTTCTTTCCCGTGATCCCGTCCAACGAGTTGCCGTGATGGCGCGGTTCGCCGCCAACCTGACCCATCTGTTTGCCGAACTGCCCTTCCTCGAGAGGTTTGCCGCCGCCAAGGCCGCGGGGTTCGATCATGTCGAGGTGCTGTTTCCCTACGAGGCCTCGGCGACGGAGACCCGCACCGCGCTGATCATGAACGGGCTGGAGATGGCCCTGATGTGCGGCCCGCCGCCGAACTGGACGGGTGGGCCGCGCGGCTTCGCCGCCGTGCCCGGGCTGGAGGACAGGTTCCGCCGCGACCTCGACCGCGCGCTGCGCTATGCCGATGTGCTCAAGTGCCGCAACCTGTGCCTGCTGCCCGGCCCGGCCCGGGGACCGGAGGCGCGCGAAACGCTGATCGGCAACCTGCGCTGGGCCACCGCGCGGGCGCCGAACCGCGCCTTCGTGATCGAGCCGGTGGCGGAAGAGGAAGCGCCGGGGGATTTCCTGTGTGATTTCGACAGCGCCGCCGATGTGATCGCCGCGGTCGCGGCGCCCAACCTGGGGCTTCTGTTCGACCTGTGGCAAGCCGACCGGATCACTGGTGACGCGCTGGCCGCATGGGCGCGCTACGGCCCCCTTGCCCGCCACGTGCAGATCGTCGGCCTGCCGGACCGGCACGAACCCGCGGACGACGGTTTCGACCATGCCGGGTTCCTCGACCGGGTCGCGGCCGACGGCTACGATGGCTTGATCGGCGCGGAATACACGCCGAGGGCGGAGACGGCGCGGGGATTGCGCTGGCTGGCCGACCGGGGCTAATGCACCGGGCGAACGCGGGAAGGGCGGGGCATGTCGGTCAGGCAGGTGATCTGCATCAACTGGGGCACGAAATACGGCCCGCCGTTCATCAATCGCCTGTACGCGATGGTGGCGCGCAACGTCACACCGCCGTTCAGCTTCACCTGTTTCACCGACCGGCGCGAGGGCATCCGGCCCGAGGTGCGCTGTTTCGACCTGCCGCCGCTCGACGTGGACATGCCCATCGGCACCAAGGGGATCTGGCCGAAGGCACGGCTTTGGGGGCCGAAGCTGGGCGACCTCGAAGGGCCGGTGCTGTTCCTGGATCTCGACCTGGTGATCACCGGCTCGCTCGATCCGTTCTTCGAGTTCGGCGATGCGGGCGACGTGGTGCTGGCCCGCAACCAGACCACCCCGTTCGAACGGCTGGGCCAGACCTCGTGCTTTCGCTTCCCCGTCGGCAAGCTCGCGCCTCTGCAGGAGGTGTTCAGGGCCGACCCGCAGGCCGTGGCGGACCGTTACGAATACGAACAGCGGTTCGTCACCCGCAACGCGCCGGGCGGGATCCGGCTGTTCCCGCGATCCTGGGTGGCGCATTTCCGGCAGGATTGCCTGCCGGCCTTCCCGCTGAACTTCGTGCTGCCGCCGCGGCTGCCGCGCGACGCGCGGATCGTGATCTTTCCCGGCGGCGTGATCCACCCCGCCCATGCGATCGAGGGCCGCTGGGGCGAAAAGGGCGAACGGCTGTCCGTGCGGGACCATGTCCGGCAGGCGCTGGCCCGGCCGGCGGGCAAGCGGTTCCGCGCGCTGCGGCACTACATGAAACCCGCGCCCTGGGTGGCCGATCACTGGCGCGAGTGATGGCGTCCTAGCGGCGGAACGGTTTCGGCCGCAGCCCCGCCGCGGCGGCTGCGGCGACCTCGGCGATCCGGGCGGCGCGGGTCGGCGCGGTCCTTGCCGTCTTGATCCATTCCAGCGTTCCGCGCCTGATGCTGCGCGGGTATCCCTCCCAGCCCGCCCGGGACGGGCCGGACAGGGCCGCGACGAGGTCGGCGGGTTCCTCCAGCCGCTCGACGTCGTCCAGGAAGGTCCACATCCCGTTTTCCACCGCGCGGGCCACCGCCGCCTCGCCCGCCGGGGTCATCGCGCCCGAGGCGCGGGCGGTGGCCACATGCGCCTTGTTGCGCGCCGACCATGCCGAACCGGGCTTCCGCGGTGCGATCAGCACCATGGCGCGGTCGGCGTCCAGCGCCCGCGTCACGCTGTCGATCCAGCCCCAGCACAACAATTCCTCTACCACCGGGTCGTAGGCGAGGTAGTCGGGATGATGCTTCTTGTAGGTCGCCAGCCACACGGGCCCCCGCCCGGCGTGGTTCGCGGCCAGCCAGGCGCGCAACTCCGCCCTGTCGCGGACCGTCAGGATCGGCGCGTCGTCGGCCGCGCGCGCCATTTCAGTGCGCCGCGGCCCAGTTCGGCCCCTGCCCGGCATCGACGACCAGCGGGATGTCGAGCGCAACCGCCGGGGCTGCCGCGCCCTCCATCACCTCGCGAACACGGTCCGTCACGGTATCCACCGCGTCCCCGGCGACCTCGAACAGCAGCTCGTCATGAACCTGCAACAGCATCTTCGCCGGCAGATCGGCGATCGCCGCGGGCATCCGCACCATCGCCCGGCGGATCACGTCGGCCGCCGCGCCCTGGATCGGCGCGTTGATCGCCGCGCGCTTGGCAAAGCCCGCGCCGGGGCCCTTGGCGTTGATCTCGGGCGTGTGAATCCTGCGGCCGAACAGCGTCTGGACGTAGCCGTGCTCCTTGGCGAAGGCCACGGTGCCGTCCATGTAGGCGCGGATTTCGGGGAACCGCTCGAAATAGGTGTCGATGAAGGCCTGCGCCTCGGCGCGCGGGATGCGCAGGTTGCGCGCCAGGCCGAAGCCGGAAATCCCGTAGATCACGCCGAAGTTGATCGCCTTGGCCTGCCGGCGGACCATCGGGTCCATCCCCTCGATCGGAACGCCGAACATCTGGCTGGCGGTCATCGCGTGAATATCCACGCCGTCGCGAAACGCCTGTTTCAGCGCCGGGATGTCGGCCACCTCGGCGAGGATGCGCAACTCGATCTGGCTGTAGTCGAGGCTGAGGAGGACATTGCCCTCGTCGGCGACGAAGGCCTCGCGGATGCGGCGGCCTTCCTCGGTTCGCACCGGGATGTTCTGCAGGTTCGGATCGGTCGAGGCCAGCCGCCCGGTGTTCGCCCCCGCGATCGCGTAGGAGGTGTGGACGCGGCCGGTTTCGGGATTGATATGATCCTGCAACGCGTCGGTATAGGTCGATTTCAGCTTCGACAGCTGCCGCCAGTCCAGCACGCGCGCGGGCAGGTCGTGGCCCTCGGCCGCCAGATCCTCCAGCACGTCGGCGCCGGTGCCGTAGGCCCCGGTCTTGCCCTTGGACCCGCCGGGCAGGCCCATCCTGTCGAACAGGATCTCGCCCAACTGCTTCGGCGACGCGACGTTGAAGGGTTCGCCGGCCAGCGCGTGTATCTCGGCCTCGAAGGCGGCCATCTTCTGCGCGAAGGCCGCCGACATCCGCGACAGCACCTCGCGATCGACCTTGATGCCGGCCATCTCCATCTCGGCCAGCACCGGCACCAGCGGGCGTTCCATCGTCTCGTAGACGGTGGTGACGCGCGCGGCATGGAGCTGCGGCCTGAACGCGCGCCACAGCCGGAAGGTCACGTCGGCATCCTCGGCGGCGTATCTCACCGCCTCCTCCACCGGCACCCGGTCGAAGGTGATCGCCGACTTGCCGCTGCCCAGCAGCGACTTGATCGGGATCGGGATATGGCCGAGGTAGCGTTCCGACAGCACGTCCATCGAATGACCGTGCAGGCCCGCGTTCATCGCGTAGCTCATCAGCATGGTGTCGTCGAACGGCGCAACCCGGATGCCGTGGCGGGCGAAGATCTTCCAGTCGTATTTCATGTTCTGGCCGATCTTCAGGATCGCCGGATCCTCCAGCATCGGCTTCAGAAGGGCCAGCGCCTCGTCCTGCGGGATCTGGCCCTCGACCGGCGCCTCGGCGGAAAACAGGTCGCCGCCGCCGGTCCGGTGGGCCAGCGGGATATAGGCCGCGCGGCCCGGCGCAAGGCCCAGCGACACGCCGACAAGCTCGGCGCGCATCTCGTCAAGGCTGGTGGTTTCGGTATCGACGGCGACGACACCGCGCTCGGCGATCTCGGCCAGCCAGGCCTTCAGCGTTTCGACATCGCGGATGCAGGTATAGGCGGCGGGATCGAAAGGCACCTGCTCCACCTCGGCGGCGGTCTGCGGCGCGGGCTCGGCGCCCTCGGGCGTGGTGTCGAGGATCGCGGGCGGCTCCACCCCCAGCTTCTCGGCCACCCGGCGGGTCAGGGTGCGGAACTCCATCTGCCCGAAGAACCCCAGCAGCGTTTCCGGATCGGGAGATTTCAGTTCCAGATCGTCCAGCGTGACATCCAGCGCGACATCGTCCTTCAGCGTCACGAGGTCTTTCGAGACGCGGATCTGGTCGGCGAAATCGGTCAGCACCGCGCGTCGCTTGGGCTGCTTGATCTCGTCGGCGCGCGCCAGCAGCGTTTCCAGATCGCCGTATTCGTTGATCAGCAGCGCGGCGGTCTTCACCCCGATCCCCGGTGCGCCGGGAATGTTGTCGACGCTGTCGCCGGCCAGCGCCTGCACGTCCACGACCTTGTCGGGCGGCACGCCGAATTTCTCGACCACCTCGTCGGGGCCGATCGCCTTGTCCTTCATCGGGTCGCGCATCCCGATGCCGGGGCCGACAAGCTGCATCAGATCCTTGTCGGAGGAGATGATCGTGCAGCGCCCGCCCGCCGCCACCGCCTGCCGGGCCAGCGTGGCCATGATGTCGTCGGCCTCGAACCCCTCGACCTCGAGGCAGGGCACGCCGAAGGCCCGCGTCGCCTCGCGCGTCAGGGGAAACTGCGGGCGCAGATCCTCGGGCGGTTCCGGGCGGTTGGCCTTGTAGAGGTCATAGATTTCATTGCGGAAGGTGGTGGCGGAATAGTCGAAGACGACGGCGATATGCGTGGGCGCCTCGCCGCCGTTCTTGCGGTTCAACTCGCCCCACAAGAGGTTGCAGAACCCGGCCACCGCGCCGATCGGCAGCCCGTCGGACTTGCGGGTGAGCGGCGGCAGCGCGTGATAGGCGCGGAAGATATAGGCCGAGCCGTCGATCAGGTGCAGATGGCAGCCCTTGCCGAATGTCATCGCGCGCCCCCGTTTCTTGCGAACGGCGCGACAATCGCACCATCCGTCCCGGCGTGCCAGCCCCGACGGCCAAAGTGGCCTTGCCAAGTCCCTGCGCACGACCAATATCGAAACCGGTCGTTAACGAGTGGAGCCGCGTCATGGTTCGCCCCGCCCTTGCCCTTTCCGCCTGGCTTGCGCTGGCCATGCCGACGAACGCGCAAACCGCCGACTGCCCGGTGACCGAGGACCTGACAAGCTGTACGCGCATTCTTGCCTGTATCGGCAACGAGGGTGTCTGGTTCGACGGTCGGTCCTTCGGCCGCGGATACGGCACGCTGGCGGGCCACACCAGCGATGGCGCGCTGTGCACCGGTCGCTGGACCAGCAGCACCGTGCTGGGTTTCGGACAGGCCGAGGTCACCTGCGACGACGGTTTCGCCGTCACCGTGCTGTTCTACTATCAGGAACCCTATACCGGCACCGCGCTCGGTCGCGGGCTCGGCAGCGATGGCCGCATGGTGCGCAGCTGGTCCGGCCTGCACGTGCTCGACTACCTCGGCGACGACGAAAGCGGCGCGGGCGCCAGCCTTCCCTGCGGCGAGGCGCCGATCCCGATCAGCTAGGCGCGCGTGGACCCGTCGGCCATGCTTTCATGCACGAAGCGCTTGTCGCAATAGCCGCATTCGACAAAGCCGGTGTCATGCGGGATCACCAGCCAGACGCGGGGATGGCCCAGCGCGCCCTCGCCGCCGTCGCAGGCGACCTTCCATTGGCTCACGATCTCGGTTTCCGGGGCGTCGATGGGCATGCGTCTTGTCCGTTCGGTCGATGTTGCTCGGATCGCGCCCGGCATCATAACCGGGCGCCGCGGCGCGGCAAGGGGGCAGGTGCGGCGTCAGTCGGCGCGGGCCAGCATCCGGCCCAGCGGCCGGCCGCCGAGAATGTGCAGATGGTAGTGCGGCACTTCCTGCACCCCGGCCTCGCCGGCATTGGAGATCGTGCGGTAGCCCCCCCCGCCGTCGCCCGGCGCGATCCCCAGCCCGGCGCAGATCGCCGCGGCGGTGCGGTGGAAATCGACGATCTCGGCATCGCTGGCATTGGCCGCGAAATCGTCGAAACAGACATAGCGCCCCTTCGGGATGACCAGCACGTGATTGGGCGCCTGCGGGCGGATATCCTCGAAGGCGAGCGTGTGTTCGGTTTCCATCACCGTCTTGTTCGGGATCTCGCCGCGCAGGATCTTCGCGAAGATGTTCTGGTCGTCGTAGGCGTAGGGCATCGGCATCCTCAATCGGCAAAAAGGTCTTCGGCCGTCAGAATCTCCACGGCCTTCGCGGTGGGCATACCCAAAAACCGGGCAAGGGGCACACTGTTTTCCACCAGGCCCGCAGCCTCGCGAATCCGGTGGTAGCCGGGCAGGCCGAGGCCGCGCAACCGCTCGGCCTCGGCCCGCAGTTCCAGGTCCAGCGTGGCGCGGACCTCGGCCGCCGTCGCCTCCGGCGTCGCCGCGCCGATCAGCCCGATGCGGCGGGCGTGGCCGTCGAGGAACGCGGCGTCATGCCGATGCTCGACCTCCAGCAGCCGGATCTCGGCCGCGTCGCCAAGGAAATCCCGCACCGCGTCCAGCGCATGCGGATCGATGCAGATCGCCAGCCGGTCGGTCCCCAGCCGGTCGAACAGCAGCCGCAGCAGCGCCCGGCGATGCCGGGCGCGCTTGGCCAGCGTCCGCTCGATCCCGCCAAGATCGGGCAGGCCCGCCGCCTCTTCGTGGAACACGTAGCCCAGCGCCGGCACCCCCGTGGCGGCCGCGATCCGATCCGCAAGCCGGCGGCCGACATGCCATTTCTTGCTCAGGATCAGCAGCAACTCGCGCCCGACCCCGAGGCTCGATTCCCGCTGCCAGGCGCGCGGCGCGAAGCGCAGGCCGATCCGGCCGCGCCCGGTGATGTAGCGATGCAGCCGCGCGCCCCGGTCCGAGGTTTCGCGCGCCGTCTCCCCCGAGGCCCAGAGCGCGGTCAGCCGCGCCTTCAGGGCGGTCGCCTCCGGGCTGATCTTGCGGGCGAAGAACCGGTCCTCTGCGAGCAGGAAATCGATCTGGTCGTCATGGAAACCGACCGGCATTCCGTAGTCGCTGAACAGCGCGAAGGTCGGGCAGCGGCTGCGGATTTCCGCCTCGGGCACGAGGTGGTGGACAAGGGTCTGAAAGAACGTCTCGTCCGGGATCCAGGTTCGGCGGAAGAACCGCACGACATCCGCGCGCCCGGCCAGGAAGGCCAGAAGCCGTTCGACGGTCGCCCGCCTCAGGCACCACCACTGCGACCCGATCCGCATCCTCAGCCCCGCCGGCAGGGGCCGCGCAAGGCCAAGCCGCTTCTGCACGGCCATGGCGGCATAGAACAGCCCCGGCCGGCGGCGTTCGTTGAACGGATGCCGGTAGATCAGCCGTTCCTCGCGCAGCCCGGTCTTGATCCAGCCGGAGGTGAAGAAACCGACCGTCTCGACATGGTCCGCCGGATCGGCGGCCAGGGCGGCATGAACATGCGCGGCGGACTTGATCGGCAGGCAAGCGCCGGAGATCAGGTAGAGATGCGAGGCATCGGGAAAGGCCGCCAGCGCGGTGCGCGCCGCCGCCAGCGTCGCCTCCACAAGGCTCCACTCGCCCCAGCCACAGCGCAGGCGGCGCGGCACGAAGGCGACGCCGGGATCGCCCGCCAGCGCGTCGCGCAGCCGGGCATGATCGGCCGCGGGGGCATTGGCATCGTGGTGGATCACCACCCGGTCGCCGCCGGCGGTCAGCGCGCGGACCTGCCCGATCACGCCCTCCGGATCCCTGTGGCACAGCAGCAGGAAGGCGATTTGGGTCATGACCGGCAACCAATCAAGTGTTAACGTCGACGTCGCACTGTATTAGCGCGAAACGCCCGCGAAAGGACAGCCCCCCGGACGCGGCAGCTTGTAACGGTATCGCGGCCCCGCGCCGCCTTTGACGAGGGTTTTCGATGGGCTTTCCCGGAACATGGATGACGGAAAGCGGCAGCGTGATCTATCGCGTCGTGCCGAAATGCGCCTGCTCGACCATCGGGCAGATCCTGTATTTTTCCGATCACGGGCGGTTCTTCGACGGCGATATCCACGACGCGACGGACGGGTTGCACAAATGGGCGCGGGAAGACAGCCGGGGCCCGATCACCGCCGCGGTGCGGACGCGTGAGACCTACGCCTTCAGTTGCGTACGCAACCCCTACAGCCGGATCCTGTCGTCGTTCTTCGACAAGATCGCCGGCATCCAGCGCAACGGCAAACGCTATCGCGGCAAGCTGGTGCCGCAACTCGCCGCGCAATACGGCGTCGCGGTGGAGGGCGAGTTCGACCAGATCGCGGCGTTCCGCCGGTTCCTGCTGTTCGCGCGCGACACGATCCGCTGGCGCCGCCCGATGGAGCCCGACATCCACTGGTCGGCGATGCGCGGCCACCTGGCGACCTTCGTCGTCAACGGCGGCCGCTTCGACCGGATCTTTCACACCGAGGATTTCGCGGGCGGCATGCAGGGGGTGCTGGACGCGATCGACACGCCCGTCGCGGTCGATCTCGGGCGGGTGCCGCGGTTCAACGAAAGCACCGGCCACGGCCCGAAACGCGCCCATCCCGTCGCCGCGTTCTTCGACGATCTCGCGATGCACCTGGTCTACGAGATCTACCGCGACGATTTCGACCTGTTCCGCTACGACCCCGCCGACCCCGCGCGCAGCGCACCGCTGGGCGAGATCGACCTTGACGAGGTCCACGCGCGGCTGGGGCGGTAGCCGGGCGTTTGTAACGGCAGGGTGAACTTTTCATGAATTTCGCCTTCCGATTGATCCAGATCGAATGGCACCTCCCGATTCGGGCGCAGCCTCACCGGCGAATTCCGAGGAGGAGACGGGACCATGCTGGACCACGATACCGCCACCGAAACCCGCCGGATCGCCCCGCATCTGCGCAACGCCCCGCCGCTGATCGAGGTTGCCGACGTCAGCTTCTGGTATGACGACAAGCAGGCGCTCGACCGGGTGAGCTTCGATATCTTCCCCGGCGAGATCCTCGCCTTCATCGGGCCGTCGGGCTGCGGCAAGTCGACGATGCTGAAATGCCTCAACCGGATGCATGACGAGATCCGCGGCGCCCGGATGGAGGGCCGGATCGTGATGGACGGGCAGGACATCAACGCGCCCGAGATCGACCCGCCGATGCATCGCCGCCGCTTCGGCTGGGTGGCGCAGAAGCCCAATCCCTTTCCGCTGTCGGTCTACGACAACGTCGCCTACGGCGCGCGCATCCACGGGCTGGCGCGGGACCGGGCCGATCTGGACCGGATCGTCGAAACCTGCCTGCGCCGCGCCAACCTGTGGGACGAGGTCCGCGACGGGTTGCACCGGATCGGCGGGCTCGACCTGTCCGGCGGCCAGCAACAGCGTCTGTGCATCGCCCGCGCGCTGTCGACCGACCCCGAGGTGCTGCTGATGGACGAACCCACCGGCTCCATCGACCCGATCGCCACCGCGCGGGTGGAAGAGCTGATGGACCAGTTGCGCCGCGATCACGCGATCGTCGTCGTCACCCATTCGATGATGGAGGCGCGGCGCGTGGCCGACCGGGTGGCGTTCTTCCACCTTGGCAAGCTGGTCGAGATCGGGCCGACGGACCAGGTGTTCCTGCACCCCAGGACCGAACTTTGCCGCCGCTTCGTCGAGGGCAAGATCGGCTGAGGGCCCGTCAGATCAGGCCGTGGCCGCGGAACATCGCCTTGACATCGGCCTCCGGCCGCGCGCCGAAATGGCCGATCACCTCGGTCGCCGCGATCACGCCCATGCGGCCGGCGCGGGCAAGATCCTGGCCGGTGGCCAGGCCGTAGAGGAACCCGGCGGCGAACTGGTCGCCCGCGCCGGTCGCGTCGACCGGCACGATCCGGTGCACCGGCACGTCGGCCCGCACGCCGCCGCCGATCACGATCACGTCGGCCCCCGACCGGGTGCAGACCACCAGGTCGCAGTCTTCCACCGCCTGCGCCAGCGCGTCGTCCAGACCGCATTGATACAGGGCCTCCCACTCGTGTTCGTTGCCGATGACGTAGTCCATGTCATCGGCGACGAGCCGGCGGAAATCGGCGCGATGGCGATCCACGCAGAACGGGTCCGACAGCGCGATGCCGGCGCGGCCGCCGCCGGACCGGCAGGCGCGGGCAGCCTTCAGGAAGGCCTCCTTGCCCTTGTCCTTGTCGAAGAGATAGCCCTCGAGGAACAGGAAATCGGCCGCCCCGGCCACCGCCTCGTCGACATCGCCGGGGCCGAGATCGGCGGAAATGCCGAGATAGGTGTTCATCGAGCGTTCGCCGTCCGGCGTGACGAAGATCATCGAACGCGAGGTCGGCAGGTCGGCCCCCGCGACCGGCCCGTTCGGGAAATCCGTGCCCTCCAGCGCCAGCGACTTGGCGTAGAACCGGCCCAGCGCGTCGTCGCGCACCCGGCCGATGAACGCCGTGGCCAGGCCGAGGTTGCCCAGCCCGGCCAGCGTGTTCGCCACCGAACCGCCCGGCGCCTGCGTACGCTCTTCCATCGCGGCATAGAGCGTCTCGGCCCGGTCGCGCTCGACCAGTTGCATGATGCCCTTGGTGATCCCCATGTGATCGAGGAAATCCTCGCTGGTCTGGGTCAAGACATCGACGATGGCATTGCCGATGCCGACGACCTGGTAGCGCTGGGTCACTGCGTCTTCTCCTCGTACTGGCACAGATCCCGGATCAGGCAATCCGGGCAGCGCGGCTTGCGCGCGGTGCAGATGTAGCGGCCGTGCAGGATCATCCAGTGGTGGGCATGCAGCTGGTATTCCACCGGCACGTTGTCCTCGATCGCGCGCTCCACGGCGTCGACATCCTTGCCGGGCGCGAGGCCCGACCGGTTGCCAAGCCGGAAGATATGGGTGTCGACCGCCTGCGCGGGATGGCGGAACCACATGTTCAGGACCACGTTCGCGGTCTTGCGCCCGACACCGGGCAGCGATTGCAGCGCCGCGCGGGACGAGGGCACCTGCCCGCCGAACCGTTCGATCAGCTGTCGCGACAGGGCGATGACGTTCTTCGCCTTGTTGCGGAACAATCCGATCGTCTTGATATGCTCGATCAGCCCGGCCTCGCCCAGCGCCAGCATCTTCTCGGGCGTGTCGGCGATCTTGAACAGCGCGCGGGTGGCCCGGTTGACGCCGGCGTCCGTCGCCTGCGCCGACAGGGCCACGGCCACCAGCAGGGTGAAGGCGTTCAGATGCTCCAACTCGCCCTTCGGTTCCGGCTCCGCCGCCCGGAAGCGGCGAAAGATCTCGGTCATCGTGGGATAGTCGAGTTGCCGTGCCATGGCGTCCCTAATGCCGCGTCGGGCGCGCCGGGGCAAGCCGGCGCTTAGAAGGCGCAACAATCGGGTGGCCCGTCGCGACCGCGTCGCTAGTCTGGTCCGGCGGGACAACGGAGGCAGGCGCATGGAAGACCGCTACCACTACAACGTGATTCGCCGCGCGCTGGACCTGATCGACGCGGGCGGGCCGCAGATCTCGCTGGATGATCTCGCCGCCCGGATGGGGATGAGCCCGGCGCATTTCCAACGGGTCTTCTCGCGCTGGGTCGGCGTGTCGCCGAAGCGCTACCAGCAGTACCTGGCCCTCGATCAGGCCCGCCGGTCGCTGGCCGAACGTCACACGGTTCTCGATGCCGCGCACGCGGCCGGGCTGTCCGGCGCCGGCCGGCTGCACGACCTGTTCCTGCGCTGGGAGGCGATGAGCCCCGGCGACTACGCGAAGGGCGGCGCGGGGCTGACGATCCGCTGGGGCGGGTTCGACACGCCGTTCGGCCCGGCCCTGGCGATGGGAACCGAGCGCGGGCTGTGCGGGTTGGCCTTCACCGCCGAGACCGGCGCGGAGGCGGCGATGGCCGACCTGCGAAGGCGCTGGCCGCTGGCCGCGTATGTCGAGGACGGCGACGCGATCGCCCCGTGGGTCGCCGCCGCCTTCGGAGCAGGCGGCGAGACGCGGCTGCACCTGATCGGCGCGCCTTTCCAGATCAAGGTCTGGGAGGCGCTGTTGTCGATCCCCTCGGGCCATGTCACGACCTATTCCGACCTCGCCCGCGCGGTTGGCCACCCGGCGGCGGTGCGGGCGGTGGGCACCGCGGTGGGGCGCAACCCGGTCAGCTGGCTCATTCCCTGCCACCGGGCCTTGCGGAAATCCGGCGCGCTTGGGGGCTATCACTGGGGCCTGCCCGTCAAGCGCGCGATGCTGGCGTGGGAAGCGGCCCGGGCCGAAGCCGGCGAAGACCCGGCACACCGCACCGGAACGTGATAGGCGATTCCTTGCCATCCTTTCGGCAGGGCTGGTTCTGAACATGGCGGCCCTGCTATGGTCGGGCGAAACAACGCCAAGAGGCAGCTCATGACCCGAAAGTTTCCCGCCCTCGTGCTCCTTGCCGGCGCCGTCGCGCTGGCCGGGTGCACCGATCCCTATGCGCCGCGCCCGCCCGGCGCCCCCACCAATGCCCAGACCGGCGCGATTGCCGGCGCGATGATCGGCGGCTTCCTTGGCGCGACCGCGGAAGACGATGACGACCGGCTGGCAAGAACCGCGGCCGGCGCGCTGATCGGCGGCGCGCTGGGTGGCGGCATCGGATCGGTGCTCGACCGCCAGGAGGCGGAGTTGCGCCAGCAACTCGGCAGCAACGTCCAGATCGTCAACACCGGCTCGGCGCTGGTGGTGACGATGCCGCAGGATATCCTGTTCGCCACCGACAGCGCGGTGCTGCGGCCGGACCTGCAGGCCGATCTCTACGCCGTGGCGCGCAACCTCAACGCCTATCCGAACAGCCGGATCGAGGTGATCGGGCATACCGATTCCACCGGGTCGAGCAGCTACAACCTCGGCCTGTCCACCCGCCGCGCCAATGCCGTGGCCGCGGTGCTGATGCAATCCGGCGTCGCGCCCGGCCGGATCGACGCGATCGGCCGCGGCGAGGCGCAGCCTGTCGCCTCGAACCTGAACGAGGCGGGCCGCGCGCAGAACCGCCGGGTCGAGATCATCATTCGCCCGACGGGCTGATCCCGCCTTCGCCGTTCCCGCCGCCCGGCGGGGACGGCGCCGCGTGCTTGGGCATTGCCTTGCCCGCGCCGCTGGTCATACTTCCCGACCAGCCGAGGGTGCCATGCCGTTCCAGAAAGTCACGCCGGAAAAACTGTCGCAAAGCGTCGTCCGCCAGATCGAGCGGTTGATCCTGCAGGGCATCCTGAGGCCCGGCGAACGGCTACCCTCGGAACGCGACCTGTCGGAGAAGCTCGGCGTCTCGCGCCCGTCACTGCGCGAGGCGATCGCCGAGTTGCAGGAGGCGGGCCTGCTGGTGACCCGCGCCGGGGCCGGCATCTACGTGGCCGAGGTATTGGGCGCGGCCTTCTCGCCGGCGCTGATCCGGCTTTTCGCCAGCCATGACGAGGCGGTCTCCGACTACCTCGACTTTCGCCGCGACATGGAGGGGCTGGCCGCCGAACGCGCCGCGCGGCTGGGGTCCGACACCGACCTTCAGGTGATCGACACGATCTTTCACCGGATGGAGGCGGCGCACCAGAAACGCGATCCCAGCGACGAGGCCCGGCTGGACGCCGAGTTCCACATGGCGATCATCGAGGCCAGCCACAACGTGATCATGCTGCACATGATGCGGGCGATGTTCGACCTGTTGCGCGCCGGCGTGTTCTACAATCGCCAGATGATGTTCAAGCGCCGCACCACCCGCGCCACGCTTCTCGACCAGCATCGCGCGATCAACGCCGCGCTCCAGCGCCGCAACCCCGAAGCCGCGCGCGCCGCGATCGAGGCCCATCTGGGCTACATCCAGATCGAACTGGAAGAGTTGCGCCGCGCCGAACGGCACGAGGAGATCGCCCGGCTTCGGATCGAACAGGAACGCGACCGCTGAACGCGCGAACGCCCGGCCGAGGCCGGGCGTTCGGATCTCCGCGGGACCGGAGGGATCAGTGCAGCTTGGTCTCGACTTCGCCGATCGCGCTGTCGATGAGCTTGTTGCGGTCGGCCGCCTTCATCTGCTTGGACAGGACATCCCCCGCCGCCGCCACGGCGACGGAAACCGCGCGGTCGCGCACCTCGCGCACCGCCGCCGCCTCGGCCGAGGCGATCTGGTCCTGCGCGGCCTTGAGCCGGCGGTCGATCGACATCGCCAGCTTCGCCTTGGCCTCCTCGGCCGCGGCCTCGGCCTCGCGCTTCGCGGTGGCGACGATCCGTTCGGCCTGTTCCTCGACTTCCTTGTGCTTGCGCTCGTAGGACGCCAGCACCGCCTGCGCCTCCTCGCGCAGCGCGCGGGCCTCGTCCAGCTCGGACTTGATCGTCGCCGCGCGCTTGTCGAGCAGCCCGCCCAGAAGGCCCGGCACCTTGAAGTAGACCAGCACGCCGATGAACACGAGGAACGCGATCAGCACCACGAAATCGGTGTTGCGCAGCGAGAAGAACGGGCCGGACGCGGCCAGCGCGGGGCTGGCGGCGAGCGACGCGATCACGATGGTCAGTCCGCGCATCGGATCACCCCTTCATCCGTTCGGAGACCGCCGCGGTCACCGTCTTGTCGTCGGCCGCGCCGCCCAGCGCCGCCACCAGCGCCGCCGCGGTATCCTGCGCCACCACGGTGACGCTATCCAGCGCGCTTGCCCGGATCTCGGCGATGCGCTTTTCGGATTCGGCCGTCTTGCCGGAGATTTCGGCATCGGCCCGCGCCGTCGCCTCGTCGAGGTCGGCCTGAATCTCGGCCCGCGCCTCGGCGATGATCTTCGCGGCTTCGGCGCGTGCGTCGATGATCGCCTGGTTGTAGGCCTTCTCGGCCTCCTCGGCCTTCAGCTTCAGGTCTTCCGCCGCCGCGATGTCGGCCGTGATCGTGCCCGCCCGTTCGGCAAGCACGCCGCCGATCCGCGGCAGCGCGACGCGCGACAGGATGAGGTAGATCGCGACAAGCGCGACCGCCAACCAGAAGATCTGGTTGTCGAAGGTCGAGAAATCGAGCTGCGGCATGCCGCCCGAGCCTTCGGCGGCCTTGCCCGCAGCGCCTTCGGTTGCGTTCGCCATGTCGTCCCCCGTGGAACCGTCTTACCGGGGTGGGCGCCATTGCCCCCACCCGCCCGCAGGATGGGTTCGCGTGGGATCAGACGGCGAACATCAGCAGCAGCGCGACGAGGAACGAGAAGATCCCCAGCGCTTCCGCGAACGCGATGCCGATGAACAGCGTCGCGGTCTGGCCGGCCGCGGCCGACGGGTTGCGCAGCGCGCCGGCGAGGAAGTTGCCGGCAACGTTGCCCACCCCCATGGCGGCCCCGCCCATGCCCATGCAGGCAAGACCGGCACCGATGTACGCACCCATTTGAACGATATCGCCTTCCATGATGGTCACTCCTTGGCTGGAATTGGCAAAACTCGGTTGATGACCCGCCTCAGTGATGCGGATGCAGCGCGTCGCGCAGGTAGACGCAGGTCAGGATCGTGAAGACATAGGCCTGGATGAAGGACACGAGGATCTCGAGCCCGTACATCGCCACGATCGCGATGATCGACAGCGGCGTGACGAGAATCCCGATGCCCGACATCAGCACCAGCGGCGCGAAGGCCGCGAACACCTTGATGACGGCGTGGCCGGCCATCATGTTGCCGGCAAGACGGATCGAGTGGCTGACCGGCCGGACGAAGTAGGAAATCACCTCGATCACCGCCAGCACCGGGCGCAGCGGCAGCGGCGCCGAGGACACCCAGAACAGGCTGAGAAAGCCCGCCCCATGCTTGACGAAGCCCACGATCGTCACCGTCAGGAACACCAGCATCGCCAGCACCGCGGTCACGGCGATATGGCTTGTCGTGGTGAAGGATTTCGGCAGGAGGCCGAGGAAATTCGAGAAGACGATGAACAGGAACAGCGTCATGATGTAGGGGAAGAACTTCAGCGCGTCCTTGCCCGCCACGTCCTCGACCATCTTGTGGATGAAGCCGTAGCCCAGTTCCGCGACCGACTGCGCGCGGCTGGGAATGATCGCCCGGCCGCGGGTGCCCAAGACGAACATCGCCGTGATCGCCAGCACCGTCAGCGCCATCCACAGCGTCGCGTTGGTGATGGTGAACATGCCCACCGTGTCGCCGCCGAACAGCGGCTTCACGATGAACTGATCCATCGGGTGGAACACAAGGCCTTCGCTTCCGGCTTCGGTCGCCACGGTCATTCCCCTTCGTTCCGCCGGCTGCCCTCGTCCGGGGCCGGCTGTCGTCCGCCCTGGATCTCGGAGGCGGTGCGCAGCATCACCCGCACCCCCGCCGCGAAACCCAGCAATATGAACAGCACCAGGAACAGGGGCCGGGTGCCGAACACGGCGTCAAGCCCAAGTCCGATGCCGAAGCCGATCCCGAGACCCGCGACCAGCTCTGTCACCATCCGCCAGGCGTGTTGGGCCTGGCTCACATCCGCATCCGCACGGGGCTTGGGCGCGTGCGCCCGCCGGACCTCTGCGATCCGGTCCTCCAGCGCCTTAAGGCGCTCGGGATCGGGCTCGTCGGCCATCGGCAAGACCCCCTCGATCGGTCGCGGCCTTGCTAGTCGGGGGGGCGGGGCGAGTCAAGCGGGCACAAGCGCCGCCCACCGCAAGGCAATTCATTGATATTGAAGGAACTTCTTGAAGGCGGCTTGCATGCCGCAGCGGCAGGGCCGTCTGCCGGCCCCGGATTCCGCCCGCCGCGCTCATTCAACCGCGCGGTTGACCATTCGCGCCGGCGGGATCACAAGCGGGGCATGACACAGGCCCTCGACCAGGTCTTCGCCGCCCTCGCCGACCCGACGCGCCGGGCGATCCTGACCATGCTTCTGGAAGACGACATGGCGGTGACCGACGTGGCCGAACCCTTCGCGATGTCGCTGGCCGCGATCTCCAAGCACCTTGCCGTGCTGGCCGAGGCCGGGCTGATCAGCCAGGAAAAGCGCGGCCGGGTCAAATGGTGCAAGCTGGAGCCGGAGTCGCTGCGCGCGGCCAGCGTCTGGATGCAGGGCTTCGGCCAGTTCGACCCGATGGATTACGACGCGTTCGAGCGGTTCCTCGAAGGCGAGCTTGCCGCCCCGGCGCCGCCGCCCGATCCCTAGGCGAGATTTCGGCGATAATCCTTGCCGCGCCGCCGCCCGGTCGTTGGGTCAGCGCACCGCCGGCCAAGGCCGTTCATCCCCTTGCCGCCGCCTCGTCCTTGAGCAGGATCAGCAGCGCCAGCACCGTCGCCGCGACGCCGGCCAGGATCACCCAGCCCGGCGCGCCCTGGCCCAGGGCCAGTTCCCATGCGATCACCCAGGATGGCGTGAGATAGGTATAGGCCATGACCTTGGCCGAGGGCAGGCGCAGCGTCGCGTATTGCAGCGCAAGGAAACTCGCCGCCGAGGCGAAGACAGAGATGTAGGCCAGCGTCACCCAGACGATCGGCGGCAGCCCGGCCCAGTCGGTCGCGGCCAGCGCCGGCGCGGCCCAGAGGCTGAGAAGCACGCCGCCCGCGATCAGCATGCCGAAGGTGAACACCACCGGGCTTTCGCCGCGATTGAGTTTCCTGACCAGCGGCGTGTAGGCCGCATGCGCGATGCAGCCGATGAAATACAGCGTCTCGCCGCGCCCGATCTCGAACCTGAGCAGCGCGGCGAGGTCGGCGCGGAAGATCACCCAAAGCGCCCCGGCCCCGCCGATCGCCAGCGCCAGGGCCATCCGCCCGGTCAGGCGCTGGCGCATCGTCAGCCAGCCGAAGCCCGCGCTCATCAGCGGCGTCAGCGTGAAGACCGCCGCGGTTGAGACCGGCGCGGCGGTCTTCAGCCCCTCGAACATCAGCACGAAGTACGAGGCGAACAGCCCGCCCAGCACCAGGTAGCGCCAGGGCGCGGCCAGCGCCGAGCGCGGTATG
The DNA here is from genome assembly GCA_024742695.1 of Paracoccaceae bacterium. Taxonomy (GTDB): domain Bacteria; phylum Pseudomonadota; class Alphaproteobacteria; order Rhodobacterales; family Rhodobacteraceae; genus JANSXY01. The sequence continues at coordinate 47,358 of JANSXY010000004.1, read as the reverse complement.
CCGCCCCGCGCCAGGGCCAGCGCGCCGATGATCGCCGCGGCGATCCAGAACCGCACGGCGTTCAGCGCCGCGGGATCGATCAGGTTCGCCGACAGCGCGCCCAGCGAGAACGAGCCGGCGACCAGCGCCGAGAACAGCAGCATCGCCAGATGCCCGCGCGCCGGGCCCGCCAGCGGCACGGTCAGCCCGGACAGCGGGCGCGCGCGTCCGCCTTCAGCGCGGCGAGAAAGGCCTGCACCTTGGGGCTGCGGTGCAGGTCGACATGGGTCACGAGCCACAGCGCCGAATCCCACTCCGGCCGGGCCGGCATCGCCTCGGCGAACCGGTCGTCGGCGCCGGCCTCCAGCACCGGCAGGAAGCCCAGCCCCACGCCGGCCACGATCGCGTCGCGCTGCGCCTCGGGATCGTTGCTGCGGAACACGATCGCCTCCGCCGGCACCCGTTCGGCCAGCCATCGATGATAGGGCGCGCGGCTGTCGGGGTTTTCCGGCCCGACGAAGCGATGCTCGGCCAGCGCCGCCTCGTCGTCCGGCAGGCCCTGCGAAGCCGCGTAGCCGTGGCTGGCGTAAAGCGCGCTGCGATGGGTGACGAGCGGCTGGACGACATTGTCGGGTTCCTGCGGCTTCGTCCCCGCGCGGATCGCGACATGCGCCTCGCCGTATTCCAGCCGAAACAGCCGCAGGTCGGTGACATAGCGCACCCGAAGCTCGGGATGTTCGGCCTGAAGCGCCGCCAGAACCGGCGTGACGAGGGCCGAGAGCCCCGGCAGCGCCGTGACGATCAGCTCGCCCGCCATCGCGCTGCCCGCGCCGGTCAGCCGCGCGGCCAGTTGCGCGAACTGGTCCTCGGTGGCCTGCGCCACCGTCAGCAGCGCCTGTCCCGCCTCGGTCGGCGTGTAGCCACGGGCATGGCGCTGGAACAGCTTCACCCCCAGCCGCGCCTCCAGCGCGTCGACATGGCGGATCACGGTGGCGTGGTGCACGCCCAGAAGATCGGCCGCGCCGGATACCGTGCCCACCTTCGCCACGTGATAGGCGGTGCGGATCTCGTCCCAGTTGGACATCGGGGAGCTGCCGTTGGTCATGGCCAGATTGATGCCGGTTCGCGCGCAAGGTGCAAGGGGCTTGGCCCCGCCGCTTGACTCGCGTCACCGCCGCGCGTATCTCCCGCCTCACTTCCCCGGAGGCTTGCCGCTTCCGGTCCCTAGGCATTGGCCGGGATCGCCATCCGTCAGCGCGTTGCGCCCACGGGTGCGTCTGGCCGTTGCACCATGCCGCCGCCGGGCCCATCTCCGGCATATGACGTAACCGATGCCGGAGGGCTGACATGTTCGAAAATCTGTCGGAACGCCTCGGCGGGGTGTTCGAGCGGCTGACCAAGCAGGGTGCGCTGTCGGAAGACGACGTCAAGACCGCGCTGCGCGAGGTGCGTGTGGCGCTCCTCGAAGCCGACGTTTCGCTGCCGGTGGCACGCGACTTCGTGAAGGCGGTGCAGGACAAGGCGACCGGCCAGCGGGTGACGAAATCGGTCACGCCGGGCCAGCAGGTCGTCAAGATCGTCCATGACGAGCTTGTGCATGTCCTGAAGGGCGAGGGCGAACCCGAGGCGCTGAAGATCGATAACCCGCCCGCGCCGATCCTGATGGTCGGCCTGCAGGGCTCGGGCAAGACGACGACCACCGCGAAGCTCGCGAAACGGCTGTCGGAGAAGAACGGCAAGCGGGTGCTGATGGCCTCGCTCGACACCAACCGCCCGGCGGCGATGGAACAGCTTGCCGTGCTGGGCCGCCAGATCGGCGTCGACACGCTGCCGATCGTGAAGGGCGAAAGCGCCGTGCAGATCGCCAGGCGCGCGAAAAGCGCGGCGACGATGGGCGGCTATGACGTCTACATGCTGGACACCGCCGGGCGGCTGCATATCGACGAAGTGCTGATGGACGAGGTGCAGGCGGTGCGCGACGCCGTCGCCCCCCGCGAAACGCTTCTCGTCGTCGACGGCCTGACCGGGCAGGACGCGGTCAACGTCGCGACCGAGTTCGACGGCAAGGTCGGCATCTCGGGCGTTGTGCTGACCCGGATGGACGGCGACGGGCGCGGCGGCGCGGCGCTGTCGATGCGCGCGGTCACCGGCAAGCCCATTCGCTTCGTCGGCCTCGGCGAGAAGATGGACGCGATCGAGACCTTCGAGGCCGACCGCGTCGCGGGCCGCATCCTCGGCATGGGCGATATCGTCGCGCTGGTCGAGAAGGCGCAGGAAACCTTCGAGGCCGAACAGGCCGAGCGCATGATGAAGCGCTTCCAGAAGGGTCTGTTCAACATGAACGACCTCAAGGGCCAGCTTGAGCAGATGCTCAAGATGGGCGGCATGGAGGGGCTGATGGGCATGCTGCCCGGCATGGGCAAGATGCAAAAGCAGGCCGCAGAGGCCGGGCTCGACGACAGGATGCTGCGCCGCCAGATCGCGCTGATCAACTCGATGACGAAGAAGGAACGCGCCAATCCCGACCTGCTTCAGGCCAGCCGCAAGCGCCGGATCGCTGCCGGCGCGGGGCTGGAGGTGGCCGAACTCAACCGTCTTCTCAAGCAGCACCGCCAGATGGCGGACATGATGAAGAAGATGGGCAAGGGCGGGATGATGAAGCAGGCGATGAAGCAGATGATGGGCAAGGGCGGCCTGCCCGACCCGTCGAAGATGTCGCCCGCCGAACTGGAAGAGGCCGCGAAGGCGATGAAGGGCGGCATCGGCGCGGGCGCCGGCCTGCCGCCCCTGGGCGGGCGCGGCATGGGCCTGCCCTCGGGCCTTTCGGGACTTGGCTTCGGCAAGAAGAAATGATGCAGGCGACCGTCCATATCCCGGTGCTGGAAACGGCCCGGCTGCGGCTCAGGGTGCCGAAGCTGGACGATTTCGAGCATTGGGCGGCGTTCTTCGCGACGCCGCGATCGGTTTACGAAGGCGGCCCCCTCGATCGTGCCGCTGCCTGGGATTTCTGGGCGGCGGATGTCGCGCTGTGGCAGTTGCGCGGCTACGGCGCCTTCGGCGTCGAGGACCGCGCGACGGGGGCCTATCTCGGCGAGGTGGGGATTTATCAGAAGGCGCATTTCCCCGGCCCCGAACTGGGCTGGTTCGTGGTGCCCGAGGCCGAAGGCAAGGGCATCGCTTTCGAGGCGGCGAGCGCCGTGCGTGACTGGATCCGTGACACGCTGGGCTGGACCCGGATCATCTCGATCATCGATCCGGACAACGCGCGGTCGATCGCGCTGGGCCTGCGGCTTGGCGGCGTGATCGACCCCACGCTGCCTGGCACCGACCCCGGCGACGTGGTGATCCGCCACGATCTCGCCCCTGCCGGACAGACCGACACCCCGCTTTCGGAGGCCCTTGCATGACCGACGCCGCCGCCCGCGCCGCCGAACTGCTGAAGGATCACCGCGCCTCGATCGACAGGCTCGACGCGATCCTCGTCTACACCCTCGCCGAACGGTTCCGGCATACCAAGGCCGTCGGCCGGCTGAAGGCCGCGCATGACCTGCCGCCCTCCGACCCGTCGCGCGAGGCCCGGCAGATCGAACGCCTCGAACGGCTTGCCGCCGAGGCCGATCTCGACCCCGACTTTGCCCGCAAGTTCCTGGCCTTCGTGATTTCCGAAGTGATCAGGCACCACGAACAGATGCAGAAATGACGGGCCCCGGCCCGGACCAGCCAGACCTGAAGGAGAAACTCACATGGCTATGAAAATCCGTCTCGCCCGCGGCGGTTCCAAGAAGCGCCCGCACTACGCCATCGTCGCCGCCGACAGCCGGATGCCGCGCGACGGCCGCTTCATCGAGAAGCTGGGCACCTACAACCCGCTGCTGCCCAAGGACAGCGAAGAGCGCGTCAAGATGGACATGGAGCGCGTGCAGTACTGGCTGGGCCAGGGCGCGCAGCCGACCGACCGGATCTCGCGCTTCCTCGAAGCGGCGGGCGTGAAGGAAAAGACCGCCCGCAACAACCCCAACAAGGCCGAGCCGGGCCAGAAGGCCAAGCAGCGCGCCGAAGAGCGGGCCGCGAAGGCCGCCGAGGCCGAGGCCGCCGCGGCCGAACCGGTCGCCGAGGCACCGGCCGAGGCCGAGGCGCCGGCGGAAGAGTGATCCGACCGGCCTGACGCGACCGGCGCCGGGCGGTTCGCCGCCCGGCCTGCCGCAAGGGAGGCTTGGGCATGGCCGAACAGGGCCTGATCTGCGTGGGCGCGATCGCCGGCGCCTTCGGCGTCCGGGGCGAGGTGCGTCTGAAGAGCTTCTGCGCCGAGCCAGCGGCCATCGCCGATTACGCGCCGCTGTTCACCGAAGACGGCAGCCGCGGCTTTACCGTAAGGATCACCCGGCCCGTCGCCGGCGGCTTCGCCGCGCGGCTGGGTGGCGTCGAGACGAAGGAACAGGCCGACGCGCTGCGCGGGACCACGCTGTTCGCGGAACGGTCGAAGCTGCCCTCGCTGCCCGATGACGAGTTCTACCACGCCGACCTGATCGGGCTGGAGGTGCGCGATACCGGCGGCGCGGTTCTTGGCCGGGTCGCGGCGATCCACAACCACGGCGCGGGCGATATCCTCGAGGTGCGGGCAGCGGGGCAGGCATCCCCGATCCTGCTGCCCTTCACCCGCGCGGCGGTGCCCACCATCGATCTCGCCCTGGGCCGGATCGTGGCCGATCCGCCCGGCGAGGTCGACTGACCGGGCCGGCGGCCCGGCCGAACAGGAACATCCCGCCGCCCCCCGGCGGCAAGGGGCGAGGCCCATGTCCGACGAACCGAAACCGCGCTCGCACGGCCGCATGTCGATCTCCGCCTCGGCCCGACCGCGCGCGCTGATGGAGGAAACGCGCCCCGCGGGGGCCTGGACCGCGCGGATCGTCACCCTGTTTCCCGAGGCGTTCCCCGGCACGCTGGGCCTGTCGCTGACCGGCCGGGCGCTGGCCGAGGGGCGCTGGGCGCTGCAAACGATCGACCTGCGCCACTTCGGCATCGGCAAACACCGCAATGTCGACGACACGCCCGCGGGCGGCGGCGCCGGGATGGTGCTGCGCGCCGATGTCGTGGGCCCCGCGCTGGACGAGGCCGCGGCCGGCACCCCGGCGGACCGGGCGCGCTGGCCGGTGATCTATCTGTCGCCGCGCGGCCGGCCGTTCACCCAGGCCATGGCACGCAGCTGGGCCGGGGCGCAGGGGGTGACGCTGCTGTGCGGCCGGTTCGAGGGCGTCGATCAGCGGGCGCTCGATCACTATGCGGTCGACGAGGTGTCGCTGGGCGATTTCGTGCTGACCGGGGGCGAGATCGCCGCGCAGGCCGTGATCGACGCCACGGTGCGGCTGTTGCCCGGCGTCCTCGGCAACGCCGCCTCGACCGAGGAGGAAAGCTTCTCCGCCGGCCTTCTGGAACATCCGCAATACACCCGGCCGGTCGACTGGCAGGGCCACCGCGTGCCCGATGTGCTGCTGTCGGGCGATCACGGCCGGGTCGCGGCCTGGCGGCGCGCGCAGGCGCTGGCCCTGACCCGCGCGCGCCGGCCCGACCTTGTCGCAGATCGGAACGATTCCGACGCCGAATAGACGCATGGACCAGCCAGAATCGCCCTAGGGTTGCGCCCTCGCCGGATGGAGGACGCCATGGCCATGACCCTGCAGGTGATCTACCCGATCGCCGAAGGCACCCGCTTCGACTACGACTACTACCTTGAAACCCACCTGCCGCTGGTCAGCGAGCACATGGGCGCGCACCTGCAAGGCGCGACGGCCTCGCGCGGGGTTGCGGGCGGCGCGCCCGACTCGCCGGCGCCGAACTACGTGATCGCGACCCTGCGCTTCGCCGACGAGGCCGCGCTGACCGCCGCGCTGGCCGTGGCCGGGCCGGTGATTGCAGATATCCCGAATTTCACCGACACGGTGCCGCAGATGACCGTGGGCGAGGTGATTGCCTGATCCCGCCCGTTGCGGGCGACGCGCCGCGTTTTTTCTTGCACTGCGGCGCGTTCTCTGGTCTTAGGCGCACGGTCCCCGGTCAACCGGGCCTTTCGCGATTCCCGCCTGCTTCCGGCGGCGCGCGGACCGGTGGGGACGATGACGCAAAGCAACGCCGACCTGATCTCTCGCGGGCGCGCCGACCGGCCCGGACCCGATGGAAGACCGAGAGCTCTCTGGCCGCAGCAACCTTCACGGACCGAACCGTGAGCGACATAGGAGTGGATCAGATGAACCTGATCGCCGAGATCGAGGCGGAACAGATCGCCGCCCTGGGGAAAACGATCCCCGATTTCAAGGCCGGCGACACCGTGCGCGTCGGCTACAAGGTGACCGAAGGCTCGCGCTCGCGCGTGCAGAACTACGAAGGCGTGTGCATCAGCCGCAAGGGCGGCGACGGCATCGCGGCCTCGTTCACCGTGCGCAAGATTTCCTTCGGCGAGGGCGTGGAACGGGTGTTCCCGCTGTACTCGACCAACATCGACTCGATCGAGGTCGTGCGCCGCGGCAAGGTCCGCCGCGCCAAGCTGTACTACCTGCGGTCGCGCCGCGGCAAGTCGGCCCGGATCGCGGAAGTCACGAACTACAAGCCCAAGTCGACCGGCGCGGAAGCCTGAGGAGCGGTACGATGAAAAAGGATATCCATCCCGATTATCACATGATCGACGTCAAGATGACGGACGGCACCGTGTTCCAGGTCCGCTCGACCTGGGGCAAGGAGGGCGACGCCATGACGCTCGACATCGATCCGACCTCGCACCCGGCCTGGACCGGCGGGTCCACCCGGCTGATGGACACCGGCGGCCGCGTGTCGAAGTTCAAGAACAAGTACGCGGGCCTCGGCTTCTGAAGGGTCTTGCGCTTCCCTCCGGGAAGCCCACAACATATAGGCAGGGCGCGCCCTTGGGGCGCGCCTTTTCGTCTCCGGGGCGGGGACGGCGGAACGGGGAAGGAACGTGGCGCATATCATCGTGGTCGGCAACGAAAAGGGCGGGTCGGGCAAGTCGACGACCTGCATGCACGTGGCAACGGCGCTTGCGCGGATGGGCCATCGCGTCGGCGGGCTCGACCTCGATCTGCGGCAGCGCAGCTTCGGCCGCTACGTCGAGAACCGCCGCGCCTACATGGCCCGGGCCGGGCTGGACCTGCCGACGCCGGATTACCGGCCCCTGCCCGAGATCGATCCCGCCAGCCTGCCGGCGGGCGAGAATCCCTACGATGCGAAACTGGCGCAGGCGGTGGGCGAACTGGAAGGCGTGTCGGATTTCATCATCATCGACTGCCCCGGTTCGCATACGCGGCTGAGCCAGGTGGCGCATTCGCTGGCCGACACGCTGATCACGCCGCTGAACGACAGTTTCATCGATTTCGACCTTCTGGCCCGCACCGACGCGGAAACGGGCAAGGTGCTGGGGCCCTCGATCTATTCGGAAATGGTCTGGAACGCGCGGCAACTGCGCGCCCGCGCCGGGCTGAAGCCGATCGACTGGATCGTGCTGCGGAACCGGCTGGGCGCCCAGCAGATGCACAACAAGAAGAAGGTGGGCGCCGCGCTCGACCAGCTGTCGCGCCGGATCGGTTTTCGCGTGGCGCCGGGATTCTCCGAACGCGTGATCTTCCGCGAGCTGTTCCCGCGCGGGCTGACGCTGCTCGACCTGCGCGACATCGGGGTGGAGAACCTCAACATCTCCAACATCGCGGCCCGGCAGGAGGTGCGCGACCTCGTCAAGGAACTGAACCTGCCGGGCGTCTCGGTAAGCTTCTAGCCCCTGGGCGCGGCGGGCCGGCGGCCGAAGACACCGGGCGGAACGCACCGCGCCCGACGGTCCGGCAGGACAAGGCCGAGCGTGTCCAGACGGTGCCGTACCGCCCTGTCGCGGTCGGCGACGCCCTGGCCGATGCGGTCGAGAAGTCGATGAACGAGGTCCATGCCCGGTCTCCGATTGTTTCGTGAGAACAGACTTCCCGGCGCAAGCGGCAGGATTATGGCGGGATCGGGGAGAATCCGGGCATCGAACGGGCTGGCGCCGGCGACGGGCCGGGCCTAGGCTCCGGCCATGACGGGGGCCGATATCCTTGACAGCCGCATCGCCTGGGCGCGTCTCGGGATCACCCTTCTCGTGGCCACCATCGGCAATGTCGGACTGTGGTCGATCATCGTCGTGATGCCGTCGGTCGAGGCGGAATTCGGGATCGGCCGCGCGGCCGCCTCGGTGCCCTACACGGTGACGATGCTGGGCTTTGCCGTGGGCAACGTGGTGATCGGCCGGGTGCTGGACAGGTTCGGCATCGCCCGCGCGCTGGTCGGCGCGGCGCTGACCATCGCGGCGGGCTACGGGCTTTCGACGATCACCACCGGCGTGGCGGGTCTTGCCGCGGCACAGGCGCTGATCGGGCTGGGCACCGCCGCCTGTTTCGGCCCGCTGGCGGCCGACATCTCGCACTGGTTCCAGCGCCGTCGCGGCATCGCGGTGGCGATCGCCGCCTCGGGCAACTACCTGGCCGGCGCGGTCTGGCCGATGCTGCTGGCCGGGGTGCTGGAGGACAGCGGCTGGCGCACGGTCAACCTGATCCTCGCGATGACCGTCGCCGGCACGCTCTTGCCGCTGGCCGTGCTTCTGCGCCGAAGGGTGCCGGCCGAGGCGCAGGCGCATTCCGCCCGGATCGCGGCCCAGCAGGCGCGCAGCATCGCGTTCTCGCCGCGGATGCTGACCTGGCTGCTGGCCGCGGCCGGGCTGGGCTGCTGCATGGCGATGGCGATGCCGCAGGTGCATATCGTGTCGTTCTGCGCCGATCTCGGCTATGGCCCCGCGGTGGGGGCGGAAATGCTGTCGCTGATGCTGCTGGGGGGCGTGGTGTCGCGCATCGCCTCGGGCTGGGTCGCCGACCGGCTGGGCGGGGTGCCGACGCTCCTGATCGGGGCAACGCTGCAATGCCTGGCGCTGATGCTCTACCTGCCGTTCGACAGCCTCGTGTCGCTTTACGTGGTCAGCGCGATCTTCGGGCTGTCGCAGGGTGGCCTGGTGCCGACCTACGCGATCATCGTGCGCGAATACCTGCCCCCGCGCGAGGCCGGCGCCCGCGTCGGCCTCGTGCTGATGGCGACGATCCTCGGGATGGCGCTGGGCGGATGGATGTCGGGCCTGATCCGCGACCTGACGGGGGATTACCACTGGGCCTTCGTCAACGGCATCGCCTGGAACCTGCTGACGATCGGCGTGATGATCGTGCTTTTGTGGCGCAGCGGCGATCCCCGACGGCGCGGAGCCACGGCCGTGGCCTAGGCCCCGGGTTCGGAGGGACGGACGGAATGGCGTGCTTTGAAGGTTCTTGTTCGAACGCCATCCGCGCTCAAGTGGCCCGAAGGGCGGTAGCGCAAATGCGAGGAATGGCGCACCCGGAGCGATTCGAACGCCCGACCCCCAGATTCGTAGTCTGGTGCTCTATCCAGCTGAGCTACGGGTGCGTGAGGCCGGGATTTATCCCCCGCGCCCCGCCATTGCAAGGGCAAATCCCGCCGCTTCAGCCGGTGGCGGCGGTTTCGGCCACGGCCTTGGGCAACCGGATGATGAATTCCGTGCCGTCCTCGTCGCTGCGCACCAGCTCCAGCCGCCCGCCGTGGCCGCGCACCAGTTCCGCCGCGATCGCGAGGCCAAGCCCGGTGCCGCCCTTGCGCACGCTCTGGAACGGCTGGAACAGCCGCTCCTTCGTCTTCGCCGGCAGGCCGGGCCCGGTATCGCCGACGCGAACCCACCAGTCGCCCTCGCCCTCGCCCGCGCCGATCTCGACCGTGCCGGGCCGGCCGGTCGCCTCGATCGCCTGGCGGGCGTTGCGCGCAAGGTTCGAGATCACGCGGGCCAGCTGTTCATGGTCGGCGCGGATCGCGAGGTTCGCCGGGACGTCGACAAGAAACTCCACCGGGGCCGCACCGTTGGCGGCCGCCAGCCGCTCGGCCTCCACCACCTCGTCGACAAGACCGCGCAGGTGAAACAGGTGCAGCCGGGGCGGCGGCTCTTCCGCCTTGCCGAAGGCCAGCGTCGATTCGCACAGGTTCACCGCGCGGCTGATCGAGCCCACCAGCTTCGGCGCCGCGCGTTTCACCGCGGGATCGTCGCTTGTCTCCATCCGGTCGGCGAACAGCTGCGCCGTGGTCAGGATGTTGCGCAGGTCATGGCTGATCCGCGCCACCGCCCCGCCCAGCTGCGCCAGACGCTCCTTCTGCCGCAGCGCTCCGGTCAGTTGCCGTTGCAGGCTTTGCAGCGCCTCCTCGGCCTCGCGCAGTTCGGTCACGGCGGATTCCGGTTCGATCACCCGGCGCGCATCCTCCGGCGCCTCGGCATAGGCCGACATCGAGCGCACGACCCGGCGGATCGGCGACACCAGAAGCCGTTGCACGGCCAGGAACAGAAGCAGCGCCGTGATGATCGAGATCACCGCCGACAGCACGAGGATCCGCCCGCCATAGGCCAGCATCTCGGCCCTGAGCGGCGCGGTTTCCATGGTGACCTCGATGAGCAGGCCAGCCTGCTTGACCGGCTCGCCCAGCACCCGGATCACCCGGTTCCCCGATGACGCCAGGTCGGCCATCGCGTCGCGGATCAGCACCCAGGCGGGCGCGTCGCGCAGATCGTAGCTTGCCGCGATCGGCTCCGGGATCGGCGAGGACAGGACAAGCTGGCGCACCTCGTCGCGGCGCAGCACCACGTTGAACACCCCGGCATTGGTCAAGAGTTCCTCTTCCAGCGCCGGATCGATCATCTCGTCGGTCGCCAGCAGCGCGAGCGACGCGATCTGCGCGCGTTCCAGCCGGGACAGCAGGTAGTCCTCGCGGAACCGCGCGATCGAGGGAACGAAGATCAGCACCTCGGCCAGCATGACGAACACGGTCGTCAGGATCAGGAACCGGCCGGAGAGCGAATTGAGAAACATGTCACGCCTTTCCTGCCCGGCGGCGCGGGCCGGCGCAAGGCTATCAGGCCTTTCGGCGCAAACCTAGGCGCTTGCCGGCCGCGCCGGCGGAATCAGGCCGCCCGGCCGCGCAGTGCCCGCACCACTGCCGGCAGCGCCGCCAGCGCGGCGAGACCGAGCAGCGGCAGCAGGATATGCGGGGCGAAGATGATGCCAAGGTCGGGCACCGCGCCGGCCTCGAAAACCGCGCCAAGGCCCGCGCCGAGGCTGGTGTAGACCAGCGCGCCCGGCACGATGCCCAGCGCCGTGGTGACCACGAAGCGGTGAAGCGGCACGCCGAACATCGCCGGCAGAAGGTTGGCCAGGAAGAACGGCACCGCCGGAACCAGCCGCATCACGAACAGCGCCTCCCACTGGTTGGCGTCGATCGCGGCCTTGAGCCGCCGGACGCGGCCCTCCGACGCGTCCATCCGCGCCGCCAGCCTGTCGCCGAACCCGGCGCGTGCCGCCAGGAAGATCGCGACGGCGCCCAGCGTCGCGGCCAGCACGTTCAGGGGCGTGCCCAGCGCGGTGCCGAACAGGAACCCGCCGGCGAGCGAGGCGATCGCCGCACCGGGCAGCGACAGCGCCACGATCACGGTATAGGCCAGCAAGAAGGCCGCGGCCGTCGCCCAGGGATGCGCCGCGCGCAGCGCCAGCAACTCCTCGCGCCGCGCCGCCAGCGTGTCGAACGACAGCGCGTCGCCCAGGGTAAGCGCCCCGATCACCGCGGCCGCGCCGATCACGAGGATCGGGATCGCGCGGGCGCGCCGCCTGGCGGCGGCGGGGCGGTTCGTATCCGTGGATGTCTCGGGCATGGCGGACCTGCGGGCTGTGACCGGGCCAATCTGCCCATGCCGGCCCGCCGGGGCCAGAGGCTTCACGCCGCATTGATGCGCCGCGACCGGATCGGGGGATTTGTTACAGGATCGTGGCGGCGGCGAATTGACTTGGCGGCGCGGCGACTGTATCTGCGGGGCCTCGAAGGATTTCGGCAGCCGAATCCGGCCGGTTTCGCGCTGCCCGACGACTGGAGTGGAAGAGATGAAGCGCACCTATCAACCCTCGAAGCTGGTCCGCGCCCGCCGCCACGGCTTCCGTGCGCGCATGGCGACCAAGGGTGGCCGCAAGGTTCTGGCCGCGCGCCGCGCCAAGGGCCGCAAGGTTCTGTCGGCCTGATCGGCCGGCCGGACGCGGTGACCGCGGCCGATCATCCCGCGCCGGCCGCCCCGAACACCGGGACCGGACAGACTGCCCGGATGATCGTGATGACAAGGCGCGCCGATTTCCTGCGCGCGGCAAGGGCCCGGCGGCAACCGACGCCGGGTTTTCTGTTGCAGGCGCGCGCCCGCGCACCGGGCGACGGCCCGGACGACGCCGCGCGCGTCGGCTTCACCTGCTCGAAGAAACTGGGCAATGCCGTGGCGCGCAACCGCGCCAAGCGTCGGCTGCGGGAAATCGCGCGGCTGGTGATGCCCGGTCTCGCCCGGCCGGGCTGGGATTACGTGCTCGTCGGACGCCCCGGAACGACCGCGTCGCGCGATTTCGCGCAGATGCAGGCCGATCTGGCCCGCGCCCTGCGGCAGGTGCATCGGCCGAATGCGGAAGGGGCATGAGCCCGCTGGCCCATATCGTCGCGCTTCCGGTGCGCGCCTACCGGCTCTTGCTGTCGCCCTGGGTCGGGCATGGCTGCCGCTATCAGCCGACCTGTTCGGCCTACGCGCTGGAGGCGCTGGAACGCCACGGCGCGATCCGCGGCAGCGTGCTGGCGGCGCGGCGGGTGCTGTCGTGCCACCCGGCCGGCGGCTCGGGCTACGATCCGGTGCCGGGCGCCGACCCCGAGCACGACGCCGCGAAGGCGCGCGAGCGCGGGCTTTGACGGCAGGGCGCAATCGCCCTATCCCTCTGCCATCCAGCCCGAAGGCCCGGCCATGCTCGACGACGACACGCCCGACGACATTCACCCGCTGTTTCGCGGCGCGCCAAGGACGACGGAGTTTCGCAAGCTGCGCAAGCGGATCGTGCGCGACACCCGCGCCGCGATCGAGCAGTTCGGGATGGTGGAACGCGGGGCGCGCTGGCTGGTGTGCCTGTCGGGCGGCAAGGACAGCTACACGCTGCTGGCCGCGCTGACCGAGCTGCAATGGCGGGGCCTGCTGCCGGTCGAGCTGCTGGCCTGCAACCTCGACCAGGGGCAGCCGGGCTTTCCCGCGACGGTCCTGCCCGAGTTCCTGACGAGGATGGGGGTACCGCACCGGATCGAGTACCAGGACACCTATTCGATCGTCGTCGACAAGGTGCCGCAGGGGCGGACCTACTGCGCGCTGTGTTCGCGCCTGCGGCGCGGCAACCTGTACCGAATCGCGCGCGAGGAAGGCTGTTCGGCGGTGGTGCTGGGCCATCATCGCGACGACATCCTCGAAACCTTCTTCATGAACCTGTTTCACGGCGGCCGGCTGGCGACGATGCCGCCCAAGCTGCTGAACGAGGAGGGCGATCTTTTCGTCTACCGGCCGCTCGCCTTCGTCGCCGAGGCGGATTGCGACCGCTTCGCCAGGGCGATGGACTACCCGATCATTCCCTGTGACCTCTGCGGCAGCCAGGACGGGTTGCAGCGCCAGCAGGTCAAGCAGATCCTCGACGGCTGGGAAAAGAACAGCCCCGGCCGGAGGCAGGTGATGTTCCGCGCGCTGATGAATGCCCGGCCCTCGCACCTGCTGGACCCGGCGCTGTTCGATTTCGCGGGCCTCGCGCGGGCCAAACCGGCGGCGACGGCGACAATTCCACCCAAACCGGATGGGTCCGGTTAACCCGCTGCTCACCCTCTGGGCATAGCTTGACGACCGGACGCGCAAATCACAGACGGTTTCGTCAAGGAAAGGCTTCTTCGATGCCTCAGGGGAAGACACCAGGAGCGGCCCGCGCTCTGGCCACGATCACCGCCACCCTGCTGCGGCCCGAAATCCTGGTCTTCCTGCCCGCGCTTGTCCTGGCAGGATTGTGGTTCGGCCCCAAGGGTCTCGCGCTTGTCGCCGCCTTCGCGCTGCCGGCGGCCTTCCTGACCCTGCGCCACGACGGCGAACCCGGCCCGCTGCTGGAGGTGCCCACCGACGTGGTCACCGGGCTGCCGCTGCGCACCGAACTGGTCGCCCGTCTCGACCGCGCCTTCGCCGAGATGCGCGAGACCGGCCGCACCACCGCCTGCCTGATGCTGGAAATCGACGAGGCCGCGACGCTGGAGAAGCGCTTCGGCACGGCGGCCTACAACGAGCTTCTCGCCCGCACCGCCGACCGGCTGAACGGGGTGACCCGCGGCGGTGACACCGTGGCCCGGATCGACGGCGCCTGTTTCGCCGTGGCGCTGGCGCCGGTTCGGCAGGCCGACCTCGAGACCACGATCCAGATCGCGACGCGGCTGCAATCGGCCGTCGAACAGCCGCTGTCGATCGACGCGGCGACCGTCTACGTCTCCGCCTCGGTGGGTTTCTGCCTGGCCAGCCGGGCGCCGCAGCCCACCGGCGCGGCACTGCTGGCCGCGGCCGAAGCCGCCCTGCGGGTCGCCAGCGCCAACGGCCCCTCGGGCATCCGCGCCTATTCGGTGGAGATCGAGCGCGCCGAGGAAGGCCGCGCGGAACTGCGCAGCCAGATGGGCGCAGCGCTCGAACAGGGGCAGATCCTGGCCTATTTCCAGCCGCAGGTCTCTACCGACACCGGCGAGGTGACAGGTTTCGAGGCGCTGGCGCGCTGGCTGCATCCCGAACAGGGGATGCTCACGCCCGACGGGTTCCTCAAGGATCTGATCGACTCGGGCCTGTCGACCCGGCTGGGCGAGGTGGTGCTGTATCACGCGCTGGGCGCGTTGAAGGCCTGGGACAAGGCCGGGCTGAAGGTGCCGCGCGTCTCGGTCAACTTCTCGTCCGAGGAGTTGCGCAACCCGCGCCTGCCCGAGAAGCTGAAATGGGAACTGGACCGGTTCGAGGTGGAGCCATCGCGGCTGGCGGTGGAGATCCTGGAATCCGTGGTGGCCGATTCCGACAATGACGTGATCGTGCACAACATCGCCGCGCTGGCGCGGATGGGCTGCATGATCGATCTCGACGATTTCGGCACCGGCCACGCCTCGATCACCTCGATCCGCCGCTTCGACGTGCACCGGCTGAAGATCGACCGGTCTTTCGTCACCCGGGTCGACCAGGATCCGAACCAGCAGAAGATGATCTCGGCGATCCTGTCGATGGCCGAACAGCTGGGCCTCGAAACCCTCGCCGAGGGGGTCGAGACGATCGGCGAACACGCGATGCTCGCGCAGCTCGGCTGCGGCAACGTGCAGGGCTTCGGGGTGGGCCGGCCGATGGCGCTGGAAGACACCTTCGGCTGGATCGAGACGCACCGCGAAAAGCTGACGACGCAGGCGCCGCCGCGCTTCGGCCGCAAGGCCTCCTGACCCGGCGGGGGCCCCGCCCCCCGGCGCCGAAGCGCCGAAACCGCTTGACCTTTGCCGGCACGCGCGTTTGAAACCCCCGGTAAGCTTGCAGCCCGGGTGGTGCGGTCCTGATGGACGATCAGAACAAGAATCTCATTCTCGCGACGGTCCTTTCGTTCCTCGTGATCCTGGTCTGGTACACGCTGTTTCCGCCGCCCGAACCGCCGGCGGAACCGGCCCTGCCGCCCGCCGCCAGCCAGACCGCCGAACCCGGCGTCGCGGTGCCCGCCACGGTCGGCGAGGCGACCGCCGCCGCCCCGGCCGACCCGGGCAGCGCCAGCGAAAGCGCCGAGGCGCCGCGGCTGGAAATCGACACCCCGCGGCTGAAGGGCTCCGTGTCGCTTCTGGGCGGCCGGATCGACGATCTGTCGCTGCGCGACTACCGCGAAACGCTCGACCCGAATTCGGCGATCGTGCGTCTTCTGGCCCCCGTCGGCTCGCCCGAGGCGCAGCCCTATTACGCGGTCTACGGCTGGGCCCCGGCAGGCGGGCTTGACCCGGCGCTGCTGCCCGGCCCGCGCACCGAATGGGCGGTGGAAACCGGCGACCGGCTGACGCCGCAAAGCCCGGTGACGCTGGTCTGGGACAATGGCGCGGGGCTGGTGTTCCGCCGCACGATCGCGGTCGACGGCAACTACATGTTCACGATCACCCAGTCGGTCGAGAACCTGGGCGCCGCGGCGGTGCGGATGGCGCCCTACGGCATCGTCGCGCGCCATGGCGAACCCGACACCCAGGGCATGTTCGTGCTGCACGAGGGCGCGGTGCGCCTGTCGGACGGCGAGTTGCAGGAAACCGACTATTCCGACATGCCCGACCTCGACGTGATCGAGCGCGAGGGGCCGGCGGACCTCAAGCAGGTCACGCAAAACGGCTGGGTCGGCTTCACCGACAAGTACTGGATGACGACGCTGGTGCCGCTGCCCGGACAGGGCTTCACCTCGGTCGTCAAGTATTCGCCGCGCGCGCAGATCTACCAGGCCGAAACCCGGCTGCCGGCCATCGACGTCGCGCCGGGCGCCTCCGCCAGCGTCGAGACGCTGCTGTTCTCTGGCGCCAAGGAATGGGAGGCGATCCGCGGCTACGAGACCTCGCTGGGGATCGACGGTTTCGTCGACTCGATCGACTGGGGCTGGTTCTACTTCCTGACCAAGCCGATCTTCATCGCCCTGCACTGGCTCAACCTGCAGATCGGCAACATGGGCTGGGCGATCATCGCGCTGACCTTCATCATCAAGGCGATCCTCTTCCCGCTGGCGCGCAAGTCCTACATCTCGATGGCGATGATGAAGGAACTCCAGCCCGAGATGGAGGCAATCAAGGAACGCGCCGGCGAGGACAAGCAGCGCTTCCAGAAGGAGATGATGGAGCTTTACAAGAAGAACAAGGTCAACCCGGCCTCGGGCTGCCTGCCGATCCTTCTGCAGATCCCGATCTTCTTCTCGCTCTACAAGGTGATCTTCGTCACGATCGAATTGCGCCACGCGCCGTGGATCGGCTGGATCCGCGACCTTTCGGCCCCCGACCCATCGTCGATCTACAACCTCTTCGGGATCCTGCCCTGGGCCGCGCCCGATCCGAATTCGTTCATCGCGCTGATCTTCATCGGCATCCTGCCGATCGTGCTGGGCGTGTCGATGTGGTTCCAGCAGAAACTGAACCCGATGCCCACCGATCCGACCCAGGCGATGATCTTCGCCTGGATGCCCTGGATCTTCATGTTCATGCTGGGCGGCTTCGCCTCGGGCCTCGTGATCTACTGGATCGCGAACAACGTGATCACCTTCGCGCAGCAGTACACGATCATGTCGATGCACGGCAAACGGCCGGACCTGTTCGGCAACATCAGGGCCGGGTTCAAGCGGGACAAGGCCGGCGGGAAGGCCGGCGGCGGGCAAGGCAAGAAGTGACGACGCGGCTGGCCCATATCTTTCGCCACCCGATCAAGTCGCACGGGCGCGAGGCGCTCGCCTCCGTCCATCTGTCCGAAGGCCGCTGCCTGCCGTTCGACCGGCTCTGGGCCGTCGCACACGAGGCCGCGCGGCTGGAAGACGGCTGGACCCCGTGCCAGATGTTCAGCCGCGGCGCGAAATCGCCCGCGCTGATGGCGATCACCGCGCGGCTGGACGAAGGCGCGCGGCGTGTCACCCTCGCGCATCCTGACCGGGGCGACATCACGCTGGCGCCGGACGATCCGGCGGACCTGCCCGGCTTTCTCGACTGGGTGCGCCCGCTCTGCGCCCCCGACCGCCCATCCCCGGCGCGGATCGTCTCGGCCGGGCGGGGGATGACGGATTCGCCCTATGAAAGCGTCTCGATCCTCGGCCTCGCCTCGCTCCGGGCGCTGGGCCAGCGGCTGGGCCGGCCGCTGTCGCCCGACCGGTTCCGCGGCAACCTGTGGATCGAGAACGCGGCGCCCTTCGAGGAATTCGACTGGGTGGGCCGCGAGATCGCGGTGGGCGCGGCGCGGCTGAAGGTGGTGGAGCCGATCACCCGCTGCACCGCGACCGAGGCCAACCCCGATACCGGGCGCCGCGACGCGCCAGTTCTGGCGGCGCTGGAAGACGGCTACGGCCACCAGGAATTCGGCGTCTATGCCGAGGTCGTGGCGGGCGGCGAGATCGCGCCGGGCGATGCCGTGCGGTTGGTTGCATGACGGCGCTGCCCTTCCCTGTCGCGCCCGCCCCCGAACCCGCCGCGCAGGAGGCGGGGCGGCTGCTGTTCGCCGGGCCGGTGGATTTCCTCAAGGGCGTGGTGGCGATGGACGGGCTGCCGCCGCCCGACCGGGTGGAGGTCTGCTTCGCCGGCCGGTCGAACGTGGGCAAGTCGACCCTGATCAACGCGCTGACCGGCCGGCGCTGGCTGGCGCGGGCCTCGAACACGCCGGGCCGGACGCAGGAGATCAACTATTTCACCGCGGGCGAGGGGCACTACCTCGTCGACCTGCCGGGCTACGGCTATGCCGAGGCCCCGAAGCCGGTGGTGGAACGCTGGCAGCGGTTGCTCAAGGCCTATCTGGCCGGCCGGCAGACCCTGCGACGGGCCTTCGTGCTGATCGACATGCGGCACGGCGTGAAGCCGGTTGACGAGGAGATCCTGGGCCTGCTGGACAAGTCCGCGGTGCCGTTCCAGGTGGTGCTGACCAAGGCCGACAAGCTGCGGAAAGGCGAGGCGGAGAAGGTGCTGGACCAGGTCCGCGCGGCCTTGCAGAAGCATCCCGCGGCCTATCCCGAGATCGTGGTGACCTCGTCGGAGAAGGGCGAGGGGATCGCGACGCTTCGGGCGATCATCGCGGCGATGGTTTAGGGCAAAAGTCCGATAGCGGCCGGCATGTCATCGCATCGTTTGCCGCATGGGTGCGCTCTCGCCCGTGGTGGGCGCGGAACGCGCCCGCCTGGGGGGCGGGCGGGCGCGTACCCGTGCTGACGCACGGGTGAAGTGCCGCGCCCTGCATGTTCAGATCAAGGCGAGATCACACATGCTGCCCGGCGTTCACCTCGATCTCGGTCCCGGTCACGTAGCTCGACGCGTCCGAGCACAGGAACCAGATCACGTCGGCCACCTCGCGCGGCTGGCCGAGGCGGCGCAGCGGCAGCCGTTCCACGATCTTCTCGGTGCCGGGGCTCAGGATCGAGGTTTCGATCTCGCCCGGCGCGATCGCGTTGACCCGCACGCCCAAGGGCCCGAAATCATGCGCCATCTCGCGCGTCAGCGCCGCCAGCGCGGCCTTCGAGGTCGCATAGGCCGCGCCGGCGAACGGATGCACCCGCGCCCCGGCGATCGAGGTGACATTGACCACCGCGCCGCCGGCGGCGGACAATTCATCCTTCAGCCCGCGCGCCAGCACGATCGAGGCGAAGAAATTCACGTGAAAGACCTGCCCCCAGGTGCGCAGGTCGGTGTCGATCGTGTTCAGCCGCGCGCCGCCCGGCCCCTTCGGCGAAATCCCGGCATTGTTGACCAGCGCGTGCAGCCGCCCGCCCAGCCGGGCGCGGATCGCCTCGATCGCCGCGATGGTGTCGTTCGGGCTGGACAGGTCGACCTGCACGTGATCCTCGCGACCGCCGCCCCAGGGGCACTCCTCGGGGAACGGCTGGCGCGAACAGGTCATCACCCGCCAGCCCTCGCGCGCGAACCGCTTGACCGTGGCGTGACCGATCCCGCGGCTTGCCCCGGTCAGCAGCAGCACCTTCCTGTCGTCGCCCGTCATCGCCCGCCCCCTGCTCTGCCGCCCGAAGGTAGAGGCGCGCGCGGGAAAGGCAACCGCCGCTTGGCAGCGCCGGGGCGAGGGTCTATCACGGGCGCAGATGCCGAAGGGCCCGATTATGAGACAGCAGACGATGGACCGCGACTGGACGACGACCGCCCGCACCCTGTCCGAGGCGCTGCCCTACATGCAGCGCTATACCGGCGCGGTGGTGGTGGTGAAGTTCGGCGGCAACGCGATGGGCGACGATGCCGCGATGGCCGAATTCGCGCGCGACATCGTGCTGATGCGGCAGGTGGGCATGAACCCGATCGTGGTGCATGGCGGCGGCCCGATGATCAACGAGATGCTCGGCAAGCTCGGCATCACGTCAAGCTTCGTGCGCGGCAAGCGGGTGACAGACAAGCCCACCGTCGAGGTGGTGGAGATGATCCTCTCGGGCCTCGTCAACAAGCGGATCGTGCAGGCGATCAACGACCAGGGCGGCCGCGCGGTCGGCATTTCCGGCAAGGACGACGACCTGATGGTCTGCGAGGCCGACGATCCGGAACTGGGCTTCGTCGGCCGTCCGGTGGAGATGAACGTGCAGGTGCTGCGCGATCTCTACGATGCCGGGATCATCCCGGTCGTCGCGCCGGTCGCCACCGGCGTGGCCGACAACGAAACCTTCAACGTCAACGGCGACACCGCCGCGGGCGCGATCGCCGGGGCGCTGCAGGCCGACCGCCTGCTGCTGCTGACCGACGTGGCCGGAGTGAAGAACCCGGCGGGCGAGGTGGTGACGGAACTCAGGCCCGAGGATGTCCACCGGATGATCGCCGAGGGCACCATCGCCGGCGGCATGATCCCCAAGACCGAAACCGCGCTGAAGGCGCTGGAAGAGGGCGTGCGCGCCGTCGTGATCCTCGACGGGCGGGTGCCGAACGCCTGCCTGCTGGAACTGTTCACCGATCACGGCGCGGGCAGCATCATCCGCTCGACCGAGCCGCGCGTGAAACCGCGTCCGCGGTGACGGGCGCCGCCAGTCTTGCCGGGATCGCCCCGCGCGCCGCGGATCACGCGCTGATGGTGGCCGGCGCGTTCCATCCCGGCCCGGACGATGGCCTGCCCGATACCGCCGGCACGCTGATCCTGCTCGCCCCGCTGGAACCGGGCTTCTGGGCGCATGTGACGGCCCAGCCGGAATGGTCGGACGGCGCGCCCGACCCGCTGGATCGCTGGTCGCGCCGGGTGATCGGGCGGCTGGCCTGCGACCTTGGCGGCAAGGCGCATTTCCCGTTCACCGGGCCGCCGTGGAAACCGTTCTACAGCTGGGCGCGGCGCTCCGGCCGGGCCTGGGCCTCGCCGGTGCACCTTCTGGTGCATGACCGGATGGGGCTTTTCGCCTCCTACCGCGGCGCCATCGCGGTGCCGGACAGGCTGGACCTGCCCGAAACCGGCCCCCGGCCCTGCGACACCTGCGCCGACAGGCCCTGCCTCACCGCCTGCCCCGCCGGCGCGCTGGGCGGCGCGGGCTACGACACCGGCGCCTGCCACGCCCATCTCGACCGTCCGGCGGGCGCGGATTGCCTGATCGGTGGCTGCGCGGTGCGCCGCGCTTGCCCGATCAGCCGCGCCTATGGCAGGCTGCCCGAACAATCCGCCTATCACATGGGGCTGTTTCACCGATGACGCCGGAAGGCCACCGCCGCCTGATCCTGATCCGCCACGCGAAATCGGCCTGGGACGATCCCTTGCTGCGCGATCACGACCGCCCTCTCAACCCCCGCGGCATCGCGGCGGCGGAGGACCTGGGCCAATGGCTCGCCTCGCGCGACTACCGACCCGACGAGGTGCTGTGTTCCACCGCGACGCGCACCGTGGAAACGCTGCAAGGGCTGGCCACCGCCTTCGACCCGGCGCTGCCTGAACCGCGGCTGTTGCCCGCGCTCTACCACGCCGCGCCGGACGTGATGCTGGCGGTTCTGCGCAAGGCCGAGGGAAGCTGCGTGATGATGCTGGGCCACAACCCCGGCATCGCGGAGTTCGCCGGACGCCTGCCCGCCCGGCCGCCCGCCGATTCCGATTTCATCCGCTACCCGACGGCGGCGACGCTGGTGGTGGATTTCGAGATCGGCGACTGGGCCGAGGTCGAACCCGGCCGCGGCACGGTGCTGGATTTCCACGTCCCGCCGCGGCGCTGAAACGGCAAAGCGCCCCGGACGGATCCGGGGCGCGCGCCGCCGCGATGGTGCGGCATCCCGTCAGTGGCCGAGAATCTGGCTCAGGAACAGCTTCGTGCGGTCCGACTGCGGGTTGTTGAAGAAGGCCTTCGGCTCGTTCTGTTCGACGATCTGGCCCTGGTCCATGAAGATCACCCGGTTCGCGACCGCCTGGGCGAAACCCATCTCGTGCGTGACGCAGAGCATCGTCATGCCTTCCTCGGCCAGCTCGATCATCGTGTCGAGCACCTCCTTGATCATCTCGGGGTCGAGTGCCGACGTGGGCTCGTCGAACAGCATGATCCGGGGCCGCATGCACAGCGACCGGGCGATCGCCACGCGCTGCTGCTGACCGCCCGACAACTGGCCGGGATATTTCAAAGCCTGTTCGGGGATCTTGACCTTCTCGAGGAAATGCATCGCCGTTTCCTCGGCATCCTTCTTGGGGATCTTGCGCACCCAGATCGGCGCCAGCGTGCAGTTTTCCAGGATCGTCAGGTGCGGGAACAGGTTGAAGTGCTGAAACACCATCCCGACCTCGGAGCGCACCTTGTCGATGTTCTTGAGGTCCGATGTCAGTTCGGTGCCGTCGACGACGATCCTGCCCGACTGGTGTTCCTCCAGCCGGTTGATGCAGCGAATGAGCGTCGACTTGCCGGAGCCGGAGGGGCCGCAGATCACGATCCGCTCGCCCCGGTTCACCGACATGTTGATGTCGCGCAGCACGTGGAACGAGCCGTACCACTTGTTCATCGACGTGATCTCGATCGCGACCTCGTCGGTGACCTGCATGTGGCTGCGGTCGATCTCGCGTTCGTATTCGTGGGGTTGGGGTTCGGTCATGACACCCTCCTTAGCGATGGTCGGTCTTCAGCCGGCGCTCGAGATACATCGAGTAGCGCGACATGCCGAAGCAGAAGATGAAGAAACACAGGCCGATGAACACGAACAG
The DNA here is from genome assembly GCA_024742695.1 of Paracoccaceae bacterium. Lineage (GTDB taxonomy): Bacteria > Pseudomonadota > Alphaproteobacteria > Rhodobacterales > Rhodobacteraceae > JANSXY01. Next base: position 24,578 of record JANSXY010000004.1, on the reverse strand, counting down.
CTCCCAGTAGACGCCGTTCCACTCGGTCGTGGCGCGGATCGCGTTCGACAGCCCGATCGGGTCCAGAAGGCCGATGAAGACCACCAGCGTGGTGTCCTTGAACAGCCCGATGAAGGTGTTCACGATGCCGGGGATCGAGATCTTCAGCGCCTGCGGCAGGATGATCAGGCGCTGCGCCTTCCAGTAATCCAGCCCCAGCGCGTCCGCCGCCTCGTACTGGCCGCGCGGCAGCGCCGCCAGCCCGCCGCGGATCACCTCGGCCATGTAGGCCGCGGCGAAGAACGTCACCATGATGACGACGCGGAGGATGATGTCGAAATTCGTGCCCGGCGGCAGGAAGTAGTTCAGCAGCAGCGAGGCGGTGAACAACAACGTGATCAGCGGCACGCCGCGGATGAACTCGATGAAGCCCACGCAGATCGTCTTGAGGAAGATCAGGTCCGATTGCCGCCCAAGCGCCAGCAGGATGCCCAGCGGCAGCGACAGGGCGATGCCGGTCACGCCGATGATGATCGACAGCATGAAGCCGCCGAACAGGTCCGAGGCCACGGGTTCCAGCGTGCCCGGCAGGATGCCGGCCAGAACGCCGCCGACCGGGCCGGCCAGCAGGAACCACCACAGGATCGGCGCGGCCAGGGCGGCGAGGGTGGCGAGGATGCCGTTGATCGGCTCGACCAGACGGTAGGCGATGAAGCCGAGGGGGAAGGCCGCAAGCACCACCAGCGGCGGCCAGATCGACCCGCCCCACAAAAGCCAGAAGGCCAGTGCCGGGTAGATCGCGCTGAACCAGAACAGCTTGCGCGGCACGCCGGGAAACAGCACCGGCGCCAGCGCCACCAGCATCAGCAGAAGGGCAAGGTTCGGCCGCCAGTAGGCATCCGAGGGGTAGAACCCGTACAGCAGCTGTTCCCAGCGGTCGGTGATGACCGCGAAACAGGCGCCGGTCGCGCCGTCGAGGATCTCCCGGCACTCGGCAAGGCTGCCGGCCTGCCAGACGGAGTTCAGGAACCACCCCGACAGGTGCGACAGGATCCACCAGACGGCGGCAAGGGAGGCCAGCGTCAGGATCGTGTTGAGCGGGCCGGAGAACAGGTTTTCCCGCACCCAGACCAGCGCGCCGACGGCATTCGACGGCGGCTCCTGCTCGGGCAGCATCTCGGTGCGGACATAGGAGTATTCCTGCGCCATCTCACCGCTCCTTCAGCTTGACGCTGCGGTTGTAGACATTCATCGCCGCCGAGATCGTGAGGCTGATCAACAGGTAGATCAGCATCATCAGCAGCATGCCTTCCAACTCGCGCCCGGTCTGGTTGATGGTGATCCCGTCCAGTGTGGAGCGCAGATCCATGTATCCGACGGCCAGCGCCAGCGACGTGTTCTTGGTGATGTTGAGGTACTGGGAGATCAGCGGCGGGATGATCACCCGCAGCGCCTGCGGCAGGATCACCAGGCTCATCGTGCGACCCGGCCGCATGCCCAGCGCGAAGGCGGCCTCCGTCTGGCCGCGCGAGATCGCGAGGATGCCGGCGCGGACGTTCTCGGCGATGAAGGCGCCGGTATAGATCGTCAGCGCGGCCCACAGCGCGATCAGCGAATTGCGCAGATGCGTGCCGCCGGTGAAGTTGAAGCCCTTGAGTTCCGGGTAGCCAAGATGGAACCCCAGCGCCACCAGCACCGCGATGACCGGGCCGAACAGCGCCAGGATCGACTGCCACCAGGTCGTCGGCCGAATCCCCGTCGCCTCCTGGATCCGGGTGGCGCGGCCCACGATCGCCCGGTTGACGTAGAAGCCCTGCACCAGCGCGGCGACGATCGCGATCAGGTCAAGGCTGACCAGGAAGATGCCAAGGTCGATGTCGCCCAGGCTGCGATAGAACAGCGGTTCGGGCACGTAGACGCCCCGGTTCGTCACCGCCACGGTATCGAACAGCAGCATCGAGGCCGCCGGGTCGTCGCCCCGGAAGGCCGAGGGGGCCGGCATGCTTTCGGTCATGACCGCGAAGAACACGACGATCCAAAGCAGCAGGGGAATGTTGCGGAACGCTTCCACGTAGATCGTCATCAGCCGCGCGACGATCCAGTTCTTGGACAACCGCGCGACCCCGGCCAGCACCCCGACAATCGTCGCCGTCACGCAGGAGATGAAGGCCAGCAGCAGGGTGTTGAGCAGGCCGACAAGCATCGCCCGTCCATGGCTGCTGTCGTTGGTATACTCCACCAGTCTCTGGTTGATGTCGTATCCCGCCCGGCTCCACAGGAAGCTGAAGTTGAAATCCTTGCCCAGCGTCCGGAGGTTCTGGATCGTGTTGTCCACCAGCCAGGCGGCTGCCCCCATGAACAGGAACAACGCGACGATCTGGATGGTGATGGAGCGGTAGCGGGTGTCATACACCAGCATGCTCAGCCGAAAGCTGTCCTTCGGCGGGTCTGCGGCGTTGGCCATTATTCTTTCCCCTAGACCCGGTCCGCTGCCGGCCTTCAGGCCGTGTCGCGGGGTTCCTGCCCCTCGCGGATCGGGTATCCCTGTCGGTAGAAATGAAAAGGGCGCGCGACGGGCGCGCGCCCTTTCCCGTCAGAGTATCAGCGGAACGGCGGCGAGTAGATCAGGCCGCCCTGGGTCCACTGCGCGTTCAGGCCGCGGGCCAGGCCGATCGGGGTGGCCTCGCCGATGTTGGCGGCGAAGATCTCGCCATAGTTGCCACCGGCCATGATCGCGCGCTTGGCCCATTCCGCATCGAGGCCGAGCATCGCGCCAAGATCGCCCTCGGTGCCGAGCAGGCGGTTGATCTCGGGGTTGTTGGTGCCCTTCGCCAGTTCCTCGATATTGGCCGAGGTCACGCCGTATTCCTCGGCGGCGATCAGCGCGTTCAGCGTCCAGCGGACGATATCCGCCCACTGGTCGTCACCGTGGCGCACGAGCGGGCCGAGCGGCTCTTTCGACACGATTTCGGGCAGGATGGCGTGGTTTTCCGGATCCGCGAAGGTCGCGCGGGTCGCGGCCAGGCCCGAAGCGTCGGTCGTGTAGACGTCGCAGGCGCCGGCGAGGTACTGCTGCTGCGCTTCGGCGTTGGTTTCGATCGGAACCGGCTCGTAGCTCATGCCGTTGACCTTGAAGAAGTCGGCCAGGTTGAGCTCGGTCGTGGTGCCGGTCTGGATGCACACGGTCGCGCCGTCCAGTTCCTTGGCCGAGGTCACGCCCATGTCCTTGCGGATCATGAAGCCCTGACCGTCGTAGTAGTTCACGCCAAGGAAGGTGAACTTCAGGTCGACGTCGCGCGAGAACGTCCAGGTGGTGTTCCGGGCCAGCATGTCGACCTCGCCCGAGGCGAGCGCGGTGAACCGGGTCTGCCCGGTGGTCGGCACGAACTTGACGGCCATCGGGTCGCCCAGCGCGGCCGCGGCGACGGCACGGCAAACGGCGACGTCGAAGCCCGACCAGACGCCGTTGGCGTCAGGCGCGGCGAAACCGACGAGACCGGTGGAAACGCCGCAGTTCAGTTCGCCGCGCGCCTTGACGTCATCAAGCGTCGCCGCGCCGACAACGCCAGCGGCGAGACCCGCAGCGGTCAGCGTGCCGAGAAAAACGGATTTTTTCATGTTTACCTCTTCCTGAGTGTTCGGCCTTCGTGGCCGTCATTCTTTTTCGCAGGCCCCGTGGGGCCGGATACGGGATCGAGAGGGCGGTGGAGCCCCAACGGCGCGAGTGTGGGACGATTCAGAACAGGGCGTCAAGGGCACTTTGGCTGCGACAGACGGCCCCGCCCGCGCGGATGCGCCTTGCCGCGAATTTGCCCGATCAGGCGTCATCTCGGGCATCCTGCGCCCGCGCGAGGGTCAGGAATCGATGCGCCTGAAGGAATTCGCCGCGCTTCAGCGCCGCGACCTCGGCGGCCTCGTCATCCTCGCCCCATTGCTCGATCTGCCAGGTCTCGTCGATTCGGCTGATGTCCCAGGCGCGGCCGGGATCAAGCGCGCCGCGCGCCACCGCAAGCCCCAGAACCAGCGAACCCGACAGCGCGACAAGATCGTACAGCGCCGTCAGTTCGAAGGCCGTAAGGCCGCGCACCGCGGCGGCCAGCCGCGCGAGCCCGTCGGCCGGCTGCGCGACGGCGACGATCCCCGCCGCCACGCCCAGCCGCGCGCCAAGCTCGGCCTCGGCCCAGTCCAGCCCGGGATCCCAGGCCTCCGCCTGACGGCGGATCAGCGCCTCGGGCGTTTCGGCGCGGTAGCACAGCAGGTCGCTGCCGCCATAGGCCGCGATCAGGCCGGCGACCTCGTCGAACTGCGGCGTGACCTTGTCGATCGCGGCATTCGCGGCGCGGGTCAGCGGCATGCCGCGCGGATCGATCGCCTCGCCCTGGGCCTGCCATTCCCCGGCGATCGCCTCGGCCAGCGACCGCGTCGGCACCACCAGCGGCGCCTTGGCCGGCGTGCGCACCGGCCGACCGTCCAGCGCGACGCCGTGGCCGCCGGCTTCGCGCGTGGCCGAGGCCGTCTTCCAGAACCGTTTCGCCGCCCAGCCGCCAACGCCCGCCATGCCGCCCCCTTCAGATGTCGTCCAGCGCGGCGGCAAGCGCCGCGAAATCCGCCACGACGCGGCCGGCGCCGGCCGCCGCCAACCGCGCCGGGGGATGATAACCCCAGCCCACGCCGATCGTCGCCACCCCGGCGGCGCGACCCATTGCGATGTCGAACTCGGTATCGCCGACCATCACGGCCGCATCCGGCGCGATCCCGGTTTCGGCCAGCGCCGCCTCGATCATCGCGGGATGCGGTTTCGACGGGTGATCGTCGGCCACCTGCCGGGTGACGAAATGGTGCTGCCAGCCCTCGGCCGCCAGGAGATGCGCAAGCCCGCGGCGCGACTTTCCCGTGGCAAGGCCCAGCACCAGGTCGTCGCGCGCGGCCAGCCGCGCCAGCAGTTCCGCCGCGCCCGGATAGGGCGGCGTCGCCCGCGCCGCGCGCAGACGCGCGAAAGCCGCACGATAGGCGGAGGCGATCTGCGCGCGATCGGCCGGGGCCAGCGCCGGGGCCAGCGCGGCGATGGCGTCGGGCAGCGACAGACCGACGATCGACAGCACCTCGGCCCGTGCCGGCGCGGCGGCCCCGACAGCGGCGAAGGCCGCCTCCATCCCCGCGACGATATGCGCCTGGCTGTCGACGAGGGTGCCGTCGACATCGAAGATCACCAGCCGGGGCTGCACGCTCACGGCGCCTCCGCGAAGGGGTCTTCCGGCGCGTCATCCGCGCGCCAGCCGAAGGTCGCCCAGGTCTTCGCCATGTGGGCGGGCAGCGGCGCGGTCAGCGTGATCCGTTCGCCCGTCACCGGATGATCGAACGCGATCGAACGGGCATGCAGGTGCAGCTTGCGGGAAATGTCGCCGCCCAGTTGCGCCCCCCAGCCGTCGCCCAGGTTCTCCTGCCCGGACCCGCCATACTTGCCGTCGCCGACGATCGGGTGGCCGATCTCGGCCATGTGGGCACGCAACTGGTGGGTGCGGCCGGTGATCGGGACCAGTGCGACCCAGGCCGCGCGGCTGCCAAGCCGCTCGATCACCGCGTAATCGGTTGTGGCGCGTTTCGCGCCTTCCGTCTGGTTCACCTTCGCGGGATGGATGCACAGCATCTTTTCGCCCGCGCCGCCCTTGCCGTGCCCCGGCGCCTTCACGAGGCCGAAGCGGATCGTTCCCATCGCGGGCGCCGGCACACCGGCGACGACGGCCCAGTAGATCTTGCGGGTGGTGCGATCGCGAAACGCCTCCGACAGGCGGCGGGCGACCCGGTCGGTCCGCGCCAGAAGCAGGATGCCCGAGGTGTCCTTGTCGAGCCGGTGCACGAGCTTGGGGCGCTCCTTGTAGCCGAACCGCAACGCCTCGGCCAGGCCGTCGACATGCCGGTCGCCCTGCCCCGATCCGCCCTGGCTGGGCAGTCCCGGCGGCTTGTTCAGCGCGATGATATGCTGGTCCTGCCACAACACCGCGGCCTCGATCATCGCCGCGTCGGCCGGCGAGATCCCGGCTTCGGCCCCTCGCGGGGCGGCCGGAGCCGCGGGCGGCAGCGGCGGAACGCGAACCTGCATGCCGGCCTCCAGCCGGCTGGAGGCCTTCACCCGGCCACCGTCGACGCGAAGCTGGCCGGTGCGGCACAGCTTTTCCACCGCGCCCTGGGTAAGCTGCGGAAACCGCTTCTTCAGCCAGCGGTCGAGCCGCTGGTCGCCTTCGTCCTCGGCCACCGTGATGGTCTCGACACCGCTCATCCCGGGGTTCCCCGCAATGCCGCGCCCGCCGCCGCGCCCGCCGCGACCGCGGCCAGCGACAGCCCGACGGAGGCCGCGACATAGGCCCCGGCCGCGCCGGCCTGCCCGGCCTGCCAAAGCTTCAGCGCATCGAGCGAGAAGGCCGAGAAGGTCGTGAACCCGCCCAGAACCCCGGCCAGCAGGAACGGCACCGCCGGGGACGCGCCGCGCGGCCCCAGCATCGTCACAGCCAGAACGCCAATGAGAAACGAGCCCAGCACGTTCACCGCCAGCGTACCCACCGGAAAGCCGGTGCCGAACAGCCGCGCCGCCCCGACCACGGTCAGGTAGCGGGCCATCGCGCCCAGCGCGCCGCCAAGGCCGACAAGAAGAAGGGTCTGGACCATGCGCCTCTGGTGGCGCTCCGGGCCGGCAAAGTCAACGGGGCCCGGGGGCCGGAACCGAGGCACGAAATTCTTCGGACGAAGAATTTCGTGGCGTCGCCGCCAAGGTCTTTCGTGCGAACGACCTTGGCCGCCGGTGGCGGTGCGTCGGCAAGATCCTTCGGACGAAGGATCTTGCCCGGGCGGTGCGCGGGCCCGACCGCGGGGTGTGGCAAAATTCTTCGGACGAAGAATTTTGCCCGCGTTCAGCCGGGCCGGACGCGCGCGGCGGTCTTGTTGGCGAAGGCCTCCAGCCGCTCGCGCGAGGCGGGCTGGGTGTTGACGATTCCGGCGACGACGGATTCGGCATAGGCCGCGTCCAGCGCCGACATGTTCTGCATGTGGCTGATCGCCGAGCAGATCGCGAAATTCGACAGCGGCGGGTTCTGCGCCGCGGCGCGGGCGATCTCCATCGCCTTCGCCTCGCTGTCCTCGACGAGGTACTGGCACAGGCCCACGTCCACCGCCTCCTGGCCCTTGTAGACCCGGCCGGTCAGCATCATGTCGACCATCCGCGCCTTGCCGACGAGATCGGCGACGCGGATCGTCGCGCCGCCGCCGGTGAACAGGCCGCGCTGGCCCTCGGGCAGCGCGAAATAGGTGGTCGCGTCCGCCACCCGGATATGGAAGGCCGAGGCCAGTTCCAGCCCGCCGCCCACGACCGCGCCCTTGAGCGCGCCGATCACCGGCACGCCGCCGTACTCGATCTTGTTGAACGCCTCGTGCCAGCGCAGGCACAGGTGCATGAACTCCTCGGGCCGACGATCCTCGTGGTGGTGTTCGACAAGGTCGAGCCCGGCGCAGAAATGGTCTCCCTCCGCCCGCATCACCACCGCCCGCACGCCCGAGCGCGGCAGCGCGGCGAAGAAGGCTACAAGGTCTTCGACGGTCTGCGCATCCAGCGCGTTGCGCTTGGCCGCGCGGGTCAGCGACAGCACGCCGATGCCGTCGCCGGCGTCGCGAAAGGCAAGGTTCTTCAGGTCGAGATTGTCGAACGCGGTCATCCCTGTCCCTCCCGGTGTCGGCCGCCCGCAGGGTGGCCGGGGGCGCGGGGCAAGTCCAGCCCTGCCGCTGCGTCACTCGGCGCCGTCGCGGCGGCGCGCCCTGAGACCCGCCCACCAGGCCATGCGCCGTTTCACCTCGCGCTCGAAGCCGCGCTCTTGCGGGGCGTAAAGGCGCGCCGCCGGGGTGCCGGCGATCGCCTCGGGCAGGAATTCCTGCCCGGAGAACGCGTCGGGGTGATCGTGGTCGTAGAGGTAGCCGGCGTTGTAGCCCAGCTCCTTCATCAGTTGCGTCGGCGCGTTCAGGATCGACATCGGCGGACGCAGGTGGCCCGTCTTGCCCGCCAGCGCCAGCGCGGCGTCGAAGGCGCGGTGCTGGGCGTTGCTTTTCGGCGCGGTGGCGACATAGGCGATGGCCTGGCCCAGGAACAGCCGCCCCTCGGGCCAACCCACCCGATCAAAGGCCTGCCAGGCCGCGATCACCTGTACCATCGCCTGCGGATCGGCCAGCCCGACATCCTCGGAGGCGGCGCAGGCCAGCCGGCGGAACACCGTGTCGGCGACCTCGCCGGCCTCCATGATCCGCGCGGCGTAGTAAAGCGCGGCATCGACGTCGGAGCCGCGCAGCGACTTGTGGAAGGCCGACAGAAGATCGTAGTGCCCGTCGCCGGCCTTGTCATGGCCGACCATCCGGCGTTGCAGGATCCGCGCCAGCGCGGCGGGGTCGAGCGGCGCGTCGCCGGCGGCGGCCAGCGCCTGTTCGGCCATGCCCAGCAGGTAGCGGCCGTCGCCGCCGGCCAGGTCCACCATCACCTGCCGCGCTTCCGCCGTCAGCGGCAGGGGCCGGCCCAGATGCGCCTCGGCCCGGTCCAGAAGCTGGCCCAGCGCGGTCGCGTCCAGCCGGTTCAGCACGAAGACGAAGCAGCGCGACAAGAGCGCGGCGTTCAGCTCGAAACTCGGGTTCTCGGTGGTCGCGCCGACCAGAACGATCGTGCCGTCCTCGACCACCGGCAGGAAACTGTCCTGCTGGGCCTTGTTGAAGCGATGGATCTCGTCGGCGAACAGCAGCGTGCGCTGGCCCTGCCCGCGCCTGAGCCGCGCCTCGTCGAAGACCTTGCGCAGATCGGCCACGCCCGACTGGATCGCCGAAATCGCGGCGAACCGCATTCCCGCGGTATCGGCCAGCAACCGGGCGATGGTGGTCTTGCCGGTACCGGGAGGCCCCCACAGGATCAGCGACGACAGCTGACCGGAGGCGACCATCCGCCCGATCGGGCCCTCCGGACCCAGCAGGTGATCCTGCCCGACGACCTCGGCCAGGCTGCCGGGGCGCAGCGCATCGGCCAGCGGCCGCGGCGGCGCGGCGGCGGGTTGCGAGGCATCGGGCTGGTCGAACAGGTCGGTCATGGCGGAACTCTAGGCCGGGCACGCAGCCGGCGGAAGGGCCGGGCCGAAACGCAAAAGGCCCCGCCGGGGCGGGGCCTTGGCATCCGGCAGGGCCGGGATCAATCCTCGGCGGCCTCTTCGGCCTCCAGCCGCGCGCGGTCGGCGGCGCCCTTGGCGGTGGTGTCGCGATCGACGAACTCGATGATCGCCATCGGCGCCATGTCGCCATAGCGGAAACCCGCCTTCAGGACGCGGGTGTAGCCGCCCTGGCGCTCCTTGTAGCGCGGGCCCAGCGTTTCGAAGAGCTTGGCGACATCCTTGTCCTGCTTGAGCATCGCCGCGGCCTGGCGGCGGGCGTGCAGGTCGCCGCGCTTGGCGAGCGTGATCAGCTTTTCCACGATCGGGCGCAGTTCCTTGGCCTTCGGCAGCGTCGTCTTGATCTGCTCGTGCTCGATCAGCGAGCCGGCCATGTTGGAAAACAGCGCCTTGCGGTGCTCGTGGGTGCGGTTGAGGCGGCGATAGCCGCGGGCGTGACGCATGGGTAACTCCTATCGTCGTGTTTTGCTTTGTCCGGCGACCCCTGCGTGAAGGCCGCTCTCCTTGGGGCATCCGCCCATCCGTTCCCCGCCTGTCGCGGGCATGGCCGGGGGCGCGATCCGCACCCCCGACATCCTCAGAACTGGTCCTCGAAGCGCTTCGCCAGATCCTCGATGTTCTCCGGCGGCCAGTTCTCGACGTCCATGCCGAGATGCAGGCCCATGCCCGAAAGCACTTCCTTGATCTCGTTGAGCGACTTGCGGCCGAAGTTCGGGGTGCGCAGCATCTCCGCCTCGGTCTTCTGGATCAGGTCGCCGATATAGACGATGTTGTCGTTCTTCAGGCAGTTGGCCGAGCGCACGGAAAGCTCCAGCTCGTCGACCTTCTTGAGCAGCAGCGGGTTGAATTCCAGCCCGTCGTCCTCGTCGGCGCGGCCGGCCGATTCCGGCTCTTCGAAGTTCACGAAGATCGACAGCTGGTCCTGCAGGATGCGGGCGGCATAGGCCAGCGCGTCATCCGGGGTGAGCGAGCCGTCGGTCTCGATCTTCATCGTCAGCTTGTCGTAGTCCAGCACCTGGCCCTCGCGGGTCGGCTGCACCTCGTAGCTGACCTTCTTGACCGGCGAATAGATCGCGTCGATCGGGATCAGGCCGATCGGCGCGTCTTCCGGGCGGGTCTTGTCGGCGGCGACATAGCCCTTGCCGGTGTTCACGGTCAGTTCCATGAACAGGTCGGCGCCCTCGTCGAGGTGACAGATCACGTGGTCCTTGTTCAGAACCTCGATCCCGTTCGATTCCGAGATGTCGCCAGCGGTGACGACCCCCGGCCCCTTGGCCGAGATCGACAGCCGCTTCGGCCCCTCGACCTCCATCCGCAGCGCGACGCCCTTGAGGTTGAGCACGATGTCGGTGACATCCTCGCGCACGCCGGCGACCGAGGAGAATTCGTGCAGCACGTTGTCGATCTGCACGCTGGTGATCGCCCCGCCCTGCAAGGACGACAGCAGAACGCGGCGCAGCGCGTTGCCAAGCGTCAGGCCGAAGCCCCGCTCCAGCGGTTCGGCAACCACCGTCGCGCGCCGCGCGGGGTCGTTGCCGGGCTTGACGTCAAGCTGCATCGGCTTGATCAGCTCGGCCCAATTCTTGTGGATCATGCGGTCTGCCTCCATTCCTGTTCCCGGCTGATGACCTGCGCCGGGAACGCCCGAGGAAAAACGAATCGCGCGGGCCGCGCCTTGCGGGCGGCCCGGCGGCAACGGCAACGATCAGACGCGGCGGCGCTTCGGCGGGCGGCAGCCGTTGTGCGCGATCGGCGTGACGTCACGGATCGAGGTGATGGTGAAACCCACCGCCGCGAGCGCGCGCAGCGCGGATTCACGGCCCGAACCGGGGCCCTGCACCTCGACCTCGAGGGTGCGGACGCCATGTTCCTGCGCCTTCTTGCCGGCATCCTCGGCGGCCATCTGGGCGGCATAGGGCGTCGACTTGCGCGAGCCCTTGAAGCCCATGGTCCCGGCCGAGGACCACGCGATCGCGTTGCCCTGCACGTCGGAGATCAGGATCTTGGTGTTGTTGAAGGACGAGTTCACATGCGCCACGCCGGCGGCGATGTTCTTGCGTTCCTTGCGCTTGACGCGGGTCTTGTCGCGAGCCATCTCTCTGCCCTCCCCTTACTTCTTCTTGCCGGCGATCGGCTTGGCCGGGCCCTTGCGGGTGCGGGCGTTGGTATGGGTGCGCTGGCCGCGCACGGGCAGGTTGCGGCGGTGCCGCAGGCCACGGTAGCAGCCCAGGTCCATCAGCCGCTTGACGTTCATCTGCACCTCGCGGCGCAGGTCGCCCTCGACGGTGAAGTTCGCGTCGATATGTTCGCGGATCGCGAGCACCTCGGCATCGCTGAGTTCGTTCACACGGCGCGTGACGTCGATGTTCACCGCCTCGCAGATCCTGCGGGCGCTGTCGGGGCCGATGCCGGTGATGTAGGTCAGCGCGATCGGGACGCGCTTTGCGGTGGGGATGTTGACGCCAGCGATACGTGCCACGCGTTCCTGTCCTTTCGTTGCGGTTCCGTAGCGCCGGAACCTTTTTTCACAACCGGCGTTCCATCCCGCCGGGATGGCGCCCACTCGGTTCGCGGCCATGACGGCCCGAACGATTCTCCGGAGAGACACCGCGACCTAGTGGCTTTTCCCAAGGGCGTCAAGGCCCGAAAGCCGGGGGCTAGGCGGTGGCGGCCTGGTCGAGGATTCCCGCGATCCGGCGGGCGACCTCGTCGATCTCGGCCAGCCCGTCGACGGTGAAGAGATCGCCAAGCGCATGGTAGTAGCCGATCAGCGGCGCGGTCTTCTTGTAGTATTCCATCAGCCGCTGGCGCAGGCTGTCCTCGTTGTCGTCGGCGCGGCGGCGCAGATCGGTGGACCCGCAGGCGTCACAGGTGCCGGGCACCTTCGTCGGGCGCGTTTCGTCATGGTAGACTTCGCCGCAATTGCCGCAGGTGAAGCGGCCGGTGATCCGGCGCACCAGCGCATCGTCGTCCACGCGCATCTCGATGACGGCGTCCAGCCGCCGACCCGTGCCGCCAAGCAACTGGCCCAGGGCGTCGGCCTGCGCGAGCGTCCGGGGAAAGCCGTCGAAGATGAACCCGCTCGCGTCCTTGTGCGACTCCAGCTGCTCCTCGATCAGGCCGATGACGATCTCGTCGGTGACGAGATCACCGCGATCCATCACCTCGGCGACCTTCCGGCCCATCTCGGTGCCCGAGGTCCGCGCGGCGCGCAGCATGTCGCCGGTCGACAGCTGAACCATGCCGCGTTCCTCGACGAGACGGCGCGCCTGCGTCCCCTTGCCGGCGCCCGGCGGCCCCAGAAGAATGATGTTCGTGGTCATCGCCGGCTCGGCGCCTTCTTTGCCCCGGTGGTGCCGCGCTTGCGCCCGCGCAGTTGCGACTTCTCGATCAGCCCCTCGTACTGGTGCGCCAGCAGGTGCGACTGGATCTGGTTGATCGTGTCCATCGTAACCGACACAACGATCAGAAGCGAGGTGCCGCCGAAGTAGAACGGGATCGCCAGCTGGCTGCGCAGGATTTCCGGCAACAGGCAGACCGCGGCGAGATAGGCCGAGCCGAGCGCCAGCACGCGGGTCACGACGTATTCGAGGTACTCCTCGGTCTTCTTGCCGGGCCGGATACCGGGGATGAAGCCGTTCTGGTTCTTCAGGTTCTCCGCCACGTCCTCGACCTTGAACGAGACGTTGAGCGAGTAGAAATAGGCGAAGAACACGATCATGCCCGCGAAGAACAGCAGGTAAAGCGGCTGACCGGGCCCGAAATAGGCCAGGATCGTCGACATCACCGGGCCGGTCTGCTGGCCCGAGAAGGTCGAGATCGTGGTCGGCAACAGCAGCAGCGACGAGGCGAAGATCGCCGGGATCACGCCCGAGGGGTTGACCTTGACGGGCAGGTGGCTGGACCCGCCGTCATAGACCTTCATGCCCACCTGCCGGCGCGGATACTGGATGTGGATCTTTCTGAGCGCGCGTTCCATGAACACAACGAAGGCCATCACCGCGATCACCATGACGATCACGCCGATGATCACCGGGGTCGAGATCGTGCCGGCCCGGCCCTGGCTGAAGAACTGCGCCAGCGCCGCGGGAATCTCGGCCACGATGCCGACGAAGATGATCAGCGAGATGCCGTTGCCGATGCCGCGCGCGGTGATCTGTTCACCCAGCCACATCAGGAACATCGTGCCGCCCACGAGCGTGATGACGCAGGACAGGCGGAAGAACAGGCCCGGATCGGTCACCAGGTCGCCGGCCTCCAGGCTGACGGCAAGGCCCCAGGCCTGGAAGGTCGCCAGCGCCACCGTGCCGTAGCGGGTGTACTGGTTGATCTTCTTGCGGCCCTGCTCGCCCTCTTTCTTCATCTGTTCCAGCGCGGGCACCATCGTGGCCAGAAGCTGCACGATGATCGAGGCCGAGATGTAGGGCATGATCCCCAGCGCGAAGATCCCCATGCGCCCCAGCGCGCCGCCGGTGAACATCGAAAGGATGCCGCCAAGCCCGGCTGCCGCATCCTCCATGAAGTCGCGCAGCGCGCCGCCGTCGATCCCCGGCACCGGGATGTAGGTGCCCAGCCGGTAGACGATCAGAAGCCCGATGGTGAAGAAGATCCGTTGCCGAAGGTCGGTGGCCTTGCCCAGCGCGCCCCAGCTGAGGTTCGCCGCCATTTGCTCTGCCGCAGATGCCATGCCCGTCTCTTTCGTGACAACGCCGCCGGGCCGTTTCCCGGCCGGCGGCGCGTTGGAAAACCTAAAGCTATGTAGGCACCCGGCCGGGCGCCCACAACCGCTTATTCGGCCGCAGCGCCGGCCAGCTTCAGCGACCCGCCCGCCGCCTCGACCGCGGCGACGGCGGCCTTGGAGGCGCCGGTGACCGCGATATCGAGTTTCTGGGTGATCTCGCCCTTGGCCAAGACCCGCACGCCGTCGAGCTTGCGCCGCACCAGGCCCGAGGCCACGAGCGCATCCTCGTTGATCTCGGCCTTGGCGTCGAGCTTGCCGGCCTCGACGAATTTCTGGATCAGGCCCAGGTTCACGACGGCGAACTTCTTGGCGTTGGGCTTGGTGAAGCCGCGCTTGGGAAGCCGGCGGTACAGCGGCATCTGGCCGCCTTCGTAGCCGTTCAACGCCACGCCGGAGCGCGAGGTCTGGCCCTTGATGCCGCGTCCGCCCATCTTGCCCTTGCCCGAACCCGGGCCGCGGCCGATGCGCTTCTTCTTTTTCGCCGCGCCGTCGTTGTCGCGCAGTTCATTCAGTTTCATGTCGCTTCTCCTTGCCGGAACGACCCATCAGCGACGACAGGGCCAACACGGCGTTTCTTGGTTCTGGTGGTTGGGCCGGGAGCGGCCACCGGGGGCCTATAGACGAAACGGGGGGCGCGGCGCAAGGGGGATGGCCGCGGAGCGGGACGACAGGATCGACGGATTGCGGCAACGGGGCGGCAAGGGCCCTCAAGGCGCGTCGCGTGCCTCCGCCCCGGGGCGCGCGCGCCCGCCGGCACCCGGCAGCGCCGGCCCGGTCCCTAATCGCCGAACACCGCCCAGCCGTCGGCCTCGAACCCGTGCACCGCGGCCATCAGCGTCAGCCGCTCTTCCTCGGCCCAGAGCGCATCGAGCGTCAGCGCGATCTCGTCGGTCGCGATCTCCAGCACCGCCGTGCCGTCCTCGTCCGGCTCGGCCCAGGCCACCTCGTAGCCCGCGGCCTCGGCGGCCTCGGTCAGCGCGTCCCAATCCGCGTCCGCGTCGGCGGGCAGGAAGGCGAAGACCAGGCTGGCCCGCGCGGGCATGTCCGGATCGGCGGCCATCTCGGCAAAGGCGGCCTCGGTCTCGGCGCGTTGTTCCTTCAGTTCCATCGTGTCCCCATCCTGAAACGACAACGCCCCGGCCGATGGGCCGGGGCGCCGCGATTGCGTCAGGCCGCAGGCCTCAGCCGCGTTCCTCGATGATCTGCACCAGATGCGGGATCTTGTTGACCATGCCGCGCACCGCCGGCGTGTCTTCCAGCTCGCGCGTGCGGTTCATCTTGCCCAGGCCAAGGCCCTTCAGCGTGGCGGCCTGCACGGCCGGGCGCCGCGCGGCGGAGCGGACCTGCTTGACGACGATCGTCTTCTTGCTCATCGCGTCTCTCCTCAGGCTTCGGTCGTTTCGGCGGCAGCCTCGGCCGGCGCCTCGGCTTCCGGCTTCTTCAGGATGTCGGCCACCTTCTTGCCGCGGCGCTGCGCGACCTGGCGGGGGCTCGATTCCTTCTTCAGGCCGTCGATCGTGGCGCGGATCATGTTGTAGGGGTTCTGGGTGCCCAGCGACTTGGCCACGACATCCTGGATGCCCAGCATCTCGAACACGGCGCGCATCGGGCCGCCGGCGATGATGCCGGTCCCCGGAACGGCCGTCCGCATCACGACACGACCGGCGCCATGGCGGCCTTCGATGTCGTGATGCAGCGTGCGGCCATCGCGCAGCGGCACCCGGATCATCTGGCGCTTGGCCTGTTCGGTGGCCTTGCGGATCGCCTCGGGCACTTCCTTGGCCTTGCCCTTGCCGAAGCCGACGCGGCCGCGCTGGTCGCCGACCACCACGAGCGCGGCGAAGCCGAAGCGCTTGCCGCCCTTGACAGTCTTCGACACGCGGTTGATCGCGACCAGGCGATCGGCGAATTCCGGGGTTTCGTCGCGGTCGCGGCGGTCCCGGCGGTTGTCACGTTCTGCCATCAGGCATTCCTTGATTTCGGTGGCGCGCGCTCGGCGCCGTTTCGGCCGATCCCGGTGCCGGCGCGCGAAGCGCGGCCCGGATCATCGGGGTGGCGCTGCCGCCACCCGCATTCATCAGAACTTCAACCCGCCTTCGCGGGCCGCATCGGCCAGAGCCTTGACCTTGCCGTGGAACAGGAAGCCGCCGCGATCGAAGTAGCACTCCTCGACCCCGGCCTTCTTCGCGCGCTCGGCGATTGCCGCGCCGACCTTGGCGGCCGCCTCGACGTTGTTCTTGCCGACCACGCCCAGATCCTTCTCGAGCGACGAGGCCGCCGCCAGCGTCACGCCGCGCACGTCGTCGATCAGCTGGGCCGAGATGTTCTTGTTGGAACGATGCACCGACAGGCGCGCGCGCCCGTCCGCCATCTTGCGAAGCTTGTTCCGAACGCGCAGGCGGCGCTTCAGAAACAGTTCCCGTTTGCTGTTTGCCATCTGTCCGGTCCTTACTTCTTCTTGCCTTCCTTGCGGAAGATGTACTCATCCTTGTAGCGGATGCCCTTGCCCTTGTAGGGCTCGGGTTCGCGCCATTCGCGGATGTTCGCGGCGACCTGGCCCACCTGCTGCGGATCCACGCCCTCGACGACGATCTCGGTCTGCTTCGGGGTCGTGATGGTCACGCCCTTGGGCACCTCGAAATTCACCTCGTGGCTGTAGCCCAGCGACAGCTTGAGCGTATTGCCCTGCATCGCGGCCCGGTAGCCGACGCCCTGGATCTCCAGCTCCTTCTTGAAGCCGGTGGTCACGCCGGTGACGAGGTTCGCCACCATGGAGCGCGACATGCCCCACTGCTGGCGCGCCCGCTTGGACGTGCCGCGCGGCGCGACGGTGATCTGGTTGTCGGCCTGGCTGATGGTCACGTCGTCGGTGGCGGTGAAGCTCAGGGTGCCCTTCGGCCCCTTCACCTCGACCGTCTGGCCGGTGATCGTCGCCGAAACGCCCGAAGGCAGCTCGACGGGTTTCTTCCCAATACGAGACATGGCGACCTCCTCAGAACACGGTGCAGAGCACTTCGCCGCCGACATTGGCGGTGCGTGCGGCTGCATCCGACATCACGCCTTTCGGCGTGGAGACGATCGAGACGCCAAGACCCTGGCGCACGGCCGGAATGTCCTTGACGCCAGCGTAGACGCGGCGACCGGGGGTGGAGACGCGCTTGATCTCGCGGATCACCGGGGTGCCCTCGAAATACTTCAGCGAGATTTCCAGCTCCGGGTGGCCATCGGCGCCCGTCACCTTCTCGTAGCCGCGGATGTAGCCCTCGGACGCGAGCACGTCGAGCACCCAGCCACGCAGCTTGGAAGCCGGCGTACGCACGGTGGACTTGCCGCGCAGTTGCGCGTTGCGGATGCGGGTCAGCATATCGCCGAGCGGATCGTTCATCGACATTCTGCGATCTCCCTTACCAGCTCGACTTCACCATGCCGGGAATCTGGCCGAAGGAGGCCAGTTCGCGCAGCATGATCCGCGAGAGTTTCAGCTTGCGGTAATACGCATGCGGGCGGCCCGTCAGCTGGCAGCGGTTGTGCAGCCGGGTGGGCGAGGAATTGCGCGGCAGCTTCGCCAGTTTCAGCGTCGCCTTGAACCGCTCTTCCATCGGCAGGTTCTGGTCTTCGATGGTCGCTTTCAGCGCGGCGCGCTTGGCGGCGTATTGCTTGACCAGCCGCGCGCGCTTCACTTCGCGTTCAACCATGGATTTCTTGGCCATTGTCTCTCTCCTCCCGCGTCAGCTCGAAAACGGCATGTTGAAGTGCTTCAACAGCGCCTTGGCTTCCGCGTCGGTGGGCGCGGTGGTGCAGATGATGATGTCCATCCCCAGAACCTCGTCGACCTTGTCGAAGTCGATTTCCGGGAAGACGATGTGTTCCTTCAGCCCCATGGCATAGTTGCCGCGGCCGTCGAACGAGGTGCCCTTGACGCCGCGGAAGTCGCGGATCCGGGGCATCGCGATGGTGATCAGGCGGTCGAGGAATTCGTACATGCGGTCGCCGCGCAGCGTCACCTTGCAGCCCAGCGGCATCTCCTCGCGCACCCGGAAGCCGGCGATCGACTTCTTGGCCTTGGTGATGACCGCCTTCTGACCGGCGATGAGCGACAGTTCCTCGGCGGCCTGCTTGACCTTCTTGGTGTCCTTCACGGCCTCGCCGACGCCCATGTTCAGCACGATCTTGTCGAGCCGCGGGATCATCATGGCGTTCTTGTAGCCGAACTCTTCCATCATCGCCGGGCGGATCTTTTCCCGGTAGGCCGTCTTCAGGCGCGGGGTATAGGTAGCAGCGTCAAGCATCAGATCGCCTCCCCGGTGGTCTTGGCGTAGCGCACCTTCTTGCCCTCTTCCATGCGGAAGCCGACGCGGGTGGCCTTGCCGTTCTTGTCCATCAGCGCAAGGTTCGACAGGTCGATCGGCATCGCCTTCGGAACCCGGCCGCCCTGGCTTTGCGCCGACTGGCGGGTGTGGCGGATGGCGATGTTCACGCCCTCGACCACGGCCTTGTTGTCCTTCGGCATGACGCGCGTGATCTCGCCGGTCTTGCCCTTGTCCTTGCCGGCGAGCACGACGACGGTGTCGCCCTTCTTCAGTTTCGCGGCCATCACAGCACCTCCGGCGCCAGCGAGATGATCTTCATGAAGTTCTTGGCGCGCAGTTCGCGCACCACCGGCCCGAAGATCCGGGTGCCCACGGGCTCGCCCTGGTTGTTGAGGATCACCGCGGCGTTGCGGTCGAAGCGGATCGACGTGCCGTCTTCGCGGCGCACTTCCTTGGCGGTGCGCACGACGACGGCCTTGCGCACGTCGCCCTTCTTCACGCGGCCGCGCGGAATCGCTTCCTTCACCGACACCACGATGATGTCGCCCACAGAGGCGTAGCGGCGATGGGAACCACCCAGGACCTTGATGCACTGCACCCGGCGCGCGCCGGAGTTGTCAGCGACATCCAGATTGGTCTGCATCTGGATCATTTGGTTTCTCCCGACCTTTGGGAACCTGTCCCAGGGTTTCGATCAAACCGGAGGGGGCGATCAAGCCGAAGCTTCGGTCACCACCTTCCAGCGCTTGGATTTCGAGATCGGCGCGCATTCGATGATGCGCACGGTGTCGCCGACCTTGAACTGGTTCTCTGGGTCATGCGCCCGGTACTTCTTCGAAAACCGCACGGTCTTCTTCATCACCGGATGGGTGAACCGGCGCTCGACGCGGACGGTGACCGTCTGCTCGTTCTTGTCGGAGGTGACAACACCCTGCAGGATACGTCTGGGCATCTCGGGCGCCTCCTCAGTTCGACGCGGCCGCTTCGGCGGCCTTCTGGTTCAGAACGGTCTTCACCCGCGCCACCTCGCGCCGGACGGCACGCATGCGGGCGGTGTTCTCAAGCTGGTTCGTGGCTTGCTGGAAGCGCAGGTTGAACGCTTCCTTCTTCAGCGCCAGCAGCTGCTCGCGCAGCTGGTCGGGCGTTTTCGAACGCAGTTCGGCGGCGTCTTTCGCCATCTTTTCTTTCCTTCTTTCACATCACCGGGCGGCCCCTTGCGGGTGACACGCGAATCCGGTGGAGCAGTCATGAGCGCGCCGGATACTCCCCCCGCGGTGGAAAAGCAAGCGCAAAGGCCGGCTTGTCTCGCGGCGGGTCCGTCGCGGGGCGGTCCCGCCGTGTCCGGCGGAACCGTTCGTTTCGGGATCGGCCCTTACCAGTCCTCGCGGACCACGATCCGGGTCTTGACCGGCAGCTTCATCGCGCCCAGGCGCAGCGCCTCGCGCGCGATGCTTTCGTTCACGCCGTCGATCTCGAACATGATCCGGCCGGGCTTGACCTTGGCGGCCCAGAAATCGACCGAGCCCTTGCCCTTGCCCATCCGCACCTCGGTGGGCTTGGAGGTCACCGGGGTGTCCGGGAAGATCCGGATCCAGACCCGGCCCTGGCGCTTCATGTGGCGGGTGATCGCGCGGCGGGCCGCCTCGATCTGCCGCGCCGTCACGCGCTCGGGCTGGGTGGCCTTCAGGCCGTAGCCGCCGAAGTTCAGGTCGAACCCGCCCTTCGCCTCGCCCTTGATCCGGCCCTTGAACTGCTTGCGGAACTTCGTCCGTTTCGGTTGCAGCATCTCCTACCCTCCTCAGCGCGCGTCGCGGCGCGGTCCGCGCGGCGCCGGGCCATCCTGCGCCTCGGTGGCGCGGCGGTCACGGGCCTGCGGATCGTGTTCCATGATCTCGCCCTTGAAGATCCAGACCTTGATCCCGATGATCCCGTAGGGCGTGCTGGCCTCGGCAAGCGCGTAGTCGATGTCGGCGCGCAGCGTGTGCAGCGGCACCCGGCCCTCGCGGTACCATTCCGTCCGCGCGATCTCGGCGCCGCCAAGACGGCCGGCGACGTTCACCCGGATGCCCAGCGCGCCCATCCGCATCGCGTTCTGAACCGCGCGCTTCATCGCGCGGCGGAACGAGACCCGGCGCTCCAGCTGCTGGGCGATCGATTCCGCGACCAGCGCCGCGTCAAGCTCGGGCTTGCGGACCTCGACGATGTTGAGGTGCAGCTCCGACGCGGTCATGTTCGCGAGCTTCTTGCGCAGCGTCTCGATATCGGCGCCCTTCTTGCCGAT
This sequence comes from Paracoccaceae bacterium, assembly GCA_024742695.1. Taxonomy (GTDB): domain Bacteria; phylum Pseudomonadota; class Alphaproteobacteria; order Rhodobacterales; family Rhodobacteraceae; genus JANSXY01. The sequence continues at coordinate 4,085 of JANSXY010000004.1, read as the reverse complement.
GATCACGCCGGGGCGCGCGGTGTGCACCGTCACCCGGCACTTCTTGTGCGGGCGCTCGATCACCACGCGGCTGACGCCGGCCTGCTTGCATTCCTCGTGGATGAAATCGCGCATCTTGAGGTCTTCAAGAAGCAGATCGCCATAGTCCTTGGTGTCGGCGAACCAGCGGCTGTCCCAGGTCCGGTTGACCTGAAGCCGCATGCCGATCGGATTGACCTTCTGACCCATTAGGCTTGCTCCCCAACTTCGGCCTCGACCTGCCGCACCTTGATGGTCAGCTCCGAGAACGGCTTCATGATCCGGCCGAAGCGGCCGCGCGCCCGCGGGCGGCCACGCTTCAGCACCAGGTTCTTGCCCACGAAGGCCTCGGCGACGACCAGTTCGTCGACGTCCAGCCCGTGGTTGTTTTCGGCGTTCGCGATCGCCGACTGCAGGCACTTGCGCACGTCGCCGGCGATCCGCTTCTTCGAGAAGGTCAGGTCAGCCAGCGCCTTCTCGACCTTCTTGCCGCGGATCATCGCCGCCACGAGGTTCAGCTTCTGCGGCGAGGTGCGCAGCATGCGCAGCTTCGCCATCGCCTCGTTCTCCGCCACGCGGCGCGGATTCTTTTCCTTACCCATGGCTTACTTCCTCTTCGCTTTCTTGTCCGCCGCGTGGCCGTAGTAGGTCCGCGTGGGCGAGTACTCGCCGAACTTCTGGCCGATCATCTCCTCGGTCACGTTGACCGGGATGTGCTTCTGGCCGTTGTAGACCCCGAAGGTGAGGCCGACGAACTGCGGCAGGATGGTCGAGCGGCGCGACCAGATCTTGATGACGTCCGAACGTCCGCTCTCACGCGCCTTCTCGGCCTTCTTGAGAACGTAGCTGTCGACGAACGGGCCTTTCCAAACTGAACGTCCCATGGATCAGCGCCCTTTCTTCGCGTGACGCGAACGGAGGATGTACTTGTCCGTCGTCTTGTTCTTGCGGGTCCGGTTGCCCTTGGTGCCCTTGCCCCAGGGGGTGACCGGGTGGCGACCGCCCGAGGTGCGGCCTTCGCCGCCGCCATGCGGGTGGTCGATCGGGTTCATGGCGACGCCGCGAACGGTCGGGCGAACGCCCATGTGCCGCTTGCGGCCGGCCTTGCCGAGGTTCTGGTTCGAGTTGTCGGGGTTCGACACCGCGCCGATCGTCGCCATGCATTCCTGGCGCACCAGCCGCAGCTCGCCCGACGACAGCCGGATCTGCGCATAGCCGCCGTCACGACCGACGAACTGGGCATAGGTGCCCGCCGCGCGCGCGATCTGGCCGCCCTTGCCCGGCTTCAGTTCCACGTTGTGCACGATCGTGCCGATCGGCATACCGGAGAACGGCATCGCGTTGCCCGGCTTCACGTCGGTCTTGGCCGCCGACAGCACCGTGTCGCCCACCGCAAGGCGCTGCGGGGCCAGGATGTAGGCCTGCTCACCGTCCTGGTAGCGGATCAGCGCGATGAAGGCGGTGCGGTTGGGATCGTATTCGATCCGCTCGACCGTCGCGGGGACGTCGAACTTCCGCCGCCGGAAATCGACGATGCGGTAGAGACGCTTGGCGCCGCCACCCTTGTGCCACATCGTGATCCGTCCGGTGTTGTTCCGGCCGCCGGTTTTCGTCAGGCCCTGGGTGAGCGCCTTGACCGGCCGACCTTTCCAAAGCTCCGAACGGTCGATCAGAACCAGCCCTCGCTGGCCCGGCGTCGTCGGCTTGTACGACTTGAGTGCCATGCTTTCTGTCTTCCGTTGCCTTGGACCATGGGTCCGTTTCGTCTGGCCGGTCGCCCGGCCCCTTCAAATGATCTGCGGCCCCGGGTTCCCGGGGCCGCCGAGTCGCGGCTTCTATCAGAGGCCGGTGGACACGTCGATAGTGTTGCCCTCTTCGAGCGTCACATAGGCCTTCTTCACGTCCGAGCGGACGCCGGGGCGGCCGCGGAAGCGCTTGGTCTTGCCCTTGGTGATGGTGGTGTTGACCGCCTTCACCTTGACGCCGAACAGCGCCTCGACCGCTTCCTTGATCTGCGGCTTGTTGGCATCCATCGCCACTTCGAAGACGACCGCGCCGGCCTCGGAGGCCATCGTCGCCTTCTCGGTGATCACCGGCTTGCGGATCACGTCGTAGTGTTCGGGTTTCGCGCTCATTTCAGGCGAGCCTCCAGAGCTTCGACACCCGCCTTCGTGATCACCAGCTGATCGCGCTTGAGGATGTCATAGACATTGGCGCCCATCGACGGCAGCACGTCGATGCCCTCGATATTGGCCGCGGCGCGGACGAAGTTGTCGTTCAGTTCCGCCCCGTCGATGACCAGGACACGCTTCCAGCCCAGCTCGCGCGCGGCACGCACAAGCATCGCGGTCTTCGCCTCGGCCATGTCGGCCGCGTCGAGGATCGTCAGCGCCCCCGCCTGGGCCTTGGCCGACAACGCATGCTTCAGGCCAAGCGCCCGAACCTTCTTGGGAAGGTCGTGGGCATGGCTGCGCGGGGTCGGGCCCTTGTAGACGCCGCCCTTGCGGAAGATCGGAGCCTTGCGGGAGCCGTGGCGCGCGCCGCCGGTGCCCTTCTGCTTGTAGATCTTCCGGGTCGAGTAGCTGACCTCGGACTTGGTCTTGACCTTGTGCGTGCCGGCCTGGGCCTTGGCCCGCTGCCAGCGCACGACGCGGTGCAGGATGTCGGCGCGCGGCTCGAGGCCGAAGATCGCGTCGTCGAGGTCGATCGACCCCGCCTTGCCGGCGTCGAGCTTGATGACGTCGAGTTTCATGCTTCACCCCCTTCGGCCGGAACCTCGGCAGCCGGGGCCTCGGCCGTCTCGGCCGCCTTGGCCGACTTCACCGCGGCCGGCTTCGGCACGTCGGCGGGCAGCGGCTTCTTCACCGCGTCCTTGATCGTGACCCAGCCGCCCTTGGAGCCGGGAACCGACCCCTTGACCATGATCAGCCCGCGATCGGCGTCGGTGCGCACGACCTGGATGTTCTGGGTCGTCACCCGAACCGCGCCGAGATGGCCGGCCATCTTCTTGCCCTTGAACACCTTGCCCGGATCCTGGCACTGGCCGGTGGAGCCGTGCGAGCGGTGGCTGATCGACACGCCGTGGCTGGCGCGCAGGCCGCCGAAGTTGTGCCGCTTCATCGCACCGGCAAAGCCCTTGCCGATCGAGGTGCCCGCGATGTCCACGTACTGGCCCGCGGCATAGTGGTCGGCGGTGATTTCCGCGCCCACGTCGATCAGGTTCTCGGGGCTGACCCGGAACTCGGCGATCTTGCGCTTCGGCGCGACGTTGGCGCGCGCGAAATGGCCCCGCATCGCGGCGGTGGTGCGCTTGGCCTTGGCAGAGCCGGCGCCAAGCTGGACGGCGGTATAGCCGTCACGCTCGGCGGTGCGCTGCGCGACCACCTGCAGGTTGTCGAGTTGCAGGACGGTGACCGGAACCTGCCGGCCGTCCTCCATGAACAGCCGGGTCATGCCCAGCTTCTTGGCGATCACTCCGGAACGCAGCATCTTCCTGCCCTCCTCAGACCTTGATCTCGACGTCGACGCCGGCCGCGAGGTCGAGCTTCATCAGCGCGTCCACGGTCTGGGGCGTCGGGTCGACGATGTCGAGAAGCCGCTTGTGCGTGCGGATTTCCCACTGGTCGCGCGACTTCTTGTCGATATGCGGGCCGCGCAGAACGGTGAACTTCTCGATCTTGTTCGGCAGCGGGATCGGGCCCCGCACCTGCGCGCCGGTCCGCTTGGCCGTGTTCACGATCTCCTGCGTGCTGGCGTCGAGCACGCGGTAGTCGAAGGCCTTCAGCCGGATGCGAATGTTCTGACCTTGCATTCTCTTTCCCTCTCGCGGGGGATTTCGGTTGAGAGGCGGACGGCGCACCACGCGCCGCCCGCGTCGAACCAGTTCAGTCTGGGCGCGGCGGGCACGGGGCCCGCCGCGGAAAGGCTCACTCGATGATCTTGGAGACGACGCCTGCGCCGACGGTGCGGCCGCCTTCGCGGATGGCGAAGCGCAGCTTCTCCTCCATGGCGATCGGGGCGATCAGCTCGACCTCGAACTTCAGGTTGTCGCCCGGCATCACCATCTC
>JANSXY010000042.1 GCA_024742695.1 Paracoccaceae bacterium | reverse complement strand
CCTGACCCTGCAGAACCTCAACCTGCCGCAGCTTCATGACGATATCTTCGGGCTTCTCTCGCTTCCCAGCCATCACCGGATCCTCCAATTGACGGGGCAAAGCTACCCCAGTTGGTGGACCACTTCAGTGGGGGCATTCCAGGGTCATGGTCGGACGCTAACCGGCGCCCTGCCCCGCCTCAAGCCGACTTATTCTGACAAGACCCATCGCGCCGGGCGACAGCCTGTCGCCCGTGGCGCCCTAACGGATCGTCAATATCGGCAATTCGGAGAAGGTGCGCCTGCTCGACTTCATCGACACGATCGAGGCGGAGCTGGGCGTCGCGGCGCAGCGCAACCCTATGGAGATGGAGGCCGGCGACGTGCCCGCCACCTGGGCCGACTGCTCGCTGCTGATGAGCCTCACCGGCTATCGGCCGAAGACCGACACGCGCGAGGGGATCGCGCGCTTCGTCGCGTGGTTCCGGGAGTATTACGGCAAGTAGCTCAGTGCTCCTCGAAGATGCGGCCGCGGCCGCGCACCCTGTCCTCGATCCCGGCGCGGCGCAGGGCGGCCCAGGCGCTGACGGTGTTGATCGAGATGCACGGCTTGCCCAGCCAGCGCTCGCCCTCGGCGCAGACCGCGGCGCCGGCGAGGTTCGTGCCGACCTGCACCAGCGCCTCCACCTCGGGGGCGTCCAGCGCCTGCAGCGCCTCGCGGATGCGCGCCTCGGGCACCTGCGCGATGGCGCGGGGACTGGCGCACTCGAGGCCCGTCAGGCCCGCCACCTCGAAGCCAGCTTCCTCCAGCCAGGCGCGCACCTCGGCGTCGCCCTTTGACATGTGCGGGGTCAGCACGGCGATGCGGCGGGCGCCGAAGGCGCGCAGGGCATCCGCCACCGCCTCCGAGCCGAGGATCACCGGCACGCCAGCATGCGCCTCCAGCCGGGTGCGCAGTTCCTCCGAGCCCTTCAGCCCGCCCCAGAACGCCTCCAGCGCGACGCCCATGATCAGGCTGTCCACGCCGGCGGTCATCACCTGGTCCGTCGCCGTCTCGATCCCCGCGCGCATCGCCGCGACGTGGTCGAGGAAAGAGTCGGTGGAGATCTTGCGCTCCTGGATCGGGATGCGCCCGATATGGAAGCTGACGCCGGGGACGCGCACCGCGTCCGTCTCCGGCTGGACCGTGGTGTTGGTGGACGGTACGACAACCCCCACCTTCAGCCGGTAGCCCAGCGCGTCCGTGCCCTCGCTCATGCCTCTGCCTCCGCTTCCAGTTCCCGCAGCCCCGCGATCAGCGAGGCGCGCATCACCCAGGCCTTGTGTCGCGCCGGATCGGCCGCGCTGTCCCGCAACTCCTGCAGGGCCGCGGCGCGGGCCTCGGGCGTCTTGGCTTCCAGCCGTTTCTTGTTCTGGATCGTCTGGGCCTGCACATAGTCCCTGGCGATCTGTCGCCGTTCGCGGTCATAGGCGTCCGACAGCCGCTCTGCCTCCGCGGGCGCGTCGCGCAGGCGCACCAGCTTCTCGGCCAGGTTCACCGCGTCATGGATGCCGGAGTTCATCCCCAGCCCGCCGAGCGGGTTGTTCACATGCGCCGAATCGCCGGCCAGGAACACGCGCCCCTTGCGGAAGCTGGCCGCGACGCGCTGGTTCACCACGTAGAGGTTGCGGTGCTGCAGATCGCCCAGCGTCAGCGCCGGCTCGACGCCCGCGATCTGTGCCGCGACGTAGTCGTCGGAGAGCGGGTCCGGCCCCTCGTTCGCGCCAGGTGCGGGAAAGACGGTGCGCCACAGGCCCGGCGGCCCTTCGTGCGGGACCTTGAACAGGGCGCACCATTGCACCGGGTCGAGCACGTAGTTGCGCACGGCGAACCGTCGGGCGGCGAAATCGTGCGGCGTGGTCAGGACGAGGAACCGTTCCTCATAGGTGAATCCCTCGAACGCGATGCCGAGCGTCTTGCGCGTCAGGCTGCGCCCGCCGTCGCAGCCGATCAGGTAATCGACACGGGAAGGCGCCTCGCCCGCCACCTGCAGCGTCACGCCGCTTTCGTCCTGGCTGAAGCCCTCCACCGGGGTGCCGAGCCGCAGGGCGCCGGGGGCGACCGCCTCCAGCGCGCGGGCATTGGCGGTGGCCACCTTGTACTGTTCGCACTGGACGGCATAGGGATGGGGCGTCTCGTCCTCCAGCAGGCCGTAATCGTATTCTGCCACGATCTCGTCGCTGGCGCGGTCGCGGAACTGGAACACGGGCGCGCGCAGCCCCTTCTCCAGCACCTCGGCCCCGCTGCCGAGCGTGTCGAGCATGGCCAGCGTCGGGGGCTGCAGCGTCGCGGCGCGCGGGTCGTCGGGGAGCGACGGCTCCTTCTCGAAGACCGTCACCTCGATCCCGGCGCGGGCGAGCGCCAGCCCCATCGCCGTGCCCACCGGGCCGGCGCCGATCACCGCGCATTTCATCGCGCCCCTCCCTTGGCCTGCAGCGCCGCCCAGATGCGGGCAGGCGTCGCGGGCATGTCGATATGGTCGATCCCCAGCGCGTCGCAGACCGCCGAGATGCCGGCAGACAGCCCGCCGACGGTGCCCGATTCGCCCACCCCCTTCACGCCCAGCGGGTTCGCATTGGTGGGCGTGGGGCTGTGGTGGATGGCGATGGGGCCGAGGCTGTCGGCCCGCGGCACCGCATAGTCCATCAGCGAGCCGGTCAGCAGCGCGCCCGTCTCCGCGTCGTAGACGATGCGCTCCATCCAGGCCTGCGACAGGCCCTGCGCGACCCCGCCATGGATCTGCCCCTCGGCCAGCAGCGGGTTGATGACGGTGCCGATGTCGTCGGCGACGGTGTAGGCGATCAGGTCGAGCGCGCCGGTCTCCGGGTCGATCTCCACCTCGGCGACATGGGCGCCGTTGGGGAAGGTGCCGGCGGCGGTCGGCACCCAGGCCTCGGCGGCATAGCTGCGCCCCGTGGCGGCGGCGAGCGTCTGCAGCGTCACGGCGCGGTCGGTACCGGCAATGCGAAAGGCGCCGTCCTCGAACGCGATGTCGGCCTCGGCTGCCTCCAGGTGGTCGGCAGCGTCGGGCAGGGCGGCGGCAAGGATCTGCCGCGCGCTCTCGGCCATCGCGGCGCCGGCCGAGCCCATGGTGCGGGAGCCGAAGGTGCCGGTGCCCTGCTTCACCGCGTCGGTGTCGCCGGTGACGATCGCCACCTTCCCCTTCCAGCCCAGCAGGTGCTCGGCGATCTGGCGAAAGGTGGTGGCGTGCCCCTGCCCGGCATCGCCGGAGCCGATGGCCATTTGCAGCCCCTCGCCCCCCGCCTCCAGCGCGGCGAATTCGGGCATCTGCGCGCCGGTCGGCCCGCCGCCCGCCGGCTCGATGGCGCAGGCGATGCCGAGCCCGCGCAGCCGGCCCCGCGCCGCCGCCTCCGCCTGCCGTGCGGGGAAGCCGCTCGCATCGGCGACCTGAAGCGCGACATCGAGCGCGCGGGGAAAATCGCCGCTGTCGTAGGTGAAGCCGAGCGGGGTGGCATACGGCATCTGGTCGGGCGCGATCATGTTGCGCCGGCGCAGGGCGATCCGGTCCATCCCCAGCCGGGCGGCGGCGATGTCGACCATCCGCTCGATGACGTAGATCGCCTCCGGTCGGCCGGCGCCGCGATAGGGCGCCATGTGGATGGTGTTGACATGCATCCCCCGCATCCGCGCGGCGATGGCCGGCAGGCGGTAGACCCCGGCAAGGCCGGGCAGGTTGGCCACCATCGGGTGGCAGGCCATCGGGCCGACCTGAGCGCCGACGGGGGCGACCCCCTCGACCTTCAGTGCGAGCATCTCGCCGTCCTCGCCCAGCGCCAGCGTCGCCTCGACATCCTGCGCGCGGGACTGGGTGTCGGAGAGGAACGCCTCCGACCTGGTGGCGCGCCAGCGCACCGGGCGGTCGGTTTCCCGCGCGGCCCAGAGGGCGAGCGCGTCCTCTGGATAGGCGCCGTTGCGGGTGCCGAAGGAGCCGCCGACCTGGCGGGCGACGACGCGCAACGCGCTTTCGGGCAGGTTCAGCACGGTGGCCAGCTCCGTCAGGACCCGGCGGGTGGCCTGGGTGCCGGTGTGGAGCGTCAGGCGGTCGCCCTGGGGCACGGCGAGGCAGGTGCGCGGCTCCAGCGTCAGGCCGGTGACGCGGGTGATCTGCAGCCGCTGGCGAACGACATGGGCGGCGCCGGCGATGGCGGCCTCGACCGCCGCCATGTCGCCGACGCGGTGGTCAAAGATCTGGTTCCCGTTTCGGTCGGCCCAGACTGGGGGCGCCTCGTCTGCCGCGGCCGCGGCAGCCTCGGTGACAACCGGCGCGTCGTCCACCTCCAGCAGGACCGCCTCGGCGGCGGCGATGGCCTGCGCCTCGCTCTCGGCGAGACCGGCGGCGACGGGCTCGCCGGCCCAGTGCACCGCCTCCGTCGCGAGCGGCAGGAAAGGGGTGGGCGCGACCTCCGCCCCTGGCGGCCGGAACCGGACGGAGAAGGGAGAGAGGCCGGCAGCCGCCTGCTCCGCCGCCGTCAGCACGAGCACGACGCCGGGCATCGCGCGCGCGTCCTCCACCCCCAGCGTGGCGATCCGCCCCGCCGCGTAGGGCGAGCGCACGATGGCCATGTGCAGCGCCCCCTCTGGCGCCAAGTCGCCGGCATAGAGCCCTTCGCCGCGCACAAGGGCGCCGTCCTCGTCCCGCGTCTGCGCCTTTCCGAACATCTCTAGAGCCTCAATTCCGGCAGCCACAGGGCCAGCGCCGGCACCGCGATCAGGAGCGCCAGCAAGATCGTGTCGCAGATCAGGTAGGGCACCGCGGCGCGCACGATCTGCCAGTAGGTCGTGCCCCGTGGCGCCACCCCTTGCATCACGAACAGTAACAGCCCGAAGGGTGGCGTCGTCCCGCTCATCTCGATCGCCAGCAGCATCACCAGCCCGAACCAGATCGGATCGTAGCCTAGCGCCGTGGCGATGGGAAAGAAGATCGGGATGGTCAGCAGCATCATCGAGATCGCGTCGACGAACATCCCCAGCACCAGCAGCACCGCAAACATCACCAGCAGCATGACCAGGGGCGCCGCCTCGAAGTCCGTCGCCCAGCGGATGAGGCCCGAGGTCGCGCCGGAGAAGGCGAGCACCTGTGAGAACGTCTTGGAGGCGAGGATGATGAAGAACACCATCACCGTCACCCGCAGCGTCCCCTCCACCGAGCGGGAGATCATGCCCCAGGACAGCTTGCCGTAAAGCGTGGCGAGGATCAGGACGGCCAGCACGCCGAACGCCGCCGCCTCGGTCGGGGTGGAGAGGCCGAGCAGGATGAAGCCGACCACGGCGAACACCACCAGCGACATCGGCAGGATGTAGAGGCAGATCATGCCGATCTTCTGCCAGAAGCTTGCAACCTCAACGTCGTAGGCGGGCGCGGCCTGAGGCGACCGGCGCACCTGCAGCCAGATCGTCGCGGTATAGAGAAGCGCCAGCACCAGTCCGGGCACCAGACCGGCCAGCAACAGGTCCGCGATGTCGATCTGCGCGATCGAGCCCAGCAGCACCGCCAGCGTGGAGGGCGGGATCAGAAGCGCCAGCCCCCCCGAGCCGATGATCGGCCCGATGGACATGTGCCGGGCGTAGCGCCGCGCCTCCATCTGCGGCAGCAGCAGGCCCCCCATCATCGCGGTGTTCGCCATGTTGGAGCCCGACAGCGCAGCGAAGATGGTGCCGCACAGCACGGAGATATAGCTCAGCCGTCCCGGCGCCTTGCCCATGGAGCGGTCGAGCGTCTCGATGATCTTTTCGGCGATGCCGGAATGGAAAAAGAGGTTCCCCATCAGCACGAACATCGGCACCGTCACCAGCACGAAGGAGGACACGGCCTCCCCCGCATTGGCGGCCAGCTGTTCGATCCCGATCATGCCGCCCATGAAGATCCAGGCGCCGATCAGGTTGGCGATCAGAAAGGCAAAGGCGACGGGGACGCAGAGCGCCATCAGCCCTATCACCATGCCGAGCATCAGGATTGCGGCGGCCCACCATTCAATCATGGCTCAAAGCCCGTCCTGTTCGGCCGCGAGGCCCTTGTACAGGGATTGCCCGGTGAGCAGGAATCGCAGGAACTGCACCGCGCACAGCCCGAACCCGACCGTCACCGGCGCGTAGAGCATCCAGCGTTGCAGGAAGTCCGCCCGCATGTCCCCCACCCCGAAATTCTGGATCGTCACCGGCACCAGCGCCGCGGTCACGATGGCGCAGGCGACAAGGCCCAGCGCGGCCACAAGCCGTTCCATCGCCCGGGCCACGCGCCGCGGCAGCAGTACGCGGAACGCTTCCATCGACACGTGGCCGCGTTCGCGCAGCAGCCACGGCGCGCCCAGCGCAGTTACGTAAAGCAGGGCGTATTCGGTGACGGCCAGCGCCCAGGAGATGCGCCAGCCGCCAAGGTTGCGGGTCGTCACGTCGTAGACGATGGCGGCGAACATGAACGGGATGATCGCCGCCGCGACGAGGGCCAGCGCGTCGAGCGCCCTGTCGAAGCCGCGCCAGATCGGCGAGGCCGGTTCGCGCAGGCCCTGCGGCATCCGCTCAGCTCTCGTTAGCGGCGTCCACGATGGCGCGGAAGCGGGCGGCCACCTCCTCGCCCAGCACCTCCGCGGCGCTGACCCAGAACGTGTCCTGGAAGGCGGCGGTGATCTGGGCGCTGCCGGCCTCGTTCAGCACGATGTCCTCCACCCCGGCCTCGCCGAGAATCTCGTCCTCCCGCTCCTCGAGCCCCTGCGTCAGGTCGTAGGCGAGCATCTCGTGCTTCAGCACCATCTCCATCAGATAGCTGCGCTGCTCTTCCGTCAGCGCGTCGATCGCCTCGGCGTTGGCGGCGAGGATGGTGTTGCCCTGCCGCCAGGTGGGGAAGATGCGGTAGTTGAGGAAGTCCTGCCAGCCGCCGGAGCTGACGCCGATGGTGGTGAAGCCGATGCCCTCCACCACGCCGCGCTCCAGCGCGGTGTAGATGTCGCCCGCCGGAACATCGACGCGGTCGATGTCGAGCGCCTTGTACATCGCGTCATAGCTGGTGCCGCCGCGGATCTTCATCCCCGACAGGTCGATGGTGCCATCATCGTTGATGGTCGGCTCTTCGGTCAGGTAGAACTGAAAGGCGTAGCCGGTGCCCATGGCCGCCAGAAAGGCAACGCCGGCGCGCTCCCGAATGGCCTCGTCGATGGCGTCGTGCAGGCCGGCGGCACGCATCTTGTCCGCCGGCACGGAGGCGGCGTCGAGCGGGATCAGCTCCGGCAGCTGCCGCTGGTAGTAGCCGCCCGGGCCGAAATACATGTCGACGATGCCGCGGGAGACGGCGTTCATCTGTTCGTTGCGGGGGATCACCTCCACCCCGCCGCGCACCTCGATCTGCAGAACCCCTTCACCGTTGGCGTTCACGTCCTCCACGAACGCAAAGAAGCTCTGCATCAGGTCGTTGGTCGGCGGGATCGAATGGATGGCGGTAAGCGTCGCCTCCTGTGCGGCCAGCGGCAGCGGGGCCATGGCGGCCAGCGCGATCAGCGCGGCGCGGGAAAGTCTGTGTGTCATCGGGCGCGTCTCCCTGTCTGGAACTTGCGGTCTTGGTCAGTCGTCCGGTCTGGTGCCGGGCTGGGGCGGCGGCGCATTTCGGATACCGGGCCTGCCGGTCTCCGCGCGGTTCCGCCACGATCACCGTGCCGCCATTCCCGTCCGGGCGCAAGAGTTTGCATGCAGAATTTGTCGCTTTCTTCGGTGTGGCGCCCCGCTGATCGCCCAAACCACCGCAGTGCGGCGATTTCAGCCGCTGCGGGGGCCTAAAATGCATACACCCGGGCGGATGGGCGCGGCGCGCCCTTTCCATGTCGCGCGGGAATATGTATGCAGATTTCACGCCAGAGCGAAGGAACCCCTGCATGGGCCAGGAGCCGCAAGCCCTCACCGCGACGGAGCATGCCTATCGCACGATCCGCGCCCAGATCGTCACCGGGGAACTGGCCGAGGGGGAGCGGCTGACGGAACAGCGGCTGTCGCGCGACCTGGGGCTGAGCCGCACCCCGGTGCGCGAGGCGATCAGCCGGCTGATCCTGGAAGGGTTCGTGGAGCGGCATTCGGGCTACGACACCCGCGTCGCCCGCTTTCCCGAGGACGAGATCGAGCAGATCTTTCAGCTGCGGCGGCTCCTGGAATGCTACTCCGCCCGCCGCGCCGCGAAATACGCCAGCGCCGAGGACATCGCCGCCCTGCGCGAGATCCTGGAGACGATGCGCGCCCACACCCCGCCGCAGACCGAGGCCGACTACAATACCCTGACCGAGGCGAACGAGCGCTTTCACCGGGTGATCGTCGCCGCGGCGCGGGCGCCCCGGCTGACCGCGCTGATGACGCTGGCCTTCGATGTCGGGATGGTGGTGCGCACCTACCGCATCTACACCCCCGCCGACCTCGTGCGCAGCCTGCATCACCATGCCGAACTGATCGACGCGATCGAGGCGCGCGCGCCCGACTGGGCCGAAAGCCTGATGTCCGCGCACCTGCTGTCGGGCGAGGCGCGCGTGGCACGGCAGCAGGCCGAATCGCAATGATCCTTGACGGGATCGCCGCGCGCGACGTCTGGCACGCGCTGGAGGATGCCGAGGCGTCGCTGCGGGTGGACGCGCGGCAAATCCACGGCGCTGGGCCGCTGGCGGGGCTCGTCGTCGGGGTCAAGGCCAACATCGCCGTCGAAGGCCAGGGCTGGACCGCCGGCATCGGCGCCCGCGCGGGGATGCTGGGCGAGCGGGACGCGCCGGTGGTGGCCCGCCTGCGGGCGGCGGGGGCGACGATTCTGTCGCGGCTGGCGATGGACGAGGCGGCGCTGGGCGCCACGGGGGACAACCCCCATTTCGGCACGACGCTGAACCCGGCCGCCCCCGGGCACAGCCCCGGCGGTTCGTCCTGCGGCTCGGCCGCGGCGGTGGCCGGCGGGCTGGCAGACGCGGCGCTGGGGACGGACACGCTCGGCTCGGTGCGCATCCCGGCGGCCTGCTGCGGGCTGTGGGGGCTGAAGCCGGCCCATGGCGCGCTGCCCTTGGACGGGGTGGTGCCGCTGGCCCCATCGCTCGACACTCTGGGTGTGCTGGCCGCGGACCCTGCCACCCTGCGCGCCGTCGCGACCGCCCTCGGCCTCGGGATGGACGCGCCGGCCACCGGCCGCGTCCTGGTGCCGGAGGTGACGGCGGCGCCGGAGCCGCTCGCGGCCCGCGACCGCGCGGCACAGGCGCTGGCCCGGGCCGGGGTGGAGGTGATGCCGGTCACGCTGCAGCAGTGGGAGCCCGGCCAGGACCGGCGCGCCGCCTTCATCCAGGCCGAGACGGAGGCGGCGCCGATCCTGTCCGGCCATCCCGGGCTCAGCCCCGCGCTGGAGGCGCTGATCGCCTATGGCGCCTCGGTTCTGGCGGCGCGGCGCACCGCGATCCGCCAGCGGCTGGCCGGCCTGGCCGAGGCGACGCGCGGCCTGGTCGCGGACGGCGCCGCGCTGCTGCTGCCGACGTTGCCCTGCCCGGTGCCGCCGCAGGACAAGGTGCCGGGCAGAATCGCCGATTTCACCGCGCTGGCCAACATCGCCGGCCTGCCCGCGCTGGCCGTGCCGATGGGGGGCAAGCCCCCCGCCTCGATCCAGCTGGTCGGCGCCGCGGGGGCGGAGGGCGCGTTGCTCGCGCTGGGCGCGGCGCTGCACGCTAGCCGGTGAACAGGCCCGCGAACCGCTCCCGCAGGGCGGCCTTCTGCACCTTGCCCATCGTGTTGCGCGGCAACTCCTCCAGCAGGATCAGCCGTTTGGGCCGCTTGTAGTTGGCCAGCTGCCGCGCCGCCTCCTGTTGCAGCGTCTCCGGCGCCGGCGCCTGCCCTGGCTCGGGCACGACGAGGCCCAGCACCGCCTCGCCGAAATCGGGATGGGGCACGCCCACCACCGCCGATTCCAGCACACCGGGCAGGCCATCCAGCACCAGCTCCACCTCCTTGGGATAGACGTTGAAGCCGCCGGAGATCACCAGGTCCTTCTGCCGCCCGACGATGTGGACATACCCGTCCCCGTCGACGCGCCCCAGATCGCCGGTGACGAAGAAGCCGTCGGCGTGGAACTCCTCCGCCGTCTTCTCCGGCATCCGCCAGTATCCGGCAAAGACGTTGGGGCCCTTCACCTCGATCATCCCGATCTCGCCGTCCGGCAGAGGCGTGCCCGTGTCAGGGTTCACGACCCGCAGTTCGACGCCGGGCAGGGGAAAGCCAACGGTGCCGGCCCGCCGCTCGCCCTCGTAGGGGTTGGAGCTGTTCATCCCTGTCTCGGTCATGCCGTAGCGTTCGAGGATGCGGTGGCCGGTGCGCGCCTCGAACGCCACATGGGTCTCAGCCAAGAGCGGCGCGCTGCCGGAAACGAAAAGGCGCATATGGGCCGCCGCCGCCCGATCGAACCGCGGCTCGGCCAGCAGGCGGGTATAGAAGGTGGGCACACCCATCATCGCCGTCGCGTGGGGCAGCGCCTGCAGCACCGGCCCGGGCGCGAATTTCGGCAAAAAGATCATCGCCCCGCCGGTCAGCGCCACCACGTTGCAGGCCACGAACAGCCCGTGCGCGTGAAAGATCGGCAGCGCGTGCAGCAGCACGTCGGCGTCGGTGAACCGCCACTCCGCCGCCAGCGCGCGGGCGTTCGACAGAAGGTTGCCGTGGGTCAGCATCGCCCCCTTGGACCGCCCCGTGGTCCCGGAGGTGTAGAGCAGCGCGGCAAGGTCGTCCGCGCCCCGCGGCACCGGCGCGAACCGCTCCGCCGCACCTTCGGCGGCGGCGGGGAAGCTGCCGCCCCCGGCGCTGTCCAGCGTCATCAGCCGGGCGCCGGCGGCGTCTGCCAGCGGGCGCAGCGCGGGCTCGGCGGCGGGATCGCAGATCGCGAGCGCAGGCTCGGCATCGGTCAGGAAATAGCCGATCTCGGCCGGGGTGTAGGCGGTGTTCAGCGGCAGGAACACCACGCCCGCGGCGATGCAGGCGGCATAGAGCGCCAGCGCCTCGGCCGACTTTTCCACCTGCAGCGCCAGCCGGTCGCCGGGTTTCAGGCCCAGCGCGCCCAGCGTGGTCGCGTAGCGCGCGGACAGCCGGGCAAAGTCGGCGCGGCTCAGGTCGTCGCGACCGGGCAGGTAGAGGAACGGCGCGTCGGCGCCGGCCCGGGCGGCGAACAGGGCGTCGTGCAGCGTGTTGGTCATGCCGGCTCTCCGTCGTCGAAGCTGAGGCGCACCCGCATCGCCACCGCGCCCTCGCCGTTCACCGCGCGCAGGTCGGTGCCCCGCCCTTCCAGCCGCAACGGCCGGCCGACGAAGCAGGGCGCCTGTGCCCGGATCTCCAGCCCCGTCAGGCGCCGGCCGGGATGCCGCGCCTGCCCGGCCCCGGCCAGAAGCGTCGCGGTCAGGGGGCCGTGGGCGAGGAGGGCGGGGTACCCCTCTACCTCGCGGGTATAGTCCGCGTCATAATGGATGCGGTGGGCATAGAAGATCAGTGCGGAATAGCGGAACAGAAGGATCTCGTCCGGCGTCACGCTTTCCTGCCAGTCGGCCGGCTCCGGCTCGGCGGGCGGCGGGACGGCGGCGCCGGTGGGTTCGCGGTAGACGATGGTCTGCACGTCGGTCATCCGCGGCGCGCCGTCCACGGTGAAATCGTGCCGCACGGTGACGAAGCCGAGCCGGCCGCTGCGCCCCGTCTTTTCCGTGACATCCTCGATGGTGGAGGTCTTGACCGCCCGCTCCCCGATCCGCAGGGGCGCGTGCACCGTGATCCGGCTGCCGCCCCACATCCGCCGCGGCAGGCCCAGATCGGGCAGGAAGCCGCCCAGCCGTTCGTGCCCGTCGGGCGCCAGATCGCAACTGCGGATCTGCGGGTTGAAGTAGAAGTAGTGCCACAGCGGCGGCAGCGGGTCGCCTTCGCCCATGTTCGGCTGCCGGTCCAGCGCCAGCTGAAAATGGCGGGCCGGGCGCGGGTCCAGGACGTCCTCGGCCAGCTCGGTCCGGCCGAGCGCGGGGTGCCGGCTGCTGTCGGGCATGGCTCAGTGCCCCCGGAACATCGGCGGCCGTTTCTCCGCGAAGGCGGCCTTCCCCTCGCGGTAATCGTCGCTGCCGTAGCAGGCGCGCACCAGCGCGGCGAGCCTCTCCGTGTCGCGCTCCGCCTCCGGCCGGGCAAGGTCCTGCAGCGCCGCCTTGGCCGCCCGCAAGGTCAGCGGCGCGTTGCCGGCGATGGTCGCGGCGGTTTCCTCCACCGCGCCGGCCCAGTCCTCCGTCGGGACCACGCGGCTGGCCAGACCGACGCGCAGCGCCTCCTCCGCCGCGAACCGCCTTGCGGTGAAAAGCATCTCGGCAGCGACCGACGGGCCGACAAGCCGTGCCAGCACCGCGATCCCCTCCGCGCCGTAACCGAGCCCCAGCCGGGCGGCCGGAATTGCGAAGCGGGCGTCCGCCGCCGCGATCCGCAGGTCGCAGCGCAGCGCGATCGACAGCCCCCCGCCGATGCAATAGCCGCGGATCGCCGCGACGGTCGGCATCGGCAGCGCGGCCAGCGCCTGTTCCGCGGTCGCCACCGCGGCGTTGTAGCGTGCGACCGCATCCTCGCCCGTGCGCGCCTCGCCGAATTCGGAAATGTCGGCGCCCGAGACGAAGGCCCGCTCCCCCGCGCCCTGCAGCACCACGACCCGCACCGCGCCGTCCCTGGCCAGCGTCGCGCAATGCTGCGCCAGCTGCTCCCACATCGCCAGCGACACGGCGTTCAGCTTGCCCGGATTGTCGAAGGTCAGGCGCGCCACCGGCCCGTCCTGCGCGCAGATCACCTGTCCCGTCATCGTCCCGTCCACTGGCCGCCGCCGTCCATGTCCACCACCGTGCCGTTGAGGTAAGTCACCTTCGGCGAGCACAGCATCGCCGCCAGCGCTCCCACCTCCTCCGGCGTCTTGGGCCGGCCGAAGGGAAAGGCGTCCGGCTGCACGAACTCCCGCCACCGCGCCTCGTCCCCCAGTTCGGAGGCGGCGCGGTCGCGCATGTGCCGCTCCATACGGTCGGTCAGGGTCGGGGAGGGGTTGATCCCCAGCACCCGCACCCCGTGGGCCTGCGCCTCCGCACCCAGCGCATTGGTAAAGCCGATCAGCGCCGCGTTGCCGGCCGCCCCGCAGATGTAGCCGGGGCGCACCGCCCGGCCCCCCATGCCGATCACGTTGAGGATCGTCCCCGAGCCTCGCGCCGTCATCGCGGGCAGGTAAAGCTGGCAGAGGTGAACGTACCCCATCACCTTCAGCTCCCAGCCCGCGCGCCAGGCGTCGAGGCTCACGTCGGACAGCCGGCCGGCCGGGATCGCCCCGGCGTTGTTCACCAGGATGTCGGGGGCCGGTACCGCCTCGGCCAGGGCGCGCCGGCCCGCATCGGTCGCCAGGTCGGCCGCCCGAACCGCGACCTCGCCGCCGATCTGCTGCGCCGCATGCTCTAGCGCGGCCGGGTCGCGGGCGACGAGGGTCAGGCGCACGCCCTCGGCGGCCAGCGCGCGGGCGATGGCCAACCCGATTCCTTTCGATCCGCCGGTGACGACGGCGTGCCGCCCCTCCAGCTCCAGATCCATGCGCTGCCCCTCCTTGATCGGCCCGAAATTGGTATACATTCCCGCACCGCCTGACAAGCCGTCTCCGCAGGCTCCGATGCCTCCAACCCGGCCGGTTCCGGGGGCAGCGGGCAAACCATTGCCAAACATGCATTGAACCCTGCTCCCCCGGCCGTCCACCCGGCCCGGTGCGCAGAGATCAAGAATCCGCTTCCCTTTTTGGCATACAAAAGCTACATCCCCAGCCAGCGGCCGCGTCGCCACCCGATAGGAGGGACCCGCCATGTACACCGCCGCGCCGGCCTGCCCGCGCCTCCCCGCACAGGGCTGGGGCGCCCCTCGCCGGTCGCCCGTCCGCCGGTCCGCAAGCTGAGGAGCCCCGCCATGTGGTCGAACCCGCGCGTCCCCTTCCGGCTGGCCACCGCCCGCCCGCCGCTCCCGCCGCTGGACGGCAAGCCGCTGATCGTGCACCTGGCGATGAACGTGGAATACTGGCCGTTCGACCGGCCGATGCCGCGCGGGATCATCCCCGCGCCCCACGGGGCCACACCCGCCCCGCCCGACGTGCCCAACTTCGCCTGGGTGGAATACGGGCTACGCTGCGGCATGCCCCGGATCATGGCGATGCTGGCCGAGCGCGGGCTGCCCTGCTCCGCCTTCCTCAACGCCCAGGTGGCTGACGTCTACCCCTCCCTGATGGATGCCATCCTGACCGCCGGCTGGGAACTGGTCGGCCACGGCTGGTTCCAGCAATCGCTGAAACAGGCCGAGGACGAGGCCGAGGTGATCGAACGCAGCCTCGCTCGGCTGGAGGCCGCCTCCGGGACCCGCCCCCGCGCATGGCTCGGCCCCGGCCTGGGCGAGACGGCGCAGACCCCCGACCTGCTGAAACAGGCGGGGATAGAATTCCTCCACGACTGGACGCTGGACGACCTGCCGGTCTGGCTGCGCACGACGCACGGCCCCCTGATCGGCCTGCCCTACACGTTCGAGCTGAACGACGTGCCGGTCTACGCCATCCAGAACGGCGCCTCCGACGAATTCCTGCGCCGGGTCAAGGCGACGCTCGCGATCTACGAGAGGGAACTGGCGCGCGAGCCGCGCATCCTCACCCTCGCCCTGCATCCCCACATCATCGGCGTGCCCCACATCGCCTGGCATTTCGAACAGGCGCTGGACCTGTTGATGGCGCGCGACGACACCGTCTTCGTCACCTCCTCCCGGATGGGCGAATGGTACTGCGAGGCGGACCCGAAAGGGGCCGACGAGTTGCCCGCCGACCCGCCAACGGAGGCGCCGCAATGACCGCACTCTCCCACCTGAAAGTGCTCGACCTCACCCGCGTGCGCGCCGGCCCCACCTGCTGCCGCGTGCTGGCCGATTTCGGCGCCGACGTCATCAAGATCGAGGCGCCGGAGGGCGTCGACCCCAATGCCGGGATCAGCGGCGCGCGGCATGGCTACGACATGCTGAACCTGCACCGCAACAAGCGCTCGCTGACGCTCAACCTCAAGACGGAGCAGGGCCGCGCCACCTTCCTGCGCCTCGTCGAGGGCGCCGACGTCGTGGTCGAGAACTTCCGCCCCGACGTGAAGGAGCGCCTCGGCATCGCCTATGACGACCTGCGCGCGGTGAACCCCCGCATCATCCTTGCCTCCATCTCCGGCTTCGGGCAGGACGGGCCCTACGCGCGCCGGGCCGGCTTCGACCAGATCGCGCAGGGCATGGGCGGGCTGATGTCGATCACCGGGCATCCGGGGCAGGGGCCGATGCGCGCCGGCTGCGCCGTCGCCGACAGCTCCGCCGGGCTCTACGCCGCCACTGGCATCCTCGTCGCCCTGGCCGAACGGGAGCGGTCGGGGCAGGGCCAGTGGGTCCACACCTCGCTCCTCCAGGCGCAGATCGCCCTGCTGGATTTTCAGGCCGCCCGCTACCTCGTCGACGGCGAGGTGCCGCAGCAGGCCGGCAACGACCACCCCACCGTCACCCCGATGGGCGTCGTCGCCACGAAGGATGGGCACCTCAACCTCGGGGTCGGCGGCGACGGGCAATGGCGCGCCTTCTGCGGCGTGATCGGGCGGGAGGACTGGGCCGACGACCCCGCCTACGCCACCATGGCCGCCCGTACCGCCCGTCGGGCCGAGCTGTGGGCCGAGCTGGCGCCGATCTTCGCCGAACGGACCACCACGGAATGGGTGGAGCTGCTCGACGCCCACGGCGTCCCCGCCGGGCCGATCTACCGCATCGACGAGATGTTCGCCGACCCGCAGGTGCAGCATCTGGGCATGGCCGCCCCCTGCCCGCACCCCGCGGGCGGCGAGACGCGGCTCGTGGCGCAGCCCGTCACCCTCTCCCGCACCCCGCCCGAGATGCGCCAGCCCGCGCCATACCAGGGCCAGCACACCGACGCCATCCTCGCCGAGGCCGGCCTGACGGAGGCGGAGATCGCCGCGCTCCGCGCCGCCGGGGCGATCTGACCGAAGGGATCCGCGATGAGCCATATCGACACCGCCGCCATCACCATGCCCACCGCCCCGCAATGGGCCGAGATCCGCGAGGCCGTCGCCCGCCTGTGCGACGACTTCCCCGACGAATACTGGCGCCGGCTCGACAGGGAGGACGCCTACCCGAAGGACTTCGTCGAGACGCTGACCGAGTCCGGCTTCCTCGCCGCGCTGATCCCCGAGCAGTACGGCGGCTCCGGCCTGCCGCTGTCGGCCGCCGCCGCGGTGCTGGAGACGATCCATGACCGCGGCTGCAACGCCGCCGCCTGCCACGCGCAGATGTACACCATGGGCACGGTCCTGAAGCACGGCTCCGAGGCGCAGAAGGAACGCTACCTGCCGGGCATCGCCACGGGCGATTTGCGGCTGCAGGCCTTCGGCGTGACCGAGCCCACCACCGGCTCGGACACCACCCAGCTGAAGACCCGGGCGGAGCGCAACGGCGACGGCTATGTCGTCAACGGGCAGAAGGTCTGGACTTCCCGCGCGTTCGAATCCGACCTCATGCTGCTGCTGGCCCGCACCACTCCGGCGGCGGAGTGCAAGAAGCGCTCCGACGGGATGTCGGTCTTCCTGATCGACATGCGCGAGGCGCTGGGGAACGGGCTCACGCTGCGCAAGATCGACGCGATGATCAACCACAACACCTGCGAGGTGTTCTTCGACAACCTTCAGATCCCCGCCGACGCGCTGGTGGGCGAGGAGGGCCGCGGCTTTCGCTACATCGTCGACAGCATGAACGCCGAGCGCATCCTGATCGCCGCCGAATGTATCGGCGACGCCAAGTTCTTCCTGCGCAAGGCCACCGAATACGCCAACGAGCGAGAGGTGTTCGGCCGCCCGATCGGCGCCAACCAGGGCATCCAGTTCCCGATCGCCAAGGCCTATGCCGCCGCCCAGGCCGCCGAGCTGATGGTGGCGAAGGCCGCCGCCCTGTTCGATGCCGGCGCCCCGGCCGGGGAGGCCGCCAACATGGCCAAGCTGCTGGCCGCCGACGCCTCGTGGGAGGCAGCGGAGGTCTGCATGCAGGTCTATGGCGGCTTCGCCTTCGCCCGCGAATACGGGATCGAGCGGAAATGGCGCGAGGCGCGGCTCTACCAGACCGCGCCGATCTCCAAGAACATGATCTACGCCTATCTCGGCCAGCACGTGCTGGGCCTGCCGCGCAGCTATTGAGGGCTCGGCGCGGGATGCAAGGGCGTGACTGGGGGCCAGCCCCCGGACCCCCGGGGCATTTTCACCAAGAAGAAGAGGGCGGGCGCGCGCGCCTTGGGCGGCCGGAGGGGACGGCGGCGACCAGGGTGCGCGTGTAGGGGGCCTGTGGCGCGCCGAGGACGTGGGCGGTGGGGCCCTGCTCCACCACGCGGCCCGATTGCAGGACCACGGTGCGGGCGGCGATACGCTGTACCACGCCGAGATCGTGGGAGATGAAGAGGACGCCGAGGCCCTCGGTCTCGGCGAGGCGGGCGATCAGCTCCAGCACCTGGGCGCAGACGGTGACGCCGAGCGAGGCCACGGCCTCGTCGCAGATCAGCAGGCACGGGCCGGCGGCGAGGGCGCGGGCGATGGCCGCGCGCTGCAGTTGCCCGCCCGACAGTTCCGCCGGGCGCCGCGGCGCGAGCGCGGGGTCGAGCCCGACGGAGGTGAAGAGGTCCGCGACCCGGCCGGCGGCGGCGCGTCACCGGCAGGGCCTCGATCCGGTTCGCCGAGATCGCGCCGCAGCAGACCAGCACGGGTGCGCCCGTCGCCAGCCAGCCACTCCATCGCCCCGGCGCGGTCGCAGCACAGTTCGCGTTCCACCAGGGCGAGGACACCGTCGCCTTCGCCTCGCTCGTGATCGAACCAGCCCCCGGTGCGGAGATCGAGGGAGATCGACCCTCTGCTGCCCCAGCGGGGAGCCACCACGACACGAACTGCCCGACTGATAGTTCCTCTTCCACGGCCTGCTGCCGCCTGAACTTCGGACTTGCTTTGTGCTGCACCGGAAGCTGTTCTGCGTTGCCCCGTCGTGGGGCGGTGAGGGAGAGTCGGGATGGAGGTGTCAGACAAAGTCGAACCAGTCTCCGTTTGCCCTACCCGCCCAGCCTCAGGCGGCAAGAAGCTCCCGCCACTCGGCGAGAGCGGCGGCGCGGTTGGTCTTGAAATGATCCCGGCGGGAGAGACCGCGTTCCTGGTTGAAGTGGTTGTAGACGGACGAGTGGACGGCGGCGAACATCTGCAAACTTCGCATCCGGCGGAACCGGAGCATCGCCCGCTCGCGTCGTCGAAACGGCAAGTGTGAGTTCTCGATCCGGTTGTTGTCCCACCTGCCCGTCCGCTGCTTGTCAGCACAACCGACGGCTCGCATCGCCGCCCGATAGGACGGCAGCCGGTCCGTCACGATTTCAACGGCGAAGCCGTGGCGACGCATCGCTTTCTTGAGGAATTTCAACGCAGCACGCTTTGGACTGCCCCCACCGAGTGATCCGGTTTGATTGTTAGTGCATGACGGGTCTCCGATCCATCGGGATCAGGGTTTCGGGGGCCGGCGGGCGGTATCCGAGAGCACTGTGCGGGCGGACGGTGTTGTAGTGGACACGCCATT
>JANSXY010000032.1 GCA_024742695.1 Paracoccaceae bacterium | reverse complement strand
CCGGCGATACATGTCGCTTGAAACGCTCGCCCGCCTCACCGACAATCCCACCGTCAGGCTGTCCGCCGTGGCGACCTGATCAAGCCCTGACCTCTCCGAGGGTCGGCGCTCTTACACCATCCCCCGGGACACTATCGGTCTATGACTGCTTTCGTCCCGCGACCTGCGCCATGGTGCCAGTCATTGCACCATTTTCCGTCAGGCCTTGATGACAGGTCTGTGGGCAGAACGGTTCTTGTTCTGGGGCCGAGCCAAACATGGAAGTCACCGTCGGGACAGCGTCCCGCGCCAGTCCAGTAAATCTGCCCCCTTGTCGTTACACCGCAGAGACGGTTGTGTTTTCGGTTTCGCGCCTTAAGCTTGCTGCGGTGCCGCAACCGCCCGGGGAGGGGAAGCGATGGCCGATGACGACAAACCGCTGCTGATCAAGCGCTACGCGAGCCGGCGGCTCTACAACACCGAGACCAGCGACTACGTCACGCTTGACGACATCGCGGCCTTCATCCGCGACGGGCGGGAAGTCCAGATCATCGACCTCAAGTCCGGCGACGACCTGACGCGGCAGTACCTCCTCCAGATCATCGCCGAGCACGAAAGCCGGGGCGAGAACGTCTTGCCGGTGGACGTGCTGACCGACCTGGTGCGCAGCTACACGACGCAGGCGCAATCGATCGTGCCGCAGTTCCTCGCCGCCTCGTTCGAGATGCTGCGCGAGGGCCAGTCGAAGATGATGGAGAATTTCACCGCGCTGCCGAACCCGATGGCGGCGGTGCCGGGTTTCGACGCGGTGCAGCGCCAGCAGCAGGCGTTCCTGAAGTCGATGATGGTCGGCTGGCCCGGAAGTTCCGGCCCCGAGGCCGAGACCGGCGGGGAACCGGAGGCCGCCGATCAGGACGAGCGCGAGGAACTGGCGCAGATCAAGCAGCAGCTTGCGGAACTCCAGTCGAAACTTTCCAAGCTCTGAGCGGGTCGCGCGGCCTGCGGGCAAGGCGGGCGGAATTGCGCTGCCCGCCCTTGGCGGCTAGCGTCGCCGCAACCTGACGGAGCGGGCGAATGGAAACGGGCGGACGGATCACGCTCTGGGGGATCGAGGTGTTCGTGGCTGCGGCCGAGGAAGGCACGGTCAGCGCCGCGGCGCGCAGGCTCGGGGCCTCGGCCTCTGCCGTCAGCCAGCAGATCGCCGGGCTCGAGGCCGCGCTGGGGGCCGAGTTGCTGGACCGCGCCGCGCGCCCCTTCGCGCTGACCCCGGCCGGCGAGATCTTTCGCCGTCATGCCCAGACGATCCTCAACGAGATCGCCGAGGCGCGCGCCGAGATCGGCATGGCCGACCTGTCGCACCTGACCCGGTTCCGGCTTGGGATGATCGAGGATTTCGACGCCGAGGTGACGCCGCGGCTCCTGTCGGGCATGGCGGAGGAGTTGAAGGGCAGCCAGTTCCTGCTTGAAACCGGGGCGAGCCACTGGCTGTTCGACCAGCTCGACGCGCGCGCGCTCGACATGGTCGTGGCCGCCGACATGGGCGCTGCCGCCGACTGGATGGAAGTGCACCCGATCCTTGCCGAACCCTTCGTCGCCTGCCTGCCGCGCGGCGTCGACGGAACCGCCGATCTCACGGCGCTGCCGCTGATCCTGTATACCCAGCGGCATCACATGGGCCGCCAGATCGCGGCCCATCTGGCGCGGCAGAACCTGCGGCTGATGCACCGGTTCGAACTGGACAGCTACCACGCGATCCTCGCCATGGTCGCCGAGGGCGCGGGCTGGACGATCCTCACGCCGCTGGGGTTCCTGCACGCGATGCGGTTTCGCGACCGGACGGAGCTTTGGCCGCTGCCCTTCGGCCGGCTGGAGCGCACGATCTCGCTGTCGGCACGGGCGGGGGTTCTACGCGACATGCCGACCAGGGTCGCCGCACGTCTGCGCCCGCTGGTCGCGGCGCAGATCGTGGAACCCGCGGTCTCGCGCTACCCGTGGCTCGCCGGCGATCTGCGGCTGCTGGACTGATCGCCGGGGCCCTAGTTGGTCAGTTCCATGAAGGACAGGTAGCGGGTGACGGCCGGGCCGACCGAGATCAGCAGCAGCGCCGGCAACATCAGGAAGGCCATCACCGCCGACATCTGCACCGGCAGCTTGTTCGCCTTTTCCTGTGCGCGGAGTTCGCGGCGCTGGCGCATCTCCTCGGAATAGACCGTCAGGGCCTGCGCCGCGCTGGTGCCGAACTGGATCGACTGCAGAAGCAGGGCGACGAACGAGCGCGCCTCTTCGATCCCCAGCCGCTCGGCCATCGCCATGTAGGCGCGGGTCCGGTCGCGGCCGGCGAGGATTTCGCGCTGCGCGTCGATGATTTCACGCGACAGCTCTGGCGCGGCCTCGTGCAGTTCCTGCGCGACGCGGGTCATCGCGGCGTCGAAGCCCATCCCCGCCTCGATCGCGATCTTCATCAGGTCCAGCGCGTTCGGGAACGCCTGCTCGATCCGCATCTGACGGTTTGCGATACGCGCGCGCAGCAGGTAGGCCGGCCCGTAGAAACCCACGAGGATCATGCCGGCCACGATCTGCACGACGTTGTAGGGGTCAAGGCCGGCGACGAAGGGGCCGAGATCCTCGACCCTGCCGGTGCGTGCAGCCACAAGGTAGACGAGGCCGAAGGCCAGGGGCAGCATCAGGCCGACCACGAAGCGCAGCAGGAAATAGTTGGCCAGGGCCATCCGGCTCTCGAAGCCGGCCTGTTTGAGCTGCCTCGCGATCTCGCCGCGTTCGCGCGCCTCGAGCGGCACGAGCGCCTTCATCATCCCGGTCGGCGAATAGTCGGTATCGCGCAACAGGGCGGCGCGCTGCGCTGCGGGCTTGTCGACCCGTGCGGCGGCCATCCGCCGGGCGATCCGGGCGGTGTCGGGCACCGGGTAGAATACTCCAACGAAAACAAGGAATATCCCGAAGGCCAGGCCGATCACGATCAGCGTCGTGCGGTCGACGGGCAAGTCGGTGAGGAACTGCTGGATCGTCTCGATCATCCTGACCTCCTCAGAACCGGAAGCTGACGAGCTTGCGCAGCGCGATGATGTTCACGACGGTCAGGACCAGCGCGATGATCGCCATCGTCCGGAACCGGCTGTCGTCGGCCACGTCGCCGTAGTATTCCGGCGACATCATGTGAGTGATCGCGACCATCGCGAAGGGCAGGATCGACAGGATCATCGCGGAAACCCGGCCCTCCGCGGAGATCGCCGAGATCTTGCGCCGCATCGTCGACCGGTCGCGGATCACCTTGGCGAGGATCTCGAGGATCCGGGCCAGGTTGCCGCCGGTGCCGTGCTGGATGCCGACCGCGACCGCGAGATAGTCGAAATCCTCGCTGCGGTTGCGCGCGGCGAGGTCGTGGAAGGCGGTGACGATGTCCTCGCCGTAGGTCACCTGGTCGACCATGCGTTCGAACTCGATCGCGATCGGCGCGGCCATCTCGCGTGATACCGCCTCGATCGAGATGTTCAGCGGGTGGCCGACCTTGAGTGCCCGCGCCATGAGTTCCAGGGCATCGGGCAACTGCTGCGTCAGCTTGTCGAGCCGGGCCTTGCGCATCCGGTCGATGATCGCGATCGGCATCAGGACCGACAGGACGATGGTGAGAACCAGCGCCAGCGCCAGCGGCAGCAGCAGCGCCGAAAGGCTGAAGCTGAGCACGGCGGCGCCGATGACGATGGCGACGACGGCGCCGGGTTTCATCTTGATGCCCGCGCCGTCGAGGGCGAGCGACAGCCGGTCCATCGGGCCGGGCTTCTTGGCCTTCGCCGCCGCGGTGAGCAGGCCGTCGCCGAAGTCCGGCAGCGGGCTGCCCGGCGCCTTCAGGCGCCGCTCGGCCATCGCCTCGGTCGAGCGGGCGCGGCCGGCGATGCGGCGCAGTCCGTCGAAGACCAGCAGAACGCCGAAGAAGACGCCGATGGCGATCAGCGTCGCGGGATCCATCGGGCCGATCTCGTTCATTGCGCGGCCTCCATCGGAACGAAGGCCGAGGTGCGCAGTTGCATGCCGGCCGCTTCCAGCTGTTCAAGGCAATGCGGCCGCATGCCGGTGGCGGTGAAATCGCCCAGCACGGTGCCGTCCGGGCCGACGCCGCGGCGGCGGAACACGAAGATGTCCTGCATCGTGATGATGTCGCCCTCCATCCCGGTGATCTCCGAGATGCCGATCACCTGGCGGCGGCCGTCGGTCAGGCGGGCGAGTTGCAGCACGATATGCAGCGCCGAGGACATCTGCCGGCGGACCGCCGACAGCGGCAGTTCGAAGCCCGACATCGCCACCATCTGCTCAAGCCGGCCCAGCGCGTCGCGGGCCGAGTTCGCGTGGATCGTGGTCATCGAGCCGTCGTGGCCGGTGTTCATCGCCTGCAGCATGTCAAGGCTTTCCGCGCCCCGGACCTCGCCGATGATGATCCGGTCGGGGCGCATCCGCAGCGCGTTGCGCACCAGGTCGCGCTGGCTGACGATGCCGGTGCCCTCGGCGCTGGCCGGCCGGGTTTCCAGCCGCACGACGTGATCCTGCTGCAGCTGGAGTTCCGCCGCGTCCTCGATCGTGACGATCCGTTCGTTCATCCCGATGTAGGAGGACATGGCGTTCAGCATCGTCGTCTTGCCCGAACCGGTGCCGCCCGAGATCAGAACGTTCAGCCGCGCGCCGACGACGGCGCGCAGGAACTCCCCCGCCGCCGGGCTGAGCGCGTTGTTGTTGATCAGCTTTTCCATGGTCAGCGGCACGCGCGAGAATTTCCGGATCGACAGGGTCGGCCCGTCCACCGCACATGGCCGGATGATCGCGTTCACCCGGCTGCCGTCCTCAAGGCGGGCGTCGACCCAGGGCTGCGCCTCGTCGATCCGGCGTCCGACGCGGCTCACGATCTTGTCGATGATCCGCAGAAGGTGGCGTTCGTCGCGGAACCGGACGTTGGTCTTTTCCAGCCGGCCGCGGCGTTCGACATAGACGTTGTGGTGGGTGTTCACCAGGATGTCGGTCACCGTTGGATCGGCCAGCAGGGGTTCCAGCGGGCCGAGGCCGGTGACCTCGTGGATCAGGTCGTCGACGAGCTTGAGAACCTCCTCGCCGCGCATCGGCCGCGCCTCGGCGGCCAGGAAGTCGGAGACGAGGGTGGAAATCTCGCGCCGCAGGTCGGCGGGCTGGACCTTGTCGATCAGGGCCAGGTTGAGCCGGCCCAGAAGTTCCTCGTGCAGCCGGCTCTTCAGTTCCAGATAGGACAGCAGCGCAGGGTCCGCCTCGGTCTCCGTGCGCACCGGCGCCGCGGCCGGCAGGTCGACCACGTTCGAGGTCTTTTCGGGGGGGTCTTTCCTGAAATCCTTGAACATATCAATTGCTCCCCTGTGATTGGCCGGCCGTGGCCGGTGCCGGGAAGGTCTTCAAAATGTAACCCGCCAGGCGTCGTAATGATTTCGTCATCGAAGAATTCGGGGCGACCGTCGCCATCACCTCGCCGCGGTCGATGGCACGGCGCGCGGCATTGGGATCGGCGGCGATGAAATGCCGCAGCGGCAGGCGCAGGGCCTCTGCCGCCAGCTTGTGGGAATGCGACTGCACCAGCGGCTTGCTCTCGCGGTTGATCACGATCTCGGTCGCAAGTGCCGGGTTCTCTTCGGTCAGCAGGTTGATCATCCGCCGGGCGCTGCGAACCGAGGGCACCGAGGTATCGGTCACCATCAGCAGCATGTCGGTGCGTTCGACCACCGCCTCGAGCCAGCTGACCAGCGCATGCGGCAGGTCGATCACGACATAGTCGTAGCTGGTGCGCAGCGTGTCGATCAGCGCGCCGACGCGGATCACGTCAAGCGCCTCCAGCGGCATCGCGGCGATCGGGGCGGGCAGCACACGCAGCCCGCTTTCATGCCGCTGCAGCGCGTATTCGAGGAACGAGCTGTCGGGCGGGCCCGAGGCGCGCGCCAGTTCGATCAGCGCGCCGCGATCCTCGAGATCGACATAGGTGGCCGCGTTGCCGAACTGCACGTCGAGATCGATCAGCGCGACGGTGTGGCTGGGGGTCTTGCGCAGCAGGCCATGCGGATCAAGCAGCATGTCGGCAAGGTTCACCGCGATCGTCGTCGCGCCCAGCCCGCCGCGCGCCCCGGCCACCGCGATGACGGTGCCGCGGCGCCCCGGCGCGTCTCCCGTGCCCGTGCCGGCCCGACCCCGGCGATCGAGCATGGAGCTCAGCGCGGACGTCAGCGAGTCTTCGAGTTCCGCGACCGTGGCCTCGGCCGGCACAACCTCGTCGATGCCGGATTTCATCAGGTGGCGGGCCATCGACAGCGGCAGGTCGGCCGGGGTCACCGCGATGATCCGGGTCGTCGGGCCGCGATGCGCCAGGATGTTGCTGACCGGGTCGCCCTGCGACAGCGCCGCGGTTTCGGCCTCGAACACCAGCACCTCGGCCAGCGCCAGCGCGCCCAGGGTTTCCGGCGAAACCGCGTCCAGCGGTTCCTGCACGACCTGGACATGGTAGCCCGGCAGTCGCCTGAGGATCCGGCCGGCCGCCTCCGTGACCGTCGGGTTGCGGCTGAGAACCAGCGCGACGTGTTCGTGTTCTTCCATTGCGGTCTCCGGCTCGCCGCGGTCGGTCAGTGATCCTTGCAGATGCAACGTCATTGAAGATCCTCCGCGGGTAGGCTCACTCGTATCGTGGGCAGGGTGAAGCCATTCTGAAAAAGCGTGCTTTGGGTGCCGGACACGAGGCCCAGAAGCCCGGCCAGCGGCGAAACCATGGTCAGCCGCACCCCGGAAAGCTCGACCGAGACGATCGGCGCGGTCGGCCCGGTGACGAAGCCGATCCGTGGCGAATCGGGGTAGTTGTCGCTCTCATAGGTGAATGTCAGCGTCCCGCCGGTCGAGACTGCGGGCAGGAACGGGTCCATGATCGCGGGCACCGAACCTGCGGTCGCGGTGCGGGGATTGGCCGTGCAGGTGACCGTGTAGGTGTCGCAGGGATCGGCGGCGCTGCGGCACAGCGTGCCGGGATCGGAGCTGTTTCCGGATCGGCGCTGGACGGTCGTGGGAACGCTGCCGCAGACCGGGGCGGAGACGATCGCGGCACGCGCCACCCGCTCGACGCCCTTCTGGGTGAACACCATCGCGTTGGCGATCCGGCCGAAATCGAACATCATGAAGATCAGGACCAGCAGAAGCCCGATCACCAGTGCGAACTCGACCAGCGTCGCGCCGCTGTCGTCGCGCAGGAACGTCGTGCGCCGGAGGGGGGGAAGGCGGGTCATGTGCCGAAAATCCGCGCCTGGTCGTTCACGCGGGCCGTGACCCCCGACAGCGAGCCGCCGAACAGCCCCAGCACGGGGCCGAAGAGGAAATCGATCCGCACCGTCGCCGTCACGGTGACGACGCCGACATTCGTCTCGCGCAGCGTGACCGATGGGGTCGGGCAGGCCGATGTGACCTCGACCGACTGCACGGTGAACAGGCTGCCGTCGCGACCGATGATCTGGGCAAGGTTGGTCTGCGCCTCGGTCGCGAAGGTCGTCCAGTAGCCCGAGGCGAGAGTCGGGCAGACCGATGCGGGATCGGCCGCGCGCGCCGCGTAACGTGCGGCGTCGCGCACCCCCGAGACCGCCGTCTGGTACGCGAACATCATCCGGCCGGATTCGAACATCACCGCGAAGATCACCAGCGCCGTTGGCAGGATCAGGGCGAACTCGACCAGCGCCGCGCCACGGTCGCGGCGCAGGAACCGACGGAGGAGAGAGGCCAGCCGCATCGCCATCAGTCCAGCAACCTCACCACGCGGTAGATGAGCGACTCGGTGCCGTCGGTCGGGATTTCCTGCACGACCTCCAGCCAGATGTCCTCGTTGCCGCCATCGGCGGGTTCGGTCAGGAACATCAGGAAATAGTCGGCCGCCGGCACGTCCTGGGTGCGGCCGTTGATGTCGATGCCCGAGGCGCAGTCGACCGCCGCGCCCACCATCAGGCGGCGGCCCGGCCCATCGGCGCTGACCGGGGCGGCGGCGTAGCCGGGCGTTTCGGGAACGCCGGTGATGCAGCGGTTTTCCAGGATGTCGCCGCCGTCGGCAGCGGCAAGCTCGGCAAGGTAGAGTTCCCAGCGCGTGCTGGCGGTGCTGACCGCCACCCAATCCGCGAGATCGCCGGGGAAATCCTCGGGCGTGTCGCCGCCGTCGGGCAGCGGGCCATAGTTCGTGAGCAGGTAATCCGCCCGCCCGGCCGTCCAGTCGCCATCGCCGATCGTGGTGCAGCCGCCGCCATCGAAACAGCTGTCGCGCGGCAGCGACGCGGCCGGCAGGGTGCCGCCGCCGTTGTTGCCGTTGCCGTTCCCGTTGTTCCCGCTGTTGCCCTGCGGGGTGCATTCGCGCACGACGTTCGGGGCCGGCCGATAGTCGATATCCCGTTCGTCGTTGTTGGTCACACCGGTGTAGATGTCGAAGCGGGTGTTGATCGCGGCCAGGAAGTTGCCGCCCTTGGTGCCCGGTTCGGTATCCAGCCCGTCGCCGACCTCGAAACAGCCCGAGGTCGCGCCCTCGGCGCCGTACATGCAGACCTCGTAGCCGACGCCGTTGACGCTGACATCCGAACAGGGGCCTTCGACGTTAGGATACATGCTCGACATGTCCAGAAGCCCGGAGTTGCCGGATCCGAAATCCGCGATCCGGATCTGACGGCCCTCCAGTGCGGACGGATCATAGCCCGCGGCGGGGTCTGGATTGACGCAGAACCCGAACCTGACGGGTTCACAGGCATAGGTCGTGGCCCCGGCCGTGGCCGTGGCGCGGGCGTCGAAGAAGTCCAGCCCGCTGCCGCCGGTCAGCAGCGCGATGCCGCGCGACAGCGGCGTCTGCACCCGCCGCGGCACGGCGGTGACGCGGACGAAACGGGTGGTGGCGTCGGTCAGGGCGGGGCCGCCGGCGGCGTCGAGGAACGCGACCGTGAAATCGCCGTCGCAGTCCGCCGGGTCGCCCCCGGCATCGACAAGCGCGTCGCATTCCGCCGTGCTCAGGGCCCGCCCCCGATCCAGCAACTGCCCGCCATCGCCGAAGGTCTGGATCTTGCCGCGGATCAGGTCGTCGGCGGCGGCCAGCGCGCGCTCCTGCGCGCCGGGCAGGCGGTCGATCTCGCCGCCCGCGGCCAGCGCGACCTCGTCCACCAGGGTCTGCATCTCGGTCTGGGTATTGGCGATCCGCCCGACATCGAAGGACAGCGCGACGAAGCCCAGGAACGCGACGATGCCGAGGGCCCAGAAGATCAGCACGCCACCGAACTCGTTGCAACGGAACCGACGGTTGTCGCGGATCACGGCCTTCGTCCTTTCGCTTGCTCCGGGGCCGGCAGCGCGGTCACGCGCCGGTCAGTCCTCGATTTCGACCACCTCGGCGCTGTTGCCCCGGCGGATCGTCACGGTGCGCTTGGGTTCGGCGGCGGTTTCCTCGACCTGTTCGATCTCGGGTTCCTCGGCCATGTCGAGCAGGTCGCTCAGGCTCATCGCCGGCAGCGGCGCGTCGCTGCCACCATCGGTGGTCCGCAGCGTCAGGCTGAGCGATCCGGCGCGCTGCGCCAAAGCCAGGCGCTGGCCGTCCTCGGGCGTGACCTCGACGGTCAGGGTGCGGGCGACGCGGTTGGTCTCCACCCCCTCGCCGTATTCCTGGTCGACGCCGATGACGCGGACGTTCTGCATGATCGTGCGCGCGCGCAGGTCGCCCGAACGGTTCTCGGTCAGCACGATGTCGACGAAATCGCCGGGCTTGACGAAGCCCGCGACGCCGGAAACCGCGTTGACCTCGATGGTCATCGCGCGGGTGCCGGCGGTGAGGGTTTGCAGGATCGTCACCTTCTCGCCGAAGCCGGACAGCTTGGAGGCAAGCAGCAACTCGCCCGCCGCGATCGCGCGTTTGGCGCTGCGCGGCGCTTCGTCCCCGGCGCCGATCACCGCGTCAAGGGTCTGGAACGCGCCCTCGGGCAGCGCGTCGCGCGGCCAGTCCTGTACGGCGACCATCTTGCGTGTGATCGGCGCGGCGAAGGGAATGTCTTCCAGCGCGACGACGACGGTGGCCATCGCCTGCTCGGCCTCCACCCTTATCGCCTGGGTCTCTTGCGCGACCCGGTCGGACATCAGGTCGCGCGCATAGTAGGCGGAGACGCCCGCGATGCAGAGGCCGACGACGGTGACGAGGATCGAGCGGATGTTCATGGATCAAACCTCACCGAAGGCCAGAGCCTTGGCGCCTTCGAACACGAGCGCATACTAGCGCCCACCCCAACTTCTAGCGGCAATCCGGATCCAGTTCCGGATTGCCGCTTGTTCGCGGTGATCAGGCGAAGGTGTCAGCCACCGCTCGCCGCCTGCTGAACCACAGTGTTCGCATTTTCGAGGCTGGTCTTGGTACCGCTGCCGATGTTCAGCAGGATGGTTCCGCCGACGGCGACGATCAGGCCGAGGATGATGCCGTATTCCACCAGCGCGGCGCCGGCGTCGGCCTTCGAGAAGGATTTGATCTTGGTGATGAGCTTGGTCATGGAATGATACTCCTGAGCGGGTGTTCAAATGTCTGCCGTTTAACAGCGGCCTCCGTGGTCAACGCCCCGGGGACATGCACCTTTGTATACGCCGCCCGGTTGCCGCACATCCTCCGAACCTGCGAGAAAAACATCCCAAGGTTGTTTTTTGCATGATCGTGTCGCCCTATTGGCGTACGGAAATCGCGACCTTGGTGAATTTTACCAATTTACCTTGCCCGCGCACGGCTCCTGCCCCGGCCGACCCGAATCGCTCGCGGCGGCCCGGCCGTCACCGGCCCGAGCCTCCCGGGGGCCGCCGCGCCCCGGCGTGCCGGCAGCCGCCGGGCGGTGGGCGGGCGGAGATTCTGTTTTATGTCAGCACGTTGCGACATTCTTTGGGAATCGCGCGCGATACGAAAGTATGCATCGGTGCGGCGTCGCGGTGATCGGCGGATCCGCACCCGCGATCACGATCCCGACAGGGCCGCCGCCGCGCGGGGCGGAGGCCGGCCTGTGACCATTTGCCCCCGTTGACGCACAACCGGTTAATCGTGCAAGCGTTTCTTAACGCGGACCTGTTCGGATTGGGGCAGGCGCGCCACATTTGGCGCGGCCGCGTTAGCCTTGTTGCTCCGCGCGCTCTTCCGTTCCGCGTGCGGTCAGGCATAATGGACCGGTTCTTAGATCGTCCCGTATTCGCGTTGTATCGTTCGGTTGCGTGTGACGCGGAGCGATCCTGATTTGTAGGGAAGTCATTCGATGAGCGCCCTTCGCGGCACCTCGGGGCATTACTCCGATCCGGCCCAGGCATGGGCCGATGCGGCAGGTCATCTGCCGACGGGTCGCTTTGCCCAGGCTATGGTCGCCACCGCGCGCTGGGCCCAGGCCCTGCAGGGAGAGGGGCATCCTGCCGACGCGCTCCTGCTGTTGCGCGAGGTTTGCGGCGCAGAGGTCGGCTCTCTCGTGCGGCTGTCCGCGGGGCGCGGCGCCGGGGAACGGCTGCTGGCCGAAGACGCGGGACTGGCGCGGTCGGCGCGGCCGCAGCCCGTCGATCTGGCGACCACGCTGATCGGCGCGCAGCGCAGCCGCGCCCGTGTCGGATCGGTCTGGAGCTACTCGGAACTCGCCGCCAGCCTGCTCGTCGCGCCGCAGACGCGGTTGGCGCGCTGGATGGAACTGCGCGGCATCCAGGATGTGATGTGCATCGTCCTCGCCGTCGAGGGCGAGACGACCGACGTGCTGGAACTGTGCTTCGCGCGCCGGCCCAGCCCCTCGGATGTCTATCTCGTCGATGCGCTGGCGCCGGCGCTGGTATCGGCCTGGGCGCATCGCGGGGCGCAGGTTCTTGCGACCCTGCGGCGGGCGGCGATCGCCCCGGTGCGTCTGCCGGCGCAGGCCGAACCGCTGCTTGGACCGTCGAATCCTGCGGGGCTGACGCGGGCGGAGTTTCGGATCTGCGGCCTGTTCGCCGCCGGTTCGGACACGCGCGAGATCATGGAGCAGTTGCAGATCAGCGAGTCGACGCTGCGCAGCCACCTGCGCAGCATCTACGCCAAGACCGAGACGAGCGGGAAATCCGGGCTGCTGCACCGCCTGCTTCGGTCCGAGGCGCCGACCGATCCCGGGGCCGATCGCGCCTGACCCTCGACCGGAACGCTGCGTCATGGTGTCTTTCGGACAGGCGCAGGTTGCATCGCCGCCCGTGTTCGCGTCATGACTGTGTCATCGAAATACAACTATCCATGAACTATGGAAACGGACGAGGCTTCGCTGCTTTTCGGCTCGCTTGGCAATGCCGGGCGTCTGCGGGTGTTCCGGCTGCTGATGCGCCGGGCGCCGCAGGGTGTGCGACCCGGCGAGATCGCCGAGGCGCTCGACATCCGGCCCAGCACCCTGTCGGTCTACCTGTCGGCGCTTGACGGTGCCGGGTTGATCCGGTCGCGGCGTGAGGGTCGGGCGATCTACTACTCGGTCGATATCGAGGCCGCCGGCGCGCTGGCGGATTTCTTCATCGCCGATTGCTGCCGTGGCCGACCCGATATCTACCCGCCCGCCGCCGCCGGCTCCGCCGGTCCGGCCGAAGCCCTGCCGCGCCCGCTGAACGTGCTGTTCATGTGCACGGGAAACTCAGCGCGTTCGATCATGGCCGAGGCGATCCTTGCGTCGGAGGGCGGGGCGCGGTTCCGCGCCCATTCCGCCGGCACCCGGCCCTGGGGCGCGGTCAATCCCCTGGCGCTCGACGTGCTGCGGCGCAACGGGCACGATGTATCCGCGCTGCGCTCCAAGTCGGTGGCCGAATTCACCGGGGCGGACGCGCCCGCGATGGATTTCGTCTTCACCATCTGCGATCACGCCGCGGCGGAGGAATGCCCGCGCTGGCCCGGCCAGCCGATGAACGCGCATTGGGGCGTGGCCTATCCCTGCACCCGCGATCTGGACGCGGGCGCAAGCGCCGCGGTGCTCGACCGGACCTATGCGGAATTGCAGGCGCGGGTGCGCGCCTTCATGGCGTTGCCGATGGCGGATCTCGGCCAGGTGGCGCTGCAACACCATCTCGACAGGATCGGACTGAACGGGGGATGAACCCATGCCGCGGATCGCGCTGAACGGCCTTGGCCGGATCGGAAAACTCCTGCTGCGCGCCCTGCTCGATGGCGGGATCGACGGCGAGATCGTTCTGCTGAACGATCCCGCGGGGACGCCGGACCAGCATGCACTGCTGTTGGAGTTCGACTCGATCCACGGACGCTGGAACGCGGGCATCGCGGTGGCGGGCGACGGGCTGACGGTCGCGGGCCGGCAGATGCGGCTGACCGCCGAACGCCGGATCGAGGATCTGCCGCTGGCGGAGCTTGGCGTCGATCTGGTGATCGACTGCACCGGGGTGTTCAAGACGGCCGCGAAGATCGCGCCCTATTTCGAGGCCGGCGTGGCCCGCGTCGTCGTGTCGGCGCCGGTTAAGGACAAGGGCGCGCTGAACCTCGTCTACGGCGTCAACCATTACCTGTTCGACCCGGCGCGGCACCGGATCGTCACCGCGGCCTCCTGCACGACGAACTGCCTTGCGCCGGTGGTCAAGGTGATCCACGAGGGCCTGGGCATCCGCCACGGGTCGATCACCACGATCCACGACGTGACCAATACGCAAACCATCGTCGACCGACCGGCGAAGGACATGCGCCGCGCGCGCTCGGCGCTGACCAACCTGATCCCGACGACGACGGGGTCCGCCACCGCGATCACGCTGATCTACCCCGAACTCGCGGGCCGGCTGAACGGCCATGCGGTGCGGGTGCCGCTTCTGAACGCCTCGCTCACCGATTGCGTCTTCGAGGTCGAGCGGGCGACGACGGTCGACGAGGTGAACGCCCTTTTCCGCGCCGCCGCCGATGGGTCGCTGCACGGCATCCTCGGCTACGAGGAGCGGCCGCTGGTGTCCTGCGACTATCGCGGCGATCCGCGCTCCTCGATCGTGGACGGGCCGTCGACGATGGTGGTGAACGGCACGCAGGTGAAGGTCTATGCCTGGTACGACAACGAATGGGGCTATGCCTGCCGGCTGGCCGATGTCGCCCGCCTTGTCGCCGGCGCGGCATGACGCAAGCGGCGCGGCCAGACGGTCTTGCGGCCTATGTCGCGGTGACGGCGGCCTACTGGGCCTTCATGCTCACCGACGGCGCGCTGCGGATGCTGGTGCTTTTGCATTTCAACACGCTGGGTTTCTCGCCGCTGCAACTGGCCTGGCTGTTCCTGCTTTATGAATTCGCCGGGATCGTCACCAACCTCTCGGCGGGCTGGATCGCGGCGCGCTTCGGCCTGACCGCGACGCTCTATGCCGGGCTGGGCCTTCAGGTGCTGGCGCTGCTGGCGCTCACCCGGCTCGATCCGGGCTGGTCGATCGCGGCCTCCGTCGTGTTCGTGATGGCGGTGCAGGGGCTGTCGGGCGTTGCCAAGGATCTGGCCAAGATGTCGTCGAAAAGCGCGGTGAAGGTGCTTGCGCCCACTGCCGATGGCGGGCTGTTTCGCTGGGTGGCGCTGCTGACCGGGTCGAAGAACGCGGTCAAGGGGGCGGGGTTCTTCATCGGCGCGGCGCTGCTGGCCGGTCTGGGTTTCGTGCCCGCGCTTCGGGTGATGGCCGCGGTGCTGGCGCTGATCCTCGCCGGCGTGGCGCTGTTCATGCCGTCCGGCCTGCCCGCCGGCCGTAAGGGCGCGAAATTCTCCGAGGTGTTTTCCGGCGATCCGCGGATCAACCGGCTGTCGGCCGCGCGGCTCTTTCTGTTCGGGGCGCGCGACGTGTGGTTCGTCGTCGGCATCCCGATCTACTTCACCGCGGTCTTTTCCGACGGCACGGACGAGGGGCGGCGCTGGGCCTTCTTCCTCGTCGGCGGCTTCATGGCGGCCTGGATCATCGGCTATGGTGCGGTGCAGGCCTCGGCCCCGAAGATCCTGCGCGCCGCCGGGCGGCCGGAGGCCGAGATCGTCGGCCTCGCGGCACACTGGGTGGCAGGATTGGCGGCGATCCCCGTCGGGCTGGCGGTGCTGGCCTGGGCGGCGGCCGGGCCGCAGGGCTGGCTGACGGCGGTGCTGATCCTCGGGCTACTGGCCTTCGGTGCAGTTTTCGCCGTGAATTCCGCCGTCCATTCCTACCTGATCCTCGCCTTCACCCGGGCCGAGCGGGTGACGATGGACGTGGGATTTTACTACATGTCGAACGCCGCCGGGCGACTGCTGGGCACGCTTCTGTCGGGGCTGAGCTACCAGGCGGGCGGGTTGCCGCTGTGCCTTGGCACCGCGGCGGCGATGGCGGCGCTCAGCTGGGTCTTCGTGCGGCGGATCCCGGCGGCGGGGTAGGCGGCAACCGCCCCGGTGCGATCTCCAGCCCGTGTTTGCGGGACGACTGCGCCCGTGCCTACCGCGCCACGGCCACGTCGTTCAGCATCGCCCCGCTTTCGGCGTCGAACACCAGGATCCGGTCGCCGGCGACCACCGCCACCCAGCCCCGCCCGAAGGTCACCGCCTCCGGCGCGACCCCGGCGGGCAGCGTGACCGCGTCCGGCAGCCGTGGCAGCGGCGGGGTGCCGGGGAAGCGGGTGACAAACACCGCGACCAGCGCTATCAGCCCCACCATCATCGTGGCGGCCAACCCCGTCACCAGCCACTTCAGGAACCGCAGGTCGGGCGGCAGGCCCGGCCCTTCAGGATCGCCCGTGTCCGACATCGCCGCCCCCCGCATCCTTCGCGTCATCATCGGGCCGAACCCGCCCGACCGTCTTGATAAGGCGCTGGCGCGCGATGTGCCAGCCGAGGCGGAACTGTCGCGCACCCGCCTCGCCCGGCTGATCGCCGAGGGCGCGGTCAGCGGCCCCGCCGGCCCGGTGACGGAACCCAAGATCCGGCCGGTGGAGGGCGAGACCTGGCAGATCGCGCTGGGCCCGCCGCAGGATACCGACATGGCGGCCGAAGCGATCCCGCTGACGGTGGTGCACGAGGACGACGACCTCATCGTGATCGACAAGCCGGCGGGCATGGTCGTGCATCCCGCGCCGGGAACGCCCGCGGGCACGCTGGTCAACGCGCTGCTGGCGCATTGCGGCGACAGCCTGTCGGGCATCGGCGGCGAGAAGCGCCCCGGCATCGTCCACCGGATCGACAAGGACACCTCCGGCCTGCTGGTCGTGGCCAAGACCGACCGCGCGCATCACGGGCTTGCCGCGCAGTTCGCCGCGCACAGCGTCACCCGCCACTATCTCGCGCTGGCCCATGGCGCGCCCGATCCAGCCGATCCGCGGCTGAACGGGCTCAGGGGGTGCGGCTTCGAGGCCGGCGGCATCCTGCGGATCGCCACCGGCATCGCCCGGCACCGGACCGACCGGCAGCGCCAGCAGGTGGTGTTCGACGGGGGCCGCCATGCCGTCACCCGCGCCCGTGTCGTCGAACGCTTCGGCGGCGGTGCGGTGGCGCTGGTCGATTGCTGGCTGGAAACCGGCCGCACCCACCAGATAAGGGTGCACATGGCCTATGCCGGACACGGCCTTGTCGGCGACCCAGTCTATGGTGGCGGGCGCAAGCCCTCGCCACGCGCGCTGGGGGCCGCCGGGGCGGCCGCGGTCGCGGCGTTCCCGCGCCAGGCGCTGCATGCCGCCACGCTGGGCTTCGACCATCCCGCGACGGGCGCGCGGATGGAGTTTTCCGCCCCGCTGCCGCCGGACATGGCGGCGCTGATCGAAGCGCTGCGCGTGCCCGATCGGTGCTGAAACGCACCTGACAAGCGCGTGAAAGCACGGACATGTTCCTCGCAAGGCGACGGAACCGTGCCCATCTGAGGTTACAACACCAGGGGGACCGGGCTTGCATCCGCCATCGCGCGGGATTATTTTCTCCGGTCCCGTGAGAGGATGAGAGGTCGACAGCCGATGGCGAGCTATACCAACCTTCCCGCGCCGAGTCCCGAACAGGGCCTGAACCGCTACCTGCAGGAGATCCGCAAGTTTCCGCTGCTGGAGCCGGAAGAAGAGTTCATGCTGGCGAAGGCCTGGGTCGACCGGCAGGATTCCGGCGCCGCGCACAAGCTGGTGACCAGCCACCTGCGGCTGGCCGCGAAGATCGCGATGGGCTACCGCGGCTACGGCCTGCCGCAGGCCGAGGTGATTTCCGAGGCGAACGTGGGGCTCATGCAGGCCGTCAAGCGGTTCGATCCCGACAAGGGCTTCCGTCTGGCCACCTACGCGATGTGGTGGATCCGCGCCGCGATCCAGGAATACATCCTGCGGTCGTGGAGCCTGGTGAAGCTGGGCACCACCTCGGCGCAGAAGAAGCTGTTCTTCAACCTGCGCAAGGCCAAGTCGAAGATCGGTGCCCTGGAAGAGGGCGACCTTCGGCCCGAGAACGTGGCCCGGATCGCCGCCGATCTGAACGTGACCGAGGAGGAGGTGATCGACATGAACCGCCGCCTCTCGGGCGGCGACGCCTCGCTCAACGCGACCGTGGGATCGGACGGCGACGGCACGACGCAGTGGCAGGACTGGCTTGAGGATGCCGATGCAGACCAGGCCGAGGCCTATGCCGAGAAGGACGAGTTCGAGGCGCGGCACGAGATGCTGATGGCCGCGATGGACGTGCTCAACGACCGCGAGAAGGACATCCTCGTGCAGCGCCGGCTGACCGAGGAACCGGTGACGCTGGAAGACCTGTCGGGCCGCTACGACGTCAGCCGCGAGCGGATTCGCCAGATCGAGGTGCGCGCCTTCGAAAAGCTCCAGGCCCGGATGCGCGAACTGGCCCGCGAGCGCGGCATGGCGATCCCGGCCTGAAGCGGCGCGCCCCGCGCGGGCGGTTGCCTTGTCCCCCGGCCGCGCCTAGCCTTGCCGCCGGCGGACAGGCGCGGGAGGCGGCGATGACGGTCAACTGGGGGATTCTGGGCGCGGCGAAATTCGCACGCGAGCATATGGGGCCGGCGATTCATGCCGCCCCGGGCGCGCGTCTGGCCGCGCTTGCCACCTCCGATGCGGCCAAGGCCGCGGGGTTTTCCGCCTTCTGCCCCGATCTTCGGGTGCATGACGGCTACGAGGCGCTGCTGGCCGATCCGGGCATCGACGCGGTCTACATCCCGCTGCCCAACCACATGCACATCGACTGGGCGATGCGGGCGCTCGACGCCGGAAAGCACGTTCTGGTGGAAAAGCCCGTCGCGCTGCGCGCCGATCAGATCGACCCGCTGATCGCGCGGCGCGACGAGACCGGGCTGATCTGCGCCGAAGCCTACATGATCGTCCATCACCCGCAGTGGCAGCGCGCCCGCGCGCTGGTGGCGGACGGCGCGATCGGCCGGTTGCGGCGGGTGGACGGCGCGTTCAGCTTCGACAACCGCGACCCGGCCAATATCCGCAACCGGCCGGAAACCGGCGGCGGCGGCATCCCCGACATCGGCGTCTATACCTACGGCTCGGCCCGCTGGGTCACCGGCGCCGAACCCGTCAGCCTGTCCGCCCATGTCGAATGGGAAAACGGCGTCGACGTCTTCGCGCAGGTCACGGCGGAGATGGAGGGGCCGGGCGGCCGGTTCAGCTATTCCGCGATGACCTCCACCCGCCTCGCCCCGCGCCAGGAGATGACGTTCCATGGCGACGGCGGGGTGCTGCGCCTGACCGCGCCGTTCAACGCCGGGGTGTTCGGCGAGGCGCAGATCCACCTGTTCCGGCCCGGAGAGCCGGACCGGATCGAACGGTTTCCCGGCGTTCGCCAGTACATCCTGCAGGTCGAGGCCTTCGGCCGCGCGATCCGCGGCGAGGCGGCCTTTCCCTGGCGGCTGGAGGATGCCCGCGGCACCCAGGCGATGATCGACCGCGTGTTCGCCGCCGCGGGCCCGCGGCCGCCCGCCTGACAGGGGGCTGGCCGATGGCCGGTTCACGCCGTTCCACCCTTAGTTGAGGCAGGTCAAGGTGCGCGGGCCGCCGGCACGGCAGGCTCGCGCCATTGGATCTTGCTTTGGGAGGACGCGATGACACCGATCCGCACGCTCGTGCTTCTGGCCGGGGCGGAGGATGCCCGGATTCTGGTCAATGACGGGGTCGGCAAGGGCCTGACGGAGGTGCTGGCGCTGTCGGCCTCGCAGTTTCCCGAGGTGACACGGGGCTTCGCCGATCAGAAGACCCGCGGCATCGCGCCCGACGGCGTCAGCTTCGGCGTCGATCCCGGGACCGATCCGGCCGATCACGATCGGGCCGGCTTCGCCGACCGGGTGATCGAGGCGCTGGACCAGGAATGGCCGGCGGCAAGGGCCGACCGGCTGGTGATGGCGGCCAATCCGAAGATGCTGGGGCTGTTGCGGGCCCGGCTGAAGGGCGCGCCGAAGGCCGCGCTGGCCGCCGATCTGGACAAGGATCTCGTGCATCTTGCGGTCAAGGATCTTGGCCCCCATCTCGACGGCGTGCTGCTGGTCTGACCCGAAAGGTGCGCCCATGTCCCGCGTCGACGTGACCCGAAAGGCCCCCTGGATCCGGGGGCTTCAGATGCTGATCTTCGCCCTGCTCTTCGCCCTGGCGGAGGTGGTCTTGTGGGCGGCGACGGTGCTGCAGTTCGGCTGGATCCTGTTCACCGGCCGGCGCAACGACCAGATCGCCGGGTTCGGCGAGGATCTGGCCGACTGGCTGGCGCGCTGCGCCCGGTTCCAGACCGGCGCGACCGAGGACAAGCCGTTTCCCTGGGGCAGATGGGGGCGCGGCTAGGCCGCGCGCCCGTCACCCCATCGCCTCAAGCTCGTCGATCATCCCGGCGATCATCGACAGCCCCTTGTCCCAGAACGCCGGATCGGTCGCGTCGAGGCCGAAGGGCGCCAGAAGCTCCTTGTGATGCTTGGCGCCGCCGGCCCTGAGCATCTCGAAATACTTCTCCTGGAAGCCCGGCAGCCCGTCTTCGTAGACCGCATAGAGCGCGTTCACCAACCCGTCGCCGAACGCGTAGGCGTAGACGTAGAAGGGCGAGTGGACGAAATGCGGGATGTAGGACCAGAAGGTCTCGTATCCGTCCATGAAGGTGAACGCCGGGCCCAGGCTTTCGCCCTGCACGCTCATCCACAGCGTGCCGATATCCTCGGGGGTGAGTTCCCCCTGCTCGCGCCGCGCGGCGTGCAGCTTGCATTCGAAATCGTAGAACGCGATCTGCCGCACGACCGTGTTGATCATGTCCTCGACCTTGCCGGCCAGCAGCGTCTTGCGCTCGCCGGGCGTCTTCGCGTTCGCCAGCAGCCGCCGGAAGGTCAGCATCTCGCCGAACACGCTGGCGGTTTCGGCCAGCGTCAGCGGCGTGTGCGACAGAAGCTCGCCCTGGCCCGCCGCCAGCACCTGGTGCACGCCGTGGCCCAGCTCGTGCGCCAGCGTCATCACGTCGCGCGGTTTGCCGAGGTAGTTCAGCATCACGTAGGGATGCACCTCGGTCACCGTGGGATGCGCGAAGGCGCCGGGCGCCTTGCCGGGCTTCACCGCCGCGTCGATCCAGCCCCTGGTGAAGAACGGTTCGGCCAGGTCGGCCATCCGCGGATCGAATTCGCCATAGGCGGTCATCACCATCTCGCGCGCCGCGTCCCAGGCGACGGTCCGTTTCTCGTCCTGCGGCAGGGGCGCGTTGCGGTCCCAGACCTCCAGCTTGTCAAGGCCCATCCAGCGCGCCTTGAGCGCGTAGTAGCGGTGCGACAGCTTCGGATAGGCGGCGACGACGGCATCGCGCAGCGCCTGCACCACCTCGGGTTCGACGTGGTTGGACAGGTGGCGCCCATGCTGCGGCGTGGGCATCTTGCGCCAGCGATCCTCGATCTCCTTTTCCTTCGCAAGCGTGTTGTGGACCCGCGCGAACAGCTTGACGTTCGCGCCGAAGACCCCGGCCAGCGCCCGCGCGCCGGCCTCGCGCCGCGCCCGGTCGGGATCGGACAGAAGGTCCAGCGTGGCTTCGAGGTTCTTCGGCTCGTCCTCGCCCGCGACACGGAATTCCAGCCCCGCCATCGTCTCGTCGAACAGCCGGTTCCAGGCCGCCGCGCCGACGGTGGACTGATCG
This sequence comes from Paracoccaceae bacterium, assembly GCA_024742695.1. Classification (GTDB taxonomy): domain Bacteria; phylum Pseudomonadota; class Alphaproteobacteria; order Rhodobacterales; family Rhodobacteraceae; genus JANSXY01. The sequence goes on along the minus strand of JANSXY010000032.1, from coordinate 17,582 downwards.
TGCAGGAAACGCTCCAGCTCGTCCGACAACTGGAAAGGCTTCATCGCCCGCATCCGGTCGAAGACCGGCTTGTAACGCACCAGCCCCGGATCGGCGAAGAGCGCCGCGTAGGCCGCATCCTCGATCCCGTTGAACTCGAGGCTGAAGAACACGAGCGGCGTGGTGAAGGCGGTGATCCGATCCTGGCAATCGGCGATGAACTTGCCGCGCACCGGGTCGGTCGTGTTCTGGTAGTAGCGCAGGCCGGCGTAGGACATGATCCGCCCCGCCGTCGCCTCGATCCGTTCGTAGCGCCCCACGCAGTCGAGCATCGCGGCGGCGTCGAGCGTGGCCAGCTTGCCTTCGTAATCCCGCGCGAAGGCGGCGCATTCGGTCTCCAGCCATGCCATGTCGCGGCCGACCTCGGGCGCGTCCGGGGCCGCGTACAGATCGGTCAGATCCCATTCGGGCAGGTCGCCCAGGCCCCCCGCGGCGGCATCGGCATCGAAGACGGGGTGGGGCAGGGTGATCGGCATGGGTCGTCCTTTCCAGTGGCTCCGGGCCAGAGATAGGGGGGGCGGGGCGGCGTGTTCAAGGCAGAAGCGCGCGCAGGGTTTCCAATGTGTCGATCTCGGCGGCCGGCTTGTCGCGCCGCCAGCGCAGCATCCGCGGAAACCGCAAGGCCAGCCCCGACTTGTGCCGCGGGCTTTCCTGCACGCCTTCGAAGCCGATTTCGAACACCTGCTCCGGCGGCACCCGGCGCACCGGGCCGAAGCGTTCCAGCGTGTTCCTGCGCACCCAGGCGCTGATCTCGCGGAACTCGGCGTCGGTCAGGCCGGAATAGGCCTTGGTGAAGGGCACCAGCTCGTCGCCGTGACGCAGCGCGAAGGTGAAATCGGTATAAAGGTTCGCGCGCCGCCCGTGCCCGGCCTGCGCATAGATCATCACCGCGTCGATCGTCATCGGGTCGAGCTTCCACTTCCACCATCCGCCGGACTTCCTGCGGCCCGCGACATAGGGCGCGCCGGCGGATTTCAGCATCAGCCCTTCGGCGCCCCGTGCGCGTGCCGTCTGGCGCAGCGCGGCCAGCGCGGGCCAGTCGGCGAAATCCAGCAGCGGCGGCACCTCCACCGGCAGGCCAGGCGGCAGGGCCGCGATCAGCGTGGCCAGCCGAGCGCGGCGCGCGTCGAAGGGCAGGGCGCGCAGATCCTCGCCGCCGTCCTCGACCAGGTCGTAGGCCAAGAGCCGTGCAGGCGCCTCGCGCAACAGCGTCTTCGGCACCGTCTTGCGCCCGATCCGGCGTTGCAGCGTTGCGAAGGGCAAGGGGCTGTCGCCGCCCCAGGCCACCAGTTCGCCGTCGATCACCGTGCCGTCGGGCAGATGGTCGGCCAGCGGCGCGAGATCGGGGAAGCGCGGCGTCACCAGGTCTTCGCCGCGCGACCAGATGTGCAGCGCACCGGCCCGGCGCACGACCTGGGCGCGGATGCCGTCCCATTTCCATTCCGCGCGCCAGTCGCCCGGCGGGCCCAGCGCCTCGGGCGCGCCGTCCAGCTGATGGGCCAGCGCGAAGGGATAGGGCCGCGCGCCGCTGGCGGCCCGATCCTCGGCCAGGATCAGCGCGTCATAGCCGATCGTGGCGGGATCCCAGTCGCCCATCAGCCGATGCGCGATCTCGGCGGCGTCGCGGCCCGTGGCCTCGGCCAGCGCGCGGGTCAGAAGACCCTGGCTGACACCCAGCCGGAACCCGCCCGTGACGAGCTTGTTGAAGACCAGCCGTTCGGTTCCGTCCAGCGCGGCCCACCAGGCCAGAACGGCGGCGCGGCGCGCCGCTTCCGGCCGTCCGGCCAGGCCCCGGATGCGGGCGATCCAGTCCGCGAGGCTGGCCGCGTCGCGTGTTTCGGCGGGCGGCAGCAGCAGCGCGATCGTCTCGGCCAGGTCGCCGACGACGGCATAGCTGTCCTCGAACAGCCAGTCGGGCAGGCCCGCGGCCTCGGCTGCCCAGCGCCGCAGTTCGGTGGTGGTGACGCTGCGCCGCGGCCGCCGGCCGGTGAGGATCGCGATGGTCCAGACCCGGTCGGCCTCCGGCGCGGTGCGGAAATGGGCCGCCAGCGCCGCGACCTTGGCCGAGGTCGAGGTTGTGGTGTCAAGCGCCTCGAAGAGCGCGGCGAAGTCCCTCATGGCGCGGCCGCCGGCGTTTCGGTCTCCGGCGCCGCGTCGATATCCTCGCCGGTATACTCGGTGGCGACGATACCCGCCTCCAGCCCCTTGTCGCCCAGCCATCGCGCGAAACTGGCCGTATAGCCATGGGTGGCGAAGACCCGGTCGCAGCCGGTCGCCAGCACCGCGTCCGTCAGCCCGGCGAAATCGGCATGGTCGGAGACCGCGAAGCCGCGGTCGCCGGCGCGGCGGCGGCGGATGCCGCGCAAGGCCATCCAGCCCGAGGCGAAAGCGGTGGAGGACGGGCCGAACCGCCGCGCCCAGGCGGTGCCCAGCGCACCGGGCGGGGCGATGACCAGCGCGCCGGGATGGGCCTTCGGATCGGTGTCGGGCGTCACCGGGATGGTTTCGGGCAACGCGAGACCGGCGTCGCGCAGCACCTGCGTCACCCCCTCGACCGCGCCGTGGGTCAGGACCGGGCCGGGGCCTTCGGGCAGCGCCGCCAGCAGCCGTTGCGCCTTGCCCAGCGAATAGGCGCCCAGCATCGCCACCTTTCCCGTGGCCGCGGTCTCGTGCCACCACGCGCCGACCTCGGCCATCACCTCGGCCTGCGGCCGCCAGCGAAAGACCGGCAGGCCGAAGGTGCATTCGGTCACGAAGGCATGGCAGCGCACCGGCGCGAAGGGTTCGGCCAGCCCGTCCGCCGCGGTCTTGTAGTCGCCGGAAACGGCCCAGACCTCGCCGCCGATCTCCACCCGCACCTGCGCCGAGCCCGGAACATGGCCGGCGGGATGGAACGACACCCGCGCGTCGCCGATCTGCCGGGTCTCGCCATAGTCCATCACCTCGATCCGCCGATCGCCCAGCCGATGCCGCAGTACCGCGGCCGTCAGCGGGGTGCACAGATAGGCGCCCATGCCCGACCGCGCGTGATCGGCATGGGCATGGGTGATCAACGCCCGCGCCACCGGCCGCCACGGATCGATGAAGAAGCCGCCGGTCGGGCAGTGGATGCCAGCGGCTTCGAAACGCAGGACGGGGTCGGTGCGGGACATGGCCGGATGATAGGGCCTGCAACGGCCGGGGCCAGAGGGTGATCTGCACAGATATCAGGCAGATGCCCGCCGTGTTGGCGTTTCTCGCGCCGTCCCGTGCGGCATTCGCGCAACCCGGCCTTCCGCACCCCCACGCCGCGCCGCATACTGGACGCCGGAGGCCGGAATCGGCGGAACATCGGGGCACGGGTGCAGGACTACTTCAACGAGATGTTCGACGGCGGCGCGGTTCGCGCGCCCTACGCGGGGCTCGAGACCTGGGTGCGCGAGATGCCCGCCGAGCTGCGGCAGATGAAACAGGCCGAGGCCGAGGCGCTGTTTCGCCGGATCGGTATCACCTTCGCGGTCTACGGCGAGGGCGGCGATCCCGACAGGCTGATCCCGTTCGACATGTTTCCCCGCGTCTTCACCGCCGGCGAATGGCGGCGCCTGGAACGCGGGATCAAGCAGCGCGCCCGTGCCCTGAACGCGTTTCTCGTCGATGTCTACGGCCGGGGCGAGATCGTCCGCGCCGGGCGCATTCCGGCGGCGCTGGTCTACCAGAACGAGGCCTACGAGACGGCGGTGGCGGGATTCGTGCCGCCGCGCGGCGTCTACTCGCACATCGTCGGAATCGACCTTGTCAGGACAGGGCGTGACGAGTTTTTCGTGCTGGAGGACAATTGCCGCACCCCGTCGGGCGTGTCCTACATGCTGGAGAACCGCGAGATCATGATGCGGATGTTCCCCGAGATCTTCCGCGAGAACCGGATCGAGCCGGTCGAAGGCTATCCCGAGCTTCTGCGCCGCACGCTCGCTTCCGTCGCGCCGGAAAAGTGCCAGGGCGAGCCGACGGTCGTGATCCTCACGCCGGGGCACTACAACTCGGCCTATTACGAGCATTCCTTCCTCGCCGACATGATGGGCGTGGAACTGGTCGAGGGGCCGGACCTGTTCTGCGAGGGCGGTTTCGTCTGGATGCGCACCACGCGCGGGCCGCAGAAGGTCGACGTGATCTATCGCCGGATCGACGACGCCTTCCTCGACCCGTTGTGCTTCCGGCCCGATTCGATGCTGGGCGTGCCGGGGCTGATGGATTGCTACCGCTCTGGCGGGGTGACGATCGCCTCGGCCCCCGGTGCCGGCGTGGCCGATGACAAGGCGGTCTACACCTACGTGCCCGAGATGATCCGCTTCTACCTGGGCGAGGAGCCGATCCTGCAGAACGTGCCGACGTGGCAATGCGCGAAGCCCGACGAGCTTGCCCATGTGCTCGACAATCTCGCGGATCTCGTGGTGAAGGAGGTGCATGGGTCCGGCGGTTACGGCATGCTGGTCGGCCCGAGGGCCACGAAGGACCAGATCGCCGCCTTCGCCGAGAAACTGCGCGAGGCGCCGGAGCACTACATCGCACAGCCCACCCTGTCGTTGTCGACCTGCCCGACCTTCGTCGAGGAGGGCATCGCCCCGCGCCATGTCGACCTGCGCCCCTATTGCCTTGTCGGCGAACGGATCGAGCTGGTGCCGGGCGGGCTGACCCGCGTGGCGCTGACCGAGGGCAGCCTTGTCGTGAACTCCTCCCAGGGCGGCGGGGTGAAGGACACCTGGGTTCTGGCGGAGTGACGCGATGCTGAGCCGGACCGCCGACAACCTGTTCTGGATCGGCCGCTACGTCGAGCGGGCCGAGATGATGGCGCGGCTGCTGGCCGTGGGCGGGCGCATCGCGCTGTTGCCCGGCGTGCACGGCTACCGCAACGAGTGGGAATCGCTTCTGCAGGCCTCGGGGACGGCGGCGGGGTTCCCGCGCAAGTACGGCGAGCCGGTGCAGCGCAACATCGAAAGCTACCTGTTCTTCGACCGTGACAATCCCTCGTCCGTCGTCTCCTGCCTCGAAGCGGCGCGGGAGAACGCGCGGATCGTGCGCACCGCGCTGACCACACAGGTCTGGGACGCGATCAACGGCGCGTTCCAGGAGTTGCGGCAGCTGGAACGCACGCCACGCAGCGAACTGGAACTCGCGCGGCTGACCGACTGGACGATGCGCCAGTCCGCGCTGTTCCGGGGCGCGATCGACGCGACCCAGCTTCGCAACGACGGCTACGATTTCCTCAACCTCGGCTTCCATCTCGAACGCGCCGACAACACCGCGCGGCTGATGGACGTGAAGTATTTCGTGCTGCTGCCGAAGGCCGATTACGTGGGCACCGGGCTTGACCTCTACCAGTGGCAGACGCTGTTGCGCGCGATTTCGGCGCACCGGGCGTTCCATTGGGCCTATGGCGGCGAGATCACCGCGGCCAAGGTCGCGCATTTCCTGATCCTGAACCGGTCCTGCCCGCGTTCGCTGATCGCCTCGGTCGCCGGGGCGGCGCACCACCTCGACCATGTCGCGCGGGCCTATGGCGCCACGACCCGCGCGCAGGATCTTGTGCGCGCGATGCTGGGCGAACTGGCCGAACTCAGGGTCGAGGACGTGTTCGAGGAAGGCATGCACGAATTCCTGACCCGGTTCATCGGGGCGGTCGGCATTCTTTCCGCCCGCATCCATGACGCCTATCTGAGCGGAGAGGCACGGTGATCCTGACCGTCGCGCATGTCACGACCTACCGCTACGACCGGCCGGTGCGCGGGGCGGTGCAATCGATCCGCATCTTTCCCTCGTCCTGCGAGGGCCAGCGCGTGATCGACTGGGAGGTGGCGGTGGAAGGCGGCCTGCGCGGCGGTGGTTTCACCGATGGCGCCGGCGACCAGGTCGAAGGCTGGTCGATCCGCGGTCCGGTGACCGAGGTCGCGGTGCGTGTCGCCGGAACCGTCGAGACGACCGATACCGCGGGGGTGCTGCGCGGCCACCGCGAGGCTTTGCCGCCCGATGCCTGGCTGCGCCCGACGCCGCCGATCCGGCCCGACGCCGCGCTGGCGGACCTGGCGCGCGGCGCCGTGGCGGGTGCCGCCGACCCGCTGGACCGGGCGCACCGGCTGGCGGGGGCGGTGGCCGAGGCGATCGCCTATCGCCCCGGCACCACCCATGCCCATACCACCGCCGCCGAGTCCCTGGCCCAGGGCGAGGGCGTTTGCCAGGATCATGCCCAGGCGCTGATCGCCTGCGCGCACGCGATCGGCCAGCCGGCGCGCTACGTTTCGGGCTACCTGTTCGCCACCGCCGACGGCACGCCGCACGAGGCCGCCCATGCCTGGGCGGAACTGTGGGTCGAGGGGCTGGGATGGGTCGGATTCGATCCGGCCAACGCCTGCTGCCCGGACGCGCGCTACATCCGCCTCGCCTCGGGCCACGACGCGCGCGATGCCGCGCCGATCCGCGGCATCGCGCTGGGCATGGCGGACGAAACGCTCGACGTCAGCGTTGCGGTGCAGGCGGGGCAGCAATAGTCTCGGCCGGCCGGGATTTCGGGGAAACGGACATGACCTATTGCGTGGGACTGCTTCTTGATGCCGGGATGGTTCTGCTGTCCGACACGCGCACCAATGCCGGTCTCGACAACATCGCCACCTACCAGAAGATGTTCACCTTCGAGGAACCGGGCGAGCGGGTGATCGCGATCCTGACCGCGGGCAGCCTGTCGACGACCCAGACCGCGATCGCCCGCCTGCGCGAGGCGATCGACGATCCCGAGGCCGGGCCGGAAAGCTCGATCATGCTGGCGCCGACGATGCTGGCGGTGGCCGAGATCGTCGGCAACACGATGGCCGCCGTGCGCAAGGACATCGAGGACAAGATGAACGCCACCAAGGTCAGCGCCACTGCCTCGATGATCGTGGCGGGGCAGCGCGCCGGCGGCGCGATGCGGATGTTCCTGATCTACCCGGAAGGCAATTTCATCGAGGCGACGGAGGACACGCCGTTCCTGCAGATCGGCGAGCACAAGTACGGCAAGCCGATCCTCGACCGGGTGGTGAAACCCGCCACCTCGCTGGCGGATGCGCAGAAGGCGGTGCTTTTGTCGATGGATTCCACCTTGCGCTCGAACCTGTCGGTGGGCATGCCGCTGGATCTGGCCGTGATCGAGAAGGACGCCTGCCGCGTCACGCTCCGGCGCCGGATCGAGGCGGGCGACGAAGGCTTTCGCGCGATGTCCGAGGCATGGTCGGCCGCGCTGCGAGACAGCTTCTCGAAAGTGCCTGTCTAGCCGTCGCCGGCCGCGTCGAACCACGCCGCCGCGGCATCGTAGAAGGCGATGCGGATCGGTTCGATCTCCATCATCACTTCGTGTTCGGCGCCCTCGACGATGTCGAGCCGTCCGCCCGGCCAGCGCGCCATCCGGTCGTGGATCGAGCGCGGCTCCACCACCCGCTCGCGGCTGCCCAGCACCGTCAGCGCCGGTATCGGGGGGGCGGGCAGACGCCGCAGTTCGCGCGTTTCGCGCAAGGCCTCGTGCACCCAGTGCAGGCTGGGACCGCCCAGCGCCAGCGCCGGCTCTGCCGCGATCTGTCCGCGCATGAAGGCGAACATCTCCGGGTCCGTCGTCAGCACGTTGTCCTCGAACGCCGCGGACGCGGCGTAGTTCACCGGACCGGTTCCCGGCGCGTAGCGATGACCCTGGCCCAGCCGCCGGGCGGTCGCGGCCAGCGCCCGCGCCACCGGGCGCAGCGCCTGCGCGATCCGGATCCCCCACATCGGCGCCGAGAACACCGCCCGGCGCACCGGAAACCCCTCGATCAGCGCGCGAAGCCCGATGCAGCCGCCCATCGAATGGGCGAGCATGTAATGCGGTTCGGGCAGGCCGAGGCCGCGCACCGCCGCCAGCATCGCCGCGAGATCGCGCTGGTAGTCGGCGAAGTGATGGACATGGCCGGCCCCGGCGTCGTCCAGCAGACGGTCCGACAGGCCCTGTCCGCGCCAGTCCAGCACCGCGGCCGAATAGCCCCGCGCCGCCAGTTCGGCCACGGTGGGGCCGTATTTCTCGATGTATTCCGTCCGGCCCGTCAGGATCAGCACGGTGCCGCGCCCGCCCGACGGCCAGGCCGCGAACCGCAGCCGCACCCCGTCGGCCGCGGTCAGCCACCAGGCCGCACCGCCCTCCGGCGCGCGGGCGATCGCGGCGTGGAACGGCGCGGGTTGCATCAGGTCAGGGCGGAGGCCAGTTGCATGGCCAGCCCCATGTTGCCGTCGATCTTCAGGCGGCCGGACATGAACGCCGCCGTCGGGTTCAGATCGCCCTTCAGGATGCCCTCGAAGGTTTCGGCATCGGCCGTCAGCGTGACCTCGGCCTCGTCGTCGGTGGCGCGCACGCCGGCCTCGTCGACAAGAACGGCGCCCTCGTCCTCGATCACGAACTTGACGCTGCCGGGCAGCGGGCCGGTGATCTTCTCGCTCAGGGCGGCCACGGCCGCGGTGACGACATCGCTCATCGTTCCTCCGAATGTGACTGGCGGGGTCTTCTCATCGCCCGCAGGAAACCTACAATCAGGTTATGACACGCCTGTTCGCAATTGCCAGACATGCCGTCGCGGCACTCGCCCTGGGGCTGGCCGCCCCGGCGGTCCTGGCGCAGGACGACCCGATGGCGAACCTTTTCGCCGACCTTGCCGATCCCGGGAACGCCTATTGGGAACGCACGGAATCGGACATCCAGCGCGAGTGGTCGAAATCCGGGTCCGCGGCGATGGACATGCTGCTCAAGCGCGGTCAGCAAGCGATGGAAGAGGGCGACCTGGAAGCCGCAATCGCCCATCTCACGGCGCTGACCGATCGCGCCCCCGATTTCGCCGAGGGCTGGAACGCCCGCGCCACCGCCTACTTCCTTGCCGGGCTCTACGGCCCGTCGGTCGAGGATATCGGCCGGGTGCTGGCGCTGGAGCCGCGGCACTTCGGCGCGCTGTCGGGGCTGGGGATCATCCTGCGCGAGACCGGCGACAAGCAGGGTGCGCTCGCCGCCTTCCGGGCGGCGAGGGCTATACATCCGCACCGGCCAGACATAGATCAGGCCGTGCAGGGCTTGGAGCAGGAGCTCGAGGGCATCGCCCTTTAGGAGTGCGGGCATGACGGCCGAGGCGAGGATCACGGCGGTCCTCGGACCGACGAACACGGGCAAGACCCACTACGCGATCGAACGCATGCTGGCGCATCGCACCGGGGTGATCGGCCTGCCGCTCCGGCTTCTGGCGCGCGAGGTCTACGACCGGATCGTGGCGGCCCGCGGCCCTTCCGTCGTCGCGCTGGTCACCGGCGAGGAGCGGATCGTGCCCGAGCGCACCCAGTACTGGGTCTGCACGGTCGAGGCGATGCCGGAGGCGATCGGCGCCGATTTCGTCGCGGTGGACGAGATCCAGCTGTGCGCCGACCCGGAACGCGGCCATGTCTTCACCGACCGGCTGCTGAATGCGCGCGGACTGCACGAAACCCTGTTCCTGGGCTCCGACACGATGCGCGGCGCAATTGCCGCGCTGGTGCCGAAGGCGCAGTTCATGAAGCGCGACAGGTTTTCCGAGCTTTCCTGGGCTGGTTCGAAAAAGATAAGCCGGATGCCCGCAAGGTCGGCCATCGTCGGGTTTTCCGTTGAAAACGTCTATGCGATTGCCGAACTGATCCGCCGCCAGAAGGGCGGCTGCGCCGTCGTCATGGGTGCGCTCAGCCCGCGGACCCGGAACGCGCAGGTGGCGATGTATCAAAACGGCGATGTCGATTACCTGGTCGCGACCGACGCGATCGGGATGGGGTTGAACCTCGATATCGGCCATGTCGCCTTTTCCGCCACGGCGAAATTCGACGGCCGCCGCATCCGGCCCCTGTTCCCGCACGAGATCGGCCAGATCGCCGGGCGGGCGGGCCGGCATGTGCAACCCGGCAGCTTCGGGGTGACGGGCGAGGCCGGTGCCTTGCCCGACGAGGTGATCGGCGCGGTGGAAAACCACCGGTTCGCGCCGATCCAGCGGCTGCAATGGCGCAACCCGCGGCTGGACTTCGGCACGGTGGCCCGCCTCGTCGAGTCGCTGGAGCAGGGGCCGGGCGACGAATGGCTGACCCGCGGCCGCGAGGCCGACGACGTCGCGGCCCTGAAATCGCTGTCCGACATGCCCGAGGTCGGCGACCGGCTGCGCGGCCCCCGCGACGTGCGGCTGTTGTGGGATGTCTGCCGGATCCCGGATTTCCGCGGCATCTCGGCCACGGAACATGCCACGCTCCTGGCCCGTCTCTTCGGCTTCCTGGGTGACATCGGCCACGTGCCCGACGACTGGCTGGCCCGCCAGATCGCCCGGATCGACCGGACCGACGGCGATATCGACGCGCTGTCGCGCCGGCTGGCCTTCATCCGCACCTGGACCTACGTGGCGCAACGCAAGGGCTGGCTGGCCGACGAAAGCCATTGGCGCGGCGAGACGCGCGCTGTAGAAGACCGCCTGTCGGACGCGCTGCACGGCGCGCTGACCAGGCGTTTCGTCGACCGGCGCACATCCGTGCTTCTGCGCCGGTTGAAGCAGAAGGAGGCTCTCGTGGCCGATGTGAACGAGAACGGCGAGGTGACGGTCGAGGGCCAGTTCGTCGGCCGGCTGGAAGGGTTCCGGTTCCGGCAGGACGAAAGCGGTTCGCCCGACGAGGCCAAGACCCTGCGACAGGCCGCCGAACAGGCGCTCAGGCCCGAGTTTCACCTGCGCGCCGACCGGTTCTACAACGCGCCCGATACCGAGCTCGACTTCACCGAGCAGGGCGGGCTGATGTGGGGCAGTTCCGCCATCGGCAAGCTGGTTGCCGGGGCCGAGCCGCTGAAGCCCGAGGTTCGCGCTTTCGTCGACGAGGAAGCCGGCGAGGAGGTGGCCGAGAAGGTACGCCGCCGGCTTCAGCATTTCATCGATCGAAAGGTCGCCACGCTTTACGAACCGCTTCTGGCGATGGCCCGGGACGAGGCGCTGACGGGCCTGGCGCGCGGTTTCGCCTTCCGGCTGGTCGAGGCGCTGGGCGTGCTGCCGCGCGAGGGCGTCGCGACCGAGGTCAAGGAACTGGATCAAGAGGCGCGCGGCGCGCTGCGCAAGCATGGCGTGCGGTTCGGGCAGTACACGATCTTCCTGCCCGCGCTGCTGAAGCCTGCGCCGACGCGGCTGCGGCTGGTGCTGTGGTCGCTGGCCAACGGGCTGGACGAGTTTCCCGAGAGCCCGCCGCCCGGGCTGGTGACGATCCCCAACATCCCCGACGTGCCGAAGGGCTACTACACGCTTTCGGGCTACCATGCCGCCGGGCAGCGCGCGATCCGCATCGACATGCTGGAACGGCTGGCCGACATGCTGCGCAGCCGGGACAGTCGCGCCGGGTTCGAGGCGACGGCGGACATGCTGTCGATCACCGGGATGACGCTTGACCAGTTCGCCGACCTGATGACGGGCCTTGGCTATCGCGGCGAGAAGGGTGAACGCCCCAAGGTTCGGCCCGAGGCCGAGGCGGCCGCGCCAGTTACGCCGGAACCGGTGGCCGGGGACGGTGACGCGCCCGTCAACCCGATCCCCGAAGAGGAACACGTTCTGGCAGCCGCCGCTGCCGAGGTCGCCGGGCCCGAGGCCGTGTCCGAGGCCGGGTCAGAAGCGGGGGACAGCGCCGAGGATGGCGCCGCCGCCGAGCCGGAGACCGAGGTGTTCTATACCTTCACGTGGGCGCCCCGCCCGCGCGGGCCGCGCCATGATCGTGCCGGTGGCCGCGACCGCGGCGACCGCGGTGACCGCGGCGAAGGCGGTGACCGGGGCGAGCGCGGCCAGCGCCCGCCGCGCGGCGAACGCGCCGGGGGCGGCAAGCCCGGCAAGCCGGGCAAGGGGCCCCGGCGCGGCCCCAAGGACAAGGCCGCCGAGAAGGGTGGCCGCAGCTTCGAGGCGCGGCCCCCGAAGGAGGCGAAGAAGGACCGGATCGACCCCGACAATCCCTTCGCCGCGGCCCTGATGGGCCTGCGCGACAAGATCTGAGGCCGGTTTGCCCGAGGCCCCGGAAGCGGCGGGACGCATCCGGCTGGACAAGTGGCTGCATCACGCGCGGTTCTGGAAGACCCGGTCCGCGGCCGCCGAGGCGGTGGCCGGGGGACGGGTTCGGCTGAACGGGCGGCGGGTGACCAAGCCTGCGCAGCCGGTGGGCCCCGGCGACACGCTCACCTTCGTGCAGGGCGCGCGGGTGCGCCTGATCCGGGTGCTGGCCCTGGGTGACCGGCGCGGCCCTGCCGAGGAGGCACGCGGCCTCTACCATGATCTCGACGCGGCGCCGGACGGGCCGGGCGATCCGTCCGCCACGGCTTGAACCGGCCCGCAACTGCCGCTAGGTGGTATCGGCAAGAGTGTTCGTCGGGGGCGCCCATGACTTATGTCGTCACGGAAAACTGCATCGGCTGCAAATACACCGACTGCGTCGAGGTTTGCCCGGTCGACTGTTTCTACGAGGGCGAGAACACCCTCGTGATCCATCCCGACGAGTGCATCGACTGCGGCGTTTGCGAACCCGAATGCCCCGCCGACGCGATCCGGCCCGATACCGAACCGGACATGGAGAAATGGGTGGAGTTCAACCGCAAGTATTCCGAACTCTGGCCCGTGATCACCTCCAAGCGAGACCCGCTGCCGGGCGCCGAGGAGCGCGACGGCGAACCGGGGAAGATGGAGAAATACTTCTCCGAGGCGCCCGGCCAGGGCGACTGACACCGATTCGCGACCGATTCGCGCGCCGCGCCTTCTGCGGCGCGGCAAAACCGGTGGCCCAGGGGCGCTCAGGCCCTTGGATTTCAAGGATTCCAGCCGACCCCGTCGGCCAGTACTTTGAAAATCGCGGATTCTTTGCTACATTACCGTTACATATGGATCAGGGGACCGCGATCTTCCGCCGACACCGCTCGCCGACGGAGGGTTTTCCAGCGCCAAGCAGAACCGCGACCGGGGACGACTGCCGCCGGACGGGGTTTCTGTCGCGCTTCGAACGGGACCTGCTTGGGGAAGTGACCGAATGACCAAGAGCAAGAAGAACGATTTCCGCCCGAACGACTTCGTGGTCTACCCGGCGCATGGCGTCGGCCGGATCGTGTCGATCGAGGAGCAGGAGATCGCCGGCATCAAGCTGGAACTGTTCGTCATCTCGTTCGAGAAGGACAAGATGACCCTGCGTGTGCCCACCCACAAGGCGACCGAGATCGGCATGCGGTCTCTGTCCTCCCCCGACGTGGTTTCGAAGGCGATGGAAACTCTCAAGGGCAAGGCCCGCGTCAAGCGCGCGATGTGGTCGCGCCGTGCCCAGGAATACGAACAGAAGATCAATTCCGGCGACCTGTTGTCGATCGCCGAGGTGGTGCGCGACCTGCACCGCACCGACGACCAGCGCGAGCAGTCCTATTCCGAGCGCCAGCTTTACGAAGCGGCGCTGGAGCGGCTGACCCGCGAGGTGGCCGCGGTGTCCGGCACCGACGAGGCCGGCGCGCAGAAGGCGGTCGACGACGTGTTGCTGTCGCGCGCGGCCTGATCGGCGGCTAGACCCGACTACCGGCCCGCGGCGCCGTCGCGGGCCTTTTTCGTGCCCGTCCGTTCAGCGCAGCGGTTCGTCCGGCGCGTCCTCGTCCGGCATCCCGGAAAAGCGGGCCATCAGCGCCGCCTCCTGTTCGCGGTTGAGTTCACGGGCGCGGGCGACGTATTCGGGATTCTTGTCGATCGGCACGCCCGGCTTCCACAGCGGCGCGAGATCGCGCACCGCGGCGCGGTCCATCTTGTAATAGATCTTTTCCAGCTCCGCCGCCTCGTATTCGGACAGGCCGGCATTCTCCAGCACGTAGCGCGCCACCCGCAGCGAGCTGTCGAACAGTTCGCGCACGATGTCGTTGGCCCCGGCCTGGTAGAGTTCGAAGACATGCTCGCGGTCGCGCGCGCGGGCGACGATATGCAGGTCGGGCCGCTGGCGGCGGGCATAGGCCACCAGCCGCGTGGTCGCGTTCTTGTCGTCGAGACAGGCGACCAGTACCCGCGCCTTGTCGAGCCCGGCGGCGGTCAGCAGTTCCGGTCGCGTCGGATCGCCGTAATAGCCCTTGAAGCCGAAGGTTCGCATCAGGCGGATCGTTTCAAGGCTGTGGTCGAGCACCGTGGTCTTGAAGCCCGACATCGTGACCATCCGGTTCACCACCTGACCGAACCGCCCGATCCCGGCAATGATGATCGGCTGCTGATCGTCGATCTCGTCATGCGTGTCCTGGCCGTGATCCTCGCCGATCCGGGCGGCAAGCCTGTCGTGCAGGATGAACAGCAGGGGCGTCAGCAGCATCGTCAGCGCGACCACCAGCAGCACGACCTGCGCCAGGTCGGTCGGCAGGATCCTCTGGCCAAGCGCGAACGAGACCAGCACGAAGCCGAATTCCCCGGCCTGCGCCAGCCCCAGCGTGAACAGCCACATGTTGCGGCCATGCAGGCGGAAGGCGCGGCCCAGCCCGTAAAGAACCAGCGCCTTGACGGCGACAAGGCCGAAGGTCAGCCCCAGGATCGTGCCGGGGGCCGACAGGAAGATGTCGAAATCGATCCCCGCGCCCACGGTGATGAAGAACAGCCCCAGAAGCAGGCCCTTGAACGGCGCGATGTCGCTTTCCAGTTCGTGCTTGAACTCCGAGTTCGCGAGGACCACGCCGGCAAGGAAGGTGCCCAGCGCCGGCGACAGCCCGACAAGGTTCATCAGCGAGGCGATGCCGACGACGATCATCAACGCCACGGCGGTGTTGATCTCGCGCAGCCGCGCGGCATGAACGAACCGAAACAGCGGGTGAACGAGGAAATGACCCGCCAGCACGATCGCGGCGACCGCGCCCAGCGTCACCAGCGTGACGCCCCAGCCGGGCAACGATTCCAGCAGGTGCGAGGCCGCGTGGCCGTGATCGGCGGCCTCCGACAGGGCCCGCGCGCCGGGCAGCGCCAGAAGCGGCAGCACCGCGAGCATCGGGATCACGGCGATGTCCTGCATCAGCAGCACCGAGAAGGCCGAGCGGCCGCCCGAGGTCTGCATCAGGCGCTTTTCCGTCAGCGTCTGCAAAACGATCGCGGTCGAGGAGAGCGAAAAGATCATTCCCAGCGCCACCGCAACCCGCCAGTCCTGCCCCAGCGCCATCGCCGCGCCCGTCACCAGCGCCATCGTCAGGACGATCTGCAATCCGCCAAGGCCCAGAAGCTTGTCGCGCATCGCCCAAAGCGCGCGCGGCTCGAGCTCCAGCCCGATCAGGAACAGCATCAGCACCACGCCGAACTCGGCGAAATGCTGCAACTCGGCCATCTCGTCGGCCGAATGGCCCATCAGCTGGCCCAGCACGATCCCCGCGATCAGGTAGCCCAGGACCGATCCGAGGCCGAAGCGCGTGGCCAGCGGCACCGCGATGACCATCGCGGCGAGGTAGAAGGTGGCCTGGAACAGAAAGGCTTCCATCGTTTCCTCAGGTCGGCAGCGGGGCGTCGGGCTTGCACTGGTCCATGACGATCTGGCTTTGCACCCGCGCGACGGCCGGGTGCGGCAGCAGGATCTCGTGGATCAGCCGGTTCAGCGCGGCAAGGTCGCTGCAATAGACGCGCAGCAGGTAATCGGCCTCGCCCGTCAGGGTCCATGCGCTGACGATCTCGGGGCGGGTCGCGGCGAGGCGGGCGAAGCTGGCCGAGGTTTCCGGCCCGTGCAGCGCCATCTGCACCTGTACGAAGGCCTGCACGCCAAGCCCCAGGCGCTCGGGGTCCAGCCGGGCGGCATAGCCGCGGATGATGCCCTCGGCCTCCAGCCGCTGGCGGCGCCGGCCGGCCTGGCTGGGCGACAGGTTCAGCGCCTCGCCCAGCTGGTGCGCGGTCAGATGCGCGTCGCGTTGCAGCGCGGCCAGCAGGCGCGAGTCGGTCTCGTCGATCTCGATGCGGGGATTCCTCATGAATCTTGGCCCTAGCGCGCGTTCTGCGCGTCACCTGCGAAATCATTGCGCAATTTCGCGCAAATCACGCGGGGAAACAATGGCATGATTTGCGCACGAAGAACAGGGTATGCCATGGGTCGGTTTCCGCATTCCGCGCCGCGCGCGACGATCGATGCCGACAATCCCGCAGGCACCGACGGCTTCGGCGAAGACGACGACACGGCGCTGTTCGACCCGATCGAACAGGACCGGATCGAGCGCGGGGTTCCGAAGGCCAACTGAAGAAATCGGCCGGTCCCGCAGGGGGGAAGGGCGCGCGCCGCATGGTGCGCGCCCGTTTTCGTCACCCCTCGCGCGGCATCTTCAGCACGATGGTGCGGCCGTTCTTGACGTAGCTGAGTTCGGTTTCGGAAATCGCCGCGACGCGGCCACCGTCCAGCCGGTCGCCGACCTCGACGCGCAGGAACCGCCCCGTCGGCGTCCGGACCAGCGCGCGCCGCGACCCGGCGGTGCCATAGACCCCGATCAGGTTCAGTTCGTTGAGGCGCAGCGCGTTCTCCACGGTCGCCTCGCGGGCGACGGCGGCGGTGGTGGGAATATCGGGAACGGTGTCGCGCGCCTCGGGCTCCGGTTCCGCCTCGGGTTCCGGCTCGGGCAGGGCGGCGGGTGTCGGTGCTGCCGTGGCTTCGGGCTGCGGGGCGACGGCCTGTTGCAGCGCGGCGGCGATCCCGGCCGAGAAATCGCGGGGCCGCGGGGCCGGGCGTGGAGAGGTCGCCACGGCCGCCGGGCTGGCCGTGGCCAGAGCCGCCTGCAATTCCGCCGCGCGGGCGGCGGCCTCGGCCGCGGCCTCGCGCGCCCGTCGCGCTTCGGCAAGCGCCTGCGCGCTGGGCGGGCGCGGCCGCGCCTCGGCCAGCGCGGGATCGGCGGCCGGTGACGGGCCGGGATCTTCCAGCCCGGGCGCCGCCTCGGCCTCGCCGCGCAGATCCTCCGGCACGGGGCGTGGCCGTGCCTCGGCCAGCGCCGGGTCGGCTGCCGGTTCGGGTGGCGGATCCGCGGTCTCCGCCGCGGCCGCGATCTCGACGCCTTCGCCGGTGTCGGGGGCAGGCCCTGCCTCCGGCGCTTCGGCATCCTGTTCGGGCAGCGCCTCGGCGGGCCGCGGCGCGGGGCGGAAATCGCCGAGCGGATCGGCTGCTCCCGGCGGTGCGTCGGTGGTCTCGGGCGCGGCTGCCGGCGCCGCTTCCGGGGTGGGCGCGACCGGGCGTTCGGGCACGGCAATGGGCGGGCGGCCCGCGAACAGCGTCACGCCCTCCGCCGTCACCACGCCCTCCGGGGTCGGGATGATCCGGCCTTGCGCGTCGCGGCGCGGCGGCGGGGCATAGGGCGGCGGGTTCGGCAGCGCCGCCGGCGGTCGATCCGCCGCGGGCAGGGCGATGGCCAGGATCTCGGCCGCCGGGCCGGTCTCCACGGCGCGGTCCCGCTGGGTCTGCAGCGCGGCGTCGGGCCGGTCAGGGGCCGGCGCGGTGGTGGCCGGGGGCGCGACCGTCCAGACGCCCGTCAACTCGTAGCGCACGTCGGGGTCGATCTG
>JANSXY010000016.1 GCA_024742695.1 Paracoccaceae bacterium | reverse complement strand
GGGCGGGCCGGTCGCCGCCGGCCGCCGCGGCGCGGGGCTTGCGGTCGGGCCGCTCGCCGCCGGGTTTTCCGGCGAAGCCGCGGGCGGGCCGCTCGCCGCCGGCCGCCGCGGCGCGGGGCTTGCGGTCGGGCCGGTCGCCGGCCGCCGCGGCGGTCCGCGGCTTGCGCGGCCGGTCGGCGCCGGCCCGGTCGCCGGGCTTGCGCTTGCGCGATGGTGTCGCGTCCTCCTCGCCGGTCAGCAGGCCACCCAGCTGGTCGCGCAGCACCTTGCGGCGCAACTCGCTGATCTCTCCGGGTTTCATGTCGTTCAGCCGGAACGGCCCATAGCTGACGCGGATCAGACGGTTGACGTTCAGCCCGATCTCGGCCATCGCGCGGCGCACCTCGCGGTTCTTGCCCTCGCGGATGCCGACGGTCAGCCAGGCATTGGCGCCGCGCTGGTGGTCGATGGTGATCTCCATCGGCTGGAATTCCTCGCCGTCGATGGTGATCCCGTCGCGCAGCGGCGCCAGCATCGCCTCGGTCGGGCTTCCCATCACGCGCACGCGATACTTGCGCAGCCACCCCGTTGCCGGCATTTCCAGCCGCCGCTTCAACCCGCCATCGTTGGTCAGCAGCAACAACCCCTCGGAATTCAGGTCGAGCCGGCCAACGCTCATCACCCGCGGCATGCCTTCGGGCAGCGTGTCGAACACGGTCTGGCGGCCCTTTTCGTCCTTTTCCGACACGATCAGGCCCAGCGGCTTGTAGTACAGCCACAACCGCACGTCTTGCGGGGCGTCGATCGGCTTGCCGTCGACCGTCACCCTGTCCCTGGCCGTGACATCCAGCGCGGGGGAGGCGACGGGCTTGCCGTTCACCGCGACGCGGCCGGCGAGGATCGCCTTCTCGGCGTCGCGGCGCGACATCAGGCCAGCCCGCGAAATCGCCTTGGCGATGCGCTCGCCCGTCTGTTCGTCCCCGGCCATGATCCGTCTCCGCCCGATCCCCGAAGCCCGGCTTCTACATCGGCGCCGCGGGCGTGGGAAGCGGATTGCGCGAATGCATGGCGGGCTTGCACACGGGCCGCGGGCGGGCGATGACACCGCGATGACCGGGTTCACGAGCCATATGGAAGCGGCGCTGGCCGAGGCGCGGGCCGCCGCCGCGCGCGGCGAGGTGCCGGTGGGCGCCGTCATCGTCTCGCCCGAGGGGCGGATCGTGGCCCGCGCCGGCAACCGCACCCGCGAGTTGTGCGACCCGACGGCCCATGCCGAGATCCTGGCGATCCGCGCCGCCTGCGCCGCGGCCGGGTCGGAACGGCTGCCCGGCCACGCGCTCTACGTCACGCTGGAACCCTGCCCGATGTGCGCCGCCGCGATTTCCTTCGCGCGGATCGCACGGCTCTACTACGGCGCGGCGGATCCGAAATCGGGCGGGGTGGCGCAGGGCGCGCGCGTCTTCGCGCAACCCCAGTGCCACCACGCGCCGGAGGTTTACGACGGGATCGGCGCGGCCGAGGCCGAGCGGCTTCTGACGGCGTTCTTCGCAGACCGGCGCTGAGCGCCGCGCCGCGCGCCTCAGATCTCGATCGGCACCAGCACCTGGGGTTCCGTCACCGTCACCCCCGGCAACCCCGCCTTCAGCGCCTCGGCCGATTGTTCCAGCAGCGGGAAGGTGCGGTAGTGGCAGGGGATCACGGTCTTGAAGTCGAAGTATTTCCGCGCCGCGAAGGCGGCGCGCTTCATGTCCATCGTGAAATGCCCGCCGGCGCAGAGGATGCCGATGTCGGGGGCGTGGTATTCGCCCATCCAGCCCATGTCGGCCATGATGTCGGTATCGCCCGAGAAGTAGATCACGTGGCCCTCGCCCGCGATCATGAAACCGGCCTCGTTCCCGGCATAGACCGGCATGCCGTCGGCCCCGGCGACGGAGGATGAATGGCTGGCCGCGACCATCGTCACCCGCGCGCCGCCGAGGTCGACGGTGCCGCCCTTGTTGAAGCCGATGCCCTCGATCCCCTCCTTGCCCGACCACCAGGACACGAGATCGTAGATCCCGACCATCGGGATCCCCAGTTCCTTGCACAGGCCCACGGCATTGCCCGAATGGTCGCCGTGGCCGTGGCTGACAAGCACGTGCGTCGCCCCGGCCACCGCCTCGTCGCGGCGCGCCTCGGGGAACATCGGGTTGCCGGTGAGCCAGGGATCGACAAGCAACACCGCCTGTTCGATCTCGATACGAAAGCCGGAATGGCCAAGCCAGGTGATCTTCATTGAACTCCTCCCGTCGATTCCTAGAACCATCGGCAGGGTAGCGCGAAACACGGGCGGTGACATGGGCTGGCTTGACGCGGTGGACGGCTATTGCGAACGCACCGGGCCGGACTACTGGTCCGAGCCGGTGAACGCGGTGACGAACGCGGCCTTCCTGATCGCCGCCGCGGTGGTCTGGCCGCGGCTGCGCGGGATGCCGACGGGGCGGGTGCTGGCCCTGATCCTCGCGGCGATCGGCGTCGGATCGTACCTGTTTCACACCCATGCCAATCCCCTGACCGGGATGCTGGACGTGCTGCCGATCCTCGCCTTCATCCTGGCCTACCTGTTCGCCGCCAGCCGCGATTTCCTTGGGCTGTCGCCGCTGCGGGCCGGGCTGGCCACCGCCGCCTTCCTGCCCTACGCGGCGGTGACGGTGCCGCTGTGGGCGATGCTGCCCGGTCTCGGCTCGTCGGCGGGCTACGCGCCGGTGCCGGTGCTGATCCTGTTCTACGCCTGGCTCCTGCGCCGGCGCGCGCCGGCCACCGCGCGCGGGCTGGCGATCGGCGCCGGCCTGCTGGTCGTGTCGCTGACCTTCCGCACCCTCGATGAACCGCTCTGCGCCGCGATCCCCCTGGGCACGCATTTCCTGTGGCACATCCTCAACGCGATCATGCTGGGCTGGATGATCGAGGTCTGGCGGCGGCACATGCTTGCGAGCCGGGCGGGGGGGCGCTAAACCCGGCCCGATCGGCAACCCAGGCCCCGAGAGGACGAACCCCATGTCCATCGACACCGAAACCGCCCGGCGGGTCGCGCATCTGGCGCGGATCGCCGTGAAGGACGACGACCTGCCCGCGCTGGCGCGCGAACTGAGCGGCATCCTGACCTTCATGGAGCAGCTCAACGAGGTCGATGTCGACGGGGTGGAGCCGATGACCTCGGTCACCCCGATGCGGCTGAAGCGCCGCGAGGATGTGGTGACCGACGGCGGCATGCAGGACAGGATCCTCGCGAATGCGCCCGATGCCCGCGAGGGGTTTTTCGCCGTGCCGAAGGTGGTGGAATGAGCGGACTGAACACACTCACGATCGCCGCGGCCCGCGACGCGCTGCGCAAGGGCGAGATCACCTCGGTCGAACTGACGCAAGCCTGCCTGGCGGCGATCGAGGCCGCCGGCGCGCTCAACGCCTTCGTCCATCACACGCCCGAGATCGCGATGGACCGTGCCCGCGCCGCCGATGCCCGGATCGCGGCGGGCGAGGCGCCGGCGATGTGCGGCGTGCCTGTCGGGATCAAGGATCTGTTCTGCACCCGCGGCGTGCCCAGCCAGGCGGCCAGCCGGATCCTCGACGGCTTCCGTCCCGAGTACGAATCGACCGTGACCGCGCAGCTTCTCGAGGCCGGCGCGGTGATGCTGGGCAAGCTGAACATGGACGAGTTCGCGATGGGCTCGTCGAACGAAACCTCGACCTACGGCAACGCGGTGAACCCGTGGCGGCGTGCCGGCGATGACACGCCGCTCACGCCCGGCGGATCGTCGGGCGGCTCGGCCGCGGCGGTGGCCGCGGATCTCTGCCTGGCTGCGACCGGCACCGATACCGGCGGGTCGATCCGCCAGCCCGCCGCCTTCACCGGCATCGTCGGGCTGAAGCCCACCTACGGGCGCTGCTCGCGCTGGGGGATCGTCGCCTTCGCCTCGTCGCTCGACCAGGCCGGGCCGATGACCAGGACGGTGCGCGACGCGGCGATCATGCTGGGCGCGATGGCCGGACCGGATCCGAAGGATTCGACCTCGGCCGAGATCCCGGTGCCGGATTTCGAGGCGGCGCTCACCGGCGATATCCGCGGCAAGAAGATCGGCATCCCGCGCGAATACCGGATGGAGGGCATGCCCGCCGAGATCGAGGCGCTGTGGCACCAGGGCGCCGCGATGCTGAAGGACGCCGGCGCCGAGATCGTCGACATCAGCCTGCCGCACACGAAATACGCGCTGCCCGCCTACTACGTCATCGCCCCGGCCGAGGCGTCATCCAACCTCGCGCGCTACGACGGGGTGCGCTACGGCCATCGCGCGAAACTCGCGCAGGGCGACGGCATCGTGGAGATGTACGAAAAGACCCGCGCCGAGGGCTTCGGCAAGGAAGTGCAGCGCCGGGTGATGATCGGCACCTACGTGCTGTCGGCGGGCTTCTACGACGCCTACTACAATCGCGCCCGCAAGGTGCGCGCGCTGATCAAGCGCGATTTCGACGAGGTTTTCGCCCAGGGCATCGATGCGATCCTGACGCCGGCGACGCCCTCGGCCGCCTTCGGGCTGGGCGAGATGGCCGATGCCGACCCGGTGCAGATGTATCTCAACGACGTCTTCACGGTGACGGTGAACCTCGCTGGCCTGCCGGGGATCGCGGTGCCTGCCGGGCTCGACAAACAGGGCCTGCCGCTTGGCCTGCAACTGATCGGCAAGCCCTGGGACGAGGCCGGGTTGCTGACTCACGCCCATGTGCTGGAGCAGGCGGCGGGTTTCGTTTCAAAACCCGCGAAATGGTGGTAGACGCCCGCGAAACCGCCGTGCCGGAGGCACTATCGATGCGTTTGCCCCTGATCCTCGTCTCCCTGTCCCTGCTCGCGGGCTGCGCGCCGGCGCCCCCGCCCGCGACCGGGGTCGGCTTTGGCAGCTACCAGGATTACCTGGCGGAACGCGAGGCGGCGCTGTCGGGCCGCCCGGCGCCGGGCACCGCGCCTGGCGGACAAATCACCTCGGGGCCGATCACCTCGGGGCCGATCGGGGCCGCGCCACCGTCGGTTCAGACGGTGACGGTCTATCCCTCGACCGGGGCGCAACCGTTCGGCGCGCCGCTGTCGGCGACGGCGCCGTCCGCCGCGCTGCCCCCGGCCGCGCCGCCCGCCGGCGCGCCGGCCTCCACCGCGCGGATTTCGGACGAGCAGGATTTCGAGGCGGTGGCCGAACGCGAGACCATCGAAAGCGACCGGGCGCGGCTGGAAGCCAATCGCCAGCAATACCAGGAGGTCGCGCCGCAGCCCTTGCCGCAGCGCACCGAGACCGGGCCGAACATCGTGGCCTATGCGCTGTCGGTGAACAACCGTGTCGGCCAGCCGGTGTGGCGCCGCACCGGCCTGTCGCTGGCGAACCACGAACGCGCCTGCGCGGCCTATGCCTCGCCCGACCAGGCGCAGGCCGATTTCCTGCGCCGCGGCGGGCCGCAGCGCGATCCGCGCAACCTCGATCCCGACGGCGACGGATTCGCCTGCGGCTGGGATCCGACGCCGTTCCAGCGTGCCCGCTCCGGCGGCTGACACGGCGGCGGAGCGGCCCGCTTCGCCCAACCACGGCCCCCGGCGTGGCGGCGCGCGGCCCGACCTGGTGGTGATCCACTACACCGCGATGGCGACGGCGGCCGAGGCGCGCGCCCGGCTGTGCGACCCGGCGGCCGAGGTCTCGGCGCATTGGCTGATCGACGAGGCGGGCCGGGCGGAGGCGCTGGTGCCCGAGGCCTTGCGCGCCTGGCACGCGGGGGCCGGGGCCTGGGGCGCGGTAAGCGACGTCAATTCCCGCTCGATCGGGATCGAACTGGCCAATCCCGGCGACCGGCCCTTCGCCGCGGCCCAGATGGCGGCGCTGGAGCGGCTGCTTGCCGGCATTCTCGGGCGCTGGGCGATTCCGCCGGAGCGGGTGATCGGCCATGCCGACATGGCGCCGGCGCGCAAGACCGACCCCGGCCCGCGGTTCGACTGGCGGCGGCTGGCGCGGGCGGGACTGTCGGTCTGGCCCGGCGCGGCGGGCGACGCGGCGGCCGATTTCACCGCCTCCGCGCGCCGCTTCGGCTATCCGCCGGCGGCGCCCGATCTGCTGCTGGCGGTGTTCCGCGCGCGGTTCCGGCCCTGGGCCGCGGGGCCGGAAACGGCGGCCGACCGCGCCGCGCTGGATGATCTCGCCCGCCGCTTCCCCGTTGACGGCGGCGGCGCGGCTGCCTAGATCGGCAGGGCGCGGAGGGCCGGATGGCCGCGGGGGCGACCCCGAGGAAAGTCCGGACTCCATGAAGCGGCGGTGCCGGGTAACGCCCGGCCGGGGCAACCCGAGGGAAAGCGCCACAGAAATCAGACCACCCGTCGAACCGGAGGTTCGCCAACGGAGACTTCGGCGGGAAAGGGTGAAACGGTGGGGTAAGAGCCCACCGCGGACCGGGCAACCGGGACGGCACGGCAAGCCCCACCGGGAGCAATGCCGAATAGGGGTTCCGCGCGGGCTGATCCTTTCGGGGATATCGCCGCAGGGTCGCTTCAGCCCGAGGAACCCGGGTTGGCAGCTCGATCCCGCCGGTAACGGCGGGACCAGAGGAATGGTCATCGACGGGGGCGACCCCGGAACAGAATCCGGCTTACAGGCCCTCCGCGCAAATTCCCGCCATCGTCGCGGGTTGACTCGTTACAGTCTTGCGGCACCTTGCCCCTGAACCGCGGGACCGGCCCGCGCAACCGGGGGCGGGGATGGAACCGACGCTTGCCGAGGCCGCCCGCGTCTGGGCGCGGATCGGGATCCTGTCGTTCGGCGGGCCGGCCGGGCAGATCGCGCTGATGCATCGCGAGGTGGTCGAAACCCGCGGCTGGCTGAGCGAGGAGCAGTTTCTCAACGCGCTGTCGTTCTGCATGCTCTTGCCGGGGCCGGAGGCGATGCAGCTGGCCACCTATTCCGGCTGGCGGCTGCACGGCGTGGCGGGCGGGCTGATCGCGGGGCTTCTGTTCGTGCTGCCCGGCGCGGCGGTGGTTCTGGCGCTGGCCGCGCTCTATGCCGCGCTGGGCGATGTGCCGCTGGTGCAGGCGCTGTTCGACGGCGTGAAGGCCGCCGTCGTGGTGATCGTGATCGACGCGCTGGTGAAGCTTGCGCGCCGGGCGCTGAAGGGGGCGGATCGCTGGGCGCTGGCCGGGCTGGCCTTCGTGGCGATCTTCTTCCTCGGCGCGCCGTTTCCCCTGATCGTCCTGCTGGCCGGGGTCTACGGCTTTCTCGCCGTCCGTCCCGGCCCGGCCGGCCCACCCGCCAGGGTCGTGGCGGGCCGCACCGCGCGCACCGTGGTGCTTTGGCTGGCGATCTGGTGGGCCCCGCTGGGCCTGATCTGGCTGGCCGCGCCCGGCAGCCTCCTGATCGACATCGGGCTGTTTTTCGCGAAGCTTGCGGTGGTGACCTTCGGCGGCGCCTACGCGGTGCTGGCCTACATGACGCAGGCGGTGGTGGAGGGCTACGGCTGGCTGACCACCGGCGAGATGATGGACGGGCTGGGCCTGGCCGAAACCACGCCGGGCCCGCTGATCCTGGTGACCGAATTCGTGGGGTACCTTGCCGCGCATCGCGCGGGTGGGGCGTGGTTCGGCCTGGCCGGGGCGGCGATAACGCTGTGGATGACCTTCGCGCCCTGTTTCCTTTGGATCTTCGCCGGCGCGCCCTATGTCGACTGGATCGCGACGCGACCGCGGCTGAAATCGGCGCTGTCGGGGATCTCGGCGGCGGTGGTCGGCGTGATCCTCAACCTGTCGGTCTGGTTCGCGCTGCACGTTCTGTTCGGCCGCGTCGCACGTGCCACCGCCGGGCCGATCGCCCTGCCGGTGCCGGACCCGGCCAGCCTGCAGCCGCAGGTCGTGCTGTTCGCGGCGGTCAGCGCGGCGCTCTTGCTGTGGCGGGGCATGGGGCTGATCGCTGTCCTCGGTGTCGCGGCGGCCATGGGCCTTGCCTGGGGCCTTGTCGCCGGGCCGGCGCCGATTCCCGGTTGACTCGGGCGGCGGGCCGGGTAAAAGGCGGCGCTCAGGGATTTTCCGGCCGGCCATCAGGGGCGTCCGGCACGAAGGAGTAAGCGCTATGGCGAAGCCGACGACGATCAAGATCCGTCTGAACTCGACGGCGGGCACCGGGCATTTCTACGTCACCAAGAAGAACGCCCGCACCATGACCGAGAAGATGACCGTGCGGAAGTACGACCCGGTCGTGCGCCAGCATGTCGAGTACAAGGAAGGCAAGATCAAGTAGCGCCATCGCCGCGCTTGACCTGCCAGGGCCGCCTTCGGGCGGCCTTTTCGTTTGTCGTGGTGCAAGAAACGAAGAAGGCCGGGGCGAGCCCCGGCCTTCGCGCATCGCCCTTGGGCGAATGCTATTCCTGTTGGCCCATGAACATGAGCAGGAACTGGAACATGTTCAGGAACGAGATGTAGAGGCTCAGCGCGCCATCATAGGCGGCCTTGTCCATCCACTCCTGATCGCCATGCGCGGCATGGGCGATGTAGGTGTTCTTGATCTCCTGCGTGTGGAACGCGGTCAGACCGGCGAAGATCAGCAGGCCGATGGCCGAGATCGCGAACATCATCGCCGGCGACTGCAGGAAGATGTTGACCACCATCGCCACCAGCAGGCCGATCACGCCCATGATCAGGAACGAACCCCAGCCCGAGATGTTCTTCTTCGTCGTGTAGCCCCACAGAGACAGGCCGGCGAAGGCGATCGCGGTCACCAGGAAGGTCTGCACGATCGAGTAGTCGGTGAAGACCAGGAAGATCGAGCTCAGCGACAGGCCGATCGCGGTGGCGAAGGCGAAGAAGCCCAGCTGCACGGTCGCGGCCGAACCGCGGCGCATCAGCGCGCCCCAGCCGAAGAAGATGAACGCAAGCGGCGCCAGCATGATCACCCAGCGCAGCGGCGACAGGTAGATCGCCGCGCCAAGGGCGGTGAGATACTTGTCGGGGCCGATCTGCGCGGCGGCCGCGGACGGGTCGGTCGTGACCGCGAGGCCCGAGATCGCCCAGGCCGCAGCGGCCGTGATCAGCATGCCTACGGACATCGTGCCGTAGACCTTGTTCATGTGGGCGCGAAGCCCTTCGTCGATCCGCGCGCCAATACCGGCAGCCTGGCCGGCGCGGATCGTGGTGTAGTCAGCCATCGAAGCCTCCCGAAGCGTTTCCTGCGGGCCATACCAAACACGGCCCCTGCGTGTCGAATATCGTTACTCGCGACCCGCGTTTCAAGCTTTTGACGCGCCAAATTGCGTAGTTTCGTTGTGCCTTTTGTCGCGCCATCGCGGCGGCGGTCAGGCAAGCGTGACGACGACCTTGCCGGTGGACCTTCGGCTGCGCAGCAGGTCGAGCGCCTCGGCCGCCCGTTCCAGCGGCAGGACATGGCTGACATGGGGTTTCAGGCGGCCCGCCTCGTACCATTCCAGCAACCGCGCGAGGCTGTCGGTCAGAACCTTCGGCCGGAAGGCGAGATAGCCGCCCCAGTAAAGGCCGATCACCGTGAGGTTCTTCACCAGCAGATGATTGGCCGGGATCTGCGGCACGGTGCCGCTGGCAAAGCCGATCGGCACGATCCGGCCTTCGGGCCGCATCGACCGGAGCGCGGCGGTGAACTGCTCGCCGCCGACCGGGTCATAGGCCACGTCTGCCCCGCCGAGGGCCTTGATCGCAGCGCGCAGGTCGGCCGTGCCGGCGCTGTCGATCAGGTGATCGGCGCCCGCGGCGCGCGCCGCCTCCAGCTTGTCGGCTCCGCGGGCGACCGCGATGACGGTCGCGCCCATCAGCTTTCCGATCTCGACCGCGGTCAGCCCGACGCCGCCGGCCGCGCCGAGAACCAGCAGCGCCTCGCCCGGTTGCAGGTTCGCGCGATGGGCGAGGGCGACGTGGCTGGTGCCGTAGGCGACCTGGAAGGCGGCGGCTTCGACGAAGCTCATCGAGTCCGGCAGCCGCAGGCAGCGATCCGCCGGAAAGCAGCCGTAGTCCGCCATGCCGCCATGGCCCGCGAAGATCGCGACGCGTGTGCCGATCGCGGGCGCGGCGACGCCGGCGCCCAGCGCCGTGACGGTGCCCGCCAGTTCCATGCCCGGCGTGAAGGGAAGGGCGGGGCGTTCCTGGTACTTCCCGTCGATCATCAGCAGATCGGCGAAATTCAGCCCGCAGGCGGCGATCCTGACCTGCACCTCGCCCGCGCCCGGTTCCGGGGTCGTGACCGAAACCTGCTGCGGGGCCTGCCCGATGTTCGTGACCTGGAGTGCGCGCATCCTGCCCCTGCCGGTGATCTGCGGTGAAGCCTATCCGCGGCCGGCGGGCTTGGCCAGCTTGCGGCGGGCCGTCCGGGCATTGCGATTTGCGAATCTCCCATGGCGTGTGTTTTGCATTTCGCGTTGCGATTTGCGATACACGTCTCGCGCGACCGTCCGGGTCGGCGTGCCGCCCTTGGATTGACGTCGGGCGAGTGCCCCATTCGGCGTGCAACCCAGGGTGAAACCCTGTCCAATTCGCGAAACCCGCAAGATTTCTTGCGGCGACGCCCCGAGTTGGCACGCTAATTGCTTATTCAGAGATGCAGGAATTTGGAGGACCAAAATGAAACATCCCGTAGACGCTCATGTCGGCAAGCGCATTCGTCATCGCCGCTGGATGGTGGGCATGACCCAGCAGCAACTGGCCGACAAGGTCGGCATCAAGTTCCAGCAGATCCAGAAGTACGAAACGGGCATGAACCGCGTCTCGGCCTCGCGGCTTTGGGACATCTCCGACGCGCTGGGCGTGCAGATCAGCTTCTTCTTCGAGGGGCTGGACCCGGCCACGCATCCCGCCGAGGAACTCGAGGGCGATATCCTCGCCGACAAGGAGGCCCTGCAACTCCTGCGGTCCTACTACGCGATCCCGGAAGCGCAGCGCCGGCGGCTTTTCGAACTGGCCCGCGTCCTGTCAGACGTGGCCTGACGGACATCGCGGCTCGCGCCCGGCCGGGTGGTCGGGCGCAAGCCGTGGCGCTTGACCTCCGCCGTCGGTGCTTCTAGCGCTGGCACGGACTGCGGAGGCCGCGATGCCATCATTCGACCCGGTTCTGCGCGACGATCTCGTCGCGACGGCGCACGCGCTCGCGGATGCCGCGCGCTCCGAGACGCTCAGGCATTTCCGCGCGGCCGACCTCCAGGCCGCCACCAAGGAAGCGCTGCACTTCGACCCGGTGACCGAAGGCGACCGCGCGGCCGAACAGGCGATGCGTGCGGTCCTGGCGCGGCGGCGGCCGATGGATGCGCTTCTGGGCGAGGAATTCGGCGCCGTGTCCGGCACCAGCGGCCTGACCTGGGTGATCGACCCGATCGACGGTACCCGCGCCTATCTTGCCGGAACGCCGACATGGGGCGTGCTGATCGCCGTGTCGGACGCCAGTGGCCCGATCTACGGTGTGATCGACCAGCCCTATATCGGCGAGCGGTTCAGCGGCGGCTTCGGTCACGCCGAGGTCACCGGACCGATGGGAACGGCGGCGCTCCAGGCGCGGCCGCCCCGGCCGCTGGCCGAGGCGATCCTGTTCTCGACCTTTCCCGAGGTCGGCACCAGGGCCGAAGCCGAAGCTTTCCGGCGGCTTTCGGCCGAGGTTCGGCTGACGCGCTACGGGATGGATTGCTACGCCTACGCACTCGTCGCCGCCGGAACGGTCGATCTTGTCGTCGAGGCGGGGTTGCAGGCCTATGACGTGCAGGCCCCGATTGCCGTGATCGAGGCCGCGGGCGGCATCGTCACCGATTGGCGCGGCGGCCCGGCGCAGGATGGCGGCCGGGTGCTGGCCGCCGCCAACGCCGCGATCCATGCCGCCGCGCTGGCGATTCTCGAAGCTACGCCAGAGGGTTAGGCGCATGGTCGACGTGCTGATCCGCCGCGCCGAGGCCATCGTCACGATGGACGACGAGGGTCGCGAGCTGGCCGGCGCCGACGTGTTGATCCGGGGCGGCGCGGTGGCGGCGGTGGGCGTGAACCTCGCCGCGCCGGGGGCCGAGGTGGTGGAGGCGCGAGGCTGCGTGGTCACGCCGGGGCTGGTGAACACCCACCACCATCTCTACCAGACGCTGACCCGCGCGGTGCCGGGCGCACAGGATGCGCTGCTGTTCGGCTGGCTGCGCCGGCTTTACCCGATCTGGGCGCGCATGGGGCCGGAGGAGGTCCGCGTCTCGGCCCTCGTCGGGCTGGCGGAACTGGCGCTGAGCGGTTGCGCACTGACGTCCGATCACCTCTACCTCTATCCCAACGGCGCGCGGCTCGACGATACGATCGATGCCGCCAGAGACGTCGGCCTGCGGCTTCACGCCACCCGCGGCGGGATGTCGATCGGCGAAAGCTCGGGCGGGTTGCCGCCTGACAGTCTTGTGGAAAACGAACATTCCATCCTGTCCGATTGCATAAGGGTGATTGATTCCTTTCACGATTCCAGCAATGGCGCGATGATCCGCATCGGCGTTGCGCCCTGTTCGCCGTTCTCCGTCAGCCGCGAGTTGATGCGCGACGCGGCGCTGCTGGCGCGCGACAAGGGCGTGATGTTGCACACCCACCTGGCCGAGAACGAGGAGGATGTCGCCTATTCGCTGGCCCGGTTCGGCTGCCGGCCGGGCCAGTATGCCGAGGATCTCGGCTGGACCGGGCCGGATGTCTGGCACGCGCATTGCGTGAAGCTCGACACGGCGGAGATCGGGCTGTTCGCGCGCAGCCGCACCGGGGTGGCGCATTGCCCCTGTTCGAATTGCCGGCTGGGATCGGGCATCGCGCCGGTGCGGGCGATGCGCGACGCCGGCGTCCGGGTCGGGCTGGGTGTCGACGGATCGGCCTCGAACGACGCGGGCAGCCTGATCGGCGAAGCGCGGCAGGCGATGCTCTTGCAGCGGGTCGCCCTGGGCGCTGACGCGATGAGCCCGCGCGAGGCGCTGCGCCTGGCCACCCGCGGCGGCGCGGAGGTGCTGGGCCGCGACGATTGCGGGCGAATCGCGCCGGGGATGCGCGCCGATCTGGCGATCTGGGACATGGCCGGGGTCGAGGCCGCCGGGGCCTGGGATCCGGTCGCGGCGCTGGTCCTGTGCGGCCCCGGCCGGGTGCGCGATCTCTTCGTCGAGGGCCGGCAGGTGGTGCGCGACGGGCAACTCGCGACCATCGACCTGCCGCGGGTGATCGAGGTGCAGACCCGTCTCGCGCGCCGCCTGGCCGAGGGCGCCTAGGCTTTCGAGACCTCGCGCCCCGCGATCCAGGTGGCGCGCACCGCGCGGTCATCGCCCATCATGATCGTCGGGAACACGGCCTCCCAGATATCCCCGGCCTGCGCCACCCGCTGGGCGATGGCGGGGGTGGAGCCAAGGTCGATCACCACCATGTCCGCCTCCATCCCCACGGCGAGATTGCCGACCCGATCGTCGATCCGCAGCGCCCGCGCGGCGCCCTGCGTCGCCAGCCACCACAATGCCGAGGGGTGCAGAGCGGCGTGCCGCAGCTGCGCGATCTCGTAGGCCGCCGCCATCGTCCGCAGCATCGAGAACGACGATCCGCCGCCGGTATCGGTCGCCAGCCCGATCCGCTGGCCTTCCGCCGCCAGCCCGGCCATGTCGAACAGGCCGGAGCCGATGAAGGTGTTCGAGGTCGGGCAATGCACCAGCGCCGCGCCGGTTTCGGCCAGCCGGGCACGTTCGCGCGGCTCCAGGTGAATCGCGTGGCCGTAAACCGCGCGCGGGCCCAGCAACCCGTGTGTCTCGTAGATGTCGAGGTAGTCGCGCGCCGCGGGGTAAAGCGACTTCACCCAGGCGATCTCGTCGACTTGTTCGCTCAGATGCGTCTGCATCAGGCAATCGGGGTGTTCGGCCCACAGCGCCCCCAGTGCGGCAAGCTGTTCGGGCGTCGACGTCGGCGCGAACCGCGGCGTTATCACGTAGTCCGCGCGCCCGCGCCCGTGCCAGCGGCGCAGCAGCGCCTTGCTGTCGTCATAGGCCGATTGCGCGGTGTCGCGCAGCCCCTCGGGCGCGTTGCGATCCATGCAGGTCTTGCCCGCCAGAACCCGCATCCCGCGCGCCTCGGCCGCCGCGAAGAAGGCCTCGACGCTCTCGGGGTGGATCGTGCAGTAGCTGGCCACCGTCGTGGTGCCATGCGCGATCAACAGGTCGAGGTGGCGCCCCGCGATCTTCTCGGCATGGGCCGGATCGGCAAAGCGCATCTCCTCGGGGAAGGTGTAGGTGTTCAGCCAGTCGATCAGCCGCTTGCCCCAGGAGGCGATGATCGCGGTCTGCGGATAATGTGCATGGGCGTCGACGAAGCCCGCCGAGATCAGCGCGTCGCCGTAGTCCGTGACGCGCGCTTGCGGATGCGCGGCCCGCAGCGCCCCGGCCTCGCCCAGCGCCGCGATCCGGCCGTCGCGCACCAGCACGCCGCCGCGCGCCGCGTGGCGGGCCGCCCCCGGCCCGTCGATCAACGGGTCGCCGGCGAAGCACAGGGTCTGGCCCAGGATCAGGTCGGTCATCGCGCTCTCCATTCACCCTGGCAGGGTAAGGCAAAAGCCGGCGCGCGAAACCCGCCTTTCTCCCTGTTTTCCAAAAACACCTTCCGCTATGGTCCGGCCAATCCGTGACATCGGGGTAAGACATGGCCGAGGGTCAGGCGCAACAGACCGAGCGCGAGGACGAGGATTGGGGCCTCGACAGCCGTGTCGTCGCGGCGATCCTCGATGCCGTCGAGGCCGGGGATTCGATCGCCCTCGCCAGCCTGCTCGAGGATCTCCACGCCGCCGACATCGCCGACCTTCTGGAACAGATCGGCGGATCGGAACGTCGTGCGCTCTTGCGGTTGTGGTCGGGCGAGATCGACGGCGACACGCTGTCCGAGCTTGACGAGGCGCTGCGCGAGGAGGTCATCGAGTACCTGCCGCGCGAGGTGCTGGCCGAAGCCGTCCGCGAACTGGACAGCGACGATGTCGTCGACCTGATCGAGGATCTCGACCGACCGCAGCAGGACATCATCCTCGACGCGCTGGAGGAAAGCGATCGCGCCGCCGTCCAGCAATCGCTGACCTACCCGGAATACTCCGCCGGCCGCCTGATGCAGCGCGAGGTGGTGACCGCGCCGGAACACTGGACGGTCGGCGAGACGATCGATTTCCTGCGGGCCGAAGACTGGCTGCCCGACCAGTTCTACCACGTCATCCTCGTCGATCCGCGGCATCGGCCGGTGGCCTATGTCACGCTTGGCCGGCTTCTGTCCTCGGCCCGCGCGGTGAAGCTCAGGGACATCGTCGAGGACAGTTTCCGCAGCGTGAAGGTGACCGACGAGGAAGGCGATGTGGCCTATGCCTTCAACCAGTATCACCTGATCTCGGTGCCTGTGGTCGACGAGACCGAGCGGCTGGTCGGCGTCATCACGATCGACGACGCGATGGCGGTGCTCGACGAGGAACACGAGGAGGACATCCTGCGCCTCGCCGGGGTCGGCGACGAAAGCCTCGCCGACCGGGTGCTGGAAACCGCGCGGCTGCGCTTCGTGTGGCTGTTCGTCAACCTGATCACGGCGATCCTCGCCTCGGTCGTGATCGCGCAGTTCGCCGACGAGATCGACAGGCTGGTGGCGCTGGCCGTGCTGATGCCGATCGTCGCCTCGATGGGCGGCAACGCCGGCACCCAGTCGATGACCGTCGCGGTGCGCTCGATCGCGACGCGCGACCTGACGGTGCGCAACGCCTGGCGGGTGATCCGGCGGGAACTGGCGGTGGGCGCGATCAACGGCCTCGGCTTCGGGGTGATCATGGCCGGGGTGGCGGCGGTCTGGTTCGGGGTGCCGATGCTGGCGGCGGTGATCGCGCTGGCGATGCTGCTGACGCTGGTCGCGGCGGCGCTGGGGGGCATCGTGATCCCGATCCTTTTGGACCGGTTCGGGGTGGACCCGGCGCTGGCCTCCGGCCCGTTCGTGACGACGGTGACCGACGTGGTGGGTTTCTTCGCCTTCCTCGGCCTCGCCTCGGTGGTGCTGCTGTGAGGGACGACGCGCTGGCCGCGCGCAAGGCCGGGGCCCGCAAGGCCGCCTTCGCCGCCCGCAAGACGGCCTTTGCCGCCGGGCAGGGCGCGGCGGCCGAGGTTCTGGCGGGCGTGCTGGCCGACCATGCCGGGCAGGTTCTGGCAGGCTACATGCCGATGCGGACCGAGATCGACCCGCTGCCGGCGATGGCGCGCCATGCCGCCGCCGGCGGGCGGGTCTGCGTGCCGGTGATCCCCGGTCAGGCGCAACCGCTCAGGTTTCGGGAATGGACGCCGGACTGCGCGCTGGAAGACGGCGCCTTCGGGGCGCGCATTCCGGTTTGCGGCGCCTGGCTGGAACCCGCGGTGCTGATCGTGCCGCTTCTGGCCTTCGACCGGCGGCTTTACCGGATGGGCTATGGCGGCGGGTTCTACGACCGGACGCTGGAGGGCTTGCGCGCCCGAGGCCCGGTCACCGCCATCGGCTTCGCCTTCGCCGCGCAGGAGGTCGCCGAGGTTCCGATCGAGGCCACCGACCAGCCACTCGATCTCGTCGTGACCGAGGCAGGGGTGATCCGCGGTTAATCGCGTTTCACCAATATCCCTTGCCGAATGGCCCACCGGCCCCTAAGCCCAACGCCATGAGGATCCTGTTTCTGGGCGATGTCATGGGCCGGGCTGGCCGCGCGGCGATCACCGGGCGGCTGCCGGCGCTTCGGGAGGCGTGGAAGCTGGACTTCGTCGTGGTCAACGGCGAGAACGCGACCTCCGGCTCGGGGCTCTCGCCCGACCATGCCCGCGCGATGCTTGCCGCCGGGGCGGATTGCATCACGCTGGGCGACCATGCCTTCGACCAGAAGGACATGCTGTCGTTCATCGAGACCGAGCCACGCATCCTGCGGCCCCTGAACTATGCCCGCGGCGCGCCCGGTCGCGGCGCCCGGGTGTTCGACGCCGCCGGGGGACGCAAGATCCTGGTCGCGCAGGTCCTGGGGCAGGTGTTCATGAAGCGGCCCTTCGACGATCCGTTCTCGGCCATCGACGGTGCGCTGAAGAGTTACCCGCTGGGCGGGCTGGCGCAGGCCGTGCTGGTCGACATGCATTGCGAGGCGACGAGCGAGAAGATGGCGATGGGCCACTGGTGCGACGGCCGCGCCAGCCTTGTCGTCGGCACCCATACCCATGTGCCCACCGCCGACGCGATGATCCTGCCGGGCGGCGCGGGCTACCTGACCGATGCCGGGATGTGCGGCGACTACAACTCGGTGATCGGGATGGACAAGCTCGAACCGATGCGCCGTTTCGTGACGGGAATGAGCAAGGACCGTTTCACCCCGGCCAAGGGCGAGGCGACGCTGGCGGGCGTCTTCGTCGAAACCGACGACCGCACCGGCAAGGCGCGGCGGATCGCGCCGGTCCGCGCCGGGGGGCTCTTGCAGGGGGCCGGGCCGTGACCGGACGCGCCGGCCTCGTCGCCGCGCTTCTCGTCACCGGCATCGCCTGGGGCGCGACCTCGCCGCTCAGCAAGATCGCCGTGTCCACCGGGCATGGGCATTTCGGGCTGATCTTCTGGCAGCTGGTGATCGGCTTCGGCCTGCTGGGCGGCCTGACGGCGTTGCGCCGCCGGCGGGTGCCGCTGACCTCCGCGACGCTACGCTTCGGGCTGGTCATCGCGCTGATCGGCACGGTGATGCCGAATTCCGCATCCTATGTCGCGGTGGCGCATCTGCCCGCCGGCGTGATGTCGATCCTGATTTCCACGGTGCCGATGCTGGCCTTCCCGATCGCGCTCTGGCTCGGGATGGACCGGTTCGGGCTGGCGCGGCTGGCGGGGCTCGCGTGCGGCATCGCCGGCGTGGCGCTGATCGCCCTGCCGGAGGCAAGCCTGCCCGCCGGCGCCGCGCCGTGGATCGCGCTGGCCCTTGTCGCGCCCTTCCTCTACGCGGTCGAGGGCAACTACGTCGCCCGCAACGGCACCGCCGGGCTGGACCCGATCGCGGCGCTGGCGCTGGCATCCGGCATTGGCGCCGTGATCGCGCTGCCGCTGGCGCTGGGCACCGGCCAGTTCATCGATCCCTTCGCGGGTTTTGGGCCGCCCGAGCGCGCGCTGGTCGCCTCGTCGCTGCTGCATGCGCTGGCCTATTCGCTCTACGTCTGGATCGCGCGCTCCGCGGGGGCCGTCTTCGCCGCGCAGGTGTCCTACATCGTCACCGGGTCCGGCGTGGTCTGGGCGATGCTGATCCTCGGCGAACGGTTCCCGCCGACGGTCTGGGCCGCGCTGGCCGTTATGATGGCCGGGCTGGCACTGGTGCAGCCGCGCCCGCGGCAGGAGCCCGATCCGGCCCCGGCCCCGGCGCCGGCCCCAGCCCCGGCAACGTCTCTGCCGGGCCTCAGCGGGAGGGGCGCGGAGTGATCGATCTTGGCCTTGGCGCCACCGGCGAAGCGGTCCTGGTGCTGACCCTGGTGATCGGCATGTTCATCCTGTTCGTGCGCGAAACCTACCCTGCCGAGGTGGTGGCGCTGGGCACGGCGGCGGTGTTTCTCGTCCTCGGCCTGCTGCCCTACGAGGCCGCCGTGGCCAGCCTCGCCAATCCCGCGCCCTGGACGATCCTGGCGATGTTCCTGCTGATGGGCGGCCTGGTTCGGACCGGCGCGCTGGACTGGCTGACGCGCGAGGCCGAGGCGCATCTCGACTCCCGCCCGCTGGTCACGCTGGCGATGATCTTCGGCCTCGTCGCCGCGGCCTCCGCGTTTCTCAACAATACGCCGGTCGTGGTGATGATGATCCCGGTGATGATGGGCGTGGCGCGCAAGCTGGGCGTGAACGTGTCGAAACTGCTGATCCCGCTCAGCTACGCCGCGATCCTGGGCGGAACGCTGACGCTGATCGGCACCTCGACCAACCTCCTGGTCGACGGCGTGGCGCGCACCAAGGGCATGGAGCCGTTCTCGATCTTCGAGATCACGCCGCTTGGCCTCGTGCAGGTTTCGGTCGGCTTTCTCTATCTCGCGCTGATCGGGCGCAGGCTTCTGCCGGAACGCCAGTCGATGGGCTACCTGCTGGGCGACCGGCGGCGGCTGAAATACTTCACCGAGGTCGCGCTGCCCGAAGACAGCGGGCTGATCGGCCAGCGGGTGCTCGACATCGACCTGTTCAAGCGCGAGGGCGTTCGGGTGATCGACGTCCTGCGCGGCGACGCCTCGCTGCGCCGCGACCTCGCGCCGGTCGTGCTGGAACCCGGCGACCGGGTCGTCCTGCGGACCGAGATGGCGGAGCTTCTGGGCCTGCAGCAGAACCGCGACGTTCGCATGGTCGACAAGCTCAGCTCCGTGCGGACCGAGACGGTGGAGGTGCTGATCTCCCCCGGCTGCCGGATGATCGGCCGCCGGCTGGGCGACCTGCGGCTCAGGCGGCGCTACGGTGTCTATCCGCTGGCCGTGCACCGGCGCGATCAGAACATCGGCCGCCAGCTCGACGACATCGTCGTGCTGGTCGGCGACACGCTGCTGCTGGAGGGCGCGCCGGAGGATATCGGCCGGCTGGCCGCCGACATGGACCTGATCGACATCTCGAAGCCGACCGAACGCGCCTACCGGCGCGACCGCGCGCCCGTGGCCGTGGCGGCGATGGTCGGCGTCGTGGCGCTGGCGGCGCTGAACGTCGCGCCGATCCTGCTGCTGGCCGGGGTCGCGGTGGCGCTGATCCTCGTGGCGCGCTGCATCGACAGCGAAGAGGCGTTTTCCTATGTCGAGGCCAAGGTGATGGCGATGATCTTCGCCATGCTGATGGTCGGGGCCGCGCTGGATGCCTCGG
Source organism: Paracoccaceae bacterium (assembly GCA_024742695.1). Lineage (GTDB taxonomy): Bacteria > Pseudomonadota > Alphaproteobacteria > Rhodobacterales > Rhodobacteraceae > JANSXY01. The sequence goes on along the minus strand of JANSXY010000016.1, from coordinate 63,576 downwards.
GTGCCGTGGCGCTTCTCGTCGATGCCGTCGGCCCGCTTCTGGCCGGCCTGCCGCCCTGGGCGGTGATCTTCGCGGTCTATTTCCTGTCCTCGGCGCTGACCGAACTGGTGTCGAACAACGCCGTGGCGGTGATCGTCACGCCGATCGCCATCGAACTGGCGCTTGCCCTGGGTCTCGATCCGCGGCCTTTCGCGGTGGCGGTCATGTTCGCCGCCTCGGCCAGTTTCGCCACCCCGATCGGCTACCAGACCAACATGATGGTCTACGGGCCGGGCGGCTACCGGTTCACCGATTTCATGCGCGTCGGAATCCCGCTGAACCTGATCCTCGGCATTTCCGCCAGCCTCGTGATCCCGCTGATCTGGGAGGTCTGAGCGGCCTGTCGCCGCGGATCGCCCGCATGATTTTGGCCCCCAAGTATCCCGGGGGGAGCCGCCGGCGGAGCCGTCGAGGCTCCGTCGCCGGCCGGGGGGCAGAGCCCCCCGCGGCCCGGCGTCACAGGGGCCAGAACAGCAGGATCAGCGGCACGCCGGTCGCCACGACGAGGATTTCCAGGGGCAGGCCAAGCCGCCAGTAGTCGCCGAAGCCGTAGCCGCCCGGACCCAGGATCAGCGTGTTGTTCTTGTGCCCGATCGGGGTCAGGAAGGCGCAGGATGCCGCGACCGCCACCGCCATCAGGAACGGATCGGGCGACACCCCCATCGCCTGGGCCATCGACAGCCCGACCGGCGCCGCGACGATCGCGGTGGCGGTGTTGTTCAGAACGTCCGACAGCGTCATCGTCACCGCCATCAGCGCGGTCAGCGCGACCCAGGCCGGCAGGCCGGCCGTGAGCCCGACAAGGGCCTGCGCGATCAACTCGGTGCCGCCAGCCTGCTCGAGCGCCGCGCCCAGCGGGATCATCGAGCCCAGCAGCACGATCACCGGCCATTCTACCTGGTCGTAGATTTCCGACAGCGGCAGGATCCGGGCCAGCACGTAGGCCACCACCACGCAGCCCAGGGCGACGGGCAGGTAAAGCCAGCCCAGGCTCGCGGCGACGACCGCGGCGGCGAAGATCCCGGCGGCCAGTCCGGCCTTCGCCTGCTTGGTCACCGCCAGGCCGCGTTCGGCCAGCGGCAGGACGCCCAGCCAGGCCGCGACCTCGTCGGCATGGCCCTCGGGCACCAGCAAGAGCAGGATGTCGCCCGGCCGCACCGTCTCGCGCCGGACCTCGCGGGTGATCCGCTTGCCCTGCCGCGCGATGCCCAGAAGGATCGTGCGCTGCCGCCAGCCCAGCCCGATCCGCGCCGCCGACCGGCCCGCGATCCGGGCGCCGACGGGCACCACGACCTCGACCACCGAAAGCCCCTGGTCGGCCGCCGGCTGGCGGCCGTTCTCGGCAAGCGCGAGGCCCAGTTCGGCGCGGAACGCCTCGATCGCCTCGGCGCCGGCCTCGATCACCAGAAGGTCGCCGGCGGCGATCGTCGTGCGTCGGCCCCCGCCAAGCAGTCGCTTGCCGTCGCGCACGATCCCGATCAGCCCGACCTCGGCCGGATCGGCGACGGGCTCGAGCTCCGCCAGGGTCTTGCCGATGATCCCGGCGCCCTCCGGCACGCCCAGTTCCGCGATGTAGGGCGCCATGCCGTCGGCGGGATCGGCGGCGGCGCCGCCGTTGCGTTGCGGGATCAGCCGCCAGCCGCCGGCCGCGACGAAGCCCAGCCCGATCAGCGCCACGAGGCCGCCGACCGGCGTGAAATCGAACATCCCGAAAGGTTCGCCCAGCGCCTCGCCACGCCATGTCGCGATGATGATGTTCGGGGGGGTGCCGATCAGCGTGGCCATGCCGCCGAGGATCGTGGCGAAAGACAGGGGCATCAGCGTCAACCCCGGCGACCGCCCGGCGCGGCGCGCGGTTTCCACGTCGACCGGCATCAGCAGCGCCAGCGCCGCCACGTTGTTCATGAAGGCCGACAGCAGGCCCCCCACCGCCCCCATCAACGCGACATGGGCGCCAAGGCTGCGGCCACCGTCGGCGACCTTCCGGGTGATCCAGCCGACCGCGCCCGACCGGGTCAGCCCGGCCGAGACGATCAGCACCAGCGCCACGACCAGCGTGGCCGGATGGCCGAAACCGGTGAACGCCTGCTCGGTCGGCACAAGGCCGGCCACCACCGCGATCAGAAGCGCCGCGAAGGCCACCATGTCATAGCGCCAGCGCCCCCAGATCAGGAGCGCGAACACGGCGCCGAACAGCGAGAAGAGCAGGGCCTGTTCCGTCGTCATGGCACCAGTCTGCGCGGAGCCGCGCGCCGGGGCAATCCCCGCCCCACGGGGCCGCCCGCCCCTTGCCCCGGCCCGCGCGCCTGACTTATAGAGGCCCTCGCATCGCGGGCAGAGAACGGGGACGACATGGCCGGCCATTCGAAATGGGCGAACATCCAGCATCGCAAGGGACGGCAGGACAAGCTGCGCTCGAAGATGTTTTCCAAGCTGTCGAAGGAAATCACCGTCGCGGCGAAGATGGGCGACCCGGACCCGGAGAAGAACCCGCGCCTGCGCCTTGCGGTGAAGGCCGCCAAGGCGCAGTCCATGCCCAAGGACGTGATCGAGCGCGCGATCAAGAAATCCCAGGCCGGCGACGGCGAGGATTACGAGGAAATCCGCTACGAGGGTTACGGCCCGAACGGCATCGCCGTGATCGTCGAGACGATGACGGACAACCGCAACCGGACCGCCTCGAACGTGCGCAGCTACTTCACCAAGAACGGCGGCAACCTTGGCGAGACCGGATCGGTCAGCTTCATGTTCGACCGGCTGGGGGCGATCAGCTATCCGCCCGAGGCGGGCGATGCCGACACGGTGATGATGGCCGCGCTGGAGGCCGGGGCCGCCGATGTCGAAAGCGATGACGACGGCCACATGATCTATTGCGCGGTCGAGGAACTGTCGGACGTGTCCGAGGCGCTGGAAAAGGATCTGGGCGAAAGCGCCGAATCCAAGCTGATCTGGAAGCCGCAGACGATGACCGAGGTCGATCTGGAAACTGCGCAGAAGCTGATGAAGCTGATCGACACGCTGGAAGAGGATGACGACGTTCAGACCGTGACGGCGAATTTCGACATCCCCGAAGACGTGGCGGCGCAACTCTGAGCGCGTTCGCCGTCCTTCTCCAGGGCTTTACCACCGGCTTCGGCCTGATCCTCGCCATCGGGGCACAGAATGCCTTCGTGCTGCGCCAGGGCATCCGGCGCGAGCATGTCTTCGCCGTCTGTGCGACCTGCGCGCTGTCCGACGCGGTGCTGATCCTCGGCGGGGTCGGGGGCATCGGCGCGGCGACCGCGGCGGCGCCCTGGCTTCTGCCGGCGCTGCGCTGGGGCGGGGTGGCGTTTCTTACCGTCTACGGCGCGCGCGCGTTTCGCGCCGCCTGGATCGGCGGCGCGGCGCTGACGCCGACCGGGCAGGGTGCGGTGCGTCTGTGGCCGGTGCTGGCGACCTGTCTTGCGCTGACCTGGCTCAATCCGCATGTCTGGCTCGACACCGTGGTTCTGGTCGGCGGGATCGCGGCGCAGTTCGGCGCGGCGAAATGGGTCTTCGGCACCGGCGCGGCGCTGGCCTCGCTGGTGTTCTTCTTCGCGCTGGGCTACGGCGCGCGGCTTCTGGCGCCGGCCTTCGCGCGGCCCGCGGCCTGGCGGGTGCTGGATGCCCTCGTCGGCTGCCTGTTGTGGACGATCGCGGCCTCGCTGGCCTTCGGGGCGCTCTGATCCGGCTTGCGCCGGTCGGCGTGATCGGGTCTTCTCCGCGGCATGACCGCCCCCACCACCGTGCAGCGCCCGACGCTCGGCATCCTGTGGATGCTCGGATCGGGCCTCAGTTTCGTCGCGGTGACCGGGATCGTGCGCTGGCTGGGCACCGATCTGCCCGCCGCGCAAAGCGCCTTCATCCGCTTCGCCTTCGGGCTGGCCTTCCTTGCGCCGACCCTGGTCGCGGTGCTGCGGGCCGGCCTGCCGGAGGGCACGTGGCCGCTGTTCGCGCTGCGTGGCGCGCTGCACACCGCCGCCGTCACCTTCTGGTTCTTCGCGATGGCCCGGATCCCGGTGGCCGAGGTCACGGCGATCGGCTATCTCAACCCGGTCGTGGTGACGCTGGGCGCGGCGCTGGTCTTCGGCGAGAAGCTGGCCGCGCGGCGGATCGCGGCGGTGGGCGTGGCGCTTCTGGGCGCGCTTGTCGTGCTGCGGCCCGGGGTGCGGGACATCGAGATCGGCCATGTCTCGCAACTGGGTGCCGCCGTGTGTTTCGGCATCTCCTACCTCGTCGCCAAGCGGCTGTCGGAACGGGTCAGCGCCGGGGCGGTGGTGGCGATGATGTCGCTGACGGTGACGATCGGGCTGGCGCCCTTCGCCGCCGCCGTCTGGGTGCCGGTGACTGTGGAACAACTGGTCGCGCTGGCGCTGGTGGCGGTGTTCGCCACACTGGGCCACTACTGCATGACGCGCGCGTTTTCCGAGGCGCCGCTGACCGTGACCCAGCCGGTGACCTTCCTGCAACTCGTGTGGGCCACGCTTCTGGGCGCGCTGGTCTTCGGCGAGGCGGTCGATCCCTTCGTGATCCTTGGCGGCGCGATGATCATCGCCGCGATCAGCTATATCACCTGGCGCGAGGCGGTGCTGCGGCGCGCGCAGGTCACGCCGCCGGTGGGCGCGACGAAGGGCTAGGGCGGCCGGTTCCGGCCGCTCAGCCGCGCGGGTTGACGAGATGCCCGAGCACCCCGGCCCGCGTCACCCGGCCCACCGCCACGCCGGCCTCGGTGACCAGGACCGCCTCCTGCGCCCTCAGGGCTTCCATCACGGCGAGCACCGGTGCATCCACATCGAAGGCCGGCGCGGCGGCCGCGCCCTGCTCCGCGAGGTCGCGGCCGGCCGGCTCCATCACGTCGCGGGCAGTCAGCACGCCCAGCGGGTTCATGTGGGCCACGAAATCCGCCACGTAGTCCGACGCCGGCCGCGCGATGATCTCGCGCGCGGTGCCGCATTGCACGATCCGCCCGCCTTCCATCAGTGCGATCCGGTTGCCGATCTTGAACGCCTCGTCGAGGTCGTGGCTGACGAAGATGATCGTGCGCCGCAGCTTGTCCTGCAGATCCAGCAACTCGTCCTGCAACCGGGTGCGGATCAGCGGATCGAGGGCCGAGAACGGCTCGTCCATCAGCAGGATCGGCGCGTCGGTGGCGAAGGCGCGGGCCAGTCCGACGCGCTGCTGCATCCCGCCCGACAATTCGCCGACCTTGCGCTCGGCCCAGTCCGAAAGGCCAACAAGGGCCAGCTGGTCGTCGACCCGCGCGCGGCGGTCCGCCGGCCCCATGCCCGCCAGTTCCAGGCCCAGCCCGACATTCTCGCGTACCGACCGCCAGGGCAGCAGGCCGAATTGCTGGAACACCATTGCCACCCGCGTCAGCCGCAGCCGGCGCAGCTGCGCCTTGTCGGCATGGGTGACCGAAACCATGCCCGCGCCATCGTCGATCCGCACCTCGCCCCGGATCACCGGGTTGAGCGCGTTGACCGCCCGCAACAGCGTCGACTTGCCGGATCCCGACAGGCCCATCAGCACCAGGATCTCGCCCTTCTCGACGCTGAGCGAACAGTCGTGCACGCCCAGCACCTGGCCCGTCGCCTCCTGCACCTCGCCGCGGCTCTGGCCGGCGTCCATCAGCGGCAGGGCGGCCTGCGGCCGGTCGCCGAAGACGATCGAGACGCGATCGAATTCCACCGCCGCTGTCATTTCCGCTCCATCCTGAGCATCCGGTCCAGCAGGATTGCCACCACGACGATGATGAAACCCGATTCGAAGCCCAGCGCGGTGTTGACCGAGTTGAGCGCGCGCACCACAGGCACGCCCAGCCCGTTGGCGCCGACCAGCGCGGCGATCACCACCATCGACAGCGACAGCATGATCGTCTGGTTCAGCCCGGCCATGATCTGCGGCAGCGCCCAGGGCAGTTCGACCTTCCACAGCACCTGCCGCGGCGTGGCCCCGAAGGCCGTGGCCGCCTCGAGCAGCGCCGAGGGGGTCGAGGAGATGCCCAGGTGCGTCAGCCGGATCGGCGCGGGCAACACGAAGATCACCGTCGCGATCAGCCCCGGGACCATGCCGATGCCGAAGAACACGATCGCGGGGATCAGGTAGACGAAGGTTGGCAGCGTCTGCATCAGGTCGAGCACCGGGCGCATCGCCGAGAAAAGCCGCGGCCGGTGCGCCGCGGCGATGCCGATCGGCACGCCGACGGCCATGCACAGCACGCAGGACGACAGCACCAGCGTCAGGCTTTCCGTCGTCTCCTCCCAGTAGTCCTGGTTGAGGATGAACAGGAAGCCGGCGAAGACCAGCAGCGCGGTCTTCCAGTTGCGTTGCAGGGCGTAGGTCAGAGCGACGAAGGCGGCGACAACGATCAGCGGGTGCGGCGTTTGCAGAACCCACAGGATCGCGTCGATCAGCGCCTCCATCGCGTCCGACATCGCGTCGAAGACCGGTTCGGCATTGTCGTTGAGCCAGTCGAAGGACTGTTTCGCGGTCTTGCCGACCGGGATCTTCGGGATATCGAATCCGTCCATGCGCCGCTTGTCGGGTCAGCGCCCCGGACCGGGTCCGGGGCGCCGCCAGCCTTACTGCAGCGCCGCGGCGACGGCGGCCTTGGCGTCGCCGCCGTCCATCGTCGTCACGCCGTCGAGCCATGCCTCCCAGGTGGCGGGGTTGGCGGCAAGCCACGCCTTGGCGGCGTCGGCCGGATCCTCGCCGTCGTTCAGGATCGCGCCCATGATCTCGTTTTCCATGGCCAGCGAGAAGGTAAGGTTCTGCAAGAGCTTGCCGGTATTGGCGCACTCGGCCACGTAGCCCGCGCGGGTGTTGGTGAACACCTCGGCGCCGCCGAAGTTCGGGCCGAACCAGTCGTCGCCGCCGGTCAGGTAGGTCATCTCGAAATTGGCGTTCATCGGGTGCGGTTCCCAGCCGAGGAACACGATCGGCTCGTCGTCATCGGCCCGCGCCACGGCGGCCAGCATCCCCTGTTCGGAGCTTTCGACGACCTCGAAGCCGTCCAGCCCGAAGGCGTTGCCGGCGATCATGTCGAGGATCAGCCGGTTGCCGTCGTTGCCCGGCTCGATCCCGTAGATCTTGCCTTCCAGCGCGTTGCGATGGGTCGCGATATCGGCGAAATCGGCGATCCCCAGCGCCGCGCCCGCGGCATTGGTGGCCAGCGTGTACTTCGCGCCGGTCAGGTTCATCGCCACCGTCTCGACCGTGCCGGCCTCGCGGTAGGGGGCGATGTCGGCCTCCATCGTCGGCATCCAGTTGCCCAGGAAGACGTCGACGTCGCCCTCGGCCAGCGCGGTGTAGGTCACCGGCACCGACAGGACCTTGGTTTCGGTCTCGTAGCCCAGCGCCTCGAGCACCACGGTCGTGGCGGCGGTGGTCGCGGTGATGTCGGTCCAGCCGACGTCGGAGAACACGACGGTGCCGCAGTCGCCATGGCCGGCGGCGAGCGCCGGGCCGGCGAGGACGGTCGCCGCGGCCAGCGCGGCGAAGGCGGGTTTGATGGTCATTGCAGGCTCCCTGTTTTGTTGATTGACGAATCAATAAAAACGCGTGGCCGGGCTGGCAAGGCATTTCTGGGCGACAGTCGGCCCCCGCCGTGTTGGCAAGACTAGCCGATCCGTTGCCTTGGGAATAGCCGCCAGCCGCTGTCGTTTGTTGATTGACGAGTCAATTACCCGCCTGTAGCGCTGAGACGGGGCCGAGAACAGGGCAGCAGGATGCCGAAACTGGGAATGGAGCCGATCCGCAAGGCCGCGCTGGTCAGCGCCACGATCGACGAGATCGGGCGCGCCGGCTCGCTTGACGTGACGGTGGCGCAGATCGCGCGCCGCGCCGGCATGTCCTCGGCGCTGGCGCATCACTATTTCGGATCCAAGGAGCAGATCTTCCTCGCCGCCATGCGCCATGTTCTCACGCTCTACGGGGCCGAGGTGCGCGGCGCGCTGGTCGCCGCCGAAGGGCCGCGCGGCCGGTTGCATGCGGTCGTGCGGGCCAGTTTCGCCCCCGGCAGTTTCCGCCGCGAGGTGATCGGCGCCTGGCTGAACTTCTACGTGCTGGCCCAGACCGTGCCCGAGGCGCGGCGGCTTCTGTCGATCTACCAGCGCCGGCTGCGGTCGAACCTGGTGCATGCCCTGCGCCCGACGGTCGGCGCGCGGGCCGGTGCGCTGGCCGACGCGCTGGGCGCGCTGATCGACGGGGTCTACATCCGCGAGGCGCTGGGCGGCGGCGCGCCGGACGGGGCGGCGGCGGCGCAGGTGGTGCTCGATTTCGTCGATGCCGAGCTTGCGGGCCGGGCGTCCGCGAACGGGTAGGGCGGCGATGCAGGCCGATTACGTCATCGTCGGTGCCGGATCCGCCGGTTGTGCCATGGCCTGGCGGCTGGCCGAGGCCGGGCGCAGCGTGATCGTGGTGGAATACGGCGGATCGGACGCCGGGCCGTTCATCCAGATGCCCGCCGCGCTGAGCTACCCGATGAACATGGCGCGCTACGACTGGGGCATGAAGACGGAACCCGAGCCGCATCTGGGCGGCCGCGTCCTTGTCACCCCGCGCGGCAAGGTGATCGGCGGCTCTTCCTCGATCAACGGGATGGTTTATGTGCGCGGCCATGCCCGCGACTTCGATCACTGGGCCGAGTCGGGCGCCGCCGGCTGGGCCTATGCCGATGTGCTGCCCTACTACCGCCGGATGGAATGCTCCCACGGCGGCCAGCCCGGCTGGCGCGGCACCGACGGGCCGATGCATGTGGGTCGCGGGCCGCGCACCAACCCGCTGTTTCACGCCTTCGTCGAGGCCGGACGGCAGGCGGGCTACGAGGTGACAGAGGATTACAACGGCGAGAAGCAGGAAGGCTTCGGCCCGTTCGAATCGACGATCCACAAGGGCGAACGCTGGTCGGCTGCCAAGGCCTACCTGCGCCCGGCCGAGGCCACCGGGCGCTGCACGCTGGTGCGCGGCCTCGCCCGCAAGGTGGTGATCGAGAACGGCCGCGCGACCGGGGTCGAGATCGCCACGCGCGGCGGGATCGAGGTGGTCGGGGCCGGGCGCGAGGTGATCCTCGCCGCCTCGGCGCTCAACACGCCGAAACTGCTGATGCTGTCGGGGATCGGGCCGGCGGCGCATCTGGCCGAGCACGGCATCGCCGCGCTGGCCGATCGGCTCGGCGTCGGCAGCAACCTGCAGGATCACCTGGAAGTCTACGTGCAATACGCCAGCCGTCAGCCGATCACGCTCTACAAGTACTGGAACCTTCCGGGCAAGGCGGCGATCGGGGCGCAGTGGCTGTTCACCCGCAAGGGGCTTGGCGCCTCGAACCAGTTCGAAAGCTGCGCCTTCATCCGGTCGCGCGCCGGCGTCGACTATCCCGACATCCAGTACCACTTCCTGCCGATCGCGGTGCGCTACGACGGCAAGGCGGCGGCCGAGGGGCACGGGTTCCAGGCCCATGTCGGGCCGATGCGCTCGCCGTCGCGCGGGACGGTGCGGCTGCGCTCCGCCGATCCCCAGGCGCATCCGGTGATCCGCTTCAACTACATGTCGACGGAACAGGACTGGGTCGATTTCCGCACCTGCATCCGGCTGACGCGCGAGATCTTCGCGCAAGCGGCATTCGAACCCTTCGTGAAGCACGAGATCCAGCCGGGCGCGGCGGTGCAGTCCGACGACGAGATCGACGCCTTCATCCGCGACCATGCCGAAAGCGCCTACCATCCCTGCGGCACCGCGAGGATGGGCCGCGCGGACGACCCGATGGCGGTGGTCGATCCCGAATGCCGGGTGATCGGGGTCGAGGCGCTGCGGGTCGCCGACAGTTCGATCTTTCCGCGGATCACCAACGGCAATCTCAACGCGCCCTCGATCATGGTCGGCGAGAAGGCCGCGGATCACATACTCGGCCGCGCGCCGCTGCCACCGGCGAACGACGAGCCGTGGATCAACCCGCGCTGGCGCGAGGCGCAGCGCTGAACCTGCCGAAAAGGCCACGTTGAGGCGGGCCGACGCACCGGGCCAGATCGGCCCATGGTCCGGCTATTGGTTTGCGCCTTTCTCGCCTGTCTGTCCCTGCCCGCCGCCGCCGACACCCTCGCCGGCCGCGCCCGCGTGTCCGATGGCGATTCGCTCAGGATCGGCGGCGACAGGATCCGGCTTTTCGGGATCGACGCGCCCGAGCTTGACCAGGACTGCGCCGATGCCTCTGGGCGCGACTGGCCCTGCGGCACCTGGGCGCGCGACCGGCTTGTCCGGCTGGTCGCGGGGCAGCGGGTGGTCTGCGCGGTGCAGGACCGCGACGCCTATGGCAGGCTGGTGGCGATCTGCACGGTGAACGGGGCCGATATCGGACGCGCGATGGTCGCGCAGGGCGCCGCCGTCGCCTATACCCGCTACAGCACCCGCTACGTCGCCGACCAGCGCGCCGCCGCGCGCGACGGCCTTGGCCTCTGGGGCGGCGGGTTCGAGCGGCCGGAGGATCATCGCCGCGCCGAAAGCGCCGCGCAGGCGGGGCCCGACACCGGGCCGAACGGCTGCGCGATCAAGGGCAACATCTCGGGCTCGGGACGCAAGCTCTACCACCTGCCGGGCGGGCGCGGCCATGCCGACACCCGGATCGACACCGACCGCGGCGAGCGCTGGTTCTGCACCGAGGCGGAGGCTCGCGCCGCCGGTTGGCAGCCGGCGCGCTGATCGGGGTTTGACCTCGGTCAAGGAGGGCGTTACGGCGCGCTTCTAGGCTCGCTGCCGGACAGATGACAAGGAGACACGCGATGTCGCATACGCCCCACGAACTGGCTGACGACTTTCCCGGCCAGACGGACAAGATTCACGCGCTGAAGACGGCGAACGCGCATTTCGCGCGGCTGATGGACGAGTATCACGAGATCAACCGCGAGGTGCATCGCGCGGAAACGAATGTGGAGCCGGTCGACCAGATGGCCGAGACCGAGATGCGCAAGAAGCGCATGGCGCTGAAGGACGAAATCGCGCGGATGCTGGCCCAGGCCTGATCCGGCGCCAGGATGACGGCAAGGCCCCGGCCATTGGCCGGGGCCTTTTCACGCGATCTCGTAGGGCAGCAGCCCGCGGCGGTCGGGGTCGATCGTCAGCCGCCGTTCCAGCGGCGGGACGGATCGCTGGTGACACTCGCGTCGTTCGCAGATCCGGCAGGAGATGCCGATCGGCTGGAACGCGGCGGCCTTGCCGAGGTCCAGATCGTCGGCATAGACCAGCTGCCCGGCGTGGCTGATCTCGCAGCCCAGCCCGATCGCGTAGCGCCGGACCGGCGCGTGGAACGCGCCACCGGGCTTCGAGACATCGCGCGCGAGGCAGAGATAGCGCACCCCGTCCGGCGTTTCGGCCAGTTGCCGCAGGAACCGGCCCGGCATCTCGAAGGCCTGGTGCACGTTCCACAAGGGGCAGGCGCCGCCGAACCGGGCGAATTGCAGCCGGGTGGCGGAATGGCGCTTGGTGATCGTGCCGGCCTGGTCGACGCGCACGAAGAAGAACGGCACACCCTTCGCGCCCGGCCGCTGCAGCGTCGACAGCCGATGCGCCACCTGCTCGATCGAGGCGCCGAACCGGTCGGCCAGCCGTTCCAGATCGTGCCGGGTGTCGCGCGCGGCCTGAAGAAACGCCCGGTAGGGCAGCAGCGCCGCCCCGGCGAAGTAGTTCGCCAGCCCGATCTTGGCGATCCCGCGCGCGGCGTCCGACTGGAAACGGGCAAGGTCCAGCGTTGCTTCAAGCAGCGGCCCGTGGGTCAGCAGCGCGACCTGGTGCAGGGCCTGGAAGCGTTGTGTCGCCAGCGCCGCCTTGTTCGAAAGCCGCAGGGTCTTGGCGTCATCGTCGTAAAAACGCAGCGGCCCGTTGTCGGAAAAGGACAAGTCCACCCCAAGGCCCGTCAGCGTGTCGCGCGCCGCGTCCAGCGGGTCGCGGCGCCCGGCGCCGGCCGCGAAGCGCTCGGCGGCGTGATCGACCGCGTCGATGTAGTTGTCGCAGTAGTGGAAGAAGTCGCGCACCTCTTCCCAGGGCGAGGCGACCGGCGCGGCATCCTCGCGCCCCAGTGCCTCGTCGAGCGAGGCGAGGCGTTCGTGGCCTTGCCGGTAGGCGCGATGCAGTTCCAGGAAGGCCCGCGCCAGCGCCGGCGCGTTCGACGCGGCAAGCCGCAGGTCGGCCAGCGGCGGCGCGGTATCGGCGAACACCGGGTCGGCCAGCGCCTCGCGCATGTCCGATACCATGCGTTCGGCATCCCCGGTCGACAGTTCCGTGACGTCGAGGCCGAATTCGCCCGCCAGCGCCAGCACCACCGCGGCCGAGACCGGGCGGTGGTTGTTTTCCATCTGGTTCAGATAGGGCAGCGACACGCCCAGTTTCTGCGCGAAGGCCTTCTGCGTCAGCCCGAGGCGGCCGCGGGTTTCGCGCAGCTTGACGCCCGCGTAGAGTTTCTGAACCGCCATCGCCGCCCTCGCCGAATTCTTTGCAAACTAGCTTTGCAAAGACTTCGCTGCAAGCCGTCATAGCCCCAGCGCGCGCCGGCGACGGATGACCATCAGGATCGCCGCGATCGAGGACGCGGAGGACAGCGCCATCAGCGCCAGAAGCGGCGCCGCCCCGCTTTCGGGGCCAAGCAGCGACCCGGCAATGGCCGCAAGGCCGGCCCCGCCGCCGATCATCAGCGCGCCGCCGAGGCCCGAGGCGGTGCCGGCCAGGTGCGGCCGCACCGACAGCATGCCGGCATTGGCGTTGGGCAGCACCATGCCGTTGCCGATCGCCATCAACCCGACGGCGCCGAAGAACACCAGCGGGGTGGCGCTGAAGACCAGGTCCTCGACCAGCGCCAGCGCCAGCGGCGTTGTCGTGATCGCCGATCCGACCAGAACCATCCGGTCCATCCCGATGGCGACGGAATAGCGGCCGGAGATGAAGTTCCCCAGCGCGTAGCCGATCGCCGGCGCCGCGAAGTAGAAGCCAAGCTGCGCCGGCGACAGGCCGAAGACGTTCGCGCCGACATAGGGCGCGCCGCCGAGATAGGCGAAGAACGCGCCCGAGGCCCCGGCCGCCGCCATCGCGTAGCCCCAGAAGCGCGGCGAGGTCAGCAGCTCGGGGTATTGCCGGACCTGCTCGGCGAAGGGGGTGCCGCCGCGCGCCGCGGTTTCCCCGAGGTCGCGCCAGACCAGCCAGGTCACGCCCAGCCCGAGCCCCAGCAGCAGGGCGAAATTCGCCTGCCAGCCGAACGCCTCGTCCAGCGCGCCGCCGATCACCGGGCCGATCATCGGCGCCAGCGACATGCCCATCGTGACATAGCCGATCATCGAGGCCGCCTGCGCGTCGGGCACCATGTCGCGCACCACGGCGCGCGACAGAACGAAGGTGGTCGCCACCACCGCCTGCGCCATCCGGAACACCAGGAACCAGCCCGCCGTCGGGGCCAGGATCGTGCCGACCGTGGCCAGCAGGAACAGCCCGAGCGCCCCCAGCACCACCGAACGCCGCCCGTAGCGGTCCGATACCGGGCCGACGGCCAGTTGCAGCACCGCGGACACGGCCAGATAGGCCGAGACCGACAGTTGCATCACGGCGTAGTCCACCCCGTACCACGCCGCCATTCCGGGCAGCGAGGGCAGGAACACGTTCATCGACAGCGCCGACAGGCCTGACAGAAGAACCAGCGTCACGATGTGCGGGGCGGTGGAGCGGTCGAGGAACCGCACCGTCGGAGTTGTGGACATGGCCGATGGCTACGCCCGGCCACGCGGCTTGTCCAGCCGCAAGCGCGGGCGATCCGGACTTCGCATATTCGCATTTCGCAGCTGAATGTCTGCCAATTATTTGCAAATTTTCCGAATTCCGCTTTGAGCCCCCGTCGCCCGCGACTAGGGTGCGCGCCAAACCGCGAGGGGGACACGATGAAGGATATCCTGACCGAGCTTGAACGCCGGCGCGAGACTGCGCGCATGGGCGGCGGGCAGCGCCGGATCGACAGCCAGCACGCCAAGGGCAAGCTGACCGCGCGCGAGCGGATCGAGCTGCTGCTCGACGAGGGGTCGTTCGAGGAATTCGACATGTTTGTGGCGCACCGCTGCACCGAGTTCGGGATGGAGGCGGAACGGCCCGCCGGCGACGGCGTGGTGACCGGCTGGGGCACGATCAACGGCCGCCAGGTCTATGTCTTCGCGCAGGACTTCACCGTGATGGGCGGTTCGGTTTCCGAAACCCATGGCCAGAAGATCTGCAAGATCATGGATATGGCGATCCAGAACGGCGCGCCGGTGATCGGGCTGAACGACTCCGGCGGGGCCCGGATCCAGGAAGGGGTGGACAGCCTCGCGGCCTATGGCGAGGTGTTCGAGCGCAACATCCGCGCCTCGGGCGTGATCCCGCAGATTTCCGTGATCATGGGGCCCTGCGCGGGCGGCGCGGTCTATTCGCCGGCGATGACCGATTTCATCTACATGGTGCGCGACTCGTCTTACATGTTCGTCACCGGCCCCGACGTGGTGAAGACGGTCACGAACGAGCATGTCACCGCCGAGGAACTGGGCGGCGCCGGCACCCACACGCGCAAGTCCTCGGTCGCCGACGGCGCCTTCGAGAACGATGTCGAGGCGCTGAGCGAGATTCGCCGCCTGTTCGATTTCCTGCCGCTCAACAACCGGCAGAAACCGCCGGTGCGGCCGTTCTTCGACTCCCCCGAACGGCTGGAGCCGAGCCTCGATACGCTGGTGCCGGACAATCCCAACCAGCCCTACGACATGCGGGAACTGATCCTGAAGACCGCCGACGAGGGCGACTTCTTCGAGGTGCAGAAGGATTTCGCCGGCAACATCATCACCGGTTTCATCCGGCTGGAGGGCCGCACCGTGGGCGTGGTGGCGAACCAGCCGATGGTTCTGGCCGGCTGTCTGGATATCGACGGATCGCGCAAGGCGGCGCGCTTCGTGCGGTTCTGCGATGCCTTCGAGATCCCGATCCTGACCTTCGTCGACGTGCCCGGCTTCCTGCCCGGCACCGGGCAGGAATACGGCGGCGTCATCAAGCACGGCGCGAAGCTGCTGTTCGCCTATGGCGAGGCGACGGTGCCGAAGGTCACGGTGATCACCCGCAAGGCCTATGGCGGCGCCTATGTCGTCATGTCGTCGAAGCATCTGCGCGGCGATTTCACCTATGCCTGGCCGACGGCCGAGATCGCGGTGATGGGCGCCAAGGGCGCGACCGAGATACTGTACAGGTCGGAACTGGGCGACCCGGAGAAGATCGCGCGGCGCACCGCCGACTACGAAGATCGTTTCGCAAATCCCTTCGTCGCGGCCGAACGCGGTTTCGTCGACGAGGTGATCCGCCCGCAATCGACGCGCAAGCGTGTCGCCCGGGCGTTTGCCAGCCTGCGAAGCAAGGCGGTGCAGATGCCCTGGAAGAAGCACGACAACATCCCGCTCTAGGATGACCGCGATGCGGCTGGTGCTTCCCCTTGCGGCCGTCGTGCTGGCCGCCGCGCCCGCCCCGGGGCAGGAGGCGCTGGCCGTGCCGTCGGGCCAGGCGCTGAGCTTCGTCGACACGATCCACGACGCGGCCGGTCCCGCCGGCCTGACGCTGCGGTTCCGCTTCCTCGCACCGGCGATCGCGCGCGACGGCGGCACCGTCGATCCCGAGACCGCCTTCGCCGACATGCAGGCCCTGTGCGACGGCTTCGCCCTGCCGCGGATTCCCGCCACCGGTCCGCGCCCGGCGCAGATCGTGATCACGCTGATGGATCGCGAGGTGCCGTTCGGCGCGCCCGCCCCCGAGGCGACGCAGTTCTTCGAGGCCTTCGTGCCGGACGGCGACAGTTGCCTTTGGGAGCCGTTCTGAGATGCGCGGGACCGTTTCATCGCTCGGCGATTTCCCGCACGGGACCGCATCGGCCGCATGGCTCCCGCCGCGGGAATGGGCTAGTGTCCATCCGGGCCCGCATGTCGCGGCCGCCCCGATTTTCGAACCGAGGAGTTCAACATGTCCCGCAAAGCCCTCGTGGCCCTCGCCCTGGTCGCCTTCGCCGCGGCCTGCGCGCCGAAGCCCGAACCGGTGCCGATGGAACCCGTCACCGTGGAACCGACCTACAGCGGCAAGTACGGCGGCTGATCGGATCGGGCGGTCGTACGCCGCCCGCACCTGCCGGGAGGCCGCGTCATGCTGAAGCATCGCGGCTTTCCCGGCCGACTTCCCGGAACCGATCTGCAATTCACGATCCGGCGCGCCAACCCGAAGGGCGCGACCCGGCTGATTTCGCGCGAACGGTTCCGGGATCGCGCGCCGCTGGACAGGGCGGCCGACGCCGCGTTCATGGCGGCGCTGTGGGATCATTTCGGCGAGGATCCGTTCGAGCGCGGCAATCTCGATGCGGGCCGGCTGTCCTGGTTCTTCGGCCGCGAGGTTGTTCCGGCCGAGGAACCGTTCGACCCGGAAAGCTACGCCGCGCTGCTCAGGATCGATTGCGCGCGGGCCGAGGCCGCCTTTCCCGAGGTGTTCGGGGCATGACGCGGCACGCTCGCACAGGGTCCGCGGATCGGGGGTCGGCCTGCGCCCCGCGCCATGCGCGGTGCGGCGCCGAAGCCTTCGGGACAGGGCGATTTCTCTTTTGCCTCCCCGCAAAGGGAGTAGAATGTCGCCATAGCGATACAAGCTTCGGAGGCTCAAGAGCATGCGTAACACCACCCTCGTCCTCGCCATCCTCGGAACTGCGGCCCTGTCCGGCTGCATGCAGACGGAAGGCCAGCGCGCCCTTGCCGGCGCCGCGGCCGGCGCCGTCATCGCGGATGCGACCGACAACAACGCCATCACCGGTGCGGCGCTGGGCGCCGCGGCCGGGGCGCTTTACTGCGACGTGGCGCCCAACGCCGCGGGCTGCATTCCGCGGTACTGAACCGCAAATCCGCAAGGCGGCCGGCCCCGCGCCGGTCGTCAGCACCGCTCAACTCGACGCCGCCGGGGCCTGCCGCCCCGGCGGCGTCGTCGTTCGACACGACCGGGCCTGACCCCGGCGGCCAAGGAAGAAGGGACGGAGATGTTCAACAAGATCCTGATCGCGAACCGGGGCGAGATCGCCTGCCGGGTCATCAAGACGGCCCGCAAGATGGGGATCGCCACCGTCGCGGTCTATTCCGATGCCGACCGCAACGCGCTGCATGTCGAGATGGCCGACGAGGCGGTGCATATCGGCCCGCCGCCCGCCAACCAGTCCTACATCGTGATCGACAAGGTGATGGAGGCGATCCGCCAGACCGGCGCCGAGGCGGTGCATCCCGGATACGGGTTCCTCAGCGAGAACATGAAGTTCGCCGAGGCGCTGGAGGCTGCCGGCGTCACCTTCGTCGGTCCGCCGTCGCCGGCGATCGAGGCGATGGGCGACAAGATCACCTCGAAGAAGATCGCCCAGAAGGCCGGCGTGTCGACGGTGCCGGGCTACATGGGCCTGATCGAGGATGCCGACGAGGCGGTGAAGATTTCCCGCGAGATCGGCTACCCGGTGATGATCAAGGCCTCCGCCGGCGGCGGCGGCAAGGGCATGCGCATCGCCTGGTCCGACGAGGAGGCGCGCGAGGGTTTCCAGTCGTCGAAGAACGAGGCCGCGAGTTCCTTCGGCGACGACCGGATCTTCATCGAGAAATTCGTCACCCAGCCGCGCCATATCGAGATCCAGGTGCTGGCCGACAAGCACGGCAACTGCGTCTACCTGCACGAGCGTGAATGCTCGATCCAGCGCCGCAACCAGAAGGTCATCGAAGAGGCGCCCTCGCCGTTCCTCGATCCCGAGACCCGCAAGGCGATGGGCGAACAGGCCTGCGCGCTGGCCCGCGCGGTGGGCTACACCAGCGCCGGCACCGTCGAGTTCATCGTCGATGGCGACAAGAACTTCTACTTCCTCGAGATGAACACCCGGCTCCAGGTCGAGCATCCGGTGACCGAACTGATCACCGGCGTCGATCTGGTGGAGCAGATGATCCGCGTCGCGGCGGGCGAAAGGCTGCCCTTCGCACAGCAGGATCTGAAGATCGACGGCTGGGCGATCGAAAGCCGGCTCTACGCCGAGGATCCGTATCGCAACTTCCTGCCCTCGATCGGCCGGCTCACCCGCTATCGCCCGCCGGCCGAGGCGGCGACGGCCGCGGGCGTGGTGCGCAACGATACCGGCGTCTACGAGGGCGGCGAGATCAGCATGTACTACGATCCGATGATCGCCAAGCTCTGCACCTGGGCGCCGACCCGTGGCGAGGCGATCGAGGGGATGCGCCAGGCGCTCGACGAATTCGAGGTCGAGGGGATCGGCCACAACCTGCCGTTCCTGTCGGCCGTGATGGACCATCCGCGCTTCGTTTCGGGGGCGATCACCACCGCCTTCATCGCCGAGGAATACCCCGACGGCTTCGAGGGCGCGGCGCTGGAAACCGGCCTGTTGCGGAAGGTCGCCGCCTGCTGCGCGGCGATGCACCGGGTGGCCGAGATCCGGCGCACCCGGATCTCGGGCCGGATGGACAACCACGAACGCCATGTCGGCGAGGACTGGGTGGTGACGCTGCAGGGGGAATCGATCCCGGTGTCCATCGCCGCCGACCAGGCCGGCGCGACGGTTCGCTTCGCCGACGGCACCCGGCACCGCGTCGCGTCCGACTGGACGCCGGGCCAGCAACTGGCGCGGATGGACGTCGACGGCGAGCGGGTGGTCATGAAGGTCGGAAAGATCCCCTCGGGCTTCCGCATCCGGCTGCGCGGCGCCGACATCAAGGTGCATCTGCGCACGCCGCCGGCCGCGAAGCTGGCCGAACTGATGCCGGAGAAGGCCGCGCCCGACACCTCGAAGATGCTGCTTTGCCCGATGCCCGGCCTGGTCGTGAAGATCAGCGTCGAGGAGGGGCAGGAGGTGCAGGAAGGCCAGGCGCTGTGCACCGTCGAGGCGATGAAGATGGAAAACATCCTGCGTGCCGAACGCAAGGCGGTGGTCACGAAGATCAATGCCGAGGCCGGTGCGAGCCTGAAGGTCGACGACGTGATCATGGAGTTCGAATAGCCGATGACCGGGGCGGCGGCATATCGCCCGCCGGCGCGGGGCGCCCGTTACCGCCCCGGCTGCAGGACGCGCATCTCCTCGCGCCGCGACGGCATCTTGTCGATCGCGCGCGAGATTTCGCGCACGCTCCAGGGCGAGGGTTTGCGCAGCGCCACGCTGCCGTCCTTGTCCATCAGCACCAGCATGAAGCCGCGCGGCCGCAGCGTACGTCGCACCTCGGTCTCGGCCCCGGGATCGGTATCGACGATCAGAACGACGTCGCGCGCCTCCAGTTCCGGCCACAGTTCCTCGAGAAAGTCCATCTGCTGGCGGAACGCCGGATCGGCGGGCGTGTTGGCGAACACGACGACCGGGCGCTTGAGCCAGAGAAAATCCTCCAGCGCCACGTCGGCGGCCTCCAGCGGCGCGAAGCCGGCCGGCGTGCCGTCGGTGGCCGTCAGGGCGCCGGTCTCGTCGCCGGCGGGACCGGCGGCGGCGACCTGGGTCTGCGCCGACGCGGGCGCGCAGGCGGCGGCCAGTGCTATCGCAACGATCAGATGTCGCATCCGTTCTCCCCTCGGGGCCAATATAGGCGCGGCACGCGGGGGCGCCAAACGCCGCCGGCTCGATTTTTCGTCAAATCACGGGTTTAAGCGATTGGCCACCCCTGCCGACGCAGGATCGGCCGTGGCCCGCGCGCGTTTCGGCGCGGCGCCTGACCGGAGCGTGACCAGTGGACGTGTATCTGCACCTTGGAGCCCATCGGACGGGCACCACCGCCTTCCAGGCGTTTCTTCGGACCAATCGGGCGCGGCTGGCGGCGCGGGGTACGGCGCTGTGGCTGCCGGGCGACCTGCGCGGCGGGCCGCTGGAGGCGCTGGCGGCGCGGCCGGGCGGCCGCGCGCGGGCGCTGGCGGACCGACAGCTGCGGCGGCGGCTGGCCGGGGCCATCGACCGGCTGGAGGCGGCCGGCCATCGCCGGCTGATCGTGTCGGAGGAGAACCTGCTGGGCACGATGGCCGGCTGCCTTGCCGCCGCGGCGCCCTACCCGGAGGCCGGGGCACGGCTGGCGCGGCTCGACCGGCTGTTCGACGGGCGGATCGCGCGGGTCGGGATCGGCCTGCGGCGGCCCGACGACTGGTGGGCCTCGGTGATGGCGTTCCGCGTGTCGCGCGGTGCGCCGGTGCCCGATGCCGCGCTTCTGGACCGGCTGGCGCGGCAGTCGCGCGGCTGGCCGGAGGTGCTGGGCGACCTGATCGGGGCCTTGCCGTCGCGGCCGGTCGCGTCCTGGCGGTTCGAGGACGGCATCGACCGGCCCGAGGCGGTGCTGGCCCGGCTGACCGGTCGGCCCGGACCGGTCGGAATGAGGCCGGCCGGACATGGCCGCAATGCCGCGCCCTGCGCGGCGAGGCTGGCCGCGTATCTGGCCGAGCGCGGCGAGCCGGCCCTGCCGCCGGGGCTCGTTCCCCTGCCCGGCGCCCGGTGGATGCCGTTCTCGCCCGCGCAGTCCGCGGCGCTTGCCCACCGCTACCCGACGGATATCGCAGGGCTGCCCGCCGATCCGGCGGCGGATCTGGAATGCACCGGCGACCCGGCATTCGGCCGGCCGCCGTGACCTGGAAGGAAGGATGAACATGACCGACTCGACCGATGCCTGGGCCGCGCTTGCCGCGAAGGAGTTGCGGGATCGTCCGCTCGACAGCCTGACCTGGCAGACGCTGGAGGGGATCGCGGTCAAGCCGCTGTACACCGCGGCGGATACCGAGGGGCTGGATCATCTTGGCAGCCTGCCCGGCCTGCCGCCCTTCACTCGCGGCCCGCGCGCCACGATGTACGCCGGCCGTCCCTGGACGATCCGGCAATACGCCGGGTTTTCCACCGCCGAGGAATCGAACGCCTTCTACCGCAAGGCGCTGGCCGCGGGGCAGCAGGGCGTTTCCGTCGCCTTCGATCTCGCGACCCATCGCGGCTACGACAGCGACCATCCGCGCGTGGTGGGCGATGTCGGCAAGGCCGGCGTCGCGATCGACAGCGTCGAGGACATGAAGATCCTGTTCGACGGCATCCCGCTCGACAAGGTCTCCGTCTCGATGACGATGAACGGCGCGGTGATCCCGGTGCTGGCGAGCTTCATCGTCACCGGCGAGGAACAGGGCGTCGACCGGTCGCTCCTGTCGGGGACGATCCAGAACGACATCCTCAAGGAGTTCATGGTCCGCAACACCTATATCTACCCGCCCGAACCCTCGATGCGGATCGTCGCCGACATCATCGAATACACCTCGGCCGAGATGCCGAAGTTCAACTCGATCTCGATCTCCGGCTACCACATGCAGGAGGCGGGCGCGAACCTCGTGCAGGAACTGGCGTTCACGCTGGCCGACGGGCGCGAATACGTCCGCGCCGCGATCGCGCGGGGCATGGATGTCGACGCCTTCGCGGGCCGGCTGTCGTTCTTCTTCGCGATCGGCATGAATTTCTTCATGGAGGCGGCGAAACTCAGGGCGGCCCGGCTGTTGTGGCACCGGATCATGACCGAATTCGGCGCGAAGAAGCCGGGCAGCCTGATGCTGCGCACGCATTGCCAGACCTCGGGCGTGTCGCTGCAGGAACAGGATCCCTACAACAACGTCGTGCGCACCGCCTACGAGGCGCTGGCGGCGGTGCTGGGCGGCACCCAATCGCTGCACACCAACGCGCTGGACGAGGCGATCGCGCTGCCGACCGAGTTTTCCGCCCGGATCGCGCGCAACACCCAGCTGATCCTGCAGGAAGAGACCGGGGTGACCAAGGTCGTCGATCCGCTGGCGGGTTCCTACTACGTCGAAAGCCTGACGGCCGAGCTGGCCGAACAGGCCTGGGCGCTGATCGACGAGGTCGAGGCGATGGGCGGGATGACCAGGGCCGTGGCCTCGGGGATGCCGAAGCTCAGGATCGAGGAAAGCGCGGCGCGGCGGCAGGCGATGATCGACCGCGGCGACGAGGTGATCGTCGGCGTGAACAGGTATCGTCGCGAGACGGAGGATCCGATCGAGATCCTGGAAATCGACAACGCGAAGGTGCGCGAGGCGCAGGTCGCGCGGCTGGACCGGATCAGGGCCAGCCGGGACGAGGCCGCCTGCGCCGCGGCGCTGGCCGAACTGGAACGCCGGGCGGCGGAGGGCGGCAACCTTCTCGCGGCGGCGGTAGAGGCCGCGCGGGCGCGGGCATCGGTGGGAGAGATCAGCATGGCGATGGAAAAGGTGTTCGGCCGCCACCGGGCGGAGGTGAAGACGCTCGCCGGGGTCTACGGGTCGGCCTACGAGGGCGACGAGGGCTTTGCGGCGATCCAGAAGGATGTCGAGGCCTTCGCCGAGGCGGAGGGCCGCCGCCCGCGGATGCTCGTCGTCAAGATGGGCCAGGACGGGCACGACCGCGGCGCCAAGGTGATCGCCACGGCCTTCGCCGATATCGGCTTCGACGTCGACGTGGGCCCGCTGTTCCAGACCCCGGAAGAGGCCGCGCAGGACGCGATCGACAACGACGTCCACGTGATCGGCATCTCCAGCCAGGCGGCGGGGCACAAGACGCTGGCGCCGAAACTGATCGAGGCGCTGAAGGCGCAGGGGGCGGAAGATATCCTGGTGATCTGCGGCGGCGTGATCCCGCAGCAGGATTACGAGTTCCTCAGGTCCGCCGGGGTCAAGGCGATCTTCGGGCCGGGAACCAACATTCCCGCCGCGGCGCGCGACATCCTGGGCCTGATCCGCGCCGCCCGCGCCGCCTGATCCCGCATCGCCCCGCCGGAACGCCGGGCGGGGCGGCCGATGGCGGCGGGCGCCGCCGAGTCCCGCCGGGCCGGTAGCGCTGCGGCGCGCGTCCGTGTGACGGGCCGGGCGCCGCCGGTCCGTCCCGCTGTGATTGTGACTTTCGGAGCGATACCAACCGACGGGGCATGATTTTCCTTGTGCTCCTCGAATTGGTCAGTAAACCTAGCCAATATGTGCCGGCGGGGAGGGACCCGCCCCGTGCACCTGACATTCCGGGAGGAAGAGAGATGACCAAGACCGAAGACAAGGCGCTGTCGCGCCGTTCGTTCCTGCGCAAGGGCGCGCTTGCCGGCGGCGCCGCCGCGGGTGCCACGCTTGCCGCGCCGGCGGTGCTGGCGCAGGCGCCGATCGTGCTCAAGATGCAGACGTCCTGGGGCGCCGCGAACATCTGGGACGAGTTCGCCAAGGATTACGCCCAGCGGGTCGACGAGATGTCGGGCGGCCGGCTGAAGGTCGACGTGCTGCCCGCCGGCGCCGTCGTCGGCGCCTTCCAGGTTCTCGACGCGGTCAACGACGGCGTGCTCGACGCCGCGCATTCGGTGCCGGTCTACTGGTACGGCAAGAACAAGGCGGCCTCGCTCTTCGGCACCGGCCCGGTGTTCGGTGGTTCGGCCGGCACGATGCTGAGCTGGTTCTATGCCGGCGGCGGCGACGAGCTGTACCGCGAACTGACGCAGGACATCATGGGCCTTGATGTCATCGGCTACATGGGCTTCCCGATGCCGGCGCAGCCGTTCGGCTGGTTCAAGGGCGAGGTCAGCACCGTCGCCGACCTCCAGGGCTTCAAGTACCGCACCGTGGGCCTTGCCGCCGACCTGCTGGCGAAGCTGGGCATGTCGGTCGCGCAGCTTCCGGGCGGCGAGATCGTTCCGGCGATGGAGCGCGGCGTGATCGACGCGTTCGAGTTCAACAACCCGTCCTCGGACAAGGACTTCGGCGCGCAGGACGTGGCCAAGAACTACTACCTGTCGTCCTATCACCAGGCCTCGGAAAGCTTCGAGTTCCTGTTCTCGCGGACCTTCGTGGAAGACCTCGATCCCGATCTTCAGGCGATCCTCAAGTACGCCGTCGAGGCCGTGTCGACCGCGAACACCGCGAAGGCGATGGATCGCTACTCGGCCGACCTGCAGTGGCTGCAGAACGAGGCCGGCGTGACGGTGCACCGCACCTCGAAGGAGATCCTCGACGCCCAGATCCGCGCCTGGGACGAGCTGATCCCGGAACTGGAATCCGACCCGTTCATGAAGAAGTGCCTCGACAGCCAGCGCGCCTGGGTGGAGCGGGTGACCTTCTACGAACTGATGAACTCGCCCGACTACGCGCTCGCCTACGAGCACTACTTCCCGGGCAAGCTGAAGCTCTGATCCCGGCACCGGGCAACGGACCGGTCCCGGCGGCGCCCTGCCGCCGGGGCCTTTTCTTCGATGGAGAGGTGGGATGATCGGCTTCATCACCTTTGCCGACCGGCTGTCGGCCTGGTTCGGCAAGGCCTTCGCCTGGCTGATCCTGATGATGACGCTCGGGATGAGCTACGAGGTCATCGTGCGCTACGTGTTCAACGCGCCGACGCCTTGGGCGCTGGACGTCTCGTTCATCATGTACGGAACCCTGTTCATGATGGGCGGCGCCTACACGCTGTCGCGGGGCGGTCATGTCCGCGGTGACTTTCTCTACCGGCTGTGGCAGCCGAAGACCCAGGCAAAGGTCGACCTTGCGCTTTATATCCTGTTCTTCTTCCCCGGCGTCACCGCACTGATCATGGCGGGCTGGAAATACGCCGCGCGGTCATGGGGCTACGGCGAGGTTTCGGTCAACAGCCCGGCGGGCATCCCGATCTACCAGTTCAAGGCGGTGATCGTCGCCGCCGGCATCCTGCTGTTCATCCAGGGCATTGCCCAGGTGTTCCGCTGCATCCACGCCATCCGCACCAATGTCTGGCTGGAGGCCGAGGAGGATGTCGTCGAGACCGAAGACCTGCTGATGCGAGAGGCCGACAAGGCCGAGAGGGATCATCACATATGACCGACCCGCAAGTCGCCCTGATGATGCTGGGGCTGTTCATCGTCTTCGTCTTCCTGGGCTTCCCGATCGCCTTCACGCTGATGGCGATGGGCATCGGCTTCGGCTACTACGCCTATTTCGACGAACGCCGGATGTGGCGCGACCACCTCCGCCTCGACGAGACGGCGTCGGGCTGGGAGCAATGGTCGACATGGTTCGAAGGCTTCCTGAACAACAGGATATTCGACCTTTTCGTGAACCAGACCTACACGGTGATGTCGAACGAGGTGCTCACGGCGGTGCCGTTGTTCCTGTTCATGGGCTACGTGGTCGAACGCGCGAACATCGTCGACAAGCTGTTCACCACGCTCAACATCGCGTCGAAGAACATTCCCGGCTCGATGGGCGTGGCGGCGCTGATCACCTGCGCGCTGTTCGCCACGGCAACCGGCATCGTCGGCGCGGTGGTCACGCTGATGGGCCTTCTGGCGCTGCCGGCGATGCTGAAGGCGCGCTACAATCCCTCCTTCGCCTCCGGCATCATCTGCGCCGGCGGCACGCTGGGCATCCTGATCCCGCCGTCGATCATGCTGATCGTCTATGCCGCGGCTTCGAACGTGTCGATCGTGCGGCTTTATGCCGGGGCGCTGCTGCCGGGTTTCCTGCTGGTCGGCCTTTACATGGTCTATGTCGTCGGGCGGACGCTGCTGCAGCCCTCGGTCGCGCCGAAACCGACGAAGGACGAGGTGCCCGACGTCGGCTTCGGAAAGCTGATGGTCATGCTGATGACCTCGTTCTTCCCTCTGGCGGTGCTGATCCTGTCGGTTCTGGGCTCGATCCTGTTCGGGCTTGCCACCCCGACCGAGGCGGCATCGATCGGGGCGCTGGGCGGCATGCTGCTGGCGATCGCCTACCGGGCGATGACCTTCCAGCGGCTGCGCGAAAGCGTCTACTTGACGGTGCGCACCACCGCGATGGTGTGCTGGCTGTTCGTCGGCTCCTACACCTTCTCGGCGGTGTTCTCCTATCTCGGCGGCGAACACCTGATCTCGGAATTCGTGACCGGGCTGGACATCACGCCGCTGCAGTTCCTGCTGATGGCGCAGTTGATCATCTTCCTTCTCGGCTGGCCGCTGGAGTGGTCGGAGATCATCATCATCTTCGTGCCCATCTTCCTGCCGCTGCTGCCGCATTTCGGGGTCGATCCGCTGTTCTTCGGCATCCTCGTGGCGCTGAACCTGCAGACCTCGTTCCTGACCCCGCCGATGGCGATGTCGGCCTATTACCTCAAGGGCATCGCCCCGCCCGAGGTGAAGCTGACGCAGATCTTCTCGGGCGTCATGCCGTTCCTGTTCATGGTCTTCATCGCGATGGCGGTCGTCTACATCTACCCCGGCATCGTCTTCAACCTGCCGAACGCGCTTTATGGCGGGTAAGGCGGCACACAAGGCCGACGCGCTGCTGGCGCTCGGTGCGGTCGAACTGCGCGACCGGCTGGCCTCCGGCGCGCTGACGGCGCGCGAGTTGGCCGGCGCCTGTCTCGACCGGATCGCCCGGCTGGAGCCGGAGGTGCAGGCCTTCGCCTATCTCGACGGCGAAGACGTGCTGGCGCAGGCCGACCGGCTTGACGAACGGCGCCGGTCCGGGGCGCCGCTGGGGCCGCTGCACGGCCTGCCGGTGGCGCTGAAGGACGTGATCGACACGGCGCGGATGCCGACGGAAAACGGCACGGTGCTGGACCGCGGACGGGTGCCGCTCAAGGATGCCGCGCTGGTGGCGAAGCTGCGCGGGGCCGGCGCGATCATCCTGGGCAAGACCGTGTCGACGGAACTGGCCTATCTCGCGCCGTCGAAGACCCGCAATCCGCGCGCGCCCGGCCGGACCCCAGGCGGTTCGTCTTCCGGGTCGGCGGCGGCGGTTGCGGCGGGCATGGTGCCGCTGGCCGTGGGCACCCAGACCGGCGGTTCGGTGATCCGCCCGGCGGCCTATTGCGGGACGGTCGGCTTCAAGCCCAGCTTCGGGGCGATCCCGCGAACCGGCGTTCTGGTCCAGTCGCCCACGCTGGACACCGTGGGGGTGTTCGCGGCATCGGTCGCGGATGCGGCGATGCTGGCCGAGGTTCTGTGCGGCCACGATCCCGGCGATCCCGCCACCGCGCCGGCACCGTCGCCCCGGATGCTCGACCTCGCGCAGGCCCCGCCGCCGGTACTGCCGACGCTGGCCTTCGTGCGCCTGCCGGGCCACGAGACCGCCGACCCGGACATGCGCGCCGCGATGGACGAACTCGCCGCCGCGCTGGGCGAACGCTGCTTCGAGGCGGCCTTGCCCACGGCTTTCGACGAGGCGGCCGCGGTGCGCGAGCGGATCAACTTCGCCGAGATGGCGAAGTTCTACTACGGCTACGAAAAGCGCGGCTGGGACCAGTTGGCCCCGGAAACCCGTGCGGCGATCGAGGCCGGCAAGGCGGTGCCGGCGCGCGACTACATCGCCGCCCTGGACTGGCCCGACGTGCTTTATGCCGGGCTCGAGGAGGTGTTCGAGCGCTGCGACGCGATCCTGACCGCGGCGGCGCCCGGCCCGGCGCCGGAGGGCTATGGCTCCACCGGATCGTCGATCTTCAACGGGCTTTTCACCCTGTGCGGCACACCCGCGGTGACGCTGCCGGCGTTCCAGACCGGCGCGGGCCTGCCGATGGGCCTGCAACTGGTCGGTCGGCGCGGCGAGGACGGCCGGCTGCTGCGCACCGCCGCGTGGCTGGCGCGCGAGCTAGAGGCCCTGCAATCGGAGGATGCGGAATGAATGATCGGATACCGGCCCTCGTCGGCTTCCTGACGCTGGCGGCCTTCCTTGCGATCCTCGTCTGGCACGTGCCGCGCCTCGATCTCGGCGCCGTGGCCGCCGTGACCCTGGCCTTCGCGGCCTGGGATTTCTTCGGCCGCCGCACCTGATCCGCCACAGGTTGAAAAACCGCCGAAAATGCCGGTTTGCCCGGTTCCTTCGCGCGTGCTAATGCGCTTTCGGTGGCATGCACAGCGCATTAACGCGACCCTGCCATACGGATGTGAGTAACCGGTTGCCGAGGTTGCCCGAGGTCGGGGCATTGACGGGACATCCATCGCGGAAACCCGGCGCCCGACGTGCAGTCAGGATGTATGGTCAGGGAATGCCGCACGACACGCGTGGGCCGGAACATGACGAGCGTTTGATACGGGCGCACGCGCTTGTCATCGACGTGCTCGACACCCTGCTTGTTGCCGAGGGCGCGGCGCTCGACCGTGCGATCGACGGCGCGCTGGAGCGGATCGGCGAATTCGCCGGCGTCGATCGTGCCTATGTGTTCCAGATACGCGGCTGCGACACGCTGTTCGACAATACGCACGAATGGGCCGCGCCCGGCATCGCGCCGATGCTGGAGGAGTTGCAGTCGCAGCCGGTCGACCTGATCCGGCCCTGGCTGGACGATCTCAAGCGCGGCCGCGAGATCCAGGTGCACGATGTCGCCGCCATGCCGGACACGCATCCCCTGAAGGCCTCGCTGTACGACCAGAGCATCCGCTCGCTGGTGATCGTTCCGATGCTGCACGGCAGCCGGGTCACCGGCCTTGTCGGGTTCGATTCGGTGCGCGAGAAGCGGCTGTTTCCCGAGGCCGAGATCCGGTTGCTCGGCTCGGTGGCGCGGGCCCTGGCGGTGCGCCTGACCCGCCGCGAGGCGCGCCGCGCCGCCGTGCTGGCGCAGATGCAGGAACGCGAGGCGCACAGCCGGCTGGAGGCGACGCTGGGGGCACTGCCCGGCCTGATCCTCGAACTCGACGCCGCCGGGCGCTATGTCGATGTCCATACCAACGAACCCGATCTGCTGGTCAATCCCGCCGACCATTTTCTTGGCCGGTTGACCGAGGAAGCCGATCCGCCGGAGCTGGCGCGCCGGGTACGCGACTCCATGGCCGAGGTCGAAGCCACCGGCCAGCCGGCGCGGCGGATCTACCCGCTCGATGTCCCGGGCGGGCGAAGATGGTTCGACGCCACGATGGTGCGCAAGGGCGGAGGGCGCGGCAGCAGGGATGGCTACGTGGTCGCGGTTCGCGACATCACCCGCGATCGCGACCGCGACGCGCAGATCCGGTTGCTGAGCTACCTTGCCCAGCAAACCACCAACCTTGTCGCGATCACCGGCCGCGACCGCCGGATCGACTGGGTCAACCCGGCGTTCGAGCGGCGCACCGGCTACACGCTGGCGGAACTGCGCGGCGGCTTCGTGTCGGAGTTCCTGCATTGCGAGGAGACCGACCAGGAGGTTGTGCGCGCGGTGCTCGACCGGCTCGACCGCGGCGAGGCGGCGCGGGCCGAACTGATCTATGCCACGAAGGCCGGCGAGCGCTACAGCGTGGAGTTCGACATCCAGCCGATCCTGGACGAGGCCGGCGATGTCCTGGCCTATTACACGATCCAGACCGACATCACCGAACGCAGGCGGCACGCGACGGAACTGGCCGAACTGGCGCGCAAGGCCGAGGAGGCGCGGGATCGTCTGCATGCCGCGGTCGATGCCCTGCCCGACGCCTTCGCCTATTACGACCGCGACGACAGGCTCGTGGTCTGCAACGAGAGGTACCGCCAGTTCTACGCCCGCTCCGCCGATGCGATCCGTCCGGGCGCCACCTTCGAGGACGTGCTGCGGGCCGGGCTGGCGAACGGCGAGTATCCCGATGCCGCCGGCCGCGAGGAAGACTGGCTGCGCGACCGGCTGAACGCGCACCGGCAGCCCCACAACGTGCGCGAAAGCCATCTTGCCGACGGCCGCTGGCTGCGGGTCATCGAGCAGGAAACCCCCGATGGCGGGCGCGTCGGCATGCGCGTCGACATCACCGAGGCGAAGGAGGCCGAGCGGCGGCTTGCCGATATCATCGAGGGCGCCAATGCGGGCACGTGGTCCTTCGACGTGCGGACCGGGATCGAAACCCACAACGACCGCTGGTTCGACCTGATCGGCTACGCCCCCGGCGAGATCGACGACACGAAGATCGATGTCGTCTATGCCTTCGGCCATCCCGATGACCTCGAGGAGCTCGAGGCGCGGATGGAGCGGGTGCTGTCGGGCGAAAGCGCGCAATTCGAGCACGAGTTGCGGTTCCGCCACAAGCAGGGCCACTGGGTCTGGGTGCTGTCGCGCGGTCGCGTCGCGCGCCGCGATGCCGAAGGCCGCCCGCTGGAGCTTGCCGGCGTCAACATCGACATCAGCCGGATCAAGGAGGCCGAGGCCCGCCTTGACCAGATCATCACCGGCGCCGAGGTGGGCACCTGGGAACTGGACGTGCCGGGCGGATTGATCCGCGTGAACGAACTGTGGGCCCGGATGGTGGGCTTCGAACCCGACGAGATCGGCCCGATCGATCTCGAGATGCTGCAAACCCTGATCCATCCCGAGGACTACGAGACGGCGATGGCCGGGGTCGGGGCGACGCTGAAGGGCGAGGTTGCGCTGTTCCAGTCCGAGTTCCGGTTGCGTCACAGGGCGGGCCACTGGGTCTGGGTCGCCTCGCGCGGGCAGGTCGTACGCCGGTCGGCGGCGGGCGAACCGCTCGTCCTTGCCGGTGTGATGCTCGACATCAGTCGCATCAAAGAGGCCGAACAGCGGCTCGACGACATCATCGACGGCGCCCGCGCGGGAACCTGGGAATGGGATGTCCCGACCGGAAACAACCGGCACAACGAGCGCTGGGCGGAGATCATCGGCTACAGCAGCGCCGAACTGGGCAGCGTCGGCATCGATCTGTGGCGTTCGCTTCTTCACCCCGACGACCTGCCGAGGATCGACGCGGAGCTTGACCGCGTGTTCCGCCGGGAGGCGCAGGAATTCGAATACGAGTTCCGGATGCGCCACAAGGCGGGCCACTGGGTCTGGATCCTGTCGCGCGGTCGGGTCGCGCGCTGGTCGGACGATGGGGCCCCGCTTCTGATGGTGGGTGTGCATCTCGACATCAGCCGGATGAAGGCCGCCGAACAGCGGGTCGAGGAAATCGTCGAGGGCGCGCAGGTCGGTACCTGGGAGGTCGACGTCCGCACCGGCCGGAACTCGATCAACTCGCGCTGGGCGCAGATGATCGGCTACGCGCCCGAGGAACTCGGGCCCGTCACCTTCGAGACGTTCCGCGACCTCATCCATCCCGACGACTTCCGCAAGATGATGCGCCAGCACGACGAGAAGCTGACGCGCGACGGTATCGACGACTTCGAGAACGAGATCCGGCTGCGGCACAAGGCGGGCCACTGGGTCTGGGTTCTGTCGCGCGG
Source organism: Paracoccaceae bacterium (assembly GCA_024742695.1). GTDB lineage: Bacteria > Pseudomonadota > Alphaproteobacteria > Rhodobacterales > Rhodobacteraceae > JANSXY01. Next base: position 32,397 of record JANSXY010000016.1, on the reverse strand, counting down.
CCGCGTCACACGGCGCGACGACGACGGGAAGCCGCTGGTCACGGCGGGCGTGCATATCGACATCACCCGCAGCAAGGAGCTGGAGGCCGCGCTGCAGGCAGAGCGCGATTTCCTGGGCCAGCTGATGGAAACCTCGGTCTCGGCGATCGTCGCCCTGGACGATGACGGCCAGATCATCTTCTCCAACGGCGAGGCCGAGCGGGTGCTGGGCCTGCGTCCCTCCGAGATCGCCGGCCGCCGGTTCGACGATCCGGCCTGGCGGATCAAGACACTCGACGGAAGTCCGCTCGCGCCCGAGGATCTGCCGTTCAGCCGGGTGATGGCCACCGGCAAGCCGGTGCACGGCCTGCGCCACGCGATCGAATGGCCGGACGGTCGCAAGCAGCTTCTGTCGATCAACGCGGCGCTGATCGAGGCGCCGGATTCGGCGGCCCGGGTCGTCTGTTCGGTCAGCGACATCACCGCGCAACTGAAGGCCGAAGAGGCGCTGCGCGCCGCGGTGGCGCGCGCCGAGGCCGCGAACCAGGCCAAGTCGCGGTTCCTGGCCAACATGAGCCACGAGATCCGCACGCCGTTGAACGGGGTGCTGGGCATGGCCGAGGTGCTCGACCAGACGCTGAGCGATCCGGCGCATCGCGACATGATCAAGATCATCCGCGACTCGGGCGAGGTGCTGCTCAACGTGCTCAACGACATTCTCGACATGTCGAAGATCGAGGCCGGAAAGCTCAGTCTCGAGGCCGCGCCGTTCAATCCGTCCGACCTGGCCGGCCGGGTCGAGGCGCTGTACCGGCTGAAGGCCGAGGCCAAGGGCCTCGATTTCAGCGTGCTGACCGATTGCGGAAGCCGCGATGACCGGATCGGCGACCAGAACCGGATCCTGCAGATCCTGCACAACCTGATCGGCAACGCGCTGAAGTTCACCGAAACGGGCGAGATCTCGGTCAGTTTCCGCTGCCGGCCCGGCGAGCCGATACGGATCCGGGTGCGCGACGACGGGATCGGGATGACGCCCGAACAGGCCGCGCGGGTGTTCGAGGATTTCGAACAGGCCGACGGCACCGTGACCCGCCGGTTCGGCGGAACCGGGCTGGGGTTGTCGATCGTGCGCCGGCTTGCCGAACTGATGGGCGGCCATATCGCGCTGGACAGCAAGCCGGGCCGGGGAACCAGCGTCGAGGTGGTCCTGCCGCTGGAGATGGCCGAGGCATCGAGGGCCATGCCCACCGCAACCTGCCCGCCGGCACTGCCTGCCGCCGCCGTGCTGCGCGGCCGGCGTGCCCTGGTGGCCGACGACAACGCGACCAACCGGATGATCCTTGCGGCAATGCTGGCCGGCTACGGGATCGACGCCGTGATCGTCGCGGACGGGCAGGAGGCGGTGGATGGCTGGCGGCCCGGCGCCTTCGATGTCGTGCTGCTGGACATCTCGATGCCGGGGATGGACGGGTTGACCGCGCTCGAGCATCTCAGGGTGCGGATGGCCGAGGCGGGTGAACCGCATGTGCCGATCCTGGCGATCACCGCCAACGCGATGACCCATCAGGTTCAGGAATACCTCGCCGCCGGGTTCGACGGCCATATCGGCAAGCCGGTGCGGCTGGACCGCCTGGGCGTGGAGATCGCCCGCGCCATCGGACAGCCGGTCGCCGGCTGACGCGGACCCGCCCGCCATTGCGCCGTCCCGCGGGTTGCGTCTAGCCTGTCGGGGATGGAGGCGCGGATGACGCGAGCGGATGGCACGGCGGCACAGCCACGGATCGACGGGCTGCAATATGCGCGCTGGTCGGAAAAGGTGTTCCGGCAGATGCGCGCGGGGCGCGTCGATGCCGTGCACGCGACGATCTGCTATCACGAAAGCTTTCGCGAGACGGTCGAGACCATCGTCGCCTGGAACCGGCTGTTCGCGTCCCATGCCGATCTCGTCTTTCACGGGGTTGCGGCGGCCGATGTCGACCATGCGCGGGCGCAGGGCCGCACCGCCATCTTCTTTGGCGCGCAGAACCCCTCGTGCCTCGATGGCGACATCGGCCTGATCGAGGTGTTGCACCGCCTGGGCCTTCGGTTCCTGCAACTGACCTACAACAACCAGTCGCTGCTGGGCACTGGCCATGCCGAGGCCGAGGATGCCGGGCTGACGCGGATGGGCCGCGAGGCGGTGGCGGAGATGAACCGCCTTGGCGTGGCGATCGACATGAGCCATGCCGGCGAACGCACGACGCTGGAGGCGATCGCGGCCTCGACCCGGCCGGTGACGGTAAGCCACGCCAACCCGGCGTCCTGGCACGACGTGTCGCGCAACGTCTCCGACCGGGTGCTGGACGCGCTGCGCGACAGCGGCGGGATGCTGGGATTCTCGCTGTATCCCTTGCACCTGAAGGGCGGCGGCGCCTGCACGCTGGAGGCGTTCTGCACCATGGTGGCGCGCACCGCCGAGCGGATCGGCGTCGCGCGGCTCGGCATCGGGTCCGACCTGTGCCAGGACCAGCCCGACAGCGTGGTGGAATGGATGCGCAACGGCCGCTGGACGAAACGCGGTGCGCCCGCGGCCTTCCCCGATCAACCCGAATGGTTCCGCGACAACCGCGATTTCGACAAGCTCGCGGCAGGTCTCACGGCGGCAGGTTTCGATGGCGAAGAGGTTGGCATGATACTGGGTGGCAACTGGCGACGGTTCTTCGCCGACAGCTTCGGGCCGGGCCGATGAGCCGGGCCGACGTCGGGTCCGACGCTTTCGCCACCTTCCGCCGCCCGGCGGGCGAGGTGATGCGGCTGGCGCGGATGGGCAGCGCGCATCCCACCCGGTTGTCGTTCCTGCGCCAGCTTCTGCGACGGGCGGAGACGGAGGGGTGGCGCATCGACCGCCCGGTCTGGGACATCGACGGGCGGGGCGTGGGCCGCGCCACCTACCGCGTCCGGGGCCCGGAGCGCAGCTACACGCTGGCGGCCTTCGCGCATGATCTGCCCGACCACATGCGGTCCGACCGGGTGATCGCCACCGCCTGGGACGCGACCTTCGCGCTGGTCGATGGCGAACCCACGCCCGCCGATCTCGACCGGCTCGCCGCGAATGTCCCGTTGCAGGAGGCCGGGCGGATCGGGCCGGGGGAATTGTGCCTGTTGCGGGCCAACCGCTCGGTACGGCTCTTCGATCACGTGGTCGCGCGGCTGGCCGCGGGCCGGCAGCCCGATCCGGCGGCGCTGGCCGAGGTCGGCTACCTGATGCGCACGACGGCGGTCTACGGATCGGGCAAGTTCGGGGCGGCGGATCGCGCCGCCGTGGCCGGGCGACCGGAACTCGCCGCGCCGTTCCAGGCCGAGATGCTGTCGGTCTGGCTGGCGCGCGCCTTCACCGTCGACATCGTCGAACACCTCGCCCGCGCGCGGGGCGGTGACCGGGCCGCGCGGCTCGACCCGGCGCTGGCGCGCGGGCTGGGGGTGGGCAATTCCACCGGGCTGGGCATGGCGCCGTTCCTGATCCGGCATCCGGTGCTTCTGAACAACTGGATGGCGGCGCGCGAAGAGGCGCTGGCGCGGGTGCGCGCGCAGACCGGGGTTGCCGAAGGGGCGGCAGAGGGGTTCTTCCGGGCGTTGCTGGCGGCCAAGGCCAATGCCGCGGACTGGGACAGCGCCCACCCGGTGCAGGCGGGCAAGCTTGCCGCGCTGCGGGCCGACCTGGAAACGATCGGCGGCTGGGCCGCGGATGGGCTGGATCGGGGCGCGGCGCATCCCTGGGACGCGCTGTGGCGGCGCGCAGAGGCGGACCTGTCGCTGGAAGGGCAGGAGGCGCTGCTGGCCCTGATGCTGGAGCCGCATGGCGACCTCGTCGACGGGCTCGGCTGCTGCATGGCCGCCGACGAGGCGGCGGCGTTCCCGCTCGACGGGCGGATGCGCTGCGACGCGGCCCGCACCGCGCTGGCGGATCGGTACGGCTGGGCGCTGGACATCGACTGGGACGATCCCGCCGAACTGGCGCGGTTCTGGTACGTCTCGGAGGAGAAGCTCGAACCGCGGCTGGGCCGCCGGGCGGAGGAGGCGGGGGCCGAGCGGGAACTGCCGCTGGGGATCGCGCGGGCGGCGGCCGATTGCCACGCCGCGCTGGCCGACTGGCCGGGGGCGGAGCCGGTTGCGGCCTTCCTGCTGGCCCATCCCGAGCATCGGCAGATGCTGCGCCGGGTGCAGATGTCGGCCGGCCGGCCCTATGCGGAAATCCGCGACAACCTGCTGTCGGCATCGATGCTGCCGATCGACATCCTGCGCTGCAAGCTGGCGTTCTTCGGCGCGACGCGGTTCGATCCGCGATCCGACCTCTGGGTGCGGATCAGCCTGTTCCAGGGCGCGCCCGACCCGCGCGAGTTCCGCGGATGAGCGGCGCGGCCCTGTCGCTGGGCGAGATCGAGGCGCTGGGGCAGAAGGCCGCGCGCGGCGCCGGGCTCGACTGGGGGCTGGCGGAGGAGGCCGGCTGGGCGGCGCGGATGCTCGCGGCCTCGGGCCTGCCGGGGCCGGAACTGCTGGCCCTGGCGCTGGCCGGCGGGCCGGGGCGGGCGCCGACGGTCGGGCCCGGCGGGTGGCGCGGCGACGGGCCGCTTTGCCCGGTCCGTACCGGCGCGGCGCTGGCCGATTTCGCCGGGCTTCCCGCGGGCTTGTCGGACGCGGGCTTGCGGATCGACCCGGTGCGGGCGCCGGCGCTTCTGTTGCCCTTTGTCGCGCTGGCCGCGGCGCGAATCGGCCGGCCTTTGGCGGTGGACTGGGGCGGCGGGCAGGGCCTTGCCGGGCACGGCACGCTGACCGCCGCGGGGTACGTCATGACACCGGTTGCCGCCGTGGCGGTCACCCGGTCCGCCCGCGGGCCCGACGCCGTGGGCGCGCCGCCGCGCCGCGCCGTCGCGCCCGAGGCCCGCGCCGCGCTGGAGGCGCTGGCGCTCGACACAACCGTTCCGCCCTCCGACACGTCGCGCGCCGACGCCGGCGCCGGCGGCGACGACAACGACTGACAGGGAGAGACAGGATGGCCGAGACCGAGACGCTCACGCTCGACACGATCGCGGCGCTGTCGCGCGCCGTGCTGGAGGCCGCCGGGGCAAGCCCGGCGCAGGCCGCGCCACTGGCCGCCGCGATCGCGCGGGCCGAGGCCGACGGCATCCCCAGCCACGGGCTGATGTACCTGCCGGTCTATGCCGAGCATCTGGGCTGCGGCAAGGTCGCCGGGCAGGCGGTGCCGGTGCTGGACCGGCCGCGGCCGGGGGTGGTGCGGGTCGATGCCGCGACGGGCTTCGCCCATGCCGCGATCGCCGCGGGCCGGCCCCTGCTGATCGAGGTGGCGCGGGAGAACGGCATCGCCTGCCTCGCGGTGCGCAATTCCTACAATTGCGGGGTGCTCGGCCACCATGCCGAGGCGCTGGCCGAGGCCGGGCTGGCGGCGTTGTGCTTCACCAACGCGCCGGCCTCGATCGCGCCGGTGGGCGGGCTGACGCCGGTGGTGGGCACCAACCCCGTGGCGCTGGCCCTGCCCGACGGCGCGGGCGGCGCCCGGCTGGTGATCGACCAGAGCGCCAGCGTCGTTGCGAAATCCGAGGTGGTGAAGCGCGCGAAGGCCGGCAAGGCGATCCCCGAAGGCTGGGCGCTGGATGCCGCGGGGCGGCCGACGACCGATCCGGCGGAAGGGCTGAAGGGCACGATGGTACCCGCCGGCGGGCCGAAGGGCGTGGGCGCGGGCCTGATCGTGGAAAGCTTCGCCGCGCTTCTGGCCGGGGCGACGCTGGGGATCGACGCCGCGCCGTTTTCCGGCACGTCGGGCGGGCCGCCGCGCACCGGCCAGTTCCTGATCGCGGTCGATCCCGGCGCGACGGCGGGGCCGGGCTTCGGCGCGGCGCTGGACCGGCTGGCCGCGGCGGTGGAGGCGCAGGACGGCGCGCGCCTGCCCGGCGCCCGGCGCCAGGCCAACCGCGCCCGCGCGGCGGTCGATGGCGTGATTGTCGATGCCGCAACCCTGGCGCGAATCCGCGCCCTGCCCGGCGGCGCCTGACAAGAGAGTGGCGCAAGCGTCTGTTTTGTTGTAGATTTCGCTCCCAGTTGTTGATGAGGGGTGAATGTGTCCGGTTTCCGAGTAAGGCCGCGCGGTTGCGGCGCCTTGCACCCCGACAGGGTGGCGAACGCCCGCCGCGGCGTGACGCTGACCGAGGCGGTGCTGTTCATCTCGGTGGCGCTGGGGATCATCGTCGGCGGGCTGGTCTACTTCCAGCAGGCGCGCAATTCCGACAAGACCATGGAATTGATCCGCATGGTGCAGATGCTGCAGGCCGCAGGGCGCGACATCGCACGATCGGGCAACTTCACGAACTGCATCGACGCCGCGACCCTGGAGGCGGGCGACTATGTGCCGGCAGCCTACCTGCGCGACGATGACGGCGACGGGGTGGCCGACCGTCTGCAATCGCCAAGATACGACGACGTGCGGATGGCCGTCAGCCTTTGTCCGGATGGCAGGGGATACCGGAACCTGTCCGGCAACAAGCTGGAGTTCCAGTTCTCGACGATACCGGTCGAGGTCTGCACCCGGGTCTTGCCGGTGGATGCCCGAGGCCGCGGTTTGCTGGGCGACGATATCATAGCCGTGTCGATCCTGGTCGTTGACCTCGACATCATGGGCGTCGTCCCCATCGAGGTCAGCCCAGAAAACGGCGATACCATCAGCCCGTCCGAGGCGGCGGACCTTTGCGGAGGCACCAGCGAACTGCTCCTGGTCGACAGTGTTTTCGCATGGGTTCGGTTCTGAGTTTGGCCGCGCCCGTGTCCTGTCCGGGGTGGGCCGGTGCAAGATGAAAGAGGTGATGCGATGCGATGCGATCGAACGGCGACACGCGCTGCGGGCTTCCGCGGGGCGTCGAACTCACCCCCCCGCCGCGGCGTGACGCTGACCGAGGCGGTGCTGTTCATCTCGGTGGCGCTGGGGATCATCGTCGGTGGGCTGGTCTACTTCCAGCAGGCGCGCACATCTGACAAGACCGTGGAATTCGTCCGCCTGGCAAGGATGGTGCAGACCGGGGCGCGCGACATCGCGCGCGGCGGCGACCTTGTGGGCTGCATCGAGGAGGATACGTTGGCCGCGGGGCAATACGTGCCGGCGGCCTATCATCATGACGCGGACGACGACGGGGTGATCGACCAGTTCCGCTCCCCGAGATATGACGACGTCGTGATGGATGTGAGCATCTGCGGGGCCGGGCAAGGCCATCACGCCAGTATTCGGACTCTGCAGGTCAATACCCTGTTCTTCGCGTTGACGGAGATCGATGAAGCGACCTGCACCCGGGTTCTGCCGGTCACGCCGCAAGGCAAGGGCCTGTTGGGGGACGATATCGTGCTGGTGGGTGTCACGCTTCTGGACTTGACCGCGCAGCCCCCCAGTGTCTCCAACCTTTTCGTCTCGCCGGCGGCGGGGCAAGAGATCACGCCGTCGGAGGCGGCGACCTATTGCGGGATTGCCGGGGCCGATCGCCTTGCCGTGACGACGCCCGGAATCGCCGTGCGGTTCTGACCGGCGGCGTGCCGCGTTACATCCCGTGATCGATCGGGTGGTCGACCTTGCCGCCGGCCTCGGCCCAGTCCTTCAGCCCGCCGAGGTTGTAGACCCGTTCGTAGCCCATGTCCCTGAGCACCTTGCCCGCCAGCGCCGCGCGCCCGCCCGAGGCGCAGTAGATCACCACCGGCCGGTCATGCCGGAACTCGGAATCCTGGAAGGCGGTGGCCGGATCGGCGCGGAACTCAAGCATCCCGCGGCTGACGTGATGCGCCCCGGCGATCAGGCCGGTCATCGCGATTTCCGGCGCGTCGCGCACGTCCAGCACCAGCGCGCCCTCGGCGATCAGCGCCTCCGCCTCGTCGCGGCCGATCCTCGGCACCGCGGCGTGGGCGGCCTCCAGCATGTCCTTGACGGTGATCGGCATCCGGTCCTCCCTCTGCTGCCGGGCCGATGCTAGCGCGGCGCGGGGCGGGACGGAAGGGCCGGGCGGGCCTCAGGCCTGCGCCATCCGCGAGATCGTCGGCTGCGGCGGCTCTTCGAGGATCGTGTCCGAGGCCGCGGGCAGATGGCTGCGCAGGAACGCGTTGACATGGTCGATGCCGCGCGCGGCGGTCACGACGATCAGCACCTGAAGCGAGATCAGGAACAGCACCAGGAGCTTGAACTCGGTCCGCGCGGCGGGCGCGGGGTGGGGCATGGCCTGGGCCTGGTCGGTCATCGGTCGTCCTTCCTCGTCGTGGCGGCGGCCGTTACATCCCGGCCGCCCGTTTACACGCGGTTCATAAAGACGGCCGAATTGTGGCGACAATGTGGCAGCGGGGACCAGACGAAGGGATGGTGCGCCCCGACATTCGCAGGGTCGGCGAAACGATACGCCCCGGCACGGGCGGATCGGTCGCCGGAGGGAAACGATCACGGGCCACGGAAGCGCCGCGATCCGGCCACAATCGCAGGAGAAGGGGCTTGCGGGGAATCAACCCCGGTGCGCCCCGGTCGCGCGGCGAACCCGGACGGGTTCGCCGCCCGCCATCGCGGATCAGCGGGTGAACTTCTTGTACTTCACCCGCTTCGGTTCCACGCTGTCCGGCCCCAGCCGGCGGATCTTGTCTTCCTCGTAGGCCTCGAAGTTGCCCTCGAACCACTCCGCATGGGCCTCGCCCTCGAAGGCGAGGATATGGGTGCAGAGCCGGTCGAGGAAGAACCGGTCGTGCGAGATGATCACCGCGCAGCCCGCGAAATCGTCCAGCGCCGCTTCCAGCGCCTGCAGCGTTTCCACGTCGAGGTCGTTGGTCGGTTCGTCCAGCAGCAGCACGTTGCCGCCCGAGCGCAGCAGTTTCGCCATGTGCACCCGGTTGCGTTCGCCGCCCGACAGCAGCCCCACCTTCTTCTGCTGGTCACCGCCCTTGAAGTTGAAGGCCGAGCAATAGGCGCGCGAGTTCATCGTCGCGTCGCCCAGTTCCAGAACCTCCAGCCCGTCGGACACCTCCTCCCACACCGTCTTGTTCGGGTCGAGCGCGTCGCGCGACTGGTCGACATAGGCCAGCTTCACGGTGTCGCCGAAGGCGATGCTGCCGGCGTCGGGTTGTTCCTGCCCGGTCAGCATCCGGAACAGCGTGGACTTGCCCGCGCCGTTCGGGCCGATCACGCCGACGATGCCGCCCGGCGGCAGCGAGAAGGTCAGATCCTCGATCAGGAGCTTGTCGCCGTAGCCCTTCTTCAGCCCCTCGACCTCGATCACCCGGCCGCCGAGGCGCGGGCCGTTCGGGATGATGATCTGCGCGCGGCTCATCTTCTCGCGCTCGGACTGGCCGGCGAGTTCCTCGTAGGCATTGATCCGGGCCTTCTGCTTGGCCTGCCGCGCCTTGGCGCCGGCGCGGATCCATTCCAACTCGCGCGCCAGCGTCTTCTGGCGGGCCTTGTCCTCGCGCGCTTCCTGCTCCAGCCGCTTGGCCTTCTGTTCCAGCCACGAGGAATAGTTGCCCTCGTAGGGGATGCCGCGGCCGCGATCCAGTTCGAGGATCCAGCCGGTGATGTCATCCAGGAAGTAGCGGTCGTGGGTGACGATCAGGATCGTGCCCTTGTACTCGATCAGATGCTTTTGCAGCCAGGCGATGGTTTCGGCGTCAAGGTGGTTCGTCGGTTCGTCCAGAAGCAGCATGTCGGGTGCTTCCAGCAGCAGCTGGCACAGCGCCACGCGGCGCTTCTCGCCGCCCGACAGGCTATCGACCGAGGCCTCGTCGGGCGGGCAGCGCAGCGCCTCCATCGCGACGTCGATCTGGCTGTCGAGATCCCACAGGTTCTCGGCGTCGATCTCGTCTTGCAGCTTCGCCATCTCGTCGGCGGTCTCGTCGGAATAGTTCATCGCCAGTTCGTTGTAGCGGTCGAGCTTGGCCTGCTTCGCCGCGACGCCCTGCATGACGTTGCCACGCACGTTCAGCGCCGGGTCAAGCTCGGGTTCCTGCGGCAGGTAGCCGACGCGCGCGCCCTTCGCCGCCCAGGCCTCGCCGGAAAAATCCTTGTCGATCCCGGCCATGATCCGCAGCAGCGTGGATTTCCCCGCGCCGTTGACGCCGACGACGCCGATCTTGACGCCGGGAAGGAAATTCAGGCGGATGTTCTCGAAGCATTTCTTGCCGCCAGGATAGGTCTTCGAGACGCCGTCCATGTGGTAGACGAATTGATAGGATGCCATGTTCGGGTCCTCTGGAATGGGTTTCCCCCCATCTAGGGGAGCGGGCGAAAAAGGGCAATCGGCGCGCGGGGGACAGGCGGCGTGATCAGGGGACAGGGATGGCCCGCGGCGGGACCGGGGCAGGCGATCGGCCTGCTGGGCGGGTCGTTCGACCCGGCGCATGCCGGCCATGCCCATGTCACGCGCGAGGCGCTCAAGCGGTTCGGGCTGGACCGGGTGTGGTGGCTGGTGTCGCCGGGCAACCCGCTCAAACCCGAGGGGCCGGCGCCGATGGCGCAGCGGATCGCGCGGGCGCGGGCGGTGATCGGCCACGATCCGAGGGTGACGGTCAGCGACATCGAAGCGCGGCTGGGCACGCGCTATACCGCGCAGACCTTGGCGCGGCTTTGCGGGGCCTATCCCGGCGTGCGCTTCGTGTGGCTGATGGGGGCCGACAACCTTGCACAGTTCGACCGGTGGCAGAACTGGCGCGGGATCATGCAGGCGGTGCCGGTCGGCGTGATCGCCCGGCCCGGCAGCCGGCTGACGGCGCAGGGATCGCGCGCCGCCACGGTCTACGAACATCACCGGATCCCGGCCGAGGCCTCGTGGCTGCTGCCCGCCATGGCGCCGCCGGCCTGGTGCTATGTCAACGTGCCGATGTCCGCGATCTCGTCTTCCGCGATCCGGGCCCGCGGCGAATGGCAGCGGTGATCTTGCCCGGGCGCGCGGCTTCTTGCTAGACCGGAGCGCGAGGGGGATTTGATCGTGCCGGGCATTTCGAGGCGCCTTTTCGTTTCGGGCCTGATCGCCGGGGTGGCCGCCCCGGCGCTGGCCGAGGCGCCGCTGCGGTCGCTCCGGCCGGTGCCCCGTCCCGCGGTGCTGCGCGGCGCGGCCGGGCGGGGCTTTGCCGGCCCGCCGCCGCAGGCCCTGATCGAGGCGGCGCGGCTGGGCGGCAAGACCGTCGTGGCGCTGGCCGATCTCGAGACCGGAGAGATGATCGAATCCCTCGGTGCGACCGATGCGCTGCCGCCGGCCTCGACCGCCAAGGCGATCACCGCGCTCTATGCGCTGGAGGCGTTGGGGCCGGGTCACCGGTTCGCCACCCGGATCATCGCCACCGCCCCGCCGGTGGATGGCGTGATCCGGGGCGATCTTGTGCTTGCCGGGGGCGGCGATCCGACGCTGACGACCGACGAACTGGCCGATCTCGCCGCCGCCGTGCGCGCGCAGGGGATCACCGGGATCACCGGGCGGTTCCTGTGCTGGGGCGGGGCGTTGCCCTCGGTCGACCAGATCGACGGGACGCAGCCCGAACATGTCGGCTACAATCCTGCAGTCTCGGGGCTGAACCTGAATTTCAACCGGCTCTACTTCGGCTGGAAGCGCAGCGGGTCGGGCTATCAGATCGCCGTCGATGCGCGCGGCCGCCGCCACGCGCCCCTTGTCGCCATGGCGCGTGTCACGCTGGCCGATCGCGCCGCCCCGATCTTCGATCACCGGATCCGCGCGGGGATCGAGGAATGGTCGGTCGCGCGCCCGGCGCTGGGGGCCGAGGGCGGCCGATGGTTGCCGGTGCGGCAGCCGGAATACTACGCGGCCGACGTGTTCCGCACCCTGGCCCGCGCCCAGGGGCTGACGCTGCCGGAACCCGAGGTCAGCGACCGTGTCCCCGCGGGCGCGGTGGTGGCGGCGACGGAAAGCGCGCCGCTGGCCGCGATCCTGACCGACATGCTGAAGCATTCGACCAACATCACCGCCGAGGCGGTCGGGATGGCCGCCACGGTGCAACTGGGCCCGATCGAGCGCCATGCGCAATCGGGCCGCGCGATGTCGTCCTGGATGACCGAGCGGATCGGCGGCGGGCGACCGCGTTTCGTCGATCATTCGGGCCTCGGCGGCGCCTCGCGCGTCACCCCGCAGGAGATGATCGCGGCGCTGGTGATGCTGGGCCCCGGCGCGGGTCTGGCCGATATCCTGAAGCCCGTGAAGCTGCGCGACGCGCAGGGGCGCGCGCTGAAATCCGGGGCCGGGGGCATTCGCGCGAAGACCGGCACGCTCAATTTCGTCTCGACGCTGGCGGGCTACGTCACCGGCCCCGGTGGGCGGCCGATGGCCTTCGCGATCCTGTCGGGCGACGTGGCGCGGCGCGACGCGCTGCCGCTGGAACAGCGCGAACGCCCGCCCGGCGGTCGCGCCTGGCTGGGCCGGGCGCGCGGGCTTCAGAACGCGTTGCTGGCGCGCTGGGCCGGGGTTCGGGTGTGACGGCCCGCTAAAGCCGGATCACCCCGGCGCCGACGCGCGCCAGCCCGTCGTCCACCGTGTCGCGTTCCGCGCCGGTCAGGCGCTGGTGGCGCGGGTAGCGCGGCGCGGCGCGGTCGTCGAGGATCGGAGCCTCCCAGCCCGCGGTGGTGTCGAAGAACGACGCCGCGCCGGTCGGGCCGAACTCGCGCAGGAAGCCTTGCACGACGACGTCGATATAGCTCAGCAGCACCGGGTGGTGGGTGGACGGCAGGTTGGCCTCGCGCACCGCGTACAGGCTGACCGACCGCGCCCACCCGGCCTCGGCCGAAATCGTCTCGGCCCGCAGGTCGACCCGGTCGTAGGCATGTTCGCGGGCGTCCAGCGCGGCCCAGTCGTCGCCCGGCACGGCGGCGACGAGGCCGGCGATCGTCACCCCCGCGGCCGGTTCGACCGACAGGTAGGCCACGGGCCGGGCCGAGGTATGGCGCCAGACCCGGCGCCAGCCGGTCAGTTCGGCGGGCACCGCCGGATCGTGATCGTGCGTGGCGCGGTTCACCAGCGAACCGTAGCCGAAGAAGGCGGGATGGATCATGGCGCAACAGATGGCCGGTGTCGCGGCCGCCTGCAACCCCTTGCCAGCCTCCGGGGCGGCGGGCTAGTTTTGGCCACGACGGATCGGGAGAATCCGGGGGGCCGGACGGCCCGCCCCGGTGCCGAAGGAGCAACCGCCCCGGTAAACTCTCAGGCGCAAGGACCGGTCCGGGACGAGAACTCTGGAGAGTGGCCGCACCCGGCCCGCCGAAGGGATAACGATCTCAGGCGCCCCGTCGGGGGTGGGGACAGAGGGGGCATCGGGAGGCAGGCGCAGCCTGCCCGCAACGATGCCGGACGACCGTTTGGATCAGGCCCGGCGAGGATGAGGGGAGGGCGGCGATGGCCGACCTGTTGCGCACGCCGGTTCACGGGCTGCACCTGCGGCTCGGCGCCAGGATGGTGCCCTTCGCCGGCTACGAGATGCCGGTGCAATACCCGATGGGGGTCATGAAGGAACACCTGTACTGCCGGGCGGCGGCGGGCTGGTTCGATGTCAGCCACATGGGGCAGGTGATCCTGTCCGCGCCGGGCGGTGCGGCCGAGGCCGCCGCGGCGCTGGAGGCGCTGGTGCCGGTCGATCTGGCCGGGCTGGCCGAGGGGCGGCAGCGCTACGCGCTGTTCACCGACGCGGCGGGCGGCATCCTCGACGACCTGATGGTGACCAACAAGGGCGACCACCTGCTGCTGGTCGTCAACGCGGCCTGCAAGGCGGCCGACATCGCGCACCTGCGCGCGCATCTGCCCGACGGCGTGACGGTGACGGAACAGGCCGACCGCGCGCTTTTCGCCCTGCAGGGGCCGGGGGCGGAGGCGGCGCTGGCGGCGCTGGTGCCGGGGGTGGAGACCATGCGGTTCATGGATCACCGCGAGGCCCTGTGGCGGGGCGTGACGCTGTGGCTGTCGCGGTCGGGCTATACCGGCGAGGACGGGTTCGAGATTTCCGTGCCCGCCGACCGGGCCGAGACGCTGGCCGAGGCGCTGCTGGCGCAGGACGGCGTCGCGGCGATCGGCCTAGGCGCGCGTGACAGCCTGCGGCTGGAGGCGGGCCTTTGCCTTTACGGCCATGACATCGACACCACGACATCGCCGGTGGAGGCCGATCTTGCCTGGGCGATCCAGAAGGCCCGCCGCGCCGGCGGCGCGCGCGCCGGCGGCTTTCCCGGCGCCGAGAGAATCCTGCGCGAACTGGCCGAAGGCCCGGTGCGCCGCCGCATGGGCCTGCGCCCCGAGGGGCGCGCGCCGATGCGCGAGGGCACCGCGATCTTCGACGCACCCGAAGGCGGCGCGCCGATCGGCACCGTGACCTCGGGCGGCTTCGGCCCCTCCGTCGAGGCGCCGGTCGCGATGGCCTACCTGCCCGCCGGGCTTGCCCCCGGCGCGACGGTCTGGGGCGAGGTGCGCGGCAAGCGCCTGCCCGCGACCGTCGCCGCCCTTCCCTTCCATCCCGCGCGCTACAAGCGCTGAGCAGACGAGGACGACGATGAAATACACCGAAGATCACGAATGGCTGCGCGTCGAGGGCGACCTGGTCGTCGTCGGCATCACCGAGCATGCCTCGGAACAACTGGGCGATGTCGTCTTCGTCGAGCTGCCCGAAGAGGGGCGGGGCGTGTCGAAGGGCGACGAGATCGTGGTGATCGAAAGCGTCAAGGCCGCCTCCGACATCCTCGCCCCGCTCGACGGCGAGATCGTGGCGGTGAACGGCGATCTTGCCGACAATCCCGCGCTCGTGAACGAGGATCCGACGGGCGCGGCGTGGTTCTTCAAGATGAAGGTCGCCGATCTGGCCGCGCTGGACGGCTACATGGACGAGGCCGCCTACAAGGCGCTGATCGGCTGAGGATGCGATGAGCTACACCCCCACCGCCTACAACCCCTACGATTTCGCCAACCGCCGCCACATCGGCCCGTCCCCGGCCGAGATGGAGGAGATGCTGAAGGCGGTGGGCGCGCCCACCCTCGACGCGCTGATCGAGGAGACGGTGCCGAAGGCGATCCGTCAGGACAGGCCGCTGTCCTGGGCGCCGATCGCCGAGCACGAACTGGTTCAGACGATGCGCGACATCGCCGGCAAGAACCGGGTGATGACCAGCCTGATCGGCCAAGGCTATTACGGCACCGTCACGCCGCCGGCGATCCAGCGCAACATCTTCGAAAACCCGGCCTGGTACACCGCCTACACGCCCTACCAGCCGGAGATCGCGCAGGGCCGGCTCGAGGCGCTCTTGAACTTCCAGACGATGGTGGCGGACCTTACCGGCCTGCCGGTCGCCAATGCCTCGCTTCTCGACGAGGCGACGGCGGCGGCCGAGGCGATGGTGATGGCGCAGCGCGTGGCGAAGTCTAAGGCTGCCGCCTTCTTCGTCGACGAGAACTGCCATCCGCAGACGATCGGGGTGATCCGCACCCGCGCCCGGCCGCTCGACATCGAGGTGATCGTCGGCCCGCCCGAGGCGCTGAAGCCGGAAACGGTGTTCGGCGCGATCTTCCAGTATCCGGGCACCTACGGCCATGTCCGCGACTTTTCCGCCGAGATCGCCGCGCTTCATGCGGCGAATGCTCTGGCCGTGGTCGCCACCGACCTGCTGGCGCTGTGCCTGATCCGCGAACCGGGCGCGATGGGCGCCGATATCGCCGTCGGGTCCGCCCAGCGGTTCGGCGTGCCGATGGGCTACGGCGGGCCGCATGCGGCCTTCATGTCCTGCAAGGACGCGTTCAAGCGCGCGATGCCGGGCCGGATCGTCGGCGTGTCGATCGACGCGGCGGGCAACAAGGCCTACCGGCTGTCGTTGCAGACCCGCGAGCAGCATATCCGGCGTGAGAAGGCCACCTCGAACGTCTGCACCGCGCAGGCGCTGCTGGCCGTCATGGCCTCGTTCTACGCGGTGTTCCACGGCCCGAAGGGCCTGCGCGCCATCGCCGAGCGGGTGCATGTGAACACCATCCGCCTTGCGAAGGCCCTGCGCGCGGCGGGCGCGAAGGTCGAGCCGAAGCATTTCTTCGACACGATCACCGTCGAGGTCGGGGTAGGCCAGCGCGGCATCCTTGCCGCCGCCCGGCAGGAGGGCGTGAACCTGCGCAGGATCGGCAACGACCGCGTCGGCATCAGCCTTGACGAAACCTCCGACGAGCGGGTGCTGCACCGGGTGCTGCGCGCCTTCGGCATCGACATCGCGCCACCGCACCGGGGCGAGATCGGCGTCCCCGGCGCGCTGTTGCGCGAGACCGACTACCTGACCCACCCGGTCTTTCACATGAACCGCGCGGAATCGGAGATGATGCGCTACATGCGCCGGCTGTCCGACCGTGACCTCGCGCTCGACCGGGCGATGATCCCGCTTGGATCGTGCACGATGAAGCTCAACGCCGCGGCCGAGATGATGCCGCTGAGCTGGCCGGAATTCTCCACGCTGCATCCCTTCGTCCCCGCCGACCAGGCGCGGGGCTATGCCGAGATGATCGACGACCTGTCCGAGAAGCTGTGCGAGATCACCGGCTACGACGCCTTCTCGATGCAGCCCAATTCCGGCGCGCAGGGCGAATACGCCGGCCTTCTCACGATCGAGGCCTATCACCGGGCGCGCGGCGAGGCGCATCGCAAGGTCTGCCTGATCCCGGTCTCGGCGCATGGGACAAACCCGGCCTCCGCCCAGATGGCGGGGATGGAGGTCGTGGTGGTGAAATCCGCCCCGAACGGCGATATCGACCTCGATGATTTCCGCGACAAGGCGGCGGCGGCGGGCGACAGGCTGGCGGCCTGCATGATCACCTATCCCTCGACCCACGGCGTCTTCGAGGAAACCGTGCGCGAGGTCTGCGAGATCACCCATGACCACGGCGGGCAGGTCTATCTCGACGGGGCGAACATGAACGCGATGGTCGGGCTAGCGCGGCCCGGCGACGTGGGCGCGGACGTGAGCCACCTGAACCTGCACAAGACCTTCGCCATTCCGCATGGCGGCGGCGGGCCGGGGATGGGGCCGATCGGGGTGAAGGCGCATCTGGCGCCCTACCTGCCCGGCCATCCCGAAACCGGCGGCGCCAAGGGGCCGGTCAGCGCTGCGCCCTATGGCTCGGCCTCGATCCTGCTGATTTCCTGGGCCTATTGCCTGATGATGGGCGGGGCAGGGCTGACACAGGCGACCAAGGTCGCGATCCTCAGCGCCAACTACATCGCCGCGCGGCTGAAGGGGGCCTACGACGTGCTGTTCATGGGCAACCGCGGCCGGGTGGCACATGAGTGCATCCTCGATACCCGGCCCTTCGCCGAGGTCGGCGTGACCGTCGACGACATCGCCAAGCGGCTGATCGACAACGGGTTTCACGCGCCGACAATGTCGTGGCCGGTGGCCGGCACGTTGATGGTGGAACCCACCGAGAGCGAGACGAAGGCGGAAATCGACCGGTTCGTCACAGCGCTGCTGGCGATCCGCGACGAGGTGCGCGACGTGGCCGAGGGCAGGATCACGGCCGAGGAAAGCCCGCTGCGCCGCGCGCCGCACACCGTCGAGGATCTCGTGGCGGAGTGGGACAGGCCCTATTCCCGCGAACAGGGCTGTTTCCCGCCCGGCGCCTTCCGGGTCGACAAGTACTGGCCGCCGGTCGGCCGGGTCGACAACGTCTACGGCGACCGGAACCTCGTCTGCACCTGCCCGCCGGTCGAAAGCTACGCCGAGGCGGCCGAATAGGGTTCAGCGCCGGCGCAGGTCGTCGGCGCCGAACGAAATCCCCTGCGGTTCCAGCCAGGCCGCGAAGCGGGCGATCTTCTCGTCCATCGAGCAGGTCGTCTCCCGCTTCGCCATCTCGCGGGCATAGGCCTCGCGCAGGACAAGCTGGCGGTCGGGCGGCAGGGCTGAGAACGGCGTGAGGTCGGGCATGCGGGGCCTCTTGCGGCGGGGGCGGGGCTTCCCCACATATTCCACGAATTGAATGTCATGGGGAGTCCCGCGATGCCCGAGGCCCTGAAGCTCACCTGCCTGACCTGCGGCCAGGCGAACCGCGTGCCCGCCGACCGGATCGGGGCGGGGCCGAAATGCGGCACCTGCGGCGCGGCGCTGGCCGATGGCAAGCCGCACGAGATCGACGCGGCGGCACATGACAAGGCGGTGCGCACCGACGACGTGCCGCTGCTGGTCGATTACTGGGCGCCGTGGTGCGGCCCCTGCCGGATGATGGCGCCGGAATTCGCCAAGGCGGCCACGGCGCTGAAGGGCGCGGCGCGGCTGGCGAAGCTGAACACCCAGGATTTCCCGCAGGTCGCCCAGCGCGCGAACATCCGCGGGATTCCCGCGCTGGTGCTGTATCGCCGGGGCCGCGAGGTCGCGCGGCTGGCCGGGGCGCGGCCGGCCGCCGAGATCGAGGCCTTCGTACGCCAGGCCACGGCGCAGCGGGCCTGACCGAAGCCGAGCAACCGAGCGTCGCGCCGCCCTTGACAAGGCCGGCCCGATCGAACAAATAGCCGCCTCGTGGGGTCGTAGCTCAGTTGGGAGAGCGCGTCGTTCGCAATGACGAGGTCAGGGGTTCGATCCCCCTCGACTCCACCAATTCCCTCTCACACACGGCTCACCTTCGGCGCATCCGTTCGCTTTGCGCCGTCGCCTTGCGCCGGCGTGCCCCACGCTTGCCGCCGTGGCCGCGCGCGGGGGGCCGTGACGACGGGTGATCCCCGTCGCGCCCGATCCCGTCGATGACGATTCGCGGGTGCGGCGCCGATGCCGACTGCGTCAGATGTCGAGCGTATGCTCGCGCTCCCAGCGCGAGAAATGCGACACGAAGGAATTCCATTCCTGTCCCTTGAGCTTGACATAGGAGGCCGAGAATTCCGCGCCGAGCTTCGTCTTCAGCTCCCCGTCCGCGTCGAAGGCCCTTATGGCGTCGAGCAGGTTCAGCGGCAGCTTCGGCGCATCCTTCACCAGATGGCCCTCGGCATACATGTCGATGTCGTGGCGCGGGCCGGGGTCGGCCTTGTTCTCCAGCCCCGAAAGCCCCGCGGCGATGATCGCGGCCTGCAGCAGGTACGGGTTGGCCGCCCCGTCGGGAAGGCGCAGTTCGAACCGGCCGGGGCCGGGCACGCGCACCATGTGCGTACGGTTGTTGCCGGTCCAGGTCACGCTGTTGGGCGCCCAGGTCGCGCCCGACACGGTCCGGGGCGCGTTGATCCGCTTGTAGCTGTTGACCGTCGGGTTGGTGATGGCGGCCAGTGCCTCGGCATGCCTCATGATCCCGCCGAGAAAGTGGCGCCCGTGATCGGAAAGGCCGAGATCCTTCGAGCCGTCGGCGAAGGCATTGGTCGACCCGTCGCTGTCCCAGACCGAGATATGAACATGACAGCCGTTGCCGGTCAGGCCCTCGACGGGCTTCGGCATGAAGGTCGCGCGCAGCCCGTGCTTCTCGGCCACCGATTTCACCATGAACTTGAAGAAGCTGTGGCGGTCGGCCGTCACCAACGCGTCGGCGAAATCCCAGTTCATCTCGAACTGCCCGTTCGCGTCCTCGTGGTCGTTCTGGTAGGGGTTCCAGCCAAGCTCGAGCATGTAGTCGCAGATCTCGGCGATGACGTCGTAGCGCCGCATCACCGCCTGCTGGTCGTAGCAGGGCTTTTCCGCCGTGTCGTAGGGATCGGAAATCTCCCTGCCGTCGGGCGAAAGCAGGAAGAACTCGGCCTCGATCCCGGTCTTGACCGCAAGGCCTTTCGCGGCGGCGGCCTCGATCTGCCTCAGAAGCACGTTGCGTGGCGCCTGGCCGAGCGCGGTGTCGTCCATCACCAGGTTCGAGGGCAGCCAGGCGACCTCGCGCTTCCACGGCAGCTGGATCACGGCATCGGCATCGGGCACGGCCAGCATGTCGGGATGGGCCGGGGTCATGTCGAGCCAGGTGGCGAACCCCGCGAACCCCGCGCCGTCCCGTGCCATGTCGCCGATCGCCTGGGCGGGCACCAGCTTGGCGCGCTGTCCGCCGAACAGGTCGGTGTAGGAGATCATGAAATACTTCACGCCCTTTTCGCGGGCGAAGGCGGCGAGGTCGGTCATGTGGTCGGGTCTCCCTGTCTGCTTGTTCCCGTTCCGGCCCGTCGGCCGTCGCCCGCGCTCAGAAGCCCGGCTTGCCGGGATACCAGTCGGTTCCGGCCAGCGGCACGCGCGCCATGGCGGCCGCCTCCAGCGTCAGTGCGCAAAGATCCTCGGGTTCGAGATTGTGGACGTGATTGTGCCCGCAGGCCCGGGCGATCGTCTGGCACTCGAGCGTCAGTACCCCGAGGTAGTTCTTCAGTCGCCGACCGCCCTCCACCGGGTCCAGCCGCTTCATCAGGTCCGGATCCTGCGTCGTTATCCCCGCGGGATCGCGCCCCTCGTGCCAGTCGTCGTAGGCGCCTGCCGTCGTGCCCAGCGCCTGGTACTCCGCTTCCCAGCGTGGATCGTTGTCGCCGAGCGCGACGAGCGCCGCCGTCCCGATGGAAACCGCATCGGCCCCGAGCGCCAGCGCCTTGGCAACGTCCGCGCCGGTTCGGATGCCGCCCGACACGATGAGCTGTACCTCGCGGTGCACGTCGAGGTCTTCCAGCGCCTGCACGGCCGGGCGGATCATCGCGAGCGTCGGGATGCCGACATGCTCGATGAAGACATCCTGGGTGGCCGCCGTGCCGCCCTGCATCCCGTCGAGAACGACGACATCCGCGCCCGCCTTCACCGCCAGCGCGACATCGTAGTAGGGCCGGGCGCTGCCGACCTTCACGTAGATCGGCTTCTCCCAGCCGGTGATCTCCCGCAGTTCGAGGATCTTGATCTCGAGGTCGTCGGGCCCCGTCCAGTCCGGGTGCCGGCAGGCGGAGCGCTGGTCGATCCCGGCGGGCAGGTCGCGCATCGCGGCCACACGGTCGGTGATCTTCTGGCCAAGCAGCATGCCGCCCCCGCCGGGTTTCGCGCCCTGGCCGACGACGATCTCGATGGCGTCGGCGCGGCGCAGGTCGTCGGGGTTCATCCCGTAGCGCGAGGGCAGGTACTGGTAGACGAGTTTCTCGGAATGCCCGCGCTCCTCCTCGGTCATGCCGCCGTCGCCGGTCGTCGTCGAGGTGCCCGCCATCGTTGCGCCGCGCCCCAGCGCCTCCTTGGCGTTCGCCGAAAGCGAGCCGAAGCTCATCCCGGCGATGGTGATCGGGATCTTCAGTTCGATCGGCTTCTTCGCGAAGCGTGTGCCGAGCGTCACGCTCGTTTCGCATTTTTCGCGATAGCCCTCGAGCGGGTAGCGCGAAATCGACGCGCCGAGCACGAGCAGGTCGTCGAAATGCGGCACCCGCCGCTTCGCGCCACCGCCCCGGATATCGTAGATGCCGGTCGCGGCCGCACGGCGGATCTCGGCGTTCACGTCGTTCGAGAACGTCCAGCTTTGGCGCGGCATGGTGCGGGCCGGGGGAGGGGTCTTGTCGTCCATGGCCTCGTCCTCAGTACTGACCGGCGTTGTCGATGTCGAAATGGTAGAGCGTGCGGGCGGAGCCGTAGCGCCGGAACTCTTCCGGCCGGGCGTCGGCGCCGGCGCGTTCGAGAAGGTCGGCCAGGATCGCGAGATGCTCGGGCCGCATTTCCTTCTCGATGCAGTCGGCGCCGAGGGACTTGACGGATCCGCGCACGAAAAGCCGCGCCTCGTAGAGGGAATCGCCAAGGGCTTCGCCGGCGTCGCCGAGGACGACAAGGTTTCCCTTCTGCGCCATGAAGGCGCTCATGTGGCCGACGTTGCCGTGCACGACGATGTCGATGCCTTTCATCGAGATGCCGCAGCGCGACGACGCGTTGCCCTTGATGACGAGAAATCCGCCATGCCCGGTCGCGCCCGCGTACTGGCTTGCGTCGCCGTCCACGATGACCTGGCCCGACATCATGTTCTCGGCGACGCCGGGCCCGGCAGACCCCTCGACGCGGATCGTGGCCAGCTTGTTCATGCCGCCGCAGTAGTAGCCGGTGGACCCCCTGACCGTCACCGTGATCGGGCCGTCGAGGCCCACGGCGATGGCATGTGCCCCGCGCGGATGCTCGATCACGAAGTCGCGGTGGTTGGCCTGCCCGGAGACGGCCTGCAATGTCGCGTTCACCTCGCGAAGCGGGGTCGCGGCCAGGTCAAGCACGGTCGTCTCCGCGTAAGCCTCGTTCGCGTCCATGTCCTAACGCTCCCAGAAGTAGACGGTGGCGGGTTCCGGCTCCCAGACGCGGGCGTGCCCGATGTCGGGAAGATCGGCGAAGGCGCGATATTCGCTGGCGAAGGCCACGAGCGCGTCGGTCTCGGCCATCACCGCGGGTTTGCAGGCGATCGGGTCGCGCACGACGCCAAAGCCGTTCCGGGTGCCGGTCACGAAGGTGAAGAAGCCGTCGAGATCGCGCAGGGTTCCCTCGAGCGCCTCGCCAAGCGTCGCCCCGTCGGCCATCCGCGAACTGATGTACGCCGCGCCCACCTCGGTGTCGTTCTCGGTTCGGGTCTTCACGCCCCTGCGCGCCAGTTTGCGTCGCATCTGGTTGTGGTTCGACAAGGATCCGTTGTGCACCAGGCACTGGTCGCGCGCGGTCGAGAACGGGTGCGCCCCCAGCGTCGTGACAGCGGATTCGGTCGCCATCCGCGTGTGACCGATGCCATGGCTGCCGCCCATGCCACGCAGGCCGAACCGCGCCGCGACGTCGCGTGGCAGCCCGACCTCCTTGTAGATTTCCATCGCGACGCCCGAGGCCATGATCCTCAGCCCCCGCTGTTCGAGCGCGATGACCGCGACCTCTTCCAGCTCCGGCGGAACCACGATCACCGCGTGGGTATCGACGGTCCGCACCGTCACCGCCGCGCCCAGCGCCTCCGACAGCGTCCTGTCGAGCCCCTCGAAGGCGATCGTGCCCGCATCGGATTGAACGGTTATCTTCACGCCGTCCGCCGCGTCGCCGTAGATCGCGATGCCGGCGCTGTCGGGGCCGCGGTCGGTCATCGTGACAAGCATGTCGCACAGCATTTCGCCGAGCTTCGGACGCATGGCGTCCTGTTTGAGAAATAGTCCAACGATGCCGCACATTGCTCGCTCCAGATCCCGCCGGAAGGTCGCGTCCTGAGCAACCCAAACGACAAATCCGCTCGCTGAAAAGAGGAATCGTCCGGTTCGGCCCCTTGCCCGGGGTGATTGACCGCTCGCACGCCGAGAATCCGGGCAGCCCGGCGCATGAGATCGGGCTTCAAGCGGGTGCCGGACCGCACCATGCGCAATCGGCCGGCGCCGGATCGAAACCATCGGCGCGCCCGGCCCTCCCGATGGCTTGCGGGGGCGGCCGCCGCGGAACGGAAGAGGCCGACCTTCGACGCCTGGCATCGCGGCGCCTTGCGGGCGGAAGGGTCCATGCCGGTGGCGCGCCGCGCGGGGCGATGGCGTCGTCACTGGCGAAGCGCACCGCCCGCGTCCGGGGTCATTCCCGGCTCAGTCGAGCACCAGATCGGGCAGCAACAGCGACAGTGACGGAACGAACGTGACGGCCAGCAGCAACAGCATCATCAGCCCGAGGAAGGGCAGGATTCCCCGGATCACTTCCGATAGCGGGGCCCTTGAAACGCTGGAGAGAACGAAGAGGTTCAGGCCGACCGGCGGCGTCAGCATCGCGATCTCGATGTTGATCACGACGATGATCGCGTAGTGCACGGGGTCGATATCGAACTGCCGAAGCAGCGGCAGGATCAGGGGAACCGTGATCAGCACGATCGACAGCCCTTCCAGCACCATGCCCAGCACCAGCATCACGAGGCTCATGATCAGAAGGAACTGCCAGGCCTTCAGATCGATCGTGGTGACGAACTCCACCAGCCTCGCCGGCATCCGGGTTTCGGTGAGCCAGTGGCCGAACAGCAGTGCCGCGACGACGATCATGATGATCGCGGCCGACCGGCGCATCGCGACGGCGGTGATCGGCACGACATCCCGAAGCCCGCAGCCGCGGTATACCGTCAGGCTGACCAGGATCGACAGGAAAGCGGCCAGCCCCGCCGCCTCGGCAATGGTCG
The DNA here is from genome assembly GCA_024742695.1 of Paracoccaceae bacterium. Taxonomy (GTDB): domain Bacteria; phylum Pseudomonadota; class Alphaproteobacteria; order Rhodobacterales; family Rhodobacteraceae; genus JANSXY01. The sequence continues at coordinate 8,356 of JANSXY010000016.1, read as the reverse complement.
CATAGCCGCCGTAGATCCCGACGAAGATCACCACCGGGATGACGATGGCCGGCAGGGCGGCCATGTTGGCCCGCAGGAATTCCGAAAGGCCGGGCGCGGCGCTGCGCGGCAGTTTCCGGCGCTGGGCGTAGACCAGGATGAAGATCGCGAACAGCAGCCCCTGAAGCAGGCCGGGAATGATCCCGGCCAGGAACAGCCTCGGGATCGACGCCTCGGCGATCAGCCCGTAGATCACCAGGATGATCGAGGGCGGGATCAGGATGCCGAGGGTTCCCGACGCGCCGACGACACCCACGGCGAAAGGGCGGTCGTACCCGCGCGCCAGCATCGCCGGCACCAGGATCGTGGCCATCGCCAGCGCGGTCGCGACGGACGACCCCGAGACGGCGGCGAAGATCGTGGTGGCGCCCACGCAGGTCAGGGCGAGGCCGCCGCGAAGCCAGCCCAGCCAGGCCTCGGCCAGGTCGATGAGGCTCTTGGCGATGCCGCCGCGTTCCATGAACTGGGCGGCGATCACGAAGAACGGCACCGCCATGATGGTTTCGCTGTTGAGCTTGTCGATCGCGACCTGGGCGACCGAGATGCCGGGCGTGTTGCCAACCAGCAGCAACGCCAGCGACAGCCCGCCGAGAGCCACGAAGATCGGCAACCCGATGAACAGCAGGACAAGGAGCGCTGCGAAAACGGCGACCAGCACGCTCAGGCCTCGCCACTGGACGCGGCAGGATGACCTCGTATCAGGGAGACCAGCAAGACGATGTAACGCAGGCTGCAAAGCGCCATCGAGACCGGCAGCGCCGCGTAGTAGTACCCGGTGGGGATCTGCAACATCGAGGGGCCGCGTTCGTCCCAGGCGAATGCGAAGGCGACCACCTTGTAGCCGAACCATGCCAGCACCAGGCAAAAGGCCATCCCGGTCGCGGCCGCGAGGATATCGGCGCGATGCCGGGTCTTCGGGCCGGCGAGCCGCAGGAAGAAATCGGCCCGCACGTGATCGCCGTTCGCGACGCATCCCGCGGTCGACATCAGCAGGCCCCAGGCCACCAGGTAGATCGACACCTCGGCGATCCATCCGCCGCTGAGCGGCGACGAGATCAGCCGCAGGACCATTCCGGACAGGAACAGGCCAAGCGCGGCCAGAACCAGAATACTGCCCAGGTAGCTTTCGAGATTCTTCGCCATGTCCGGTGCCTGCGAGCCTCGAGGGGGCGACGGGGCGGATCGCGGCCCGCCCCGCGCGTCACGCGTCAGTCACCCAGGACCGCGGCCGCCTTGGCCGCGAATTCCGGATCGATGCGCGTGGCGTCGATGATGTCCGGCTGCTGCGTCATCAGCGCGGCGCGGAAGGCCGCGAGTTCCTCGGCCGTGGCCTGTACCGCCTGGATGCCGTTCGCGATGCCTTCCTCGCGCGCCGAGGCCTGGCGCTCGGCGGCCAGCCTGCGGGCATCGCCGACGGTTTCGGCCCAGGTGTCGATGATGATCTGCTGCACCTCGGCATCGAGCTTGTCCCAGGTCGGCTTGCCGATCATCGGAACGTACTGCAGGAAGGATCCCTGCGTGTCGATCGCGTATTTCAGCCCGGATTCCCACAGTTTCGCGCTGCGCACCGTCTCGTGGGTGGTCATCAGGCCGTCGATGCTGTTCTGGGCAAGGGCGATCGGCACGTCGGCGAAGCTGATCGACACCGCTTCGACGCCCATGGTCTTGTAGCGCACCACCGCCGCCGGGCTGCCCGGCACGCGCAGCTTGAGGCCATCGAGCGCGGCAAGGGAGGTTGCCGGAACCTCGGTCGTGAAGATGGTGCCATGGCCAAGGTCAAGGTTGGGCCCGATGACCTTGACGCCGATGACCTCCTCGATCTCCGCGTTCAGTTCCGCGCCCACCGGACCGTCCATCACCTTGTGCACCTCCTCGGCGGTGCGGCCGAAGAACATCGGCAGATCGAGCAGGCCGGCATTCGGCACGACGCTGCTGATGTAGAGGATGATCGGCACGCCCATCTCGACCCCGCCCTGGGCAAGCGCCTTCGGCACGTCCGGCCCCTTGAACAGCTGCGACGACGGGAACACCTGGACATCAAGCTTGCCTTCGGTCCGTTCGGTCAGCTTGCTGACGAAGCCTTCCAGCGCGATGTTGCGCACGTGGTTCGGACCGGTGTTCAGCGTGATGCGGAACGGCATCTCTTCCGCAACCGCGCTGCCGGCGACGCCGGCCAGCGCGATCGCGGCCACGGCGAGTTTCCCGAAAATTCCCATCCTATCCTCCCGGTTTGATCCCCGATCTGATCGGGCCTGAACTCTTGTCCTTGACTTCGAACCGTAATCCAGAAAATTTGTTCGGACAACATAATAAGTCATGCAAGGGCGGTGTTGGTCGTGATCCGAAGCCTCCTCTTCACCCCGGCGACGCGACTGGACCGTCTTCAAAAGGCGCTGGCGTCCGCCGCGGATATGGTGATCCTCGACCTTGAGGATGGTGTCGGACCTTCCGACAAATCCGCCGCGCGGGCCGCCTTGGCCGAGCTTGCCCGGCGCGGCTTCGACGGCGAGGCCGGGCGTATCGGTGTCCGCATCAATTCACTGGGTTCCGCCGACGGCATCCGGGACATGGCGGCGATGCTGGACTGGCCGGCCTGGCCGTCGTTGCTGGCCGTTCCGAAGGTCCAGTCGGGGTTCGAGTTGCGCCAGGTGCAGGCGCTGGCCGGCCGGCATCCGACACGGCTGCTGATCACGCTTGAAACCGCGCTGGGCGTGGCCCGGGCCGTCGCGATCCTCGCCGAGGCGCCCCGGTCGGCGATCGTCGGCTACGGATCGGCCGATCATACGGCCGAGACCGGCGCGGCGATGTCCGGGGCCGGGTTGGCCTGGGCCCGCGGGCAGATCGTGAACGCGGCGGCGACTGCCGGCATCCCGGCGGTCGACGGGGTCTGGCTGGATTACGGCGATCCCGGCGGTCTGGAGACCGAGGCGAGGCTGGTGAAATCGATGGGGTTCAGCGGCAAGATCGCGATTCATCCCGCCCAGGTGGCGACGATCAACACGGTGTTCTCGCCGACCGAGGCCGAGATCGAGACGGCCCGCGCCATGGTCGCCGCCTCGCGTGCGGCCGGCGACGGCGCCTTCAGCTTCAACGGGAAGATGGTCGATGCGCCCGTCCTGGCGCGCGCACGCCGAATGGTGGACTGACAGAAAGGGAACGAACCATGCCGCGAACACTGAATGGGATGACCCGGGTTTCGGCCAACCGGTTTCGCGAGGATCCGGGCCTGTTCTACGAGGATTTCGAGGTCGGCGACATCTACGAACACTGGCCGGGCCGGACGATCACGGAAACCGACAACATCTGGTTCACCAACCTGACGATGAACACCCATCCGCTGCATTTCGACCTGAACTATGCGGCGCAATCGGAATTCGGAAAGCCCCTGGTCAACTCCACATTCACGATCGCGCTCGTGGCCGGGATGACGGTGTCCTCGACCAGCCAGAAGGCGATCGCCAACCTCGGCTGGGAAGAGATCAAGCTGCCCGCGCCGGTGTTCGTGGGCGACACCCTCTACGCCGAGTCCGAGATCCTCGACAAGCGCGAGTCGAAGTCGCGCCCGACGGCCGGGATCGTGCGGGTCCGGCATTCGGGCAAGAACCAGGACGGCACCTTCGTGCTGCAAATGGTCCGGTCGTTCCTGGCCACGAAGCGCGGCCATTCCGTGGTCGACGAGATGCGCGAGAGGATGGGGTGACATGGACGCCCCGCTGACCGGCGTGACCGTTCTTGCGGTCGAGCAATACGGCGCAGGTCCATTCGGAACACAGCATCTTGCGGATCTGGGCGCCACCGTCATCAAGGTCGAGAACCGCCGCACGGGCGGCGACTATGCCCGCGGCCTCGGCCCGCATTTTGTCGAGGGCGCCGAAGGTGACGATGCCAGCCTGTTCTTCCAGTCCGTCAATCGGGGCAAGCAAAGCCTGAGCCTCGATATCGGCGATCCGCGCGGTTACGAGGTTTTCGGTCGTCTCGTCGCCGGGGCCGATGCGGTCGCCAACAACCTGCGTGGCGACGTGCCGGAGAAACTGGGCCTGACCTACGGCGCGCTGAAGCGCTTCAACCCCGCCATCGTCGCCGCGCACTGTTCGGCCTACGGGCGGACGGGCGCGCGGCGGGACTGGCCCGGATACGATTTCCTGATGCAGGCGGAAGCGGGATACTTCCACATGACCGGCGAACCGGGCACGCCGCCGACCCGCATGGGGCTTTCCATCGTCGACTTCATGGCCGGAACCTACCTGGCGCTCGGCCTGGTCGCCGGCGTTCTGGCCGCGCGCCGGACCGGCGCGGGGCGCGACATCGACGTCAATCTCTACGATACCGCGCTGTTCAACCTCAGCTACCTCAGTGCCTGGGCGCTGAACAGCGAATACGACCCGTCGCGCGTGGCGCGATCCGCGCATGCCTCGCTGGTGCCCTGCCAGCTTTACAAGACGGGCGATGGCTGGATCTACATCATGTGCAACAAGGAGAAGTTCTGGACCCGGCTGTGCCACGAGGTCGGTCGGCCGGACCTGACAGGGGATCCGCGCTTCGCCGGTTTCGAGGCCCGGCTGCGGAACCGCGACACCCTGACCGGGCTGCTCGACGAGACGCTGTCGACCGCGACGACCGGGGAATGGCTGTCGCGCCTGCGCGGCAAGGTGCCGGTCGCGCCGATCCGGACACCCCGCGAGGCGTTGTGCGATCCGGACCTGCAAGATAGCGGCAAGGTCGCGGTGGCGCGGCTGGCGGACGGCGCGGAATTCAGGCTCTTGGCATCGCCCATCGCAACCGGTACGCCGCATGGCACGACGGCATGTTCGCCAATGGGGCATGATACCGATGGGATATTGCGTGCGGCCGGATATTCCGACACCCAGATACAGACACTGAGGGACGATGGCCTGATCTGACCGATGCCACTGGAAAAGCCCAGATACAGCCTGATCGCGGACCACCTGACCCGGGAAATCCAGGATGGCCGCCACCCTGTCGGCCAGCTGCTTCCGACAGAGGCGGAACTGATGCGGGCCTTCGGTGTCGGCCGGCACACGATCCGCACGGCGATCCAGGAACTCAAGCAGCGCGGCCTGATCGAGTCCCGGCAAGGGCAGGGCTCCACCGTCGTCACCACGACGCAGGCCACGGCCTATGTCGAGACGATCCAGTCCATCGATCAACTCATCACCTTCGGACAGGAGACGCGCCGGGAACTGATTTCCCGCAGCGTCGTCGCGGCCGATCAGGATCTTGCGGCGATGTTCGGTTGCGGCGTCGGTCGCAGGCTGGCCGAGGTCCGCATGCTGCGCAAGACGATCGACGCCAATGGGCGGACCATCGCGCTGGTCACGCTTTGGTTGGACGTCATTCTGGAACCTGCGGTCGATGCATTCTCGACGATCCGCAAGTCGGCGGCGGAGATCATCCACGAGCAATTCGGGATCGAGACGAAGGTGGTGCGGCAGGTCGTTCGCGCCGAGGCGTTGAAGGCGGCGGATGCGGCGGCGCTGGGGGTTGAGGTTGGCGCGCCCACGCTGGTCATCGAGCGGCGCTACCACACCTCGCAGACAAGCGAGCCGTTCCTGATCGCCCGGTCGCTGTGCCGGGCGGACGCCATCGCGCTGGCGTCGAACTTCACGCAATCCGGCCCCGGATTGCCCGCGCGCCGGGGCGACGGCACGGACTGACGGAAGCACGCCGTCCTGATCGGATGGTGCCGCCCCCACATGCCTCGGTCGGGCTTTCGACCATCGTCGGCGACCGGCCCAATCTTCGCGATGTTTCCGCTGTGCCGGATGGCGCCGGTCATGGCGAAGCCCGCGATCCCGGGGGGCGATGAGGGAACCGGGCCGGCGCCATCCCGCCGGTGCCGGGGGTGGCCGGGGCCAGGCGCGATCGCCGCCGCCCTTTCTTCCGTTGCATGCCGTAGCGGCGGCGTCGCGGACGCGCTTGCATGGCCGCGTCTCCGCGATCGCCGGGGCCGCCCTTGCCATGGCTTCCGAACCCGTGACCGTCCCGCGCGCGCCATCGGCCCGCGCGGTATGCGCCGTTCCGATGCTTCCAGCGGCGACGACTTGCATATGGTACGATATCGCACTATATAGTGCCATATCGAACCAATGGAGATTCCGATGACCCTTTCAAGACGCAGGTTTCTGTCGCTGATCGGCGGTGGCGTGATCGTGGCGGCCGCCGGCGGCGGCTACATCGGCAGCCGCAAGGCGACCGCCGCGGTCGCGCCCTGGTCGCTGGCGGGCGGCTATGGCGAGGTGCGCCGCGATGCCCTGTCCTGGGCGCTTCTTGCGCCGAACCCGCATAACATCCAGCCGTGGCGGGCAGAACTCATCGGCGATGCGAGGCTGGCGCTGCATCTCGATCCGGCGCGCAGCCTGCCGCATACCGATCCGTTCGGGCGGCAACTGACGATCGGCATGGGCTGCTTCATCGAACTGATGCGCATGGCAGCGGCCGAACGGGGCCATGCTGTCGAGCTCGTTCTCTATCCCGACGGCGAGGACGGGCCCGGCCCGGTGGCGCTGGCGACCTTCGTGCCGGGGGCGGCCGAACCCGATCCGCTGTTCGCCGCCGCCGCGACCCGGCGATCCTGCAAGGAGCCGTTCGACGCCCGGCCGGTGCCCGAGGCCGCCGCGGCCGCCCTTGCCGAACATGGCGTCGTCGTCACCCGGCCCGAGGATGTCCAGACGCTGCGCGACCTCACCTGGGAGGCGTGGGTGATCGAGATGGAAACCCCGCGAACCTGGAAGGAAAGCATCGACCTGTTGCGGATCGGCGCAAGCCAGGTCGATGCCGCGCCTGACGGGATCGACCTGCAGGGGCCGTTCTTCAACCTCGGCGGAACGCTCGGTTTCATCCGGAAGGAAGACCAGCTGTCCCTTGACAGCATGGGCGCCCGCCAGACCTACGAAAGCTATCGCAGCACCATGGCCCGCACCCCGGCCCATGTCGTGCAGGTCTCGGACGGCAACACCCGCCGCGACCAGATCGAGGCCGGCGCCCGCTGGCTCCGCCTCAATCTGGCGACGACGGCGCTGGGCCTGTCGCTGCATCCGGTGAGCCAGGCGTTGCAGGAATATCCCGAGATGGCCGGACCCTACGCGCGCATCCACGCGCTTTACGCCCGCCCCGGCCAGACGGTACAGATGCTCGGGCGGCTGGGCTATGGCCCGGCGGTGCCGCCGACGCCGCGCTGGCGCCTCGAGGACAAGCTCGCGAGTTGAATGGACAAGGACCCCCCGACGCTGTTTCGCCTCTTCAACGAGGTCGGCATCATCAACCAGCTGGCCGGCGCGCTGTTGCAGGCGCGCCTGCCGAAGGACGTGCTGGTGTCGCATTTCACGGTGCTGAACCACCTCGTCCGGGTGCGTGACGGGGCCACGCCGCTGGAACTGGCACGGGCGTTCCAGGTGCCCAAGACGACGATGACCCACACCCTGTCGGGCCTCTCCGCCCGGGGCTGGGTTGAGCAGCGCCCGAACCCGCGCGACGCCCGGTCGAAGCAGGTCTGGCTGACCGCCGCGGGCCGGGCCTTCCGCGACCAGACCATCGCCTCGCTGGCGCCGGAGATCGCCGGGATCGAGCGGGCGCTGCCCGGCCTTGCCGAGGCCGTCCTGCCCGAACTGGGGCGGCTTCGGCGGCATCTGGACACGGCCCGCGATCCCGGCGGCGACGCGGCGCTCGATCCGGTGCGGCGCGGCGACCCGGCCGCCGCCACCGAAACCGGGTAGCGCCGCCCGCCACCGCCGTGGCTGGCCTTGCCGGCCGGCGCATGGCATCGTCGCGCCCGACAGGGAGGGCCGCCGATGATCACCGAGATCGTGACGTTCGATATCCCCGAGGGCATGGGCCGCGAGGAGATCGTCAGATTGTTCGAAGACAGCGCCGCGATCTGGCGCGCACATCCGAAACTGCACCGCAAGAACTACATCTACGATCCCGAGGCGGGGCTGGCCGGCGGTGTCTACACCTGGGACAGCATCGCCGATGCGCAGGAGGCGCATGGCGCGGCGTTCGTCGCCCGCATCGCGGAAACCTTCGGCAGCACGCCCAGTTTCCGGTACTTCGAAACCCCGGTGGTCGTGCAGAACCGCCCGGCGCCGGGCTGAGGGGCGGGCCGCCGTCTCGCGGCTGCGCGGCTCCGCCTACGGCTTGCCGCGTGGCAGGGTGTCGCAGGCCTGCAACAGCGCGGTCAGATAGGCCACCGTGTCGCCGGTCGCGCCCTCGAGATCCTGCGCCGCCTGTTTCTGCACGCCGAGGCTGCCATCCTTGCGCCGCACGACCCATCCCTTCGCCACCAGCGTGTTGACCTTGC
>JANSXY010000013.1 GCA_024742695.1 Paracoccaceae bacterium | reverse complement strand
GGGGGGGGGGGGGGGGGGCGGCGCCCCCCCCCCCCCCCCCCCCCGCCCCGCGTCACGCCTCCTGGCGGGTGCCGTAGCGCGCGCGCAGTTCCGCGTCGTGCTGGCCGAGTTTCGGCGCGGCATGGTCGAGCGCGAGATCGGCATCGGAGAACACGATGGGCGAGCGGACGCCCGGCACCCCCTCGAACTCGCGCCGCAACCCGCGCGCCACGATCTGCGGATCGGCGAAGACCTCGGCGAGGTCGTTGATCGGCCCGGCCGGCACGCCCTCGGCCTCGCAGGCGGCCAGAAGGTCGGCCTTGTGCCGGCCCCGCGTCGCCGCCGTCAGCGCGGCGACCAGTGCCGCGCGATTGGCGATCCGGTCGGCATTCGTGCGGTAGTCCGGCGCTTCGGCGAGCCCCGGCAGGCCAAGGATGCCGCACAGCCGCCGGTACTGCGCGTCGTTGCCGGTGGCGATGATGATCCAGCCGTCGGCGCAGTCGAAGACCTGGTAGGGCACGAGGTTCTGATGCGCGTTGCCGATCCGGCCTGGCGGGGTGCCGGTGACGAGGTAGTTCATCGCCTGGTTCGCCATGATCGCGGTCGAGACGTCGAGCAGCGCCATGTCGACATGCTGCCCCCGACCGGTCGCCTGGCGCTGGTGCAGCGCGGCAAGGATCGCCGCGGTCGCGTAGCAGCCGGTGAAGATGTCGGCCACCGCCACACCCACCTTCTGCGGCTGGCCCTCGACCGCGCCGGTCACGCTCATCAACCCCGACATGCCCTGGATGATGTAGTCGTACCCGGCCCGATGGGCATAGGGCCCGTCCTGCCCGAAACCGGTGATCGAACAATAGACGATGCGCGGGTTGACGGCGGAAAGCCCCGGGTAGTCCAGCCCGAATTTCGCAAGCCCGCCGACCTTGAAATTCTCGATCACCACGTCCGCATCGGCCACCAGCCGGTGCACGAACGCGCGATCCTCGTCCTTGCGGAAATCGGCGATCACGCTTTTCTTCCCGCGATTGCAGGAATGGAAATAGGCGGCGCTGCGGTCGCCCTCGCGCTCGACGAAGGGCGGGCCCCACTGCCGGGTATCGTCGCCCTCGGGCGCCTCGACCTTGATCACCTCGGCGCCAAGATCGGCCAGCATCTGCCCCGCCCAGGGCCCGGCGAGAATGCGCGCGAGTTCGACAACGCGAACGCCGGCCAGCGGGCTCATCCGGTCAGTTCCCGAGCCGGGCGTCGAGCAGGTCGCGCAGTTGGTTGTAGGACATGTTCGAATGGCTTTCGCCGTCGATCACCAGCGTCGGGGTGGAGTTGACGCCGTGTTCGGTGGCGTGCTTCTGGTAGGTCGCGACCATGGCCTGCGCCATCTCGGCGTCGTTGAGGCAGGATTCGAGCGCGTCCTCGCCGATCCCCGCGGCAAGGCCCAGCCGGCGCAGGTTGCCGGCCACGGTGTTCGCCTGGCCATCGCCGATCCAGTCCTTCTGGCCGTCGTAGATCATGTCCGCGATGCCGAAGTAGCGCTCGGTCCCGCCGCCGCAGCGGGCGATCATCGCCGCCCACAGGCCATAGCGGTCGAAATAGACCTCGCGGTGAATGAAGCGCACCTTGCCGGTGTCGATGTAGTCGGCCTTCAGCCTGGGCCAGACATCCTTGTGGAAGGTCGCGCAATGCGGGCAGGTGAAGGACGCGTACTCGATCACCGTGACCGGCGCGTCCGCCGCGCCCAGCGCCATGTCGGGCACCATCGCGATCTGTTCCGCCGTCGCCTCCTGCGCCTCGGCTGCGAGCGAGAAGGCGGGCGGCGTGGTCGGGCGCGTCGCCCAGAACGCGCCAGCGGCGAGAATGGCGGCGGCGACGCCGGCGAGGACGAGGGAACGGGACATCGGTTTCAGCCTTTCTGTCGATCGGGGCGAGACAACACGTTTTGCGCGAGCGCTTCAAGGGCGCTGCGCAGCCCGGCATCCGCCACGCCCTCCGCGGCGCGGCTGGCCGCGGCGCGGATCTCGGGGGCCGTGTCGGCCGGGCGCGGGGCATGGGCGAAGGGCGTGGCGGGTTCGGCAAAGCCCTGCGCGGCGGTCTGGGTGACGGTAACGCGGCTGACGGCGTTGTAGCCATAGCAGGCGTTCACCTTTTCCCGGATTCGCGGCAGGTGCATCTGCACCAGCGGCGCGTTCGGGCCGGAGGAGAGCAGCGTCAGCGTCGCGCCCAGCCCGGCGCGACCGTAGCTCATCTTCACCGGGCGGGCCAGCGCGGCGATCTCGGGGCCGACGACGTCCGCCCAGTGGGTCAGGAGCCGCGACACCGCGAAGCCGCGGCTTTCGCCGGCCTGGCGCACCCGCTCGCCGACAAGGCGCGCGGCGGGTTCGAAGCCTTTGTGCCGCCGGGTCATGCCCGCCATCCCTGTTCAATCCGCACCACCCGCCTATTCTATGCGGGACGGCGCGACTTGCCAGCAGGATGCGGACGGGGGCCATAAAGAATGCGTGACGGCGGCGCGGCCGGCGGCGGAATCGCGCCGGTGCTTCTGCACTGGTACGACCGGCACGCCCGTGACCTGCCCTGGCGGATCGGCCCGGCGGCGCGGGCGCGCGGCGAACGGCCCGATCCCTACCGGGTGTGGCTGTCCGAGGTGATGCTGCAACAGACGACGGTGGCCGCGGTGCAGGGCTACTATCGCCGCTTCACCGAACGCTGGCCGGATGTGGCGGCGCTGGCAGCGGCCGGGGATGCCGAGGTGATGGCGGAATGGGCGGGGCTGGGGTACTACGCGCGCGCCCGCAACCTGCTGAAATGCGCCCGCGCGGTGGTGGCCGACCATGACGGCCGGTTTCCCGAAACGGCCGAAGGGCTGCGCGCCCTGCCGGGGATCGGCCCCTATACCGCGGCGGCGGTGGCCGCGATCGCCTACGACGAGGCCGCCACCGTCGTCGACGGCAATGTCGAACGGGTCGTCGCGCGGCTTTTCACCGTGGAAACCCCGCTGCCATCGGCGAAGCCCGAGCTGACGCGGCTCGCGGCGGCACTGACCCCGGCGAAGCGGCCGGGCTGTTTCGCGCAGGCGATGATGGATCTGGGCGCGACGGTCTGCACGCCGAAATCACCGGCCTGCGGAATCTGCCCCTTGATCCACGCCTGCCGGGCGCGGGCCGAGGGCATCGCGGCCGATCTGCCGCGCAAGGCGCCGAAAGCGGCGAAACCGGTGCGGCAGGGCATCGTCTATGTCGCGCGGCGGGCCGATGGCGCCTGGCTTCTGGAAACCCGGCCCGAAACCGGGCTGCTGGGCGGGATGCTGGGCTTTCCGACGACCGACTGGGCCGAGGCCGCGCCGGCCGAGGCCGCGCCGCTGCCCGCCGACTGGACCGATCCGGGGGCCGAGGTGCGCCATACCTTCACTCATTTCCACCTGCGGCTGGCGCTGCGGGTGGCGCGGGTGCCCGAGGGCACGGACCCGCCGCGCGGGCACTGGGTGCCGGCAGCCGAGTTCCGGCCCGCCGCGCTGCCGACGTTGATGCGCAAGGCCTTCGATCTCGCCCGCGGCACGCTGGAATGAAAAGGCCCCGCCGGTCACCCGGCGGGGCAAGGTTGCCGTGTGGCCAGGCCACAGGCACCGGCGGTAAGGGTATCAGGCGGGACGGTCCTGCATCTCGGCCCGGATCTGCTGGCGCAGAAGATCGATCGGCACGCGCCGGCCGTCGCGCATGAAATGCCAGTAGGTCCAGCCGTTGCAGGACGGCGCGCCTTCCAGATGCGCGCCGACCTGATGGATCGAGCCGCGCGCCTCGTTCGCGATCAGCGTGCCGTCGGCGCGGACCTTGGCGGTGACCCCGCGCGGCGACACCAGCACCTCGCCGGGCCTGAGCATCCCGCGCTCGACCAGCTGGCCGAAGGGCACCCGGGGCTCGGCACGGCGCGAGGCCGTGGTTTCCAGCGCGGCGCGGTCGAACCGGCGCACCCGGTCCAGCCGGGCCTGCGCGACGGCGCGATAGGCCTCTTCGCGCTCGATCCCGATCCAGTCGCGGCCCAGCATCTTCGCCACCGCGCCGGTGGTGCCGGTGCCGAAGAACGGATCCAGCACCACGTCGCCGGGATTGGTCGTGGCCAGCAGCACGCGGTGCAACAGCGCCTCGGGCTTCTGCGTCGGATGCGCCTTGTCGCCGGCGTCGTCCTTAAGCCGCTCGTGCCCGGTGCAGATCGGCAGCACCCAGTCGGACCGCATCTGCACACCCTCGTTCAGCGCCTTCAGCGCCTCGTAGTTGAAGGTGTATTTCGCGCCTTCCGATTTCGAGGCCCAGATCAGCGTCTCGTGCGCGTTGGTCAGCCGCTTGCCGCGGAAGTTCGGCATCGGGTTCGATTTGCGCCAGACCACGTCGTTGAGAATCCAGAACCCATGGTCCTGCAACGCCGCGCCGACGCGGAAGATGTTGTGATAGGATCCGATCACCCAGATCGCTCCATCGGGCTTCAGCACGCGGCGCGCCTCGGCCAGCCAGGCGCGGGTGAAGCCATCGTAATCGGCGAAGCTGGCGAACCTGTCCCAGGCGTCGTCGACGGCATCGACACGGGAATTGTCGGGCCGGTGCAGATCGCCACGCAGTTGCAGGTTGTAGGGCGGATCGGCGAAGACGAGGTCGATGCTCGCCTCCGGCAGGGCGCGCATCGCCGCGATGCAGTCGCCGGCGATGATCGTGTTCAGCGGCAGCGCGGGCGCCGCCTTGTCGGGTTTCGTCGTCGTCATCTCTGCCTCTCGCCCGGCCTCTGACGTGCCGGTGGTATGGCGAAAAGATGAGTCAGGAGTGATTCGCCGTCAATTTCTTTTTTGAATCAAGAAGTTATGGTTTTATCTTGATACAAGATATTGTGCACGGGCCGGAACGAACGCCTATGGTGTGGGGTCACCCCCAGATTTCGGAGCGCCTCGAGGTGATCCCTTGTCGGGTATCCCGCGTTCCTGTCCCAGCCGTAGCCGGGGTGCTGTTGCGCCAAATCCACCATGATGCCGTCGCGCACCACCTTGGCGAGGATCGAGGCAGCGGCGATCGAGGCGGCGCGCCCGTCGCCCTTCACCACCGCCTCCGCCGGGCAGGGCAGGTTCGCGGGCAGGCGGTTGCCGTCGACCAGCGCGAAGCCCGGCGGCGGATCGAGCGCCGCGATGGCGCGCAACATGGCCAGCTGGCTGGCACGCAGGATGTTTAGCGCGTCGATCTCGGCCACGTCGGCATGCGCCACCGCCCAACCCAGCGCCGTGGCCCGGATTTCCTCGGCCAGCGCGGTGCGCCGCGCGGCGGACAGTTTCTTGGAATCGTTCAGCCCGGCCGGTAGCGACGCGGGGTCGAGGATCACCGCCGCCGCCGTCACCGGGCCGCAAAGCGGGCCGCGCCCGACCTCATCGACACCGGCCACGCGGGCGAAACCGCGCGCGGCCAGCGCCGCCTCCATCGTGAAATCCGGTCCCCGCGCCATGCCCCTGTCTGGCCGGGAAACCGGCCGAAGCGCAATGAAAAAGGGGCGAGGTTTCCCTCGCCCCCAGTCGGGCCGCGGCCGTTCGGGGGGTGCCGCGGCCCCTGCCCGATGGTGTCAGCCCCGAACGATCCGGTAGCCGCGGTCGCGCAGGCAACGCAGCCCGTAGACGGTGCGGTCGCGCGCGCCGCGGTTCACCTCGAAGGCGCAGGCGCGCGGCAGGTCGGCCCGCGCGTCCCAGCGCTGGACGCAGCGCGCGCCGACGACCGGCCGCGGCCCGTAGCGGCCCTGGATGTCGAACAGGCACGAGGCCGGCACCACCCTGCGATGATGGTCGCCCTGCCAGCGATCCTGCCGCCAGTGGCGGCTTTGCGAATGCTGCGGCGGGGCGTAGCGCTGCGGTTTCGCGATATCGTGGCGCGGTGCGGTCTGCGCGCGCGCGACGGGGGCATGTTTCGACGCCTCGTTCAGGATCAGGCCCAGCGCGGCGGCGCCGAGGATGAATTTGATCACGTCGTCGTCGCCGGCCCGCGCCGGGGCGGGGGCGGCGAAGATCGACGACAGCGCGATGGCGGCGGCGGCGAAGCTGGCGGTCAGTCGGTTGGGCATGTCGGTCTCCCGTGGCTGCGATGGCATCTGCCGCAACGGTCGGCCCGCCCGCCCCGGCAAGGCAATATCGCGCCCCGGTTATCCGATAGCGCCCCGGTCGGGGGGTCTTGGCTATTGCATAACCGGACCGCCCGGCGCAGCGTTCGCGCATGATCCCGCGTTGCCTGATCCTCGCCCTTGCGCTGACCGTCCCGGCCCTGCCGGCGGCGGCCGAATGCTATGCCGATTACAAGGCCAAGCAGGAGAACGGCCGCCTGAAGCTGCACTACGGGGTCGCCGAGGTGCCGGACGCGGCCTGCGGCAATGCCGCCGCCGCCGCCGCGGCACTGGCGCCGAGGCTGGCGCGCGAGGGCTGGACGCTGCTCAACATCCTTTCCACCTTCGGGCCCGGCGGGCTCGACAGCCGCAGGGACAATGCCGGACCGTTCTTCCTTGCCTTCTGAGCCGTTCCGCGCGGGCAACCGCGTCGTGCTGGCCGGGATCGCCGCAATCGTCGCGATCCTCGCCGGCGCGGCGGTGCTTCTGTTCCTCACGCTGCCCGACGGCAACGCCTTCAACGCCCGTGTCGAACGCATCTTCGTGGAAAACGACGCGCTGACCGGGGCGGGGGAAATCCGGCTGCTGGAGATCCTGGCGCAATCCGGCACCGCGTTCTCCGAGGTGCTGACGAGCTACCGGATGGTGATCTTCGTGCTGCTGGTCTTCGCCGCGGCATTGCTGGTCGCGGCGCTGGTGTTCCTGGTGATGATCGCCGCGCTCAACCGCCGGATCGGAGAGATGGAGCGGGCGGGGATCGAGGTGCGCTCGCTCCTGATCAGCCGGGGCGAGAACGCGGTGGTGCTGAACGACATGTCGTTCACCCTGACCCCGGCGGCGATCGAGACGCTGGCGGTTCTGGCCGAGGCGCGGATGGACGGCGAGATCCTGTCGGGCGCGGAGATCGAGGCGGTGATTTCCGGCCGCGACGCCAGCGACTGCGACGAGGCCGCCGGCGCGACCCGGATCAAGCGGCTGCGCGACGCGCTGGGCAACCAGCTGGTGGCCGAGCTTCTGGTGCGCAACATCGCGCGCAAGGGCTATGTGCTGGCCATCGACAGGAACGCGATCCGGATGATCTGACCCCGGATCGAAGCGCGCCCGCTACCCTTGCCGGGGCCGCAACACTCTCTTTGCTACCACTGCCCTGGTGGCCTTCACCGGCGCCGCTGCCGCTGAAGTGTCGCTCTCGGGCTACGCGGAGATGGGTATCGCCGGCGGCGATGAAAAGGAAACCCAACTCCACCACGACCTCGACGTGACGTTCAAGCTGTCGGGCACCACCGACAATGGCCTCGAGTTCGGCGCGACGATCGACCTCGACGAGGTTGGTGACGATTGCACCACCGGTTCGGTCGCCGATGACACCCTTCTGCCGGCGGATGCCGACGCTGAAGAAGACAAGGTCTGTGTCGGTGGTGACGGCATCGGAAGCGCCTCGGGCGAGCATTCGGTCTTCATCAAGGGTGGCTTCGGCAACCTGACCATGGGCGACACCGACGGCGCCTTCGACTGGGCCCTGACCGAAGTCGCGATGCTCACCGCGATCGCCGACGACCACACGACCCACGCCGGTTTCTCGGGCAACTCGGGCCTTGACGGCACCTATGACGGTCAGATCGCCCGCTACGACTACTCGTTCGGCGACTTCGCCGTGGCGGCCTCGGTCGAACTGGACGACACAGGTGCGGGCGATCCCGTGTGGGGCCTGGGCGCCAAGTACTCCGGCGACATGGGCGGGTTCAGCCTTGGTGTCGGTGTCGGTGTCCAGTCCAGCGACACGAAGGACATCGCCGGTATCAGCTTGAGCGCCGGCAGCGGTGGCTTTGACGCCGTCGTGAACTACTCCGATCTCGATGGCGACACCCACGCCGGTATCGGCCTGGGCTACACCACCGGCGCGCTGTCGGTGACCGCCAACTACGGCGAGTTCGACAGCGGCGCGTCCGGCTGGGGTGCTGCGGCCAACTACGACCTCGGCGGCGGTGCCGTTCTCATGGTCGGCGTCGGCGACAGCGACGGTGGCGACGCCACCTGGTCGGCCGGTCTGGGCCTGTCGTTCTGATCCGTCCCTGACGGAACCGGCCGGGGCGGTTCACCCGCCCCGGCCCCCACATGGGGTCGCCCGAACCGGCGATCCGGTACCGCACCCGGGTGATGTTGCGTGAATGGGTGCGAAACAGCCGTGAATTCGGCTGGATTGGTTTTTGTGTGCCCTTAGCCTGCCGGATGGCCGCCAGCACCGCGCGGCCCGGTCCGAAGGCGGCACATGCGCAGCGTCACGAGTGATCCAGGGTTTCCCTCGCCCGAGACAAGGGGCGGGCACGCCTTCGGCCACGGCCGAACGGGCCCCTTCCCGATTCTCCGGCCCCGTTCGGGCATTGCAGCCCGGCCGCGGGCCCCCGGTTGATTGGAGCGCTCATGATTGCATCCCCGCGAATTCCCGGCCGCCCCGCGCCTTGCCCCGTGCCCCCACCCCACCGGGGGCGGCCATGATGGACCTGTCGATCTTCCGCACCGCGCTGCGCCGCGCGCCGCAGCCCGTCGCCGACCCGGCCGCGGGCCTCAGCCTCAACGCCTTTTTCGACGCGCATTACCTGCCCTATGCGCGCAGCACCAAGAAATCGCACCGCGCCGACGCGCTGAACTGGGGCAAGCATTTCCGCGACACGCTGGGCCGCCTGCCGCTGGACGCGCTGGATACCAGATCCACCGACGACTGGCGCCGCGCGCAACTGCGCAAGGGGCTGAAACCCTCGACCGTCAACAAGCACATCTTCCTTTACAACCGGGTCATCACGCTGGCGCGCCACTGGGGCATGCTCGAACCGCGCAAGACCTTCGGCCAGAAGATGCCCCGCGTGCCGGTGGGCGACGCGCCGCAACGGCTGCTGGAACCGCCGGAGATCGCGCGCCTCGTCACCGCCTGCGACGCCACCCGCCACCCCTGGCTGCCGTGGATCGTGCGGCTTCTGCTGCTGACCGGGGCGCGCAAGGGCGAGGTGCTGAACGCCCGCTGGCGCGACATCGACGCGGCGCGCGGGGTGCTGACCGTGCCGGTGTCGAAGACCGGGCGGGCGCGGCGGATCGTTCTGGGCCGCGCCGCGCTGGACCTGCTGGACGAGATCGCCGCCCGCGCCGGGGCGCTGGGGCTGGGCGCCCTGCCGCGCGATCCGCTGTTCGCGAACCCCGATACCGGGCTGCCCTATACCTGCATCCACCGCGCCTTCGACCGGGCGCGCCGCCGCGCCGGCCTGCCCGGCGTGCGGGTGCACGACCTGCGCCACACCTTCGCCAGCCTGCTGGTGAACGCCGGGGTCAGCCTGTACGAGGTGCAGAAGCTTCTGGGCCACGGATCGGTGCAGATGACCCAGCGCTACGCGCATCTGCGCGATACCGGGCTGCGCGACCGCGTGGCGCTGGTGGCCGAGGCGCTGGCCCGGCCCGATCCGTCAGCCCGTGGCCTTCAGCCATATCAGAAGTCCGGCCAGGATCACCGCCCAGCCGCCGGGCCGGACCGCCAGCCAAAGCGCCGCCCCGGCCAGCCGCCGGACCATCAGCGCCGGGACGAGCAGCCGGATCACGGCCGCTTCGGCCCGTAGGTCTGCCACAGCCAGATCAGCAGCATCGCGCCCAGCACCGCGCCGACGAACCCGGCCAGCCAGCCGGCCATCGTGAGAAGCGCGCGCAGCACGAGCCCGCCGATCAGCGCGCCGAAGATGCCGATGGCGATGGTCGCCGGCAGGCTGGCCTGAACCTTCATCAATCGCGTGGCGATCAGGCCGGCGGCGGCCCCGATGATGATCAATGCGATGACGGGCATCTGCCTCTCCCCTTCACGGGCCGGTCGCGTTTCCGGTCACTACATACCACGAAGGCGGCAGGCCGCGCAGCAACTCCGCCGCGGCAAGTGGCCGCTTGCCGGCGCGCTGCGCCAGCGTGATCTCCACCGCGCCGTCGCCGCAGGCGATCACCGTGCCCCCCAGCCGTTCGCCCGGACGGCCGCGCCCCGCCACGACCCGGCTGCGCAGCAGCTTCAGCCGTTCCGGCGCGTCACCCGCGACGATCCGGCACCAGGCGCCGGGAAACGGCGACAGCGCCCGGATCAGCCGGTCGACCTGATCGGCCGGGCGGGTGAAATCCACCTCGGCCTCGGCCTTGTCGATCTTCGCGGCATAGGTCACGCCGGCCTCGGGCTGCGGCACGGGCGCAAGCTCATCCAGCCGGTCGAGCGCCTCGATCACCGCCTCGGCGCCCAGCGTGGCCAGCCTTTCATGCAGATCGCCCGTCGTCTCCTCCGCCCCGATCGGGGTGCGCCGTGTCAGCAGCACCGGGCCGGTATCCAGCCCCGCCTCCATCCGCATGATGCAAACGCCGGTCTCCGCATCGCCCGCCATGATCGCGCGATGGATCGGCGCCGCCCCGCGCCAGCGCGGCAGAAGCGAGGCATGGATGTTCAGGCAGCCCCGCGCCGGCGCGTCCAGCACCGGTTGCGGCAGGATCAACCCGTAGGCTACGACGACCGCCACATCGGCCCCGAGCGCCGCGAACTCTGCCTGCGCCTCGTCCGTCTTCAGGCTGACGGGATGGCGCACCGGCAGGCCCAGCGCCTCGGCCCGCGCCTGCACCGGGCTGGGCCGATCCTTCTGGCCGCGGCCCGCCGGGCGCGGCGGCTGGCTATAGACGCAGACCACCTCGTGCCGGGCCGCCAGCGCCTCCAGCGCCGGGACGGAGAACTCCGGCGTGCCCATGAACACGACCCTCACATCCGTCTCCGCATCTTCTGCGCCCGGGTCGTCAGCATCTTGCGTTTCATCGGCGACAGCCGGTCGAAATACATCCTGCCGTTCAGATGGTCGATCTGGTGCTGCACCGAGGTCGCCCACAGGCCGACGAAATCGCGCTCCTCGATCTCGCCCTGATCGTTGAGGAACCGCACCGTCACCGCGCGCGGCCGCTCGACCGTGGCCCAGACGCCGGGCAGGTTCGGGCTGGCCTCTTCATGCTTGCGCATCTGGACGGAGGCGTGCAGCACCTCGGGATTGGCCAGCCTGATCGCCTGCCCGCGCTTGTCGGAACAATCCACCACCGCCAGCCGCATCATGATCCCGATCTGCGGCGCGGCAAGGCCGACGCCCGGCATCGCATCCATCGTCTCGATCATGTCGTCCCAGATCATCCGCACCGTTTCGGTGATCGCGGCGACGGGTTCGGCCGGGGTGGAAAGCCGCTTGTCGGGCCAGGGCACGAAAGGCCGGACGGTCACGCCCGCGCCCGCTCGCGCTTGAGCTTCTCCATCCGCCGGGTAATCATCTGGCGCTTCAGCGGCTTGAGATAGTCGATGAACAGCTTGCCGTTCAGGTGGTCGATCTCGTGCTGGACGCAGGTCGCCCAGAGACCGGTGAAATGCTCTTCCGCCGCGCCGCCCTCGGGCGTGATCCAGCGCACGCGCACCTCCGCCGGCCGTTCGACATCGGCGTATTGTTCCGGGATCGACAGGCAGCCTTCCTCGTAGACCGACAGTTCCTCCGACGACCAGACGATCTCGGGGTTGATCAGCACCATCGGGCGCGGCGGGTCGGCCTTGTCCTTGACCGCGTCCATCACGATCACCCGCCGGGAAATGCCGATCTGCGGCGCGGCCAGGCCGATGCCCGGCGCGTCGTACATCGTTTCCAGCATGTCCGAGGCGAGCGCGCGGATCTCGTCGGTGACGTCGGCCACCGGGTCGGCCAGTTTCTTCAGCCGCGGGTCGGGATGGATCAGGATCGGTCGGATCATGCGCCCTCAGATAGGCGATCGGCAGGCGCGTCGCAACGTCCCCTTGCAGATTCCGCCGGTGTCGCTAGCTTCCCGTCGCGGTCTTGCACGAGGGTATAGATGGACTTCGACACGATCCTGCCGATGCGGGCGATCCACAACTCCAAATGGGTGGCGCTGGACAAGAGCTTCGGCATCCCGGCGGACCAGGGAATCGCCATGTCGGTTGCGGATTCGGACTATCCGACAGCGCCTTGCGTGGTCGAGGCATTGCGCGCGGCGGTCGATAACGGCACGTTCGGCTACGGCTACGATGGCGCGGGCTACCGCGCGGCGGTCGCCTGGTGGCTGCAATCCCGACATGGCTGGCCGGTCGATCCCGACTGGGTGGTGTCCGCGCAGGGGCTGGGCCATGCGATTGCCACCTGTCTCGATATCTGGAGCGATCCGGGCGAGGGCGTGGCCTTTTTCACGCCGGTCTACCACGAGTTCCGGCTGAAGAGCGAACGCGCCGGCCGGCGCCCGGTGGAACTGCCCCTTGCCCTTGTGAACGGACGCTACGAGTTCGACTGGGCGGCGGCCGAGGCGGCGATCACGCCCGACACCCGGATCCTGCTGTTCTGTTCGCCGCAGAACCCCTCCGGACGGGTCTGGACGGTCGAGGAGTTGCGCCAGGTCGCCGATTTCGCCGCGCAGCATGATTTGATCCTGGTTTCCGACGAGGTGCATGCCGACCTGGTCTATGACGATGCCGGTCTGCGCCACGTTCCGATGGACGTCGTCGCACCGGAACACCGGAACCGGACGGTAACGCTGTTCGCCGCCTCCAAGACCTTCAATCTTGCCGGGCTACGGGTGGGGCAGATGATCCTGCCCGATCCGGCGCTGCGCGCGCAGGTCGCGGCGCGGATGACCGCGCTCAACTACGATCCGGCGACGCTGGGCGTGATGGCGACCCAGGCCGCCTATTCGCCGGCCGGGCAGGACTGGCTGGACGCGCAGATGCGGCACCTCGCCCGGAACCGCGCGATCTTCGACGACGGGATCAATGCGATTCCCGGCGTCCGGTCGATGCCGCTGCAATCGACGTTCCTGCCCTGGGTCGACTTTTCCGGCACCGGGATGAGCGCCGAA
Source organism: Paracoccaceae bacterium (assembly GCA_024742695.1). GTDB lineage: Bacteria > Pseudomonadota > Alphaproteobacteria > Rhodobacterales > Rhodobacteraceae > JANSXY01. The sequence continues at coordinate 82,003 of JANSXY010000013.1, read as the reverse complement.
GAGGTCACCCGCCGCGTCCACGGGGAGGCGAAGATCGGCACCGCGCCCGGCCATTGGTTCGGCACCGGCGGCGACAGCTTTCACCGCTTCAACCTCGCCCTGCCCCGCGCGCGGATCGAGGATGCCGTGGCCCGGATGCAGGCCGCCTTCGCCGATCTTCAATAGGTCAGAACTGCGGGATCAGGGCGACGGGGGCGGCCTCGTCACGCTCGAAATCCACAGGGGCGGCGTCGATGGCGTGGGTCGCGCGCTTCATCGTGCAGATCAGCTCGCCCTCGGACACGTCCGAGGCGATGATCAGGCATTGCGAGACATGCCGCGCGCCGTCGTAGACATCGACGAGGCCGCGCAGCTGGCTGACCTCCTCGGCATCCAGCGCGAAGCCTTCGTCCCACATCCGCAGGATCGGGTAGACATCGTCACCGGCCATCACCCGCCAGCGCGCACGGCGGCGCAGGTCGCGCTTGCGCGCCTCCTCCAGCCCGTCTCGAACCTCTCTCGGCAGGTATTCCGACATCTCTCGCCCCCGATCGTCCCATCGAAGGATGGCGCAAACGCGATTCAAATCAAGCACATCCTCGGCGGTGTCGCCAAACCGTCGACGATACATGGCCGATAGGCTCCGGCGGTGACAATCGGATGACAATCTGTGCGTCAGCGCATGGTCGATGCGCAGCGGCACCGGTTTGGGTGCACCGGCCTGTGCCCTAGGTTGGCATTCAGACAAGGAGGCGCGGATGGGACGCTTGATCGAGGGCCGCTGGTCCACCGAATGGTACGATACGGAAGCGACGCGCGGCGCGTTCAAGCGCAGCGAATCGCGGTTTCGCAACTGGATCACGCCGGATGGCGCGCCCGGCCCCTCGGGCGAGGGCGGGTTCGCGGCCGAGGCCGGGCGCTATCATCTCTACGTCTCCTACGCCTGCCCCTGGGCGCACCGGGTGCTGATCTACCGGGCGCTGAAGGGGCTGGAGGCCCTGATCGACGTCTCCGTCGTGCATCCCGACATGCTGGACGACGGCTGGACCTTCGCGACGGACTTTCCCGGCGCCACCGGCGACCGGCTGCACGGCCTGCCGTTCCTGCGCGACATCTACACCCGCGCCGATCCGGGCTATTCCGGCCGGGTCACGGTGCCGGTGCTGTGGGACAAGGCGCGGGACACGATCGTGTCGAACGAAAGCGCCGAGATCATCCGGATGTTCAATTCAGCCTTCGACGGTCTCACCGGCAACACCGCGGATTTCCTGCCCGAGGCGCAGCGCGCCGAAATCGACGCGATCAACGCGCGGGTCTACGACACCGTGAACAACGGCGTCTACCGCGCCGGTTTCGCCACCCGGCAAGACCCCTATGACGCGGCGGTGGCGGAACTGTTCGACACGCTCGACTGGCTGGAAGACCGGCTTGCCACCCGCCGCTTCCTGATGGGCGATGCCCCGACCGAGGCCGACTGGCGGCTGTTCCCGACGCTGGTGCGGTTCGACGCGGTCTATCACGGCCACTTCAAGTGCAACCGCGCGCGGATCGTCGATTACCCGAACCTTTGGGGCTACACGCGCGACCTCTACCAATGGCCCGGCATCGCGGCGACGGTGAACATGGATCACGCGCGGCGGCACTATCACTACAGCCACGAGACGATCAATCCGCACCGGATCGTGCCGGTCGGCCCGAAGCTGGACTTCACGGCGCCGCCGGGGCGCGCGCCGCGTCAGGCCCTGCGGGCGTGATGATCGACCACCGCGGCCAGATCCTCGGGATCGGTGCCGCGGGCGAGATAGGCGCAGGCGTTCGGCATCAACTCGAAGATCGAGCCGTCCGAGAAGAACCGCTGCGCGGTGACCAGGATCACCCGCGCCTGCGGTTGCCGGAACCGGGCGTAATCGGCGATCGACATCGCGCTGCCGACCGACAGGCCGACGTCGACGATCATCGCCGACAGCGGCGCGCCTTCGATCCGGGCCATCGCCGCCTGCGCATCGGCGGCCACGCAAACACGGGCCCCGCCACGGCGCAGATGCCGCGCCCAGAGCCCGGCGAGATTCGGGTCTTCCTCGACGATCAGGATATCCATACCCGCCCCCTGTTCAGCCGCGCGATCTTGCATGCCGGACCCCCCGGATGCCCGGAAAAAAGCTTTCAACGTCGTGAAAGGGCAGGTTGGCGCGCGGGTGGGTGAAAACGGCGCGAAACAACGCGAAACCGCCGGCCCGCATTGATGACGTTGCCCGGCTGGGGGCTGCGGCCGGGGAATCGGGCCAGGGCGGCCGTACATCGCGATTGACAGGATCGGCGCGCCGGCCCTAATGGCGCGGCACCGCAGCACTCCGGGTTTCCTGATGACCGCGCCGCTCTGGCTGCTGATCCTTCTGCAGGCCGCCATTTCCGCCGCCAGCCTGATCGTCGAGATCGTGGCGGGACGCATGATCGCGCCCTATGTCGGGATGAGCCTGTACACCTGGACATCGATCATCGCGGTGGTGCTGGCGGGCTTTTCCGTCGGTCACTGGTGGGGAGGGCGACTGGCGGCGGGGCCCAGCGAGCGTGCGATGCGGCGGGCCGGCTGGACGATGCTGGCCGCCGCCCTGGTGACCGCCGGGGCCTCCATGGTGCTGCGGCTTTCGGCCGGGCCGGTGCTGTCTTCGGTGGAAGAGCCGCTGACGGCGATCCTCGTGCTCACGACGCTCGCGTTCTTCCTGCCCTCGCTTTTCGCGGGGGTGCCCGCACCGATCCTCGCCGTGGTCGCGATGCGCGCCGGCGAGGGCCAGGAACGTGCGCTGGGCGCGATGTTCGCGGCCGGGGCGGTGGGCGCGATCGCGGGCACCCTGCTGGCCGGGTTCGTCTTCGTCTCGTGGCTGGGATCGATTGCCACGCTGGCGGTGATCGCGGCGGCCTATGCGTTGGCCGGTGTCCTGTGCCTGTGGCTTGGCCGCGCCCGCGCGGCAGGGCTCGGCACCGCCGCCGGGGTCGCCGCGCTGACCCTCGGCCTGTGCCTTCGCAGCCTCGCGCTGCCGGCTGTCTGCGATGTCGAAAGCAGCCACTACTGCATCCGCACGGCGGCGCTGGCCGGGCCGGGCGAACCGGCGGTGAACCTGATGGTCATCGACCACCTCGCCCACGGAATCAGCGGCGCCGACGCGCCGCGCGTGATGTTCACCGAACACGCCGCGATGCTCGATGCCTTGCCGCGGATGCGGATGGGCACGGCGGAGTTCAGTTCGTTCCATATCGGCGGCGGGTCATACTCGGTGCCGCGGGCCTGGGCCGACCGGGGGATCGGCGGCATCACGGTGGCCGAGGTCGACCCAGCCGTCACCCGGCAGGCCGTGCGCGATTTCTGGTTCGATCCCGGCAGCGCCACGGTGCTGCACGCCGATGCCCGCGTCGCGCTGGCCCGCAGCCCGGCGCGCTACGATGTCATCGTCGGCGATGCGTTCACCGATATCGCGGTACCCGCCCATCTCGTGACGGCGGAGTTCTTCACCCTCGTCGCGGAACGGCTGACGCCGGACGGCATCTTCGCGATGAACCTGATCGACCGGGCCGACCGGCTGGCGGCGCTCGCGGCGCTGGTGGCGACGCTGCGCACCGTCTTTCCCAGCGTCGAGGTCTGGACCGAGGCGCGACCGCCCGACCCCGGCGAGCGGCGGGTCTTCGTTCTGCTGGCCGGGGCTGCCGACAGTCCGGTGTCCGCGATCACCGCGCCGGCACCCGATCCCCGCCGCTTTGCCGCGCTCGGCCCGGCCTTCGTCGACGACGTCGTCCAGCGCGCGGGCGGGCTGATCCTGACGGACGATTTCGTGCCGATCGACCGGTTGATGGGCCTCGACCGGACGATCGACTGAACCCTGCGGCGGGGTCCGGCTAGCGGCCGGGGATCACCGTCAGGCCAAGCGCGCGCCAGACCTGCATGCCGCCGCGATAGTAGTAGATCCTGTCGGCCGGGTAGCCCGCCTCGATCATCCGGCGCGCCGCCGCGGGCGACTGGCCGCACCAGGGCCCGTTGCAGAACAGCGCGACCCGCGGTGCATCCTCGGGGCATTCGAAGCCCTCGAAATCCGGCTCGCAGCCCAGTTCGCCCAGCCGGTCGGCCGCCTCGTTGTAGGGCACCGACACCGCGCCGGGGATCGTGCCGGCCTCGAACTCCGGCCGGATTCGGCCATCGATGACGAAGGCTTCTGGATCTTGCAGAAACTCCAGAAGCTCCAGTTCGCCGATCGTCGTCACGCCCTCGGCCGGGGTCATCGGCTGGATGCAGAAGGCCGGACAGGGCCGCGAGGTCAGCGCCCAGTCGCCGGTGACGGTATTCGCGTTGTCCTGGATGCGCGAAATCTCGACCGGGCCATCGCCCGTCTCGACGGTGATCGACATCATCTCCGGCGTGATGCCGACCGGGTCGGCCAGCGCCGCCGCCGTCGTCATGAAGAATGCAAGAAGGCTGCGCATCGCGTTCGTTCTCCTACCTTGTACCGCCCAGGGTTGATGGCGGCAGGCTCGGGGTTCCGGGCGCTCGCGTCAATGGGGCGCGGCGTCACCCCGGCGGTGGACGGCGGCGGACAGGGATGCGATCAGGCCGGGCGATCCGCGCCCAGCGCGGCCGACAGCCCCGCCGCCGCGCGGCTCACGGCGCCGGCCAGGCGCTCCGTCTCGGCTTGCGAGACACGGCTGACGGGGCCGGAGACCGACAGGCCCGCCACCGCCTCGCCGGTCCAGTCGAAAACGGCGGCGGCGATGCAGCGCATGCCAAGGGTCTTTTCCTCGTCGTCGATCGCGAAGCCGCGCGCGCGTATCCCGTCCAGCTCGGCGCGCAGCCGCTTCGGCTCGGTGATCGTGCGTTCGGTAAACCGTTCGAGCGGCGCGCGGTCCAGGTATGCCGCCAGCCGGCGCTCGGACATCTCGGCCAGAAGCGCCTTGCCGACGCCGGAGGCATGCATCGGCGACAGCGTTCCGGGCGGGAAGAACGCGCGGATCGAATCGTGGCATTCCACCTGGCTGACGAACATCACATGATCGTCGCGCGCCACGGCGAGATTGGCGGTTTCCCCAGTTTCGGCCATCAGGCGCCGCAGGATCGGGCGCGCCCTGTCCACCACCGAGGTCCGGCGCAGATAGCGCGCGCCGATCAGGAAGGCCCGCGGCCCGACGTGCCAAAGCTGGGCCTCGGCATCGAGTTCAACCATCCCGCGCGCCTCCAGCGTCACGAGGATGCGATAGACGGTAGCGGGCGACTGCCCGAGATCCTCGGCCAGTTCCGACAGGGTTGCCCCGGCGAGGGTGGACAGGTGGTCGAGCACCTCCATCGCCCGGTCGAGCGACTTGATCGTGTTCTGCTCGGTCTTGTCGCTCCAGGCCTTGGGTCGGCCGCGGTTGCGCCGCATCGGGGCTGTTTCCATCTGGCGGGTCGTCCTGTGCTGAACAGTTCTGAAATTCGTTTTCACGATATGAAAAATTACAACCCGTTGCAAGATTTGAGGATTTCCCATTCCGTCTATTTTTGAAAAAGGATTTCAAAAAAATTGCCGGTTACGGGCGGGGCCGGTATGACAGGGGCCGAAGAGGAGGAGCTTCCACCATGAACCCGCAGAACCCCGTCTTCATTCCCGGCCCGACGAACATGCCCGAAGCCTTGCGCCGGGCCTGCGACCTGCCGACGGTCGACCATCGCTCGTCGATCTTTCGCGAGATCCTGTTCCCGGCGCGCGACGGTGTCCGGGCGGTGGTGAAATCGGCCTCCGCCGAGGTGTTCATCTTCCCGTCGACGGGAACCGGCGGCTGGGAAACCGCGATCACCAACACGCTGTCGCCCGGCGACAAGGTACTGGCCGCCCGGAACGGCATGTTCAGCCAGAAATGGATCGACATGTGCCGCCGCCACGGCCTGGCCGTCGAGGTCGTCGAGACCGCCTGGGGCGAGGGCCTGCCGGTCGCGCGGTTCGAGGAAATCCTGGCCGCCGACACCGGCCACAGGATTCGCGCGGTTCTGGCCACGCACAACGAAACCGCCACCGGCGTGGTGTCGGATATCGCGGGGCTGCGCCGGGCTCTCGACGCCGCGGGCCACCCGGCGCTGTTGTTCGTCGATGGCGTCAGCTCGATCGGATCAATGGATTTCCGCTTCGACGACTGGGGCGTCGACGTGGCGGTGACCGGTTCGCAAAAGGGTTTCATGCTGCCCGCGGGCCTTGGCATCGCGGTGTTCTCCGGCCGGGCCATGGCGGCGGTCGAGGGCGCCGGGTTGCGGCGCAGCTTCTTCGACATCCGCGACATGGCGGCGGGCTACGCCTCTGGCGGCTATCCCTACACGCCGCCGCTGGGGCTACTGAACGGCCTCAAGGAGGCCTGCGGGATGCTGCTGGACGAGGGGCTGGACAACGTCTTCGCCCGCCATCGCCGGATCGCGGACGGCGTGCGCGCGGCGGTCGGGGCCTGGGGCCTCGATCTCTGCGCCCGTCGCCCCGCCCTGTATTCGGATACCGTCAGCGCGATCTGCACACCCGCCGGGTTCGATGCCGGGCGGATCGTCTCGCACGCCGCGGAAACCTATGGCGTCGCCTTCGGCGCGGGGCTGGGGGCCGTCGCGGGCAAGGTGTTCCGGATCGGCCACCTGGGCAGCCTGACCGATGTCATGGCGCTGAGCGGGATTGCCACGGCCGAGATGGTGATGGCCGATCTCGGGCTGGACATCGCGCTGGGATCGGGGGTCGCCGCCGCGCAGCAGACCTACCGCGTGTCGGCCGCGCCGCGTGCGCTGGCTGCGGAATGAGGAGCAAACGGGATGAAGGACATGATCGACGCCGAACGCCTTGGCCTTGACGACGTGATCGCCGCGCATGACCGGATCGCGCCGTATATTCACCGCACGCCGGTTCTGACCTCGAGCTACCTGAACGGTCTGACCGGGGCGGAGCTGTTCTTCAAGTGCGAGAACTTCCAGAAGGCCGGGGCCTTCAAGGTGCGCGGCGCCTCGAACGCGGTCTTCGGGCTGGACGAGGCGACGGCCGCACGCGGCGTCGCCACCCATTCCAGCGGAAACCACGCCCTGTCGCTGGCCTATGCCGCCGGCCGCCGGGGCATCCCGTGCCACGTGGTCATGCCGCGCACCGCGCCCGAGGCGAAGAAGGCCGCCGTGCGCGGCTACGGCGGCACGATCACCGAGTGCGAACCCTCCACCTCCAGCCGCGAGGCGGTGTTCGCCGAGCTTCATGCCCGGACCGGCGCGGATTTCGTGCATCCCTACAACGATCCGCGCGTGATCGCCGGCCAGGCGACCTGTTCGCGCGAGCTGGTCGAACAGGTCGACGCCCTCGACGCGGTGATCGCTCCGATCGGTGGCGGCGGCATGGTCTCGGGCTGCTGCCTGACGCTGTCGAACATCGCCCCGCAGGTGCAGATCTACGCCGCCGAGCCGGAGCAGGCCGACGATGCCTACCGGTCGTTCAAGGCGGGCCGGATCATCGCCGACGATGCGCCGGTGACGGTAGCCGACGGGCTCAAGGTGCCGCTGAAGGAAAACACCTGGCACTTCGTGTCGCGCCACGTGACCGATATCCTGACCGCATCCGAGCAGGAGATCGTCGACGCGATGAAGCTGACGTGGGAGCGGATGAAGATCGTGATGGAACCGTCCTGCGCGGTGCCGCTCGCCACCATCCTGAAGAACCCCGAGGTGTTCCGCGGCAAGCGTGTCGGCGTGATCATCACCGGGGGCAACGTGGACCTCGACAGGCTGCCCTGGATGCAGGCCTGAAGGAACGGGAGAGAGACCATGAAAGACCTGACCGATCTGAAATCGCTCGACGTCGGCTTCGACGTGCCCGCGCTGCCCGGCATGGATGAAAGCGACATCCAGACGCCCTGCCTGATCCTCGATCTCGACGCGCTGGAACGCAACATCCGCAAGATGGGCGACTATGCGAAGGCGCATGGCATGCGTCACCGGGTGCACGGCAAGATGCACAAGTCGGTCGATGTCGCGAAGCTTCAGGTGGCCCTGGGCGGCGCGGTCGGCGTGTGCTGCCAGAAGGTCAGCGAGGCCGAGGTCTTCGCCCGCGGCGGCATCACCGATGTCCTGGTGTCCAACCAGGTTCGCGACCGGGCCAAGATCGACCGGCTGGCGCGGATGCCGAAGCTTGGCGCGCGCACGATCTGCTGCGTCGATGACGTGGCCAATGTCGCCGATCTGTCGGCGGCGGCGCAGAAACACGGCACCACCATCGAATGCCTTGTCGAGATCGATTGCGGCGCCGGTCGCTGCGGCGTGACGACGACGCCCGCGGTCGTCGAGATCGCCAGGGCGATCGACGCCGCGCCGGGGCTGAAGTTCTCGGGCATCCAGGCTTACCAGGGCGCGATGCAGCACATGGACAACTACGAGGACCGGAAGGCCAAGATCGACATCGCCGTGGCGATGGTGAAGGACGCGGTCGATACGCTGGCCGCCGAGGGGCTGGCCTGTGACATCGTCGGCGGCGGCGGCACCGGCTCGTATTATTTCGAGTCGAATTCCGGCGTCTACAACGAGCTTCAGTGCGGCTCCTACGCGTTCATGGATGCCGACTACGGCCGCATCCTCGACAAGGACGGCAACCGTATCGACCGGGGCGAATGGGAAAACGCGCTGTTCATCCTGACCAGCGTGATGAGCCACGCCAAGGCCGACAAGGCGATCGTCGATGCCGGCCTCAAGGCGCAATCTGTGGATAGCGGCCTGCCGGTGGTCTTCGGACGCACCGACGTGGAATACGTGAAATGCTCTGACGAGCATGGCGTGGTGATGGACCCCGGCGGGGTTCTGAAGGTGAACGACAAGCTCAGGCTGGTGCCCGGTCACTGCGACCCGACCTGCAACGTGCACGACTGGTACGTGGGGGTGCGCGGCGGCAAGGTCGAAACGCTGTGGCCGGTCTCGGCCCGCGGCAAGGCCTACTGATGGACGGTGCCGAGATGACGGGGCACCAGATCGCCATCGTTCCCGAGGCGATGGTCGCCGACATGCTGACGCGCACGGCGGCCTTCGAGGCGGTCGAGGCGGTGTTCGCCGCGATGGCCGCCGGCAAGGCCCGGAATTTCCCGGTGGTCCGCGAGGCCTTGGGCCATGAGGAGGCGCTTTACGGGTTCAAGGGCGGGTTCGACGCCGCCGGCGGCATCCTCGGCCTCAAGGCCGGCGGCTACTGGCCGCACAACCTGGAACGGCGCGGCCTGATCAATCACCAGTCGACCGTGTTCCTGTTCGACCCGGACAGCGGCCGCGTCACCGCGATGGTCGGCGGCAACCTGCTGACCGCGCTGCGCACCGCCGCCGCCTCGTCGGTGTCGATCCGCCACCTGGCGCGCAAGGATGCGAAGGTGCTGGGCATGATCGGCGCGGGCCACCAGGCCGGCTTCCAGCTGCGCGCGGCGCTGGAGACGCATGGCTTCGAGAAGGTGATCGGCTGGAACCTGCACCCCGAGATGCTGCCGGGCCTCGCCCGCGTGGCGGACGAGATGGGCGTGCCGTTCGAGGCCGTCGACCTGCCCGCGCTGGCCGGGGCAGACGTGATCATCACGATCACCTCGTCCTTCGCCCCGACGCTGCTGGCGGAACATGTCAGCCCCGGCACCCATATCGCCTGCATGGGGACCGACACGAAGGGCAAGCAGGAGGTCGAGGCCGCGCTGCTTGGCCGGGCATCGGTGTTCGCCGACGAGGTCGCGCAGTCGGTCTCGATCGGCGAAGCGCAGCACGCGGTGGCGGCCGGTCTGATCGCCGAGGGCGACATCCACCAGATCGGCGCGGTCATCGGCAAGGCGCACCCCGGTCGCACCTCGGACAGCGAGATCACGGTGTTCGACGGTACCGGCGTCGGCCTGCAGGATCTGGCGGTGGCGGCGCGGATCGTCGAGGTCGCCGTGGCGCGCGGCGCGGCGACGATCGTGCCGATCTAGCGTCCGGCACGGTTCGGCCGGATCACGGGGCGGGGGCCGCCGGGCGGAACGGGCCGGTCAGCTGCCTCCGAAGCCACAGAAGCCACCGGCAGTGGACGGCCGCGACGTGCCGCCTATCGTCACCGCTGCGGCGGCCGGCACCCGGCCGATGCCGCGCGGGGGATCGGGATGCAGGTGGTCTGGTTCAAGCGGGATCTGAGGGTTCAGGACAATCGCGCGCTGGCCGCGGCGGCGGAGCGCGGCAGCGTTCTGCCGCTCTATGTCGTCGAACCCGAACTCTGGCGTCAGCCCGACATGTCGGGCCGGCACTGGGCCTTCGTGGCGGATTGCCTCGCCGATCTCAGCCGCGCGCTGGCGGCTTGCGGCCAGCCGCTGATCGTGCGCCACGGCCCGGTGATCGACGTGCTCGCCGAGATCCGTGCCCGGTACCCGGTGGCCGCGCTCTGGTCGCACGAGGAAACGGGAAACGGCTGGACCTACGCGCGTGACCGCCAGGTCGCCGCCTGGTGCCGCGCGCAGGGGATCGCCTGGCACCAGCTTCGAAACCACGGCGTGCAGCGCGGCTTGCGGGATCGCGACGGCTGGGCCCGCGCCTGGGACCGGTTCATGGCCGAACCCGTGGTGGCCGCGCCCGCCCTGCGCCCGCTGCCGCTCGATCCCGGCCGGGTTCCATTGGCGGCCGACCTTGGCCTTGCCCCCGACCCCTGCGAGGGGCGGCAGGAGGGCGGGCGACCGGCGGGGCTGGAACGGCTGGATTCGTTCCTGCGGGCACGCGGCGAATCCTATCGCACGGCGATGTCCTCGCCGCTGGAGGGGCGGGTGGCCTGTTCGCGCCTGTCGCCTCACCTTGCCTGGGGCAGCCTGTCGATGCGCGAGGTCGCGCAGGCGACTTGGGCGCGGCAGCGAGAACTGCAACGGCAGTCCGGCGGGCCGCAGGCGCGCTGGCGCGGGGCGATGCGGTCGTTCTCGGGGCGGCTGCACTGGCATTGCCACTTCATCCAGAAGCTCGAAGACGAGCCGCGGATCGAGTTTCGCAACCTGCACCCGGCCTATGACGGCATCCGCCCCGCCGCGCCCGATCGCGACCGCCTGCGGGCCTGGGCGCTGGGCGAGACCGGGCTGCCGTTTCTCGATGCCTGCATGCGGTCGCTGCGGGCGACCGGCTGGCTGAACTTCCGGATGCGGGCGATGGCGATGGCGACGGCCAGCTACCACCTGTGGCTCGACTGGCGCGCGCCGGGGCTGGAACTGGCGCGGCTGTTCACCGATTACGAACCCGGCATTCACTGGAGCCAGGTGCAGATGCAGTCGGGCACGACCGGGATCAACACGTTGCGGATCTACAACCCCGTGAAGCAGGGCCACGATCACGATCCGACCGGGGCCTTCACCCGTCGCTGGGTGCCCGAGCTTGCGCGGATTCCCGACAGGCATCTGCAGGAACCCTGGAAGGCCGAGAATGCCTCCGAGGTGCTGGGCCGCGCCTATCCCTGGCCGATCATCGATCATCTCGCCGCCGCGCGGGCGGCACGCGACACGATCTGGGCGGTCCGCGGCGATGCAGGGTTCCGGGAACGGGCCGAGGCGATCCAGGCCCGGCACGGCAGCCGCCGCAGCGGCATCGCCCGCACCGGCAGGCGCAAACCGGTGGCCGATACCCGGCAACTCGGCCTGCCGCTGGAAGGCTGAGGCATGAAGATGCGCCGGAAGTCCGATCTGCCGACCAAGACCTGCGCGGCCTGCGGGCGCCCCTTCGCCTGGCGCCGGAAATGGGCGCGGGTCTGGCACGAGGTCCGCTACTGTTCCGACAGGTGCCGGGGAACGGGCCGCCGCGCCGGCGCGGCGGCCTCGCGCTAGCGGCCCGGCCCTAGACGACCTGCACGGTGAGGCTGCCGAGGCCCTCGATCGTCAGTTCCATCGTGTCGCCCACGGCGACCGGCCCGACGCCGGCGGGCGTGCCCGACAGGATGACATCGCCCGCCGCAAGCTCGAAATACTCCGACAGGTAGGAAATCATTTCCGGCACCTTCCAGATCAGCTGGTTCAGGTTGCCCTCCTGCCGCAGGTCACCGTTGACCTTCAGGACCACCGCGCCCTCGTCGGGATGGCCGACCTCCGCGACGGTGTGGATCGGCCCGACCGGGGCCGAGCGTTCGAAGGCCTTGCCGATCTCCCACGGGCGGCCAAGCTTCTTGGCCTCGCCCTGAAGATCGCGGCGGGTCATGTCGAGGCAAAGCGCGTAGCCGTAGACATGGTCCAGCGCGGAGGCGACGGGGATGTCGGTGCCCCCGGATTTCAACGCGACGAGCATCTCCGCCTCGTGATGCACGTCGGAGGATTTCGCGGGATAGGGAAACGCCCCCGAGGTGTCGAGATTGTCGGGGTTCTTCTGGAAGAAGAACGGCGCCTCGCGGTTCGGATCGTGCCCCATCTCGATGGCGTGGGCGGCGTAGTTGCGCCCGATGCAATACACCCGGCGCACCGGGAACCGGGCATCGCTTCCGGCCACCGGCAGGGCCACGATCGGCGGCGTTTCGATCACGTAGTCAGTCATCCCGTACAGTCCCCGTTTGCGCGTTCTCAGCTCCTCTTAGCCCGAAGCTTCGGGTCGATCAATCCCGATCAATCCAAATCAATCCGGATGATCAGAAGAAATCGGTTGATATATGGGAATGATCGGCTCAATACTGGATCAATAAAGGCTAATGGTTGACCAAGGTGGCGCGGTAATGAACATCATCCCCCGAACAGGCTCGCAAGAACGCGATGCGGCGCGCGGCCGGCTGCGCGACTTCATCGAGGCCGGCGGATACGGTCCGGGCGACCGGCTGCCGCCGGAACGCGACCTGATCCACAGCCTCGGGATGACGCGCACGACGCTGCGCAAGGCGCTTGACGCGCTCGAACGCGAGGGGGCGATCTGGCGCCATGTCGGCAAGGGGACGTTCATTTCCCGCGAACCCGGCCTGCCCGGCAGCATCGCCGAGATCGGCCGCCAGCTGACGCCGGTGAAGATGATGCGCGCGCGGCTGGCGATCGAGCCGGCGATCGCGCGGGAGGCGGCGATCAACGCCTCCGCCGAAGCCGTCGCCCGGATTCGCCTGGCCGAGGAGCGCGCCGCGCACGCCGCCACCTGGGCGGAGTACGAGGCGCAGGACGACAAGTTCCACCGCCATCTGGCGGAAGCCACCGACAACATCCTGCTGGTCGCGCTGTTCGATCAGTTGAACGAGACGCGCCGCGCCGTTGCGGGTGCCAGCGTGGTCCGGCAATCGGCGAAGCCGCCGGCCGGCCATTCCAGTTTTTCGGAGCATCGCGAGATCGTCGAAGCCATCGAGGGGCGCGATCCCCACCGGGCCTTCGATGCGATGCGCCGGCATATCGGGTCGGTTTCGGCCCGGCTTTTCGGGGAGGTTTGAAGCGCAGAGCGAAGGGGGCCTGACCCCCGAAGCGAACCCGAGCCGGGCCGAACCCGGCCGACACAACCGACGAGCACCCACTTCAGTCTCAGGGAGGAAGAGAACCATGAAGACAATGCTCAAGACGCTCACCGCGGCGGTCGTCGCCGTTCCGCTGGCCCTCGGGCTCGGCGCCCGGCCGGCCGAGGCGGACACGATCCGCATCGCGCTTGCCGAAACCCCGTCGGACGAACTCGCGGCGTTCTTCGTGGCGCTCGACCGCGCCAGGGCCAACGGGCTCGACTACGAATGGACGGCCTTCTCGGACGAGGAACTCGCGATCCAGGCGGTCCTTTCGGGCCAGATGGACATCGGCTTCGGCACACCCTATGCCGCGATGCAGCGTTCCAAGGCGCCGCTGCGGATCGTGTTCCAGCTGTCGAAGCTGAAGTTCTTCCCGGTCACGACCAAGAAGTACAGCAAGCTTGAAGATCTCGACGGCGAACCGATCCTGCTGCATTCGCGCGGCGGCGGCACCGATTCCATCGCCAATGTCATCGAGTATCGGCTGGGCATCAAGTTCGGCGAACGGTCCTACGTGCCGGGCTCGTCGAACCGCGTCGCCGCGCTTCTGGGCGGCCGGGCGGATGCCACGATCATCGACCTGTCGAACAAGAACAAGCTGATGCGCAGCGACGCGGGCGGCAGCTTCAACGTGCTCGAGATGTTCGATGTCGATGCCAGCGACGAGGCGCTGTTCGGGAACCTGAACTGGATCCAGGAGAACGAGGAGGACGTGCAGATCTTCGTCGACGCGCTGGTCAGCGTCTACCGCGACATGCACGCGGATCCGACCATCGTGCGCCGCGAAACCAATCCCGACGGCCCGATCGGGCAGTTGCCCGCAGAGATCCTGGCAGAGCTTGACGGCTTCTATTCGGATGCCGTCGAAGCCGGGCTCTACGATCCCGACGGCGGCGGCCGCAAGGCGGCGATGGCCGACATGGAATGGTACTCGGCCGCCGGCCAGCTCGACGGCGCGCCGGCCGACCTGAACATCGAGGACTTCTGGTATCTCAAGCCGCTCGACGCGGCGATGAACTGACCCGAGCCTGTCGCCGCCGCGCCCGGCCGGGCGCGGCGGCACCCGACACTCATCCCGGATACCCGACCGATGCCGAACCGTTCGCTGTTTCTGAAGATCCTGTCCGCCGTGATCCTGTTCGGCGCCTGGGAGATCGCCGGCCGCATCCCGGTGAGCTACGCCTTCCCCACCTTCCTCGAAGCGATGGGCGCGCTCTTCCGGATGGCCGGGGACGGTACGCTCTGGACGGCCTATGCCGAAACCCTTCAGCCGCTGGTCGTCGGCGTCGCCATATCGGCGGTGCTGGGCATCGCCATCGGGCTTTGGGTCGGTCTCAGCAACGTCTTCGACTGGCTGTTCTCGCCGATCTTCATCGTCATGCAGGCCGCGCCGCTGGCCGCGCTGATCCCGCTTCTGGTGCTGGCCTACGGGATCGGACTGACATCGAAGGTGCTGGTGGTCTGCATCATGGCGATGCCGGTGATCGTGCTGAACACGTCGAGCGCGGTGCGCAACACCCCGGAATCGATGAAGGAGATGGGCCGCGCCTTCCTGGCCTCGGAACTCGCCATCATCCTGAAGATCATCATCCCGGCCGCCTCGCCGGTGATCTTCGCCGGGCTGCGGCTTGGCGTGTCGGCCGGGTTCATCGGGGCGATCCTGGCGGAGCTGAAGATCACCCCGACCGGCGTCGGCGACATCATCACCTACAGCCGGTCGATCGCGGACTACCCCAGCATGTACGCCGCGATCTTCTCCATCATCCTTCTGGCGGTTCTGTTCCTCAACGTTCTGGAAAAGACCGAGACCGTCCTCTTCAAGGGAAATCAACGTGGCTATGTCTCAGACTGACCTCGCGGCGGCCAAGGCCGACATGGTGCCGGAAAGCGCGGTCTCGACCCGCAACATCTCGAAGAATTACGGCGACGTGGAAGCGCTGCGCAACCTGTCGCTGGAATTCCCGCGCGGCCAGTTGACCTCGCTCCTGGGGCCGTCGGGCTGCGGCAAGACCACGCTGCTGAAGATCATCGCGGGGCTGCTGCAGCCGTCGTCGGGCGAAGTCGAGGTCAACGGCCACACGGTGACGGGCCCCGGACCGGACCGCGCCTTCGTGTTCCAGGACTTCGCGCTGCTGCCCTGGGCCAGCGTGATCCGCAACGTCGCCTTCGGGCTGGAAATGCGCGGGGTTGCGAAATCGGAACGCGAGGCGATCGCCGAACGCTACATCCGCGAGGTCGGCCTCGCCGGCTTCGAACACGCCTATCCGCACGAACTGTCCGGCGGCATGCGCCAGCGCGTCGGCCTGGCCCGCGCGCTGTCCGTCGACGCGCAGGTGCTGCTGATGGACGAGCCGTTCTCGGCCGTCGACGAACAGACCCGCCGCAAGTTCCAGGAAGACCTGCTGGGCCTCGTCCAGAACGAGAAGAAGACCTTCATCTTCGTCACCCACTCGATCGAGGAGGCCGTCTACGTCTCCGACCAGATCGCGATCCTGCTGCCGCGACCCAGCCGGGTGTCCGAGATCATCCGGCCCTCGGGGTTCCGCGACAAGGGTGCCGACAACATCCGCCGCGACCCGGAATACCTCGACATCGTCGATCAGATCTGGGCCTCGCTGCGCAGCTACGTGGAATAGATCATGACCGTCTTCGGATACCGGCTTCCCGGAATGTCGTCGCTGATCGTCTGGGGCCTGCTGTGGGAAATCGTCGGCCAGATGGGCCTGACGTTCTTCATTCCGCCGCTGTCGGAGGTGATCGCCACGCTTTTCGCGGTGATCGGCACCGCGGCCTTCCAGAAGGCGCTGGCCGAAACCGCCTACGCCTTCTCGGCCGGCGTGTTCTTCGCCATCACGATCGGCATCCCGGTGGGCATCCTGATGGGCAAGAACCGGCTGCTGGACGAGCTGCTGCTGCCCTGGGTGAACGTGTTTCTCAGCGCGCCGCTGACGGCGCTGGTGCCGGTGCTGATGGTGCTGTTCGGCTTCGGCATGAAATCCATCGTCATCACGACAACCCTGTTCGGGATCTGGATCATCATCCTCAACGCCCGCGCCGGGGTAAAGCAGATCAACCGTTCGCTGGTCGAGATGGCGCACAGCTTCGGCGCCTCGCCCTGGAACGCGTTCACGAAGATCTACCTCTGGGCGGCGCTGCCCGAGATTCTCGGCGGGGTGCGGATCGGCATCATCCGCGCGGTCAAGGGGGTGATCATCGGCCAGCTGCTGATCTCCATCGTCGGGTTCGGGGCGCTGTTCGAACTCTACTCGGCGAACTTCCTGATGGCGCATTTCTGGGCCGTGCTGATCGTGCTGTTCGCACTGGCCTTCACCATTGCCGAGTTTCTGGCCTACCTTGAGCGGCGGGTGGCCTACTACGCGGCCAAGCGCTGATCCGGCGCGGCACGGCACTTCGGGACGGGGGAGAACGGCGATGACCGGCACGATTTCGGCACTGATCGCACCGCACGAGGCCGGCCGCCGGGCGATCGGCGCGCCGGGCCGGGCCTGGATGAGCTACGGCGCGCTGCGCGACCTGTCGGATCGCACCGTCGCCGCGCTGCGCGGCTTCGGCATCGGCGCCACGGATCGCGTGGCGATCGTGCTGCCGAACGGGCCGGAAATGGCGGCCGCCTTCGTGACCCTGGCGCAGGGCGCGGTGACCGCGCCGCTGAACCCGGCCTACCGGGAAGACGAGTACGCCTTCTACCTGGAGGATCTGGGCGCGCGGGCGATCGTGCTGGCGGAACATGACGCGGGCCCGGCGCTGGCCGCGGCGAAGGCCCGCAACCTTGCCGTTCTGCGCCTTGTCGCCGATGCCGACGGCCCGGCGGGCAGCTTCACGCTCCGCGCCGAGGGCGGCGGCGGCGCGCCCGCCGATCCGGCCCGGCCGGGCGCAGAGGCCGTCGCGCTGATCCTGCACACGTCCGGCACGACCTCGCGGCCCAAGATCGTGCCGCTCCTGCAATCCAACATCGTCGCTTCGGCGCGGAACATCGAGGCCTCGCTGGCGCTGACGGCGGAGGATTGCTGCCTCAACGTGATGCCGCTGTTCCATATCCACGGGCTGATCGCGGCGGTCTCCGCCTCGCTTGCCGCCGGGGGGTCGATCTGGTGCGCGCCGGGCTTCGACGCGCTGCGGTTCTTCGGCTGGATGAAAGAGGCGCGGCCAACCTGGTACACCGCGGTGCCGACGATGCACCAGGCGATCCTGGCGCGGGCCGAGAGGAACGCCGCGACCATCGCCGAGGTGCCGCTGCGTTTCCTGCGCTCCTCCTCGGCCAGCCTGCCGGCACAGGTGATGGCGGCGCTTGGCGACACCTTCGGCGCCCCGGTGATCGAGGCCTACGGGATGACCGAGGCGACGCACCAGATGTGTTCCAACCCGCTGGATCGGCAAAAGCCCGGATCGGTCGGCGTGGCCGCCGGCCCCGAGGTGCGGATCGCGCACGAGGCCGAGGACCGGTTGATCGAGGGCACCGGCGAGGTCGTGATCTCGGGGCCGAACGTGACGCCGGGATACGAAAGCAACCCCGAGGCCAACGCCAAGAGCTTCTTCGAGGCCGATGGCCGGCGCTGGTTCCGCACCGGCGATCAGGGCCGGTTCGACGCCGACGGGTTCCTCGGCCTGACCGGGCGGCTGAAGGAGATCATCAACCGCGGCGGCGAGAAGATCAGCCCGCTGGAGGTCGACGGCGTGCTGATGGATCATCCGGCGGTGCAACAGGTCGTGGCCTTCGCGCTGCCGCATCCGAAGCTGGGCGAGGAGGTCGCCGCGGCGGTGGTCCTGCGCGACGGCCACGCGGCGACCGAACGCGAGATCCGCGATTTCGCGGCTGCGCGGATGGCCGATTTCAAGGTGCCGCGCCGGGTGGTGATCCTCGACGAGATCCCCAAGGGCGCGACCGGCAAGATGCAGCGCATCGGGATGGCCGAGAAACTGGGGCTCGTCGACCCCGCCTGACGTCGAACCGGAGGACGCTGTCGCGTGAAGATCTGCATTTTCGGGGCCGGGGCGATCGGCGGCTACATGGGCGCCAGGCTGGCGATGGCCGGCGCCGATGTCAGCCTTGTGGCGCGTGGCCCGCATCTGGCCGCGATGCAGGCGCGCGGCCTGACCCTGATCGAAGAGGACGGGCCGCCGCAAGGCGTTGCGGTCACCGCCTCGGACGATCCGGCGGCGCTGGGCCACCAGGATTACGTGATCGTCACGCTCAAGGCGCATTCCGTGCCCGGCGTGGTGGACCGGATGCAGCCGCTGATCGGCCCGAACACGACCATCGTCAGCGGCGTCAACGGCGTACCGTGGTGGTATTTCCACAAGATCGGCGGCAATTGGGAAGGTACGCGGCTGGCCAGCGTCGACCCCGGCGACGTGCAGTGGAACGGTTTCGGCCCCGAGCGGGTGCTGGGCTGCGTGGTCTACCCGGCGGCCGAGGTGATCGAGCCCGGCGTCATCCGGCATATCGAGGGCAACCGGTTCTCGCTGGGTGAACCGGACGGGTCGAAATCGGCCCGCGCCGTCGCGCTTTCCGAGGCGCTGAGCGCCGCCGGGCTGAAGGCTCCGGTCCGCCCGCGGCTGCGCGACGAGATCTGGGTGAAGCTCTGGGGCAACCTGTCGTTCAACCCGATCTCGGCGCTGACGCTGGCCACGCTCGACGTGCTGTGCATCGATCCGGGCACCCGCGCCGTCGCCCGCGCCATGATGCTCGAGGCCCAGCAAATCGCCGAAGCGCTCGGCGTGCGGTTTCCCATCGACGTGGAGCGGCGGATCGATGGCGGCGCGGCGGTGGGCGCGCACCGGACCTCGATGCTTCAGGATCTCGACCAGGGCCGGCCGATGGAAATCGACGCGCTGGTCGGCTCGGTGCAGGAACTCGGCCGGATCACCGGCATCCCGACGCCGACGATCGACACGGTTCTCGCCCTTGTGCAGTTGCGCGGGCGCATCGCCGGGCTGTACGACGGACAACCGGCCGCAACCGGGCGGTAGGCCGGCGGGTCAGCGGCCCGCGAAAACGTCGCGATAGGTTTCACGCAGGACGTTCTTCTGGACCTTTCCCATCGTGTTGCGCGGCAGCGCGTCGATCACAATCAGCTTGCGCGGCAGCTTGAACCGCGCCAGCGCGGCCGTCATCGCGGCGGCTATGGCATCGAGATCGGGGGCGCCGCCCGGTTGCGGCACGATCAGGCCAAGGACCGTTTCGCCGAGATCCGCGTGCGGCACCCCGATCACCGCGCTTTCCAGAACGCCGGGCTGGGCATCGAGCAGCAACTCGATCTCCTTGGGATAGATGTTGTAGCCGCCCGAGATGATCAGATCCTTGTTGCGGCCGACGATGTGGACGTAACCGTCGGCATCGATCAGGCCGAGATCGCCGGTGATGAAGAACCCGTCGGCGCGCAGTTCCGCCGCGGTCTTTTCCGGCATCTGCCAATAGCCCTTGAAGACGTTGCGGCCCCGCACCTCGAGCTGGCCGATCTCGCCCTGCGGCAGCTCCGCCCCGGTCTGCGGATCGGTGATCTTCAACTCCACCCCCGGCAGCGGGAAACCGACGGTGCCGGCGCGGCGCTCGCCGTCATAGGGGTTGGAGGTGTTCATGTTCGTCTCGGTCATGCCGTAGCGTTCGAGGATCCGGTGCCCTGTGCGCGCCTCGAACTGCCGGTGGGTTTCGGCCAGAAGCGGCGCGCTGCCGGACACGAACAGCCGCATGTGCGCGACAAGGTCGCAGGTCAGGCGCGGATCGTCCAGCAGCCGGGTGTAGAAGGTCGGCACCCCCATCATCGCGGTGGCGCGCGGCAGTTGCGCGATCACCGCGTCGGCGTCGAATTTCGGCAGGAAGACCATCGCGCCGCCGGTCGCCAGGGCGATGTTGGTGGCAACGAACAGGCCGTGGGTATGGAAGATCGGCAGCGCGTGCAGCAGCACGTCGTCGGCCGTGAAGCGCCAGGCCTCGGCCAGGGTTTCGGCGTTCGACAGAAGGTTGTCCTGGGTCAGCATCGCGCCCTTCGAGCGCCCGGTGGTACCGGAGGTGTAGAGGAAGGCGGCGAGGTCGTCCGCGCCGCGGTCAACCGTGGGAAAGCCGGCTGGCTGTCTCCCGGCGCGTTCCGTTAGCGTGCCGCCGCCGTCGGCGTTCAGCGTCTCCAGCCGGGCGCCAAGGCGCGCGGCGATCGGCGCCAGCGCGGCCTCTTTCGCCGCATCGCAAACCAGCATCGCCGCGCCGCTGTTCTCGATGAAATACGACAGCTCGTCGGTGGTGTAGGCGGTGTTGAGCGGCAGGAACACCACACCGGCCTGTACGCAGGCGGCATAGAGCGCCAGCGCCTGGGGCGATTTCTCGACCTGCGCGGCCAGCCGGTCGCCGGGGGCGAGGCCGGCCGCGCTCAGCACATGCGCGATCCGCGCCGCCTGATCGAGAAAAGCGGCATGGCTGACGCTGCCGCCGCCCGGCAGGTGCAGGAACGTCGTGGTCTTGCCGGCATGGCAACCAAACAGACGGTCGTAGAGCGGGTTCGCCATGATCGGGCTCCTCGGTCGGGCGCCCGGTCGGCGGCGGGCGAAACGGCGTGGTTCAGACGGTTCTGCGCGACCGCCGGGCGATCGTAAAGCCCCCTCGCCTTTGGGCGGGCGAATCCGCTCCGTACCGCCGTTGGCCGGTATAAATCCGCGGGCTCCAGGGCACAGGTTTTCTTATTTTTCTGCGGATTTCCGGCCCGCTAACGTCCGGCTGCATACCGGATCGCACGCGTGTCCGGGCAGATCGATACGGGGGCGGAACGGTGGTTATCGGGGGAAGACGGGGCCCATCGCGCCGGGTGCGGCCCGGCAACAGTCCGGGCGCGGGACAAGCGACGGTGGGGCGGCCATGACCATGAGTCCGCACAAGGGCGCGTCGCTGCCATTCCAGCCGCGAATCCGCAAGGGCGCCTTCTTCGACGTGTCGTGGAAATACGGCTGCCGGACCTATTCGGTCTACAACCGGACCTATATCTCCAGCACCTTCTCGAACCCGGTGGACGAATACTGGAAGGTGGCGAACGAGGTCGCGATCTGGCCGGTGATGGGCGAGCGCCAGGTCGAGATCGGCGGCCCCGACGCGGCGGATTTCGTACAGTACCTGACCCCGCGCAACATGGCGAAATGCGCCGTCGGGCAATGCAAGTACGCGCTTATCACGGCGGCCGACGGGGGCATCGTCTGCGACCCGATCATCCTGCGGCTGGCAGAAAACCGGTTCTGGCTGTCGACCTCGGACTGCGATCTGGAGCTTTGGGCGCGGGCGGTTGCCGCCCATATGCCGATGCAGGTGACGATCCGCGACGCGGAGGTTTCGGTCATCCAGGTGCAAGGGCCGAAATCGCCGCGACTGATGGCCAACCTGTTCGGCGAGGGCATCCTCGACCTGAAGTATTACTGGCTTACGCCCGCGCCGTTCCAGGGCCACGAGCTTTACGTCTCGCGCACCGGCTGGAGCGGCGAGTTCGGCTACGAGATCTACCTGCGGAACGCCGCGCAGGGCGAGGCGCTGTTCGAGGCGCTGATGGAGGCCGGCCGCTCCTGCGGGGTGGCGCCCGGCGCGGTCAACCAGGCCCGGCGGATCGAATCGGGCATCCTGTCCTGGGGGGTCGACATGACCCTGGCCGAAACGCCCTTCGAGGTCGGGCTGGGCCGGTTGGTGGAGCTTGACGACACGCCGCGCTTCATCGGCCGCGACGCGCTGGAACGGCTGCGGGGCGAACCGCCCGGCCGCAAGCTGGTGGGGCTGACCGTCGAGGGCGGGCCGCTGCACGCGAACGAAGAGCCCTGGCCGCTGCGGCACGGCGGCGTGGCCGTCGGCAAGCTGACCAGCCTGGCCCGGTCGCCGCGGCTGGAGCGCAACATCGCGATCGGGATCGTGGCCGTCGACGCGGCGCAACCCGGCACGGTTCTGGACGTCACGACCTGGGACGGGCCGCGCCGCGCCACGGTCTGCGACCTGCCGTTCCTGCCCAAGCGCCAGCAGGGCGATGCCCGCGCGCTTTTTGCCAACACCGCCGCCTGAGGCGCACGCCGCCCACCCGAGAGACCCGCAGAAGGACCGAAGACATGGCCAGGATCACCGCCATCAACCACATCGCATTCGCCGTCAAGGATCTGCCCGCCGCGCTGGACAACGCGATCAACACCCTCGGCGGCGAGATGATGATGGAATTCGAGTCGATCGAGGACCGCTATCGCGGCGCCTGCGTGCGCTTCGGCGTCTCGATCATGAGCTTCATCGCCAGCGACGATCCCGACAGCTTCATTTCCAAGTTCGTCGAGAAGCATGGCAACGGCATCCAGCATATCGGGCTCGAGATCGACGATATCGAGGAATATGTCGCCGAGCTCGAGGCCAAGGGCGTGAAGCTCGACAAGACCGAGATGGCCGATGCCGACTACCAGGAGGCGCTGGCCGGGCCCAAGGTCGGCAACGGGGTGGTGCTGCAACTGACCGGCTGGAAGGCCGGGCCATTCGATGCCACCTACGAGGGCTGCGAACGCCTGTGCCGGAAATACGCGCAGAACCCCAAGCTCAACCTGCTGGCCGGCAACCAGCTGCCGCCGGACTGAGCGGCGCGGGAGAGTCCCGTCATGCAAAGCCGGCACTACGGCGTATGGCCGAAGGGGCTGCCGCACAGCCTGCCGCCGGCGCCGCACTCGGTGTTCCACAATCTTGTGCGCTCCGCCGGGCAGGCGCCGGACCGGGCGGCGATCTGGTACTATGGCGCGACGCTGCGCTACGACGATCTGCTCGGGCAGGCGCGCCGTCTGGCGGGGTATCTGCACCGCGTCGCGGGCATCGGCCCGGACGACCGCGTCGCGCTCTACATGCAGAACGCTCCGCAGTTCGTCATCGCCTACTACGCGATCCTGGCCGCCAATGCCGTGATCGTGCCGGTCAACCCGATGTGCCGGCGGGGCGAGCTGTCGCACGTCCTGCGCGACTCCGGCGCGCGGGCGGTGGTGTTCGGCGAGGAACTGGGCGACGAGGTGGCGGCGGTGGCCGCCGAACTGGGCGACGAGCGGCTGATCTCGGTGCGCTACCGCGACCATGCCGGGCGGCCGCCGGACCACGACTTCCCCGCCGACTTCGCCGAGACCGGCCCCGCCCCGGTCGGCATCCCCTGGGCAGAGGCCCTGGCGCGGGGAGGGGCCGCCCCCGATCACGATCGCGGGCCCGAAGACTGGTGCATCATCCCCTACAGCTCGGGCACAACCGGCCTGCCCAAGGGTTGCCTTCACACCCATGCCAGCGTGAATGCGCCGATCCATGCCTATCCCGGCTGGGTCGGGATGTCGCCCGGCGCGCGGGTGCTGGCCACGCTGCCGTTCTGCCACGTCACCGGCATGCAGCATTCGATGAACCTGCCGATCCTCACGGCCTCGACGATCTATCTGACGACGCGCTGGAACGCCCGCGCCGCCGCGCGGATCATCGCGGATCACCGGATCCAGCACTGGCGGTCGATCACCACCAGCATGATCGACTTTCTCGACCTGCCGGGGATCGAAGAGATCGACCTGTCGTCGCTTGTCGCGATCGGCGGCGGCGGCGCGCAGATGCCCGACGGCGTGGCGCGAAAGATGGCGGACCTGATCGGGCTCGACTACATCGAGGCCTACGGCCTGACCGAAACCATGGCGCCGATCCACATCAACCCGCCCGCCGCGCCGAAGCCGCAATGCCTCGGCATCCCGATCTGCGACGTGGATTCTCGTATCGTCGACCCGGCCACGGGGCGCGAGCTCGGCCCGAACGCGCCCGGAGAGATCGTCACCCATGCGCCGCAGGTGTTCCAGGGCTACTGGAACCGGCCTGAAGAGACCGAGGCTGCCTTCCTCACGCTCGACGGCAAGCGGTTCTTCCGGACCGGCGATGTCGGCTATGTCGACGAGGCGGGCTATTTCTTCTTCGTCGACCGGCTGAAGCGGATGATCAACGTCGCGGGGCTGAAGGTCTGGCCCGCCGAGGTCGAGGCGATCCTGCACGGACATCCCGGCATCAAGGAGGCCTGCATCGTCGGCGACCCCGATCCCCGGTCGGGCGAGACGGTGCGCGCGGTGATCGTTCCAAGGCCGGGCGGCGATCTTTCCGCCGCGGCGCTGACGGACTGGTGCCGCGCCAACATGGCGGCCTACAAGGTACCGCGGCGCTTCGAGTTCCGCGAAAGCCTGCCCCGGTCGGGGGCCGGCAAGGTGCTCTGGAAAGACCTTTGACCCAACGATCCGAACCAACAGGACAAACCGATGCCGAACCCCCCGATCAGCCGCTACCCGATCCCCGAACTGTCGGAGCTTCCCGACGATATTCGCGCCGCGATCCTCGCGGTGCAGGAAAAGGCCGGCTTCATCCCCAACGTCTTCCTGACCCTCGCCCACCGGCCGGACGAGTTCCGCGCCTTCTTCGCCTACCATGACGCGGTGATGTACACCGAGCGGCTGACGCAGGCGGAGAAGGAGATGATCATCGTCGCCACGTCGAGCGCCAACAACTGCCTTTACTGCGTCGTCGCCCACGGCGCGGTGCTGCGGATTCGCGCCAGGAACCCGCAGGTCGCCGACCAGGTCGCCACGAACTACCGCAAGGCTGACATCAGCGCGCGCCACAAGGCGATGCTGGAGTTCGCGCTGAAGGTGTCGAACGACGCCGGCGCGATCGCGGACGAGGATTTCGCGGCGCTGCGCGCGCACGGTTTCGACGACGAGGCGATCTGGGACATCGCCGGCGTCACGGCGTTCTTCGGCCTCAGCAACCGCATGGCGAACCTCACCGCAATGCGCCCGAACGACGAATTCTACGGCATGGGGCGCTGATCCGGGCCACGGCGCTGCCGGGGGCTATCGCCCAACCCCGTCGAACAGGCGCTCATGCGCCTGCAACCGGTCGATCGTCATCTCGAGGAACGCGACCGTCGGCGCCTGAAGGGCGGTGTCGGCGCGGGTGATCACCGCCATTTCGAACACCACGTCGGGCCGGAACGGTCGCCAGACGACACCGTCGTTCAACTCGGCGCAGCCATTGATCGCATCGACCACCGCGACGCCGGTTCCGTTGGCGACGAGGCTGCGCATGATGGCGAAGAAATAGCAGCGGATCTGCGAGTACCACGGCACCCCGGCGGCCACGAAGGCGGCCTTGAGCTGCCGGTCGAGCTGGTGATCCTCGTAGACCGAGATCATGCGCCGCTCGGCCAGGTCCGCCGGGGTGAGCACCGGCTTTTCCGCCAGCGGATCGTCGCCGCGCAGGATGCAGACGCAGGGGATCGAGAAATTCCGCGCCGTCACCGAATGCGCGGCGACCGGCGCCTCGACGAAGCCGATATCGATCTGCCCGTTGCCCACCAGGTAGGCGATCTGGGTGGAGGACCGGACCTGAAGCTGGATCTCGATCCGGTCGCGGTGGCCGGTGTAGCCGGAGATCAGGCCGGGCAGGAAATTGAAGGCGGTCGCGCCGATCGATCCCATCCGCACGACCCCGGCATCGCCCTTGCCGATCAGCTGCGCGTGCGAGGCGAAACGCTCGAAGGCGAGGATCGCCAGTTCCGCATCCTCGTGCAGCTGCTCCGCCTCGGGGCGCGGAACGAAATAGCCCTTGGAGCGGTTGAAGAGCGAATAGCCCAGCGTTTCTTCCAGCGTCGTCAGGGCGATGCTGACGGCGGGCTGCGTGAGCCCCATGCGCTCCGCCGCCTTGGAAACGGAGCCCTCCTCCATCACGGCATGGAACACGGCCAGTTGCCGAAGCTTCAGATGCATCCCCCTCCCCCCAAAGGTATAAGACGCGCGGAATTTTCCAGCATCTAAGTTTCTTTTCCTTTATGAGGCAAGCGGAACCCGCGGAGCCGGGCGCGGAAACGGATCGTCCGGCGGCGCGTCGGACTACTTCTTCTGCCCGAAAAGCTGCGCCAGCAGCATCATCACGGTGGTCACCAGCACCATGATGGTCGAGATCGAGGCGATCGTCGGGTCGATCTGGTCGCGCAGCGCGTTGAACATGTTGCGCGTCAGCGTCGGGTTGTCGCCGCCCGAGATGAACATAGCCACCACGACCTCGTCGAACGAGGTCAGGAACGCCAGCAACGCGCCGGTGATCACGGCAAAGCGGATCTGCGGCAACGTCACGGTCAGGAACGCCTTCCAGCGCGGCGCGCCAAGGCTGCGGGCGGCCTCTTCCTGCGCCATGTCGTAGCTTTTCAGCGCCGCGCCGGTGACGATCACCACAAGCGGCAGGGCCAGCACGGTATGCGCCAGCACCAGCCCGGTGATCGTGTAGAGGATCTTGAGCTGGACATAGGCATAGAACGCCCCGATCGCGACCAGCACCAGGGGCACCATCATCGGCGTGATCATCAGCACGAAGGCCGCGCGCACGAAGCGGATCTTCGAGGCGTGCAGCCCGTAGGCCGCCAGCACCCCGACAGGGGTGGCGACGATCATCGTCAGGAACGCGACCTTGAACGAGGTTCGGGTGGCCAGCATCCATTCAGCCGAGCCGAAGTAGTGTTGGTACCAGCGCGTCGACCAGACCTCGGGCGGAAACTCGAGGTACTGGCTGTCGGAAAAGGACATCGGCACGACGATCAGCGTCGGCACCACCAAAAGCACCATGACGATCACGGCGAAGACGTAAAGCCAAGCGCGCTGCCCGTGCGTGACCTGCGTTTCGGTCGCCGGAGAGGTCAGCCAGCGCAGCATCAGTGCCCCCCGCCGCCGGTCATCTGTTCAAGCCGCAGGAACCGCGAGGCCACCCAGAGGATCGCGAAGGTCATGACCAGCAGCACCACGCCCAGCGCGCTGGCCGCGCCCCAGTTCACGAACAGCTCGATGTTCGAGACGATCTGCATCGACACCATGATCACCTTGCCGCCGCCCAGAACCGCCGGGGTGACGAAGAAGCCAAGGCACAGGATGAACACCATCAGCGACCCGGCGAAGAGCCCCGGCAGGCTGAGCGGGAAGAACACCGTCCAGAAGGCGCGCACCGGCCCGGCGCCAAGGTTCGACGCGGCCTTCATGTAGTCGCGGCTGATCGCCCGCATCGCGCCATAGACCGGCAGGATCAGGAACGGCAGCATGATATGCACCATCCCGATCAGGTTGCCCGTCATGTTGTGGACCATCTTCACCGGTTCCTCCCACAGCCCGAGCGAGATCGCCCAGTCGTTCACCAGCCCCTGCTTCTGCAGCAGCACCAGCCAGGCGTAGGTGCGCACCAGAAGCGAGGTCCAGAACGGCAGCAGGACCGTTATCAGGCACAGGTTGGCCAGCCGGTTCGGCAGCTGCGAGATGAAATAGGCCAGCGGATAGCCGATCAGGATGCACAGGCCGGTCGTCAGGAAGCTGACCTCGAAGGTCGTGCGGAAGATCCGGGCGTAGGATTTGCGTTTCAGCATCCGCTCGTAGTTTTCCAGCGAAAAGCTGCCGTCCGCGCCGATGAACGACACGTAGAACAGCCAGCCGACCGGCAGCACCAGGATCACGAGGATCAGCAAGATCGCCGGCGAGGACAGGCCGAACAGCTTCAGCCGTTCCAGCCGTTCGTCGCGCCGAAGCCCCGCCTCGTTGATCCGCGCGGCGCCCATCTCAGCCCTCACTGCCGTCGATCAGCACGGTATCCTCGGGCGCCAGGCTCAGCGTCAGGGCATCGCCGACGCGCGGCAGCGCCACGACGTTCTCGCCCCGCATCGCGCCCCGCAGCGCGATGGTGTTGCCATCGGGCAGCCGCGCGTTCAGCAGGAAGCTGTCGCCCTGGTAGACGACATCGGTTGCCGTCGCGGCGAAATTGTTGGCGCCCTCGCGCGGCCCCTCCGGCGACAGGACGATCCGTTCCGGGCGGATCATCAGCAGCAGGTTGTCCGCGGCGGGCGGCGGCGCGGCCAGCCGCAGCGCCGTGTCGCCGTAGCTGATCCGGTCGCCCCGCCGGTCGACCCTCAGGAAGGTCGAATCCCCGATGAAATCCGCGACGAAGCGGTTCGCCGGCCGTTCGTAAAGGTCGCGCGGCGTGGCCAGTTGCATGATCCGGCCGTGGTTGACCACCGCGATCCGGTCCGACATCGTCAGCGCCTCGCGCTGGTCGTGGGTGACATAGACCGTCGTCATCCCCAGTTTCTCGTGCAGGTGCCGCAGTTCGATCTGCATCTGGTCGCGCAGCTTCTTGTCGAGCGCCGACAACGGCTCGTCCATCAGCAGGATACGCGGCTCGAAGACGATGGCGCGAGCCACGGCGACACGCTGCTTCTGCCCGCCCGACAACTGGTCGATCCGGCGGCTGCCGAACCCGCCCAGTTGCACCGTCTCGAGCGCCCGCTCGACGCGCTCGTCCAGTTCCGGCTTCGGCACCTTGCGCAGCCGCAACGGGTAGCCGACGTTGCCCGCCACCGTCATGTGCGGAAACAGCGCGTAGCTTTGAAAGGTCATGCCGACATCGCGCAGATGCGGCGGCGTGCGGATCACCTCGCGGTCGCCGAACTTCAGGCTCCCGCAATCGGGCCGCGTGAACCCGGCCAGCACCATCAGAAGCGTTGTCTTTCCCGATCCGGACGGTCCCAGAAGGGTGAGGAACTCGCCGCTTTCGACCTCGATCGACACGTCGTCAAGCGCGTGGACCGACCCGTAGGTCTTGGTGACGTTCCGAACCGAGATGGGCAGCGCGTCGCCGGGTTGGGGTGTCACGTCCGAACTCTCCGCCAAGGGTCTCAAAAGCCGGGCGGGCGACGTTTCGCCCGCCCGGTGTGCCGTGCGCCGTGGTTCAGGTTACTCGGTCAGCATCTCCTGGTACATCTCGGCGGCGATGGTTTCCCACTTGGCGTACCACTCCAGCGAGACCGGCAGTTGCAGCGCGGCATTGGCCGGCGAGGACGGCAGCCCCGCCGCGACCTCGGCGGTGATCTCGCCGGTGTCGTAGGCGGCCTTGTTGGTCGGGCCGTAGGTGATGTACTTGGGCAGATCGTCCTGGTACTCGGGCTTCGAGATCTCGGCGAGGAAGGCCATCGCCGTATCCTTGTTCGGCGCGCCCTTCGGGATCGCGAAGCAGTCGTAGTCCAGCAGGGCCTGGTTGAAGCTGTAGGCGACCTTGGCGCCATCGGCCGCGGCGTTGTCGAACCGCCCGTTCCAGCCGGTCGTCATGTCGACCTCGCCATCCTTCATCAGCTGGGCGTGCTGCGCGCCCGACGTCCAGAACACGGAGATATGCGGCTTGAGTTCGCGGATCTTGTCGATCGCGCGCTCGATCCCCTCCTCGGAATCGAGCACCGAATAGACCTCCTCCATCGGCACGCCATCGGCCATCAGCGCCCCCTCGAGCGCGCCGGCGACCGTGCCGCGATAGGCGCGGCTGCCGGGGAACTTCTCGACATCGAAGAAGTCGGCCCAGCTTTGCGGCCCGTTCTCGCCATAGGTATCGGTGTTCCAGGCATAGACGGTCGAGAACACGTCGCCGCCCACGCAATGGTCGGTGTAAAGCCCCGGGTAGAAGGTCGACACGTCGATCACGCCGTAGTCCAGCGGCTCCAGCAGCCCTTCGGCCGCCGCGCGGGCGGCGGATCCCGAACCGCTGGCCACGATATCCAGCGTGACCTGGCCGGAAGACACCTGCAGCCGCACGTCCGACATGCCGCCGTAGGTTTCCTGCTTCACCTCGATGCCCGTCGTCGCCGCGGCCGGCTCGAACAGCGCCTTGCTTTGCGCTTCCTGGTAGGAACCGCCCCAGGAGGCGATCGTCACGGTCTGGTCGGCCGCGAAGGCCTGCGCGGCGGCAACCGTGCTCATCAGGGTCAGAATGGTGGTGGTCTTCAAAACGGATCCTCCCTTTTTTGTCATGAGGCCGGCCACGCGGGTTTTGTTGTTGAAGGCTTCGGGCCCGGAGAAACACGGCTGGCGCCGATAGTGGCCCTGCCGCCGGGCATTAAGAAATTTCGATTTCTAAAACCTGCTTTCGCGGGCCTTATACCGGCTGCGCCCGGCGCCGGGCATGGCGGTGCTGGCGCGCGTCCTTCCAGCGGTACCAGGCGACCGCGGCGGGCAGGAACCAGGGCTTGCCGGAATAGAACAGCCGGGTCGGAAACGGCAGATCGTCGAAGGCCGTGCGGCCCTCGGCCAGGCCCAGAACCTTCTGCCCGGCGCGCATGCCCAGGTAGCTGGCCATCGAAACGCCCGAGCCGCAATAGCCGAGCGCGTAGTGGATTCCCTCGTGAACGCCGGTATGCGCCAGTTCGTCGAAACTGTAGGCGACCGTCCCGCTCCAGGCGTGGGTGATGCCGTGGTCGCGCAGATCGGGAAACACCCGGCACATCGCCTCGTAGAGGCGCGGCGCGCTGATCGCCGGATCGGTCTCGCCGGCCGAGACGCGGCCGCCGAAGGCGATCCGCCTCCTGTCGGGGGTGGTCCGGTAGTAATAGACCACCTTGCAGGTATCGCTGGCGATCCGCCCGGTCGGGAACAGCCGGTCGACAAGCGCCGGTGGCAGTTCCTCGGTCACGATGATGTAGCTGCCGATCGGGATCACCCGCCGCCGCAGCCACGGAACGAGGCCGGTGGTATAGCCGTTGGTCGCGACGATCACATCCCGCGCCCGCACCGTACCCCGCGGGGTCCGCACGTCGAACCCGCCGCCGGCGGCGTCGACCGCGATGGCCGGGCACTGCCCGATCACCCGCGCCCCGGCGCCGCGCGCCCGGTCCAGCAACCCGCGGTGATACTTCGCCGGTTGCAGCGCGCAATGGCGCGGAAAGACCACGCCGCCGAAGTAGCTGTCGGTTCCCAGTTCGGCGCGCTGCTCGGCCTCGCGCACCACGAAGCTTTCGATCCCTTCCTCGCGCCGCATCGTCTCGGCGTCGCGGGCCAGCTGCTCGTAGTGGCGCGGGGTATGGGCCGCGTGGAACCGGCCGCAGCGCTGGAAATCGCAGTCGATCCCCTCGTCGGCGACGAAGTTGCCGATCCAGTCCAGCGCGGCGCGGCCCTCGGCGCGGATGCCGCCCGCCCGATCGGGGCCGAACCGGGCCGCGAGGCTGGCCAGCGACGGCTTGACGCTGGTGCTGATCTGCCCGCCATTCCGGGTGGAGCATCCGAAGCCCGGCTCCCCGGCGTCCAGGACGAGGGTATCGCGGCCGCCCCGGCAGGTGTGCAGCGCGGCGGCAAGGCCGGTGTAGCCGGCGCCGATCACCACGACATCGGTGCTGGCCGGCAAGGGCCCGGTCTCTCCGGTGGGCGGCGGCGGGGCGGCCCCGGCCTCGTCAAGCCAGTAGGACACATGGCGGATGCCCGAAAGACCGTCCAACATCTTCCCCCCGTCGATCCGCTGCCGGCGGCGGGATGCTGGCACGGAACCCCCCGGCCGGGGAAGCGCAATTCGGATCGCGCGTGGCGGCAAGACGGTCATGCGACCCCGTCCACCGATGCCGCGTCGGCCGGGGTCTTCGCGCCGATCCCGCGGAAGCGGCCGCCCGGCGCGCATCAGGCGCGGCGGCTGCCCACCATCGCCACGCCGAGAACCTCCAGCACCTTGACCTCGATCTCGGGCGCGTTCATGCCGGCCACGGCATACATCGCCGCCGGGCTGGCCTGGTCGATGAAGATGTCGGGCAGTACCATGGACCGGAACTTCAGCCCGCGGTCGAACACGCCCTCTTCGGCCAGAAGCTGCGCGACATGGCTGCCGAAGCCGCCCACCGCGCCTTCCTCGATGGTGATCAGCGCCTCGTGGTCCGCCGCCAGCCGCAGGATCAGCGCCCGATCCAGGGGCTTGGCGAAGCGGGCATCGGCCACCGTCGGGCTGATCCCGCGCGCGACCAGCGCCTCGCGCGCCGCCATCACCTCGGTCAGGCGCGTGCCGAAGGACAGGATCGCGACGCGCGATCCCTCCGCGATCAGCCGGCCCTTGCCGATCTCCAGCGGCACGCCGCGGGCCGGCATCTCCACCCCCACGCCCTCGCCGCGCGGGTAGCGGAAGGCGATGGGGCCATCGTCATGCGCCGCCGCCGTCGCCACCATGTGGCGCAACTCGGCCTCGTCGGCCGCGGCCATCACCACGAAGCCGGGCAGGTTCGCCAGGTAGGCCACGTCGAACGATCCCGCATGCGTCGCCCCGTCGGCGCCCACCAGCCCGGCCCGGTCGATCGCGAAGCGCACCGGCAGGCGCTGGATCGCCACGTCATGCACCACCTGGTCGTAGCCGCGCTGCAGGAAGGTCGAGTAGATCGCGCAGAAGGGCTTCAGCCCGCCCGCCGCCATCCCCGCGCAGAAAGTGACCGCGTGCTGTTCGGCGATGCCGACGTCGAAACACCGGCGCGGAAACCGCGCGCCGAACAGATCGAGCCCGGTGCCGTCGGGCATCGCCGCCGTGACCGCGACGATCTTCTCGTCGCGCTCGGCCTCGGCCACGAGGCTTTCGGCGAAGACCCGCGTGTAGGACGGCGCGTTCGAGGGCGCCTTCTTCTGCTCGCCCGTCACCACGTCGAACTTCGCGCGCGCGTGGCCGCGGTCGGCGGCCTGTTCGGCGGGGGCGTAGCCCTTGCCCTTCTTGGTCAGCGCATGGACCAGGATCGGCCCGGTCGCACGCGCCTTGACGGTGCGCAGCAGCGGCAGAAGCTGGTCGAGATCGTGCCCGTCGATCGGGCCGACATAGGAAAAGCCCAGCTCCTCGAACAGGGTGCCGCCGACGGCCATGCCCTTGAGCATCTCCTTGGCCCGCCGCGCCCCCTCCTGGAACGGCGGCGGCAACAGGCTGACGGCGCCCTTCGCCGCCGCCTTCAGATCCTGGAACGGGGCGCCGGCGTAAAGCCGCGACAGATAGGCCGACATCGCGCCCACCGGCGGCGCGATCGACATCTCGTTGTCGTTCAGAACCACGATCATGCGGGTGCCCATGTGGCCGGCGTGGTTCATCGCCTCGAAGGCCATTCCGGCGCTCATCGCGCCATCGCCGATCACCGCGATCGCGTCGCCCGTCGGCTCGCCAAGGTCGCGCGCCACGGCAAAGCCCAGCGCGGCCGAGATCGAGGTGGAGGAATGCGCCGCGCCGAACGGGTCGTAGGGGCTTTCGGATCGCTTGGTGAAGCCCGACAGCCCGCCTTCCATCCGCAGCGTGCGAATCCGGTCGCGCCGCCCGGTCAGGATCTTGTGCGGATAGCACTGGTGGCCCACGTCGAAGATGATCTTGTCGCCCGGCGCGTCGAAGACGGCATGCAGCGCGACGGTCAGTTCCACCACGCCCAGCCCCGCGCCCAGATGACCGCCGGTGACGGAAACGGCGCTGATCGTCTCGGCGCGCAGCTCGTCGGCAAGCTGGCGCAGCTCGCGATCGTTCAGCGCCTTGAGATCGGCGGGGCTGCGGACCCGGTCCAGCGTCGGGGTGATCGGTCGGTCGCTCATCGGGGCCTCCCTCGGGCCGCGGTTCAGGCTTCGCGCGAGATAACGAAGCGCGCCGCCTGCCGCAAGCAGGCCGCCGCGTCGCCGTAGGGGCCCAGCGCGTCGCAGGCCTCGTCGGCAAGCGCCGCCGCTCGTGCCCGCGCCCCTTCAAGACCCAGCAGCGAGACGAAGGTCGCCTTGCCGGCCTCGGCATCCTTGCCCAGCCGTTTGCCGGCCTTGCCCGCGTCGCCAGCGACGTCGAGGATGTCATCGGCGATCTGGAAGGCCAGGCCCAGCGCGCGGGCATAGCGCGCCAGCGGCCCGCGGTCGGCCCCGGCAAGGATCGCGCCGGCCTCGGCCGCGAAACCGATCAGCGCGCCGGTCTTGCCGGCCTGCAACTCCACGATCTCGTCCAGCGTCAGCGGCCGCGCGGCGGTTTCCGCCGCGATGTCGAGCGCCTGGCCCCGCACCATCCCCGCCGCGCCCGAGGCACGGGCGAGGGCGGCGGCGAGGTCCACGCGGCGTTCCGCCGGGCCAAGCGCCGGATCGCAACAGAGTTCGAAGGCCAGCGTCTGCAACGCGTCGCCGGCCAGAACCGCGGTGGCCTCGTCCCAACGCCGATGCACGGTCGGCAGGCCGCGGCGCAGATCGTCGTCATCCATGCAGGGCAGATCGTCATGGACCAGCGAATAGGCATGCAGCGCCTCGACCGCCGCCGCGGCCGGCATCGCCCGGTCGTCCGGCAGCCCGTGCAGCCGCGCGCCTTCCAGCACCAGGAAGGCCCTCAGCCGCTTGCCGCCCTGCGCGGCATAGGCCATCGCCTCGGCCGGCTGGCCCGGCGGCAGCGCGCCGATCGCGGCGTCCAGCGCCGCCTGCACCGCGTCCTGCACCTCGGCGAGACGGGCGGCGAACATCACAGGCCTTCGACGGGTTCCGTGCCGGGTGTGCCGTCGGCACCGCGGGTGATCTTTTCCACCCGCTCCTCGGCGGCCTTGAGCTTGGCCTCGCAATGCGCCCGAAGCTGCGCGCCGCGTTCGTAAAGCGTGATCGATTCCTCCAGCGGAACATCGCCGCGTTCGAGCTGACCGACGACGCGTTCAAGCTCCGCCATCGCCTCTTCGAATGACATCGTCGCCAATTCGCTCATGCGTCCCGTTCCCTCACGCGCCCCGCTCCATCAATACACCGACGTGGGCCGCGACGGAGGCGGCCAATGCCGGCAGATCATACCCGCCCTCCAGCGCCGAGACCACCCGGCCCTCGCAGGCATCCTCGGCCAGGTCGCAGATCGCATGGGTGATCCAGGCGAAATCCTCCGTCTCCCAGGTCAGCCCGGCCAGCGGATCGTCGCGATGCGCGTCGAACCCGGCGGAAACCAGCACGAGTTCCGGCCGGAAATCCAGCGCGGCGGCAAGAATGTCCTCCCAGGCCGCGCGCATTTCCGCGCCGCCCGTCGCCGGCGCCAGCGTCACGTTCATGATCTGGCCATGCGCGCCGCGTTCGCCGGGCCGACCGGTGCCGGGATAAAGCGGCCACTGGTGCGACGAGGCGAAGAACGCGCGCGCCTCGTTCCAAAGCAGATCCTGCGTGCCGTTGCCGTGATGCACGTCGAAATCCAGCACCGCGACGCGCGAAAGCCCGTGATGGTCCAGCGCGCGCTTGGCCGCGATCGCGACGGACCCGAACAGGCAAAAGCCCATCGGCGTCCCGGTCTCGGCATGGTGGCCGGGCGGGCGCATCGCGACGAAGGCGTTCGTCGCCTCGCCCGCCAGCACCGCGTCGACCGCGGCGCAGGCCCCGCCGGCGGCACGGAACGCGGCGTCGAGCGTTCCGGGCGACATCCAGGTATCGGGATCGAGCGGCTGGAAGCCCTCGGTCGGCGCTTCGGCGCGATAGCGTCGCAGCAGGCTTTCGGGATGGCAGCGCAGGATGTCGGCCTCGTCGGCCACCGGCGCCTCGCGCCGGTCCAGCGCGGCGAACTCCGGCGCTTCCAGCGCCTGCCAGATCGCCTCGATCCGGGCGACCTGTTCGGGATGGCCGGGCGGCGTCAGGTGGCCCGCCGCGGTGGGATGGGTGATCAGGATGGTCGCCAAGGTCTTCCCCTTCGTCTCGGCCTCAGTCCGGCGCCAGCATGTAGCCCGAGCCGCGCACCGTCTGCAAATACCGCGGCTGGCGCGGGTCATCCTCGATCTTGCGCCTGAGCCGGGTGATCTGCACGTCCACCGCGCGATCCTGCGGCGCCTCGCCGGCCTTGTCGCGGCCCAGCTCCTCGACGAGTTCGCCGCGGCTGATCGGCGCGCCGGGCCGGGCCGAGAAGATCCGCATCAGCTGCGCCTCGGTCGCGGTCAGCCGGACGAGATCGTCGCCGCGCCACATCTCGCCGCGCTCCAGGTCGTAGCGTACCGGGCCAAGGGTGATGACCTTCGGGGGCGCCTCGGCCGGGGGTGCGGGCGGCGCGCGGCGCAGGATCGCGTTGATCCGCAGCAGAAGCTCCTTGGGCTCGAACGGCTTGGACAGGTAGTCATCCGCCCCCGCCTCCAGCCCCGCGATCCGGTCCGAGGTTTCGCCCTTCGCGGTCAGCAGCAGGATCGGCGTGGCGCGTTCGGCGCGCAGCGACCGCGCGAAGCTGATCCCGTCCTCGCCGGGCATCATCACGTCCAGCACGATCAGGTCGAAATCCAGCCCCGACAAGAGCCGCCGGGCATGCGCCGCGTCCCGCGCCGCGCTCACCCAGAACCCGTTTCGGGCAAGGAACTTCTGCAACAGGCCGCGGATCCGCTCGTCGTCGTCGACGATCAGAAGGTGCAGGTCGTTCACGTCCGCGGCCATCAGCCGCCCTCCTTCAGCGCAAGGTAATGCCGCCTGAGATCGGGATCCATCATCGCCTCCAGCACCTGCCGGAACCCCGCAACCGCGGCCGGCCCCGCCGCCCGGTAGGCCGCCCGCATCCGCGCCCGCTGCGCATCCGACAGCGCGCGTTCCAGATCGGCGCCCTTCGCGGTCAGGAACAGGTGCCGCTCGCGCTTGTCCTGCCGGCCGACGCGGCTTTCCACCAGCCCGTCCTCGATCAGCGTGCGCAACACCCGGTTCAGCGATTGCTTGGTGACACCCAGAACGGACAGAAGCGTGTTCACCGTCAGCCCCGGCTGGCGGTTGATGAAATGGATCGCCCGGTGATGCGCGCGGCCATAGGCGTGATCGTCGAGAATCCGGTCGGGATCGGCGGTGAAGGCGCGATAGGCGAAGAACATCGCCTCGATCCCCTTCCTGAGCTGATCGTCGGTCAGGAACAGCAACGCCTCGCTGCCCGGCCCGCCGGCACCGGAACCTTCCGCCATCGTTCTCCTCCCGCCGCAACGGATTTCGCGACTTTATGTCAGCCTTGTTGACTTTCCAAGACTCAACTGCTAGCGATCCGCAGATTTGACGCAACATTATGTCCGCTCTGGACCTAATTCGCGCAACTTGTGCAAAGCGGCGGGTCCGCGAGGAGGAAGAATGGCTGCCTATGACGATCGCGATGGCAAGATCTGGATGGATGGTTCGCTGCTGGACTGGCGCGACGCGCAGGTCCATGTCCTGACCCATGCGCTGCATTATGCCTCGTCGGTCTTCGAGGGCGAACGCTGCTACGGTGGCCGGATCTTCAAGAGCCGGGAACATTCCGAACGGCTGCTGAAATCCGGCGAACTGCTGGACATGCCGATCCCGTGGACGGTCGACCAGATCGAGGCGGCC
This sequence comes from Paracoccaceae bacterium, assembly GCA_024742695.1. Taxonomy (GTDB): domain Bacteria; phylum Pseudomonadota; class Alphaproteobacteria; order Rhodobacterales; family Rhodobacteraceae; genus JANSXY01. Next base: position 44,495 of record JANSXY010000013.1, on the reverse strand, counting down.
AAGGCCGAGGTGCTGGCCGCCAACGGCCTGACCGAGGCCTATGTCCGCGCCTTCGCCTGGCGCGGCGCGGGCGAAGACATGGGCGTGGCGGCGCGGCGCAACCCGGTGCGGCTGGCCGTCGCCGCCTGGGAATGGGGCAGCTACTACGGTGACGCCAAGATGAAGGGCGCGAAGCTCGACATCGCGAAATGGAAACGCCCCTCGCCCGAAACCGCGCCCAGCCAGGCCAAGGCCGCCGGGCTTTACATGATCTGCACGATGGCCAAGCACGCCGCCGAGGCCAAGGGCTGTTCCGACGCGATGATGTTCGATTACCGGGGCTACGTGGCCGAAGCGACGGGCGCCAACATCTTCTTCGTCAAGGATGGCGAGGTGCATACCCCGCTGGCGGACTGCTTCCTCAACGGCCTGACCCGCCAGACCGTGATCGGCATGCTGCGCGACATGCAGATCAAGGTGCACGAACGCCACATCCTGCCCGCGGAACTGGAGAGCTTCGAACAGTGCTGGCTGACCGGCACCGCGGCCGAGGTCACGCCGGTGGGCCAGATCGGCGACTACAGCTTCGAGGTCGGCGAGCTGACCCGCCGCGTCGCCACCGAGTACGAACGCCTCGTGCGGGCGTGAGACCCGGCGGGGCGCCCGCAGGGGGCGCCCCGCACGACCTCAGCGCGCGATCCGCAGGTGCGGCCGCCCGTCCGAGGTGCGATCGGGGCTTTCGCCCCGGGCGTCGATCACCTTCACCACCCGCTTGCGCAGGTTGGAGAAGCTGTCGAAGACCACCACATCCACCGCCTCGTCGAAGTCGAGCGTGATCCGGAACCGGTTCCGGCCCAGCACCGTCAGCCCCAGCACCTCGGCGCGGAACGGCTGGCCGAGGTAGGCCCCGCTTACCCGCGCGCCCACCCTGACCGGCAGCGTCGGCACCTTGGCCGCCACGGCATGCGCGGTGTTCCAGTCGCGATGGCCATGCGCCCTCGCCACGCGGTCAAGCGCGGCGGAATGGCCGATCACCACGCCCTCCGCCGCCAGCGCCTTGCGCAGCCGGCGCGCCTCGGCCTTCAGATCCTCGATAGGGGGGCTCGGTTCCATCGTCTCCGTCCTGTTCCGGGCCGGTATGTCTGGATGGGGCTCGCCTTGCCATCCGCCGGCCCTGTCGGCACGGGGAACGGAATGATCTCGAAGGCTTCACCATGGTCATGCCGACCGCGAGCGGCAGGGGCCTTCACCCTGCCGCCCGTCTAGACCGGCCGCCGCGCGCGGTCAAGCGCGGCGCCGCGGCCCGGCCTCAGGCCTCGCGGCCGCGCTCGATCCTGGCATAGGCGGCAACACGGGACTGGCCCGCGCCGCGCGCGGCCGGACGGCGATGCAGCGCCCGGCTGGCCGGGTGGCTGCCGGCCGCGCCCGACTGGCGCTCGACCTGCGCGAAATGCTCCGTACGGCCACCCTCGGGGGGTGTCCGATGATCGACGGGATGACGGCTCATGCGATCCTCCTTCGATTTGCCTGGGGCCTCGCTGCCCCGCCTCGAGGATGGGGTATGGCGCGCGGTTTGGCTAGGGTGTCGCGCCCGACAGGCGGTCCACCGCCCAGCGCGCGGCGTCGGCCACCGCCGGATCGGGATCGCCGACAAGCGCGCGGACGGCGGGCAGAAGCGCCGGCAGGCCGGAATTCCCGATCGCGTAGCAGACGTTGCGGACGAACCGGTCGCGCCCGATCCGCTTGATCGGAGACCCGGAAAACCGCGCCCGGAACCCGGCGTCGTCCAGCCCGGCCAGCTCCGCCAGCGGCGGCTCCCCCACCCGATCGGCATAGCCCGCCTCGCGCGCGGCCACCGCGAACTTGTTCCAGGGGCAGACCGCAAGGCAGTCGTCGCACCCGTAGATCCGGTTGCCCATCAGCGGCCGCAGCCCTGCGTCCACCGGCCCGCGATGCTCGATCGTCAGGTAGGAAATGCAGCGCGTCGCATCCAGCTGATAGGGCGCCGGAAAGGCCCGCGTCGGGCAGATGTCGAGGCAAGCGGTGCACGTGCCGCAACGCTGCTCCTCCGGCGCGTCCGCCGGCAAATCGAGCGTGGTGAAGATCGCGCCCAGAAAGATCCAGTTGCCCAGGTCGCGGCCCAGAAGATTGGTGTGCTTGCCCTGCCAGCCCAGCCCGGCGGCCTCGGCCAGCGGCTTCTCCATCACCGGCGCGGTATCGACGAACACCTTGATCTCGCCGCCCGCCGCGTCGATCAGCCAGCGCCCCAGCCGTTTCAGCCGCTTCTTCACCAGGTCGTGGTAGTCCCGGCCACGGGCATAGGCGCTGATCGCGGCGCGGTCGCGCCGCTCCAGCAGCGCCAGCGGATCGAAATCCGGCGTATAGGCCTCGGCCAGCATCACGATGCTCCGCACCTCGGGCCACATCGCGCGCGGATCGGCGCGCCAGCCCGCGCGCTCGGCCATCCAGCCCATCTGCCCGTGCCGGCCTTTGGCCAGGAACGCCGCCAGCCGCGCGCCCGCGTCCCCGATCGCCTCCGGCCGGCAAACGCCCATCCCCGCGAAGCCCTCGGCCCGCGCCCGCGCCTCCATCCGTGCCTTCAGATCGGCAGACAAACCCGCTCCATTTTGATCCGGAAATATCCCACGGGGGTGCGGGGGTGTGAAACCCCCGCCGCGACGGATATCAGAAATCCAGGTCCGCGTAATGCGGCGGCGGCGGGAAACCGGGCACCTGGTCGGCCAGGATCGACCGGAACGCCGGGCGCGACTTGATCTTGGCGTACCAGTCCTTGACCGCGGCGGACCGGTTCCAGTCGACATCCGAGATGTAGTCCAGCGCCGACAGATGCGCCGCCGCGGCGAAATCCGCCAGCGTCATCACGTCGCCGGCCAGCCAGCGGCGGTGTTCCAGCAGCCAGGCCATGTAGTCGAGGTGGTACTTGATCCGCCCCGCGCCGGATTTCACGTTCTTCGAATCCGGATAGCCGGCCTTGGCCAGCTTCTTGTTGACCCGCTCGTACAAGAGCTTCGAGGTCACCTCGGCATGGAACTTGTCGTCGAACCACGCGCAAAGCCGGCGCACCTCGTAGCGCGCGTCGGGGCCGCGCGGCATCAGCGGCGGTTCCGGCGCGACCTCGTCGAGATATTCGCAGATCGCCTGGCTTTCGGACATCACGCGCTGTTCCATCCGCAGGATCGGCACCTTGCCGGCGGGGTTGCGGCGCAGGAACTCGGGGCTTTGCTCCCAGTAGCGTTCCTCGACCAGTTCCACCTCGATCCGCTATTCCGCCAGGGTCAGGCGCACCTTGCGGCAGAACGGGGACAGGGGAACATGGTAGAGGCGGTTCATCGGGAAATGCTCGGGGCCGCGAAGACCCCTTGGTGATAGCCGTCGCGGGCCGGTCCATCAATCCGCAAAGCAGTCGTCCCGGCCGTCGGCGGCGATCGTCGCCGCGCCATCGAGGATCGCCGCGGCGCGGTTCCGCACGAAATCGCTGGGCCGCGCCGCGTCGCGGCCCTTCGGATCGGGCAGCAGCGCGGCGAGCCGCGCGGCCTGCGCGGGCGTCAGATCGGCTGCCGATGTCTCGAAATAGCGCCGCGCCGCGGCCTCGACGCCGAACACGCCGGTATCGAATTCCGCGATGTTGAGATAGATTTCCAGGATCCGCCGTTTCGGCCAGGCCACCTCCACCACCGGGGTGAGAAGCGCCTCGGCCGCCTTGCGGGGCCAGCTTCGCCCGTGCCACAGGAACGCGTTCTTGACGGTCTGCTGCGTCAGGGTCGATGCGCCGCGGGTGCCGCCCTCGGCCACCGCGGCGCGGATCGCGGCCATGTCGAAGCCCCAGTGCAGGCAGAAATTGGCATCCTCCGCCGCCACGACCGCGCGCGGCAGGACCGGGGCCATCGCCTCGATCGGCACCCAGTCGCGCGCCAGCGGGCCGTGCCGCATCCGCTCGGCCAGCATGTAGGGCGTGACCGGCGGATTGACGACGGCATAGGCCAGCACCCAGGCGAGGACGAGGGCCACCAGCCCCAGCGCCCCGCGCAACAGCCAGCGCCGGATCGCCGCCAGCCCCGGCCAGCCGAACCACCGCCCGGCCGCGGGTCTCGCCCCCGCCTTCGAGGCCGTCTTGCGCCGTTTCGCTGGTGTCGTCTTCCGTGCCATGAGGCGAGGAACCATGCGCGCCCCGCGGGGTCAAGCGGCCCGCGCCGGGACGATTCCGCGGTGCGTGAAAAAGGGGGCCCGCGGGCCCCCTTTCCGTCATTCCGCCGGCATCGCCTCCGCCTCGTCGGTCAGCGGGTGCGGCAGGTGCACCAGCATCTCCTTCGGGCAGACCTGGATGAACCTGGCCAGTTCCGTCTCCCAGTCCTGCAGGATCTGCGCGGCCTTGCGGCTGCCGGTTTCGGCGGCGTGGCGTTCGACGAGGCCCTTGAGCTGCGCCTCCCAGAAGGGCTGCGTGACCCGGCAGGTGACCAGCGTTTCCATGTTCATCATCGCCGTCGCCGTACCGTCGGGATCGTGGACATAGGCCATGCCCCCGGTCATGCCGGCGCCGAAGTTCGCGCCGATCCGGCCCAGGATCACGGCCACCCCGCCGGTCATGTACTCGCAACCGTTCGAACCGCAGCCCTCGATCACCACCTTGGCGCCCGAGTTTCGCACCGCGAACCGCTCCCCGGCGCGGCCGGCGGCGAAGAGATGACCGTCGGTCGCGCCGTAAAGCACGGTGTTGCCGATGATCGTGTTCTCCGAGGCCACCAGCGGCGAGGTCATCGGCGGGCGCACCACGATCAGGCCGCCCGACAGGCCCTTGCCGACATAGTCGTTGGCGTCGCCCGACACTTCCAGCTTCAGCCCCGGCGCGGCGAAGGCGCCCAGCGACTGGCCGGCCGACCCGGTCAGCTTCACCGTCAGGTGATCTGGCTGCAGCGCGTTCTTCATGCCGAAGTTGCGCACGATATGGCTGGAGGCGCGGGTGCCGATGGTCCGGTCGGTGTTCCGCACCGCGTAGCTGAGCTGCATCTTCTCGCCGTCCTCGAAGAACCGCGCGCCGTCCTTCACGATCTCGGCGTCCAGCGTGTCGGGCACCGCGTTGCGCGGCTTCGAGCGGTCGTAGACGATCCGGTCGGCGCCATCGACGGTGATCAGGAGCGGGTTGAGATCGAGATCGTCGAGATGCGCGGCGCCCCGGCTGACCTGGGTCAGCAGGTCCGCCCGGCCGATGATCTCGTCAAGGCTGCGCGCCCCGATCGCGGCCATGATCTCGCGCACCTCCTGGGCGTAGAAGGTGATCAGGTTCACCACCTTGTCGGCGGTGCCGGTGAACTTCTGCCGCAGCGCCTCGTTCTGGGTGCAGACGCCGACCGGGCAAGTGTTCGACTGACACTGCCGCACCATGATGCAGCCCATCGCGATCAGCGCCGCGGTGCCGATGCCGTATTCCTCGGCCCCCATCAGCGCGGCGATCACGATGTCGCGCCCGGTGCGCAGCGTCACCCGGTCGCGCAGCTTGTTCATCGACAGCACCTGGTGCGCCTCGGTCAGCCCCATCTCCCACGGCAGGCCGGCGTACTTGATCGAGGTCGCGGGCGAAGCGCCGGTGCCGCCGTTGTGGCCCGAGATCAGGATCACGTCGGCCTTGGCCTTGGCCACCCCGGCGGCGATCGTGCCGACGCCCGAGGACGACACCAGCTTCACCGTGACCTTGGCGCGCGGGTTGATCTGCTTGAGATCGTAGATCAGCTGCGCGAGATCCTCGATCGAGTAGATGTCGTGATGCGGCGGCGGCGAGATCAGCGTCACCCCCGGCGTCGAGTGCCGCAGCCGCGCGATCAGCTTCGTGACCTTCATGCCGGGCAGCTGCCCGCCCTCGCCGCTATCGGATTTCGCGCCGATCCGGTTCATCGCGACGTTCAGCGTCTTGTGCGCCTCGGGCGACAGCGCGCCAAGGCTCATCCCCGGCGTGACGAAGCGCTTGCGGATCGAGGTGATGCTTTCGACCTCCTCGATCGGCACCGGCTTGCCCAGCGGCTTGATATCCAGAAGGTCGCGCAGGTGGATCGGCGGATTGGCCCGCATCGAGGCCGAATACTGCTTCCACAGGTCGTAGGAGGCGCGGTCGCAGGCCGATTGCAGCATGTGCATCGTCTGCGCCTCCCAGGCGTGCTTCTCGCCCGACCGCCGCGCCTTGTAGAATCCGCCGATCGGCAGGATGTCGGCGCTGCCGGCCCAGCCCTTGGCGTGCACCTCTTCCAGCTTGCGCTGGATCCCGGCGACGCCGATGCCGGAAATCCGGCTTTGCATGCCGGGGAAGTATTCCGCCACCATCGCGCGGCTCAGCCCGACGGCCTCGAAGTTCAGCCCGCCGCGATAGGACGAGATGATCGAGATCCCCATCTTCGACATGATCTTGAGCAGGCCCGCGTCGATCGCGTCGCGGTAGCGGCGCATCGCCTCCAGAAGGCTGCCTTCGATCAGGCCGCGCTCCAACCGGTCGGCGATCGTGTCCTGTGCGAGATAGGCGTTCACCGTGGTCGCGCCGCAGCCGATCAGCACCGCGAAGTAATGCGGATCGATGCATTCGGCCGACCGCACGTTCACCGAACAGAAGGTCCGAAGCCCCTTGCGGGTCAGCCAGGAATGCACCGCCGAGGTCGCCAGGATCATCGGCATCGCGACCTTGCCGGGCCCCTGGTGTTCATCGGTCAGCACGATATGGCCCGCGCCCGAGCGCACCGCATCCTCGGCCTCGGCCCGGATCCGCGCCAGCCCCTGGTGCAGCGCGTCATGCCCCGCGCCGGCGGCGAAGGTGCAATCGACGAAGGCCACCGAGTCGCCGAACTGGCGCACCATCTCCTGGAACTCGGCGTTGGCGATGAACGGGCTTTCGAGAACGAGGATCTCGGTCTGGCTGGAATCCTCGTCGAGCACGTTCTTGAGGTTGCCGAACCGGGTCTTGAGGCTCATCACCCGTGCCTCGCGCAAGCTGTCGATCGGCGGGTTCGTCACCTGGCTGAAGTTCTGCCGGAAGAAATGCGACAGCGGCCGGTACATCGACGACAACACGGCGGGCGGCGTGTCATCGCCCATCGAGGCGACCATTTCCTTGCCGTCCTCGGCCATCGGCACCAGGACCTGCTCGATCTCCTCGATCGAATAGCCGGCCGCGATCTGCCGGCGGCGCAGGTCGGGGCCCGAGAACACCGCCTTTTCCGGCACGTCGCGCATCATCGCGTTGAGATCGACGACCTTCTCGATCCAGTCGCCGAAGGGCTGCGCGGCGGCAAGCCGGTTCTTGATCTCGGCATCGTGGTAGAGTTTGCCCTCGGCCATGTCGACGGCGATCATCTGGCCCGGACCCAGCGCGCCCTTTTCCTGCACGCGGGATTCGTCGATCGGCACCATCCCGGCCTCGGACCCGGCGATCAGCATGCCGTCGCCGGTGACGACGTAGCGCAGCGGCCGCAGCCCGTTGCGGTCCAGCCCGCCGCAGACCCAGCGCCCGTCGGTCATCGCCAGGGCCGCGGGACCGTCCCAGGGTTCCATCACCGCGTTGCAATAGGCATACATGTCGGCCCAGGCCTTCGGCATCTCGGCCGCCGATTTCGACCAGGCCTCGGGCACCAGCATGGTCTTGGCCATCGGCGCCGAGCGGCCGGAACGCACCAGAACCTCGAACACCGCGTCCAGCGCGCCGGAATCGGAAGAGCCCTGCGGGATGATCGGCTTGATATCCTCCGCCGCCTCGCCGAAGGCCGAAGAGGCCATGCGGATCTCGTGGCTCTTCATCCAGTTGACGTTGCCCTTCAGCGTGTTGATCTCGCCGTTGTGGGCGAGCATGCGGAACGGCTGCGCCAGCCACCATTGCGGGAAGGTGTTGGTGGAATAGCGCTGGTGGTAGATCGCGAAGGCGGACTCAAACCGCTCGTCCTTGAGGTCGGGGTAGAATTCGGCCACCTGCTCGGCCAGCATCATGCCCTTGTAGATGATCGACCGGCAGGACAGCGAACACAGGTAAAGGCCTGCGATCTGCGCCGCCGCCGCCGCCTTCTCGATCCGGCGGCGGATGATGTAGAGTTCGCGTTCGAAGGTTTCCTCGTCGATGTCCTTCTCGCAGCGGATCAGGATCTGCTCGATCTCGGGCCGGGTCGCGTTGGCCTTTTCGCCCAGCACGTCGATGTTCGCCGGGACGTGGCGCCAGCCGTAGATGTAATGGCCCATCCGCAAGACCTCGGTCTCGACGATGGTGCGGCAGTGTTCCTGCGCGCCGAAGTCCGTCCGCGGCAGGAACACCTGGCCCACGGCGACAAGGCGGCCCATGTCGGGCTCGTGCCCGGTGCGGCGGATCTGGTCGTAGAAGAACGGCACCGGGATCTGCACGTGGATGCCCGCGCCGTCGCCGGTCTTGCCATCGGCATCGACCGCGCCGCGGTGCCAGACCGCCTTGAGCGCGTCGATCCCGTGTTCCACGACCTTGCGGCTGGCCCGCCCGTCCAGCGCCACGACAAGGCCCACCCCGCAGGAGGAATGCTCATCCTCGGTGGAATAGAGACCGTGTTCGGCCATGAAGGCGCGCTTGGCTTCTTCACGTGCGGCCCATGCGGCGTCATGCTTGGTCATCTCGTTTCCTCCTTCTCGGACGGGCCCGTCGGGGCGGCGTTTTGCGGCGCGTCCGCGAGGACGGCGAACTTGTCGATGCAGTCCTGCCGGGTCATGAGCTTGCGGCCCTCGCCGGCATAGGCAAAGCTGTCGGGCTTGTGGTCGATGTAGATCTCGTTGCTCAGCACGAAGCCGTTCGGATCATCGAAAACGCCGACGGGCAGTTCGATGCCGCCGGAATAGTCGCCTTCCATCGTCACCCGGAAATACAGGCCGCTGCCGCATTTCGTGCAGAACCCGCGTTCGGCCCAGTGCGAGCTTTGGATGCGGCCGATGTGGTCTTCGCCGTCCCATTCGACCTTCTCCAGCGGGATGGTCACGCCAAGAAGCGCCGAGCCGGTCCAGCGGCGGCACATCTCGCAATGGCAGGCGCCGATCCTGTCGGGCACCTCGGTCGCGGTGAACCGCACCGCGCCGCACATGCACCCCCCGGTCCGTTCCGTCATGGCTTGCCCTCCGGCAAGTCCGGGCCGAGCACCGCGGCAACCTCGGCCGCGGTCATCGTCGGATGCGGCTGGCCGAGGTTGAAGGCCGCCGGGCGCTGGTCGGCGAAGAACTCTGTCCCCAGCCGGCGGCCACCGGCGTCGTCAAACAGACCGGCCGACACCTTCAGAAGACCGTTCAACGGACCGTCCCCGGTGAAGCGATAGGAGATGCCCGATCCGCAGGCGCCGCAGAAAGCCCGCTCGGCCCAGTTTTCGGGTGAATAGGTCCGTACCGGCCCGTCGATCCGCGCGGTTTCGGCCTCGACCTCGAAGGTGAAGTTCACGCCTCCGGTCCAGCGTCGGCAGTTTTCGCAGTTGCACGCCGTCAGCACCTCTTTCGCGGGCGCGACATCAAGCGTGACGGCGCCGCACAGGCAATGCCCGGTCAGCCGTTTCATTGCGCCACCCTCAGGACCGGCAGGCCGGTCATCATCATCGAGCAGCCGTACATCGGATCGGTCGTCATGAAGCCGCGTTCGCCCGGCAGCGCGAAGTCCACCGGGGTATCCTCGGTCGCGATGGCCTCGCCCGCGGCGGTCTCGAAGGTCTCGGTATCGGCCAGGAACAGCCGCCAGTCGCGATGTATGAACTGCCGGCCGGACCGGCGCCAGAGCGGGGTGCCGGCCTCGTCATAGGCGGTCACGTCGAATTCCGTGCGCTCCAGCGCGATGCCGTCGATCCGCACGCTCTCGCCGGTCAGCCTGTCGTAGCCGACATAGCGGCGGGTTTCCCCGTGTTCCGAAGTCGTGGAAAAATCGAAATCGTCGCGCCCGGTCGCCAGAAGCTGGGTGAACGAGGCGTGATCGGCAGCCTCGGGTTCGAGGTAGTCCCATTCGTCGGCGATGTGATCGTAGCTTTCCATCCAGCGCGTCTCGGCATCGATCCGGCTGGTGAAATAGGGGCCTTCGCCATCGAAATAGGTCGACCGGCTGTCGCCGGCCGGATCGGCAGAACAGCGGTAGTAGTTGCCGACCGTGCAGTTCTTCAACTGCACGGTCATGAACCCCTCGCAGCCCGCCGGCGGGGTGAAGGCCCCGGCTGCCGCGGGCGTGGCCGGGGTCAATGCCGCCAGCATGGCGGCGACAGCGAGGGGGCGCATCGCGGCCAACCTCATTCCGCCGCGACGGTCGCGGGCTGGTCGAGATAGGCGAGGATCGAATCCGCCGCCTCGCGCCCGTCGCGGATCGCCCAGACGACAAGCGACGCCCCGCGCACGATGTCGCCCACGGCATAGACGCCCGGCAGGCTGGTTTCGTGGGTGCGGAAATCGGCGCGGATCGTGCCCCACCGCGTCACCGCCAGTTCCGGAACGCCCCACAGCGCCGGCAGATCCTCGGGTTCGAAACCCAGCGCCTTGATCACCAGGTCGGCGGGTTCGACATAGTCCGCGCCCTCGATCACCTCGGGGCTTTGCCGGCCGGTGGCGTCGGGCGCGCCCAGCCGCATCTTCTGCACCATGACGCCCTCGACCGGATCACCCGCGAAGCCCTTGGGCGCCGACAGCCAGACGAACTCGACGCCCTCTTCCTCGGCGTTCTGGGTCTCGCGCTGGCTGCCGGGCATGTTCGCGCGGTCGCGGCGGTAAAGGCACTTGACGCTTACCGCGCCCTGCCGGACAGCGGTGCGCACGCAATCCATCGCGGTGTCGCCGCCGCCGATCACCACCACGCGCTTGCCCTCGGCGTTCAATTCGCCCGAGTCGTAGTCCGCCACCTCGTCGCCGAAACCCTTGCGGTTCGACGCGGTCAGGTAATCGATCGCGCGCACGATGCCCGCCGCCCCCGCGCCCGGCCCGCCGAGGTCGCGCGACTTGTAGACGCCGGTGGCGATCAGCACCGCGTCGTGCTTTCCGCGGATCGCATCGAAACTGATGTCTTCGCCGACATTGCAGTTCAGCACGAACTGCACGCCGCCCTTCTCGAGTTGCTCGATGCGCTTGCCGACCACGTCCTTTTCCAGCTTGAAGCCGGGGATGCCGTAGGTCATCAGCCCGCCGGCCCGGTCGTAGCGATCGTAGACCGTGACCTGCACGCCGGCCCGGCGCAGCCGGTCGGCGGCGGCAAGGCCGCCCGGCCCGGCGCCGATGATCGCCACGCTTTCGCCGCGCTCGGCGGCCGCCACGATCGGCCGCACCCAGCCCTGGTCCCAGGCCATGTCGGTCAGGTATTTTTCCACCGCGCCGATCGTCACCGTGCCGTGGCCGGACTGTTCGATCACGCAGTTGCCTTCGCACAGCCGGTCCTGCGGGCAGATCCGGCCGCAGATTTCCGGGAAGGTGTTGGTGGCCTGGCTGAGCTCGTAGGCCTCCTGCAACCGGCCCTCGGCGGTCAGGCGCAGCCAGTCCGGGATGTTGTTGTGCAACGGACAATGCGACTGGCAATAGGGCACGCCGCACTGGCTGCATCGCCCGGCCTGCTCGGCCGCCTTTTCGCGCGCGTAGTCGCCGTAGATCTCGTCGAAGTCATGGGTGCGCTGTTCGGCCTCGCGCTTGGCGGGCATCTCCTTGCCGACCGTCACGAACTTCAGCATCTGTTGCTTGGCCATTGCCTCACCTCCCCTGCGCCCCGCGAGCCTGCATGGTCTACGCCCAGCCGCGGCGAAAGAAAAGTCAGTTTATGTGACCTAAAATCGGAATAATCGGTCCGTGATGCTGTGGGTGAGCGGAATCAGACGCAAATATAGGTCAGTAATAGATACCCAATATCGCCGAAGTCCCTCACAGCGCGGCCAGAACAATCACGCCGACGATGATTCGCCACCAGCCGAACAGCGCGTAGCCATAGCGGCTGACATAGGCCAGAAGGCTCTTCACGACGACCAGCGCCGCGACGAAGGCCGCGCCGAAGCCGATCGCGATCTCGCCCCAGGCGGCGCCGTCGAGCACCGCGCGGTTGACATACAGATCGTAGGTGACCGCGCCCAGCATGGTCGGCATGGCGAGGAAGAAGGAAAACTCGGCCGCCGATCGCTTGTCGGCGCCCAGCGCCAGCGCGCCCACGATCGTGGCGCCGGAGCGTGAGACGCCGGGGATCATCGCAAGGCACTGGCACAGGCCGATTCCGAAGGCCATGCCAAGCGGGAAGCGTTCTGCCTCGGTATGGCGGGGGCGAAGCGGCAGACGATCGACCACGATCAGCACCACCCCGCCCAGGATCAGCATCCAGGCGATCAGCGAGGGCGTCTCGAACAGCACCGTCTTGATCACCTCATGCGCCATGATCCCGATGACCACCGCCGGCAGGAAGGCCAGCAGGATCGCCACGGCGAAGTTGCGCGCCGCGGGATCGCTTGGCAGCGCCACGGCGATCCGGCCGATCCGCGCGGCATAGACGCCGAAGACCGCCAGGATCGCGCCAAGCTGGATGACCACCTCGAAGGTGTTTCCCGCGCTTTCGAAACCGATGAAATGCCCGGCCAGCAAAAGATGCCCGGTCGACGAGACCGGAATGAACTCCGTCAGCCCCTCGAGCAGGCCGAGAAGCGCCGCGGCGAAGGTGTTGCCCCCGCCCATCAGGACGGCTTGCGCAGGTTCTTCGCCGAAGCCTTGATCGTGAAGTATTGCCCCGATGGCCGGAACCGCCACAGGTATTCCGGCAGGACGGAGGCCATCGGCGTCGGCTCGATCCCGAGATCGGCAAAGCCCTTCGCGTCATCCGCGACAACGTTGTCGAGGGCCAGGTTCCTGACCTGGTCGCGGGTCAGCATCTTGTTCTCGATCAGCCCGCCGCTGACCGCCTGCACCATGTCGAGGCCGAACGCCATGATCCGGGCCACCCAGAACGGGATGTTCGCAACCAGCCGCCGCCGGCCGATCACGGCCAGCATCCGGCCCATCAGGGCGCGGAAGGTTTCCACGTCGGGTCCGCCAAGCTCGTAGACACCGGGCGCCGCACGGCCCAGAACCCCGGCCACCGCCGCCTGGGCCACGTCATCCACGTAGACCGGCTGGAACCGGGTGCCGGCGCCGACCACCGGCAGGATCGGCCCCAGCCGCGCCATGCCCGCGAAGCGGTTGAAGAACTGGTCCTCGGTTCCGAAGATCACCGAGGGCCGCAGGATCACCGCACCCGGGAACGCCTCGGTCACGGCCGCCTCGCCCAGCGCCTTGGTGCGCGCGTAGTCCGACGCGCCCTGCGGGTCCGCCCCGATCGCCGAGACATGGACAAGCCGCGCCACGCCCTCTTCGGCGGCGATCCGCGCCACCCGGCCCGCACCTTCGGCCTGGACGGCGGCAAACCGGTTGCGGCCGATCTCGTTGAGGATGCCGACGCAGTTCACCACCGCGTCCGCACCCTCCATCGCGGCGCGCACCGACGCGTCGTCACGGATGTTGCAGGGCACCGGCTCCACCTGGCCGACGACGCCATAGGGCCGCACGAACAGCGCCTCGTTCGGGCGGCGCACGGCGACGCGCACGCGCCAGCCCGCTTTCGCCATACGCCGCGCGATGTAGCGCCCGACGAATCCCGAACCGCCGTAGATCGTGACCAACCTGGACATGGGCGAGGCCTTTCGCTGTCGAAACCCGGCCCCTGATTACCGCCAAGACCCTTTCGGAACAAGGCGCAATCACCTGCCGCGGGGCCGAGAAAACCCCCGTTGACAGCCCCGCTGCGCGCCTATACATCGCCCTCCACGACACCTGCCCAGGTGGCGGAATTGGTAGACGCGCACGGTTCAGGTCCGTGTGCCGCAAGGCGTGGAGGTTCGAGTCCTCTCCTGGGCACCAGACCCTTCGCCTACCACGGGGGGTCGCATGACGATACATCTTCACAGAAACGATCTGCCCGACGGGCTGGACCTTGGCCCTGTCGTGGCGATCGACACCGAGACGATGGGGTTGAACCCCGCGCGCGACAGGCTGTGCCTTGTGCAGCTGTCCGCCGGCGACGGCGACGCGCATCTCGTCCAGATCGGCAAGGGCCAGGCCGAGGCGCCGAATCTCTGCGCGATGCTGGCCGATCCCGGCACCACCAAGCTGTTCCATTTCGGCCGGTTCGACATCGCGGTGCTGAAGGCCACCTTCGGCGTGACCTGCGCGCCCGTCTGGTGCACCAAGATCGCCTCGAAGATGGTGCGCACCTATACCGACCGGCACGGGCTGAAGTATCTTCTTCAGGATCTCGCCGGGATCGACATCTCGAAGCAGCAGCAGACCTCCGACTGGGGCGCCACCGACCTGACCGACGCGCAGATGGACTATGCGGCCACCGATGTGCTCTACCTGCACCGGCTCAAGGCCGAGCTGGAGACCCGGCTGGCACGCGAGGGCCGGACGGCGCTGGCCGAGGCCTGTTTCGGCTTCCTGCCGGTGCGGGCGGAACTCGACCTGCTGGGCTGGGATGACGAGGCCGATATCTACAGGCACTGAGGTGCTGCACGGATGACCGACGCGCACGCATATCTCGACACCGCCCGGCGGGTCGTCGCCATCGAGGCGGCGGGCCTCGCGGCGCTGGGCGACAGCCTGGGCGACAGCTTCGTGCGGGCGGTCGAGGCGATCCTGTCCGCGCGGGGCCGGGTGATCGTGTCGGGGATGGGCAAGTCCGGCCATGTCGGGCGCAAGATCGCGGCGACGCTGGCCTCCACCGGCACGCCGGCGCAGTTCGTCCACCCGGCCGAGGCCTCGCACGGCGACCTTGGCATGGTGACCGAGGCCGATGTCGCGCTGGTGCTGTCGAACTCGGGCGAAACCCCGGAACTGTCGGACATCATCGCCCATACCCGCCGCTTCGGCATCCCGCTGATCGGGGTCGCGGCGCGCGCGGGATCGACGCTGTTGCGGCAGGCGGACGTGGCGATCCTGCTGCCCGCGGCCGAAGAAGCCTGCGGCACCGGGATCGTGCCGACGACCTCGACGACGATGACCCTGGCGCTGGGCGACGCGCTGGCGGTGGCGCTGATGGAACACCGCCGGTTCACCCCCGAACATTTCCGCGCCTTCCACCCCGGCGGCCGGCTGGGCGCGCGGCTGTCGCGGGTGGCCGACCTGATGCACGGGCCGGACGAACTGCCGCTTGTCGCGCTGGACACGCCGATGCCCGAGGTGCTGATCGCGATCACCCGGCGCGGCTTCGGCGTGGCCGGTGTCACCGATGCCGCGGGCCGGCTTGTCGGCGTGATCACCGACGGCGACCTGCGGCGGCACATGGACGGGCTTCTGGGCCATGCCGCCGCGGCGGTGATGACCCGCGCGCCGCGCACCATCGCGCCCGACGCGCTGGCCGAGGCCGCCGTGGCGGTGATGAACGAGCGCAAGATCACCTGCCTGTTCGTGGTGGACCCGGACGGCGACGGCCGCGCCGAGGGGATCCTGCATATCCACGACTGCCTGCGCGCCGGGGTGGTCTGAACCGATGGCGGGCGGGCGCGACAACCTTTACTCGCGGCTCATCGCCTGGCTCAAGGTGCTGTTGCCGCTTGCGGCGCTGGGCATCGTCGCCGCGCTGTTCCTGACTTCGCGCACCATCGATCCGACGGCGGCGCTGACCGGCGCGGGCATCGACGTGCGCGAACTGGCGCGCGACATGCGGGTGCGCAACCCCGACTACAACACGATGACCGACGACGGCACCGCCGTCGCCTTCACCGCCGAAAGCGCGCGCCCCGATCCCGACCGGAGCGGCCGGACCGAGGCGGTGGCCGTGATCGCCACGCTCGATCCCGGCGATGGCCGGCTGACCACCGTGCGCGGCGATGCCGCCGTGCTGGACCGCGCCGACGACCGGCTGACGCTGACCGGCAACGTCTCGATCGAAACCTCCGACGGATACCGCGTGGAGAGCGCCGAGATGACCGCCGCCCTGTCGCGCACCGACCTGCGTTCCGACGTGCCGGTGCGGGGACTGGCGCCCTATGGCGAGATCACCGCGGCCACCATGCGGCTGACCCGCGCGGGGCCCGAGACCGGCCATGTTCTGGTTTTCAACGGGACGGTGAAGCTGGTATACCGGCCCTCGGATTGAGGATCGACGATGCCGCACACCCATCTTCTCGCCCTGGGCCTTGCCGTCTTGCTGGCCGCTGCACCCGCCGCCGCGCAGACGACCGAGATTTCGCTGGGCGGCCTGCGCACCGATCCCGACGCCCCGGTGCAGATCACGGCCGACCGGCTCGAGGCCGACCAGGATTCGGGAACCGCGGTCTTCACCGGCGATGTCGTGGTGATCCAGGGCCAGATGGTGATGGCCGCGCCGCGGGTCGAGGTGTTCTATGCCGCGGACGGGTCGGGGACGCTGGAACGCGTGCATGCGACCGGCGGCGTCACCCTGACCTCCGACGCGGAGGCGGCGGAGGGCGAGGACGCGGTCTACACGCCCGCCGACACCACCGTGGTGATGACCGGCGACGTCCTGCTGACGCAGGGCACCACCACGCTCGCCGGGCAGATGCTGACCGCCGATCTCAGCCAGGGCACCGGCGTGATGGAAGGCCGCGTGTCGATGCTGATCCCGGCCGAGGCCGAGGCCGGGCAGGACTGATGGATGGCGGCCCCGACCTGTCCGTGACGCCGGGCACCGGCGGGCTGGTGGTTCGGGGCCTGCGCAAGAGCTATCGCCGGCGGCCGGTGATCCGCGATGTCTCGATTGACCTCGACCGGGGCGAGGTGGTGGCGCTTCTCGGCCCGAACGGATCGGGTAAGACCACCTCGTTCTACTGCATCGCCGGGCTGATCGTGCCCGAGGGCGGGCAGGTGATCCTCGATGGCCGCGACGTGACCGGGCTGCCGATGTATCGCCGCGCGCGGCTGGGCATCGGCTACCTGCCGCAGGAAGTGTCGATCTTTCGGGGCCTCAGCGTCGAGGACAACATCCTCGCGGTGCTGGAGATCGCCGAGCGCGACGGCCACAAGCGCCGCGAACGGCTGGAAGAGCTTCTGTCGGATTTCGGCATCGCGCATCTGCGCCGCGCGCCGGCCCTGTCGCTGTCGGGCGGCGAACGGCGGCGGGTAGAGATCGCGCGCTGCCTCGCCGCCGATCCGCGCTACCTGCTGCTGGATGAACCCTTCGCCGGTGTCGACCCGATCGCCGTCGGCGATATCCGCACCCTGGTGCACGATCTCAAGGAACGCGGCATCGGTGTTCTGATCACCGATCACAACGTCCGCGAAACGCTGGAAATCGTCGACCGGGCCTATATCCTGCACGACGGAACCGTGATGATGTCGGGCACCCCGTCGGAGGTCGTGCGCGATGAGAACGTGCGCCGCGTCTATCTTGGCCAGAGTTTCCGGATCGGCTGACGCCGGGCCGTGCCGGGGGCGGGCGTGACCCTCGCGCCGCGGACCGACCTGCGCCTGCGCGGGCGCCTTGCGCTCACGCCCGGGATGCGCACCGCGCTGGCGTGGCTCCGGATGCCGGCCGACGAGATGGCCGAGACGCTGGAGAGCGAGGCCGCGGAAAACCCGTTCCTCCGGGTGCGCCGGCCCGAACTTCTGGGCGAGGCCTACGAGGCGGCGCTCGGTCGGACCGCGGCGGGCGAGACCCTGGTTGAAAGCCTCGCGCGGCAGATCTCCATGATGCGGATCGAAACCGCCACCCGGGATGCCGCGTTTCTGCTGGCCAGCGAGTTGCGCGACGACGGCTATCTCGGGGCGACGCTGGCCGAAATCGCCGACGACTACGGGATCGACCGGGAGCGGCTGGAGGCCGGACTGGCGGTGCTGCAATCCTGCGATCCGCCCGGCATCGGCGCGCGCGATCTGGCGGAATGCCTGGCCCTGAAACTCGCCGACCGCGGCTTTCTGCCGTCCGAGGCGCGCGGCCTGGTTCACGGGATCGAGGCGCTGGCGGCCGGCCGGACCGGCGCCCTGGCCCGGCGCCTGGGCCTGCCCGAGGCGCGGGTCGCGCAGGCCGCGCGGCTGTTGCGCGGGTTCAGCCCGGTTCCGGTCGATCCCGGCGCCGCCCGCCCGATCGCGGTGCGCCTGCCCGAGATCGTGGTGGAGGCGGACGCCGAGGGCCGCCTGTCGGTCCGGCTCAACGAGGCGGTGTTTCCCGACGTGGCGCTGGCCGACGATCTCGGGGCGGCGCGCGCCGGGTCCGATCGCTTCGATGCCCTCGGGCAGCGCGCCGACGGAATCGTCCGCGCGGTCCGGGCGCGGGGTGAGACGCTGTTGCGCATCGGTCGGCATGTCGCCGCGCGGCAGGCGGCGTTCTTTCTCGGCGGGCAGCGCAGCCTGAAGCCCGAAAGCCGGGCCGAGGCGGCCGCGGAACTGGGCCTGCACCCCTCGACGCTGGGCCGGGCGGTCGCCGGCAAGGCGCTTCTGGCCGGTGCGGCGGTCGTGCCGCTCGACCGGTTCTTCAGCCGCGCCCTGCCCGGCGCCGATGGGCCGGTCTCGGCCTTCGACGTGCAACGCCGGATCCGCGAACTGGTGCAGGCCGAGTCGGAGGACGCACCGCTTTCGGACGAGGAGCTGCGGCAATGCCTCGCCGGAGAAGGCGTTGACATCGCGCGCCGAACTGTCGCCAAATACCGCAAATGCCTGCGCATAGCCTCATCCTTCGAGCGGCGTCGCCGGAGGGCCCGAACCTAGGGCCCGCACGGGCCGAAACCGTTCCGGCCAGAGGCAATGGCGCAGCGGCAATCCCCGAAACCGGAAGCGTGTTCGCGGGCCGCATGGCGCGGCCGAATCATGCCACGGCTGCATAACAAGGAGGTGTCATGCGGTATCAGATCACCGGAAAGCAGATCGACATCGGCGAAGCGCTGCAAACCCACGTGAAATCGGAACTCGGCGAGACGGTCGAGAAATACGCCCAGCGCCCGACCGACGCGGCCGTCATCTTCTCGCGCGTCGGGCACGAGTACTTCTGCGAAGCGACGATCCACCTTTCCACGGGCCTGACGGCCGCGGCCAAGGGCCATGCCGGCGAGATCTACGCCGCTTTCGAAAGCTGCCGCGAGAAGATGGACAAGCAGCTGCGCCGCTACAAGCGGCGGCTGCGCGACCACCATGTCGAGCGCACCCAGCCCGTTGAATTCGCGGAAGCGCCCATGTATGTGCTCGCCGCGAGCGAGGATCAGGACGAGTCCGAACCCGAGGGTCTGCAACCCCTGATCATCGCCGAGATGGAGACGAAGATCCCCACCCTGTCGGTCGGGGAGGCGGTGATGCAGATGGAACTGTCGGGCGACGGCATCCTTGTGTTCCGCAACGAGAAGCATGGCGGTGTGAACGTGGTGCACCGCCGCGACGACGGAAACGTCGGCTGGATCGATCCCTCGACCGGCTGAGCAACCGCCCGGGTCCGCCCGGCGCTGAACGGTAGGACGCATGGACCTGTCCAGTCTCTTGAAGCCGCAGGCCGTCAAGGTCATCGGCCATGCCACGAGCAAGAAGCGCCTGTTCCAGGACCTCGGCGATATCGCGCGCGACGTCTACGGGATGGATGCCTCCGACACCGTGGACGCACTGCAGGAACGCGAAAGCCTGGGGCCGACCGGCGTGGGCCATGGCGTGGCGCTGCCGCATGCAAGGCTGCATGGGCTCGACGCGGTCGTCGGCATCTTCCTTCGGCTGGAACGGCCGCTGGATTTCGACGCGGTGGACAGGCAGCCCGTGGACCTTGTCTTCGCCCTGTTCGCGCCCAAGGATTCGGGGGTCGACCATCTCAAGGCGCTGGCGCTGGTGTCGCGCACGATGCGCGATGCCGATGTCTGCGCCAAGCTGCGCGCCAATGCCGATCCGGCCGCGCTGCACGCGGTGCTGACCGAGACGCGGTCGATCATCACGGTCTGACCGGGCCGCTTACCCTTCCGGGTGCCAGCGGCCGAAGCCGAAGGCGGCGATGTCGCGCGGATAGGCGGCGCGCGCCGCCTCTTCGAGATCGGCGCCCCAGATCTCGGCCAGCGGCACCGGGGGTGTGGCCTCCAGCGCGGGCAGCGGCACCGGTGACAGGCCCGCGCCGCGGGCGACATGGGCCAGGTCTTCCTCCAGCCGGTCGGCGCGCGCGATAACGTCGGGCAGCACGGCCGGGGCCAGGGCGGCCAGCGCGGCGACCTGGCTGCACCAGCGCCGGTCGACACGGATCGACGTCTGGCCGTTGAGGTTGCACTTGAGAAAGCCGAGGAAGCCCAGCAGCGCGGCGCGATAGGCGCCCGGCGTCATCCCGGCGGCGTCCGCCGGATCGGGCAGGCCGACCCCGTGATCCCGGATCAGCCGTCGCCGGATGCGCGCGTAGCGGCCGGTCAGGATCGCCTCGCGGAACGCCCGGTCGGCCCGCTCCAGGGGATGCCGCAGCACCGTGACGGCGCGAAACCCCGACCGCGCGGATTTCCAGCGTTCCAGCGAGGCGCGGGTGAAGTCCCGCACCGGTTCGCCGCCGCCGCCCAGCGCCGTCAGCCAGCCCTCGACCCGCGGTTCGGGCGCCAGCGGCAGCCACAGCACCGGCGCGTCCGCCGCCGCCATCACAGCACTCACGGCAGGCCCGCGGCGCGGCTCGAAATTCGGCAGCCGGGACAGGCCGAAATAGTCGATCCGGGCAAGATCGGCCGCCATCCCGGGCAGGTCGGCGATCTTCTCGGCCAACGGTTCGGGGTTCTGCACCACCATCCGGCTTGCCCCGGCATCGAGCGCGCCATAATGCCCCAGCCAGGCGGCAAGGCCCGACAGGATCTCGGCGTCGCGAAGGTCTTCATAGTCCAGGAAGAAGGCCGTCTGCCCGGTGACCTGCAGGGCACGGTGGATCCGCGCGCGGAAGGCCGCGCGCGCGGCGAGGAAGGCATCGAAATCGGCCGCGTCGAACTCGATCCGCGCGTTCCGCCGGCCGCGCAGGTCGGTCATCAGCCATTTCCGGGTCCGGCGTGCGATCTGCAGGCTGACCCAGCTGTCGACCGGGTTCCGCCCCAGCACGATCTTGGCGCAGCGTCGGTCGGCCAGAACGGTGTCGAGCACCCGCAGATCGTGATCGTGAAACAGCCGGAAACCGTTGAGCCCGGGCTGTTCCCGAATCCGGTGAAGCAGCGCGAAGGGGTCGCGGTCCCGTTCGCGGATAGAAACGCCCAGAAGCGCGGTGCCGCCCTGCCCACCCAGATGCGCGCGGTTGAAGGCCTCGCCGTGGCAGGCGATGCCGGGCAGCGCGTTGAGAAGCGATTCCAGCAGGTTGGACCCGGTGCGCATTTCGGCCAGCAGCACGAAGCTGTCGAACGGCCGGCTCATCGCGCGGCCCTCGCCGGGACGCGTGCCGCCGCTTCGGAAAATGCCCGCAGCGCGTCTGCGGACACCGGCGGCCGCAGGCCGGAATCGCGCAGCCGGCGCAACAGGTCCGGCAGGCCGGAGACATCGGCCAGCCGCGGCGGCGGCGCCATCGGCCCTGGCGGAAGCGCCGCGACCTCGCCCAGAAGCCCGGCCAGCAGGCCCTCGGGCGCGTCAAGCGCCTCGGCCAGCGGCCAGGCACGCACCCGCGCCCTCGCGTGCGGCGAGGTCAGGATGGCAAGCTGCGCGTCCTCGGCCTTCTGCAACGCCACCGCCCGGCTGCGCAACTCGGCGAAGGGGCGCGGCGCGCGCGACAGCGCCAGTATCCAGGCCCCCGGCACGATCAGGATGCGGGCATTGGGATCGGTGGCCATGAACCACGTCAGGTCCGCCGTTTCACCGGGGCGGGCCATGAAGACCTGGCGCTGGTCGCGCGCGGCCCAGACCAGGTTGGTCAGGAACGCCCGCCGATCATGGTCGCGCAGCGCGGCGCTGTCGGACAGCCCGCCGGGCGCTGCGGCGTCGCCGTTGGCGAACTCGACGCGGCCGGGATGGAACAGCCGTCCATGCACCGTGAAACCGGTGGCGCGGGCCAGCCACGGCCCGATCTCGGGGAACAGGTCGGCCACGCCCTGCAGGACGGCATAGGGGGCCGCCGTCTTGCCGTTCTCGGCATCCTTCCTCGGGAACCGGGCCTGGTTGTACAGCCCCGGCCGGCCGCGCTGACGTTCGGCCTCGGCGCGGGCGAACAGCCGGTCGATCCGATCGGGATCGGGCGGGCCGGGCCGGCTGGCCGGGGCCGGAAACTCGGCGTAAAGCCGTTCGGCCCCCGGCCAGATCTTGCGCGCCACGAAGCAGTTGGACTGCCGCAGAAGCGCGGCGTGATCGTCGTGGAACAGGTGCGGCCGACCGCTGGAATCGAACCGCGCCAGCGTCAGCGACCGGCTTTCGATCCGCCGCGCGTGGCGGCGCGCCAACGTCTGGAAATAGCTTTCGTCGGGAATCCAGACCTGCCGGAAGTAGCGGTCGAACTCGGCGCGGCGCGGATCGGTCAGGATCGCGTCCAGCGTCCGGCGGGTCAGGCACCACCACTGCGCGCCCAGATGCGGCGCGATCCCCTCTGGCGGCCGCCGGCACAGGCGCAGCCGGCGCTGCAACTCCACCGTCCGGTCGAACAGCCATCGCCGCCGCCGCCAGGCGAAAGGAAACCGCAGCGTGAACCGTTCCTCGTTCAGCCCGGCCACCGTCCAGCCGACATCGGCGGCGGTCACGCTTTCGATGAAGTCGGTATCGGGATGGTCCGCCAGATGCGCGGCCAGTTCCGCAGCCGGACGCAACGGCAGGCAACTGCCCGAGGCGAGATAGACATGCCGCACCGCCGGATCGGCCAGCAGGGTTTGCGCGGCCGCCTGCGTCGCCGCGACGATCCCCCAGGTGCCCCATTCGCAGGCGAACCGGCGGGTGAAGCCGATCCGCGACTCGCCCGCCAGCATGGCCCGGACCCCGTCGAAGGCGCCGCGGGGAACGCGTGCATCGACATGGACCGCCACCGCGCAGCCCTGCGCGGCCCAGATTCGCGCCACGCGGGCCGCGCGCCCGAGATCGGCATGAACCAGCAGGATCACCCCGATCGTCATGCCCAGCCCCCGCGCGACATCAGCCCGAGCCGTTCCAGCTGCCGCCAGCCGGCGAAACGGGTGGACCACGGCGTCCAGAACCCGCCGCCGCCCGCCAGGGCCTCGGCATAGGCGCGGTATTCCTGGCCGCCGGCGAAGTGTTCGCCGCGCTCCATCTCCTCGGCCACCTTCGCGGCCATCGGCGACAGGAACTTGGCATGCATCAGGCAGCCCGCCGGCCGTTCGCCCCCCAGCCGGTCCCAGACCCGGTTCAGCCCGCGCGGCAGCAGCATGTGGGTGGAGCTGGTGTAGACATATCCGCGCCGCCAGCGCACCAGTGGGATCTTGTTGAGCGACGGTGCAAGCCCCGGCCGGTCGGCGAACATCGCGCGCGCCCGCGGCCCGCCCTGAATCCAGAGATTGCCGTGAACCGGGTTCGGCCGGATCGTGTAGTTCGCCGCGTCGAACCAGCAGGCGGTTTCGAACGGGTCGTCGCCGGGGCGATAGCGGCTCTCGTCCACCGCGCCGCGGGGATACATGTCGAGCAGCATCGCGGGATAGGATCGTGCCTGCGCGGCGTCCAGCCAGCCGGTCAGCGCCGCGAGCGGCCGGCTGTCGTGGAACGGGTAGACGAGGAACTCGTCGGGATCGGCGGTGACGACCCAGTGATCGTGGCCATGGCGGCCAAGCAGATGGGTCAGCCAATCCATCCCGAACCGGGCGGCGCGGTAGCTGTCCGGCGTGGTCCAGACCGACACGTCGGGCTGGTCGGCCAGCCAGTCGCGCGAGCCGTCGTCCGACCCGTTGTCGACCGCCAGGACATGCGCAACCCCCAGACGGCGATACCAGTCGAGGAAGTAGGGCAGCCGCGGCATCTCGTTGCGCTGCACCACCGCCAGCAGGATGTCGCCGGGCCGGATCGCCGCGGTCCGGTCGGCGAACGGCCGCAGCCGCCGCCCCTGCCGCCGCGCCCGCCACAGAAGGCGGCGGCGTGTCATGCCCAGCCGGTAGCTTTCAATCACTCGCACCATCACACTCTTTCACAAACACACACGGGCGGCCGGCGGCCGCTAGGGAACGGGCCCTTCTGCCATCGCGCCGAAGACCCGCGCGAAATGATCCTCCCACGCGGGAACGTCGATCCCGCGGCGCGGCGGCGCGGCGGCGGGCCGGGGTCTGGCCGCGAGCGCGCGGATCGCGGCGAGCCATGATCCGGCCGCCTCCGCCGGAAGGTAGGCGGGGTAGTCGCCGACGATCTCGCGATACACCGGCAGCGGCGCGGCAAGCACCGGCAGGCCGCGCGCCGCGGCCTCGGCCACCGGCAGGCCGAATCCCTCGGCCCGGCCCGGCGCCAGAAGCGCGACGGCCCGGCCCATCAGGGCGGCCACGCCGGCATCGGGCAGGCCGGACGCCAAGGTCACCGGCAGGCCGCGCGCGGCCAGCGACCGGGCGCGGGCGGCCACCGACGCACCCGCCCCGCCGATCCGGCCGGCCAGCACCAGCCGCGGCATCCCGCGCTCCGGCGGGTCCGCCGCCAGCGCCTGCCACAGATCCAGAAGGAAGTCCTGCCGCTTGCGCGGCTCGATCGTGCCGAGGGCGAGGAACATCGCCCGCCCGTCACCGCCGTCCAGCCCTGCCGGAAGGGCCTCGTGCCCCGGCGCGGCCAGGTCGATGCCAAGCGGCGCGATCAGCGGGCGGGCCGGCGGGCCGGCGTGGCGGGCGAGGTCGGCCGCGGTGGCCGTCGAGTTGCAGATCGCCAGTTCGGCACGCGCCGCCTCGGCCAGAACCGGCCGCAACCGGCTGGCGGCGCGCGGCTGCACCGGCGGGTCGAGCGGGATGGTATCGTGGATCAGCACGGCCCGGCGCAGCCCCGGCACCTCGGCCATCGCCGCCAGCCCGGCCGGGTTCTGGTGCCCGACGGACAGGAACCAGCCCCCCGAGGGCCCCATGCGCGCGCCCAGGGCGCAGGCAAGACCGGCTCCGTTCCGGGCCCGGCCCAGCACCATCGGCCACAGCATCGCCAGCGCCGCGGATCGCGCCGCCCGGCGCCCGGCGAGACGGCGGAGAAGCCGAAGCGGCGCCGGCGCGGCTGCAGGTCGCTCGATCCAGTCGAGAACCCGGAGCCCGGCCTTCCCCGGCAGGATCAACTGCCCCGCCCGCGTGCCGACAAGGAACAGCGCCCCGGGATCGCGTGCGAGCGTGGCGCGCAGATAGGCCCGCTCCACCCGGTCGATGCCGGTCAGGACATCGTCACCGGCCCGCGCGACAAGCCGCGTCAGGTCAAGGATGAGGCGGGGTGCGTCAGTGTCCACGATCCGGCCGCCCCGCTGGGGTCGGCCGGTGGGCTGCGCGCGGCGAAGCGGGGCGCATCGCCCTACTCCGCGGCCTTGCGCAGTGCCATCATGTCCTGAAGGTACTGGCCGAACTCGTCACGAAGATCATCACGCGACAGGCCGAAGGCCACCGTCGCCTGCAGAAAACCCGCCTTGGAGCCGCAATCGAAACGCTGCCCCCGGAAGCGGAACCCGTACACACCCTGGCCCGAGCCGATCTGCGCCGCGATCGCATCGGTCAGCTGGATCTCGCCGCCCGCGCCGGCATTGGCGCGGTCAAGCTGGCGCATCACCCTCGGCGTGAGGATGTAGCGCCCGATCACCGCCAGGTTCGAAGGCGCCTCGTCCGCCTTCGGTTTCTCCACCATGCCCTTGACGGAGACGAGGCTGCCCATGTCCTCGGCGATGTCGAGAACGCCGTAGGCCGAGGCCTTTTCCGGCGGAACCTCCATCGCGGCGACGATGTTGCCGCCGGTTTCCTCGTGCGCCTCGACCATCTGCGCGAGGCACGGCTTCTCGGCCGAGATCACGTCATCGGGCAGGATGACCGCGAAGGGTTCGTTGCCGATCAGGCGTTGCGCGCACCACACCGCGTGGCCAAGTCCCAGCGGCTTGTGCTGGCGGATGTAGGCGATCGCGCCGGAATCCATGTTGGTGGTTTCCAGCACCTCCAGCAGCTTGTCCTTGCCCTTGGCCCGCAGCGCCGATTCGAGCTCGGGCGCGTGATCGAAGTAGTCCTCCAGCGCGCTCTTGCCGCGCGAGGTCACGAAGATGAACTCGGTGATCCCCGCCGCGCGCGCCTCGTCGATCGCGTACTGGATCAGCGGGCGATCCACCAGGGTCATGATTTCCTTGGGAATCGACTTCGTGGCTGGCAGGAACCGCGTCCCGAGACCCGCAACCGGGAATATCGCCTTGGTCACCTTGCGCATGGTCCTGTCCTCACTGCTTTGAATTCCTGCCCGGCAATCGATTTCTGACTCAAGAATGTTGACCGCAATTTAAAGCCCCATGGTCCTTTGCCACAAGGCCGCGACGCCGGACATTTCGGCGCTGTCGGATACAGTTTCACGACAACGGCGCCACTGGCGCGGGACGATCAGGGCCGAACGCCCGGCGTGGCGGGCCCTACCGGGCGAAACGGTGCGATCCGCCGCGTCTCCTGCCGCACGCGTGGCCCGAATCGCCACGGCTGGATCGGCGGGCCGCTTCGGTCGGATCGTCCGAACAGCCCGCCGCGCTGCAGCCAGTAACCTTCCGGGCGGAACTCCATCCGGTGCGCCACCGGCGTCGGCGACATCAGAAACGCGGTGGCGATCCGCCCGGCATCGACCTCGGCCTGCGCCGCGCTGCGCACCCGGCTTGCCCGCCACGACATCCCGGCGATCACCCGGCCCTCGCGCGCCCCGGCAAGGAAGCGCCGGAACGGCGCCTCGGGTTCGGCGGCGATCCGGGCGGGCGGCGGCAGCCGCCGGACCGATCCCGCGCGCCAGCCTTCCGCCAGCGTGGCCAGCAACCGCCCCACGTCGCCCGGCTCGAGCCGCCCGTCGACCATCATCTCGAGCAACTGCCGGCGCCGGTCGTCCTCCAGCCAGGCCAGGACGGAGGCGCGCTCGATCTCGGTCACCCCGTGCCTGCGCAGCACCGTCGCGGTCGAGGCCCCGACCTCGAACAGGCTCAGCGGCGCCAGGTCGGCGCCGCGGCGCGGGCTGGCGGCCTTGGCGTGATGCACCTGCGCGAGCGGTACGAGCGCGGTGACCAGCCCGCGATGCGCCAGCCGCAGGTTCAGTTCGGTTTCGTCGAGATAGTAGTCCAGCGCCGGGTCGAACCCGCCCAGCCGCACCAGCACGTCGCGCCGGTAGGAACAGTTGCAGCCCTTGATCTCGATCGCCAGGCCCGGCCGCCCGCGATGCCGGCTGATGCCCCCGCGCGGCACGTCAAGCTTGCCCGGCCGCGTCAGCCGGTCCACCGTGCCACCCGCCCATTGCAGGGAGATGCCGTTGCGGCCGCGCACGAAGCCGCCCGCCGCGGCGACATCCGGATCGTCATAGGCCGCGGCCAGCCGCGACAGCCACGTCGGTTCCGGCACCGCGTCGTCGTCCAGAAACGCCACGATCTCGCCGGCGGCGAGGCCGATGCCGATGTTCCGCGCGACCGCGATGTTCGCCTCGGTGCAGGTCGCCAGCTTGACCGGCAGGCCCTGCGCACGGACCGCCACGGCCGCCTCGGGATCGGCCACCACGACAACCTCGAACGCCGGGTGATCAAGCTGCATGACCGCGGCGAGACACCGCTCCAGCATCTCGGTGCGGCCGCGCGAGACGATGACGAGGCTCGTGCGCCCCGGTTCGTTCATTCGATGCCCATCCGGGCCATCATCGCCTCGATCCGCGCGACATCCTCGGGATTGTTCAACTCCCAGAAGTCGCGGCCACGGGCCTCGACCTCGACGCACAGCACCGCGCGGCCGTGTTCGAGAAACCGCAGCTGTTCAAGCCCTTCCAGGGTCTCCAGCGGGCCGGGCGGCCAGCCGGTATAGGCCGCCAGCGCCGCGGGGCGGTAGGCATAGACGCCGACATGGTGAAACACCGGCGTCTCGTCGGCCTCGGCATAGCCGCGCCCGGTGTAGGGGATCACTTCCTTGGAGAAGTAGAGCGCGCGGCCCCCGGCGCCGAAGACGGCGGTGGTGCCGCCAACCCGGCCCGCGCGCCGATCCGCCAGAAAGCCGTTCAGCGCCGCGCCGTCGCAGCGCAGCACCGGCGTCGCCACCTCGGCGTCGGGATCGGCCGCGAGGCCGGCGACCAGCGCCTCCACGAACCACGGCGGGGTCAGCGGCGCGTCACCTTGCAGGTTGACGACGATGTCATGGCCGTCGCCCAGGGCGCGGCTGACTTCCGCGCAGCGTTCGGTCCCGTTGCGGCAGTCGGACGAGGTCATCACCACCTCGGCGCCGAAACCCTCGGCCTCGGCGCGGATCCTGTCGTCATCGGTCGCCACCACCACCCGGTCGACGCCGGAAACCTGCATCGCCGCCTCCCAGCTGCGGCGGATCAGGCTTTTCGTCGCGCCGGTCGCGCCGGTCAGCGGCACCAGCGGCTTGCCCGGGTAGCGGCTGGAGGCGTAGCGCGCCGGGATCGCGACGAGAACGGACATCACTTCACCAGCAACACGCCGGGGGCGAAGGCGATGAAGAACGGGTTCTCGAACCCCGGCTTGCCGTAGGACAGGGCGGTGTGATCGTCGAAGCGCACGACCTCGCCGCCGGCGCCGCGCAGCACCGCGTCGCCCGCCGCCGTGTCCCATTCCATCGTCCGGCCAAGGCGCGGGTAGAGATCGGCCTCGCCGGTGGCGACAAGGCAGAACTTCAGCGAGGAGCCGGCGCTGGTCATGTCGCGGACCGCGTATTTCGCGATGTAGTCGTCGGTCGCCGCGTCGCGATGCGACTTCGAGGCGACGACCATCAGCGCGCGATTGTCGGGTGTGGACACCGTGATCGGCCGCCTGTCGCCCGGCGTCTCGCGATCGAAGGGGCCGGCCTCTTCCACCGCGCGGCCATCGGCGGTGGTGTAGAACAGCCGGCCCTTGGCCGGGGCATAGACCACGCCGCGCAGCGGCACGCCGTTCTCGACATAGGCGATGTTGACGGTGAAGTCGCCGCGGCGCTGCACGAATTCCTTGGTGCCGTCCAGCGGATCGACGATCAGGAAGGTCGCGGCGCGGGCAGAATGGGTGGCCGCCTGTTCCTCTGTCACCAGCGCGACATCGGGGAAGGCGGCACGCAGGCCCGCCGCGATCAGCCTGTCGGCGGCCTCGTCGGCCAGCGTGACCGGGCTTGCGTCATCCTTGGCGCGGGTGCCGAGATCGCCGGAGTCGTAGATCTCCATGATCGCGTCGCCGGCCTCCAGCGCCAACCGCCGCATCACCTGTTCAAGCCGTTCGAAATCCACCGTTACCTCCTTCGGCGCCGCCGCGGTCTGGCCCGCCTGCCCGCCTTATGCTTGCCCGGAAACGGATCGGCAAGGTTTGCCTTCTATCCCGGTTGCCACTGTGTGTACCGCGGCGGAGTATGCCGATGTTCGTTCAGCCCCGTCCCGTGACGATGACCGCCTCTGCGGTCCGGACCCTGGCGCTGATCTATCACGCCACCGTCCGCGACATCCGCAAGAGCCACGGCAACGCCGTCGTCGCGCTGCTGCTCAACGTCGTGCAGGCGATGATCTTCGTGCTGGCCTTCTGGGCGTTCTACACGATCCTCGGGATCGACCGGGCGGCCCTGCGCGGCGATTTCATGCTCTACATCATGTCGGGCGTGTTTCTCTACATGACCCACACCAAGACCCTGTCGGCGATCGTCGGGTCCGAGGGGCCGACCTCGGCGATGATGAAGCATGGCCCGATGACGACCACGGTCAGCATCGTCTCGGCGGCGCTGTCGGCCCTGTACCTTCAGGTTCTGACGATGTGCGCGATGCTGTTCTTCTACCATGTCGGCTTCGAGCGGATCGAGATCATGAACCCGGCCGGGGCCTTCGGCATGGTCCTGCTGGCCTGGCTGTCGGGGATCGGCATCGGCATGGTGATGCTGGGGCTGAAGCCCTGGGCGCCGGCGCTGGTGCAGCTTGCGGCCACGCTTTACAACCGCGCCAGCATGATCGCCTCGGGCAAGATGTTCGTGGCCAACGCGCTGCCGGCCGCGATGCTGGCGCTGTTCGACTGGAACCCGCTGTTTCACGCCATCGACCAGGCGCGCGGCTTCCTGTTCGTCAACTACCTGCCCTGGTACACCAACACCGCCTATCCGCTCGCCGTCTCCGCCGTGCTGATCGTGGTCGGCATGATGCTGGAATTCCGGGCCCGGCGCAGCGCCTCGCTCAGCTGGTCGGCGCGGCGCTAGCGACGTCGGGCGCACCGGAGCCAACCCGGAAGGGCCGCGCAGGGGCGAGAGTTGAGGGCGAGAGATGGTCGAGTTCACCAACGGCGGTTTCGAGGACGGGCCAACGCCAAGCGGCCACCAACAGATCAACAGCAGCGGGGACGCCGCGCTCTGGATTCCGGGCTGGACGCTTGTTTCGGGCGAGGTCGACCTCTTGCCACCGGGCGCAAGCGGCAACAGCCTGGACGGCAACGTCGTCGATCTGAACGGCTACTCCGTCAACACGATCGCCCAGACGCTCGATACCAGCGCGAACGTGGGCGACACGGTGCGGTTCAGCATCACCGTGCAGGACAACCCGACAACCAGCGCCGCCAACGGCTTCACCCTGCGGATCAACGGCGAGGCGGTGCTGCCCGAGAATACCTCGGCCGCGCAATCGGCCAATGCCACCAGCGGGCTTGTCATCCTGCGGGACGCCCAGCCACCGGTGACCTTCACCTTCAGCTTCACCGCGACAGGGTCGGACACGGTGTCGATCACCGGCTACAGCACCTGGGGCACGCGCGGCACCTATCTTGGCGGCGTCGAGGTCGTCGAGGTGATCGAGGTGGTGTGCCTTGCCGTTGGCACGCTGGTGGCCACCGACCGGGGCGAGGTGCCGGTCGGATCGCTCGGCGTGGGCGACCGGGTGCTGACCGCCGATCACGGCTTTCAGCCCGTCCGCTGGACGGGGCGGCAGTGCGTGGCGGGCGCAACGCTGCGGGCGCGGCCGAAACTGCGCCCGGTGCGGATCGCCGCCGGGGCGCTGGGCGCGGGCCTGCCCCGGCGCGACCTGTGGGTGTCGCGCCAGCACCGCATGCTGATCCGCTCGCCCATCGTGTCTCGCGTCTGCGATGTGCCGGAGGTTCTGGTCCCCGCGATAAGGCTGACCGGCCTGCCGGGCATCGCCATCGACGACTGCTGCGAGGCGCTGGACTATGTCCACCTCGCCTTCGACCGGCACGAGGTGATCCTTGCCGAGGGCGCGCCGACGGAAAGCCTGCTGCTGGGTCCGCGGGCCTGCGGGATCCTGGGGACAACGACCATGCTCGCGATTGGGCATCTGCAATCGGCACCCGCGCGGCCGATCCCGCCGGGGCGGGTGCAGCGGCAGTTGATCGCGCGGCATCTGAGGAACGGCAAGCCGGTTCTGGAACCCGGGGCCGAAGACCTTTCGCGCGCCTCCTGACCCCCCGCCTCAGGCAACGACCCGAAGTGTCAGGTTGATCCGCCCGCCCTGCGGCAGAAGCGTGGAGGAGCCGAAGGCGATCCGGTCGATCCCGTGATGCGCCAGCCGGGCCGCGCCGCCCATCACCAGCACGTCGCCCGAATGCAGCATCGCGCTTTCGGTCGGGCCGCCGCGCTCGACCCCGCCGATCCGGAACCGCGCGCTGTCGCCCAGGCTGATCGAGACCACGGGGAAAGAGAAATCGGCCTCGTCGCGATCCTGGTGCAGGCCCATCCGCGCGCCCTCGCCGTAGTAGTTGACAAGGCAGCAATCCGGTTCCCGCCGCAGCCCCGTCACCTGCCGCCAGAGCGCCAGCACCGCCGCCGGAATCGGCGGCCAGGGCGCACCGGTTCCGGGGTGGCGCGGCGCGTAGCGGTAGCCCTTGCGGTCGCTCACCCAGCCCAGCCGCCCGGCCGCTGTCATCCGCACGCTCATCGGCTGGCCCCGTGGCGTCACCGGCCGGACGAACGGCGCGGCCGCGGCGACCGCGCGCAGGTCTTCGACCAGCGCCGCCTGCGCGGCCGGGTCCAGCAGGCCGGGATACAGCACCGCCCCGCCCAGCGCCACGCGGGGCACGGCCCGGCCGGCCGCATTGCCGTTTCCTTCACTCATTGCCGTCATGTTCCGCCGCGGTCGCCCGCTTGCAGCCCCAATGCCCCCTGCCTATATACGCCGGGACGTCGGAACGACAGCGGTGCTTCCGACAGGAACTCTGGGATCGGGGACGGAGGCCGCAAACGGGTCCGCCCCCAGCACATCGCCGAAGGAAGAGGAAAAGAGCATGGCCAAAGTGATCGGTATCGACCTTGGGACCACCAACAGCTGCGTCGCCATCATGGACGGCGCCCAGCCGCGGGTCATCGAGAACTCCGAAGGGGCGCGCACGACGCCCTCGATCGTCGCCTTCACCGACAACGAACGCCTTGTCGGCCAGTCGGCCAAGCGCCAGGCCGTCACCAACCCGTCGAACACCGTCTTCGCCGTCAAGCGCCTCATCGGCCGCCGGATCGGCGATGCCGAGGTCGAGAAGGACAAGGGTCTCGTTCCCTACTCGATCGTCGACGGCGGCCAGGGCGATGCTTGGGTCGAGGTCAAGGGCGAGAAGTACTCGCCCTCGCAGATCTCCGCCTTCATCCTGCAGAAGATGAAGGAAACCGCCGAAAGCTACCTGGGCGAAGAGGTCAACCAGGCGGTCATCACCGTCCCGGCCTATTTCAACGACGCCCAGCGCCAGGCCACCAAGGACGCCGGCAAGATCGCCGGGCTCGAGGTGCTGCGGATCATCAACGAACCGACAGCCGCCGCGCTGGCCTACGGGCTGGACAAGAAAGAATCGCGCACCATCGCGGTCTATGACCTTGGCGGCGGCACCTTCGACATCACCATCCTGGAAATCGACGACGGCCTGTTCGAGGTGAAATCCACCAACGGCGACACCTTCCTCGGTGGCGAGGACTTCGACATGCGGATCGTGAACTACCTCGCCGAGGAGTTCAAAAAGGAGCATGGCGTCGACCTGACGAAGGACAAGATGGCGCTTCAGCGGCTCAAGGAAGCCGCCGAGAAGGCCAAGATCGAACTGTCGTCCTCCAGCCAGACCGAGATCAACCAGCCGTTCATCTCGATGGACATGAACACCGGCACGCCCCTGCACATGGTCATGAAGCTGACCCGGGCGAAGCTGGAAAGCCTGGTCGGCGACCTGATCAAGAAGTCGATCAAACCCTGCGAGGCCGCGCTCAAGGATGCCGGCCTGTCGAAGGGCGACATCGACGAGGTCGTGCTGGTCGGCGGGATGACCCGGATGCCCAAGGTGATCGAGGAAGTGACGAGCTTCTTCGGCAAGGAGCCGCACAAGGGCGTCAACCCCGACGAGGTCGTGGCGCTGGGCGCGGCGATCCAGGCCGGGGTGCTGCAGGGCGACGTCAAGGATGTCGTGCTGCTCGACGTCACGCCGCTGAGCCTTGGCATCGAGACGCTGGGCGGGGTCTTCACCCGGCTGATCGACCGCAACACCACGATCCCGACGAAGAAGGGCCAGATCTTCTCCACCGCCGAGGACAACCAGAACGCGGTGACGATCCGGGTGTTCCAGGGCGAGCGCGAGATGGCCGCGGACAACAAGATCCTGGGCCAGTTCAACCTTGAAGACATTCCGCCGGCGCCGCGCGGCATGCCGCAGATCGAGGTGACCTTCGACATCGACGCCAACGGCATCGTCAGCGTCAGCGCCAAGGACAAGGGCACCGGCAAGGAGCAGAAGATCACCATCCAGGCGTCCGGCGGCCTGTCGGACGACGAGATCGACAAGATGGTGCGCGACGCCGAACAGAACGCCGAGGCCGACAAGCAGCGCCGGGAACTGGTGGAGGCCAAGAACCAGGGCGAGAGCCTCGTGCATTCCACCAAGAAGTCGCTCGAAGAGCATGGCGACAAGCTCGACCCCTCGACGGTCGAGGCGATCGAACTGGCAAGCTCCGCGTTGGAAGAGGCGCTGGCGACCGACGATCTGGGCAAGATCAAGGGCGCGATCCACAACCTCACCGATGCGGCGATGAAGCTTGGCGAGGCGATCTACAAGGCCGGCCAGGAAGAGGCCGAGGCCGGTGGCGCCGAAGACGATGGCCCGCGTGGCGTGGACGATGATATCGTCGACGCCGATTTCGAGGACCTGGGCGACAACAAGCGCGGCTGATCGCGCGGCAAGAACCCTGCGGCCGGCCGGGCATGACCGGGCCGGCCGCCGTGGTTCCCGAGGGGGTTCATCATGGCCAAACGCGACTACTATGACGTGCTGGGCATTGCGCGCGGGGCCTCGGCCGAAGAGATCAAGAAGGCCTACCGCGGCAAGGCCAAGGAACTGCACCCCGACCGCAACAAGGACAATCCGGACGCCGAGGCCCAGTTCAAGGACGTCAACGAGGCCTACGAGGTTCTCA
Source organism: Paracoccaceae bacterium (assembly GCA_024742695.1). Lineage (GTDB taxonomy): Bacteria > Pseudomonadota > Alphaproteobacteria > Rhodobacterales > Rhodobacteraceae > JANSXY01. The sequence continues at coordinate 10,146 of JANSXY010000013.1, read as the reverse complement.
AGGACGCCGACAAGAAGGCCGCCTACGACCGCTTCGGCCATGCCGCCTTCGAGGGCGGAATGGGCGGCGGCGGGGGCCCGCGCGGCCAGTCCTACGGCGGTGGCGATTTCGCCTCGGCCTTTTCCGACGTGTTCGAGGATCTGTTCGGCGATTTCATGGGCGGCCGGGGCGGCGGGCGCAGCCGCGCCCAGCGCGGGTCTGACCTGCGCTACAATCTTCGGGTGACGCTGGAAGAGGCGTTCCGCGGCGCGCAGAAAACGATCAACGTGCCCACCTCGGTCGGCTGCACCGCCTGCGGCGGCAGCGGCGCCGAGGGCGGCGCGGAACCGGCGACCTGCCCGACCTGCTCGGGGATGGGCAAGGTCCGCGCCAGCCAGGGCTTCTTCACCGTCGAACGCACCTGTCCGACCTGCGCCGGCGCCGGCCAGATCGTCAAGAACCCGTGCCGCAGCTGCCAGGGCGCCGGCCGGGTGGAGAAGGAGCGCACGCTGTCGGTGAACATCCCCGCCGGCGTCGAAACCGGCACCCGGATCCGGCTGGCCGGCGAGGGCGAGGCCGGGCTTCGCGGGGGTCCGACGGGTGATCTTTACATCTTCATCGAGGTCAAGGAACACGCGCTGTTCCAGCGCGACGGCGTAACGCTGTACTGCCGCGTTCCGGTCTCGATCACCGCGGCCGCGCTGGGCGGCGAGGTCGAGGTGCCCACGATCGACGGCGGCCGCAGCCGGGTGAAGATCCCGGTCGGCGCGCAGACCGGCAAGCAGATGCGGCTGCGCGGAAAGGGAATGCCGGCGCTTCGGGGCGGCGGCGCGGGCGACATGCTGATCGAACTGGCGGTGGAAACCCCGGTGAACCTGACCCCGCGGCAGAAGGAACTGCTGCGGGAATTCGAGCGGCTGAGCGAAGACAACAACCCCGAGGGCTCGTCGTTCTTCTCCAAGGTCCGCGGCTTCTGGGACGGTATGAAGGGGTGAGGTGCGGTCCGGGCCGAAAGGCCCGGATCGATCGGTCCGGTGGACCGATCGAAGCACCGAACGCCCGGAGCGCAAGCGAAGGGCCGGGCACGGCAATGCGCGAACGCCCGGAGCGCAAGCGAAGGGCCGGGCGCGGCAACGCGCGAACGCCCGAAGCGCAAGCGGAGGGCCGGGCACGGCAACGCGCGCAGCCCGTGACGCAACGTCCCTGTTTCACCACTCAAGGCACGGACACCCGAAGCGCAAGCGAAAGGCCATGCCCACCGCGCCGAACCGCCCGCCGCGCAAGCGGCGGGCCGGGCCCAACGGGATGAGGCGCGGCAGCGCGCCGAAGACGGGCGGGAGTCCCGCCCATGCCTGCCCTTTTCGGCAGTCATTAACGCTCCGTTAACCAAGCGCGGCGAGGCTGACGCCATGTCGCGCGACCGCCGCCTGTCCGAAGCCCCGATGCCGCTTTTCGATGCCGACGAGGCGGTGGCCGCAGTCCTGCCCGAGGGGCCGCTGCCATCCTACATCCGCGACCATCGCAAGCGGCTGCGCGCAAGGTTCCTGGATGGCGGCGCCACGGCGATGCCGGATTACGAGCTGCTGGAACTGATCCTGTTCCGCGCGATCCCGCGGCAGGATGTCAAGCCGCTGGCGCACCGGCTTCTGGACCGGTTCGGGAATTTCGCCGCGGTGATCGCGGCCGATCCGCACCGCCTGGCCGAGGTTCCGGGCGCGGGCGAGGCCGTGGTGACGGAACTCAAGATCGTCGAGGCGGCGGCCCAGCGCCTGGCGCGCGCCAAGGTGATGAACCGCCACCTGCTGTCGTCCTGGGACGCGGTGATCGACTATTGCCACACGGTCATGGCGCATCGCGAAACGGAACATTTCCGCGCCCTCTACCTCGACCGCAAGAACTGTCTCATCGCCGACGAGGAAATCGCGCGCGGCACCGTCGATCACGTGCCGGTCTACCCGCGCGAGATCGTCAAGCGGGCGCTGGAACTCAACGCCTCGGCGCTGATCCTTGTCCACAACCACCCGTCGGGCGATCCCACGCCCTCGGACCAGGACGTGATCGTCACCGGCCAGATCCAGGACGCGGCGCAGATCCTCGGGATCACGCTGCACGATCACATCATCGTCGGCCGCGCCCGAGAATCCAGCCTGCGCGCGCTGGGGTACCTGTAACCCGCTGGGGTCCGTGCCGAACGCTCAGACCAGCGCGCCGTGGCAGTGCTTGAACTTCTTGCCCGAACCGCAGGGGCAGGGATCGTTGCGGCCGGGGTTGCCCCAGGTCGCCGGGTCGGCCTCGTCGAAACCGGCAACCAGCGGTTCCGCCGCCGGGCCCTCGGCCGTCGCCGCCGCACCTGCCGCCGCACCGGCCCCGGCGGCCGGGTGGCTGGCCGCCATCTGCTTGCGCATCGCCGCCACCTGTTCGGCGAACTGGCGCTGCATCGCCTCCTGCTCTTCCGCCGTCAGCGGCCGCACCTGCGACAGCTTCTGCGTGACCTCGCCGCGCAGGCTGTCCAGCATCGCCTCGAACAGCGTGAAGGCCTCGGTCTTGTATTCCGACAGCGGGTCGCGCTGCGCGTAGCCGCGGAAACCCACGACCGAGCGCAGGTGTTCCAGCGTCACGAGGTGTTCGCGCCATTTCGCGTCGATGGTCTGCAGCAGCAACTGCTTCTCGATCGAGCGCATCGCCTCGTCTCCGAAGGCTTCGGCCTTCTCGGCCATCATCCGGTCGGAAGCCTCGCCGATCCGCTCGCGCATCGCCTCCTGGTCGACGCCCTCTTCCTCGGCCCAGTCCTGAACCGGCAGGTCGATGTTGAGCCGTTCGCGCAGCGCCTCGTGCAGGGCTTCGACCTCCCATTGCTCGGCGTAGCTCTTGGGCGGCATGTGGACGTCGACGAGATCGTCGATCACCTGGTGGCGCATGTCGGCGGCGATTTCCGCAAGATCCTGGGACTGCATGATTTCCAGCCGCTGGCCGAAGATCGCCTTGCGCTGGTCGTTCATCACGTCGTCGAACTTCAGCAACTGCTTGCGGATGTCGAAGTTGCGCGCCTCGACCTTGGCCTGCGCGCGTTCGAGGCTCTTGTTCACCCAGGGGTGCACGATCGCCTCGCCTTCTTTCATCCCCAGCGTCGACAGCACCTTTTCCAGGCGGTCTGAGCCAAAGATCCGCATCAGGTCGTCTTCCAGCGACAGGTAGAAGCTGGATCGCCCCGGATCGCCCTGCCGGCCCGACCGGCCGCGCAGCTGGTTGTCGATCCGCCGGCTTTCGTGCCGTTCGGTGGCCAGAACGTACAGGCCGCCGGCCTCCAGCACCTTCGCCTTCTCCTCGGCGTGTTCGGCCTCGATCCGGGCGCGCACCTCGTCCGGGTTGGCCTCGGGGTCGGCGGCCAGCGCGTCGAGCACCTTCAGCTCGACATTGCCGCCAAGCTGGATGTCGGTACCGCGGCCGGCCATGTTGGTGGCGATGGTCACCGCGCCCAGCTTGCCGGCCTCGGCGACGATCTTCGCCTCCTGCTCGTGCTGGCGGGCATTGAGGACGTTGTGCGCGATGCCCTCTCCGGTCAGCATCTGCGACAGCATCTCGGATTTCTCGATCGAGGTCGTTCCGACAAGGATCGGCTGGCCCTTTTCATGGGCGGCGCGGATCGCCTTGACGATCGCCTCGTATTTCTCGCGCGCGGTGCGATAGACCTGGTCGTGTTCGTCGTTCCGCGCGATCGGCCGGTTCGTCGGCACCTCGACGACGCCGAGCTTGTAGATCTCCTGGAACTCGTCGGCCTCGGTCGCGGCGGTGCCGGTCATCCCGGCCAGCTTCTCGTAAAGCCGGAAATAGTTCTGGAAGGTGACGGAGGCCAGCGTGACGTTCTCGGGCTGGATCGCCACGCCCTCCTTCGCCTCGATCGCCTGGTGCAGCCCGTCCGACAGGCGCCGGCCCCGCATCATCCGGCCGGTGAACTCGTCGATCAGCACCACCTCGCCGTCGCGGACGATGTAGTTCTGATCCTTGTGGTAAAGCTTGTGCGCCCGGAGCGCCTGGGTGACATGGTGCACGATGGTCGTGCTTTCCGGGTCGTAAAGCGATTGCCCCTCGGGCAGCACGCCGTCTTCCTGAAGCCGCTGTTCCACGAACTCGTTGCCGTCCTCCGTGAAGGTCGCGTTGCGGGCCTTCTCGTCCAGCTTGAAATGCTCCTCGGTCAGTTCCGGGATGTAGCGGTCCAGCGTCTTGTAGAGTTCCGACCGGTCCTGCGACGGGCCGGAGATGATCAGCGGTGTCCGCGCCTCGTCGATCAGGATCGAGTCGACCTCGTCAACGATCGCGAAATAGTGCCCGCGCTGCGCCATCTCCTCGATTGAGCCCTTCATGTTGTCGCGCAGGTAGTCGAAGCCCAGCTCGTTGTTGGTGGCATAGGTGATGTCGGCCCGGTAGGCGGCACGCTTTTCGTCATCGGGCTGGAACGGGTAGACCACGCCGGTGGTCAGGCCGAGCTGGGCATAGACCTTGCCCATCCATTCCGCGTCGCGCCGGGCGAGGTAGTCGTTGACGGTGACGATATGCACGCCCTTGCCGGTCAGCGCGTTCAGATAGGCCGGCAGCGTCGCCACCAGCGTCTTGCCCTCGCCGGTCTTCATTTCCGCGATGTTGCCCTGGTGCAGGAAGATGCCGCCCATCAGCTGCACGTCGAAGGCGCGCAGGCCCAGCGCCCGGCGCGCGCCCTCGCGGCAGTTGGCGAAGGCTTCGGGCAGAAGCGCGTCGAGGCTTTCGCCCTTGGCGATCCTCTCGCGGAACTCCTCGGTCTTGCGCTTCAGTCCAGCGTCGTCGAGCGCTTCGAATTCCGGCTCCAGCGCGTTGATCCTGTCGATCAGGGGCTGGACCGACTTGACCTTGCGATCGTTCGGCGTGCCGAAGACCTTCCGCGCGATTGTTCCAAGGCCGAGCATGTGTTCTCCGATCCGGGCTTGCCTGACGCCATCGTGTGAAACCCGGCCTTGCCCGTGGTGTTTCGCTTGCCTAAGAGGAGCGCGGAACCGGCCCGGACGGCCTTCACAGAACCAGTTGGCGATGTAAGGGGCGGGTGCAGGAGTGTCAACGCCGCGCGGGGCCCGCGGCCACGGGGAGGAAGCCTATGCCGAAACAGACGATGCGCGCCCTGGCCCTTTGTGTCCTTGCCGCGACGCCTGCCGCCGCGCAGGACGTGACGGCCGACACGGTCGTGGCCACGGTCGACGATGTCGAGATCACGATCGGTCACATGATCGCGGCGCGCGACACGCTGCCGCCGCAATACCTGGCCCTGCCCGACGACGTTCTGTTCACCGGCATCCTCGATCAGCTGGTGCAGCAGAGCGCGCTGGCCCGGATCGGCGAAGAGAACCTGACCCGGCGCGACCGACTGGTGATCGAGAACGAGCGCCGCGCCTACCTGGCCGGCGTGGTGCTGGATGCCGCCGCCGCCGCCGCGGTGACCGAGGACGCGATCGCCGAAGCCTACGCCCAGCGCTATTCCGGCGCCGAACCCAGCAAGGAATTCAACGCCGCGCATATCCTTGTGGAGACCGAGGAAGAGGCCACCGCGATCAAGACCGAGATCGATGGCGGCGCGGATTTCACCGCCATGGCCAAGGATCGCAGCGTCGGCCCCTCGGGCCCGAACGGCGGTGAACTGGGCTGGTTCGGCATGGGCATGATGGTGCAGCCCTTCGAGGAGGTGGTGATCGCGCTCGAGCCGGGCGAGGTTTCGGACCCGGTGCAGACGCAGTTCGGCTGGCACGTGATCCGGCTGAACGAAACCCGCATCGTCGAGGCCCCGGCGCTGGAGGAGGTGCGCGAGGAACTGGCCAGCGAGATCCAGAACCGCGCGCTGCAGGACAGGTTGACCGAGGCCACCGCCGCGGTCACCGTGACGCGGTCCACCGACGGCGTGGACCCGGCCGTTCTGAAGGAACGGGCGCTAATCGAGGAATGAGCCTGTAACGGGGATCGACACGATGTCCAGAAAGCGCCGGGACTGGAAGGCAGAGGCGAAGCGGCTGAAGAAGAAGCTCGCGAAGGTCAAGACCAGGCTTGCCGGCGCCGCGCCGGCCACGCCGGCGAAGGCCGGGTCCGCCGTTTCGCCGCTGGCGCCCGCGGCCTTTCCGGCCCTGCCGGTAATCGCCGGCGTCGCCTTCGCCACCGCCGCGGCCGGGGTCCGCTATTCCGGGCGCACCGACGTGATGCTGGCCCGGCTTGCGCCCGGCACCGCACTGGCCGGCGTGTTCACCCGGTCCGCGACGCGCTCGGCCGCGGTGCTCGATTGCCAGGCCAAGCTGAAGGGCAACCCGGACAGCGCGGCCGGCGCGGCGATCGTGGTCAATTCCGGCAATGCCAATGCCTTCACCGGCGCGGCAGGCGCGCAGTCCGTCGCCGCGGTGGCCGCGGCCGCGGCCAGCGCGCTGGACCTGCCGGCAGAGCGGGTGCTGACCTCTTCGACCGGCGTGATCGGAGAACCGCTGCCGCATGACCGGATCGCCGACGCGATGGCCACGCTGGCGGACGGGCTGGACCCGGCCGGCATCGCCGGCGCCGCCCGCGCGATCATGACGACCGATACCTTCCCCAAGGGCGCGGCGGCCGAGATCGAGGCGGAAGGCGGGCCGATCCGGATCGCGGGGATCGTCAAGGGCTCGGGCATGATCGCGCCCGACATGGCGACGATGCTGGGCTATGTCTTCACCGACGCCACGATCGCGCCGAAGGCGTTGCAGAAGATGCTGGACCGGCTGACCGCCACCACCTTCAACGCGATCACCGTCGACAGCGACACCTCGACCTCCGACAGCGTGATCGTCGCGGCCACCGGCCAGGGCCCCGCCGCGCCGATCACCGATCTGCGCGGCAAGACGGCGAAGGCCTTCGAGGCGGCGCTGGGCGCGGTGATGCGCGATCTCGCCCACCAGGTGGTGCGCGACGGCGAGGGCGCCACGAAATTCGTGGAGGTCCGGGTGACCGGCGCCGCGGATGCCGCCGACGCGCATCGCGTCGCGATGGCCATCGCGAATTCGCCGCTGGTCAAGACCGCGATCGCCGGCGAGGATGCGAACTGGGGCCGGATCGTCATGGCCGTCGGCAAATCCGGCGGCCGCGCCGACCGTGACCGCCTGTCGATCCGCTTCGGAGACATCCTCGTGGCCGAGAACGGCCAGCGCGCCGCCGGATATTCGGAAGACGAGGTATCGGCCTACATGACCCGGCAGGAGTTGCTGATCGGGGTCGACCTCGGGATCGGCCGCGCCAGCCGTTCGGTCTGGACCTGCGACCTGACGCACGGCTACATCGACATCAACGCGGATTACCGCTCGTGACCGATGCCACGGGCGGCAAACCCGTGGTTCTCGTCGCCGCGGTCGCACTGATCGACGGCGAGGGCCGGGTGCTGCTGGCGCGCCGGCCGCCGGGCAAGTCGATGGCCGGGCTGTGGGAGTTTCCGGGCGGTAAGGTCGAACCCGGCGAAACGCCCGAGTCGGCGCTGATCCGCGAACTGCACGAGGAACTGGGGATCGACACCTGGGAATCGTGCCTCGCGCCGCTGACCTTCGCCAGCCATGGCTACGACACTTTCCACCTTCTGATGCCGCTTTTCGCCTGCCGCCGCTGGCAGGGAATCATCACCCCGCGCGAAGGCCAGGAGCTGGCCTGGTCCCGCGCCGCCGATCTGGCACGCTATCCGATGCCGCCGGCCGACATCCCCTTGATACCGATCCTGCGCGATTGGCTCTGAATCATGTCCAAATGACGTGAAATCGGGGCCCGTTCATCGGCGGATTTCCGCGATTCCGTTTCATTCGTGACTTTATTGTTGCCGAATCGTGTCCGCGAGACGTCTAAAATTGTGCAGAAGCGCAACGGCAGGCTCACGAAGCATCCGGCAACAGGGGCTCAGGGCCAAGGCGACCGGCGCGCGGGAGGAAAAACGATGTTGAAGACGATCATGCAGGGCAGCTGCGTCATGGTTCAGGGGATCTTCGTGCGCGGCCTGCCGGGCGGCAAGATCGTGGTGCGCGTCGGCCAGACGGAATATGCCGGCGCCCCCGTCGGGCCGAAGGCCGCCTGACGGCGGCCTTCGTAGCCAGTATCCCTGACGATCCCGAGGCGTATCGCCTCAGTCCAGCTTGCGCTGCACTTCCTCGCGTTCGAAGATCTCGATCACGTCGCCCGGACGGATGTCTTCGTAGTTCTCGAAGGCCATGCCGCATTCCTGGCCCGAGGTGACTTCCTTCACCTCGTCCTTGAAACGCTTGAGCGTCTTCAGCGTCCCTTCGTGGATCACCACGTTGTCGCGCAGAAGCCGCACGCCCGCCGACCGGCGCGCCACGCCTTCGGTGACAAGGCAGCCCGCGACCTTGCCGACACCGGAGACCTTGAAGACCTCCTTGATCTCGGCATAGCCGATGAAGGTTTCGCGCACCTCGGCCGAAAGCAGGCCCTCGGCCGCCTTCTTCACGTCGTCCACGAGGTCGTAGATCACGCTGTAGTAGCGGATTTCCACGCCCTTCTGGTTCGCCGCGTTGCGGGCCGGCGCATTGGCACGGACGTTGAAGCCGATGACCGGCGCCTGCGAGGCTTCCGCAAGGCCGATGTCGGATTCGGTGATCGCGCCGACGCCGGAATGCAGCACCCGGACACGCACCTCGTCGTTGCCGACCTTCTCGAGCGCCTGGGTGATCGCCTCGGCAGAACCCTGCACGTCGGCCTTCACCAGAACCGGCAGTTCGCTCACGCTTGCATCGGCCTTGGCCTTGGCCATCAGCTGTTCCAGCGTTGCCGCCGCACCCGCCGCGGCGCGCTTGTCGCGGGCGGCCTTGGCGCGATAGTCGGCGATCTCGCGGGCCTGCGCCTCGGTCTCGACAACGTTCAGCACGTCGCCGGCCTCCGGCGTCCCGTTCAGGCCCAGCACCTCGACCGGAACCGAGGGGCCGGCATCGGACACGCGATCGCCCTTGTCGTTGATCAGCGCGCGCACCTTGCCCCACTGCTCGCCGACGACGAACACGTCGCCCTGCTTCAGCGTGCCGTGCTGCACCAGGACGGTGGCGACCGGGCCGCGGCCGATATCCAGCTTGGCCTCGATCACCGCGCCCATCGCGGCGCGCTTCGGGTTGGCCTTGAGATCGAGCAGTTCGGCCTGTAGCGCGATGTTTTCCAGAAGCTCGTCAAGCCCCTTGCCGGTCAGCGCCGAAACCTCGACATCGAGCACCTCGCCCGACATCTTTTCCACGACGACCTCGTGCTGCAGCAGATCGGTGCGCACCTTGTCCGGCGTCGCATCGGGCTTGTCGCACTTGTTGATCGCCACGATCATCGGCACCCCGGCGGCCTTGGCGTGATTGATCGCCTCCACCGTCTGCGGCATCACCGCGTCGTCGGCGGCAACCACCAGAACCACGATGTCGGTGACCTGCGCGCCGCGCGCCCGCATCGAGGTGAAGGCCGCGTGGCCCGGCGTGTCGAGGAAGGTCAGCACCGCACCCGATTCCGTCGTGACCTGGTAGGCGCCAATATGCTGGGTGATCCCACCGGCCTCGCCGGCCACGACATTGGCCTTGCGGATCGCATCCAGAAGCGAGGTCTTGCCGTGGTCGACATGGCCCATGATCGTGATGATCGGCGGGCGCGGCTGCATGTCTTCGGGCTTGTCGTCGACCGTGTCGATGACCTGTTCCACGTCGGCATCCGACACGCGCACCGCGCGGTGGCCGAATTCCTCGATCACCAGTTCGGCGGTGTCGGCGTCGATGGTCTGGTTCATCGTGACCATCATGCCCATCTTCATCAGCGCCTTGACGACATCGGCGGCGCGTTCGGCCATCCGGTTGGCCAGTTCCTGCACCACGATCGTTTCGGGCAGCTGCACGTCGCGCACCTGCTTTTCCGACCGGCCGCCCATGCCCATGGCCTTCTGCCGGGCACGTTCCTGCTTGCGCTTCATCGCCGCGAGCGAGCGCTGCCGCCCGCCCTCGCCCGAAAGCGCCTCGGTCAGGGTCAGCTTGCCGGACCGGCGGCCATCCTCGCCGCGGCCCTTGCCGGCGCGGTCGCGATCGCCGGCGCGGTCGTCGCGGCCGCGATCGGCCTTGCCACGCGGGCTGACGGCCACGCCCTTGGTGGCGACGCGCGACGCGGCGGCCTCGGCCGCGG
>JANSXY010000054.1 GCA_024742695.1 Paracoccaceae bacterium | reverse complement strand
CCTACATCGAGCCGGGCTCACCCTGGGAGAACGGCTACGTCGAGAGCTTCAATGCGCGGCTCAGGGACGAACTGCTCAACGGCGAGATCTTCTACTCCATCCGCGAGGCCAGGATCGTCATCGAGCAATGGCGTGTCCACTGCAACACCGTCCGCCCGCACAGTGCTCTCGGATACCGCCCGCCGGCCCCCGAAACCCTGATCCCGATGGATCGGAGACCCGTCATGCACCAACAGTCGAACCGGACCGCTCGGTGGGGGCAGTCCAAGCCGGCTCAATGATCCGCGCACCGGCGCGATCGTGCTGATCCAGCAGCGGGTGCACGAGGATGATCTTGCCGGGCGCCTTCTGGCCTTGGGCGGCTGGACGCATCTGAACCTGCCAGCCATTGCCGAAGGTCCGGAGGTGATCGATCTCGGTCGCCGCGGTGTCATCCACCGCCAGGCGGGGGACCTGTTGCATCCCGCGCGCCTGTCGCGGGCGGTGCTCGATGAGTTCCGGCAGCAGTTCGGCAGCTACGGCTTTGCCGCGCAGTACCAGCAGCGGCCCGCGCCGCAGGGCGGCGGGCTCGTCAAATGGGACTGGGTCCGGACCTACGCGGACCCGCCGGTGCGCCGGCCCGGCGACCGGGTCGTCCAGAGCTGGGACACGACCGCCAAGGCCGACCAGGCCCATGACTACTCGGTCTGCACCACCTGGCTGGTGCGCGGTCCCCGGGCCTGGCTCGTCGACCTCTTGCGCCTGAAGCTGGAGTTCCCGGATCTCCGGCACCGGATCATCGCCGAGGCGCAGCTGCACCAGGCCAGCCAGATCCTGATCGAGGACACCGGTTCCGGCACATCGCTGATCCAGGATCTCTACCAGCGCCACCGCCTGAACGTCATCCCGATGCGTCCGCGCGACGACAAGGCCACCCGGCTCCTGGCCGTCACCCCGGTCATCGAGGGCGGGCGCGTCGCGATCCCGGCCGAGGCGGCCTTGCTCGCCGACCTGCAGCACGAACTCGTGCTCTTCCCCAACGGCAGACACGTCGACCTGGTCGACAGTCTCAGCCAGTTCCTGACCTGGTTCGACCGGCCACAGACCGGGCCGCTGGTCGGGACCTATGGATGAGGCCAGGACGGCATGGGGGGATGACGGAAGCCAGCACTTTGAAGATCCACGTTGCGGACATCGGCGAAATCAAGGAACCGATGAAGGAATAGAGCGTCCGGACAGCGAACTGAGTTTGCCGGGACCGTCGCCGAAGATCTTGGTGTTGGTGCTGCGTAAGGCCATGGTCGGCAGGGACGGCGCCGGTGCCCGGCGAAGGTCCGTAGCCAGTTGCCGGGGTCGCGCCGGAGATAGAAGCGAACACCGTTGTCGGGCTTGTTTGCAGGCCGCGGTTTGCGCCGCAGGCCAGTAGCGCGCTGTGGCGAGATCAGCCGGCTTCACCCATACGCCGCGGGTCGGCGCCACGCCGGCGGCGGGGTCTGCCCCACGAGGAAACGGGTTCGGCACAATCGGGCTTGGTTCCGGTCCGGCGGCTTGCAATAATCGGGTTCTTGGCCCGGCCCGACGAGCCAGCGGAGGTGGCGTCTGCCGATGAACATGCGTCAGCTTGAAGCCTTCCGCGCGACCATCCGCAGCGGGTCCATCACTGGTGCGGCGCAGGTGATGCATGTCTCGCAACCGAGCGTCAGCCGGCTGATCGCGGACCTGGAGCATTCTGTGGGATTTCCGCTCTTCGTGCGGTCCGGTCGCGGGCTGGTGCCCACTGCCGAGGCGCGGCGCTTCTATGCTGGTGTCGAAGACATGTTCCAGGGTATCGATCACCTACAGGAATTGGCCCGCGCGATCCGGATCTCGCAGGGTGGCACGCTGTCGATCGGCGCCATCCAGTCGGTGTCGACCATCGAGCTGCCAATGGCGGTCGCGCGGTTTCAACGCGACCATCCCGATATCCGCTTCGTGATCCAGACCCGCAACACGCCGGGGCTGGTCGAGGCGGTTATGCTTCGGCAGTTCGACCTCGGGATCGTGGGGCGGGAACCGGCCTACGATGGGGTCGAGGTGCTGTTCCAGATCGCCGTTCCCTACGCCTGTCTGATGCCAGAGGATCATCCGCTTGCCGGCGAATACGGACCCGTCGACCTCGAGGAACTGGCCGAGCGCGAGACCTTCGTCACCTTCGGCGGCACCTATCCGGACTCGATGATGTCGATCGATCCGTGCCTGGCCGAGCGGCTGCGCGCGCGCTCGCGGCTGTCGGTGGTCAACATGCAACTCGCCGCGGCGCTGGTGCGCGAGGCGGGCGTTCTCGCCATCACCGACCCCTTCACTTCGGAACAGGCGGTGCGGATGGGTGGGGTGGTGTTCCGTCCGCTACGCCAGCAGCTGACCTATTTTGTCAGCATCATCGCTGCCGGGCGCGAACACCTGACGACCCCGGCGCAGGCCTTTGCCGAGGCTTTCGCGCGGCAGTTGGAGGACCGCGCCGCCCGGGTCCGGGCGCTGGTAGGGGGCAGCACCTCCGGCCCATAGAGACGGCGTATGGGTGGCCCATGTTTTTCGATTGGTCGCGCGGGCCGGCGGCTGGCTAGGGTTTCGATGTAGAACTGCCCGAGGTCCGAACGCGCCATGGCGCCGCCCAGAAGCCGCATCCATTCGAGCGAGGACGCCCGGGCGCTGGCGCGGCGACGGCTGCCGCCCCTGATCTTCGATTTCGTTGATGGCGCGGCGGGGCGCGAATGCGGTGCCGCGCGCAACACCGCTGCCTTCGATCGGGTTCTGCTGCAGCCACGCGTGATGGCCGACGTGGCAGCGCGCGATCTGTCGGTCTCGCTGTTCGGACGTCGCCAGGGCGTGCCCTTGGGTATCGCGCCCATGGGAATGTGCAACCTCGTCCATCCCGGTGCCGACCGCCACCTTGCGGCCTCAGCAGCGCGTCTGGACATGCCGCTTTGCGTGTCTTCGGCCGCGTCGAGCAGCTTGGAGGAGATGGCGCGCATGGCCGGCGCGAACGCGTGGTTCCAGCTGTATTTCGGCGGTGGGGCCGAGCGATCTCTGGCGATGGCGGAACGTGCGCGGCGCGCCGGCTACGCAACGCTGGTGCTGACGGTGGACGTGCCCGAGGTCGCACGCCGGCCGCGGGATGCGCGCAACGGGTTCTCGGTGCCCTTCTCCATGACGCCGCGGGCCTTCTGGGGCTTTGCCACCCATCCGCGCTGGTCGTTGGCGATGCTGACCGCGGGGGTGCCGCGCCCGCGCAACTTCGGCGCCGGGGCCTTCGACCGGGGAGCGAGCCGCGCCGGGGCGGACTGGGGCTTCCTTAGCCGCTTGCGCGACGCCTGGCCGGGCACCCTGATCGTGAAGGGCATCACCGCACCCGAGGACGCGCGCCGAGCCCGGGCGTTAGGCGCCGACGCGATCTATGTCTCGACCCATGGCGGGCGGCAGCTGGACAGCGCGCCCGCTGCGCTGGACGTGTTGCCCGCGATCCGCGCGGCGCTGGGGGCCGGGACGCCGATCCTGTTCGACAGCGGCGTCCGCAACGGTGAGGACGTGCTCAAGGCGCTGGCCCTTGGCGCGGACATGGCAATGATCGGCCGCCCCGCCCTGTGGGCGCTGGCCGCCGATGGAGCGCGCGGGCTCAATGCGCTTCTGGCCGGGATCGTCGGCGACATCGGCATCGCGATGGCGCAGCTTGGCGTGCGCAACATCGGCCAGCTCGGCCCCGAGACCCTTTTCGCGGCGCCGGCGGCGGCGCCTGACGGCGGGGGTGCGGCGCCGGACCGCGCCGCGTTGAAGATCGCAAAGCCCTGAGGGAGGATCGCATGCCAGATCCCGAACGCATCCGTGGCGGCGCCCTTCTGGCCCGCGCTCTGAAGGAAAAGGGCGCGGAGCATGTCTTCACCCTGGCCGGCGGCTTCTGTAACCCGGCGCTGGAGGGGTTCATGGAATGCCAGATCCCCGTGGTGAACTGCCCCCACGAACAGGTTGCGGGCCACCTGGCCGACGGGCACACCCGGATCGCCCGCAAGCCCGCGGTCTGCCTTGTCGGACCCGAGGGCTTTGCCAATGCCGTGCCCGCGATGCTGGAGGCCGCCGGCGAACGCGCGCCGGTGATCTTCGTCACCGGATCGTCGACGCTGAAACGCAAGGGGGCGGGCGGCTTCAAGGAAATCGACGATGTCGCCATCGCCGCGCCGCTGGTGAAATACTCGGTCGAGGTCACGGACGGCACGCGCATCCGCGAGTTCGTCGACCGCGCCTGGCAGGCGGCGACCACGGGCTATCCCGGTCCCGTGCACCTGAGCGTGCCGGTGGACATCATGTTCGCCTCGTTCGACGCCGATGCCGGCGCGGCCGAACGGCCGTGGAGCCGCGCCGCCCGTCCTGCGCCGCGCGCCTGGCCGGAACCCGCGGCGCTCGACCGGGTGCTGGCGATCGTCCGGGCCGCCGAACGGCCGGTGCTGATCGGCGGGCACGGCATCTGGTGGTCTGGGGCCGAGGACCGGCTCGAGGCCGCGGGCCGGCGCCTTTGCATTCCGGTCTTCAACGTGCCCTATCACCGCAAGCTTCTGGGCGAGTCGTGCGAGGCCGGCATGGGGCTGGCGGATTTCCACCAGTATCACCCGTCGAAAGCCGCGATCCACGAGGCCGACGTGGTGGTGATGGTGGGCGGCCGCCTCGACAACCAGATGAATTTCGGCAACCCGCCGTTCTTTCCGTCTGCGACCCGGCTCATCTGCGTGAACGGCAGCGCCGAGGAACTGGACCTGAATTATGCCGCGGACGAGGTGCTGCTATCCGATCCGGGCGCGTTCCTTGATGCGTTGGCCGGCATCGGGCGGACCTGGGACGCGTGGTTCGATCTGCAGCGTCGCCGCCGCGGCGCCTGGGTGGGGGAGTGGGAAGCCCATGTCGCCGCCGAGACCGCGCGGGACGTGGCGGCGGGCGGCAAGATGCACCCGCTGCAACTGGGGCTCGACGTGCTGGCCGCGATGGGCGACGGCGACTGGCTGGTCTTCGACGGCGGCAATACGCATTTCTGGAACGAGATCGCGCTGAACATGGCCGGCTGGCGTGGGCGACGGCTGGGCGGCGTCCTGCATCCGGGGAACTATTCGCTTCTGGGCGTCGGCGTCAGCTTCGGCATTTCGGCCAAGGCGCTGAACCCCGACCGCAACGTTGTCGTCGTCTCGGGCGATGGCGCGTTCCTGTCTGGTGGCCTGTCGATCGAGACCGCGTTTCAGGAGGGGCTGCCGATCACGGTCGTGATCGACAACAACGGCGGCCTGGACTGCATCAGCCAGCAGCAGGAGCGCCTGTTTGCCAGTGGCCGCCACTTCGCCACCGATTTCCGCGATATCCCGTTCCATTCGATGATCGAGGGGATGGGCGGGCATGGCGAGCTTGTGACGACCCGCGCCCAACTGGCCCCGGCGCTCGCCCGCGCGATGGCGAGCGGCAAGGTCGCCTGCGTCAACGTCAAGTGCCGGGGCGTGATCTCTCCGATCGTCGCGGCGACCTCGGACAAGCGGGAAAAGGCGTCGATCGAATGACGGCCATGGTTTCCTCCCACACGCTCGACGGCACCGATGGCACCCATGCGGGCGGTATCGCGGTTCGGTTGGTGAACCTGACCACGGGGGCGGAGATCTTCGTTGCGTGCACCGACGCGGGCGGGCGGCTGATGCAGGCGGTCGACCTGACCGGCGCCGACCCCGCCGACCGCTATGACATCAGCTTCGCGACCGGCCCCTACTGGCGCGCCCGCGGCATCGCACACGACGGGCTGGTCGACGAGGTGGTGCTGCGCTTCGCGATGCCCGATCCCGCCGCCCGCTATCACATGCCGCTGATCCTCTCGCCCAACGGGTATTCCTGCTGGGCCTCGATTCCGGAACGCTGATCGATGCCCGACGGCCTCAACTTCTCGCGCCGGTTGCGGCGCACGCCCTACACCGACCGGGCCGAGGCCGCCGGTGTGCGCGGCTTTTCGGTGGTCAACCACATGCTGTTGCCCAAGGCCTACGCCCGCAGCGTGGAAGAGGACTACTGGCACCTGCGCGAACACGTCCAGGTGTGGGACGTGGCCTGCCAGCGCCAAGTGGAGATATGGGGCCCCGACGCGGCGCGGCTCATCCAGTGGATGACGCCGCGCGACATCTCTCGCGCGCGCGTGGGCGACTGCCTGTACCTGCCCGTCACGGACGACCGCGCCGGCCTCGTCAACGACCCGGTGATGCTGAAACTCGCCGAGGACAGGTTCTGGCTGTCGATCGCCGATAGCGACCTTCTGCTCTATGCCGCGGGGCTGGCTTTGGGGGCGCGACTGGATGTCGGGATTGCCGAACCCGATGTCTCGCCGCTGGCCGTGCAGGGGCCGAAGGCAGAGGCGCTACTGGCGGAGCTTTTCGGCGCGCATGTGCGCGGGATCGGCTTCTTCAAGTTCGGCTGGATCGACTTTCATGGCACGCGGCAACTCATTGCGAGGTCGGGATACTCCCGGCAGGGCGGGTTCGAGATCTATCTCGACGGCGGGCATCTGGGTGGCGCGCTCTGGGACGCGGTGTGGCAGGCGGGGCAGGCCTTCGACATCGCCCCCGGCTGTCCCAACCTGATCGAGCGGATAGAGGGCGGGCTGCTCAGCTACGGCAACGAGATGACGCGCGAGAACAACCCGCTCGAGATGGGGCTCGGGCGGTTCTGCGTGCCGGGCGCCGCCGGGTATCTGGGGCGCGACGCGCTCGACCTGATCGCGGCGGCGGGCGTGGCGCGCGAGATCCGCGGCGTGCTGTTCGACGGCGGCCCGTGCCCGGCCTGCGCCGCGCCCTGGCCGGTGCGGGTTGGCGGCCAGCAGGTGGGGCGAGTGACTTCGGCCGCCTGGTCGCCGCGGCTGAAGCGCAACGTGGGGCTGTCGCTGATCGACCGGGCGTTCTGGGATCCGGGCCAGCCGGTGACGGTGGATAGCGCCGATGGACTGCGCCGCGATGGCGAGGTGTCAGCGCTGCCCTTCGCCTGAGACGGCCAGCGCCGCGATCGCCTCCCAGATCGGGCGGGGCAGGTGCAGAAGGCCCGGATCGGCACGGGCCGCACGGTCGCGTTCCCGCTCGCCCGGCACTTCGACGCGGGGCGTGCCGGGCATCGGCGGGCAGGCGCGCATCTCGGCCAGGATTTCCTCCGCCGCCGCCTGCATCGCGGCAGGCGCGCGGTGTCGGGTGCAGTCGACGGCGAGGATCATCCAGTTGATCTCGCCGCGTTGCACCGGGCCGAGCATCGCCTCGCCGACCAGTTCCGCGACCAGGGCGAGGCCATAGCCCAGCGCGCCGCCCTTGGGCAGGATCGCGCCGCCGGCGAAATACGCCTCGGGGTCGGTCGTGGGCGCGCCGTCGCGGTCGATCACCGCGCCGGCGGGCAAGGCGGTTCCCGCGGCCCGCGCGGCATAGATCCAGCCGCCCGCCAGCATCGAGGTTGCGGCGTCCAGCACCACCGGCCCCCGGTCGCCGCCGGG
>JANSXY010000023.1 GCA_024742695.1 Paracoccaceae bacterium | reverse complement strand
GCGGCGGCGCGCCGGCGGTCGGCCGGCGCGGGCTCGGCCGCCGCCCGCACCCGCGAGGCGCCGCGCACCAGCATGTGGAAATAGCGCTGGCCGACCTCGGCCGGGTCGCGTTCGGCGATCAGGGCCATGACATCGCCGGCGGTGCGTGTCGCGGTCTCGCCCCAGCGCGCGGCCCAGTCCGCCAACGACCAGGCGCCGCCCGGCCCCCAGGGCGCGGTGTCGGGCAGAAAGACCACCGCCGGCACCGGCCCGCCGGCGTCACCCGAAACCGTCACGTTCCGCGCGGCATAGCCGAAGGTCGCCTCGTAGAAGCCAAGGCGCGCCATGTCCTCGTCGTCCAGCCCGGACAGAAGCTGCCCCGGCGCGGTTTCCCCCGGCGCCGGCACCAGCAGCGGCACATCGACCCCGGCACCCCGGAACACCGCGTGATCGGCCAGCAGCGCCGGCCTCACATCGGCCGCGCGGCCAAGCACCGCGCGCAAAAGCGGCGGATGGCACAGCGTGCCGTAAAGGAAGACCCGCATCCGCCTCAGCGCCAGTGCCGCGAGACCCATTCCACCGCAAGGCCCGAGGCGAGCCCGCCGAGAACGAGGATCGCCAGAACCGTCGGGCTCACCATCATCACCGCATAGCCGCCGGCGATGCCGAAGCCGTTCGCGACCGCGTCGAACGGGCCGTCATAGCGCCCGCTCATCGATTTCTTGACCATCTCGTCGGCGGAGAACACGAACAGGCACCAGAACACGATCACGAAACTCGTCGCCACGCCCGACCCGGCGGCCACCTGCATGCCCTTGCCGACCCGCGCGCCCATCACCCGCCAGCCGACCAGCCCGCCGATCGCGGCGCAGATCGGCGCGAAGGGGCCGAAATACATGCCCTCGGGAAACAGCGCGGTCACCGCCTGCGCGGCGAAGAAGGCCACTATGGCGAACAGGATTGCAGCAACGAGCTTGGCGGCTGTGGGCATCTATGCGATCGGCCTTGCGACGGTAATCTGCGTCACGTCGCAGTTTCGGCCTTCGAAGGTTCCGGCGCAAGAGCACAGGTAAAAGTTCCACATTCTTCTGAACCGGCCATCGAACCCAAGGGCCGCGATCTCGTCCCAGGCCGCGTTGAAGCGTTCGTGCCAGCGCCGCAGCGTCAGCGAGTAGCTCAGCCCGAACTCCTGCGAACCGATCAGGTCCAGCCCGGCGCGGCCGATCTCGGCCCGCAACGCCGACGGCGATGGCAACATGCCGCCCGGAAAGATGTATTTCTGTATGAAATCAACACCTTTGCGATAGGTCTCAAAGCGACGATCCTGCACGGTGATGACCTGGAGCGTGGCCTTGCGGCCGGGCTTGAGCCGTTCGCGCAGGGTGTCGAAATAGACCGGCCAGTACTTCTCGCCGACCGCTTCGAACATCTCGATCGAGGCGATGCCGTCGTAATGGCCGACCTCGTCGCGATAATCCTGCAATTTTATCTGGACCCGGTCGGACAGGCCGGCATCGGCGATCCGGCGCACGGCGTAGTCGTATTGTTCCCGCGAAATCGTCAGCCCGGTGACCCGAAGCCCCCGTTCCGCCGCGGCATATTCGGCGAATCCGCCCCAGCCGCAGCCGATCTCGAGCACGTGTTCGCCCGGTGCCGCGCCCATCGCGTCGACCATCGCGGCGTATTTCGCGCGCTGCGCGGCCTCAAGGCTCTGCTGCGGGTTCTCGAACAGCGCCGAGGAATAGGTCATCGTATCGTCCAGCCACAGCCGGTAGAAATCGTTCCCCAGGTCGTAGTGGTAGCTGATGTTCTTCTTCGCGCCGCGCCGGGTGTTGGCTCGCAGGGCATGGCGCAGCCGTTCCCAGGCCCGCACCAGACCCATGCCGGGGAACCCGTCGTAAAGCTCGTCGTTGTCGGCATGGACAAGATCCATCAGCGCCATCATGTCCGGCGTCGACCAGCCCTTGTCGAGATAGGCCTCGCAGAACCCCAGGTCGCCCTCGCGCACCAGGATCGCGAAGATGTCGGGATCGTGGATGTGCAGTTCCGCGGCCGGGCCGGGCGCCTTCCCCTCGGCGCGGAACCGGCGGCCATCGGGCATCACGAAGTCCAGCCGACCGCGGGCCATCCTGCTGGCCACCGCGAACACGCGGCTGAAATATCGCGGCAGGTCGGCCTGCCCATCCGTCGCGGTCAGAACCGCGCCCCCCGCCTCGTGATCTGCCGTCATCCGTTCCCCCGTCCCGATCTTGGTCTTTTTTCCCCGGACATCGCCGAACCTAGGCCGAACCCGGCCCGCCGCGCAACGCCTCGTAAGCCGCCAGCGCCCGCGTCCGGCCCTGCGCCAGCTCGATCGTCGGCGCGGGATAGTCCGCCGCCGGATCAAGCCCCCAGGCCCTTGGTGCGGCACGGAAGAAATCCAGCGCGGTTTCGGGCGGCGCGGCCTGGCCCTCGGCGATGAAACGGCGGCGATAGCGGCCGTCGGCGTCGAATTTCTCGGCCTGCCCGGCGGGATTGAAGATCCGGAAATAGGGCGCGGCATCTGGGCCCGAGCCCGCGACCCACTGCCAGCCCATCGCGTTCGAGGCCGGATCCCAGTCGATCAGGCAATCCTCGAACCAGCGCAGGCCGACGCGCCAGTCGGTCAGCAGATGCTTGGTGAGGTAGGAGGCCGCGATCATCCGGGCGCGGTTTTGCATCGTGCCGGTGACGTAAAGCTCGCGCATCGCGGCATCGACGAAGGGCTCGCCCGTCATGCCGCGCCGCCAGCGTTCCGCCGCAGGCCCGTCCTGCCGCCACGGAAACCCGTCCCAGGCCGCGCGCCAGTTGCGCGTGGCGATATGCGGGGTGTGGTGGATCAGGTGCCAGGCGAAATCGCGCCACACCAGTTCCTTGCGGAAATGCTCGATCCCCTTGCCGCCGCCCGTCTCGGCGCGGAGCGCGGCATGCCAGATCCGCGCCGGGGCGATTTCGCCCCAGGCAAGGTTTTCCGACAGGCCCGAGGTCGCCGGCAGGCCGGGAAAGTCACGCTCCGCCTTGTAGCGCGCCAGCCGGGTATCGAGAAACCCGTCCAGCCGGTCCTGCGCCGCCGCTTCGCCGACACGGGCATGTTTCGCCACGATACCGGCGCCGCGCCGCATCCCGCGGCCCAACCCCCAGTCCTCCACCCGGTCGGAGGCCGGCCAGGCCGCGGGCGGCCGCAGGCCAGAGGGCGCGGCCGCGGGCGCGGCGACCTCGCGCCCCGCCACCGCCCGCCAGAACGGCGAATAGACCTGGTAGAACCCGCCCTGCCCGGTCGCGACCGTCCAGGGTTCGAAAAGGACATGGCCGGGAAAGCTTTGCGCGCCAAGGCCCGCGGCCTTCAGCGCCGACTTGACCGCGGTGTCGCGGGCCACGCTGTCGGGGTCGTAAAGCCGGCTCCACCAGACATCGGCGGCGCCGGTCTCGGCCGCAAGCGCCCGCAGCACCTCGAGCGCGCCGCCCCGGCGCAGGATCAGCCGGCTGCCCGCCGCCGCAAGCCGGGTCGCGAAGGCGGCGATCGCCTGCTCCAGCCGCCATTTCGGCGCCGCGCCGTAGCCCTCTGCCACCGGGTCGAGCACGAACACCGGAACCAGCGGCCGCCCGGTGGCCGCGGCGGCCGCGATCATGGGGTGATCGGCCAGCCGGAAATCGCGGCGGAACCAAAGCAGGATCGGGGCGTCGGCGGCAGGGTCGCGGTCGGTCATGGATAACCTAACGCACGAACCGCGCCGCCGGATCACTCGGCCCCGCATCACTCGGCCCGGTCAGAGCACCTCGTCGAGCGCCGCGATCAGCCGCGCGACATCGCCGGCGCCGGTGTAGTGCACGAACGACAGCCGCAGCACGCCGTGGTCGATATCCACGCCCATCGCCGCGAGCGGGCGAACCGCGTAGAAATCGCCGCCATCGCAGTTGATCCCCATGCGCGCCAGCGCCGCGGCGACCGCCGCCGCCGGGCGGTTCAGCGACAGCGCCACCGTCGGCGCGCGGCGCGCGGCCTCCGCCGGGCCGATCAGGCGCACCGCGTTGCGTTGCGACACCGCGTCAAGAAGCGGCTGCAACAGGCTGATTTCATGCGCGCGCATCAGGTCATGCACGCGCCGGCCACGGACCCGTGCATCCGCCTCGGGCGGGAAATGCCGGTCATGCAGCGCGTCGAGGTAATCCGCGATCCCTGCGCAGGCGGCGACCTGGGCATGGTCCGGCCCGGCCGGCGTGAAGCGCTTGTAAAGCGTGTCGGCGTTGAACCAGTGGCCCTGGTTCGGCAGCGCCTCGCCCAGCGCGCGGCGGATCACCATGATCCCCTGGTGCGGGCCGTAGGTCTTGTAGGCGGAGAACAGGTAGATGTCGGCGCCCAGCGCACCCACGTCGGGCAGCCCGTGCGGGGCATAGCTGACCCCGTCGACGCAGCTTGCCGCGCCGGCCTCGCGCGCCATCGCCGCGATCTCGGCCACCGGGTTCACCTCGGCCACGACGTTCGAGCAATGCGGGAAACAGACCAGCCGCACCCTGCCATCGGCCAGCAGCGCGGCAAGATCGGTCGGGTCGAGATGCCCGGTGGCCGGATCGATCCGCCATTCCCGAACCTCGATCCCCTCGTCGGCCAGCCGCCGCCAGGGGCCGGAATTCGCCTCGTGATCCTGGTTGGTCACCACGATCGCCGCGCCGGGTTCCAGCCCACGGCGAAACGCCTGCGCCAGCACGTAGGTATTGGCGGTGGTCGAGGGGCCGAAGCTGACCTCGTCGGTCTCCACCCCCAGGATCGACGCCAGGCGCAGGCGCGCCTCGTCCATCTCGGCGCCGCCGGCCTGCGCGGCGCCGTAGGGGCCGTAGGGCTGCACCTTGCGCTCGCGGTAGAACCGCGTCAGCCGGTCGATCACCGGCCCGCAGGCATAGGATCCGCCGGCATTCTCGAAGAACGCCTGGTCGGAAAGCCCGGGCACCGAGAAGGCCGGGAACTGGCTGCGGACGAAATCGAGATCGAGTTCGGGAACGCTCACTGGCCTGCCTTTCGTATTGGTCGACGCGGGCGGATCATGCGGGCAACGCGCGCCGGTGTCGAGCATCCGCGCGGCGCTTGCGGCAGCCGCGCCGCGCCCCTATATTCGAAGCGTTCCGGGTTCGCCCGGATCTATGGCGATAAACGCGCCCGTAATAAGCGGATCGGACCCGGGGGCGGTACCCGGCGGCTCCACCAAAGACCCTTCGTTGGGGGACATTGGGGCCGAAACAGGATCGACGAACGTGTAAAGGGGATGGCTTTCGCTCGGTGAGGTACCACCGTTATCGGTCCGCAAAGTACAGTTGCCAACGACAACCGTGCTCCGGTGGCTCTGGCTGCGTAATGCAGCTCGGGTAACCGAAACCTCAAGCCCTTGCGCCTAGCAGCGTAAGGCGGGGCTCGCAGGCGCCTGGCAACAGAAGCCTGCACCTTCCCCTTGCCTTGCCGTGCCGATCCCGCCGCCGTTTCCCCCTCGCCGGACGCTTGCGGCGCGCGCGGCGGCCCGGCATCATCGCCGCCATGTCCCGCCGTTCCGCCCCGCCGCCGTCGCTGCGCGCCGCCGCCCTTGCCCTGGCCGTTTTGGCCGGCCTCGCCCCCGTCCGCGCCTGCGAGACGGCGCTGGTGCTGGCCGTCGATGTCTCGGGCTCGATCGACCGGGGCGAATACGTGCTGCAGCAACAGGGCATCGCCCGCGCGCTGTCGGACGGCGCGGTGGCCGATGCGCTGGTCACCGGCCAGGTGGCGCTGACCGTGGTGCACTGGTCCGGCGCCGGCCAGCAGGCGGTGGTGCTGCCCTGGCGGCGGATGCTGAGCCGGGCGGAGGTTTCCCGCTATGCCGCTGCGGCGGCCGAGGCGCCGCGCGCCTTCGACGGCTCCGACACCGCGCCGGGCGACCTGATCGGCTTCGCCGCCGGCCTGTTCGAGGCGGTGGCCGATTGCGGGCGCCGGGTCATCGACATTTCCGGCGACGGGCCGCAGAACGCCGGCGGATCGACGGCGCAGGCCAGCGCCGCGGCGCACCGGGCCGGCATCATCATCAACGGGCTGGCGATCGAGGACATGGGCGCCTCGACCCCCACGACGCAATTCTACCGCCGCCACGTCATCACCCCCGGCGGCTTCGTGATGACGGCGCGGGGCCTGGGCGATTACGAACCAACGCTGCGCGCCAAGATCCTGCGCGAACTGGCGCGGCCGACGGGCTGACGCGCGCCGCCGCGCGCCGTTCCGGTGGCCGCCGCCCGCCGCCCCCGCCGCCGCGCAATCGCGTCCCCGCCCTCTTTCAATCCGAACCGAATCCCCTATGCTCGGACCAACGAGACGGCGGAGGGCGCGATGGCCCGCAGCATCGATTACGGCAACCTGATGCACCGCGCGATGCGCGGGCTCATTCAGGACGTGCTGCGCCAGGTGGCCGAAACCGGGCTGCCGGGCGAGCATCATTTCTTCATCACCTTCGACACCCGCCATCCCGAGGCGCAACTGGCCGACTGGCTGCGCGCCCGCTATCCCGAGGAAATGACGGTGGTGATGCAGCACTGGTTCGACGGCCTCACCGTGGAGGACGAGGGCTTCGCCGTGACGCTGAATTTCGGCGACACGCCGGAATCCCTTTACATCCCGTTCGACGCGATCCGCACCTTCGTGGACCCGTCGGTGGAATTCGGCCTGCGCTTCGAAACGCATGACGAGGACGACGACGAGGAAGAAGACGACGATCCCGGCGATATCGAGGTCGCCGGGGACGACGTGCCGCGCAAGGATGCCGAGGTCGTCAGCCTCGACAGTTTCCGCAAGTAGGCTCTCGCCCGCGCCCTCCGCGGTATGCAGCCGCATACCGATTGCCGAATCCCCTCCCCCCGCGTAAGACGTCCCCACGTTCGTGAGGAGGCTTCCGCGATGACCCAGACCCGCACCGAAACCGACAGCTTCGGCCCGCTCGAGGTGCCCGCCGACAAGTACTGGGGCGCGCAGA
Organism: Paracoccaceae bacterium; assembly: GCA_024742695.1. Classification (GTDB taxonomy): domain Bacteria; phylum Pseudomonadota; class Alphaproteobacteria; order Rhodobacterales; family Rhodobacteraceae; genus JANSXY01. The sequence continues at coordinate 54,205 of JANSXY010000023.1, read as the reverse complement.
CCCAGCGGTCGATCATGAACTTCCCGATCGGCTGGGAACGCCAGCCGGTGCCGATCGTCCGCGCGCTCGGCGTCATCAAGATGGCCTGCGCGCTGGTGAACAAGGCGCAGGGCGACATGAAACCCGAGATCGCCGACGCCATCGCCGCCGCGGCGCAGGAAGTGATCGACGGCCGGTTCGACGACAATTTCCCGCTCGTCGTGTGGCAGACCGGATCGGGCACCCAGTCGAACATGAACGCCAACGAGGTGATCTCGAACCGCGCCATCGAGATGATGGGCGGCGAGATGGGATCGAAGACGCCGGTCCATCCCAACGACCACTGCAACATGGGCCAGTCCTCGAACGACACGTTCCCGACCGCGATGCATGTCGCCATCGGGATGCTGGCGCGCGACGTGCTGTTGCCGGGGCTCGGGAAGCTGCACGCAGCGCTGGTGGCGAAGTCGGAGGAATTCGCGGGCATCATCAAGATCGGCCGCACCCATACGCAGGACGCGACGCCGCTGACGCTGGGGCAGGAATTCGGCGGTTACGCGCACCAGGTCGCGATGGGCATCAAGCGGATCGAGATGTGCCTGCCGCAGATCTACGAACTGGCGCAGGGCGGCACCGCCGTCGGCACCGGGCTGAACACGAAGAAGGGCTGGGACGTTCGGGTGGCGGCGGAGATCGCCCGGATCACCGGCCTGCCCTTCGTCACCGCGCCGAACAAGTTCGAGGCGCTGGCCGCGCATGACGCGATGGTGATGTTCTCGGGCGCGCTGAAAACCGTCGCGGCGAGCCTGTTCAAGATCGCCAACGACATGCGGCTTCTGGGGTCCGGTCCCCGGTCGGGCCTGGGCGAGTTGATCCTGCCGGAGAACGAGCCGGGATCGTCGATCATGCCGGGCAAGGTGAACCCGACGCAGGCCGAGGCGCTGACGATGGTCTGCGCGCATGTGATGGGCAACGACGCCGCGGTGGGCTTCGCCGGCAGCCAGGGGCATTTCGAACTAAATGTCTACAACCCGATGATGTCCTACAACGTGCTGCAATCCATGCAGCTGCTGGGCGATGCCGCGGGGTCGTTCACCGACAACATGGTGGTGGGCACGGTCGCCAATACCCAGCGGATCGACAAGCTGATGCGGGAATCGCTGATGCTGGTCACCGCGCTCGCGCCGACGATCGGCTACGACAACGCCACCAAGGTCGCCAAGACCGCGCACAGGAACGGCACCACGCTGAAGGAAGAGGCGATCGCGCTGGGGTTCGTCGACGAGGAAACCTTCGACCGGATCGTGCGGCCCGAGCAGATGATCGGCCCGTCGGACTGATGGGCGAGACGGTCAACCTGCGGCAGGCCCGCAAGACGCGCGAGCGGGCGAAGAAACGGGCGGCGGCGGATGCCAACGCCGCCCGGCACGGACAGGGCAAGGCCGAGAAATCGCTGGCGCAGGCCCGGGCCGACAAGGCCCGCGCCCTTCTCGATGCCCATCGCCGCGACCCCGGCCCGCGCGAGCCCGGCGACGGGGAATGACCCGGCCGGAAAAGCATTCGCTGACGCTGGCCGGGCACCGCACCTCGGTCTCGCTGGAACCAGAGTTCTGGGCGGCCTTTCGAGAGATCGCCGCGCAGCGCGGGCTGGCCGTCAACGCGCTGGCGGCCGAGATCGACGCGGCGCGCGCCCCGGACACCGGGCTGGCCACGGCGATCCGGTTGCACGTGCTGCGGCACTACCGGGGGCGGTGACGGCGGCCTGCGCAAGCGCGCGGACCGGACGCGGCGCGCCCTAGCCCAGCATCGCCAGCCCCGGAAACGTCTCCAGCAGCCACCACGAGAACCGTGTGAACGCGCCGGTGATCAGCGCCAGCCCCACGGCGATCAGCAAAAGCCCCATCGCCCGCTCGATCAGGCCCATGTGCCGCTTCAGCCGGTTCATCACCCCGGTCGCCCGGTCGATGAAGATCGCCGCCAGCAGGAACGGCAGCCCCAGCCCCAGCGCATAGACCGCCAATAGCGTGGTGCCGCGCGTCACCGAGGCCTCGGACGCCGCCAGCGACAGGATCGCGCCCAGTTGCGGGCCGATGCACGGCGTCCAGCCGAAGGCGAAGGCCAGGCCCAGCACATAGGCGCCCAGCGCCGATCCGCCGCGGTCGCCCGCGTCGATCCGCGCCTCGCGGTCGAAGATCGGAATCCGGATCACATGCAGGAAATGCAGCCCCAGCACGATCACCACCGCGCCCGAGGCGCGGGTGAACCATTCCTGGTTGGTCAGGAAGAACCGCCCGAAGGTCGAGGCCGCGAAACCAAGGAGCAGGAAGACAGTCGACAGGCCCAGCACGAAGAACACCGCCGGCAGCACCGTGCGCCGCCGCGCCGCCGCGCCGCCCGCGGTCATCTCGCTCACGCTGATCCCGCTCATGTAGGCCAGGTAGGGCGGCACGATCGGCAGGACGCAGGGCGACAGGAACGACAGCACGCCGGCCAGCAGCGCCACGAAGGCACCCGCCAGCAGACCCGCATCGATGATGTCGATCCCGAACATGGCCCAGACCTAGCCGATCCGCCCCCCCGCGTCACGCCCACGCCGTGTCACATCGGCGTGGACGGAATGTCGCAGTGCGCCGATCAGCGCGCCAGGGACCACCAGCCGCGGCGCTTCGGCTTGTTCTTCGTCTCCGGTTCCGGCGCGGGGGCCTCGGCCTCGGACGGGTCGGGTTGCGCCGCCTCGGTCGCCGCCGCGGGCGCCGGATCGGGCATCGGCACCGGCGCCGCGGCCACGGCGACCTCCAGTTCCGGTTCCGGTTCCGGCTCCGGTTCGGGCGCCGGCGCGGCGGCCGCGACCTCTGCAACCGTCTCCGGCGCGGGGTCCGCCGCCGGTTTCTTGCGGCTGCGCCGCTTCGGCGCGGGTTTCGGCGCGTCCGCCCCGGCCTCGGCCTCGGCAGGTTCGGCCACAGGCGGCGTCTCCGCAACGGGTTCGGCCGCCTCCTTGGCCTTGCTGCTGCGGCTGCGGCGCGCGCGCTTGGGCTTGGCCGGCTCGGCCGGCTCGGCGTCGGCCGGGGCCTCCGCCGCCGGTTCCGTCACCTCCGCCACGGCTTCGGCCTGCGCCGCCGCTGCGGCATCCTCGGCTCCCGCGCCCTCGTCGGCCGCGGCCTTGCCGCGCCGGCTGCGACGCCGCGGCTTCGCCGGCTCTTCCGCAGCTTCCGCCACGGTCTCGGCCGCTTCGGCATCGCCGCCATCATCCTCCGCGGCCTCCGCCGCGCCGGCCTCCGCGGCCTCGTCCTGGGTCTCGGCCCCGGCCTCGTCGGCCCCGCCGCGACGCCGGCGACGGCGCCGGCGCTTCTTCTTGCGCGGCGCCTCCTCCTCGGAACGGGGCTCCGCCGCGGTTTCTTCCTCCGGTTCCTCGGCCTCCTCGACGATCTCTTCCTCGTCGAGATCCTCCATCAGCGAGGCATCGGCGGATACCACCGCGTGGCTGGCTTCGGGCACCACCCGCGTCGCGGTCTTGAACTTCTCGATCACGAAATCGGGGCTGACCAGCGCGGTATCGGCCTCAAGCCGAACCGACAGGCCATAACGCGCCTCGATCTGGGCGATGTGCTCGCGCTTGTGGTTGACGAGGTAGTTGACCACCGTGACGGGCGCGCGCAGCAGCACCTCGCGCGACCGCTTCCGGGTGCCTTCCTCTTCCAGCTGGCGCAGGATCGCCAGCGCGAGGCTTTCGTCGGAGCGGATGATCCCGGTCCCGTGGCAATGCGGACAGGGCGAGGTCGTCGCCTCCAGCATCCCCGGCCGCAGCCGCTGGCGGCTCATCTCCAGCAGCCCGAAGCCGGAAATCCGACCGACCTGGATGCGCGCACGGTCGGTCTTGAGCTTTTCCTTCAGCCGCTTCTCGACCGCGGCGTTGTTGCGCCGTTCCTCCATGTCGATGAAGTCGATCACGATCAGGCCCGCGAGGTCGCGCAGCCGCAACTGTCGCGCCACTTCCTCGGCGGCCTCGAGATTGGTCTTGAGCGCGGTTTCCTCGATCGAGCCTTCCTTCGTGGCCCGGCCCGAGTTCACGTCGATCGCCACCAGCGCCTCGGTAACGCCGATCACGATGTAGCCGCCGGACTTCAGCTGCACGGTCGGGTTGAACATCCCGGCGAGGTAGCTTTCCACCTGGTAGCGCGCGAACAGCGGCATCGCCTCGCCGTAGTGCTTCACGTTCTTGGCGTGGGACGGCATGATCATCTTCATGAAGTCCTTGGCCGCGCGATAGCCCGTGTCGCCCTCGACGAGAACCTCGTCGATATCCTTGTTGTACAGGTCGCGGATCGTGCGCTTGATCAGATCGCCTTCCTCGTAGATCGGCGCCGGGGCAATCGATTTCAGGGTCAGGTCGCGGATCTGTTCCCAAAGCCGCATCAGGTATTCGTAGTCGCGCTTGATCTCGGTCTTGGTGCGCTGGCTGCCCGCGGTGCGGATGATCAGCCCGGCGCCTTCCGGCACCTCGAGTTCAGAGGCGATTTCCTTGAGCTTCTTGCGATCCGCCGCGTTGGTGATCTTGCGGCTGATCCCGCCGCCGCGCGCGGTGTTGGGCATCAGGACACAGTAGCGGCCTGCCAGCGACAGGTAGGTGGTCAGCGCCGCGCCCTTGTTGCCGCGCTCTTCCTTGACGACCTGGACCAGCATGATCTGCCGGACCTTGATCACCTCCTGTATCTTGTATTTCCGCGGCCTGGGCTTGCGCGGCTGGCGGATTTCCTCGGCCACGTCCTCCTCTGCGACCGACTCGATATCGGCATCGGTTTCAGAAGCGTGGTCCGCGGCGACATACGGCTGCTCGGTGGCCGGTTCGGCGGCGGATTCGCCGGCAGGCACACCCTCCTCGTCCGCGGCGGTCCCGGCCGGTTCGGCGGCCGCCGCGGCTTCAGCGTCGTCCGCCCCGGTCGCGACCGCGTCATCGGCCTCTTCGGCGCCGTCGAGATCGACGATCGCCATGCCGTCGATCCCGTCGGTCCCCGCCTCGGCGGTCGCCACCGCGTCGGCGCCCCTGGCGGTTTCCGCCTTGGCACCGCCGCGACGCCGGCGGCGCGGCTTGCTCTGGCTTTCCTCGGCATCGAGCGACTCGGCATAGGCGCGCTCTTCCTCGAGCAGCGCCTGCCGGTCGGCGACCGGGATCTGGTAGTAGTCGGGATGGATTTCCGAGAAGGCCAGGAACCCGTGCCGGTTGCCGCCGTAATCGACGAAGGCGGCCTGCAGCGAGGGTTCTACCCGCGTGACCTTTGCCAGGTAGATGTTGCCGGCGAGCTGGCGTTTGTGGACGGTCTCGAAATCGAATTCCTCGACCTTGTTTCCGTCGACCACCACGACGCGGGTTTCCTCCGCGTGGGTGGCGTCGATGAGCATTTTCTTTGCCATGAATGTCTTTCCACCGCGGAAGACGGGCGCCGCGCCGCAGGGCGCGGGCGCGTGTTCGGCGGCATGTCTGGGGCGTGTCGCGGCGCGGTCAAGGCGTTGGCGGCGGCCTGCGGCCGTTCCGTTCCAACCCTCGAAATCCTCACGCCACGCATCGCGGTTCTCTCCGACGCCAACGGCGCCATCCTTACAAACCCGGGCTTTTTCAAGGCCTTGCGGGCAAACTTTGGCCTTTCGGCCGTTCGGGCCACGGCCACCGCGGCGGTCGCATAACACGCGCCGCACAGGCGAAGCCGCAGCTGCGAAACTGACGGGTCGGCGGCGCGCGGCGCGCGCCCGGACCGACGTGCGGGGACATTAGCGGGCTTCGGCCGCAAAACACAATGGCATTTTTCGCGGCCCGCTCGCTCAGAGGTAGTCCGACCGCTGCAGCGCGTATTTCGCCATCTTCTCGTTGAGCGTGCGGCGCGGCAGGCACAACTCGTCCATCACCGCCGCGACGGACCCCTTGTGCCGGCGCATCGCGTTGTCGATCAGCATCCGCTCGAAGGCCTCGACATATTCCTTCAGCGGCTTGCCCTCGGTCGTCATCGTGGCGCCCGCTTCCTCGTTGTCGGCCATCAGCAGCGACGCGATCGATCCGGTGCCGCGGCGGTTCTGCAAGACCGCGCGCTCGGCCACGTTGATCAGCTGGCGCACGTTGCCCGGCCAGGGCGCCTGCAGAAGCTGCGCGGCCTCCTGCGCGGTGACCTGCGGCGCCTCGCAGCCGTATTCCTCGGCGAACTGTTCGGCCATCCGGTTGAACAGGGTCAGGATATCCTCGCCCCGCGCCCGCAGCGGCGGCAGCATGATCTTCAGCGCCGCGAGGCGGAAATACAGATCGGGGCGCAGCGCGTCCTCGACGGTGCGGCCCTCGTCATGGGTGTTGCAGATCGCGATGATCCGGGTTTCGGCCGGGCTGCCCTGCTCGTTGATGAAGGTCAGCAGCCGCGCCTGCAGCGCCTGCGGCAGCGCCTCGACATCCTCCAGCACCAGCGTGCCGCCGCGCGCCTCTTCCACCAGCGGCAGCTGCGCGCCCTCGTCCACCGGGCCGAACAGGCGCTGGCCCAGCACGTCCTCCGACCAGGCCGCACAGGACACCACGGTGAACTTGCGCCCCGCCCGGGGCCCGACCGCGTGCAGGGCATGGGCGACCAGCGTCTTGCCCGTCCCGGTCTCGCCATCGATCAGCACGTGGCCGTCGGCCTGGCCGAGATCGAGGATGTCCTCGCGCAGCCGGTCCATCACCGGCGAGGCGCCGATCAGCTTCTTCATCATCCCGGAGCCGTCCGAAAGCTCCCGGCGCAGGGCGCGGTTGTCCAGCGTCATCCGCCGGGCCTGCGTCGCGCGCTTTGCCAGGTCGGTCATCTTGTCGGGATTGAACGGTTTTTCCAGAAAGTCCCAGGCGCCGATCCGCATCGCCTCCACCGCCATCGGCACGTCGCCGTGGCCGGTGATCAGGATCACCGGCAGGCCGCTGTCGAGCCCGAGAATGCGCTTGAGAAAGGCCATCCCGTCCATCCCGGGCATCTTGATGTCCGAGACGACGACGCCGGGCCAGTCCGGCCCGATCGCCTTCAGCGCATCCTCGGCCGAGGCATAGGTTTCGGTGTCGAAACCCGACAGGCTCAGCCACTGGCTGATCGACTGGCGCATGTCCTGTTCGTCGTCGACGATCGCGATCTTCATCGCACGGGCCATCCCCGGCCTCCCTATTCAGCAGCCCGGACCCGATTGCCCAGGACCGGCAATTGCACTTCGAAAATGGCGCCCCCGCCGGGGGCGTTGCGGGCCGTCAGGCGACCGCCGAGGTCGTTGACGATACCCGATGAAATGGCAAGCCCCAGGCCAACGCCGTCGCCGGGGCTCTTGGTGGTGTAGAATGGTTCGAACAGGCTTTCGAGATCGGCGATGCCGTGGCCGTTGTCGCGCACCGACAGCATCGCCGTCTCGCCCGCCGTCAGCAGGATTTCCAGCTGCGGATCGGCCGTGGCCTTGGTCGCGTCCAGCGCGTTCCTGAGCAGGTTGATGATCACCTGTTCCAGCCGGATCCGGTCGGCCATCACCATCACCGGCCCGCGCGGCAGAGTGCGGGTGATCTGCACCGTCCGGGCGCGCAGCTGCGGCTCCATCATCGCCAGCGCGGTCGAGACGCAGGCCTTCACGTCGACCGGCTCGAAGGCCTCGCCGCCCTTGCGCGCGTAGCTTTTCAGTTGCCGCGTGATCGCGCCCATCCGGTCGATCAGGTCGTCGATACGCTGGAACGACGACAGCGCCTCTTCCGACCGGCGGCGCTGCATCAGAAGCTTCGCGCCGGCCAGATAGGTCTTCATCGCCGCCAGCGGCTGGTTCAGCTCGTGGCTGACCGCGGCCGACATCTCGCCCAGCACCGCCAGCTTGGACGATTGTTCCAGCGTCTGTTCGGCCACCGCGAGATCCTGCTGCGCCTTCTCGCGTTCCGCGATCTCGCGCTGCAGCCGCGCGTTCAGCGCCCTGAGTTCCGCGGATTCCCGCCGGAACAGCGCGCTTTCGGACCGCGCGCGGCGCGACACGAGGTAGAAGCCCAGCGCCATCAGGATCGCGAAGCCCATGATCTCCAGCGCCAGCACGGCGTTCACCCGCTCGCGCACCGACTGGTAGGTGGTGAAGCCGATGATCCGCCAGCCCCGGAACGGCACGCGCGCCTCGTTGCGCATCACCGCTTCGCCTTCCAGGTAGGCATCCGGCGTCGGGCTGGCCCAGTCCGTCGTCACCTGGAAGGCCCGCGCGATCGCCGAGGGCGCGGACCGCACCGCCAGCGCCTCGTCCATCGTCAGGCCGCGCCAGCGCGGCTCGGTCGCCAAGATGATCCGGCCCTCGCTGTCGGTCACCGCGACTGCATCCGAGATTCCGGCCCACTGCCGCTCGAACTTGGCCAGTTCGACCGCAACGACGACGACGCCGACCAGCCGGTTCTCCGACAGGACCGCCCGCGAATAGGCGAAGGAATAGCCGCCCGAGGGCCGTTCGCTGACGGTGAACACCGTGTCGCGCGACCGTTGCGCCTCGACGAAATAGGCGGTCTGGGCATGGGTGGTGCCCAGCAGGTTGCGGTCGGTCGCGGCGACCGTCCGGCCGGTCGCGTCCAGCAGCAGGATCGAGGCCGCGCCGATCTCGGCCTGCGCCGAGATCAGCCGCGCCGAGGTCTGGGAATAGTCGTCGCTGGTCAGCGAACCGATCAGCGCCGGGTCGCGCGCCAGCAGCAGCGGCACCACCGAGGTGCGCTGCATCTCGGCCATCAGGTTGCCCGAGTAGAGCGCCAGCCGGAGTTCCGCGCGGTTCTTGGTGGTTTCGGTGAAGCGCTGGGTCAGCCACAGGTTCGTGGCCCAGATCACCGCGATCGCGACCACGATCACCGCCGCCACGGCCAGCCGCAGCCAGATCGGCAGGCGGGGTGAGGCCGCGTCGGCCCCGGCCACCACGGGCAGCATGCTATCCTTGTCGCGGTTCATGGCGCCACTCTATGCCGCGCGCGGCGCCCTCTCAAGGCGCGCCGGATCAGACCGGCACGAAGGCGCCCATCAGCGCGCGAAACAGCATCGCGCCGTCGGTGCCGCCCTGCGCGGGATCGATCGCGCGCTCGGGATGCGGCATCAGCCCCAGCACCCGGCGATTGTCCGACAGGATGCCGGCGATATCGGCGACCGAGCCGTTGGGATTGTCGACATAGGTGAAGGCGATCCGGTCCTCGCCCTTCAGCCGGGCCAGCCCTTCGGCGTCGATCGCGAAATTGCCGTCGTGATGCGCGACCGGCAGGCTGATCCGCTGTCCCGCCTGCCAGCCGGCGGTATAGGCGCTGTCGGCGGTCGCCACGCGCAGGCCCACCCGCTTGCAGATGAACTTGAGCGAGGCGTTGCGCATCAGCGCGCCGGGCAGCAGCCCCGATTCCGTCAGCACCTGGAAGCCGTTGCAGATGCCCAGCACGTAGCCGCCGCGCGCGGCATGGGCGCGCACCGCGGCCATGACTGGCGATTGCGCCGCGATCGCCCCGCAGCGCAGGTAGTCGCCATAGGAAAACCCGCCCGGGATGCCGACGACATCGGTGCCAGCCGGCAGCGCGTCTTCCTTGTGCCAGACCCGCGCCACCTCGGCCCCCGCCGCCGCGAAGGCCACCGCGAGATCACGGTCGCAATTGCTGCCCGGAAAGGTGATGACGGCGGCTTTCATGGCGGCGCTCCGGTTCTGGGACGTGCGCGTGGCTTAGCGCAAGCCGCGCGCCGGCGCCAGAGGCCCGCACATGGCGATGAAGGCCCAAAATTCTTCGCCCGAAGAATTTTGGGCGCGCCGTCGAAATCTTTCGCAGAAAAGATTTCGACCCGCCGCGGGAAGGCCAGGATCTTTCGGCCGACAGATCCTGGCCGGCCGGGCAAAATCCTTCGGACGATGTATTTTGCCGCCGCTCAGCCGGAGAAATCCGTGACCACCGCCACGCCCGGCGGCGCCGGCCCGTCGAAGGCGCGCAACTCGGCGCTCACCCCCGACAGCGCGATCTCGCGCGATACCAGCGGCGCCACGTCCACCCGCCCCGCCTCGATCAGCGACAGGAGCGACGGGAACCGCCAGGCCGGCATGCCGCGGGTGCCGTAAAGCGCGAGGTTCTTCATGTAGACCGCGTTCATGTCGATCTCCATCCGCGCGGTATGGCCCACCGGCATGCCGACCTGCACATGCCGTCCCTGCGGGCGCAGGCAGTGCAGGCCGGCATTGACCGTGCCGGGCAGGCCCAGCGCCTCCAGCGCGACATGGGCGCCGCCGCCGGTGATCCGGCGCACCGCCTCGGCGGTGTTCTCCTCGGCCGCGTTCACCGCCGCCTCGGCACCCAGCGCCAGCGCGTGATCGAGCTTGTCCTGCACGACATCCACCACCACCACCCGCGCGCCCAGCGCCCGGCCAAGGATCGCCGCCGACAGGCCGATCCCGCCGGTGCCGATCACCGCCAGCCATTCGCCGGCCTGCACCGCCGCGCGCCCGGTCAGCGCGTGCCACGAGGTCGTCACCCGGCACCCCAGACCGGCGGCCAGCGCCGGCGTCAGGCTGTCGGGCAACCGGGCGAGGTTCTGCGCGAAGGGCACGTGCACGTATTCGGCGAAGGCGCCGGGCTCCACGAAACCCGGCAACCGCTGGTCGGGGCAGGTATGCGACTGGCCGGACTGGCAGGCGGGGCAGCGCCCGCAGGCCAGGATGAACGGCGCCACCACCCGGTCGCCCGGCTTCCAGGGCGCATCGCGCCCCGCCTCGACGACCTCGCCGCAGTATTCGTGGCCGCCGATCTGGCCGGGTTTCACCCGCGGATGCTCGCCCGCCCAGCCGTGCCAGTCCGACCGGCAGACGCCGCAGGCCAGCACCCTCAGCACCACGCCATGCGGCTCGCACGCGGGCTCCGGCACATCCTCGATAGACAGGTCTTCGCGATAACCCCGCAGCACCGCCGCCCGCATCGCCGCCTCCCCGCTTCGGTTCCGGCAGCCATAGGGACGAAGGCCGCGGCCCGGGTCAAGCCCGGCCGCGCGCCGCGGTCAGACGATCTCGACCGCGTATTTCTCGATCACGGTATTGGCGAGCAGGCGTTCGCACATCCGCCGCACCTCGGCCTCGGCCGCGGCGCGATCGCTGGCGGCGAGGTCGATCTCGATCACCTTGCCCTGGCGCACCGCCTCGACCCCGGAAAACCCCAGCGTGCCCAGCGCGTGGCGCACCGCCTCGCCCTGCGGGTCGAGCACGCCGTCCTTCAGCATGACGGTGACACGGGCTTTCATCGGCAATCTCCGGTCTGGGCCGCGGCGCGGCGGGTCAGTTGATCAGCGTCGGCTTGCCCAGCGGCGCGCCCTGCGCCGGCAACAGGCCAAGCCGGCGCGCGACCTCGGAATAGGCATCCGCAAGGCTGCCGAGATCGCGGCGGAAGACGTCCTTGTCGAGTTTCTGGCCGGTCTTGGCGTCCCACAGCCGGCAACTGTCGGGGCTGATCTCGTCGGCCACGATCAGCCGCATGAAATCGCCGTCCCAGACGCGGCCGATCTCGATCTTGAAGTCGATCAGCTTGATGCCGACGCCATAGAACACGCCCGACAGGAAATCGTTCACCCTGAGCGCCAGGCTCACGATATCGTCGAGATCCTGCTGGTTGGCCCAACCGAAGGCGATCACGTATTCCTCGCTGACCATCGGATCGCCGAGATCGTCGTTCTTGTAGGAATATTCCACGATCGGCCGCGGCAACGGCGTGCCTTCCTCGAGCCCCAGCCGCTTGGACATCGACCCGGCCGCGAAGTTGCGCACGATCACCTCCAGCGGGATGATCTCTACCTGCCGGATCAGTTGTTCGCGCATGTTGATGCGGCGGATGAAGTGGTTTGGCACGCCGATGTTCGTCAGCCCGGTCATGAAGAACTCGGACAGCCGGTTGTTGAGCACCCCCTTGCCGTCGATCACGTCCTTCTTCTGGGCGTTGAAGGCGGTGGCGTCATCCTTGAAATACTGCACCAGCGTGCCCGGCTCCGGGCCTTCGTAGAGGATCTTGGCCTTGCCCTCGTAGATCTTCTTGCGCCGTGGTGCCATGGGGGCGATCCTTCCCGATGCGGGCGGGGCCTGTTGCGCCCGCCGGCGCCCTCCTATCCGAAGCGGGGCGCGCCCGCAAGAACGGGGCGGGGCCGGGGCGCGCCGGGGGGCGCCCGTCGGCGGGCCGGCCAGTCTTGTCGCGCGGGGCCTTCTGTGGCAACAGGGCGGCAATTGGCCCGAGTGAAAGGATGCCCGGATGACCACGTTCGACGACCGCGAAAACGCCTTCGAATCCAAGTTCGCCCATGACGAAGAACTGCGCTTCAGATGCGAGGCGCGGCGCAACAAGCTGCTGGGGCTTTGGGCGGCCGATCTCATGGGCAAGTCGGGCGACGAGGCCCAGGCCTACGCGAAAGAGGTCGTCGCCGCCGATTTCGAGGAAGCCGGGGACGAGGATGTCTACCGCAAGGTCGCCGGCGATCTCGGCGGCCGGGCCGACGAGACGACGATCCGCACCAAGATGGTCGAACTGATGGCAGAAGCCAAGCGCCAGGTGATGAGCGAAAGCTGATCCGGGCCGGACGCCTCGCGCCCCATGAACGGGCCGCCCCGCGAGGGGCGGCCCTTTTCGTTCCGGCCGGCCGCGGCCTTTGAGCCGTTTCGCGCCGTCGTCAACCTTCCGTGAACCCCGGCGCGCCATGCTCGCCCCGTTACAAGGTGACGGAGTACCAGTATGCATCCCCTCGACGAACGCGAGGCCGCCTTCGAGGCGCGCTTCGCCCATGACGCCAATCTGAGATTTCGCTGCGAGGTTCGGCAGGGCCGGATCGCCGGGCTGTGGGCCGCGGGGCTTCTGGGCCTCGACGGGGTCGCGGCCCAGGATTACGCCCGGTCGGTCGCGATCGCCGGCGTCGAGGCACCGGGCGGCGACGGCGTCGCGCGGCGGCTGGCCGCCGATCTCGGGGCGCGCAGCGACGCCGCGACGATCCGGGCCCGGCTGTCCGACGCGATGGTCGAGGCGCGCCGCCAGATCCTCGGCGAGGCCTGAGCCACGCCGCGCTTAAGCCTTCCTGAACCGGGCCCGGCTACACCGGGTCCGGGCAAGCGGAGCGACGCCATGACACGACGGATCGGGGCGGCGGCCGTGCCGCCGGCCGGCACGGGGCTGGCGCGGGCCGCGGCCCGGCAACTGGCTGGCGTCGCCGCCGCACTCGTCGTGATGGCGATCTTCGCCGAGCGGGTCCGCAGCATCGACACCGGCGCGGTCCTGGCCACGCTGGGCCGCGTCGCCCCGGCGCAGTGGCTTGCCGCGCTGATCCTCACCGCGCTGTCGTTCTGGGCCGTCGGGCGCTACGACGCGCTGATCCATCGCCATATCGGCACCGGGACCGGCACGCGCACGGCCCGGCGCGCCGGCGCTTGCGCGATCGCGATCTCGCAGGCGACCGGGTTCGGCCTGGTCACCGGGGCGCTGGTCCGCTGGCGGATGTTGCCCGGCATCACGCCCTGGCAGGCGATGCGCCTGACCGCGGTCGTGGCCGCGACCTTCCTCGCCGGCTGGGCGATGGTCACCGCTTGCGCAGTGCTGGTTTCGCCGAACCCGGCCACCGCCCCGTTGCGGCCCCTGGCAGGCCTCGCGCTTGGCCTTGGCCTCGTGGCGATCCTCGGCGCCAGCCTCGCGCCGCCAGCCTCGGCAGTCGCCCGCCGGCTGGCGTTGCCCGGCCTCGCCACCCTGGCGGCGATCCTCGGTCTCGCCGCGCTCGACACCACCGCCGCCGGGTTGGCGCTCTGGGCCGTGCTGCCGGCGGGCGCCGATCCGGGCTGGCCGGTGCTGCTGCCGGCCTTCCTCGCCGCGCTCGGCGCCGGCCTCGTGCTGTCCACGCCGGGCGGCATCGGCCCGTTCGAACTGGCGCTTCTGACGCTACTGCCGGCCGTGCCGCAAACCGATCTTCTGGCCGGGGTGCTGGCCTGGAGGGCGATCTACTTCGCGCTGCCCGCGGTGCTGGCCGCCGTCGCGCTCGCCCGCGGCCCGCGGCCGGAACCCGCCGCCGGGTCGCCGCCCGCCGGCGACCTCGCGGGGCTTGTCGCGCGCGCGCCACGCGCCGAAACAGGGTTGGTGCACCTTGGCGAACACCGGCTGCTGGCCAGCGGTTGCGCGCAGGGCGCGCTTCTCGTCGGGGAAACACGGCAGACGCTGACCGCGCTGTTCGACCCGATCGGCGACGCCGCCACCCATGACGCGCTGCTCGACCGCCTCAGCGCCGCCGCGCGCGACCGCGGCCGCATGCCCTGCCTTTACAAGCTCTCGCCCCGCGCGGCGGCCGGCGTGCGGCGGTCTGGCTGGTCGGTGATCCCGATCGCCGAGGAGGCGGTGCTCGACCTCGCCGGTTTCGACCTGGCCGGGCCATCCCGCGCCGGGTTGCGGCGGAAACTGCGCCGGGCCGCCGCCGCCGGCGTGACCGTGACGGGCGATGACCCGCTGCCGATCGCCGAGATGGCCGCGGTCGCCGCCGGCTGGGTGCGCGACCGGGGCGGCGAGCGCGGCTTCTCCATGGGCCGGTTCGCGCCGGGCTACCTTGCCGGGCAGCGGGTGCTCCGCGCCGAGGCCGGAGGACGCCTGCTCGCCTTCGCCAGTTTTCACACGGGACAAGCGGAGTGGACGCTGGACCTGCTGCGCCACGGCGCCGAGATACCCGACGGCACGATGCAGGCGCTGATCTGCGCCGCGGCCGAGGCCGCCCGGACCGCCGGCGCGACGCGGCTGTCGCTGGCGGCGGTGACCGCCCATGCCGCGCTCGTCGGCGGCCTTCCCGCGCCGCTGCGCCGGCATGCCGCGCGGCGCGACGCCGATTGCGGACTGCGCCGCTTCAAGGCCGGCTTCGCACCGCGCTGGGAACGGCGCTACCTTGCCGCGCCGCATCGCGCGGGCCTGGCGCTTGCCGCCGCCGATCTCGCGCTGCACATCCGCGCCCCGGCGCCGTTGCCCGGCTCAAGATCATCATGAACAGGTTCGATTTGCCAAAATCCGCGCCCCGTGGCACAGGAACGCGGACACCCCTGCCCCGCGAGGCCCGCCGATGACCGATCCGCTCTCCCGCCTGCTTGCGACCCGCGACTGGCTCTTGGCCGACGGCGCCACCGGCACCAACCTGTTCAACATGGGCCTCGAATCCGGCGAGCCGCCGGAATTGTGGAACACCGATCGCCCCGACAACATCCGCGCGCTCTACCGCGGCGCGGTCGAGGCCGGCAGCGACGTCTTTTTGACCAACAGCTTCGGCGGCAACGCCAGCCGGCTGAAGCTGCATGGCGCCGAGGGCCGGGTCCGCGAACTCAACCGCGTCGCCGCCGCGCTGGGCCGGGAGATCGCCGATGCCGCGGGCCGGCCGGTGATCGTCGCCGGCTCGATGGGCCCCACCGGCGAGATCATGGCGCCGATGGGCGCGCTGACCCACGCGATCGCGGTAGAGATGTTCCACGAACAGGCCGAAGGTCTGAAAGAGGGCGGCGCCGACGTGCTCTGGGTCGAAACCATCAGCGCCGAAGAGGAATTCGCCGCGGCGGCCGAGGCGGCGCGGCTGGCCGCCATGCCCTGGTGCGGCACGATGAGCTTCGACACCGCCGGGCGCACGATGATGGGCGTGACCTCGGCCCGGTTCGCCGCCTTCGTCGAAACCCTGCCGAACCCGCCGATCGCCTTCGGCGCGAATTGCGGCGTCGGCGCGCCGGACCTGTTGCGCACCGTGCTGGGCTTCGCCGCCGCCGGCACCGAACGCCCGGTGATCGCCAAGGGCAACGCCGGGATCCCGAAATACCACGACGGCCATATCCACTATGACGGCACGCCCGCGCTGATGGCGGAATACGCGGTGCTGGCCCGCGATGCCGGCGCGCGGATCATCGGCGGCTGCTGCGGCACGATGCCCGAACATCTGCGCGCGATGCGCGCCGCGCTGGAAACCCGGCCTAAGGGGCCGCGCCCGACGCTCGAGCAGATCACGCAAACGCTTGGCGGCCTGTCCTCCGCCTCCGATGGCACCGGCGACGACGGCGGCGCGCCGCAGCGCGAGCGCCGCGGCCGGCGGCGCGGCTGACAGCGCGGCAGGGCGGCCCGCAACCGCGCGATCGCGGCACCCGATCCGCGCGCGGACGCGATACCCCAACCCGTTCATTTTGGTCGCGAAATATCCTCGGGGGGCGCCGCCGCCCCGGCGGCGGCCGGGGGGCAGACAGCCCCCCGTGCCGGCCTCAGCCACCCGCGCCGAACAGCGACAGCTGGTCGCCCTGCCGCGGCGGCACCCGGAACCGGTCGGTCGCCAGCGGCGGCAGATCGCGCGCCAGCCCAAGCCGGGCCGCGGCCAGCCGGAACCGCGCGCCGATCATCCGGGCATATTCCCCCTCGCCCCGCATCCGCCGGCCCCAGTCGGCGGCATAGTCCCGCCCGCCATGCATCTCGCGCACCCGTGCCATCACCCGCGCCGCGCGCCCGGGATAGTGCCGCGCCAGCCAGTCGCGAAACAGCGGCGCGACCTCGCGCGGCAGCCGCAGCATCACCCAGCCGGCCGCCACCGCGCCGGCCCCGGCGGCGCGGGCGAGGATCGCCTCGATCTCGGCGTCGGTCAGGGCCGGGATCACCGGCGCGACCATCGCCCGCACCGGCACCCCGGCCGCCGCCAGCCGCGCGATCGTCGCCAGCCGACGCTCCGGCGCGGGCACCCGAGGCTCCATCCGCCGGGCCAGCACCGGGTCGAGCGTGGTGACGGAAATCCCCACCCTCACGAGGTTTTCCGCCGCCATCCGCGACAGGATGTCGAGATCGCGCTCGATCCCCGCGCCCTTGGTGACGATCCCGACCGGATGGCGATGCTCCCACAGCACCTCCAGCACGGCGCGCATCACCCGGTGCTCGCGCTCGATCGGCTGGTACGGGTCGGTATTGGTGCCGATCGCGATCACCGCCGGGCGGTAGGAGCGCCGCGCCAGTTCCCGTGCCAGCACCTCCGCCGCACCCGGCCGGGCGATCAGCCGGGTTTCGAAATCAAGCCCCGGCGACAGGCCGAGATATGCGTGGCTGGGCCGGGCGAAACAGTAGATGCAGCCATGCTCGCAGCCCCGGTAGGGATTGATCGAACGGTCGAAACCGATGTCGGGCGAGGTGTTGCGGGTGATCACGCTGCGCGGCCGTTCGACCGTGACCTCGGTGCGCAGCGGCGGCAGCGCCGCACCGTCGCCCGGCCAACCGTCCGGCACCGCCTCGGCGGCCAGCCGGTCGAACCGGTTGGGCGGGTTGTACCCTGCGGCGCGGCCGGGGGTTCGGGCGGGCGGGCGATCCATCGCGACACGCTAGAACAAATGCGGAACATCGGCAAGGCGCATCGCCGGATCCTTCGGCGCCGCAGGGCTTTGCGATGCGCCGAACGTCGCTTCGAACCCCGGCCATGTCGCAATCCCGACAGTCGGGCTGCGCGAAACGTCGCATCACTCGGCGCAGGCGCGGGCGACGCGCCGGTGGATTTCGGGGAACGCGCCATGGCCGACGAAGACGATATCATCCTGTCGGAGCTCGACGACGAGGAACTCGTGCTGCAGATGCACGACGATCTCTACGACGGTCTGAAGGAGGAAATCGAGGAAGGCGTCCGCATCCTCCTCGACCGCGGCTGGGCGCCTTACGACGTGCTGACCAAGGCGCTGGTCGGCGGCATGACGATCGTCGGCAACGATTTCCGCGACGGCATCCTGTTCGTGCCCGAGGTTCTGCTGGCCGCCAACGCGATGAAGGCGGGGATGTTCATCCTCAAGCCGCTGCTGGCCGAAACCGGCGCGCCGCGCGTCGGCAAGATGGTGATCGGCACCGTCAAGGGCGACATTCACGACATCGGCAAGAACCTCGTCGCGATGATGATGGAAGGCGCCGGCTTCGAAGTGGTCGACCTGGGCATCAACAACCCGGTGGAAAACTATCTCGAGGCGCTGGAACGCGAACAGCCCGACATTCTCGGCATGTCGGCCCTGCTGACCACGACGATGCCCTACATGAAGGTCGTGATCGACACGATGGTCGAAAAGGGCCTGCGCGAGGACTATATCGTGCTGGTCGGCGGCGCGCCGCTGAACGAGGAGTTCGGCCGCGCCATCGGCGCCGATGCCTATTGCCGCGATGCGGCGGTCGCGGTCGAGACCGCGAAGAAGTTCGTCGCGCGCAAGCACAACCAGATGGCCGGCTGAACCCGGCCAGCGCCGGGGCCGCCGGGCCCCGGCCGGTGTAGGGGGTGCCGCCCATGTCGGGCACCGAAGTCGTCTTGATGGTCGCCGCGCTGGCGGCCACGCTGGTGGCCCTGTTGCTGACCGCGGCCGGCGTTCTCGATGCCGAGATCGGGCTGACCGCGGTCTCCGTCTTCGCGACGCTGGGGCTTTTGCTGATCAGGAAGGGCACGAGATGACAGGCGCCGGGCTGCCCGACGACGCGGCGCTGACCGAGGCCGGGATGGCGCCCGCGCGGGCCGGGCGCATCCTGCTTCTGGCCTGCGGCGCCCTGGCCCGCGAGATCGTCGACCTGAAGGCGGCGAACGGCTGGGACCATCTCGATCTCGCCTGCCTGCCCGCGATCCTGCACAACACGCCCGACAGGATCCCCGCCGCCGTCGAGGCCGCGGTGGCACGGCATCGCGACGCCTATGACAACGTCTTCGTCGTCTATGCCGATTGCGGCACCGGCGGGCTCTTGCGCGCCGCCTGCGACCGGCTGGGGGTGGAGATGGTCGAGGGGCCGCACTGCTACAGCTTCTTCGAGGGCAACGCGGCCTTCGCCGCCCGCGCGGAAGACGAGATCACCGCCTTCTACCTCACCGATTTCCTCGTGCGGCAGTTCGACGCCTTCGTCTGGCGGCCGCTTGGGCTCGACCGGCACCCGGACCTGCGCGACATGTATTTCGGCCATTACACCAAGCTGGTCTACCAGGCGCAGACCGATGATCCGGCGCTGGATGCCCGCGCGCGCGACTGCGCGGCGCGGCTGGGGCTGGCATACGAGCGCCGATTCACCGGCTACGGCGATCTTGCAACCGCCCTTGCGAAGCTCTGAGGAAACCGGGCTTTTCCTGAAGAATCTGTGGCTTGCGCGCCGCTCTTCGCGCGCCGCGTCAGGCGGCGGCCGCCTCGGCGGCGAGCTTGCGGATACGCGCGACCATCGCCCGCACGCCGTTCGACCGCTGGCTTGACAGGTGTTCGTCCAGCCCCAGCCGCGCCAGTTCCGCCTCGGCATCGACCTTCAGCACCGCCTCGACGCTGAGCCCGGAATAGAGCGCATGCAGGACCGCGATCAGCCCGCGCACGATCATCGCGTCGCTCTCGCCCTCGAAATCGAACCGCGCGGCCGGGCCCTGCCCCTCGATCCGGGGATAAAGCCAGACCTGGCTGGCGCAGCCGTCGACCTTGGTGGCCGGCACCTTCAGCGCCGCGTCGAGCGGCGCCATCGCCTTGCCCATGTCGATGACGTGGCGATAGCGATCCTCCCACTCGTCGAGGAACTCGAAGGTCTCGGCGATATCTTCGAAGGCGGGGCTGGCCATGGCGCTCTCCTCGTTTGCCCAAGACCTAGGCGCGCCGCCGCGAAAGGTCCAGACGGCGGGCGCAGGCGGCGCTTTTCAAGGGCCGGTGAATGGGCTAGGCAAGGCGCATGACACGCCGCGCCCGCCCCCCCGTTCTCGTTGCCGCGCTTCTCGCCGGCAGCCTTGCGCTGGGCGGCTGCGCGCAGGTCTCCGAAAGCCGGCTGAATCCGTTCAACTGGTTCGGCGGGTCCGAGGAAGGCCCGGCGACGCTGGCGCCGCGCGGCGGCTACGTGTCGTCGGTGATCGACAACCGCGCGCTGGTCGGCAGCGTGACGGAACTCGAGATCTCGCGCTCGCAGGGCGGTGCGCTTATCGTTGCCACCGGGCTGGCGCCGACGCCGGGCTGGTGGGACGCGGAACTGGTGGCCGAAAGCGAGACGCCGGCAGAGGACGGCACGCTGACCTATGCCTTCCGGGTGGCCGAACCCGGCACGCCGACCCCGGCGGCGCCGCCCCCGGCGCGGGAACTGACCGCGGCGACGTTCCTGTCGAACCAGTCGCTGGAAGGCGTGCGGCGAATCGTCGTGCTCGGCCAATCCAACAGCCGCTCGATCCGGCGCTAGGCCGTCGCCGTCAGGCCGGCACCACCCGCACCGCGCCGCCGCGCGCCGACAGCGCGATCTCGCCCTTGCACAACCGCAGCGCATCGGCGCCGAACACCTCGTGGCGCCAGCCGCGCAGCGCGGCCGCGTCACGCCGCCCCCCGGCGATCGCGTCGAGATCGGAGGACGAGGCGATCAGCTTGGCCGCCACGCCGGCCTCTTCCGACTTGGCCTTCAGCAGCACCCGCAACAGGTCGGCCAGCGCGCTGTTGACCTGAACCTGATCGCGCGGATCGGTGACCTTGGGAAGATCCTCGGCCGGGGTGGCAAGCCCGGCCTGCACCGCGGCCAGGATGCCCTCGGCGATCTCGCCCTTGCGGGCGTCGCGCAGCAGCAGCCGCGACCGGCCGAGTTCCTCGATGCTGGCGGGCTTGGTCGAGGCCAGTTCCAGCAGCGCGTCATCCTTGAACACCCGGCTGCGGGGGATGTTGCGGGCCTGGGCATGGGCCTCGCGGAACCGCGCGAGTTCGCGGACCACGGCGAGGAACCGGCCCGATGTCGTCCGCGTCTTGACCCGCTGCCAGGCCTCTTCGGGCCGGGTGATGTAGGTTTCCGGGTCGGTCAGGACGCCCAGTTCCTCTTCCACCCACTTGCGCCGGCCGGTGCGGTCCAGTTCGGCGGACAGGAATTCGTAGATCGCGCGCAGATGGGTGACATCGGCGATCGCGTAGGTCTGCTGCGCCTCGCTCAGCGGCCGGCGCGACCAGTCGGTGAACCGCGAGGTCTTGTCGAGGTTGGCCCGGGCGATCCGCCGCACCAGCGTCTCGTACCCCACCTGTTCGCCGAAGCCGCAGACCATCGCGGCGACCTGGGTGTCGAACAGAGGCCGGGGAAACACCCCGCCCTCGACGAAGAAGATTTCAAGATCCTGGCGCGCGGCATGGAACACCTTGACGGTGCTTTCGTCGGCGAACAGGTCATAGAGCGGCTGCAACGACAGGTCGCCGGTGATCGGATCGACCAGCACCGCCGGCCCCTCCTGCCCGCCGCTGCCGGGCAGGGCCATCTGGATCAGGCAGAGTTTCGACCAATAGGTCCGCTCGCGCAGGAACTCGGTATCGATCGTGACGTAGGCGTGGCGCTTGGCCTCGGCGCAGAAGGCGGCCAGCGCCTCTGTCGTGGTAATGGTGTGCATCGACGGTCCCGTGGCGCGGGGGCATCCCGCAGGTTCCGCCCTCTTAGGCGCTCGACCGGTCCTTGAAAAGGGGATCAGGGCAGGAAAACCGGCGTTCTGTCGCCGGCGGCGAAGCGGCGCAGCACCGCCGGGTACAGCCGATGCTCCATCCCCAGCACCCGCGCGGCCAGCGTCCCGGCGGTGTCGCCGGGCAGGATCGGCACCCGCGCCTGGCCCAGGATCGGCCCGTCGTCCAGCACCGGCGTGACCTCGTGCACGGTGCAGCCGGCTTCCGCATCGCCCGCCTCCAGCGCGCGGCGATGGGTATGCAGGCCGGGATATTTCGGCAAAAGCGAGGGATGGATGTTCAGCATCCGGCCGGCGAAACGGCCGACGAATTCCGCCGTCAGCACCCGCATGAAACCGGCAAGGCACAGGATGTCGGGCCGGGCGGCGAGGATCGGCTCGAGCAGCTCGGCCTCGAAGGCCGCGCGGTCGCCCCGGAACGGCCGGTGATCGACGGCGGCGACCGGCACGCCCAGTTCGGCGGCCCGCTCCAGGCCCTTCGCCGCGGGATCGTTCGAGGCCACGAGCACCGGGCGCGCCGGATGGTCGCCGGTCATCGAGCGCACCGGCGCGACCATGTTCGACCCGCCGCCGGACACCAGGATCGCGACGCGCCTCACGCGAGGCTGCCGGTGTAGCGTACCCCCTGCCCCGGCACCACGCGGCCCAGCGGCACGACGGTTTCGCCCGCCTCCGCCAGAAGCGACGCCAGCGCCCCGGCCCGGTCGGCCGCGACCACGACGACAAGGCCGATACCGCAGTTGAAGGTCTTGAGCATCTCCGCCTCGGCGATGCCGCCCGTTTCGGCAAGCCAGGCGAAGACCGGCGGCAGCCGCCAGGCGCCCAGATCGATCTCGGCCCCAAGCCCGTCGGGCAGGACGCGCGGCAGGTTTTCCGTCAGCCCGCCGCCGGTGACATGCGCCAGCCCGTGCACCCCGCCGGCGCGGATCGCGGCAAGCGCGGGTTTCACGTAAAGCCGGGTGGGCGCCAGAAGCGCCGCGCCCAGCACGCCCTCGCCGAAGGGGCAGGCATCCTCCCAGGTCAGGCCGGCACGCTCCACCACCCGGCGGACCAGCGAATAGCCGTTCGAATGCACCCCGTCGGACCCGAGGCCCAGAAGGACGTCGCCGACCGCGACATCGCGCGGCAGCGCCTGGCCACGCTCCATCGCGCCGACGGCGAAGCCGGCAAGGTCGAAATCGCCGCCCTCGTACATCCCCGGCATCTCCGCCGTCTCACCGCCCACCAGCGCGCAACCCGCGCCTTCGCAGCCCGCCGCGATCCCCTCGACGACGCGCGCCGCAGCGTCGACGTCAAGCTTGCCGGTCGCGAAATAGTCTAGGAAGAACAAGGGCTCCGCCCCCTGGCAGACCAGATCGTTGACGCACATCGCGACAAGGTCGATGCCGACGCCGTCGACATGGCCGGTGTCGATCGCGATCCTGAGCTTGGTGCCCACCCCGTCGGTCGCGGCCACGAGGATCGGGTCGGCGTAGCCCGCGGCCTTCAGGTCGAACAGCGCGCCGAAGCCGCCCAGACCGGCCATCACGCCCGCCCGCGCGGTGCGCGCCGCGGCGGGCTTGATCCGCTCCACCAGCGCGTTGCCCGCGTCGATGTCGACGCCGGCCTCGGCATAGCTCAACCCGTTCCTGCGCTCGCTCATCGCCCGTCTCCGCCGGTTGCCCCCGGCCCGCGCCGGATCGTCGCCGCGATACAGGATTAGCCCCGCGGCGGCAACGCCCGCCCCGCCGCCGGCCCCACGCTTGACCGAACGGGCTGTTCTGCTAAGGCAGGGCGGCGCGGGCCCGTAGCTCAACGGTTCAGAGCAGGACGCTCATAACGTCTTGGTTGGGGGTTCGAATCCCTCCGGGCCTACCAAAACCCGTTCGTTTCCCGTTCGTTCGGTGTTGTCCTTCCGGGCCCCCGGCCGGAGCCTGGCGATCGCGGCCTGGCCCAGAGCCGGATGAACACCTTCCAAGACCTCAGGGCTAGATCCGCATCCGCGGAACGTCGTTTGGGTCCAGCCGCAACTCGATCAGCAGCGGTTTGTCCCGCGCCTCGATGGCGCTTATCGCGACCTCGAGGCTTTCGACGGAATCCACCGTCACCCCGTGGCCGCCCAGCGCGATGCCGATCCGGGCGAACGACGGCCAGTCGAACATCGAAAGCCCCGGATCCATCTTGCGGTCGAGGAACTGGATGTGCTCGGCGCCATAGGCGGAGTCGTTGGCCACGATCACGATCAGGTCCTGGTTCATGCGGACGGCGGTGTTGAATTCGTTGATCCCGCCCATCATGAAACCGCCATCCCCGGTGAACAGCACCACGGGCCGGTTCGGCACCGCATAGCTCGCCCCGATGGCGACCTGCAGGCCCAGGCCGATGGAGCCGAAGTTGGTGGTGGCGATGAAGCTTTCGGCATCGGGGCAGGACACGCGGCACCAGACCTCGGTCATGAACCGCCCGCCGTCGGTGGTCAGGAAGCGGTCCGCGGGCAGCGCCTGTTCCAGCCGGTCCAGCGCGTATTCGAAGTTCACGAAGCCCGGTTTCGCCTTGTCGGGATTGCCCTTGGGATGGGCGGTCAGCGCCGCGACATCCAGCTCGGCGGTGAAGCCGCTGCCGGGAATCTCGGCCTCGTCCAGCCACCACAGGATGTTCTCGGCCGTCAGGCCCGCATCCGCCACAAGCGCCACGTCGGGATGATAGTTCTTGGCGACCTCGGTGACGGTATCGTTGATCTGCACCACGCGCTTGCCCTTCATCAGCGCGCCCTTGTCGGTGGTGAAATGGTGCAGCGACGTGCCGAAGGCGACGACGCAATCGGCCTTGGCGATCGCCTCGTAGGCCGCGGGTGTCGACAGCGTGCCGAAGATGTCGATGTTGTAGGGGTGATCCCTGAACATCCCCTTGGCCTTGAGCGTCGTGGCCAGCGGCGCCTGCAGGCGATCGGCCAGTTTCGCGATCTGCGCCACCGCGTCCTTGGCCCCTATTCCCGCCAGGATGATCGGGCGTCTGGCGCTTGCGATCATGCCGATCGCCGCGTCCAGATCATCGCCCCCGGGCACGAGGGCGGGGGCGTTGAAGGCGGGGAAGACGTGCCGGCTGTGTTCCACCTCCTGCCACATGAAATCGACGGGCATGTTCAGCACGATCGGCCGTTTCTCGACCTGCGCGCGGTAGATGGCATGGGCGACGTCGTACGAGGCCGTCTCCGGCGCGCGCATCTGTTCGAACCCGGCCCCGGTGATCTTGACCGTTTCGCGCTGGTCGATGTTCTGCAGGTTGTGCGGGTTCGACACCGCCGTATCGCCGGCCAGCAGGACCATCGGCACATGGCCACGCGCGCCCTCGGTCAGGGCGGTGACGCAGTTGGTCAGGGCCGGGCCGTGGGTGACGGTGGCGATGCCGACCTTGCCCGCGACACGGCCGTAGGCCATCGCCATCAGGACCGCGCTGCCCTCGAAGGCGACGGGCACGAAGGTCGTGCCGCCCGCGCGCGCGAAATGATCGACCATGAAGAGGTTGGCGTCGCCCATCAGCCCGAACATCGTGTCGCAGCCATGGTCGAAGAGGGATTGGGCAATCGATTGGTAGACGTACATTGTGCTGCTCTTCGACCGTTTCATGTGGGTTACTGACCGAAGACTACCGAAGCAACGACGCGCAGAGTCCGCAAGCTTTTGCTCCTCACGGAGGTTTCTTGCGGGAATCGCGCAGGATCCGGCGCAACGGCGCACGGTCCGCGCGTCCCACCGACTCGGGCGCCCGCGGCGCAGCAAGACTGCGACTTTGACGCGGCAGCGAAAATGCGAAAGCTGGTCGGTGAGGAGGCCGCATGTCCCAGCTTTATCCCTTCACCGATCCCGTCCAGGCCGAACGACAGCCGCCATTGCGCATCGTTTCCGGCGACGGGATCCGGGTCACGGACGACACCGGGCGGACCTATGTCGATGCCGTGTCGGCGCTTTGGTGCGCCTCGCTCGGCTTCTCGCCCGAGCGGCTGACGCGGGCGATGACCCGGCAGATGACACGGCTTGCCTACTACCACAGCTTCATGGGCCGCACGCCCGAGATCGCCGAAAGGCTGGCCGCGCGGCTTGTCGGGAAACTGCCCGGCGGGCTGTCGCATGTCTTCTTCGGCACCTCCGGCTCCGAAGCGGT
This sequence comes from Paracoccaceae bacterium, assembly GCA_024742695.1. Lineage (GTDB taxonomy): Bacteria > Pseudomonadota > Alphaproteobacteria > Rhodobacterales > Rhodobacteraceae > JANSXY01. Next base: position 28,694 of record JANSXY010000023.1, on the reverse strand, counting down.
GGAGACGGCGGTCAAGCTCGTCCGGTTCTACCAGAACGCCCGCGGCAAGGCCGACAAGAAGCGGATCATCGCCCGAACCGGGGCCTATCACGGGTCCGGCCAGGTCAGCGCGGCGCTGACCGGGATGGCCTATTGCCACAAGGGCTTCGACGTGCCGCTGGAGGCGGTGCTGCGCACCGGGCGGCCGCACTACCTGCTGGATGCGGAGCCGGGCGAGACGGAGATCGCCTTTTCCCGGCGCCGGGCCCGCGAACTCGACGCGCTGATCCGGGCCGAGGGGGCGGACACGATCGGCGCCTTCATCGGCGAGCCGGCGATGGGCGCGGGCGGGGTCATCCTGCCGCCCGAAGGCTACTGGGCCGAGGTGCAGGAGGTTCTGGCGCGCCACGACATCCTTCTGATCGCGGACGAGATCATCACCGGCTTCGGTCGCACCGGAGAATGGTTCGCCTGCGAGACCTACGGCATCGCCCCCGACATGATGACGATGGCCAAGCAGTTGACCGCCGCGGTCTTCCCGATGTCTGCGGTGGCGATGACGCGAGAGGTGCGGGACACGATCGCGACGCTCGCGCATGGCTATGAAACGCTCGGGCATGGCGTGACCTACGGCGGGCACCCGGTGGGCGCGGCGGTGGCGCTGGAGTGCCTCGACATCTACGACGAGATGGACCTGCCAGCGCATGTCAAGGCGCTTGGCGCGCGGCTTTCGGCGGCGCTGCCCGCCATCGCGGCGCTGCCGGGCGTGATCGATGCCCGCGCGGTCGGGCTTCTGGCCGGGGTGGAATTCGCCGCCGACGGCCCCATGGGCAAGGGGTTCGCGCGTCGGGTCGGCAAGCAGGCCGACGCGCGCGGCGTCTTCTTTCGGATCATCGGCGACGTTCTGGCGATCGCGCCGCCCTATGTCGCGACCGGTGACGAGATCGACGCGATCATGGCGGTGATGGCCGACAGCATCCGCGCGGTCGCGGCGGAACAGGGCCCGGCGCCCGCCGGGGGATGATCCGTTCGCCCGCTCCGCGACAAGGGCGTCGGCGCGGTTTCGCGGCCGGAGCCTGTTATTCCGGGATGACGCGCGCGCCCGGGAAACCGGCCTGTAGGCCGGGCGGCGCCACGGCGCGACTTGCCCCCGGCCATGTCCGTGGGCCGCCTGCCCCGTCGGATCGGCCTTCCGGCCTCAGCCAAGCAGACGGGCCGGTGACACGGCCCACTCCCGCGAGAAACGCGCCTCCCCGTCCCATGTCACCGTCAGCCTTCCGGTGACCTGGTACGCGGACGCATCGGTTCTTGCGGTGAGCACGCATTCGATTTCCGCCGTTCCGTCCGGCCGCCGGTATCGCTGCCGATGCCTCACCCGCGTCGAGGCCGAAACCGGATCATCCGGAAGAACGCGGTGCTCCGCACTTGTCTCGAACCCGAATGCGGTCCGCGTTTCGAGGTAGTGGAGTTCCGTGAAGGGCTGCGCCCAGGCATGGACCCAGGCGCCATCCTCTTCGGCCTGCCATCGCTCGAGCGGCGGCGCCGCCAGGGTCTCGTGCGACTTGACCGCGGGCAGGTCCAGCGCGACCGGAAGGGGATGCCGCAGATCCGGCGGGTCGCCCCGATAGACCGGCATGGTCAGGACGCCGCGCAGGATGCGGGGGCCTGCCGGCACCGTCGCCGGCCACACCAGCGGCCAGCACGACGACGACACGGCAAGGCGCAGGCGGTGCCCCGTGCGGAACCGGTAGGCCGCGGTGGGAAACGGGATTTCGACGGAACGGCCCGTCGCGGGCAGCGGCCGGGCCGGCGCATCCAGATCGTCGTCCAGCGCCAGGTTGCGAAGCGTCAGCCCGACCGACGCGGACGCGCCATCCGGGGCCACGTCGTTGAGGCGCAGCGCAACCTGCCCGGCGGGCTGGCCGCCATCCAGCCACAGGCGCACCGAAGCCGCCCCGTAGAGGATGACGTCGTGCTCGAACGGGGCGGTCTCGAAGGTCAGTGCGCGCGAATCATCGTCCCGCTGATCAAGCGGCAGGCCTCCCTCCCGCCCGAAATACCCGGTATCGCCCAAGGCCCGCCCGACGCCGAGGTCGAAGGGCACCTCCCACCCGGTGGCGGGCGCGGATGCGGCCGAGGCCAGCGCGTCGCCGTTCAGATGGAAGACCCACGGCGTCGTGCAGGTCTTCGGCGCGTCCGTCTCGATCCAGCGCCCGTTCCGAACCGTCAGGGAATCGGCCGGCGGGTCGAACTCGCGCAACCAGACCCGCAGTCGCGGCCAGTCGGGTTTCGCCTTGCCCGGCTTCATCCAGCGATCCCACCAGTCGAGCGCCAGGTGCTGAAACCCGATGGCCGGGCCGGGGTTGCCATGGTCGGGATAGTGGTGTCCCCAGGGGCCGACCACCCCCCAGACCAGGTCCGGGCGCGCCGCGACAAGCGACATGACGGAATTCGCGTAGCGATCCGTCCAGCCACCGACGGCCAGAACCGGTCTCGACAGCCGCTCCGCCCGATGAATGACGGACCCGTGCCGCCAGTAGGATCCCCGGCCTTCCTCGCGAAGCCAGGCCTCCACCGGGAAGGTCAGGGTGTCGAGGCGCCGCTGCCACAGGGATTGCCAGTCGTCTCCGGCGCAGGGCGTCGGCGGGGCCGCGAGGATCACCGGCAGGGTCGCCCCCCATTCGAAGGTGTCCGTCAGGACGCAGCCGCCGATGTGATGGATATCGTCCTCGTAGCGATCGTGCGTCGCGCAGACGGCGATGACGGCCTTCAGAGCCTCCGGCGCATCGATGTTCGCCTGAAGCGCGGCCGTACCGCCCCAGGAGGTGCCGAACATGCCGACCTGGCCATCGCACCAGGGCTGGGCCGCGATCCACGCGATCACATGGCGCGCATCGGCGAGTTCGGCCTCCGAATACATGTCGGGCATGTGCCCCTCGCTGTCGCCGGAGCCGCGCATGTCGACCCGCAGGCAGGCATAGCCATGCCCGGCGAGGAACGGGTGGTTGCGTTCGTCGCGCGCCCGCACCATGTCGGCCTTGCGATAGGGAATGTATTCGAAAAGGGCGGGAACGGGCGCGTGCGGGGCCGCCGCCGGAAGCCAGAGGCGCGCGGCCAGGCGCACCCCGTCCGGCATCGGTATCCACAGGTGTTCCCTCACCCGCACGGCCCCGCCGCGCCCGTCCCGATCCTCGCTCATCGCCGATCCTCGCCTTCGCCTGGCCGATACCGGCCGGGGGCCGCTGCCCGCTGTCTCGCGGCCGGTCGCGGGCAGAGTTGCCCCTTGGAAGATTTTTTCAACTTTTTTCTTCTGAGGCAGGAATTTTGAGATACGCTTTCCGGAAGTGGCCAGCGAGGTATCGACTCGTGAACGCACCGGGGGCACCGCGGATCACCGAGGATAGCGTCGACGAAAGCCTTGCGATGCTTGGCGGCGAGATTCGCCAGTTGCGCAAGGCCCGGCAGATGACCCTGGCCGATCTGGCCGAGGCGACAGGCGTGTCCGTCAGCCATCTCAGCGCGATCGAACGCGGCGCGGTGAATGCGACCATCGACAAGATCAAGAAGATCGCCGCGGGACTCGACGTGCCCGAGGAATGGTTCTTCGCCGCCCGTCCCGGCGAGGGCCGGCTGGAGCGCACCTATGTCGTGCGCCGCGAGAACCGGCGCACCCTGAACACGCTCTACGGCGAACCGCCGGAGGTTTGCGGCTATTTCGACCAGCTGCTGTCGTCATCGCTGGGGGGCGCGTTCCACATGGGGCTGTCCGAGTATCCGCCCTACAGCGAACAGGTGATCGAGGAGGTCTATGTCCGCGACGGCGAACAGCACGGGATCGTGCTGGAGGGCGAGCTTGTCCTGCGGCTGGAAGACGAGCTGATCACGATCCGGGCCGGCGACAGCTTCAGCTTTCCCGGCCGTATCCTGCACACGGCCAGGAACAAGAGCGACAAGCCCGCGCGCCTGATCTGGGTGAACGCGCCGGTCATCATACCCAAGCTCGCGGTTCACAGCGCAGAGCAGGCGCAGCCGGGGCCGGACCGGGCCGCGAAACAAGAAAAACCCAGGCGCGTGAAGAGAATAACGACAGCACCGAAGAAGCGGACAACCCGCGCGATATCATCGAAAACAGGGAGCTCGACATGACGAACACGCACAAGTCCGGCCTTTCGCGCCGATCCTTCCTTGCCAGCACCGGCGCCTTCGGCGCCGCCAGCATGGCGTTTCCGAACATGGCGATCAGCCAGGACGGAACCATCCTGACCATTCGGTCCTATTCGGACCTTCAGATCCTCGACCCGGCCTTTCGCCTGTCCCTGCCCGAGGACGACATCATCCGCGCCATCTTTCCGCCGCTGATCGAACCGGTATCGGGCGATGTATGGGAATGGAAGACGGTGGCCGCGGCGTCGATCGAGCAGCTCGACGATCTGACCATCGCCTTCACGCTCAAGGACGACATGGGCTTCACGGACGGCTACGGCGAAGTCACCGCCGACGACGTCAAGTTCTCGATCGAACGCATGGCCGACCCGGCCAACGAAAGCCCCTATGCCGGAGACTGGGCGGCGCTCAAGGAAGTCGAGGTCAAGGACCGGCTGTCCGGCCTGATCCACCTGACGAACAAGTTCGTCCCTCTGTGGACGACGACGCTGCCGACGCCGGCCTCCTGCATCCTGTCCCGGCGTGCCGTCGACGAGATCGGCGGCAGGATCGAAACGGTCCCGGTCGCGCAATCCGGGCAATACCTCCTGCACGAATGGGTGCCGAAGCAGCGCACGATCCTGAAGCGCAACCCGGACTGGAAGCACGAACCCGGCGGGTTCGACGAGATCCACATCATCCCGATCGAAGATCCGGCCACCGCCGAGCGCGGCTTCGAGGCCGGCGATCTGGACTATACCTGGACCTCTGTTTCGTCGCTGCCCCGGCTCAAGGAAAACCCGCCCGCAGGCAGCGTGGTGCTGGAAAAGCCGTCGCTCGCCTATGTCTGGCTTGGCCTGAACCAGGACAACGAGGCGCTGAAGGATATCCGCATCCGTCGCGCGATCCAGCACGCCATCGACCGCCAGACCGTCGTGGACGCGGCCTATTTCGGCGCCGCCGCCGTCGGCAACGGGATCATCGCGCCCGGTCTTCCCGGCTCGCGCGACAGCGTCACCTACGACTACGACCCCGACAAGGCCCGCGCGTTGCTGGCCGAGGCCGGGGCCGAGGGCCTGAGCGTCACGCTCGACATCCTCAACCAGTCCGAGCGCCTGACCGCCGCGCAGGTGATCCAGGCGAACCTTGCCGATGTCGGCATCGCCTGCGAGATCAAGCAGAACGACAGCGGCACCTTCTGGTCGCTCGGCTCCAAGGACGGCGACTACTTCATGGACCTGCAACTGGTGCTCAGCCGGTTCTCCATGCAGCCCGACCCGAGCTGGGCCACCGTCTGGTTCACGCCGGAACAGGTGGGGGTGTGGAACTGGGAACGCTTCGACAACGCCGAGTACAAGGAGCTGCACGACAAGGGCCTCGTGGAAAGCGACCCGGCGAGGCGCGACGAGATGTACAAGCGGATGCAGGCGCTGATGGACGAAAGCGGGTGCTACGTCTTCCTCACCCACGAGGTTGTCGGCGCCATCCACAAGGACACGATCGAACCCGGCCTGAAACCGAACGGCGAATCGCTGCTGTCCGACTTCAGGCCGGCCTGACCTGGCCCTGGCGGGCCCCGGCCGGGGCCCGCCGTTCCCCCCCGGATAGGGCATCGCGATGCTGAACTATGCCGTCAAACGGCTCGGGCTGTCCGTGGCCATCGTGTCACTGGCGATGTTCCTGCTGTTCTGCATGATCTATCTCGTTCCCGGCGATCCGGCCTCGGTCGCGCTGGGGCCGCGCGCCACCGAGGCGATGAAGGAGGCGATGCGGGTGCGCATGGGCCTGGATCAGCCGGTGTGGGTACAGTTCTGGAACTTCTTCACCGGGGCCTGGACCGGCGACCTTGGCGAAGAGGTTCTGTCCGGGCGCCCGGTGCTGGACGTCGTGCTGGAACAATTGCCCTACACGCTGGTGCTGATCGCGGGCGGCATCAGCTGGTCGGTCGCGCTGGGTATCCCGCTGGGCTGCTGGGCGGCGATCAATCGCGGCAGTTTCGCCGACCGGCTGGTCGGCATCCTGTCCGTCGCGGTCATCGCGGTGCCCTCCTTCGTCGTCGCCATCTATGCGCTGTTGATCTTCGCCGTGACGCTGCAATGGCTTCCGGCCATCGGCGCGGGGGAGCCGGGTGACGTCGGCGACCAGCTTGTGCACCTGATCCTTCCGTCGCTGGCCGTGGGCCTTGGCTGGGTCGGCTACATCGCCCGGATGGTCCGCGCCTCGATGCTGGAGGTGCTGGAGGCCAGCCATATCCGCACCGCCCGCGCCTTCGGCCTTCCCGAGCGGCTGATCACCTATCGCTACGCGCTGACCATCGCCATCCTGCCGACGATCACCCTGCTGGGGATCGGCATCGGGCAGATGCTGTCCTCGGCGGTCTTCGCCGAGATCGTCTTCGCCCGGCCCGGCGTCGGCAAGCTCGTCTACGACGCGATCCTGACCCGGAATTTCCCGCTGGTGACGGGGGCTGTGCTGGTGACCACGGTCATCTTCGTCCTGCTGAACCTGATCGCGGACCTCATCGTCGGAGCCCTGGATCCCCGTGTCCGAAGCAGTTTCTAGCCCCCCTGCCCGCACCCGGTCCGATTTCGGGCGATCCGTGCGCCGGCTATTGCGAGAGCCGCTTGGCCTGTTCGGGCTGTCGCTTGTCCTTCTGGTGATCCTCGGCGCGGTCTTTGCCGACCTGCTGACCCAGTGGGATCCGACCAGGATCAACCCGCGCGACCGGTTCCTCGGCCCGTCGGCCGCCCATCTGCTGGGCACCGATCAACTGGGGCGCGACCTGTTCTCGCGCGTTCTCCACGGCGGGCGGATCGCGCTTTACGTGGCGCTGGTCTCGACGGCGATCTCGCTGGCGATCGGCATCGTGCTGGGGCTGATCGCCGGCTACGGGCCGCGCTGGCTGGACAACCTGATGATCCTGCTTTTCGACGCGATGAAAAGCTTTCCCACGGTCATGCTGGCCCTTGCGCTGGTGACGATCACCGGGCCGTCGCTGACATCGGTGATCCTTGTCGTGATCCTTGTGAACGTGCCCGGCTATGCCCGGATCGTGCGGACCCAGACCATCGCCATAAAGAGTTCCGAGTTCGTGACCGCCGCGCAGAGCATGGGGGCGTCGACCGCCCGGATCCTGCGCGTTCACATCATGCCCAACGTCATCGGGCCGCTGGTGATCCTCGCCTCGATGGACATACCCGTGGTAATCGCCATCGAGGCGGGGATGAGCTTTCTCGGCCTCGGCGTCCGCCCGCCCACGCCCAGCTGGGGGTCGATCCTGAACGACGGCTTCGGCCAGATTCGCGAAACGCCATGGATCGCCATCGCCGGCGGCCTGCCGATCATCATCATCACGCTGGGCTTCACCTTCCTCGGCGAGACGCTGCGCGATGTTTTCGACCCGCGCCTGAAGGGCCGCGGATGAGCACGCTGTCGATCTCAGGCCTGAACGTGCACTTCTCGACCGAGGCGGGATCTTTGCATGCGCTCAAGGATGTCACCTTCGACGTGCCGGAACGGCGCATCGTCGGCATCGTGGGCGAATCCGGCTGCGGCAAGTCGACCCTGATCAACGCCATCCTCGGTCTGCTAAGCGACAACGGCGAGGTTCGAAGCGGGCAAATCCTGTTCGAGGGCGACCAGGATCTTGCCCGGCTGTCGCGCGGCCAGATGCAGGATCTGCGCGGCCCGCGCATCGCGACCGTGTTCCAGGATCCGATGGGCGCGCTGAACCCGGTCCTGTCCGTCGGGCGGCAGATGATCAACATCCAGTACCGCTCGCCGCAGTCGAGGGCGGCGAAGGCCGCCCGCGCCGTCGAGATGCTGAAACTCGTGCGGATTCCCGACGCGGAAAGCGCGCTTGGCCGCTATCCGCACCAGTTCTCCGGCGGCATGAAACAGCGGATCGCCATCGCGATGGCCCTGATGATGGAACCGGCCCTGCTGATCGCCGACGAACCGACCACGGCGCTGGATGCGACGCTGGAGGTCACGACGATCGAACTGCTGAAGGATCTTCAGGCAACGATCGGCTGTTCGGTGATGTTCATATCGCACCACCTGGGGGTGATCGCGGAACTGTGCGACGATGTCGTGGTCATGTATGCGGGCGAAGTTGTCGAACGCGGCACGGTGCGCGACGTTTTCCGCGCCCCCGCCCACCCCTACACGCGCCGCCTGCTGGAGTGCGACCCGGCGCGGCAAAGCCGGCGGACGCGCGTTCTGCCGACGATCCCCGGCGAAATCCCGGATCTGCGCCAGCGCCCGCGGGGCTGCGTTTTCGCGCCGCGCTGCCTGGAACGGCACGCAGGCTGCGACACCCCGCAGGTCGAACACGCCCTTGCCGGGGACCACAGGGCGCGATGCAACCTCGCCCCGGCCCGATCGCCCGCGGCGGTGCCGCCATGACCGCCGCGCCGATCCTTTCCGTGGACGACGTGCAGGTGGCGTTTCCCGTCGGCGGCCTGCTGGCGCGCGATGCCATCCTCGGGGTCGCAGGTGTCAGTTTCGAGGTCCGCCCCGGGGAAACCTTCGCCCTGGTCGGCGAGAGCGGCTCGGGCAAGACCACGCTGGCCCGCGCGATCAACGGGCTTCAGGACATCTCGCAGGGGGCGATCACCTTCGAGGGCGTCCGCATCGACGGCCTTGGCCGGGCGCGGATGAAGCCGCTGCGCCGTCGCATGTCGATGATGTTCCAGGATCCGGTCGGATCGCTGTCGCCGCGGATGACCGTGGGCGACCTGGTGACCGAACCCTTCCGCATCCACGGGCACGGGGGGCGCAACCTGCGGGACGAGGCCGTGCGCCTTCTGAACCTGGTGGGCCTGCCCGCGGATTTCGCCGGCCGCTATCCGCACCAGTTGTCGGGGGGACAGGCGCGGCGGGTGGGCGTGGCCCGCGCCATCGCGCTGGACCCGGCCCTGATCATCGCCGACGAACCCACCGCCGGGCTTGACGTGTCGGTGCAGGGCGAGGTGCTGAACCTGCTGAACGAGCTGCGGGAACGGCTTGGCCTGGCGATGGTCATCATCACCCACAACCTGCATGTCGTGCATCACGTCGCCGACCGGATGGCGGTGATGTACCTGGGCCGTTTCGTCGAGGTCGGCGAGACCGGGACGGTGTTCGCCGCGCCCCGGCATCCCTACACCGCCGCGCTGTTGTCGGCGAACCCGGAACCCGATCCCGACAGGGCGCGCGACCGCATCACCCTGCCCGCCGAGGTGCCGTCGCTGATGTCGCGCCCCTCGGGGTGCGAGTTCCACACCCGCTGCCCCTGGGCACAGGCCAAATGCGCCGCCATGCCGCCCCCCGCCGGGGATGTCTCCTGCCACTTCCCCCTGTCACCGGGCGCCCGGCCGCCCCCAAGAGAGGACCGTCCATGACCGAAGTCATCGAAACGCTGTGGATTCCGATGCCCGACGGCACCCGGCTGGCGGCCCGGCTGTGGTTGCCCGACGGCGCGCGCGACGCCCCGGTGCCCTGCATCCTGGAATACATCCCCTACCGGCGCCGCGACCGGACCCGGATGCGCGACGAAAGCATGCACCCGCATTTCGCGGCGGCGGGCTATGCCGCCATCCGGGTGGATATCCGCGGCTATGGCGACAGCGAAGGGCTGGCGGAGGACGAATACTCGCGCCAGGAAACGCAGGACGGTCACGACGTGATCGGCTGGATCGCCGAACAGGGCTGGTGCGACGGGAATGTCGGCATGTTCGGCAAGAGCTGGGGCGCCTACAACGCCTTCCAGGTCGCCGCGACACGCCCGCCGGCGCTGCGCGCGATCATTCCGGTGATGGGCACCGACGACCGCTGGCGCGAGGACATCCATTTCTACGGTGGCTGTCTTGCCAACGACAACTTCTGGTGGGGCGCGATCATGCAGCTCTACAACGCCATGCCGCCGGACCCCGAGATCGTCGGCGACCGCTGGCTGGACATGTGGCGCGACCGCCTGAACGGGGCCCGGTTCTGGCCCGCCATGTGGCTGGAACACCAGACGCATGACGAGGTCTGGCGGCGCGGCTCGATCTGCGAGAACTACGCGGATGTCGATGTCCCGGTCTATTTCTTCGGCGGCTGGGCCGACCTGTTTCGCGACACCCCGTTCCGTATCGCCGAGCACCTGAAGGGGCCGGTCAAGATCATGATGGGCCCCTGGGCGCATCTTTACCCGCATGAGGGCAGCCCCGCGCCCAGGGCCGATTTCGTGGACGAGGCGATCCGCTTCTGGGACCATTGGCTGAAGGGCATCGACACCGGGCTGATGGACGAACCGCCGCTTCGGTTCTTCCTGACGGACAGCGCCGCGCCGGCCGCCAGCCGCGCCGAACGCGACGGGCGCTGGGTCGAGGAAGCGGGATGGCCGTCGGCCAACGTGGCGGCCGACACGCTTTGGCTGAACCACGGCACGCTGGATCAGGGCCCGCGGGATGGCGCCGGCATGTCGATCTGCTCGCCGCAGACCTTCGGCGCGGCGGGCGGCGACATGTGTTCCTTCGCCATCCCCGGCGACATGCCGGTCGATTGCCGGGGCGATGCCGGCGGGGCGTTGCAGTTCCGCGGCCCCGTGCTGGGTGAGACGCTCGAAATCCTCGGCCAGCCGAGCCTGTCGCTCGGCGTCTCGGCCGACCGGCAACAGGGGATCGTCGCCGTGCTTCTGGTCGACGAGGCGCCGGACGGGGCGCAGACGCTGGTGTCGCGGGGCTTTTGCAACCTGACCCATCGCCACGGCGACACCGATCCGCGGGCCGTCGTTCCCGGGGAAGAAATGCGGGTGACGGTGCCGTTGCACGGCATCGGCTACCGGGTGTCCGCCGGGCACCGGATCGTGGTGCAGATCGCCTCGGCCTACTGGCCGATCCTCTGGCCCGCGCCGGAGCCCGTGACCCTGACGGTCCGCCCCGGCACCTCGGCCCTGCACCTGCCCGTCCGGACCGCCCCCGCCGACGAACCCGCGCCGCGCGCCCTGCCCGATCCGCCGAAGCGCGACGGCAAGCGCCCCCTGACCCGGATGCGCGAAGGGTCGATGGAACGGTCGGTCCATACCGATCTGACCAGCGGCGAGGTCACGCACCGGTTCTTCCTCGATGGCGGGGTCTTCGGCCCCGTCGGCGACCTGAGGCTGGACGATATCGGCACCGTCTTGAGCGACATCTCGGACCGGCGCTACACGATCCGGGCCGATGACCCGCTGTCGGCCCGCGCCACGATGGAACAGACGGCCAGCTTCACACGGGACGACTGGCAGGCGAAGATCCATTGCTACGCGGAACAGAGCGCGACCCCGACCGACTTCCACCTGGTATCCCGGATGACGTGCTGGTCCGGGGACACGGTAATCTTCGAACAGGAACGGACCCACGTCATCCCGAGGAACGGAATGTGATGCAGAAAATCGCGATCAAGACGGAGTTCCCGCGCAAGGTGCGGGAAATCGAGAACACCTGGATCCCGATGCCGGATGGCACGCGGCTGGCGGCGCGGATCTGGCTGCCCGAGGATGCCGAGGCCGATCCGGTCCCCGCGATCCTCGAATACCTGCCCTATCGCAAGCGCGACGGGACGGTGGAGCGCGATCACCTGACCCATCCCTATTTCGCCGGCCACGGCTATGCCGGGGTGCGCGTCGACATGCGCGGCACCGGCGACAGCGAGGGCGTCTGCCTGGGCGAATACCTGTTGCAGGAACAGGACGACGCGCTGGCGATCATCGACTGGCTGGCGGCGCAGCCCTGGTGTTCGGGCAAGGTGGGCATGATCGGGATCAGTTGGGGCGGCTTCAACGGCCTTCAGGTCGCCGCCCGCCAGCCCGAGGCGCTGGGCGCGGTCATCACGCTGTGTTCCACCGACGACCGCTATGCCGACGACATCCATTTCATGGGTGGCGCGATGCTGACCGACAAGCTGGCCTGGGGCGCCACCGCCTTCGCCATCGCCAACACCCCGCCCGACCCGGCCATCGTCGGCGACCGCTGGCGCGACATGTGGGTCGCGCGGCTGGAGACCAACGGGCTTTGGTTCCTCGACTGGGTGCGCCACCAGCGGCGCGACGCCTTCTACGCGCACGGGTCGATCTGCGAGGATTATTCGGCGGTGCGGGTGCCGGTCTATGCGGTCGGCGGATACGCCGATGGCTATACCAACCCGATCTTCCGGATGATGCGGAACCTGTCGTGCCCGCGCAAGGCGCTGGTCGGCCCGTGGGCGCACAAGTATCCGCATTTCGCCACGCCCGAGCCGCGGATCGGCTTCCTGCAGGAATGCCTTCGGTGGTGGGACCAGCACCTGAAGGGCATCGACACCGGCATCATGGACGAACCGATGATCCGCGCCTGGATGCAGGAGCCGACCGCGCCCAGCCCGGTGTCGACCAGCCGCCCGGGGCGCTGGATCTCGGCGCCGTCCTGGCCCGCGCCGCAGGCCGCGGACCGGGTGCTGCACGTCTCGCAGGCCGGCCTCGGCGCGGCATCGGGCCCGATCACGCTCGCCTGCCCGGAAAACGCCGGGGCGGCGGCGCAGACATGGTGCATGTACGGCACCGGCCCGGATGGCCCGCTCGACCAGAACCGCGAAGCCGGGCGGATGGCCGTCTTCGACACCGAGCCGCTGGACGAGGACCTGGAGATCTTCGGCTTTCCGATGCTGCATGCCCGCGTGGCCAGCGACGTCCCGCAGGCCAATCTCGCCGCGGTGCTGTCCCTGGTCGCCCCGGACGGCAAGGCGACGCTGGTCAGCTTCGGCGTTCTGAACCTGACGCACCGGAACGGCCATGCCGCGCCCGAGCCGCTGCCGGTCGGCCAGCCGGTCGACGCCAAGCTGCAACTGAACGTGATCGGGCAGCGCATTCCCGCCGGCCACCGGCTGCGGCTGGCGCTTAGCCAGGCGTATTGGCCGCTGATCTTCCCCTCGCCGCACAAGGCGGTGCTGCGACTGTCGGAGGCGCGGCTCGTGCTGCCGACGCATGACCGCGCGCAGGACGGGCCGGCTCTTGCAGCCTTCGGGCCGCCGGAGGGCGCGACACCGTTGCAGACGAACGTGCTGCGGGAAGGATCCGGCCACAGAAGGCTGGTGCTGGACTACCCGACCGGGATCGAGACCTACACGCGCCATGACGATACCGGCGAGGTCACGCATCTGCACACCGGGATCACGGTGCATTACGAGAACGAGGATCGGTTCGAGATTCATCCCGACGATCCGAATTCCGCCCGGATGACCTGCCGCTGGACGAAGCGATACGAACGCGGCGACTGGATGGCGGAGCTGGAGGCCACCGTCTCGATGCGGGCGCTTGCCGACACATGGCGCATCACCGCGACGCTGGAGGCCCGGGACGCCGATGGCACGGTCGTCGTGCGCGACTGGCACGAGGATGTCCCGCGGGACAACGTATGACGGAGACGATCGGATGGCCGTGTTCCCAAGCTTCGGCCCTGAGGCCCGGATCCACCGGCTGACCACCGAAGACGGCGTCACCATGCGCGTGGTGATCGAGGGCACGGAGCCCGACGTGGTCTTCGTGCCCGGCGGCGATCAGGTGGCCGACGCCTATTCGCAGCTTTTCGCGCGGCTGTCGGACAGCTATCGCTGCATCTCCTACGATCCGCGCGGCGCGGGCGACACCACCGCGCCGCCGCCGCCGTGGAGCATGGCGGACTATGCGCGCGACTGCGCCGCCGTGATCGACGCCTTCTGCGGCGGCCGCGCCGTGGTCACCGGGCTGTCGCTGGGCGGGCTGGTGACACAGGCCACCGCCATCGGCTTCCCCGAAAAGGTCAGGCTGGCGATCCCGATGGGCACGGCCGCCCATATCGACGGTTTCACCCGCGACTGGATGCAGGCCGAGATCGACCTGCGCCGGCAGGGCATCACCCTGCCCGACTATTTCCTTGCCCCGCACTATGCCGCCTACGCCTTTCCGGCCAAGGCGCTTTGCGACCCGGTGCTTTGGGCGCAGGTGAAGGAAAGCTACACCGAGCGCTTCCGCGACCGCGACCCGCAGGACACGATCGACCAGTGGCAGGCCTGTCTGGATTTCGATTGCCGCGACGGGCTGAAGACCTGCCCGGTGCCGTTCCATGTCATTTCGTTTTCCGAGGATGTGCAGACGCCGCCGGCCATGTGCAAGGTGGTGTCGGACCTGGTGCCAAACGGAACCTTCCACGAGATCCCGGAACTCGGCCACGTCTCGCTTGTCCGGCATCGGCCCGGCGTGGTCGCGGCCAAGCTGCGCGAGATCCTCGAAAGCGCGCCGGTTCCAGGCTGACCGATCATGCCGCGCATCGCGATTGCAGGCTTCCAGCACGAAACCAACAGTCTCGGGACAGGCCGCGCCGGGCTGGCCGAATTCGAGATGGCCGACAGCTGGCCCCGGCTTCTGGCAGGGCCGGAGGTGGTGGAGGAAACCCGCGGGATGAACCTGCCGATCGCCGGCTTCGCCGCCGCAGCCCTCGCCGCGGGCGCCGATCTGCACCCGGTGCTGTGGTGCGCCGCGGAACCGTCCGGTCCGGTCACGGACACGGCCTTCGACACCATCGCGGCGCGGATCATCGACGGTCTGCGGCAAGCCGGGCCGCTGGACGCGCTCTATCTCGACCTGCATGGCGCGATGATCACCGACAGCCACGCCGACGGCGAGGGCGCGCTGCTGGCGCGCATCCGTTCCCGTGTCGGCCCGCGACTGCCCGTCGCGGTCAGCCTCGACATGCATGCCAATGTCTCGGCACGGCTGGTGGCGCTGGCGGACGTGATCTGCATCTACCGGACCTACCCGCATCTCGACATGGCGGAAACCGGCGCACGCGCCTGGGACTGCCTGGCCCGGATGCTGGCCGGGGCGCGGCCGGCGAAGGCGTTCCGGCCGGCCGGCTTCGTCGTGCCCCTGCATGCCCAGCACACCGGCGCGGAACCGGCGCGCGGCCTCTATGCCGGGCTGACCGACACGAGCGACAGGCATGTGGAACTGGCGCTTGGCTTCACCGCCGGCGACACGCCGGATGTCGGCCCTTCGGTGATCGCCCATGCGCCGACCCAGGCCGAAGCGGACCGGCTGGCCGATGCGGCGCTCGCCCGTCTGCACGCGGCGCGCGACCGGTTCGCGACCGGTCTGGCGCGGCCGGATGCGGCGGTCGCAGCCGCAATGGCAGAGCGGTCGGACAAGCCCGTCATCCTGGCGGACGTGCAGGACAATCCCGGCGCGGGCGCCTCTTCGGACACGACCGGTCTCTTGCGCGCCCTCGTCGCGGCCGGGGCGCAACGGGCGCTGCTGGGGCTGATGCACGATCCCGCGCTTGCGGCCCTGGCGCACGCGGCGGGCGCCGGGGCCGTGATCGCGGGCGCGATGGGCGGACGCTCGGGCTTGGCGGAGGATCGCCCCTACCGGGGGCGCTTTCGCGTCGTCGCGCTGAGCGAGGGCAAGGTCCGCTACGGCGGGGCCATGTATGGCGGCGGCATAGGTACGCTGGGGCCATCCTGCGCCCTGCGTCTGGAGGATACGGCAGCCGATATCACCGTGGTGGTCACGAGCATTCGCAACCAGTGCCTCGATCTGGCGCAGTTCACCCATTTCGGGCTGGACCCGGCCGCCGCGCGGATCGTCGCGGTCAAGAGCACCGCGCATTTCCGGGCGGATTTCGAACCGATCGCCGCGCGCGTCATCCCCGTCGCGGCCCCAGGATTGTTCCCCTGCACCGAATCCGCCGGAAGTGCGCCTTTCGCAAACCACTGATCAAAAACAGTATTCCCGACACCAGCGGACGATGCCGGGCGATGGCCGGATGCTCTTCGGGCCTGCCGGCCTCGCCGCGCCACGTCGAAGGCCCCGGCCCGGCGCGCGCCGCCGCGGGGCAGGATTTCAAGGCGATTCAGCATGATGCACGGTTGCCTTGCCGACGATTCGGTGACACATGGGGGCCGGATTTTGCGCCGGCGGCGGCGCCTGGCACGCGATGCCCCCAGGGCATGGCGCGTCGGGTGTACGAAACCGGCAGACTTTACCGCCTGGCGGATTTTGTACCTGTAGCGTTTGCTTGACCGAGGCCTTCATGTCGCGATTTTCACCTTACTGGATCTGGTTCGCGCTTTCGCTGCCGGCCCTGTCGATGGCGTACGACCTTGCCACCAGCAGCAACCCGCGCATCTATCACATCCTGGTTCATCCCTCCGGCGAATACTCGGCGATCCTGCTGATCCTCGCCCTCGCCGCGACGCCGCTGTGCCTGCTGCTCAAGGGCTGGCGGCTGTCGACGTGGCTGAAGAAGAACCGCCGCTACATCGGCGTCGCGGCCTTCGCCTACGCGCTTTTACACACGGTATTCTACCTGGTCGACAAGGGCTCGCCCGGCGTCGTGGTCCGCGAATTGCCGCGGCTGTACATCTGGACGGGCTGGGCCGCCTTCGCGATCTTCATTCCGCTGGCGGTGACCTCGACGGATCATTTCGTGCGGCGCATGGGCCCGGCGTGGAAACGGCTGCAACGCTGGACCTATGTCGCCGCGGTGCTGACGCTGGTGCACTGGGCCTCGCTGCACGGCTGGAACGACCCGAAGCCGGCCGTCCTGTACTTCGCGCCGCTCGTCCTGCTGGAAGCATACAGGGTCTGGTACTGGTACCTTCGCCGGCGCCCGACCGCGCTGGCCTGACCGCCGCGCCCCCGCCCCCACACCCCCGCGGACGTGCGCCGAGTGCGAAGGCGAGCGACCACGGATCGAATGAACACTTTTTGTCCCGCCCCGGATATGCAGAACCCGACTTTTTACAGACTCGAAACGGTCCTGTGCTTAGCGTTGCGACGGCACGAGGGAATGGCCGCGACGGGATCGGGCGCATCGGCCGGACGCCGGCGCGCCGGCCGATTTGAACCAGCCCAGGATTGAGGTCGAAGAATTGAAGTATCGGTCAGAGATCGACGGCCTGCGGGCGGTCGCCGTCGTCCCGGTGATCCTGTTTCACGCCGGGTCTGCCCCGTTCAGCGGCGGTTTCGTCGGCGTCGACGTGTTCTTCGTCATCAGCGGCTACCTGATCACCACGATCCTGATCGATGATCTCGAAGCCGATCGTTTCAGCCTCGTCAACTTCTACGAACGGCGGGCGCGGCGCATCCTGCCGGCGCTGTTCTTCGTCATGGCCTGCTGCCTGCCCTTTGCCTGGATGTGGATGCTGCCGAACCAGATGGAGGATTTCGCGAAGAGCATCCTTGCCGTCACGCTGTTCGTGTCGAACTTCCTGTTCTGGAAATCCAGCGGCTATTTCGCGGCAGAGGCCGACGAACAGCCGCTGCTGCACACCTGGAGCCTGGCGGTCGAGGAGCAGTACTACCTGCTGTTCCCGATCTTCCTGTTCCTCGCGTGGCGCTTCGGCAAGAGCCGGGTCTACTGGATGATCGTCGTGTTCTCGGTGATCAGCATCGCGCTGGCCGAATGGGGCTGGCGCAACGAACCCAAGGCGAACTTCTTCCTGATCCCGACCCGGGCGTGGGAGTTGTTCGCGGGCTCGATCGCGGCCTTCATCGTCAACAAGCGCGGCGTGCAGGGCAACAACGCGCTGTCGCTGCTCGGCCTCGCGGCGATCGTCTATTCGATCTTCATGTTCGACGAGCACACGCCGTTCCCCAGCCTCTACGCGCTGGCGCCGGTCGTGGGTTCGGTGCTCATCGTGCTTTATGCCGACAAGGACACCCTTGCCGCGAAGCTTCTGAGCACCAAGGCCTTCGTCGGTATCGGGCTGGTCAGCTACAGCGCCTACCTTTGGCACCAGCCGCTTCTCGCCTTCGCGCGGATCCGGTCGACCGAGGCGCCGGGCCAGGCGCTGATGCTGGGGCTTGCCGCCGCGTCGCTGGTTCTGGCGGCGTTCAGCTGGAAATACGTCGAACAGCCGTTCCGCAAGCGGGACCGGGTCGACCGCAAGACGATCTTCTCGCTGTCGCTCGCCGGCGGGCTGGTCTTCGTCGCGATCGGCGTGGCCGGCTGGCAGTTCTCCGGCCGGTTCGAGCAGCACTGGCTCGCCCGGCAGTCCGAGAGCGTGCGATCCACCTACGCCGTGCTGAACCGGGCCAATCCCGAACTGAGCAACTTCGGCGCCGACGAGCGCGGCAACCAGAACCTCGCCGAGTGCCGGTTCAACACCCGCAACGTCGACGAGGCGCGGGGGCAGCGCATCCTCGACTGTTTCGAGCAGCACGGGCCGGGGGTTCTGATCGTGGGCGACAGCCACGCGATGGACCTCTACGGGGTCGTGGCCTCGCGGTTCGACGCACCGTTCCTGATCGGGATCACCCAGGGCGGATGCCAGCCCTCCACCGCCGGGCCGTACTGCCATTACGACAATGTCGCCGCGTTCGTGGAGGCCAACCCCGAGGTCTTCGGCAAGATCATCTACGAGGAAGCCGGCGTGTTCCTGCTGCGCGAGGCCGACGGCACCAAGGGCAGCCGCGAGATGTTCTCCCGGCTGCGGCTGACCGACCCGGTGGAAAACATCGAACCCGACATGGAGCATATCGCGGCCACGCTCGCCTACGTGAAACGGCTGAGCGAGACGGTTCCGGTGCTGTGGTTCCTGCCGCGGGCCGAACCCCACATCGGCAAGAACTACGTGCTGCGCAACGGCTGCCAGGGCAACTACGTCTTCCGCGAGGGTCAGTACGAGCTGTTCGAGCGGCTGGAACGGGTGATCCGCGACGCGATCGACACGGCGCGCGACGATGCGGGCCTGCAAGCCAAGACATGGCTGTCGCAGAACGAACAGTTCGCCTTCGACCTGTCGAAGGACTACATGACCTGCGACGATATATACTGGAGCGACGGCGACCATTTTTCCGAGACCGGAGAAGTTCTGTTTGGAAAGCGATTGCCCGATGACTTCATCGATTTCTGATGCGCGCGCCGCGCGCAACCGGGGCGTCGTGCCGACCGGCCTGCATCCGGCGAGGAATTGCCGCCGCCCCGCAACCCGGGCGCGCCGCGCCGGTCAACCGGGTCGGTCCGGCGGCCCGAGGGTTCAAGGAGACCTGACGTGAAGGACATTGCATCGATCCTTGCCGGGCTGGCGGCGCGCGATGGCGACTCTCCCGCCGTTGTCGATGCCGCGGACAGCCTCAGCTTCGCCGGGCTCGACAACTGGTCGAACGCGCTGGCGCACCAGATCCTCGCGGCCACCGGCGCCGAACCGAAGGTCTGCCTGGTCGTCGCCGGGTTCGACCGGCAGGCGATCGTCGCGATGCTCGCGGCGCTCAAGACGCCGCATATCTTCGTCGCGCTCGACCGCGAGATCCCGGCCGGCAACATCGCCACGATCGCCGCGCAGCTGGGCGCGGGCCTGTGCGTCTACTCCGCCGTGGCCGAGGAGACGGTGCGGGCGGCGGGGCTGACGGTGCCGACCCTGAAGGTCGACACGCCGCCGGAGGATGTCGTCGCCCCCGTGCCCGTCCTGCCCGATCTGACCCGCACGGCCTGCTTCAAGCGATCCTCGGGCTCGACCGGCGGCGCCAAGACGGCCGCGTATTCGGCCGAGTCGATCCTGATCGACGCCGAGAAGGGCGCCTGGGTCAACGACATCGTGCCGGGCGCCCGCTATGCCGTCGTCTCGACCTTCGATTCGGCGATGACCGCGGCGGCGATCCTGCGGTGTCTGCTGGCCGGCGCCACCCTGATGCCGGTCGACCTGCGCTTCGAGACGCCCAAACAGGCGGCCGACCGGCTGATCGCGGCCGGGATGACGCACATTCACGCCACGCCCACGGCCTTTCGCCTGCTGACCCGCGGTCTGCCGGCGGACGAAATCTTCCCCGACGTCCACTCGGTGTTCCTGTCGGGCGAGAAGACGACGATGGCGGACGTGCGACTGCTGGCCAGGACGACTCGGAAGGGCACCAAGCTCAGGGCCGCGTTCTCGTCGTCCGAAACGCAGCTGGTCGCGCATACCACGGTCCTGCCCTCGGACGATGTCGGCCCCGAGGATTTCGGCGAACTGAACGTGCTCGACGGCGTGCGGATCGACATCCTCGACGACGAGGATCTGCCGCTGCCGCCCGGCGAACTCGGCCGCGTGCGGGTGGTCAGCAAGATGGTCTCGCTGGGCTACCGCGGCGATGTCGACCCGGTGCTGGCGGCCCGGTTCGAACGGCTGGAGGACGGCGTGCAGTCGTTCCTGACCGACGATATCGGTTCGGTCACCGCCGACGGGCGCCTGGTGCTCAAGTCCCGCGCCGGGCGCGAGGTGAAGATCCGCGGCCGCCGCGTCGACCTCGCCGAACTGGAGGCCTGGCTGACCGGCCAGACCGGCATCAGCGAGGCCGCCGTCGTGGTCCAGCCGATCGGCCAGGACGGCGACCCCCGGCTTGCGGCCTTCATCAAGGGCGAGGCGGACAGCTTCGAGGGCGTTTCGGCCCTGCGGCGGCGGATGCAGTCGGAACTCGTCGCGACGATGGTGCCGACCGCCATCGTCGCGGTCGACGAACTGCCGCGCACCCCGAACCAGAAGATCGACCGGCGGGCGCTGGAATCCGACCTGTCGCACCTCGAGCAAAGCTCCGGCCCCGCCGTGGCGGCGGACAGCATGGAGGGGCAGGTCGCGAAGATCTGGTCCAAGGTGCTCAACCGCACGGTCAAGGGCGCCGACGACGACTTCTTCGAACTCGGCGGCGACAGCATCGCCGCCACCGTCGCCGCGGTGATGATCGAGGAAGAGCTGGGGCTGCAGGTCGATACCGGTTTCGTTTACCGCTATCCCGTCCTGTCCGACCAGGCCGATGTGCTGGGGCAGATGGGGGTCGAATCCGCCTCGGTGCCCGACCGGCTGCTGGTGCCGCTGACGGTTCCGGCCGCGGAAAACCTGCAAACCACCGGCGCCCCGCCGGCGCGCCCGGCGCGGGCGTTCCTGATCTCGGGCGCCGGCGGGCATGTCTTTCCGTTCGCGCCGCTGGCGCAGGAACTGCTGCCCGACTGGGAGCTGATCGGCATCCTGCACCCCGGCATCCTGAAACACGAACCGCAGCTGAACACCGTCGAGGACTATGCAGAACGGATGCTGCGGGCGATGAAGGCGCTGCAGCCGGAGGGGCCCTACGTGATCGCGGGTTATTCCTTCGGCGGCGCGGTGGCGCACGAGATCGGTCGGCGGCTGTCGGAAGCCGGCGAGACCGTCGGCGTGGCCATTCTCGATCTGCGGGTGCCGCAACTGCGCAGCACCCTGGCCAAGATCAACCAGGTGCGGCGGAACTGGGCCGCCAGGCTGCGCCAGATGCTCGGTTCGGCCGAACGGAAGGCCGAGGAAGACCCCGCCGGGATCCTCGAGTTCGACGATCCCGATCTCGACCCGGTCGAACGCGCGCGGCTGCTGATCTCGGGCCTTGCGATGTCGAAGGTGCTGGAACGCTACGCCCCTAGGAAAAGCAGCGCCCCCACCATCCTGATCAAGGCGGTGGAGACCCGCGACACCTTCGACGCCAACGACTACGGCTGGGGCCAGGTCGCGCCGCTGACCGGGATCGAGACGACCCCGGGCAATCACCTGAACCTGTTCAAGGGTCCGCATCTCGACGGCTTCGCCCGGCTGATGCGCGAAACCCTGCTGTCGCTGGAGCGGTCGATCGCCCGGCGGGACTGATCCGGCCCGGTCGCGGCACGGCGCGGCCGGCGCGATGCGGCGGCCGGCACATCCGCCGCGGCCCCCGGCCGCGGCGCAGGGAACCGGCCGGGCGTGCCGCCCCCGGCTGCGGGGGCAGAACGGATCATGACGGGCCGCCGCCTTCTTCGCCACCTGGGGCTCGCGGTCGCCTATCTCGCCGTCGTCGAGGGGATGTTGCGCTGGGGCTTCGGGCTTGGCGATCCGCCGCTCGCGCGGCTGGACCCGGCAACCGAATACGAACTCGTCGGGCCGGCAGAGTATCGCCGCTGGGGCAACCGGATCGCGATCAACGCGGACGGGCTTCGGATGCCGCCGCTCGCCGCGATCCCCGCGCCGGACGAGCGCCGTGTGCTGCTGGTCGGCGACAGCGTGATCTACGGCAATCACTTCCTCGACCAGTCGCAGACCATCGCGATCCGGATGGCCGACCGGCTGGCCGCGATGCCCCGGCTGGCGGGCTGCCGGACCCCCACCCTGCCCGTGGCCGTGTCGAGCTGGGGGCCGGTGAACCAGGCCGCCTTCCTCGCGCGCGAGGGCAGTTTCGGGGCGCAGGCCGCCGGGATCGTCGTGTCCGCGCACGATCTCTTCGACGTGCCGCGGGCGGGTGCCGGGATCCTGCCCTACCGCACCGGCCCGCCGCCGGGCGCGCTGGGCGACGTGGTCCTGATGGCGTGGGAACGCCGGCCGTGGCGACCGGCCGGGCCGCCGCCCGCACCGCTGGACGAGCGGGCCGCGCAGTCGCTTGCCGCGCTCGACCGGATCGTGGCGCAGCTGCGCGACGACGGGATCGAGCCGGTGCTGTTCTACCACCCGACCCTGACCGAGCGGGCCGGGCCGGAGCGGACCGAGGCGACGGTGTTTCGCAACTGGGCCGGGCGGGCGGCGGTGGCCTTCGCCGATCTCGGCGCCGTACCGGTCACCACGGCCGACTATCTCGACGACATCCATCCCGGCCCCTCCGGCGCCGACCTGCTGGCCACGGCGCTGGCCGACCGTCTCGGCCCCGGCCTGCCCGGCTGCCCGCCCTGATCCGCCACCCGCTGGGGGCGAGCGCCGCGGCCGGATTCCGCCCATCGGCGGGATGAAATGCCCACCTTTCGATAGGGGCAATGTCAACCATCGGGAAACACCTCAAGACCTATAGATGGTTCAATCCGATGGGATAGTCCCTTCGGATCGGGTTTTCTCGTTCGAGTTCGGGCTGTTTCGTCCCACCGGTGAATTTCCTGTCGGTGCGGTATTCATGACGTTCGTTTCAGCGGTCGATTACCCGAACCGGGCTGCTTCCTGCGCAGCACCGGTGCCCCGGGTGGCCCCGCGGCTTTCGCGGCCGCCGGGTCATCGGGGCAGGATTTCCAACGCAGGCCCCGCTCTGCCCCGATCCCGGAGGTTGCAATGGATCTGCGCCTGCTGAACGCCATTCCCGACAGGCTTCCGGCCGTCGGCACGGCCGGCTGGGCCGCCTCGGTGGGGATCAACCTGCTGGGTCTGGCCCTGCCGCTGGTGGTGCTTCAGGTCTACGACCGGGTGCTGCCCAACGCCGCGATCGGCACCCTGGCGCTGATGGGGCTCGGGCTTGTCGTCGCGCTGATGCTGGACGCGGCGCTGCGGTCGGCGCGTGGCGCCCTGGCGGCCTGGGGGGCGGCCCGGTTCGAGCATCGCGCCGTGGTCTCGGCCGCGGCGCGGCTGTTGTCGGCCGATACCGCCGACCTCGCGCGCGAACCTTCCGGGTCATGGATGGACCGGTTCACCGCGATCGACCGGCTGGCCGGGCAGGCCGCCTCCGAAAGCCGGTTCCTCGCCGTCGACCTGGCCTTCGCGGCGCTGTTCTTCGCGATCCTGCTGACCGTCGCCGGGCCGCTGGCCTGGACCGTCGCGGGCGTGCTGTCGGCCGCCGCGCTGGCGACCTGGGCGCTAGCGCGGGCGCAGCGCGCGGCGCTGTCCGAACGCAGCCGGCTGGACGATCACCGCCTCGACTTCATGCTTCAGACGCTGTCGTGTTTCGCCACGATCAAGGCGATGGCGGCCGAAGCGCTGATGCTGCGCCGGATGGAACGGTTGCAGGCCTCCGGGGCGGATCAGTCCTGGCAGGTGGTGCGGCTGGCCGGGCTGGCGCAATCCGCCGCGCCGCTGCTTACCGGCACGATCATGGGGATGACCGCCGGGCTTGGCGCGCTGGCGGTGGCCGAGGGGCGATTGAGCCTGGGCGGGCTTGCGGCCTCGGTCCTGCTAGCCGGGCGGCTGGCGCAGCCCTGCCTGAAGGCGATCGGCTCGACCGGCCAGATGGAGGCGGCACGGCTGGCCCGCGCCCGGATGGCCGAGATCGCCGCGCTGGCGCCGGTGCGGCCGCTGGCGCGCCTCGTCGACCGGACCGAGGCCGCGCCCGCCGACACCGACGCGGTCGATCCCGACGCGCCCGCGATCCGGTTCGAGACCGCCACGGCGGAAGCCGACGCGCCGCCGATCGACATCGCCGCCGGCGAGGTCGTGCTGATCGACGGCGCCGAGGCGGGCGAGGTGCTGCGCCGTGCCGCGGGGCTGACCCGCGATGGTGCGATGCGGATCGCGATTCACGGCCGCGACGCGGCCGGGTTGGCCGGCGCGGCGGTGCTGTTCGCCGGGGCGCGGCCGTTCCTGTTCGCCGGCACGCTGCTCGACAATGCCACCGGCTTCGATCCGCACCGGATCGACGCGGCGCTGACCACGGCGGCGGAGCTGGGCCTCGCCGCCGACATCTCGCGCCTCGCCGACGGCTGGGAAACCGAGGTCGCCAGCGGCGACCGGCGGCTGCCCGAAGGCGTGCGGCAGAAGTTGTCCCTGGCGCGGGTTCTGGCCGCACGGCCGCAGGTTCTGGTGCTTGAACATCCCTCCGGCGCGCTCGATCGCGAATCGGACGCGATGATGATCGAGGCCCTGAAGGCGCGGGCCGGCAGCGTCACGATCCTGCTGGCCACGCCGCGGCCCTCGGTGCGCCGGATCGCCGGGCGGCGGCTGTTCGCCGCCGGCGGCACCTTGACCGAACAGCCGCTGACCGAGATGCCCGTCGCACGGGCGGGGGGCCGCGCATGACCGCGCGGGGCCCGCTGACCGGGGCCGCGGCCGAAACCGCCGCCGGCGCCTTCTGCCCCGCCCCGATCGGGCGCGAGGGCCTTGACGCGTTCCGCCCGGCCACCGCCTGGGGCCGCTGCCTGATCCCGTTCCTCGCCGCCCTTGGCTGGACCGGGGATTCCCGCCGCCTGGCCGAGGCCCTGCCGCATGGCGCCGATGCGCTGGACCGGCACGACCTGCGCGCGGTGCTGGCCGAACTGGGCTGGAAGACGCATTGCGCGCCGGGCCGGGTCGCCACGCTTGATCCGCGCACCCTGCCCGCGCTTTTCGTTTCGCCGGCGGGCGAGCCTTTCGTGGTCTGCGAATCCGCGCCGGCGGGGGACGATTTCAGCCCTGGCTGGCGGGTTCTGTCGGGCGCCGAGGGGGTGATCGAGACGCTGGCCGACAACGATCCGAAGCTGCGCGGACGCGGCGAGATCTGGACGGTCGAGCCGCTTGCCGAAGAGACGCGCCGCGCCGAACGCGACCTCGGCTGGCATCTCGTGCAGCGGTTCCGCCGGCTGCTTGTCGGCCTCGGGCTGCTGACGCTGACCTCCAACATCCTCGCCCTGGCGCTGCCGCTGTTCATCATGGCCGCCTATGCCTTCGTCGTGCCGGCCGGCACGGCCGAAAGCGCCGTCGCCATGCTGGGCTGGCTGGGGATCGGCCTTGGCATCGCGCTGGCCGGCGACGGCGCGCTCAGGGTGCTGCGGTCGCGCGCGGTCGCGCATGTCGGCGCGCGGGTCGAATGGGTCGTCGGCGTCGCGGTGTTCCGCAAGCTGATGTCGATGCCGGCCCGGATGGTCGAGGGCGCGCCGATCAATCGCCAGATGATGCGCCTGAGGCAATACGAGTCGCTGCGCGATTTCTTCTCCGGGCCGCTGGTCGGCGTGGTGCTGGACCTGCCCTTCGTTTCGGTGTTCCTGCTGGCGATCGCGATCCTGTCGCCACCGCTGGCGCTGGTGGTTGGCGCGCTGGCGCTGGTCCTGTCGCTCGCCGCGGTGATCACCCTGCCCGCCGCGCGGCGCAGCCAGGCAAGGCTTGCCGCCGCCCGCGAGGCGCGTCAGTCGATGACGATGGAACTGATCGGCGGGGTCGAGGCCCTGCAGGCCGCTGGGCTGGAACGCGCCTTCCTGGAACGCTACCGGCTGGTGGCCGCCGAGGCCGCCGAGGCCTCGCGCCGGCAGGCGGCGATGACCGCGGGGCTGCAGGCCTTCGCGCAGGTGGCGATGCTGGGCACCGGCGCGCTGGTGCTGTTCGTCGGCGCCGCGCAGGTTCTGGCGGGCGCGCTGTCGCCCGGCGCGCTGGTGGCGATCATGGCGATCTCCTGGCGCACGGTCAGCCCGATCCAGACCGCCTTCCTGTCGTTGCCGCGACTGCAACAGACCGCCGAGGCGTTCAAGCAGCTGCGCCGGCTTCTGGAGGTTCCCGAGGAACGCGACCTGTCCGCCGTGCCGCGGCTGCGCCGCCGGTTCCGTGGCCAGATCGTCGCCCGCGGGCTCGGCTTTCGCTGGGAACAGGGCGCCGAACCCGCCGTGGCCGGCGCGAGCCTGGAGATTCGCCCCGGCGAGATCGTCGCGATCACCGGCCCCTCCGGTTCCGGCAAGTCGACGCTGCTGCGGCTGATCGGCGGGCTGGCGAAGCCGCAGGCCGGCGCGGTGGCGATCGACGGGATCGACCTGCGCCAGATCGATCCGGTGACGCTGCGCCGCCAGATCGTCTGGCTGCCGCAGCAGGATCGGCTGATCCACGGCACCGTGGCGCAGAACCTGCGGCTTGCCGAACCCACCGCCGCCGACGAGGCGCTGATCGAGGCCTGCCATGCCGCCGGGATCCTGGAAGAGATCGAGGATCTGCCCAACGGCTTCGACACCCGCCTCACCGACAGGGTGCGGGCCGAACTGCCGGCGGCGGTGGTGCAAGGCCTGCTGCTGGCCCGGGTCTGGCTGCGCGAGGCCTCCGTCCTGCTGCTCGACGATCCCGCGCAGACCCTGACGGGGCCGACGGAACAGGCCTTCATGGCCCGGCTGGAGGCCATTCGCGGCAGCCAGACGGTGGTGATGGTCACCGCCCGGCCCTCGCACATGCGGCTGGCCGACCGGGTGATCGTGCTCCGCGAGGGCCGGATCGCCGCCGACGGGCCGCCCGAAGAGATCTTGACCGGAAGGAACGCCGCATGACCGCCCCGACGACCGCCGCCAGCTTCGACGCGCCAATGCGGGCCGCGCCCCTGCCGGCCCGCGCACCCGGCCGGCCGGAACTGCGCCGCCCGCTGGCGCTCGAGGAAGGCGCGCCCCCCGGCCTCGCGCGCGGCACGGTTCTGGTGGCCGTCGCGCTGGTGGCCGGCTTTCTGGTCTGGGCCGGGCTGATCGTGGTGCAGGAAACCGCCAAGGCCGATGGCCAGCTGGCCCCCGCCGCCGCGATCCAGCGCCTGCAACTGCCCGAATCCGGCGTGGTGGCCGAGCTTCTGGTGGCCGAGAACGACCGGGTTTCCGCCGGCCAGCCGCTGCTGCGGCTCGCCCCCGAGGTGATCGCGGCGGACCGCGACAGGATCGTCGCGCGCCGCGCCGCGCTCACCATGCGCGCCGAACGGCTGGCCGCGCTCGCCGCCGGCCGGGCGCCGGATTTTCCCGCCGCCGCCGCGGCGTCCGGGCTCGACTGGTCGGCCGCCGAACCCCATGCCGCGGTCGAGGCGGCGACGGCGCAGGCGCTGGCCGCCGCCGAGGACGGCCGGATCGCCGCGCTGGAGGCCCGGATCCGGCAGCGCGGCGACGAGGTTCGGGCGCTGGAGGTCACGCTTGCGGGCACCCGTCAGGAAATCCCCAGCCTCTCCGAAGAGGCCGAGACCTACCGCGACATGGCCGAGCGCGGCCTGCTTGCCCGGCCCCGCCTGCTGGCCGCGGAACGCGCGCTGGCCGACGCCGAACTGCGCGCGGCTGAAACCGAGGCGCGGATCGTCACCGCCCGCTCGGCGCTGGCCGAGGCCGAGGCGCAGCTTGACGAGGCGCGCCTGGCCAGCCGCGGCGCGGCGGCCGAGGAACTGGCCGCGGTGCGCAGCGAACTGGCCGAACTGGCCGAAACCGGCGCCGGCGAAAGCGCGCGGGTCGACCGCCTGGTGCTGCGCGCGCCGGTCGCCGGAACCGTGCAGGGGATCGCCGTCGCCCCCGGCCAGGTGCCCGCGCCGGGCGCCGACCTGATGGAGATCGTGCCCGAGGCCGGTGGCCTCGTCGCCGATGTCCGGATCGATCCGCGCGACGCCGGCCATGTCACCCCCGGCCAGACCGCGCGGCTGACCGTCACCGCCTGGGACGGGGTGACGGGCGCGCCGCTGATCGGCACCGTCACGCGGGTCTCGCCGGCGGCGTTCAGCGATCCCGAGGGCCGGCCGTGGTTTGCCGTGCGCGTCAGCCTGCCCGGCGACGGGCTGGGCGAGACGGCGTTCCCCCTGGTCCCCGGCATGGTGGTGCGCGCCGATATCGAGACCGGCGAACGCTCGCTGCTCGAATGGCTGCTGAAGCCGGTGCTGCGCGCCTTCTCGACCTCGTTCACGGAACGCTGACGCCAGACGGAGGGCGCGAAACGGAAACGGAGATGGACGGATGAGCGACAGCCAGGACAGGCCGGGCCCGGCGCCCGGCCAGCCGTCGGGGCGGCGCCCCCCCGTCGAACCCCGGCCCGCGGACGCGGTGCCGGGCCCGCGCAGTTCCGCCCCCTCCGACGCGCCGACCTGGAGCGTGGGCCATGTCGACCCGCAGGCCGAGGGCCTCGGCCCGCCCCGCGACACGGCCTCCGCCGCGGCCGGCGGCACAGGCGGCCCGCCGCCCGTCGATCCCGGCGCCGTGCGCGACACCGCCGCACCG
>JANSXY010000015.1 GCA_024742695.1 Paracoccaceae bacterium | reverse complement strand
TCCGAGGACCGACGGGGCCCGGAATGACTGGATTGACAAAAGCGGTGCGCCGGACCTTCCGGCTGGACTACAAGCGCAAGCTCTTCGTGCTTGCGGCGCTTCCGCTGCTGCTGGCGGCCTCCGCCATCTCGGTCCTGGTCATCGCGCAATCGCGCGCCTCAGCCGAACGCGAGATCGCCGCGCTGGAAAGTCGCCTTATCGAGGCCAAGAAGGACGAGATGAAGAATTACCTGTCGATCGCGCGCACCGCCTTCGGCGCGATCTACGGCAACGCCCTTCCCGACGACGAGCGCGCGAAGACACGGGTGATGCAGATCCTCGCCGCGATGCTTTACGGGCAGGACGGCTATTTCTTCGTCTTCGACTATGACGGCATCAACCTCGTCGCGCCGAGGCAGACACATCTCATCAACCGCGACTGGTCGGGGCTGACGGATTCCGAGGGCACGCCGATCACCGACCGCTTCATAGAGATCGCGCGGCGCGGCTCGGGCTATCACGAACACCTGTGGTGGAAGCCCACAACGGGGAACGAGGCGCGCATGATCACCTATGTGATCGGCCTGCAGGACTGGCGCTGGGCGATCGGCACAGGCATCTTCATCGACGACGTGCTGAACACGGTCGCGGCGGCGCGCGCCGATGTCGAGGCGCGCACGCAGCGCAGTTTCCTTTATATCGGCGCGATCACCCTTGCCGCGCTCATGCTTGTCTTCACCTCGCTCATGGCGCTGAACCTGCACGAACGCCGCCTTGCGGATGCCAAGCTGAAGGAGCTGACCCAGCGCATCTTCCACACGCAGGAAGAAGAGCGCGGGCGCGTGGCGCGCGAGCTGCACGACTCGATCAGCCAGATCCTTGTCGGGGTCCGCTACGCGCTGGAACTGGCACGCCGGCGCCTGTCCACCGGCGACCCGCGCGCCGGTGAGTCGCTCGGCAAGGGGATCGACAGCCTCAGCGGCGCGATCCAGGAGGTGCGCCGCATCAGCCGAGACCTGAGGCCCGGGGTGCTGGACGACCTGGGCCTCGGCCCCGCCCTGCAGTCGCTTGCCGAGGACATGGCCCGGCGCACCGGCATGCAGGTGGACTTCGAGACCGTCGTGTTCCGCAACCGCCTGGACCAGGACGCCAAGATCGCGCTCTACCGCGTCGCGCAGGAAGCCCTGACCAACATCGAGCGTCACTCGGGCGCCGAGAAGGTGTCGATTCGGGTCTTCGGCCATCGCAAGGGCGCGACCCTGCGCATCTCGGACGACGGCTGCGGGATGGCCTGGCCCCCCGAACAGAAGGCGGGCGCGGGCCTTGGCCTGCGCAACATGCAGGAGCGCATAGAACGCCTGGACGGAACCCTGCGCGTCCTGTCCTCCGAGACCGGCACCGTGATCGAGGCGCAGGTTCCGCTGAGCCACATGCTGCCGCCGCAAACCCGGAAGGAAAGCGCATGACGGTGCCGGTCCGCGTCCTGATCGTCGACGATCACCCGATGGTCGCCGAGGGGGTCGAGGCGATCCTCGAAACCTACGAGGACCTGTGCGTGGTCGGAACGCTGGGCAACGGGCAGGACGCCGTCGACCGCGTGAACGAGCTTGCGCCCGATGTCATCCTGATGGACCTGAACATGCCCGGCGTAACGGGGCTTTCGGCCACCGAACTCATCCTCGAACGCCGTCCGAACACGCGCATCCTGATCCTGTCGATGCATGACAGCGCCGAATACATCTCGACCGCGCTCAGTCACGGGGCGATGGGTTATGTGCTCAAGGACGTCCCGACCGAGGAGATCAAGATCGCCATCGACGCCGTCATGCGCGGAGAGCGGTACCTATGCACCGGGGCCAACGCCTCGCTCGCCCCCAAGACGGCAGACGGGCGCGAGCCGCTGACCACCCGCGAACAGACGATCCTGCTGGAGCTCGCGCAGGGCAAGTCGAACAAGGACGTGGCTCTGGCACTGGACATATCCGTGCGCACCGTGGAAACCCACCGCAAGAACATCAAGCGCAAGCTCGGCATCAGCTCGACCGCGGGGCTGACACGCTATGCGCTGGAACACGGCGTCCTGCAGGGCACCGGCAAGGGGTTCTGACCCCGGCAACCCGGGAAGAAAGTTTCAAATTTCCGTCCCCGCGCGACATTTTCTCCGCCTTATGCGGTTGACGCCCCCTGCCCCCGCTCATAATGTCCCGCGCACACGGAAGGAGCCCACGGGATGGCCGACATCGTAATCCTTGTAGGAAAATGGCGCATGGGCCGGTAACGGACACCTGAACGGTTCCCCATGCGCCCCCGACTGACCCCGGGGGCTTTTTTGTGCGCGAATGACGGACGGATGGAGCGAAAGATGACACGTCAGATGAGCGGCGCGAAGATGGTTGTCCAGGCCCTGCGGGACCAGGGCGTCGACACGGTATTCGGTTACCCGGGCGGTGCCGTGCTGCCGATTTATGACGAGATCTTCCTTCAGAACGATATCCGCCACATCCTCGTGCGGCACGAACAGGGCGCAGTGCACGCGGCCGAGGGCTATGCCCGCTCGACCGGCAAGGTCGGCGTCGTGCTGGTCACCTCGGGCCCCGGCGCCACGAACGCGGTGACGGGGCTGACCGACGCGCTGATGGATTCGATCCCGCTGGTGGTGCTGACCGGCCAGGTGCCGACCTTCATGATCGGGACCGACGGCTTCCAGGAGGCCGACACGGTCGGTATCACCCGGCCCTGCACCAAGCACAACTGGCTGGTCAAGGACACCGACGCGCTGTCGGAGGTGATCCACCAGGCGTTCCACATCGCCACCGCCGGCCGGCCCGGCCCGGTGCTGATCGACATTCCCAAGGATGTCCAGTTCGCCGCCGGCGCCTACACCCCGCCGAAACAGGCGCGGCTTGGCCACTACCAGCCGCGGGTAAAGGGCGACATCGAGCAGATCACCCGGCTCGTCGAGATGATCGAGACGGCGGAGCGGCCGGTCTTCTACACCGGCGGCGGCGTCATCAACTCCGGCCCGGCGGCCAGCCAGCTGTTGCGCGAGATCGTCGACGCGACCGGCTTTCCGATCACCTCGACGCTGATGGGGCTCGGGGCCTACCCGGCCTCGGGCAAGTCCTGGCTGGGGATGCTGGGGATGCACGGGCTTTACGAGGCGAACCTCGCGATGCACGGCTGCGACCTGATGATCAACATCGGCGCCCGGTTCGACGACCGGATCACCGGCCGGATCGCCGATTTCAGCCCCGGCTCGAAAAAGGCGCATATCGACATCGATCCTTCCTCGATCAACAAGGTGATCCATGTCGACGTGCCGATCATCGGCGATGTCGCGCATGTGCTGGAGGACGTGCTGAAGATCTGGAAGGCGCGCGGCCGCAAGGTCAACCGCGACGGGCTGGAGGCCTGGTGGGCGCAGATCGGCCAGTGGCGGGCGAAGAACTGCCTCGCCTACAAACCCTCGGACAAGACGATCAAGCCGCAATACGCGCTGGAGCGACTAGAGGCGCTGACCCGCGGCATGGATCGCTACATCACCACCGAGGTCGGCCAGCACCAGATGTGGGCGGCGCAGTTCCTGGGCTTCGAGGATCCGAACCGCTGGATGACGAGCGGAGGGCTGGGCACGATGGGCTACGGGCTGCCGGCCTCGATCGGCGTGCAGATCGCCCATCCCGAGGCGCTGGTGATCAACGTCGCGGGCGAGGCAAGCTGGCTGATGAACATGCAGGAGATGGGCACCGCGGTGCAGTTCCGCGCGCCCGTGAAGCAGTTCATCCTCAACAACGAGCGGCTGGGCATGGTGCGGCAGTGGCAGGAACTGCTGCATGGCGAGCGCTATTCGCACAGCTGGTCCGAAAGCCTGCCGGATTTCGTGAAGCTCGCCGAGGCCTTCGGCTGCAAGGGGATCTGCGTCAAGGATCCCGCCGATCTGGACGACGCGATCCTGGAGATGCTGGCCTACGACGGGCCGGTGATCTTCGACTGCCTGGTGGAAAAGCACGAGAACTGCTTCCCGATGATCCCCTCGGGAAAGCCGCACAACGAGATGCTGCTGGGCGAGGCCGAAACGCAGGGCGCGATCGACGCCAAGGGCTCGGTGCTCGTCTGAGACGTCGCGGCGGGGGCTGTCTGCCCCCGCACCCCCGAGGATATTTCTCGACCAAAATCGGAAGGGAGGGGCCATGTCGCCCTTGAAGATCAAGAAAGGCTCGTCGAGCCATTCCGCCTACGACCTGCGCGATCCGAACGTCGAGCGGCTGGAGCGCCACACGCTGGCGGTGCTGGTCGACAACGAGGCCGGGGTGCTGGCGCGGGTGATCGGGCTGTTTTCCGGGCGCGGCTACAATATCGAAAGCCTGACCGTGGCCGAGGTCGACCACGCGGGCCACCGGTCGCGGATCACGGTGGTGACCACCGGCACGCCGGCGGTGATCGAACAGATCAAGGCGCAGCTGGCGCGGGTCGTGCCGGTGCACGAGGTGCACGACCTGACCGTCGAGGGGCCCTCGGTGGAGCGCGAACTGGCGCTTCTGAAGGTCTGCGGAACCGGCGAGAAGCGGGTCGAGGCGCTGCGGCTGGCCGACATCTTCCGCGCCAACGCCGTCGATTCGACGCTGGAAAGCTTCGTGTTCGAGATCACCGGAACGCCGGAAAAGATCGATGCCTTCGCGGACCTGATGCGGCCGCTCGGTCTGCAGGAGATCGCCCGCACCGGCGTGGCGGCGCTGGCGCGCGGCTGCTGAGCCGCCTGCCCTGACGGAAAAATCGGGGGGCCGAAGCCCCCCGCCAGTTTCGCCGTTCAGGCTCGTCATTCATACCGCCCGGTTTCTGCCTGCGGCCTGAACGTCGTCTAGGGCGAGCGCACCCGCCCCGGAACCCTGCACGCCGCCCGCTGCCGGGCGGCGTGCCGAATTGTCAGCTGCAGCCGCTGGTCGCGCCGCAGGTGTTGCACTTCATGCAGGTGCCGTTCCTCACCAGCGTGTAGTTGCCACATTCGCCGCAGGGGTCGCCCTCGTAGCCCTGCATCTTCGCCTTGGTGCGCGCGTCGAGGCTGACGGTGCCGGTGGCCAGCGCCGTGGCGCCGATCGCGACGCTCATCTGCGCGGTTTCCGGCACCAGCCGGTGCAGCGCGGCCTCGGGATCGGCGATCTCGCCGGCACCGCCCTGGAACACCACCAGTTCCTGCGGCAGCCGCTTGCGCAGGTAGCCGGTGGAGCTGATCTGCTTGAGCACCTCGAGCGATTTCGACACCGCCGTCTCGCTCATGTCCGCGACGTTCTGCTGGCCCTCGGCCTCGCCGCCGCCGATCGTGTCGAAGCTCGTGCCCTCGGGCTTCACATGCGCAAGATCGGTGCGGTCGAGATAGCTGACCGCCAGTTCGCGGAAGATGTAGTCGAGGATCGAGGTCGCGTTCTTGATCGAGTCGTTGCCCTGGACCATTCCGGCCGGTTCGAACCGGGTGAAGGTGAAGGCATCGACGAATTCCTCCAGCGGCACGCCGTATTGCAGGCCGACGGAGACCGCGATGGCGAAATTGTTCATCATCGCCCGGAAGCCGGCGCCTTCCTTGTGCATGTCGATGAAGATCTCGCCCAGCGACCCGTCCGAATACTCGCCGGTGCGCAGGTAGACCTTGTGGCCACCGACGATCGCCTTCTGGGTATAGCCCTTGCGGCGCTCGGGCAGCTTTTCGCGATGGCTGCGCACCACCTCCTTGACGATCACCTTCTCGACGATCTTCTCGGCCAGCACCTGCGCCTTTTCCTGCGGGGTGCCGGTGGCCAGGATCTCTTCGGCCTCCTCGTCATCCTCGACGAGCGCGGCGGCGAGCGGCTGGCTGAGCTTGGAGCCGTCGCGGTAGAGCGCGTTGGCCTTGATGCCCAGCGACCAGCTGAGTTCGTAGGAGCTCAGGCAATCCTCGATCGTGGCCGAGTTCGGCATGTTGATCGTCTTCGAGATCGCGCCCGAGATGAACGACTGCGCCGCCGCCATCATCCGGATGTGGCTGTCGACCGACAGGAACCGGCGGCCCTTCTTGCCGCAGGGATTGGCGCAGTCGAAGACGTGGTAGTGCTCTTCCTTCAGATGCGGCGCGCCCTCCAGCGTCATGGTTCCGCAGACATGATCGTTCGCGGCCTCGATCTGCGCCTTGGAAAAGCCCAGGTGGCGCAGCATGTCGAAGGTCGGATCGTTCAGCTTCTCGGCCGGGATGCCCAGCGTGCCGGTGCAGAACTCCTCGCCCAGCGTCCACTGGTTGAAGACGAAGCGGATGTCGAAGGCCGAGGGCAGCGCGGCCTCGACCTTCTCGATCTCGGCGGGGCCGAAGCCGTGGCCGATCAGCGCGGTGTGGTTGAGGCCCGCGCAATTGCCCAGCGTGCCGTGGCCCACCGCGTAGGCGATGATCTCCTCGATCTCCGAGGACCGGTAGCCCAGCGTTTCCAGCGCCGCGGGAACCGAGCGGTTGATGATCTTGAAATAGCCGCCGCCGGCGAGCTTCTTGAACTTCACCAGCGCGAAGTCCGGCTCGATCCCGGTGGTGTCGCAATCCATCACCAGCCCGATCGTGCCGGTGGGCGCGATGACGGTGGCCTGCGCGTTGCGATAGCCGTGCGCCTCGCCCAGCCTGAGCGCCTCGTCCCAGGCCGAACGCGCCAGCGTCACCAGCCCGGCATCGGGGCAGTTGGCGGCATCCAGCGCCACCGGGGCGACGTTCACCGCCTCGTAGCCGCCGGTTTCGCCATGCGCGGCGCGGCGATGGTTGCGGATCACCCGCAGCATGTTCTCGCGGTTCTTCGCGTAGCCGGCAAAGGCGCCGAGTTCGCCGGCGATCTCGGCCGAGGTGGCGTAGGACACGCCGGTCATCACCGCGGTCAGCGCGCCCGCCAGCGCCCGGCCCTCGGGCGAGTCGTAGCCCAGGCCCATGTTCATCAACAGCCCGCCGATATTGGCATAGCCAAGGCCGAGGGTGCGGAACTCGTAGCTGAGCTGCGCGATCTCCTTCGACGGGAACTGCGCCATCATCACGCTGATTTCCAGCGTCAGGGTCCACAGCCGGGTGGCATGCACATAGGCCTCGGCATCGAACCGTCCGTCGGCATAGAAGGTCAACAGGTTCATCGACGCGAGGTTGCAGGCCGTGTCGTCGAGGAACATGTATTCCGAGCACGGGTTGGACCCGCGGATCGGCCCGTCCGCCGGGCAGGTGTGCCAGGCGTTCACCGTGTCATGGAACTGGATGCCCGGGTCGGCGCAGGCCCAGGCGGCATGGCCGACCTGGTCCCACAACTCGCGGGCCTTGACGGTCTTGGCGACCTTGCCGTCGGTGCGGCGCACCAGTTCCCAGTCGGCATCGTCCCTGACCGCCTTGAGGAACGCATCCGTCACCCGCACCGAGTTGTTCGAGTTCTGGCCCGAGACCGACATGTAGGCCTCGCTGTCCCAGTCGGTGTCGTAGGTCGGGAACTCGATCGAGCCGTAGCCCTGCCGCGCGTAGTCGAGCACGCGCTTGACGTAGGTTTCGGGGATCGAGACCTTCTTGGCGGCGCGGATCGCGGCCTTCAGCGCCGGGTTCTTCGCCGGATCGGTGGCGTCGGCCAGCGCGCCGTCCCATTCGCGGATCGCCGCGAAGATGTCGTTCAGCCGCGCCTCGTGCATCTTGGAGCCGGCGACGAGGCTGGCCACCTTCTGCTCCTCGATCACCTTCCAGTTGATGAAAGCCTCGATGTCGGGGTGATCCATGTCGCAGATCACCATCTTGGCGGCCCGCCGGGTGGTGCCGCCGGACTTGATCGCCCCCGCCGCGCGGTCGCCGATCTTCAGGAACCCCATCAGGCCCGAGGATTTGCCGCCGCCCGACAGTTTCTCGCCCTCGCCGCGCAGCGACGAGAAGTTGGTGCCGGTGCCCGAGCCGTACTTGAACAGCCGCGCCTCCCGCACCCACAGGTCCATGATCCCGCCATCGTTGACGAGATCGTCCTTGACCGACTGGATGAAGCAGGCATGCGGCTGCGGATGTTCGTAGGCCGATTGCGACTGGGTCAGCTTGCCGGTCCTGTAGTCGACGTAGAAATGCCCCTGGCCGGGGCCGTCGATGCCATAGGCCCAGTGCAGGCCGGTGTTGAACCACTGCGGGCTGTTCGGCGCGGCCATCTGCTGGGCCAGCATGAAGCGCATTTCATCGAAATAGGCGCGGGCGTCGGCCTCGGTGCTGAAATAGCCGCCCTTCCAGCCCCAGTAGGCCCAGGCGCCCGCGAGCCGGTCGAAGACCTGCTTGGCCGAGGTTTCGCCACCCATCCGCGCGTCCTCGGGCAGGTCGGCCAGCGCCGCCTCGTCGGCGACCGAGCGCCACAGGAACTCCGGCACACCCTTCTCGCGCACGCGCTTCAGGCGCGCGGGCACGCCGGCCTTGCGGAAATACTTCTGCGCGATGACATCGGACGCGACCTGGCTCCAGTCCTCGGGCACCTCCACCGCGTCGTTGCGAAACACGATCTTGCCGTCGGGATTGCGGATCTCCGACACCGTGGTGGTGAAGGCGATTCCGGCGTAGGCGTCCTGCCCGTCGCGGGTGAATTTGCGTTCGATCTTCATGTCTGCCCCGTCGCTTTTCTTGTCCTCGGACCGCGGCTCCCGGCCACGCAAAGACACCCCGCAGCCCGGACAGCCGCGTTTTCCGGACCTGAACCGGATTTTCATGGATGTTTCGCGTCCCCGTTCGGCCCACTAGATGTTGTGGCTCCCCGAACCGCCCACACAAACTGGCGTAGCGTTCCCGGGTGGTCAACAGTATTTTTAGCCCCTCACCGGGCAATTTCAGGTTGACGGCGCGGGCCGGCGCGTTCCGCCCCCCGGCGGGATGATTCATCGCCGCGCCGACAATGTCGGGCCGGCCGGGGCAAGGCGTTTGCATGCAAGGGTTTAGACCGTTCGATTGCCATGGGGGATCAGCAGTCCCCCGGCGGCGCCGTCGCCGCGCCGGCGGGCTGGTCGGGGCGACTGGATTCGAACCAGCGACCTGCAGTACCCAAAACTGCCGCGCTACCAGGCTGCGCTACGCCCCGACGCCCGCTTTCTAGCGAATGCGGATGCGGCTGGGAAGCATCACTCGCAGGGCCAGGCCGCGATGTCGGAGGGAATCGCAGGATGCCGCAGCTCGGCTCCGGCGACAAGGCCCAGCCGTTCGGCGAGGCCGCCGGCGATTTCCAGCACGAATTGCGCCGGCTGGCCGGAGGGCACCGGCGTTTCGTCATGCGGGATCGCCTCGGGATGAACCTTCACCACCCGCCCGGCGGCATCGGCGAAAATCATGTCGAGCGGGATCAGGGTGTTCTTCATCCAGAACGCACGCCGCGCCGTGTCCTCGTAGACGAACAGCATCCCGGACATCGGCGCGAGTTCTTCACGAAACATCAGCCCGCGGGAGCGTTCGGACGGGTCGTCGGCCAGTTCCACGCGGAATTCCGCACTGCCGCCGGGCCATCGCGCCTGCACCCGGTCTGCGGCGCAGGGCCCGGCGCCGGCGTTCGCGGCGGCGGCACTGCAAAGCGCCGCCGCGATCGCCAAAGCCTTCGTGATCAGTGACGCGTACGCGTGGCCGTCTCCCAGGAGACGACCTGGGCGGCCATCCGGCCGCGCTTGCCGTCGATCACCCGCAAGCATACCGCTTCCCCCGGCGCGAGATCGGCAAAGCCCGACCGGCGCAACACCTCGATGTGGATGAACACGTCCTCCGGGCGGGAGAACACGTTCGCAAAGCCAAAACCCTTGACCTTGTCGAACCACTTCACGCGGGCCGGTTCAAGCGGCAGGGCCGCGATTTCCTCGGGATCGCTGTCGCCAAGATCCTCGATCGGCGCGGTGCCCTCCGTTTCGGGGGGGCTGATCTCCAGCACCTCGACGGCCTGCGCGCCCCGCGCGGTTTGCTGGACCATGACAGTGATCCGCGACGAATCCGCGACGGACCCCTGGCCGAAGTTGCGCAGCACGTTGGCATGCAAAAGGATGTCCGGACCACCCTCATCGGAAACAATGAACCCAAAACCCTTCGCCGGATCGAACCACTTTACGCGACCGGTTATGCGCCCGGCCATCGGCTTCTCGTCCATTTCAACCACGCTTATGGTAAACTTCCATTATTCACGAATTGACACATCCGAAGGAAGAAACGCAAGCGTCAATCCACTATCTTTGGTGTAGTTTCCTTACCGGAAACGCTTCGCGCTTCGCCAGATCGCCCCTCGAAGACTCACGAAGCGTGAATTTGCAGTCACGTATCGCGAATTTTTCTTAAGGATACAAGCGGGTTGCTTCCCACCCCCCATCTTGCTTGCACCATCGGAACCGATCGTGCAGCCGGAACTGCCCGTCGGCCCAGAACTCGATCTCGACCGGGGCGATGCGGAATCCGCCCCAGAAAGGTGGCCGTTTCGGCAACGGTCCGTGCTGCGCCGTCACCTTGGCGACCTCGCCCATCAGCGTCATCCGGCTGTCGAGCGGCTCGGACTGGCGCGAGGCCCAGGCGCCCAGCCGGCTTTTCAGCGAGCGCGAGGCGAAATAGGCGTCCGCCTGCGGGCCCTCCTCGCGGGTGACATGGCCGCGCACGCGGATCTGCCGGCGCAGCGATTTCCAGTGCATCACGAAGGCCGCCGTGCCGGTCACGGCAATTTCCCGCGCCTTGGCGCTGCCGTAGTTGGTGTAGAACACGAAGGCGGCGTCCTCGATGTCCTTGAGAAGCACCATGCGCACGTTGGGCAGCCCGGTCTCGTCCACCGTGGCCAGGGCGATCGCGTTCGGGTCGTTCGGTTCGCTGGCCTCGGCCTCCGCCAGCCAGGCCCGTGCCAGGGCGAACGGGTCCTCCCCCGCGAAAATGCCCGTCCGATCGTTCATCTCGTCACCACCGCGCAGCGCGAGGTTCGGGCACAGCCTTGATGCAGGCCGGAACATCGCCTAAAGCACCGTGCAATAGAGTGCGGGGGATGCCGATGTCAACCAATCTGATGGCCGGCAAGCGCGGCCTGATCATGGGCCTTGCCAATGACAAGTCCATCGCATGGGGAATCGCGCGCGCGCTGGCCGGCGCCGGCGCGGAGCTTGCGTTCTCCTACCAGGGCGAGGCGCTGAGGAAACGGGTCGAGCCGCTGGCCGCGAGCCTCGGAACGCCGATCCTGTTCGAATGCGACGTCACCGACGAGGACAGCCTCGACGCGGTGTTCGCGGGGCTGAAGGACACCTGGGGCAAGATCGACTTCGTCGTTCACGCGATCGGGTTTTCCGACAAGGGCGAGCTGCGCGGGCGCTATGTCGACACCAGCCGCCAGAACTTCCTGATGTCGATGGATGTCTCCGTCTATTCCTTCACCGCCGTGTGCCAGCGGGCCGCCGCGATCATGCCGGATGGCGGATCGCTGCTGACACTGACCTACTACGGCGCGGAAAAGGTCATGCCGCACTACAACGTCATGGGCCTGTGCAAGGCGGCGCTGGAAGCTTCGGTCAAGTACATCGCCGAGGATCTGGGCAAGGACGGCATCCGCTGCAACGCGATCTCGGCCGGCCCGATCAAGACGCTGGCGGCCTCGGGCATCGGCGATTTCCGCTACATCATGAAGTGGAACGAGCTGAACAGCCCGCTGCGCCGCAACGTCACGCAGGACGAGGTCGGCAAGGCCGCGCTCTACCTGCTGTCCGATCTCGGATCGGGCACCACGGGCGAGAACCTGCATGTCGACGCCGGCTATCACGTCGTCGGCATGAAGGCCGTGGACGCGCCCGACATCGACGCGGTGACCGGCCGCAACACCGGCAAACCGGAGGCCCAGCAATGAACGACCGTCTGCCGCACGAAAAGGGCTTTCACGTCTCCTGGGACCAGATTCACCGCGACGCGCGCGCGCTGGCCTGGCGGCTGGACGGCCACGGGCCGGATGACGGCGCCTGGCGCGCGGTGGTGGGCATCACCCGCGGCGGCCTGGTGCCGGCGATGATCGTCAGCCGCGAACTGGACATCCGCGTCGTCGATACGATCAGCGTGAAAAGCTACAATCACCAGGAACAGATGGATGCGATCGTCACCAAGGCCCCGCAGGCGGAGCTGATGGGCGACGGCACCGGCATCCTCGTGGTCGACGACCTCGTCGATACCGGCAAGACGCTGGACCTGGTCCGCCGGCTCTATCCCAAGGCGCATTTCGCCACCGTCTATGCCAAGCCCAAGGGGCGCCCGATGGTCGATACCTTCATCACCGAGGTCAGCCAGGACACCTGGATCTTCTTCCCCTGGGACATGGCGCTGCAATACGTCGAACCCTACCGCGGGCGGGACTGACCGGCCCGCACCGGACAAGGGCCGCCCGATGCCTCTGCCCCTCAATCCCGCCGTCGCGGCGACCGAGGCGCCGCCGATCATGGCCGCAAGGCGCTGGCTCGACGGCGTGACCTTTCCCGCCGACCGGCCGCTGATCAACGTCAGCCAGGCCGCCCCGGTCGATCCGCCGCCCGAGGGCCTGCGCCGCGCCATCGCGGAGGCCGCGCTGACCGATCCGGCGGCGCATCTGTACGGCCCGGTTCTGGGGATGCCGGACCTGCGGGACGAACTGGCGGCGCAGTGGTCGGCGGCCTATGGCGGCGAGATCGCCGCGGCGGACGTGGCGATCACCCAGGGCTGCAACCAGGCGTTCTGCGCCGTGATGGCAACGCTCGCCGGCGCCGGCGACGAGGTGATCCTGCCCACGCCGTGGTATTTCAACCACAAGATGTGGCTGGACATGACCGGGGTGCGCACCGTGGCCCTGCCCACCGGGCGCGGCCTGATCCCCGATCCGGAACTGGCCGCGGCGCTGATCGGCCCGGCGACGCGGGCGATCGTGCTGGTCAGCCCGAACAATCCCGGCGGCGTCGAATACCCGCAAGACGTGGTGCGCGCCTTCTTCGACCTCGCCCGCGCGCGCGGCGTCGCGCTGATCCTCGACGAAACCTATCGCGATTTCGACGCCCGCGCGGGCGCGCCGCACGACCTGTTCGCCGATCCCGACTGGCGCGCCGGGTTCATCCATCTCTACTCGTTCTCCAAGGCCTACCGGCTGACCGGGCATCGCGTCGGCGCGATCGTCGCCGATCCGGCGCGCCTGGCCGAGGTCGAGAAATTCCTCGACACCGTGGCGATCTGCCCAAACCAGCTCGGCCAGATCGCCGCGCTGTGGGGGATGCGCAACCTCGGCCAGTGGCTGGCCGGGGAACGCGCGGAAATCCTTGCCCGCCGCGCCGCGATGGAGGCCGGGCTTGCCGCGCTGCCCGGCTGGCGGACACTGGGCTGCGGCGCCTATTTCGCCTATGTCGAACATCCCTTCGCCCTGCCCGCCCCGGCGCTGGCCGAACGGCTGGCGCGCGAGGCCGGCGTCCTGCTGTTGCCCGGCACGATGTTCATGCCCGCCGAGGATCCTGCGGGCGCGCGCCAGTTGCGGATCGCCTTCGCCAATGTCGACACCGCCGGGATCGCCGTGTTGATGGATCGGCTGGCGGGCTTCGAACGCTGACCGGGTCGGCGCCTGTTGCGCTTGCCGCGCCGGGGCGGAGCGCATAAACAGCCCCGAAGGACGCGACCGACGGGGGTAGGACAGCATGGCGCAGAAGAAGGGCAAGGGCGTTGTCGTCTGGGTGCTCATGGGCCTGTTGATCCTGGGACTCGGCGGTTTCGGCGTGACCAATTTCGGCGGCACCGTGCGGTCCATCGCCACCGTCGGCGATATCGAGATCGACGTGAACGACTATGCCCGCGCGCTGGAACGCGAGATGCGCGGCCTCAGCCAGCAGTTCGGCCAGCCCGTCGGTCTGCAACAGTTGCAGGCCTTCGGCCGCGACGCGGCGATCCGCGGCGCGCTGATCACCGCTGCCGCGCTGGATAGCGAGGCGGCGCGCATCGGGCTTTCGGTAGGCGATGAAGAGGTGCGCCGACAAGTCGTTTCCGCGCCGCAGTTCCAGGGGCTGAACGGCAGCTTCGACCGCGAATCCTATGCCGAGGCGCTGCGCCGGCAGGGCCTGACCGAGGCGCAGTTCGAGGATCGGCTGCGGGCGGAAACCGCGCGCACGATCCTCGAAGGCGCCGTGATCGGCGGGCTGGCCGCGCCCGAGGCGCAGGTCGCCGCGCTGACCGGCTGGGCGCTGGAACGCCGTGCCTTCAGCCATGCCGAACTGGTCGCCGCCGATCTTGCAGACCCGGTGCCGGAGCCGGCGGAGGCCGACCTGGTCGTCTTCCACGAGGCCGAGATCGCGCGCT
Organism: Paracoccaceae bacterium; assembly: GCA_024742695.1. Lineage (GTDB taxonomy): Bacteria > Pseudomonadota > Alphaproteobacteria > Rhodobacterales > Rhodobacteraceae > JANSXY01. Next base: position 75,795 of record JANSXY010000015.1, on the reverse strand, counting down.
ACACCCGCCCCGAGATCCGCCGCCTCACCTATGTCTGGCTCGCGCCCGAGGCGCTGTCCGACGCGGTCGAGATCGACGAGGAAACGCTGCGCGCCGCCTACGAGGAACGGATCGCCGACTATGTCCAGCCCGAACGCCGGATCGTCGAGCGGCTGGTGTTTCCCGATGCCGCCGCCGCCGAGGCCGCGCGCGCCCGGATCGACTCGGGCGACGCGGGCTTTGCCGACATCGTCGCGGAACGCGGCCTCGCCCTGGCCGATATCGACCTTGGCGACGTGACCGAGGCCGATCTGGGCGCGGCCGGCGCGGCGGTGTTCGCGCTTGAGGGCGCCGGCGTCGCCGGGCCGGTGGACACCGCGCTCGGTCCCGCGCTGTTCCAGGTCAACGCGATCCTGGCGGCGCGGGAAGTGGGTTTCGACGAGGCCCGCGACGATCTGGCCGAAACCGTGACGATCGACCGGGCGCGGCGGCTGATCCTCGACCAGTCCGGCGCGATCGAGGATCTGCTGGCGGGCGGCGCGACGCTCGAGGATCTTGCCGCCGAAGTCGGGATGGAACTGGGCACGATCGCGATGGCGCCCGACACCCGGGACGGGATCGCGGCCTATACCGCGTTCCGCGACGCGGCCTTCGCCGCCGAGGAAGGCGATTACCCGGACCTTTTCGAACTGGAGGACGGCGGCGTGGCGGCGCTGCGCCTCGACGGGATCGACCCGCCTGCCCCGCGCCCGCTCGACGAGGTGCGCGCGCAGGTCGCGGTGGACTGGACGGCGGCGGAAACCCGCAAGCGGCTGGTGGCGCTGGGCGAAGAGATGCTTGCCGCTCTCGACGGCGGCGCGAGCTTCGACTCTCTCGGCCTCGTCGTCACCCGCCACCCGGCAACGCCGCGCGACGGGTTCGCGCCCGGCCTGCCGCCCGCGGCCCTGCAGGCGGTGTTCGCGACCGAACCGGGCGGCCACGCGCTGGTGGCCGAGGGCGGCGTGCACCTGCTGCGCACCGACGGGATCGAGCCGGTCGCGCCCGACGATCCCGACGCGGCCGAGCTTGCCGAAAGCCTGGGCAGCCAGATCGAACGCGGGCTCGCCGACGACCTGTATTCCGCCTACGCCGCCGCGATGCAGGCCCGCGCCGGGATCAGCCTGAACGGCGCGGCGATCGAGGCCGTGCACGCGCAGATGCGCTAGGAGGCGGACTTGGCGCTCTATCCCGATTTCGCCGCGTTCGAGGCGGGCTGGGCCGCCGGCGGAAACCAGGTCGTCTATGCCCGCCTCGCCGCCGATCTGGACACCCCGGTGTCGCTGATGCTGAAACTCGCCGAGGCGGGCCGCAACAGCTTCATGCTGGAAAGCGTCACCGGCGGCGAGGTGCGCGGGCGCTTCTCGGTCGTCGGCATGAAGCCCGACCTGATCTGGGACTGCCGCGGCCGGCAAAGCCGGATCAACCGCCAGGCCCGGTTCGACGACAGCGCCTTCGAAGACCTTCCCGGCCATCCGCTGGACACCCTGCGCGCGCTGATCGCCGAAAGCCGGATCGACATGCCGGCCGATCTGCCGGCGATCGCCGCGGGCCTGTTCGGCTACCTGGGCTATGACATGATCCGGCTGGTCGAACACCTGCCGAACGTCAATCCCGACCCGATCGGCGTACCCGACGCGGTGCTGATGCGGCCCTCGGTCGTCGCGGTGCTCGACGGCGTGAAGGGCGAGGTGACGGTGGTCTCGCCCGCATGGCAGCGATCGGGCCTGACGGCGCGGGCGGCCTATGCCCAGGCCGCCGAACGGGTGATGGACGCGGTGCGCGACCTCGACCGGCAGGCGGCCGGGGCCGGCCGGGCGCTGGGCGAGGCCGCGCAGGTCGGCGAACCGGTGTCGAACTTTCCCAAGGCCGATTACCTGAAGGCCGTCGAACGGGCGAAGGATTACATCCGCGCCGGCGATATCTTCCAGGTCGTGCCGTCGCAGCGCTGGACCGCGGATTTCCCGCTGCCGCCCTTCGCGCTTTACCGTTCGCTCCGGCGCACCAATCCCTCGCCGTTCATGACGTTCTACAACTTCGGCACCTTCCAGATCGTCGGCGCCAGCCCCGAGATTCTCGTGCGTCTGCGCGGCGGCGAGGTGACGATCCGGCCGATCGCCGGAACCCGCCCGCGCGGGCAGACGCCGGACGAGGACCGCGCGCACGAGGCCGACCTGCTGGCCGACGAGAAGGAGCTGGCCGAACACCTGATGCTGCTCGACCTCGGCCGCAACGACGTCGGCCGGGTGGCGAGGATCGGCACGGTCCGACCGACCGAGGAGTTCATCATCGAACGCTACAGCCACGTCATGCACATCGTCTCGAACGTCGTGGGCGAGATCGCCGAGGGCGAGGATGCGCTGTCGGCGCTGCTGGCGGGCCTGCCGGCCGGCACCGTTTCGGGCGCGCCCAAGGTGCGCGCGATGGAAATCATCGACGAGCTGGAGCCGGAAAAGCGCGGCATCTACGGCGGCGGCGTGGGGTATTTCGCCGCCAACGGCGAGATGGACATGTGCATCGCGCTGCGCACCGCCGTGGTGAAGGACCGCAAGCTTTACATCCAGGCCGGCGGCGGCGTCGTCTATGACAGCGACCCCGAGGCCGAGTGGCAGGAAACCGTCAACAAGTCCAAGGCGCTGATGCAGGCCGCGCGCGAGGCCGGCCTGTTCCTGGGCGACCGCAACGGCTAACGCCGGCGTCGGCCCGGTTCTCGGCGCCCGTCAGGGCGCCTCCGCCGACAGAACCGCCGAGGCCGGCGCGGGCGCAAGCCGGGCGCGGCGCGATTCCACCAGCCAGGTCTTGATCGCCGCCAGCGTCTCGGGTCGCGCCGCGACGGCCAACAGCACCCGCCCGCTGCGCTCCGCCTCGAAGGCGGCGCGGTCCAGCGTTCGGCGGATCGCGGCCTCGGTCTGCGTCGCGGTATCGAGGATCTCGAAGCTTTCGGCCCGCGGGACACCCGCGGCGCCGGCCAGCTGATCGGCGGTGTTGAGCCCGATGTCGTGGGTCACCAGGCCGAAGCCGTTGTCCCCCGCCAGCCCGACGATGAGCTGCGCCAGCGAGCGGATGTTCTGGAACCGGGTGTCCGGCGCTTCGACGATCAGCGCCGCCTCGGGCAAGGCATCGGTCCAGGCGGCGAAGTTCACGGCAAGGTCCGCCGGCATCGCGCCGCCGGGCACCGAGGCCGCCAGCAGCCCCACCTCGAACCCCGCCGCGCGCAGCGCCGCCGCCCGCTCCGTCGCGCCGGGCGCCAGCGGATCGATGGCCACCGCGCCGGGCAGGCCGAAGGCGGCCAGTTCGGCGGGATCCATCCGGCCCGCCGCGTCCGACGGATCGATAAGCACGAGGCCCAGAAGGTCACTGTTCGCCGGCGGCTCGAAATCCGCCGCGAATTGCCCCAGCGCGCCGTCGAAGATCGCGCCGGCCGCCTCTGGCGGCGCTTCCTCGGTCTCCGTGCCAAGCTGCGGCAGGCGGTTCACCCGGATCCCGTCGGCCTGGCCGAAGCCCGGTTCCGGCGCGACCTCGACGGCCGGCATCGCGGGCGCGAGGGCGCCGACCTCGGGCGGTGCGCCGGGATCGGATAGGTCGCGCGCGGCATCGGCCGCGGTGCCGGCCTCGGGATCAATCTGTGGCAGGCTGCCGGGGCGCGGCTCGAACGGGCTGCCGCGCTCCACGGGGCGGAACGTGATCCCGGTTCCGGCCGGGGCCGCTTCGGGCATCGGCGGCGCCGGATCGGCGGCCGGCAGCGACGCGAAGACACGGGGCGCGGTTTCCGGCGGGTCCGGCTCCGGTTCCGCGGCCGGTTCGGTGCCGGCGATCTCGGGCGTGCCCGGCGCCTCGGGCGCGGCGGGGGCGGCGGCGACCGCGGGGGCGGTGACCGGCTCGTCGGGATCGGGCGCCGATGGCGGCGCGGTTTCGGGCGCCGGGCTGCCGGGGCTTTCCGGCCCCGAGGGCACGGCCGGCGCGGCGGCGGTTTCGACCTCGGGCAGATCCGGCGCGGGCTCGGCCACCGGCGCCGTGACGGGCGGCGTGCCGGGCAGGTCGGGCCCGGCCTCGGCTGCCTGCGGGGCGACGGGCTGGGTATCGTCGCGGCCGCGGCCGAAGGCGGAGCCGGCGGGCACCTCGACGATCGCCGCCGCCGGCAGGTCCGGTGCGTCGCCCGGACTGTCGCCGGGGGCCGCCTCGGCCGTATCCGCAAGAGGTTCGGACGGCGCCGTTGGCACCTGTTCGGGCGTCTCGGCCTCAGCCGCCTCGCCCGCGGCCGGCTGCTCCGGCATCGCGCCGTCCGCCACAGTCTCCGGCTCCGGCACCGCGGCGGCCTGCGCCCCCGGCGCCGGCTCCGGCAACGGAAGCACCAGCGAGATCGTCACCAGCACCGCGGCGGCCGAAATGCCGCCGACGACCATACCCGACAACAGCCCCCGGACCACCCTGCCCTCCGTTCGTTCGCGCCCGGCCCGCCACGGGCACGGGCCTCACTGCCCCGCCGGCGCCCTTGACCCCGGCGCCCGGCTCTGACCATGTATAGCCCGACAGTCCGGGGGCTTCATCCCCAAACCGACATCTGGGCCCATGCTCCTCCTGATCGACAACTACGACAGCTTTACCTACAACCTCGTGCACTACCTCGGCGAGCTCGGGGCCCCGGCCGAGGTACGGCGCAACGACGCGATCACCGTGGCCGAGGCGATGGCGATGGCGCCGCGGGCGATCGTCCTGTCCCCCGGCCCCTGCGATCCCGACCAGGCCGGCATCTGCCTCGACCTCGCCCGTGCGGCCGCCGAGGCCGGCGTGCCGCTGCTGGGCGTCTGCCTCGGCCACCAGACGATCGGCCAGGCATTCGGCGGCCGTGTCGTGCGCTGTGGCGAAATCGTGCACGGCAAGCTTGGCAATGTCCATCATTCCGGCACGGGCGTGTTCGCCGGCCTGCCCGATCCGTTCCGCGCCACCCGCTATCACAGCCTGGTGGTGGAGCGCGAAAGCCTGCCCGACTGCCTCGAGGTGACCGGCTGGCTGGACAACGGAACGATCATGGGGCTGCGACACCGCGACCACCCGATCGAGGGGGTGCAGTTCCACCCCGAATCCATCGCCTCCGAACACGGCCACCGGCTCCTGGGCAATTTCCTGGCCGGCGCGGGCTTTGCGGTGAAGCGGGCCGCCTGACATGGCCGCCCCGCACCGTATGACCGCGCGAGCCGATCACGCGCCCCCGACGAAAGGACGTGGATGACCGATATTCGCCCCCTGATCGGCATCGCCGCCGAGCGGCCGCTGAGCACGGTCGAGGCCGAGACCGCCTTCGCCGCCCTGTTCGAGGGCGCGGCGACGCCGAGCCAGATGGGCGGTCTGCTGATGGCCCTGCGCACCCGCGGCGAGACGGTGGCGGAAATCGCCGCCGCCGCGCGCGTGATGCGCGGCCGGTGCAACGCGGTGCGCGCGCCCGAGGGCGCGATGGACATCGTCGGCACCGGCGGCGATGGCAAGGGCACGCTGAACATCTCCACCGCCACGGCCTTCGTGGTGGCCGGCGCCGGCGTCCCGGTGGCCAAGCATGGCAATCGCAACCTGTCGTCGAAATCCGGCGCGGCCGACGCGCTGACGCAGATGGGCATCAACGTGATGGTCGGCGTCGAGGTGGTCGAACGCGCGCTGGCCGAGGCCGGCATCGCCTTCATGATGGCGCCGATGCATCATCCCGCGATCCGCCACGTCATGCCCACGCGCTCCGAACTTGGCACAAGAACGGTCTTCAACCTTCTGGGACCATTGACAAATCCCGCCGGGGTGAAGCGCCAGCTGACCGGCGCATTCGCGCGTGGCTGGATCCGGCCCATGGCCGAGGTGCTGGGCGAACTGGGGGCCGAGGCGGCCTGGGTCGTGCACGGCGGCGACGGCACCGACGAGTTGTCCATCGCCGGCGCCTCCTGGGTCGCGGCGCTGGAGGATGGCGCGGTGCACGACTTCGAACTGCATCCCGAAGAGGCCGGCCTGCCGGTGCACCCGTTCGAGGCGATCCTCGGCGGCACCCCGCAGGAGAACGCGCAGGCGTTCCGCGCGCTTCTGGGCGGCGCGCGCGGGGCCTATCGCGACGCGGTGCTGCTGAACGCCGCCGCCGCGCTGCTGATCGCGGGTCGCGCGAGCGACCTGAAGGACGGCGTCGCCCGCGCCGCCGAAAGCATCGATTCCGGCGCGGCGCAGGCCAAGGTCGCCGCGCTGGCCCGCGTGACGGGGGCGCCGGAGACATGAGCGACGTTCTGGAACGGATCAAGGCCTACAAGCTGGAGGAAATCGCGGCCGCCAAGGCCGCGAGACCGCTGGCCGAGGTCGAGGCCGCCGCGCGCGCGGCGGATGCGCCGCGCGGCTTTCACGCGGCACTCGTTCGCGCGGCTGCCGACGGGTTCGGCCTGATCGCCGAGATCAAGAAGGCCAGCCCGTCGAAGGGCCTGATCCGCGCCGATTTCGACCCGCCGGCGCTCGCCCGCGCCTACGCGGCCGGCGGCGCGGCCTGCCTGTCGGTGCTGACCGATGCGCCCTCGTTCCAGGGCGCGCCGGAATTCCTGACCGCCGCGCGCGCGGCCACAAGCCTGCCGGCGCTGAGAAAGGATTTCCTCTACGATCCCTACCAGGTCGCCGAGGCCCGCGCCTGGGGCGCGGACTGCATCCTGATCATCATGGCCAGCGTCTCGGACGCGCAGGCGGCCGAACTGGAGGACGCCGCGACGGCCTGGGGCATGGACGTGCTGATCGAGGTTCATGACGGCCCCGAACTCGATCGCGCGCTCGCGCTGAAAAGCCAGATGATCGGGATAAACAACCGCAATCTCAGAACCTTCGACGTCACACTTGATACAACGCGGAACCTGGCCCAAGGGATCCCCGAGGACCGTACGGTGGTGGCCGAAAGCGGCATCTTCCGCCACGACGACCTGCAGGATCTCGCGCGGTACGGCGCCCGCGCCTTCCTCGTCGGCGAAAGCCTGATGCGGCAGGCCGATGTCGCTGCCGCGACCCGCGCGCTGCTGGAGGGCGCGGCATGAGCCTGACGCATTTCGACGCCGAGGGCCGGGCCCACATGGTCGACGTCTCCGACAAGGCGGTGACGGATCGTGTGGCCGTGGCCGAGGGCGCAGTGGTCATGCGGGCCGAAACGCTGGCGCTGGTCACCTCCGGCACCGCGAAGAAGGGCGACGTGCTGGGCGTGGCCCGGCTCGCGGGGATCATGGCCGCAAAGCGCACCGCCGACCTGATCCCGCTGTGCCATCCGTTGCCGATCACCCGCGTGGCGCTCGACCTGGCGCCGGACGCCGATCTGCCCGGCGTGCGGATCACGGCGACGGTCAGGACCACGGGCCAGACCGGGGTGGAGATGGAGGCGCTGACCGCCGTCTCCGTCGCCGCGCTGACGGTCTACGACATGCTCAAGGCGGCGGAGAAATCCATGCGCATCGAGGGTCTTCGGGTTGTCCTGAAAGACGGTGGAAAATCAGGTCGCTACGAGGCGGAGTGATGATTTCCGTCGAAGCGGCGCTGGACCATCTCTTCGCGCTGGCTGCGCCCCTGCCGGCCGAAACCGTGCCGCTGCGCCGCGCCGCCGGCCGGGTGCTGGCCGAGGATGCCGTGGCCCGGCGCGATCAGCCGCCCTTCGCCGCCGCCGCGATGGACGGCTACGCCATCGTCGCGGCGGATCACGCACCGGGCCGGGTGCTTGACGTGATCGGCGAGGCGGCGGCGGGTCATGCCTTCGCCGGCGCCGTGGCGCCGGGACAGGCGGTGCGGATCTTCACCGGCGCGCCGGTGCCCCCGGGCGCCGACCGCGTGGTGATTCAGGAGGATGTGCAGCGCGACGGCCGCCGGATCACGCTGGGCGCGCGGCTGGACGAGGCCGGCCATGTCCGCGCCGCCGGGCAGGATTTCGCCGCCGGCGCCCGGATCGAAGCGCCGCGGCGGCTGGGCCCGGCCGATGTCGCGCTGCTGGCGGCGATGAACGTGGCCGAACTGCGCGTCGCGCGCCGCCCGGTCGTCGCCATCAACGCCACCGGCGACGAGCTGGTGATGCCCGGCGAGGATCCCGCGCCCGACCAGATCGTCGCCTCCAACACCTTCGGGCTGGCCGCCATGGCCGAGGCGGCCGGGGCCGAGGTGCGGATGCTGCCGATCGCCCGCGACACCGTCGCAAGCCTCGGTACCGTCCTCGCGCTGGCCGAGGGCGCCGACCTGGTGGTGACCGTCGGCGGCGCCTCGGTCGGCGACCATGACCTGGTGGCGCGGGTGGCCGAGGGCCGCGGGCTGGAACGGGCGTTCTACAAGATCGCCATGCGGCCCGGCAAACCGCTGATGGCGGGTCGGTTCGGCACCGCCGCGCTGCTCGGGCTGCCGGGCAACCCGGTCTCGGCCATGGTCTGCGGACACCTGTTCCTTCTGCCGATGCTGCGCGCGATGCAGGGCCTGCCGGCCCGCGCGCCGGAGCGGCACGAGGCGGTGCTGGCGCGCGATGTCGGCGCGAACGGACCGCGCGAGCACTACATGCGGGCGCGCCTGTCCCCCGGCCCCGGCCTGCCGCGGATCCGGCCGTTCGCGCGCCAGGATTCGGCGCTGCTGTCGGTGCTGGCGGAGGCCGACGCGCTGTTGATCCGGCCGATCGGCGACGCACCGCGCCCGGCGGGAACCACGGTTCCCTACCTGCCGCTGACGTTCCGCACCGATTGACACGAAACCGGAACAGGGATAGAACATAACCCGAACGCGATATCCCCGCGCCGCACCGATGCGCGCGACGGAAGGTTTTGAGGGAGGTGGCATGCTGACCCGCAAGCAACTGGAACTTCTGGATTTCATCCAGAAACGGCTGGAGCGTGACGGGGTGCCGCCCTCGTTCGACGAGATGAAGGAGGCGCTCGATCTGCGGTCGAAATCCGGGATTCACCGGCTGATCACGGCGCTGGAGGAGCGCGGCTTCCTGCGTCGCCTGCCGCATCGCGCCCGCGCGCTGGAGATCGTGAAACTGCCCGAGGCGCTCAGCCGTCCGGGCTTCTCGCCCCGGGTAATCGAGGGCGGTGCGGCGACGTCGCCGCCCGCCGCCCTGCCGGTCGAGGCAGACGCGCTGGAATTGCCGGTGATGGGCCGGATCGCCGCCGGGGTGCCGATCGAGGCGATTTCCGAAGTGTCGCACCATGTCGCGGTGCCGGGATCGATGCTGTCGGGCCAGCACCGCCATTACGCGCTGGAGGTTCGGGGCGATTCGATGATCGATGCCGGCATCCATGACGGTGACATCGTGGTGATCCGCGAACAGACGACCGCCGAGAACGGCGAGATCGTGGTCGCCCTGGTCGAGGGGCACGAGGCCACGCTGAAGCGGTTCCGCCGGCAAGGCCCGATGATCGCGCTGGAGGCGGCCAACCCCGCCCATCCCACCCGCGTCCTGCCGGCCGAGGCGGTGAAGGTCCAGGGCCGGCTGGTGGGGCTGATCCGCAGCTACTGATCCGCGACTAGGGTCGCCGCATCCAGGGCGCCCACTGGCGATCCCCGGTGCGCAGGCGGGCCGGTCGGATCACGATCCCGCCCGCCGGGTCCGCATCGATCGCCAGTGCGCCGGTTTCGGCCAGGCGGCGCAGGTCGAACAGAATGCAGTCGCCCGGCGGCGCGCCGGGCATCTCGGCGGCGACGATGAGAATCGCGCGATCCCGGCACAGCGCCGCCGCCCGCGCGGCCGCGCCGCGGCCGGCAAGATGCCAAAGGCGGCGTCCGGCAATCTCGGTCCAGCGTGCGCCGGCCTCGCCTGAAAACCCGCTTCGCGCGGCCGCGTCCGCCTGGCTGGCGAAATCGCCGTCGTCCTCCAGCCAGTTCCCCGCCACGAACCCCGCCCCGCGCGGCTTCGACAGCGCCCGACCCTCGGGCCCGAGACGGCCGACCAGGGCGGCATCCGCCGCGACCAGCACCGCGGGCCGCTCGACCGCCGCCCAGAGCGCGAGGCACAGGGCGGCGGGCAGGGCCGCCACGCCCCGCGCCCGGCCCGGCACCAGCACCGCCCAGATCCCGGCCAGCGCCAGCACCGGCAGAACCGCGCCCGGCGGCGTCGGCACCCCGATCACCGCCCCCTCGAGCCCCGCGACGGCGCCGGCCACGGCCAGGATCCAGCGGCAGCCCAGTTCCATCAGCCACAGCCCTGGCGCGGCGAGGCCCAGCGGCGCGAGGCAGGCGGCCAGCACCGCGCCCGGGATCACCAGCGTGCCCATCACCGGGACCGCCAGCAGATTGGCCAGGTAGCCGTATTCCGCGATCCGGTTGAACTGCGCCGCGGCGATCGGCGCGGTCGCCGCCCCGGCCAGCGCCGAAGACAGCGCCAGCGCGCCCACCCAGGCCAGCGGGGCCGGCAGGCCCGACAGCCAGCGCCCGCCCGCACCCGAGAACACCGCCACCAGCAGCGTGGTCGCGGCGAAGGACATGCGGAACCCCGCCTCGCCCAGGCTTTCCGGCGCCACCGCCAGGATCAGCATCGCCGCCAGCGCCAGCGCCCGCAACGACAGCGCGCGACGGTCGATCAGGATCGCGCCGAACAGGCAGGCGACCATCACGAAGGCGCGCTGGGTGGCGACATTGCCGCCCGACAGCGCGAGGTAGACGGCCGCCGCCGCGATCGCCAGCGCCGCGGCGATCTTCTTGCCCGGCAGCCGCAGCCCCGCCGACGGCACCGCCGCCAGCCCCAGCCGCACGGCGCCGAACACCACCCCGGCCACCAGCCCCAGGTGCAAGCCCGAGATCGCCAGCAGATGCGACAGGTTCGAGGCGCGCAGCGCCTCGATCTCGCGTCGGGTCAGGGCCGACCGGTCGCCGGTTGCCACCGCCGCGGCCAGCGCGCCGGGCGGGCCCTCGATCCGCGCCTGGATCGCGCGCGACAGCGCCAGCCGGGTCTTGCCCAGGCTCGGCCCCGCGGGCGCGGGAGCCAGGCGCAGGACCGGGCTGCGGGTATAGCCCACGGCGCCGAGGCCGTCGAACCAGGCGAGGCGGGCGAAATCGAACCCGCCCGGCGCCACCGGCCCGCCCGGCGGCGACAGATGGCCGGTCAGGATCGCCCTGTCGCCCGGCCCCGGCACCCGGTCGGCCGCGGCCCCGTGCAGGGCCACGCGTACGCGCCTGGGTGTCCGCTCCGGCGCGACCCGGTCCAGCACCACCCGGTCGAGCGTGATCCGCACCGCGTCGGAGACCGACCGGTCGAGCGCCACCACCCGGCCCTCGATCGCGCCGTAGTAGCGCCAGTCCAGCACCGGGGCGGCCACGCGGGCCGCCCGCAACTCGGCGACCGCGAGACCGGCCGCGAAGACGGCGAGCGCGAGACAGCCAAGTCGGCCGGCGATCCCCGCCCGCCCCGCCAGCAGCGCCGCCAACACCGCGATCACGGCCGCGGTCCAGCCAAGCGCCTCGGGCGGATCGGCCGGCAGCGCGAACCAGGCCGCGATCCCGAAGGAGAAGACGACAGGGGCCAGCGGCACCGCGACCGCGCCCGCCGACAGGCGCGCGGCCAGCGCCGCGACCGCCTCTGAACTCGTGACCAAGATGGGGCGCGGCACCCTTGTCTCCCCGCCCGAACACACCGTATGACTGCGCCGACAGCGTCGCCCGAACATGGTTTCCGAAAGGTTAACAGCGCCGATGACTTCCCCCGTCGTGACCCGCTTCGCCCCCTCGCCCACGGGCTACCTGCATATCGGCGGCGCGCGCACGGCGCTGTTCAACTGGCTTTACGCGCGCGGCCGCGGCGGCAGGTTCCTGCTGCGGATCGAGGATACCGACCGCGCCCGCTCGACCCCCGAGGCGACGGCGGCGATCCTGCGCGGACTCGCCTGGCTCGGCCTCGACTGCGATGGCGAGCCGGTCAGCCAGTTCGCCCGCTCTGCCCGGCACGCCGAGGTGGCGCAGCAGATGCTGGCATCGGGCCATGCCTACAAGTGCTTCGCCCCGCCCGCCGAGATCGAGGCGTTCCGCGAGGCCGCGCGGGCCGACGGCCGGTCCACCCTCTACCAAAGCCCGTGGCGTGACGCCGACCCGGCCAGCCACCCCGATGCGCCCTACGCGATCCGCCTCAAGGCCCCGCGCGCCGGCGAGACGGTGATCGACGACCGGGTTCAGGGCCGCGTGACCTTCCGCAACGACCAGCTCGACGACATGATCTGCCTGCGCTCCGACGGCACGCCGACCTACATGCTGGCGGTGGTGGTGGACGATCACGACATGGGCGTGACCCACGTGATCCGCGGCGACGATCATCTGAACAATGCCGCCCGGCAGGCCCAGGTCTATCGCGCGATGGGCTGGGCGGAGCCGGTCTGGGCGCATATCCCGCTGATCCACGGACCCGATGGCAAGAAACTGTCGAAACGCCATGGCGCCGTCGGACTGGAGGAGTACCAGGCGATGGGCTACCCCGCCGCGGGGATGCGCAACTACCTCGCCCGCCTGGGCTGGAGCCATGGCGACGACGAGATCTTTTCGGACGCCGAGGCGCAGGCCTGGTTCGACCTCGACGGTATCGGCCGCGCCCCGGCGCGGCTGGATTTCAAGAAGCTCGACCATGTCTGCGGCGCGCAGATCGCCCGCGCCGCGGATGCCGACCTGCTGACGGAACTCGAGGCGTTTCTCGCCGCCACCGGCGCGCCACCGCTTTCTGCAACGCAGCGCGACCTCCTGCTGCGGGCGATGCCCTGCCTGAAGGAACGGGCGAAAACCTTCCCGGACCTTCTGGACAAGGCGCATTTCGTTATGGGCGCCCGCCCTTTCACCCCCGACGAGAAGGCCGCGAAGGCCCTCGACCCGGTATCCCGTGGTATACTGAAGGAATTGACGCCGCACCTGCAAAATGCTAGCTGGACGCGGGAAGCTCTGGAGGCGGTCGTCGCCCAGGTGGCCGAGGCGCACGGCGTGGGCCTTGGCAAGCTGGCCGCCCCGCTTCGGGCCGCCCTGTCCGGACGCGCGGTCAGCCCCAGCGTCTTTGACATGATGCTGGTGATCGGGCGGGACGACACCCTGGCCCGTCTGACCGACGCAACGGCCTGAGCCGACCGGCCCGGGCACAGAAGATGGCGCCGGGCAGGTCCCGGCAGGCATGGAGAGGGACGAAGATGGCGGAAGACACCAAGACGGCAACCCTGAGCCTGGGCAACAAGACCTACGACCTGCCTATCCTCAAACCTTCCGTCGGCCCCGACGTGCTGGACATCCGCAAGCTCTATGCAGAGGCCGATGTCTTCACCTACGATCCCGGCTTCACCTCCACCGCCTCCTGCGACAGCGCGATCACCTACATCGACGGCGACAAGGGCGAGTTGCTGTATCGCGGCTACCCGATCGAGCAGTTGGCCGCGAAGTCGCACTACCTCGAGGTCTGCTACCTGCTGCTTTACGGCGAACTGCCGACCGCGGCCCAGGCGACCGACTTCGAGACGCGCGTGACCCGTCACACGATGGTGCACGAGCAGATGATGAACTTCTTCCGCGGTTTCCGGCGCGACGCGCATCCGATGGCGATCATGACCGGCGTGATGGGCGCGATGTCGGCCTTCTACCACGATTCGACCGACATCAACGATCCCTGGCAGCGCGAGGTCGCCGCGATCCGGATGATCGCCAAGGTGCCGACGATCGCCGCGATGGCCTACAAGTACTCGATCGGCCAGCCCTTCGTGTATCCCAAGAACAGCCTCGATTACGCGGGCAACTTCCTGCACATGTGCTTCGCCGTGCCCTGCGAGGATTACGTGGTGGACCCGATCCTCGCCAAGGCGATGGACCGGATCATGATGCTGCATGCCGACCACGAGCAGAACGCCTCCACCTCGACGGTGCGGCTGGCGGGGTCGTCCGGCGCCAACCCCTTCGCCTGCATCGCCGCCGGCATCGCCTGCCTCTGGGGCCCGGCGCATGGCGGCGCGAACCAGGCCTGCCTGGAGATGCTGCGCGAGATCGGCACGGTCGACCGGATCCCCGAGTTCATCGCCCGCGCCAAGGACAAGAACGACCCGTTCCGCCTGATGGGCTTCGGCCACCGCGTCTACAAGAACTTCGACCCGCGCGCGAAGGTGATGAAGGAATCGGCCGACGAGGTGCTGGGCCTGCTCGGCATCGAGGACAACGAAACGCTCAAGGTCGCCAAGGAACTGGAACGGATCGCGCTGGAAGATCCCTATTTCGTGGAAAAGAAGCTCTACCCGAACGTGGATTTCTATTCCGGCATCATTCTCGAGGCGATGGGCTTCCCGACCTCGATGTTCACCCCGATCTTCGCGATTTCCCGCACCGTCGGCTGGATCAGCCAGTGGAAAGAGATGCTGAGCGACCCGACCCAGAAGATCGGCCGCCCGCGCCAGCGCTACACCGGCGCGCCGCAGCGCGACTACGTGCCCGTCGGCGCACGCTGACCGGGCGGCGGCGGGGGGCTGTCTGCCCCCCGCACCCCCCGAGGATATTTCCCGACCAAAATCAACAGGAACGGCCCGCCCCAACACCCGGGCGGGCCGCCATTTTGGCCGCGGTCATCGGCGTCCCCGCCTGTACCGCGCCCACAACCTTTGGGCGAGTCGGTTAATGCGAGGTTAAGATTTTGGCCGGGAAATATCCTCGGGGGTGAATGCCGCCGCAGGCGGCAGAGGGGGCAGACAGCCCCCTTCCCCGCTCACCGCCCCTCGAACCGCGCCGGACGTTTTTCCAGGAAGGCCAGCACGCCTTCCTTGAAGTCCCGCGTCTTGCCGCAAGCGCCCTGCAGTTCGGCCTCCAGCGCCAACTGGCCATCGAGATCGCGTTCGAAACTGCCGCGGATCGCCTGCTTGATCGCGCGGTAGGCCGCGGTCGGCCCCGCCGCGAGCGTGGCGGCCCGCGCCTGCACGCGGTCCGCGAAGTCGGCATCGGGAACCCATTCCCAGATCATGCCCCAGTCGGAGGCCTGACGCGCCGTGATCTTCTCGGCGAACAGCGCGGCGCCCATCGCCTTGGCGATCCCCATCTGGCGCGGCAGCCAGTAGGTGCCGCCGGCGTCGGGAATAAGGCCGATCCGGGCAAAAGCCTGCAGGAAGACCGCGCTTTCGGCGGCAATCACCACATCGGCGGCCAGCGCGAGATTGGCGCCGGCCCCGGCCGCGGCGCCGTTCACCGCCGAGATCGTCGGCACCGGGCAATCGAAGATCGCCCGCAGCATCGGCTCGTATTCGTCCCGCAGCGTGCGTTCGAGGTCGATCTCCGCCGCGTTCGCCCGATCGCCGAGATCCTGGCCCGAGCAGAAGGCGCGGCCGGCCCCGGTCAGCACCAGCACCCGCGCCTCTTGCGGCGCGCGGCGGATCGCGTCGGCGAGTTCGGCGCGCATCTCGGTGTTGAGCGCGTTCATCACGTCGGGCCGGTTCAGCGTCACCGTGGCGATGCCGCCCTCGACCCGGTATCCGATGCTCGCGTAGTCCATCGCGCCCTCCCGTCTGGTGCGGCGCAGCATAGCGCCATGGCACGGGGGCGAAAGGGCTACGCCGCGTCAGTCGGCCAGAATCTCGTCCAGCCGGCGGCGTTCCTCGTCGCTCAGGCTGTCGACGTCCGGTTCCTCGGCCCGCCGGCGGCTGCGCAGGTAGATCGCCGCGATCCCGCCGGCGAGCAGCAGCATCGCCGGGCCGGCGATCCAGAGGACGAGGTTGGAGCCGGTCAGCGTGGGTTTCAGCAGGACGAACTCGCCGTAGCGGTCGACGAGGTAGCGGATCACCTCCTCGTCGCTGTCGCCGGCAACCAGCCGTTCGCGCACCAGGATCCGCAGGTCCCGCGCCAGTTCGGCGTTCGATTCGTCGATGCTCTCGTTGCGGCAGACAAGGCAGCGCAGGCCCTTCGAGAGTTCCCGCGCACGCTCTTCCAGCGCCGGGTCCGCCAGCACCTCGTCGGGTTGAACGGCGGCGGCCGGCAGCGCGACCGCCGCCAGCGCCAGCGACAGGATCAGCGCGCGCATCGTCATTCCGCCGGCGCCGCCATCGCCGGCGCGCGCCGTGCCCCGACGGCGACCCGGTAGCGCCGATCCGTCAGGCTGAGAAAGCCGCCCAGCGACATCACGATACAGCCCAGCCAGATCCAGTTCGCGAACGGCTTGATATAGGTCCGTACCGCCCAGCCGCCGTCGTCCTGCCGATCGCCGATCACCAGGTAGACGTCGCGGGTGATGCCGTTGTCGATCGCGGCCTCGGTCGTGGGCATCTGCGCCACCGGATAGACCCGCTTTTCCGGGTGCAGCACCGCCACCTCGCGCCCGTCGCGCAGCACCGTCATCGTCGCCATGGTGGACAGGTAGTTCGGCCCTTCCACCCGGTCGACCGAGTCGAGCCGGATCGTGTAGCCGGCCACGTCGAACGGTTCGCCGATCTGCGCCACGCGGATATCCTCGGCCTGCCAGGCGGTCAGCGCCGAGATCCCGAAGACGGTGATGCCCAGCCCGGCATGGGCCACCGCCTTGCCCCAGTCGGCCCGCGGCAGCCGCCACAGCCGCGGCCAGCGATTGCCGGCGCGCAGCCACAGTTCCGAGGCCGCGCCGGCGACCAGCCAGACCGCCAGCGCGGTGCCCACCGGGCCGAGGGCGGAATTGCCGCTCTGCATCGCCCAGGCCAGCGCCAGGCCGGCAAAGGCGAGCACGAGCGCGCCGCGCAGCGGGCGCATCGCCTTGGCGATGCTGCCGCGCTTCCAGGGCATCACCGCGCCGATCGGAAGCAGGATCGACAGCACCACCATGAACGGCGTGAAGGCGGCATCGAAGAACGGCGGGCCGACCGACAGCTTGCGATCCCAGAACATCTCGGCCACCAGCGGCCAGATCGTGCCGATGAACACCACGAAACACGACACGGCCAGCAGCACGTTGTTGGCGACCAGCGCGCTTTCGCGGCTGACGAGGCCGAACACCCCCTTGGCCTGCATCTGGCTGGCGCGCAGCGTGAACAGCGTGAGCGCGCCGCCGACGAAGATCCCGGTGATCGCCAGGATATAGGTGCCGCGCTCGGGATCGTTGGCGAAGGCATGGACCGAGGTCAGAACACCCGAACGCACGATGAAGGCGCCGATCAGCGAGAACCCGAAGGCCATGATCGCCAGAAGGATCGTCCAGCTTTTCAGCGCCTCGCGCTTTTCCACCACGATCGCGGAATGCAGCAGCGCCGCCGAGATCAGCCAGGGCATGAACGAGGCGTTTTCCACCGGATCCCAGAACCAGAAGCCGCCCCAGCCCAGTTCGTAATAGGCCCACCACGATCCCAGCGCGATGCCGATGGTCAGGAACACCCAGGCCGCCAGCGTCCAGGGCCGCACCCAGCGCGCCCAGGCGGCATCCACCCGGCCCTCGATCAGCGCGGCGACGGCGAAGGAGAACGCCATCGAAAGCCCGACATAGCCGAGGTAGAGGAACGGCGGGTGGAAGGCGAGCCCCGGATCCTGCAGCAGCGGGTTCAGATCCTGCCCGTCGAAGGGCGGCAGCGCCATGCGCTCGAACGGGTTCGAGGTGAACAGGATGAAGCCGAAGAACGCCGCCGACACCATCGCCTGAACCGCCAGCACCCGCGCCTTGAACCGGGGGGGCAGGTTCTGGCCGAACCACACGGCGCAAGCGCCGAACAGGGTCAGGATCAGCACCCACAGCAGCAGCGAACCCTCGTGGTTCCCCCAGACGCCCGAGATCTTGTAGATCATCGGTTTCAGCGTGTGGGAATTCGTCACCACCAGGCGCACCGAGAAATCCGATGTCACGAAGGCCCAGGTGAGCGCCGCGAAGGAGAACCCGGTCAGGATCAACTGGCCGTTGGCCGTGGGTTCGGCCACGGCCATCCAGCCGCGCCAGCCCTTGTGGGCACCGACAAGGGGAACGACCGACTGCACCAGCGACAGCGCGAAGGCCAGGATGAGGGCGAAGTGTCCGAGCTCGATCAACATGCGCTCAGGATATTGGATTTCTTCGCCCCGTCCAATGGGGATGCGCGCGGATGTCGCAAGCGTGACCGGACGGCGTGGCGCACGGCACGGTCCGCAGCGCCGGCCCGGCTCAGCGCCCCGCCAGCGCGCGCCACTCCGCCAGCGCCGCGTTTCCGTCAGCGGAGGCTGCCGGGGCCTCGGCGTCGGGCGTCCGGCGCGCCTCGGCCCAGCGGGTCAGGCGGAAGTGATGCGCCTCGCGCGCGCCGAAGTAAAAGCCCACGACCGCGCCCAGAAGCCACCACAGTGGTTCCGGCACCTCCGCCAATCCGCGCATCCGGACGGCGAAGGAGGCCGGATCGGCCATCGCGTAGGCGAACAGCCCGATCGTGCCAAGCGCCAGGAGCGGCCGCGGCAGCCTGTTCAGCCCGTCGATGGCGCGGTCGAAGGCGCCGGTGCGGGCGTTTCGAAACTCCGCCGCGTGCTGCGCCATCGCCGCGGCGCGGGCCTCGGCCTGAAGTTCCTGCCGGCGGGAGGCGTTCGGCACGAAGACCTCGGCCACCTGCCCGGCCGCGCCCAGCGTGCGCGCCGCCCCGGCGCCGAACAGCCAATGCATCAGTCCCATTCCGCCGTCCTTTCGCGATGCTCGGCCGCGCTGAGGTGAAAGCGCGGTGCGATGAATTCCTCCGCCCGACGAATCCAGCCGCCCTTGCCGCCGTCCCGGCGACGGGCATATTTCCGGCTGGCCGGGCGGGCATCGGCCAGCCGGTAGTAGTAGTTGCGGCGTTCGATCCCGTAGGCGTCGGCGATGTGATCGGGCGCGGCGCGGGCCGCGGCATGGGCGGCGGCCAGCGTCGCCGGGCCCAGCACGCCGTCGACGGCGAGGTCGTGGCCGATGTCGTTGAGCAGCCCTTGCAGGATGCGGATCGCCGCCGCCCCGGCGTTCACATGCATGTCGAAGACCGTGGCCTGCAACGCCTCGGGCAGCCGATCGAGGCCGGGCTTGCGGAAATAGTGCTCCACGAAGATCGCGCGGGCCCGTGCCGGCGTCAGCCGCCGCAGGTCGGCGCGGTCGGTCCGGCCGTCACCGGTCAGGTCGATGCCCAGCCGGCGCAGCGTCGCCAGCGTCACCCCGTGCTTGGTCGCCCCGCCGGGATCGTCGGGATCATCCACATAGCCGCCCTCGCGGGCGACGATCCCGGCGGCGATGTCGTCGATGCTCTTCATGCCTGCCCCCGCTTTCACGCGGTGCAGGCTCCGGCCGGAAGGTTAACGCCGCACGGATCAACCGTTCGGCGGTTCCTCGCCCTTGTAGACGCCCTGTTCCTTCAGCGCGTCCATGACCTCCTTGGGCATATAGGTCTCGTCATGCTTGGCGAGGATCTCGGAGGCCACGAAAACGCCGTCCTCCATCTTGCCGGTGCCAACCATGCCCTGGTTCTCGGAGAACAGGTCGGGCAGCACGCCGGTATAGGCCACCGGGATCGTCGCGCCGCCGTCGGTCACGCGAAACGTCACGGTTTCGCCCTGGCCGCGCACGATGCTGCCCTCCTCGACCAGCCCGCCAAGGCGGAACACCTCGCCTTCCGCCGGCGGCTCTTCCACGACCTGTGTCGGCGCACGGAAGAAATTGATGCCGTCGCGCATCGCGTAGCCGATCAGCGCCGTGGAAATCACCAGCGCCAGCGACGCGACCACCAGAACCTGGACCCGGCGTTTCTTCTTCAGACTCTTCATCGTCTCCTCACGGGAATACCGGCGCCAGCATCAGCCCCGCCGTCTCCTCCAGCCCCAGCATCAGGTTCGCGTTCTGGATCGCCTGGCCGGATGAGCCCTTGGCGAGGTTGTCGAGCGCGACCGTGACGACGGCGCGGCCGGGGATACGATCGCCGACCACGCCGATATGCACGAGATTGGAGCCTGCGACGCTGCGTGTCGAGGCCAGTGCGCCGAAAGGTAGCAGATGCAGGAACACTTCTGCGTCATAGCGCGCGGCCAGCGCGGCATGCACCGCCTCGGGGGCGCCGCGCACGTAGACGGTGGCCAGGATGCCGCGGTTGAACGGCATCAGGTGCGGCGTGAACTGCACCCGCACCGGCCGCCCGGCCAGTTTCGAGAACTCCTGGTCGAACTCGCCCAGGTGCCGGTGAGTGCCGCCGGCGGCATAAGCGAAGGTGCCGCCCGACAGTTCGGCATGCAGCAGGTTTTCCTTCAGGCTGCGCCCCGCGCCCGACACCCCGGCCTTGAGGTCGATCACGATCTCGTCGAGATCGATCACCCCGGCCTCGATCAGCGGCCGCAGGGCGTACTGCCCCGCCGCCGCGTTGCAGCCGGTGCCCGCGACCAGCCGCGCCGCGCGGATCTCGTCGCGGTAGAACTCGGTCAGGCCATAGACGGCCTCGGCCTGCAGGTCCGGCGCGGCATGGGGCTTGCCGTACCACCGTTCATACTCCGCCGGGTCACGCAGCCGGAAATCGGCGGACAGGTCCACCACCTTAAGATCGCGCGGCAGGGCGGCGATCACCGCCTGGGACGTCGCATGAGGCAACGCGCAGAACGCCATGTCGATCAAGGAAAAATCGACATCCTCGATGCGCTGCAAAACGGGCAGGTCGAGATGCGCGAGATGCGGGAACACCATGCCCATCGCCTGCCCGGCCTTGCGGTCGGCGGTAAGCGCGGCGATGCGCAGCCCCGGATGGGTCGCGATGATGCGGACGAGTTCTGCCCCGGTGTAGCCCGAGGCGCCGAGAATGGCGACGGAATGGGTCATGGCCCTACCATGCTTGTGTTTCGTGATGTCTAGACGGGAACGGGACGTGCCGCAATCACGCGGCCTCGAACGCGATCCGTCGTCGCAGGAACTGCGTCGCCTTGTCCGACACCCGCGCCGGTTCCCCGGTGGTCAGGAACTTCGGCTCCCGGCCGCTGCCGGTGAACCCGGGCCGCCGGGCCAGGTAGTCGGCCAGGCTTTCGGCCACCAGGTCGGCCTGGCTGAAAACCCTCACCTCCGGCCCAAGAGCATCCTGGAAAGCCTTGGCCATCAACGGATAATGCGTGCACCCCAGCACCGCCGCCTCGGGCTTCGGCATCCGCCGCTTCAGGGCCTCGACATGAGAGCGTACCAGCGCCTCGGCCAGAAGCTCGTCACCCTCCTCGATCGCGTCGACAAGGCCGCCGCAGGGCTGCGCCTCGACATCCACGCCGATCGCGCGGAACGCCAGTTCGCGCTGGAACGCGCGGCTCGACACCGTGGCCGGGGTCGCGAACAGCGCCACATGCTTCACCGCCACCTCGCGCGGCGGGGAATTGTCGCCCCATTGCCGTTCGGTCAGCGCCTCGATCAGCGGCACGAAGACGCCAAGCACCCGCTTGCCCTCGGGCACCCAGGTTTCCTGCATCCGGCGCAGCGCGGCCGCCGAGGCGGTGTTGCAGGCGAGGATCACCAGATCGCAGCCCTCGTCCCACAGCCGCTCCACCCCCGCGCAGGTCAGCTGGAAGATATCCTCGGCGTCGCGCACGCCGTAGGGCGCGTGGGCATTGTCACCGAAATAGACAAAGGCGACCTCGGGCAGCCGCCGGGCCACGGCGTCCAGCACCGTCAGGCCGCCCAGGCCCGAATCGAAGACGCCTACCGCCATGAATGCCTCCGCCCCGCAACCGGGAACCGCCCCGGTCACGCCCGGTACTTTTCCTCGAATTCGTAGCCGTAGTCGAGAGACCGAAGCGGGCTGGGGCTGAGCGCGTAG
Source organism: Paracoccaceae bacterium (assembly GCA_024742695.1). Classification (GTDB taxonomy): domain Bacteria; phylum Pseudomonadota; class Alphaproteobacteria; order Rhodobacterales; family Rhodobacteraceae; genus JANSXY01. Next base: position 54,127 of record JANSXY010000015.1, on the reverse strand, counting down.
GTTTCGCGGCGCAGGAAATCCATCATGCCCTTCGGATCGGTCCTGAGCGCGGCAAGCTTGCCGCCGTTGATCGGCTCGCCCACAACCACGCGCACCGGTTCGTCCACCCGTGCGCGGAACTCCTTGATCAGCAGCGCCAGGCGCAACGTGACGTGAACATGGCTGGCAAGCTGGAACAGCCGCGAATTGGCCCCGTCGAAGTAGATCGGCACGACGGTGGCGCCCGACCGCGCGATCATCTTGGCGGTGAAGTTGCGCCAGCCCGGATCCATCGGGCGCGAGAACGGCTTTGCGGCGGTGGACACGGTGCCGCCCGGAAATACCCCGATGGCCCCGCCCTCGGCAAGGTAGCGCAGCGCCGTCGCGCGGGTTTCGAGATTGGTGCGCAGCGCCTCGCGGCTTTCGTCGAAATCCACCGGCAGCACGATCCGGTTCAGATCCTCGGCCTTCTTGAACACCGAATTGGCGAGGATCCTGAAATCGCCGCGCGCGACCGACAGGATGTGACCCATCATCAACCCGTCGAGAATGCCGTAGGGATGATTGGCGATCAGCACCAGCGGGCCGTTGGCGGGAATGTTCGACAGGCTGCCGCCGACCACGTCCAGCGTGATGCCGTAGCGTTCCACCATCACCTGCCAGAAATCGCGCCCGGCGGCGACCTCGTGTTCATAGCCCTTGGCGCGGCGGATCAGGCTGATCCGGCCGGTGACGTTCTCGACCACCCGGATGATGGCGCGCCCGCCCCGTGACCGGGCCGAGGAGGAATAGCTGATCTCGCGCGTGACGTGCCGTTTCATCGCCGTATCGGAATTCCCTGAGGATGCGGTCCCATAGACCGGTCAACCGATTCTGGCCACCGTTTATGAAAGTTTCACGAAGCTTTGGCCGTCATTCCGCCGCGCGGGCCAGCGGCGCCCCGCCCGCCCGGAACGCCGCCAGCAATTCCTCCCGGCGGCGCGCCGCGGCCTGTGCCGCCGCCTCCTTGACCGGACCGAAGCCGCGAATCTCCGTCGGCAGCCGCGCCAGCGCAAGCGCCGGGTCCATCCGGTCGGGCGTCAGATCCGCGAAGACCAACCGCATGTCGGCCTCGTACTGGTCGATCAGCGCCCGCTCCATCCGCCGCTCCGCCGTCCGCCCGAACGGGTCGAACGGGGTGCCGCGCAACCGCTTCAGGCCGGCCAGAACCCGGAAAAGCGGCACGATCCAGGGCCCGAACTCGATTTTCCGGGGCCGTCCGTCGGCGCCCTTGCGGGCCAGCAGCGGCGGGGCGAGGTGGAAGCGCGGCCTGACCGCGCCGTCGAACTCCGCCCCCGCCTTCGCCAGGGTATCGAGATGAAGCCGCGCGACTTCGTATTCGTCCTTGTAGGCCAAGAGCTTGTGAAACGACTCTGCCACCGCCTCGCGCAGCTCCTCCGGCGCGGCATCGACCAGCGCGCGATACCGCCGCGCCAGCCCCGCGCCCTGGTAGGCGACGAGGTGATCGGCGCGGATCGCGATCCGCTCGTCCAGCGACTTCGGGGCCGCGCCGTCCGGCTCCGCCCGGGCCAGCCGCGCCGCCGCCTCCGGCTCGGCCGCCGCCCAGCGGCCGATCTCGAAGGCACGCTTGTTGCCCTCCACCGCGGCGCCGTTCAGTTCGATCGCCCGCAGGATCGCGTCGCGCGGCAACGGCACCAGGCCGCGCTGCCACGCCGCGCCCAGCACCATCATGTTCGAGTAGATCGAATCGCCCATCAGCCGCCGCGCAAGGTCGGACGCGTCGAAGAACTGCACGCCGTCCTTCAACCGCGCCTCAAGCGCCAGCCGCAACCTGTCGGCCGGCAAGTGAAAATCCCGGTTCCGGGTGAATTCCCCGGTGACGATCTCGTGCGCGTTCACCACCGCGCCGGTGCGCCCCGTGGCCATCAGCCCCAGCGTCTTCGCCCCGGCGGTGACCACCAGGTCGCCGCCGATCACGCAATCGGCCTCGCCCACCGCGACGCGGATCGCGCTGATCGCCGCCGGCGTCTCGGCCAGCCGCAGGTGGATGTGCACCGCGCCGCCCTTCTGCGCGAGGCCGGCCATCTCCATCATCCCCGCGCCCTTGCCGGCGAGATGGGCGGCCATCGCCAGCACCGCGCCCACCGTCACCACGCCGGTGCCGCCGACACCGGTGACGATCACGTTGTAGGTGCCGGCGATCGCGTCCAGGTGCGGTTCGGGCAGGTCGGGCAGGTCCAGCGCCTGCACCGGCGCCTTCTTCGGCTGCACCCCCTCCAGCGTCACGAAGGACGGGCAAAACCCCTTCAGACAGGAAAAATCCTTGTTGCAGGAGGATTGGTCGATCGCCCGCTTCCGGCCGAATTCCGTCTCCACCGGCACGATCGACACGCAGTTCGACTGCACGCCGCAATCGCCGCAGCCCTCGCAGACGTCGGTGTTGATGAACACCCGGCGGTCCGGGTCGGGAAACTGGCCCCGCTTGCGCCGGCGGCGTTTCTCGGCGGCGCAGGTCTGCACGTAGACGATGGCCGACACGCCCTTGATCCCGCGCAGCCTTTCCTGCACCGCGGGCAACTCGTCACGCGGATGTTTCGCGATCTCGGAAGGGAAAGCGCGCAGGTCGATTTCCTCTTTCGGATCATAGACCAGGACAACGTCCTTCACCCCCATTGCCAGGAGTTCCCGGCAGATCCTGTCGGCCGTCAGCCCGCCGTCGTTCCGCTGCCCGCCGGTCATCGCCACGGCGTCGTTGTAGAGGATCTTGTAGGTGATGTTGGTGCCCTGGGCGAGCGCGGCGCGGATCGCCTGCACCCCGGAATGGTTGTAGGTACCGTCGCCGAGGTTCTGGAACACGTGGTCCCGGCCGGAAAACGGCGCCTCGCCGATCCAGTTCGCGCCCTCGCCGCCCATGTGGGTGAACCCGATCGTCTCGCGATCCATCCACTGCACCATGTAGTGGCACCCGATCCCGGCATAGGCGCGGCTTCCCTCGGGCACCTTGGTCGAGGAATTGTGCGGGCAGCCCGAACAGAAATACGGCACCCGCGCGGCGATCTCGGGCGCGTTGTCGGCGGTGGCGGCGGCGTCCAGCCGGTCCAGCCCGGCGCGCACCGCCTCGGTGCCGCGGCCTTCGTCGATCAGGATACGGGCCAGCTTGCGCGCGATCGTCACCGGATCGAGGGCGAATCGCGTGGGGAATAGTTCCTCCCCCGCCCCGCCCTTGCGCCAGCCCCAGACCCGGCGGCCGCGGCGATCGTCGAAGATCGCCTCCTTGACCTGCACCTCGATCAGCTTGCGCTTCTCCTCCACCACCACGATCAGGTCGAGCCCCTCGGCCCAGTCGGTGAAGGTGACCATGTCCAGCGGCCAGACCTGGCCGACCTTGTAGGTGGTGATCCCGAGCCTGTCCGCCTCGGCCGCGTCGATACCCAGAAGCGACAGGGCGTGCACGAGGTCCAGCCAGTTCTTGCCGGCCGCGACGAAGCCGATCTTCGCGCCGGGCCGGCCCCAGACCCGCCGATCCATCCGGTTGGCGCGGGAAAACGCCTCGGCCGCGAAACGCTTGTGGTCGATCATCCGCGCTTCCTGCGCCACCGGCGTGTCGACCAGCCGGATGTTCAGCCCGCCCTCGGGCAGCATGAGATCGGGCCGGGTGAAGGACATGCGGAACGGGTCGCCATCGACGACGGCGGTGGCCTCCACCGTGTCCTTCATCACCTTCAGCCCGGTCCAGACGCCGGCGAACCGGCTCAGCGCCCAGCCGTAAAGCCCGTAGTCGAGGATTTCCTGCACCCCGGCGGGCGACACCACGGGGATGTAGGCATCGACCATCGCCCAGTCGGACTGGTGCAGCGTGGTGGAGGATTCGCCGGTGTGGTCGTCGCCCATCGCCATCACGACGCCGCCATTGGGCGACGACCCGGCCATGTTCGCATGCCGCATCACGTCGCCCGAACGGTCCACCCCCGGCCCCTTGCCGTACCAAAGCCCGAAAACGCCGTCGAACCGCCCCTCGCCGCGCAGTTCCGCCTGCTGCGCGCCCCACAGCGCGGTCGCGGCGAGGTCTTCGTTCAGGCCGGGCTGGAACAGCACGTCGGAGGCGGAAAGCTCGGTCTTCGCCCGCGCCATCCACATGTCGACCGCGCCCAGCGGCGAGCCGCGATAACCGGTCACCAGACCCGCCGTGTTCAGCCCCGCGGCCCGGTCGCGCGCCTTCTGCATCAGCATCAGCCGCACCAGCGCCTGCGTGCCGTTCAAGAGCACCGGCGACTTGTCCAGGTCGAACCGGTCGGACAGGGATATGTCTTGCCTGCTCATCGCGCACCTCCCCTGCGAGACGGGCCCCGGCGCACCGGGTTCGCCCCATGATAGGTCAAAAAGCCTGACCTACAAAATGGAAAATCCGGGAAATACTTTTTTGTTACGAGGCACTGCCTATGTAACCTCGGACCGCGGCGGAACCGGCAGCGTTTGGATGGTTGCAGATGGATTGGGACAAGTTAAGGATTTTTCACGCGGTCGCGGATGCCGGCAGCCTGACCCACGCGGGGGAAACCCTGCACCTGTCGCAATCCGCCGTCAGCCGGCAGATACGCGCGCTCGAGGACAGCCTGAACACCACGCTGTTTCACCGCCACGCGCGCGGCCTGATCCTGACCGAACAGGGCGAGTTGCTGTTCGATGCCACCACGGCGATGATGAAGCGCCTCGATGCCGCCGCCGCGCGAATCCGCGACAGCGAGGAAGAGGTCTTCGGCGAGTTGCGGGTGACCACGACGACGGGCTTCGGCACGCTCTGGCTGGCGCCGCGGCTGCCGAAATTCTACGAACGCTATCCGGAGTTGAAGATCGATCTGCTGCTCGAGGAACGGGTGCTCGACCTGCCGATGCGCGAGGCCGATGTGGCGATCCGCATGAAGGAACCCAGCCAGGCCGACCTGATCCGCAAGCGGCTGATGCATATCCGCATGCGGCTTTACGCCAGCCCCGAATACATCGCGGCCCATGGCAAGCCCGAGCGGCTCGAGGATCTGTCGAAACACCGGCTTGTCTGCCAGCAGGCCGGCGCCGCACAGGTCAGCGCCGGGGCGATCCTCGTGCAGACCCTTCTGGCCTACGACATCCCGTCGACCCTGACGGTCAACAACTATTTCGGCGTGTTGCAGGGCGTGATCAATCACCTCGGGATCGGCGTGCTGCCGGATTACCTGACCGAGGATTTCCCGAATCTCGTGCGCGTCATGCCCGAGATAGAATCCGCCGAAGTCCCTGTTTTCCTTGCCTATCCCGAGGAGCTGCGGCAATCCAAGCGGGTCGCGGCCTTCCGCGATTTCGTGACCGAGGAGATCCTCGCCTACCGCAAGCGCCGGGTCGAGGAGGGCGCAATCGCCGGTTGAGGTGAGGTATGTGCGCAACGCATGTCGGCCATGTTGCAGCCAGCGCCCGATTTTCCTTGAACGGTTCGCATACTGCCCATAAATCCGGCAGTGAGGGTCGTTGGCGGGGCAACCCGCCGATCCTCATACCTCCCTGTTGGACTTGGCCGAGCTTGTCTCGGCCTTTTTTTTGTCTCTGCGGGCCGTTCAGGGGCCCGGGGTCAGGGCCCCAGTTGGTCGCGCAGGTCTTGCAGCAGCCGGGCGTCGGCCGGCGACGACGCCAGCGCGATCGCGGTGTCGTAGGCCTTGCGCGCCTTGTCGATCGCGCCGGAGCGCCCCAGCAGGTCGGCCCGGGCCGCATGGAACGAGAAGTACCGCGACAACCGGTCCTCCAGCCCGGCAAGCGCGGCAAGTCCCGCGCAAGGCCCCTCGATCTCCGCCATCGCCACGATCCGGTTGAGTTCGATCACCGGCGTCGGCATCCGCTCGTACAGAAGATCGTAGAGCGCCAGAACCGTCCGCCATCGCGTGCCGCCGGGGCCGTGGCGCAGGTGCTCGGCGTTGATCCGCGCCTGAAGCGCGAAGGCGCCGTTTTCCCGCGGCGAACGCAGGCCGGCAGCAAGCTCGAACCCCGCCGCGATCTTGTCGCCGTCCCAAAGCGCCTGGTCCTGTTCGGGCAGGCGAATCGCCCGACCGTCCGGCGTCACGCGGGCCGCGCGCCGGCTGTCGATGAACAGAAGCAATGCCAGCAGCCCGCGCGCCTCGTCTTCATCCGGCAGCATCCCGAACAGCAGCTTCGACAGATAGATCGCCTCGTCGCACAGGTCGGCGCTGCGACGGTCGGCCGGGTCGGCATGATTGTAGCACGTGGTGTAGACTTGCCAGATGACGGCAAGCACGGCGCTCAGCCGCGCGCACCACTCCTCCGGCCCCGGCACCTCGAAACCGGTATCCGCCTGCCGCAGCTTCGCCTTTGCCCGGCTCAGGCGTTGCCCCATCGCCACCTCGGTGTCGAGGAAGGCCCGCGCGACCTCTTCGGTCGACAGGCCGCAGACCGTTCGCAAGGTCAGCGCGATCTGCGACTTCTGGCTGAGCAGCGGATGGCAACAGGCGAAGATCAGCGCCAGCCGCGTGTCCGGGATCTCCGGCTGCTCGCCGCAGGCCGTCTCCTGGTCGGCCTGCGCCAGAAGCTCGAGGTCCGGCAGCCTTTCGGCGAAACGGCCCTGCCGCCGGATCCGGTCGATCGCCTTGCGCCGCGCGACGCGGATCAGCCAGGCGCGCGGACGGTCCGGCGGGCCGTTGCGCGCCCAGTCGACCAGCGCGGATTCGATGGCCTCTGCCAGCGACTCCTCGGCGAGGTCGAAATCCCTGAGATTTCCCACGAGAACGGACAGGATGCGGCCCTGGTCGTGCCGCATCACGTCCGCGATGCGTTTTCGGGCGTCGTCCATGGCTAGCCGGCGGCGGCCCGCTTCGCGCGTGCCTCGGCCACCAGGGCCGGCACCATGTCACGTGTCACGATCGGGCGCAGTTCGATGGTACCGTTGCGCGCCGAGGGGATCATCGCCGCGTAGTGGACCGCGGTATCGAGATCGGGGCAGTCGAGCACGTAGACCCCGCCCAGAAACTCCTTGGTCTCGGCGAACGGGCCGTCCATCGTTTCGGTCACCCCGTCGCGCAGCCGCACGCTGGTGGCGGTTTCCGCGCCCATCAGCGGTTCGCCCGCGACGAACACGCCCTCTGCCTTCATCTTCTCGGTGGTCTGCCGGTATTCCTCGATGAATTCGGGCCAACCGGGCTCTCCGGGGGCGGGTTCGCTGCCCGGTGCGGCATAAATCAACGCCATGTATTGCACTTCCTCACTCCCTCACTCGCCAAAGACCGAGAGAGCCGGATCGACCCTCAAAGACCCATTGCGACTCGCACAGTCACGACAACCGCCACGATCATCGAAGTATACGTGAAAACCATACCGAGAAAACGCGACAAAGTGATCAGCGCCGAGGCGCGCAATCCCAGCGGGTGCAGCACCCGGCCCAGAACCAGCAGACCGCCGGCCAGGTGGATCGCGCCCGCCGGGGCCCCGGCCAGTTCCGCCAGCACGATCAGCAAGAGCGCCATCGGCGCCCATTCCGCGAAATTGCCGAAGGCGCGCACCCGCTCCAGCAACACGGTATCGTCCCCGACGCCCAGCGACACGCCCGACCGCCGGCGGGCGAAGCTGATGCGGAAGGACAGCACGATCATCGTCACCGCCAGCACGGCGGCATAGGGCAACACGGTCAGAACCGGCATCACGGTCTCCAGATGGTGGCACTCGTCAACACGACACTCCCAACGAGGACGCCCGCGCCCGGCCGATTTCGACATGGCCGGGCAATCCGGCCGCCCGCGCCGCGCGGCGGGCTTTTCCTGCTCTCGCCGATCGCCTAAGACACCCGCGACACGCGCCGCGAGCCGGGAGGGCTGGGACCATGGCAGAACCCGAGATCACCGAAGACCTGATCGCCGCGCACGGCCTCAAGCCCGAGGAATACGCGCGCATCCTGCAGATCCTGAACCGGGAACCCAGCTTCACCGAACTCGGCATCTTCTCGGCGATGTGGAACGAGCATTGTTCCTACAAGTCCTCGAAGAAGTGGCTGCGCACCCTGCCCACCGAGGGGCCGCAGGTGATCTGCGGGCCGGGCGAGAACGCCGGCGTCGTCGATATCGGCGACGGGCTGGCGGTGATCTTCAAGATGGAAAGCCACAACCATCCCTCCTACATCGAGCCGCACCAGGGCGCGGCGACCGGCGTGGGCGGCATCCTGCGCGATGTCTTCACGATGGGCGCGCGGCCCGTGGCGGCGATGAACGCGCTGTCGTTCGGCGAACCGGGGCATCCGAAGACCGCGCATCTGGTGAAGGGCGTGGTCGAGGGGATCGGCGGCTACGGCAACGCCTTCGGCGTGCCCACGGTGGGCGGCGAGGTCCGGTTCCACCGCGCCTACAACGGCAACTGCCTGGTCAACGCCTTCGCCGCCGGCATCGCCGAGGCCGACGCGATCTTCTATTCGGCCGCCTCGGGCGTCGGCATGCCGGTGGTCTATCTCGGCGCCAAGACCGGGCGCGACGGCGTCGGCGGGGCGACGATGGCCAGCGCGGAATTCGACGACACGATCGAGGAAAAGCGCCCCACCGTGCAGGTCGGCGACCCGTTCACCGAGAAGCGGCTTCTGGAGGCCTGCCTCGAACTCATGGCCTCGGGCGCGGTGATCTCGATCCAGGACATGGGCGCGGCGGGGCTGACCTGTTCGGCCGTCGAGATGGGCGACAAGGGCAGGCTCGGCATCCGGCTTACCCTCGACGCGGTGCCGCAGCGCGAGGCTGCGATGACGGCCTACGAAATGATGCTGTCGGAAAGCCAGGAGCGGATGCTGATGGTGCTCAAGCCCGAGATGGAGGATGCGGCCCGCGCGATCTTCGACAAGTGGGATCTGGATTTCGCGATCGTCGGCGAGACGATTCCCGAAGACCGGTTCCTGATCGTCCACGGCAACGAGGTGAAGGCCGACCTGCCGCTGTCGCAACTGTCCAGCCAGGCCCCGGAATACGATCGGCCCTGGATCGAACCGCCCCGCCCCGCCCCGCTGACCGAACCGGTGGAGATCGACCCGGTCGCCGGGCTTCGGACGCTGATCTCCGCGCCCAGCTACGCCCACAAGGCCTGGGTCTGGGAACAGTACGACACGATGGTGATGGGCGACACGGTGCGCAGCCCCGGCCTTGGCGCCGGCGTGGTGCGGGTGCACGGCACCGGCAAGGCGCTGGCCTTCACCTCGGACGTGACGCCGCGCTACGTCAAGGCAAACCCCGTGGAGGGCGGCCGCCAGGCGGTGGCCGAGGCCTGGCGCAACCTCGTCGCGGTCGGCGCCCGGCCGCTGGCGGCGACCGACAACCTGAACTTCGGCAATCCCGAGAAGCCCGAGATCATGGGCCAGTTCGTCGGTGCGATCAAAGGCATCGGCGAGGCCTGCCGCGCCCTCGACATGCCGATCGTTTCCGGCAACGTCAGCCTTTACAACGAAACCGATGGCCAGGCGATCCTGCCGACCCCGACCATCGGCGCGGTCGGCCTGCTCGACAGCCTCGACGATCTGATCGGCGGCCTGCCCGCCGAGGCCGACACGGCGCTGGTGATCGGCGCCTCGGCGGGGCACCTGGGCCAGTCCGCGCTCTTGGCCGAAGCGTTCGGGATCGAGGCCGGCGACGCGCCGCCGGTGGACCTGGCCGCCGAACGCCGCAACGGCACGTTCCTTCTGGACAACCGCGCGCATCTTCGCGCCGCGACCGACCTGTCGGACGGCGGGCTTGCGCTGGCGGCCTTCGAGATGGCCGAGGCCGCGGGGATCGGCGTGGCGCTCGACAGCGGCGATCTCGGGCACCTCTTTGGCGAGGACCAGGCCCGCTACCTCGTCGCCTGCGACGCGGCCGGGGCGGCGGCGCTGATCGCCGCGGGGGCCGCGGCCGGGGTGCCGGTGGCCGCCGTCGGCCGCTTCGGCGGCGACCGGGTGCGGCTGGGCGAGAGCGAGGCGGCGCTGGACGAGCTTTCCTCGGTCTACCGCGCCGCCTTCGCCGCCGCGGTGGCCTGAGCCGGCCTCTTGCGGGCCGGGCGCTTCGGTTCTACCTGTTGTCGGGAACAGGACCGGAGACGCCGATGCCCATCACCGCCGGAGAGATCGAACACCTGATCCGCGAAAGCTTCCCGGATGCGAAAATCGTGGTTCAGGGCGACGACGGCCAGCATTTCGCCGCCATGGTCGAGGACGAAAGCTTCCGCGGCCTCAACCGCGTACAGCAGCAGCGCGCGGTCTATGCGGCGCTTAAGGGCAAGATGGACGGACCCGCGGGCGAGTTGCACGCGCTGGCCCTGACGACAAAGGCGCCGGACTGAACCGACCGGGCGGTTGCGCCGCCGCTTGGCGCGGCGTCCCGGTCTGGATCGGACGATCGGGGCGCGACCCGGCCAGCCCGCCCCGGCATTTCACGAAACGACACGCATCTGACGGGCTTGGAAAGGAACGCAAGGATGACCGACACGAAAGCGCTGATCGAAGACACGGTGACCTCGAACGACGTCGTGCTTTACATGAAGGGCACCAAGATGATGCCGCAATGCGGTTTTTCCTCGCGCGTGGCCGGGGTGCTGAACTTCATGGGCGTCGACTTCGTCGACGTGAACGTGCTGGCCGACGAGGCGGTGCGCCAGGGCATCAAGGACTATTCCGACTGGCCGACGATCCCGCAGCTTTACGTGAAGGGCGAATTCGTCGGCGGCTGCGACATCATCACCGAGATGACGCTGTCGGGCGAACTCGACCAGCTGTTCGACGCCAAGGGCGTGGCCTACAACAAGGATGCCGCCGAACAGATCCGCGCCGCGAACGCCTGATCCGCGATCAGCCCGCCGCAGCCTCGAGCCGCGCGGCCAGCACCTCGGCCCGCGCGGCGAGTTCCACGATCCGGCCCGGCGCGGCCTGCGGCCGGGCGGCCGGCGCCGCGGCGGCCTCGGCCGGCCGGTCGGCCTCCAGCGCCTTGACCCGGCCCTCCGCTGCGCGCAGCTGATCCTCCAGCGCGGCGGTCTTGTCGGCCAGCATCAGCGCCGACATCAGCAGCATCCGCGCCTCCGGCAGCCGCCCGATCTGGGACACCAGCGTCTGCGCCTCGGCATCGAGCAACGCCGCGGCGGCATGCAGGAAATGCTCTTCTCCCTCCTGGCAGGCGACGTCGAACTGGCGCCCGCCGATGGTGATCTTCACGTCAGGCATCCGCCCCCTCCCCGATCAGTCGCCGCACCTCGCCCAGCAAGGTCTCGATCTCGGCCCGCTCCGCCGCGCGCAACGCGTCCAGCGCCTCAAGATCGGCCTCCATCGCGCGGTTGATCCCGGCCCCGTCGGCGATGCCCGCCATCGCGGCCTCGCGCAGGGTCCGGTTCGTCTCGGTCAGTTGCGTCACAAGGGCGGTCTGCCGCGCCAGATCGGTGGCCGCGCGGTCAAGCTGATCGGTCAGCTGCGCGACCCGGCGCTCCAGCCCGGCGACGACGGTTTCCTGCTTGTCGCGCAGCGCGCTGACCCGCTCGATCAGTTGCGCCTTGGCCGCGCGTTCGGTCTCCAGCGCGGCGCGCAGCTTCGCAACGTCCCCGGCCTCGGGCGCGACCGCACCGTCCGGTCCCGTCTCCACCCGGCTGACGGCATCCTCGATCCTGTCCAAGGCGGCGGCAAGCCGCGCCTCATGCTCGGCGATTTCTGTCATCCGGCCTATCCCTGTTTCCCCCGGGGACGGGCCCGGCCCTGCCCCGCACCCGCACGAATCGGTTTTTCCATAAACACGGCACGATCTTACACCAACAGGCTCGCGTGACACGCCCGGTTTTTCCCGGCCCGCGACAGGTCCGGCCGCGCTTGATCTCGGCCCGTGGCCTGCTATCAAGCCGCAACGCCACCCACCGGGGCCCGCCGCCGCCCCGACCCAGCCGAAGGATCACCGCCTTGGACATCGCCACGCTTCGCACCGCCCATCCCGATCACTGGGCGCTTGCCACGGCCATCCGCGCCCTCGCCATGGACGCCGTGCAGGCCGCCAATTCCGGCCATCCGGGGATGCCGATGGGCATGGCCGATGTCGCCACGGTGCTGTTCCGCAATCACCTGAAGTTCGATGCCGCGGCGCCCGACTGGCCCGATCGCGACCGGTTCATCCTGTCGGCGGGCCACGGATCGATGCTTCTCTACGCGCTGCTGCACCTCACCGGCTACGAGGACATGACGCTCGATCAGATCAAGGCCTTCCGGCAGTGGGGCTCGATCACCGCGGGCCATCCCGAATACGGCCATGCCAAGGGGATCGAGACCACGACCGGCCCGCTGGGCCAGGGGCTGGCCAACGCCGTCGGCTTCGCCATCGCGGAAGAGGCCCTGCGCGCGCGGTTCGGCAAGCGGCTGGTCGATCACCGGACCTGGGTCATCGCGGGCGACGGCTGCCTGATGGAAGGCATCAGCCAGGAGGCGATCGGCCTGGCCGGGATGCAGAGGCTGCAGAACCTGATCGTTCTGTGGGACAACAACGACATCTCGATCGATGGCCGGATCGGCCTGTCCGACATCACCGACCAGCACGCGCGCTTCGCCGCCTCGGGCTGGACGGTGCTGTCCTGCGACGGCCACGATCCCGAGGATATCGACCGCGCGCTGACCGCCGCGAAGGCGGCAGACGGCCCGGTACTGGTGGATTGCAAGACCCATATCGGCTTCGGCAGCCCGAAGAAGCAGGACACCGCCGGGGCGCATGGCTCGCCGCTGGGCCCCGACGAGATCGCGGCTACCCGCGCCGTCTACGGCTGGAGCCACGGCCCCTTCGATACTCCCGCCGAGATCAAGGCGCGCTGGGAGGAGATCGGCCGCCAGGGCGCCGCCGCCCGCGCCGAGTGGGAGGCGCGGCTGGCCGCGCTGACCGGCGCGCGGCGCGCCGAATTCGACCGGCGGATCGCCGGCGAGGCGCCGCGGCGGCTGGCCTCGACGATCCGGGCCCTGAAGAAGCAGGCCAGCGAGGCGAAGCACAAGGTCGCCACCCGCAAGGCCAGCGAACTGGTGCTGGAGGTCGTCAACCCGATCATGCCGGAAACGATCGGCGGCTCGGCCGACCTGACCGGGTCGAACAACACCAAGACCGCCGATCTGGGCATCTTCGATCCCTCGAACCGCAAGGGCCGCTACATCCATTTCGGCATCCGCGAACACGGCATGGCCGCCGCGATGAACGGCATGGCGCTGCACGGCGGCATCCGGCCCTACGGCGGCACCTTCCTGTGCTTCACCGACTACGCCCGCGGCGCGATGCGGCTGTCGGCGCTGATGGGCGTGCCCGCGGTCTACGTGATGACGCATGACTCGATCGGGCTGGGCGAGGACGGGCCGACGCACCAGCCCGTCGAACACCTCGCGATCTGCCGGGCGACGCCGAACACCCTGACCTTCCGCCCCGCCGACCTCGTGGAAACCGCCGAGGCATGGGAAATCGCCCTGACCCAGACCGCCACGCCTTCGGTGCTGGCCCTGTCACGGCAGAACCTGCCCTGCGTGCGCGACAGGCACACCGCGCAGAACCTGTCGGCACGGGGCGGCTACATCCTGCGCGAGGCGACAGGCAAGCGCCGGGCGATCCTGATGGCCACCGGCTCGGAGGTGGAAATCGCGCTCGCCGCCCGCGACGCGCTGGAGGCCGAGGGGATCGGCACCCGCGTCGTTTCCATGCCCTGCATGGAACTCTTTGCCGCGCAGGACGAGGCATGGCGCAAGAAGGTGCTGCCCGCCGGCCCGGTCCGCGTCGCCGTCGAGGCCGCGGTGCGCCAGCCCTGGGACCGCTGGCTCACCGGCGAACGCGGGCGCGAGACGAAGGCCGCCTTCGTCGGGATGGAAGGGTTCGGCGCCTCGGCCCCCGCGCCGAAGCTCTACGAAGGTTTCGGGATCACGGCAGGGGCCGTGGCCGACCGGGTTCGCGCCCTGCTCTGACCGGGATCGATTCGCTGCGCCGATGGGCGGCCCCCGCGCGGGCCGCCCGTTAACTTTCCTTTCGGCAGTCCCCGCCGGCACCGTTAGCGCCACCACGGCATGCCGATGCATACCAGCCTGCGGGTTTTGCGCTAACATGCTGGAAAATCGCCGCTTTCAGGCTTCTGAACACGGGCGGCGCGGTGTATCCCGAATGGGCACGACGCGCGCTTTCAGGAGATGCCCATGACCGTCACCATCGGAATCAACGGCTTTGGCCGGATCGGCCGCTGCACGCTCGCCCATATCGCCGAGGCGGCGCGCAATGACGTCCAGGTGGTGAAGATCAACGCCACCGGCCCGATCGAGACCAACGCGCATCTGCTGAAATACGACAGCGTGCACGGAAGGTTCCCCGGCGAGGTCCGGGTTTCGGGCGGGACGCTCGATCTGGGCCGCGGCCCGATCGAGGTGATGTCGACCTACGAGCCGACCGAACTGGACTGGGACGGGTGCGACGTGGTGCTGGAATGCACCGGCAAGTTCAACGACCGCGCCAAGGCCGCCGTGCATCTCGACCGCGGCGCGAAACGCGTGCTGGTCTCCGCCCCCGCGAAGAACGCCGACAAGACCGTGGTCTATGGCGTCAACCATCGCGAACTGGCGCTTGATCATCTCGTGGTGTCGAACGGATCGTGCACCACCAACTGCCTCGCGCCGCTCGCGAAAGTGCTGAACGACGCGATCGGGATCGAGCGCGGCGTGATGACCACGATCCATTCCTACACCGGCGACCAGCCCACGCTCGACCGCCGCCACAAGGATCTCTACCGCGCCCGTTCCGCCGCGATGGCGATGATCCCGACCTCGACGGGCGCGGCCAAGGCGATCGGCGAGGTGCTGCCGGAACTGGCCGGCCGGCTCGACGGCACCGCGATCCGGGTGCCCACGCCGAACGTCTCGGCGGTGGACCTGACCTTCGAGGCCGGCAAGTCCGTCACCGTGGCCGATGTCAACGAGATCGTGCGCGAGGCGGCGCAGGGCTACATGGGCATGGTGCTGGCCTACGATCCGGAACCCAAGGTCTCGATCGACTTCAACCACACCCCGCACTCCTCGATCTTCGCCCCCGACCAGACCAAGGTGGTGGGCGGCAGGACGGTGCGGGTGCTGGCCTGGTACGACAACGAATGGGGCTTTTCGTGCCGCATGGCCGATGTCGCCGGGGCGATGGGCCGGCTGCTGCACTGATCTTTCGCGACCGGAGTTTCCAAAGCCGCGCCGGGGCCCCGTGCCCCGGCGCGGTTTCTCGTGTAGGCTGAACGCAGCGATTGACGTTTCGGACCAGATCGGTTTGTTAGCGTTAACACAACGCGGACGGCAGCGGGCCGGACCGGGCAGAGCCGCCCTGACCGCCGCATGCCGCGGGCCGCAGCCACAGGAGGACACCCATGACCGTCACCGTCGCCATCAACGGATTCGGCCGGATCGGCCGCAACGTCCTGCGGGCCATCGTCGAATCGGGCCGCACCGATATCGAGGTCGTGGCGATCAACGATCTCGGCCCGGTCGAGACGAACGCCCACCTGCTGCGCTTCGACAGCGTGCACGGCCGCTTCCCCGGCACCGTGACGGCCGGCGAAGGCACGATCGACGTGGGCCGCGGGCCGATCCGCGTGACCGCCGTGCGCGACCCGGCGCAGCTGGATTGGCCGGATGTCGACGTGGTGATGGAATGCACCGGCATCTTCAAGGATCGCGAGAAGGCCGCCGTGCATCTCGACCGCGGCGCCCGGCGCGTGCTGGTCTCCGCCCCCGCCAAGGGCGCCGACAAGACCATCGTCTACGGCGTCAACCACGGGCTGTTGGCGGCGGAGGACCGGATCGTCTCGAACGCGTCCTGCACCACCAACTGCCTAGCCCCGGTCGCCAAGGCGCTGAACGACGTGATCGGCATTTCCAAGGGCTTCATGACCACGATCCACAGCTACACCGGCGACCAGCCGACGCTGGACACGATGCACTCGGATCTCTACCGCGCCCGCGCCGCGGCGCTCAGCATGATCCCGACCTCGACCGGCGCGGCGAAGGCGGTGGGCCTTGTCCTGCCGGAACTCGCCGGCAGGCTCGACGGCGTCGCGATCCGGGTGCCCACCCCGAACGTCTCGGTCGTCGATCTGACCTTCGAGGCCGCGCGCGACACCACGGCCGAGGAGATCAACGCCGCGATCCGCGCCGCCGCCGACGGGCCGATGAAGGGGGTGCTGGGCTATACCGACGCCCCGAACGTCTCGGTCGATTTCAACCACGACCCGCATTCCTCGGTCTTCCACATGGACCAGACCCGGGTGATGGAAGGCCGGCTGGCCCGTGTGCTGTCGTGGTACGACAACGAATGGGGCTTTTCCTGCCGGATGGCCGATACCGCGGTCGCGATGGGGAAGCTGGGATAGGCCCTAGCCGTACTTCCCCTTCAGCGCCGCCGCGACCGGCGGGGTGACGAAGCTCGACACGTCGCCGCCCAGCCGGGCGATTTCCTTGACCAGCTTCGAGGCGATCGCCTGGCGGCGGGCGTCAGCCATCATGAACACCGTCTCGATCGAGGCGTCGAGCGCGCGGTTCATGCCGACCATCTGGAACTCGTATTCGAAGTCGGCGACCGCGCGCAACCCGCGGATGATGATCGAGGCCCCGACATCGCGGGCGCAGTCGATCAGCAGGTTCTCGAACGGATGCACGACGATCTCTCCGCCCGAGGCGGCGGCGATCCGGCGGCATTCGGCCTGAACCATCGCCACGCGTTCCTCGAGGTCGAACAAGGGCCCCTTGTCGCGGTTGATCGCGACGCCGATGACCAGCCGGTCCACCAGCGCCATGGCGCGCTCGATGATGTCGACATGACCCAGGGTGATCGGGTCGAACGTGCCGGGATAAAGGCCGGTGCGCATGCTGTGCTCCGTTCAGAGGCGACTTGCGCGGGTCACGCAACATTATTGCGCATTGAAACGCAACCCCTGCTTCCGATGGGTCAGGAGCCCATGATCATGCCTTCCAACGCCTCCTTTTCCATCGCCAGTTCCGACAGCCGCGCCTTGACCACGTCGCCGATGGAGATCAGGCCGACCATCTCGCCCTCTTCCATCACCGGCATGTGGCGGAACCGGCCTTCCGTCATCTTGCCCATCACCGCCTCGGCGGTGTCGTCACGCCGGCATCCGACGATCTCGCGCGTCATGATCTGGTCGACGGTGTCCGACATGCAGGCCGGGCCGCGCGCGCCCAGTTCGCGCACGATGTCGCGTTCCGACAGGATGCCGGCCACCGTGCGCCCGTCCGGCGACACGATCACCGCCCCGATCCGTCGCCGCGACAGCAGCGCGGCCGCGTCGGCGACGCTCGATCCGGGCGTCACGGTCACGACCTCGTCGGTCGCCTTGCCTTTGAGCATGGACTGCACGAGCATGGGGCCCTCCTCCCTGTTAGCCACGGCTGCGCATGCCGACAGGGTCCGCCGCTGCGGGCGGTTCTGTCAAGCGTCCGCGACACCGGCCGCTTCCAGCCGCGCCACCTCTTGCCGGATGCCCTGGGCCAGCGCCTCGGCCAGCCGGTTCAGCCGCGCGCTGCGCCGGTCGTCGGCATGCCGGATCAGGTAGAAGGCGCGACGCAGCGCGAACTGCTCGGGCAGAACCCGCACCACGCCGGGCGCGAAGGGCAGCGCAAAGTCGTGAACGATCGCGATGCCCGCCCCGGCCCGCACGAGGTTGAGTTGTACCGAGACCGAGTTCGAGGCGAGCGGCACCGTTTCGGCCCCGATCTCGGACAGGTAGTCGAGTTCCTTGTCGAAGATCATGTCGGGGATGTAGCCGATCACCCGATGCCCGCCGAGGCCCGCGACAGCACGGATCGGCGGGCGGGCGGCCAGGTAGTCGCGGTGCGCGGCGAGGCTGAGGCGATAGTCGGTCAGCTTCTGCACCGTCAGCCGCCCGGCCTCGGGGGGCGATACCGCGATCGCCATGTCGGCCTCGCGCTTGGACAGGTTGAAGACGCGCGGCAGGGCGACGATCTGGATATCCAGCCCGGGATGCGCGTCGCACAGCGCGGCGCAGACCTGCGGCAGCAGGTAGTTGGCGCAGCCGTCCGGCGCGCCGATCCTGAGACTGCCGGTCAGCGCGCCCTCCGGCGCTCCCAGGCTCGCGGCCCCGGCCACCGCCTGTTCGGCGGCCTCGGCGCTGGGCATCAGGCGCTGGCCCGCCGCCGTCAGCCGGTAGCCCTGCGGCGAGCGCAGGAACAGCGCGGTGGCCAGCGCCTCTTCCAGCCGGGCGATCCGGCGGCCGACGGTGGCGGGATCGAGCTTCAGCGCCCGCGCCGCGCCCGACAGGCTTTCACCGCGCGCCACGGCAAGGAAGATACGCAGGTCATCCCAGTCCGGCTCCTGGCTCATTCAGGTATTTCCGCAAAACCCTTTTGGAAAACTGCCTCTTTTTCCGGCAAAATTGCAAGACTAGGATGACGGCGACAGAACCCTGGAGGATGCGATGAAGGAACTGGGCCACTGGATCAACGGCAAGCGTGTCGCCGGCACGTCGGGCCGGTCTGCCGATGTCTACAATCCCGCCACCGGCGAGGTGCAGGCGAAGGTCGCGCTCGCCTCGAAGGCCGAACTCGACGCGGCCGTCGCGGCCGCCGCCGCCGCGCAGCCGAAATGGGGCGCGACCAACCCGCAGCGCCGCGCCCGCGTGATGATGGAATTCGTCCGGCTGCTGAACCGCGACATGGACAAGCTGGCCGAGGCGCTGTCGTCCGAACACGGCAAGACGATCCCCGACGCGAAGGGCGACATCCAGCGCGGGCTCGAGGTGATCGAGTTCTGCATCGGCGCGCCGCATCTTCTGAAGGGCGAGTTCACCGACAGCGCCGGCCCCGGCATCGACATGTACTCGATGCGGCAGCCGCTGGGCGTGGTGGCCGGGATCACCCCGTTCAACTTCCCCGCGATGATCCCGATGTGGAAGATGGGCCCGGCGCTGTCCTGCGGCAACGCCTTCATCCTCAAGCCCTCCGAACGCGACCCCTCGGTGCCGCTGATGCTGGCGGAGCTGATGCAGGAAGCCGGGCTGCCCGACGGAATCCTGCAGGTCGTCAACGGCGACAAGGAAGCGGTGGACGCGATTCTCGACAACGAGACGGTGCAGGGCGTGGGCTTCGTCGGCTCCACCCCGATCGCGCAATACATCTATTCGCGCGGCTGCGCCAACGGCAAGCGGGTGCAGTGCTTCGGCGGCGCCAAGAACCACATGATCGTGATGCCCGACGCCGACATGGACCAGGCCGCCGACGCGCTGGTGGGCGCGGGCTACGGCGCGGCGGGCGAACGCTGCATGGCGATCTCGGTCGCGGTGCCGGTGGGCGACAAGACCGCCGACGCGCTGATCGAGAAGCTGATCCCCCGGATCGAGAAGCTCAAGGTCGGCCCCTACACCGCAGGCGACGATGTCGACTATGGCCCGGTGGTGACCAAGGCCGCGCAGCAGAACATCCTGCGGCTTGTGAACTCGGGCGTGGACCAGGGCGCGACCCTGGTGGTCGATGGGCGCGACTTCAAGCTTCAGGGCTATGAGGACGGCTTCTTCGTGGGTCCGCACCTGTTCGACAACGTCACCCGCGACATGGATATCTACAAGACCGAGATCTTCGGCCCGGTCCTGTCCACGGTGCGCGCCAAGACCTACGAAGAGGCGCTGTCCTACGCGATGGACCACGAATACGGCAACGGCACCGCGATCTTCACCCGTGACGGTGACACCGCCCGCGACTTCGCCAGCCGGATCAACATCGGCATGGTCGGCATCAACGTGCCGATCCCGGTGCCGCTGGCCTATCACACCTTCGGCGGCTGGAAGAAATCGGGCTTCGGCGATCTCAACCAGCATGGCCCCGATGCGTTCCGGTTCTACACCCGCACCAAGACGGTGACGGCGCGCTGGCCGAGCGGTTTGAAGGAAGGCGGCGAGTTCCACTTCAAGCAGATGGACTGACAGCCCGCCGCGATCAACGGAAGGGCGGCCATCGCCCGCCCTTCCGCATCGCCCTTCCGCATCGCCGGGCGCTTGCAAAACTCCCGCAACAATCGGTAATTAAACAGGCGTTCAATTCACCGGGGAGGAGACCGAGATGGATTTCGCGCTGAGCGAGGAACAGCAGGCGATCTTCGACATGGCCCATGCCTTCGGGCAGGAGCATGTCGCGCCCCATGCCCGCGACTGGGAGCGCCAGGGCACGATCCCGAAGGAGCTTTGGCCGAAGGTCGCGGAGCTCGGCCTCGGCGGCATCTATGTCAGCGAGGACCATGGCGGATCGGGCCTGACCCGGCTTGACGCGACACTGGTGTTCGAGGCGCTGGCGATGGCCTGCCCGTCCGTCGGGGCCTTCCTGACGATCCACAACATGTGCGGCGGGATGATCGACCGGTTCGGATCGGACGAGGTGAAGGCCCGCTGGCTGCCGGCGCTCTGTTCGATGGAAAAGGTGTTTTCCTACTGCCTGACCGAACCCGGCTCGGGCTCGGACGCGGCCGCGCTGAAGACCCGCGCGGACAAGACCAACGAAGGCTACCGGCTGAACGGCACCAAGGCGTTCATCTCGGGCGGCTCCTATTCCGACGTCTACGTCGTGATGTGCCGTACCGGAGAGGATGGGCCGAAGGGCATTTCCACGCTCGTCGTCGAGGACGGCAGCGCGGGCCTCTCGTTCGGCGCGCTGGAGGACAAGATGGGGTGGCGGTCGCAGCCCACCGCGCAGGTCCAGTTCGACGACTGCCTGGTGCCGCTGGAAAACCTCGTCGGCGAGGAGGGCAAGGGGTTTTCCTACGCGATGGCGGGGCTTGACGGCGGCCGGCTGAACGTGGCCGCCTCGGCGCTGGGCGGCGCGCAGGCGGCGCTGGACGCGACGCTGGGCTACATGGGCGAACGCCGCGCCTTCGGCAAGACGCTGGACCAGTTCCAGGCGCTGCAGTTCAAGATCGCGGAGTGCGAGGTGAAGCTGCAATCGGCCCGCACCTTCCTGCGGCAGGCGGCCTGGAAGCTCGACACCGGCGCGGCGGATGCGACGAAATTCTGCGCGATGGCGAAGATGTACGTCACCGACCAGGCCTACGAGGTCGCCGATGCCTGCCTGCAACTGCACGGCGGCTACGGCTATCTTGCCGACTACGGGATCGAGAAGATCGTGCGCGACCTGCGGGTGCACCGGATCCTCGAGGGCACGAACGAGATCATGCGGCTGATCGTCTCGCGCGCGGTGCTGGCGGAGCGCGGCTGATGGCCGATATCCACTGCCGGATCGAGGGCCGCACGGGGCGGATCACCTTCACCCGCCCGCAGGCGCTGAACGCGCTGTCGCATGACATGGCGCGGGCGATTGCCGCCGCGCTGCAGGCCTGGCGCGACGACGATGCCGTGGCGCTGCTTGTGATCGATGCCGAAGGCGAGCGCGCCTTCTGCGCCGGTGGCGACATCGCCTACATGCACGCCGTCGGAACCGCCGGCGATTACGACGGGCCGCGCCGGTTCTGGCGTGACGAATACCGGATGAACGCGGCCATCGCCGGCTATCCCAAGCCCATCGTCGCGCTGATGCAGGGCTTCGTGATGGGCGGCGGCGTCGGCGTGGGCTGCAACGCCGGCATCCGCGTGGTCGGTGAAAGCACCCAGGTCGCGATGCCGGAATGCGGCATCGGCCTGGTGCCCGATGTCGGCGGTTCGCTGATGCTGGCGCGCGCGCCGGGCCATGCCGGCGAATACCTCGCGCTGACGGCGGCGCGGATGGGACCGGCGGATGCCATCTTCGCAGGCTTTGCCGACCATTTCCTGCCCGAGGCCGACTGGCCCGCGCTCAAGGCCCGGCTTGTCGAGACCGGGGACGCGGGCGTGGTGGCGCAGGCTGCGCGCCCGGCGCCCGAAAGCCCGCTCGCGGCCGAGGCCGAGGTGATCGACCGGTTGTTCGCCGGCCCCGATCTGGCCGCGATCCATGCCGCGCTGACCGCCAGCACGGGCGATGTCGCCGCCCGCGCGCTGAAGGCGGTGAACCGCAATTCCCCCCTGTCGATGGCCTGCGCGCTGGAGATGATCCGCCACCTGCGCGCGGGCGGCACCGGCATCCGCGAGGCCTTGGCACTGGAATACCGGTTCACCCACCGGGCGCTGCCCGAAGCCGATTTCCTCGAAGGGGTGCGCGCGCAGATCATCGACAAGGATCGCGCCCCGCGCTGGCGACATGCCGCGCCGGGGGACGTGACGGCGGCGGAGGTCGCGCATATGCTGGCGCCGCTGGGCGACGCAGAACTCTGGCAGCAGGAGGACACGCCATGAAGATCGGCTTCATCGGTCTGGGCAACATGGGCGCGCCGATGGCGCTCAATCTCGTCAAGGCCGGCCACGCCGTCACCGGTTTCGACACCGCGGCGCCGATGCCGGAGGGCGTGACGGCCGCGGCCGACGCCGCCGCGGCGGCCAGCGGCGCGGATGTGGTCATCACGATGCTGCCGAACGGCGCGATCCTGCGCGCCGTCGCGGCCGAGGTGATCCCGGCGATGGAACCGGGCGCGGTGCTGTGCGACTGTTCGACCGTCGATGTCGACAGCGCCCGCGCGGTGGCGGAGATCGCCGAAGCGGCGGGCAAGGCGGCGCTCGATGCGCCGGTCTCCGGCGGCGTCGGCGGCGCGGCGGCCGGTACGCTGACCTTCATGGTCGGCGGGCCGGACGCGGCCTTCGCCACGGTCAAGCCGCTCTTCGACATCATGGGCCAGAAGGCCGTGCACTGCGGTGGCGCGGGGGCCGGCCAGTCGGCCAAGATCTGCAACAACATGATCCTCGGCGTGACGATGATCGCCACCTGCGAGGCCTTCGCGCTGGCCGACAAGCTGGGGCTGGACCGCGCGCGGATGTTCGACGTCGTTTCCACCTCCTCGGGGCAGTCGTGGTCGATGACGACCTATTGCCCGGCGCCCGGCGTCGGCCCGACCTCGCCCGCCGACAACGGCTACAAGCCCGGCTTCGCCGCCGAGCTGATGCTCAAGGATCTGCGGCTGAGCCAGCAGGCCGCGGACTCCGCCGATGCCGACACGCCGATGGGCCAGCTCGCCACCGAGCTCTACCGCAGCTTCGTCGAGGACGAGGACGGCAAGGGGCGTGATTTCTCCGCCATGCTGCCGCGCTTCGAAACCCGGCGCCGGGGCTGAGGGCGCTTGGCGGGCTGGACCGATCGCGCCCCCGGCCTCGCGGCGCTGGACTCCGCCGCCCGCGCCCGGCTTGAGGCATTGCAGCCGATGGCGCTGCCGAAAGGTGCGGCGCTGTTTCATCCCGGCGATGCCGCCCGCGGTTTCGCCGTGGTCCTGTCGGGCCGGATCGAGGTGTTCCTGATCGGCCCGAACGGTCGCGACATCCTGCTTTACGGCGTCGAACCGGGCGGCACCTGCGTGCAGACCACGCTGGGCCTGCTGGGCGGCGAGCCCTATACCGGCGAGGCGCTGACGGTTTCCGACTGCGAACTGGTGCTGATCCCGCGCGCGGCGTTTCTCGACCTGATGGACGGCTCGGCGGCGTTTCGCGGCTTCGTCTTCTCGGCCTTCGCGGAACGGATGCAGGCGATGATGCACCTTCTCGAACGCGTCGCCTTCCAGCGGATCGAGGCGCGGCTGGCGCAGGCGCTTCTGGACCGGGCCGAGGCGGCGACGGTGCGCGCCACGCACCAGGATCTCGCCACCGCGATCGGATCGGCGCGCGAGGTCGTCTCGCGCCGGCTTGACGCCTTCGCCCGCCAGGGCCTCGTCGCGACCGAACGCGGCATCGTCACGCTGCGCGACCCCGACGCGCTGGCCCGCCTTGCGGCGACCGGCGACGGGGCTGCGTGACGAAGTCACCGACAACCGCGCCGCGATTCGGTTAACGTGCCGCCAGCGGCCCGCATCGGGCCGGACGGACTGACAGGAGACAGCCATGTTCAAGACCAATGTCGGCGGCATCGACCGCGTGCTTCGGATCGTCGTCGGCCTCGCGCTGGTGGCGGGATTCTTCCTTAATGCCGACGCGACCTATCGCTGGGCCTACCTGATCGGGATCGTGCCGCTGGCGACCGGGCTGATGTCGACCTGCCCGCTCTACTCGATCCTCGGGTTCAACACCTGCCCGATGAAGAAGGGCTGAGACGCGTGGCCCGGCATCGGCGCCGGGCCAACCCTCACTCCGCCGCCACCCGCCGGGGCTTGAGCATCGGGCCAAGGTAGCGGCCGGTATGGCTCGCCTCGACCTTCGCGACCTCTTCCGGCGTACCGGTGGCCACGATCCGGCCGCCGCCGTCGCCGCCCTCGGGGCCGATGTCGATGATGTGGTCGGCGGTCTTGATGACGTCGAGATTGTGCTCGATCACCACCACCGTGTTGCCCTGCTCCACCAGTTCGTGCAGCACCTCGAGCAGCTTGCGCACATCCTCGAAATGCAGGCCGGTCGTCGGCTCGTCGAGGATGTAGAGCGTGCGGCCCGTCGACCGACGCGCCAGTTCCTTCGACAGCTTCACGCGCTGCGCCTCGCCGCCCGACAGCGTCGTGGCCTGCTGGCCGACCTTGATATAGCCAAGCCCCACCCGCATCAGCGCGTCCATCTTCTCGCGGATCGCCGGCACCGCCTTGAAGAACTCCTGCGCGTCCTCCACCGTCATGTCGAGCACATCGGCGATCGACTTGCCCTTGAACCGGATCTCCAGCGTCTCGCGGTTGTAGCGGTGGCCCTTGCAGGTCTCGCAGGTGACATAGACATCGGGCAGGAAGTGCATCTCGATCTTGATGACGCCGTCGCCCTGGCAGGCCTCGCAGCGCCCGCCCTTGACGTTGAAGGAAAACCGCCCCGGCTTGTAGCCGCGCGCCTTCGCCTCCGGCAGGCCGGCGAACCAGTCGCGGATCGGGGTGAAGGCGCCGGTATAGGTGGCCGGGTTCGACCGCGGCGTGCGGCCGATCGGGCGCTGGTCGATATCGATGACCTTGTCGAGATGCTCCAGCCCCCGGATCGTCTCGCAGGGCGCGGGCGTCTGGCGCGCGCCATTGAGGCGCATCGAGGCGGTCTTGAACAGCGTCTCGATCGTCAGGGTCGACTTGCCGCCCCCCGACACGCCGGTGACGCAGACGAACTTGCCCAGCGGGAACTCGGCGGTGACGTCTTGCAGGTTGTTGCCGGTCGCGCCGACGACGGTAAGCTTTTTACCGCTGCCGGCGCGCCGCAGTTTCGGCACCGCGATCTCGCGCCCGCCGGACAGGTATTGCCCGGTCAGGCTGGCCGGGTCCGCGGCGATCTCGGCCGGGGTGCCGCGGGCCACGACGCGGCCGCCATGCACGCCGGCGCCCGGCCCCATGTCGAAGACGTAATCGGCCTCGCGGATCGCCTCCTCGTCATGTTCGACCACCAGCACCGTGTTGCCCTGGTCGCGCAGGTTCTTCAGCGTGCCCAACAGCCTGTCGTTGTCGCGCTGGTGCAGGCCGATCGAGGGCTCGTCGAGCACGTAGAGCACGCCGGTCAGGCCCGACCCGATCTGGCTGGCCAGACGGATGCGCTGGCTTTCGCCGCCCGACAGCGTGCCGGCCGACCGCGCCAGCGTCAGGTAATCCAGCCCGACGTTGACGAGGAACCCCAGCCGTTCGCGGATTTCCTTGAGGATCGCGCGGGCGATCTCGTTGCGCTGCCGGGTCAGATGGCCCGGCACCGCCTCGATCCAGTCCAGCGCCTCGCGGATCGACATCTGCACGACCTGGCCCACGTGCAGGCCGCCGACCTTCACCGCCAGCGCCTCGGGCTTCAGCCGGTAGCCGCCGCAGGCGCCGCAGGGGCGGTTGTTCTGGTAGCGTTCGAATTCCTCGCGGATCCAGGCGCTGTCGGTCTCGCGGTAACGCCGCTCCATGTTCGGGATCACGCCCTCGAAGCTGCGCCGCACCTGGTAGACGCGGCCGCCCTCGTCGAAGCGGAAATCGATCTCCTCGTCGCCTGAGCCGTGCAGGAACAGCTGCTGGACATGGGCCGGCAGATCCTTCCACGGCTTCTTCGCATCGAAACCGTAGTGCCGCGCCAGCGCGTCTATGGTCTGGGTGAAATAGGGGCTCTTGCCCTTGTTCCAGGGCGCCAGCGCACCGCCCTTCAGCGTCATGGTGGTGTCGGGCACCACCAGCCGCTCGTCGAAGAACAGCTCCACCCCCAGCCCGTCGCAGTCCGGGCAGGCGCCGTAGGGCGCATTGAAGGAAAACAGCCGCGGCTCGATCTCGGGGATCGTGAAGCCCGAGACCGGGCAGGCGAAGCGTTCGGAAAACACGATCCGCTCGTGGTCCTCGCCCTGCACCAGCTCGATCACCGCGATCCCGTCGGCCAGGTCGAGCGCGGTGCGGAAACTGTCGGCCAGCCGCGTC
The DNA here is from genome assembly GCA_024742695.1 of Paracoccaceae bacterium. Taxonomy (GTDB): domain Bacteria; phylum Pseudomonadota; class Alphaproteobacteria; order Rhodobacterales; family Rhodobacteraceae; genus JANSXY01. The sequence continues at coordinate 27,803 of JANSXY010000015.1, read as the reverse complement.
TCCAACCCCTCGCGCACCACGATCCGGTCCACCACCACGTCGATGTCGTGGCGGAACTTCTTGTCGAGAGTGGGCGGTTCCTCCAGCTCGTGGAACTCGCCGTCGACCTTGACGCGCTGGAAGCCCTGCTTCCTGAGTTCGAGGAACTCCTTGCGATACTCGCCCTTCCGGTCGCGCACGATCGGCGCCAGCAGGTAGGCGCGGCTGCCCTCCTCCATCGCCATGACCCGGTCGACCATGTCCTGCACCTGCATCGCCTCGATCGGCTGGCCGGTGGCGGGGGAATAGGGCGTACCGACACGGGCGAAGAGCAGACGCAGGTAATCGTAGACCTCGGTGACCGTACCGACGGTGGAACGCGGGTTCTTCGACGTCGTCTTCTGTTCGATCGAGATCGCGGGCGAGAGCCCCGAGATGTGATCGACATCGGGCTTGCCCATCATGTCGAGGAACTGCCGGGCATAGGCCGACAGGCTTTCGACATAGCGGCGCTGGCCCTCGGCATAGATCGTGTCGAAGGCGAGGCTGGACTTGCCCGAGCCCGACAGGCCGGTGATCACCACCAGCCGGTCGCGCGGGATGTCCGCATCGACGGATTTCAGGTTGTGTTCCCGCGCGCCGCGGATCTCGATGAACTTCTGTTCCGCCATCCGACCACCCTCACCCACCGGCAGACACATAGGCCAATCGCGCCGAGTCTCCAACCGGAAAAACGGAACATTCGACGAACATCTTTCCGGCCCCTTGAAACCGCCGAAACACATTCGATATTCTGAATATCAAGTGCCGATACCCCGCGTCCCGGGGGACGGCCCGTTTCCGAAACCGGGCTTGTACCGGGTTCCCGCGATGGAGAATGCCACATGCTGTCCTTCCTGCGTTCCCCCGCCGCCGCCGGCGTGCAGCGCATCGACCCCGGCGAGGCCGTGCGCCGCGCCCGGTCCGAGGAGATCACGGTGATCGACGTGCGCGACGCCAGCGAACTTGCGACGGGGCGCGCCGAGGGCGCGCTGCACGTGCCGCTGATGGCGTTGCGGATGAAATGCGACCCCGCCAGCCCGGAGCGCCTGGCCGAACTCGCCCCGGATCGCCCCATCGCGCTCTATTGCGCCTCTGGCGCGCGCAGCCAGATGGCCGGGCGGATGCTGGTCGAGATGGGCTATGGCGAGGTCTACAACCTCGGCGGCCTGCACGACTGGCATGCCGGCGGCGGGCGCGTGCAGCGGTGACCGGCGCGGCGGGGGCGCTGCCCCCGCACCCCCGGGATATTTCCGGACCAAAATCGGATCAGCCTGCCCGCGCGCGGCGGCGGGCCTGCCAGCCATGCATCGCGATTCCCGCGGCACACAGCGGCACGGTGAACAGCACCGTCGCCACCGGCCCCGTCCCCGCGATCAGCGCCGCCAGGACCGGGGTGCCCAGCGTGGTGCCGACGTTGCCCAGCTGCGCCACCGCGCCGGCCGCGAGCGCCCGGTCGGCCGGATCGGGATTGAGCGCCGGGATCGCCGCGAAAGAGGCGCCCTGCACCAGCCCGAGCGCGGCGGAGACCACGAGCGCCGCGGCCAGCGCCGCGCCCGGCAGGCTTGTCGCCAGCGCCAGCGGCGGCGCGGCGAGGATCGCCAGCGCGAAGCCCCATTGCACCAGCCGCACCGGTCCGATCCGGCCCAGCAGCCAGACGCCCAGCGTCAGCGAAACCAGGATCGAGACCGCGGGCATCGCCACCGCCGCCGTCCGGCCCGCCGCGGCGGGCAGAAGCGGCGGCAACAGCGTCAGCAGCGCGACGTAGAGCAGCGTGTAGAACACGAAGCCCAGCGCCGGCGCCGCGATCCGGGGCGAGCGATAGATCGCCAGGTGGCGCCGCCACAACCCGTCCCGCCCCGTCACCGGGGCCGCGGGCGGCGCGACCCCGCGCAGAAGCGGGCCGAGCGCCAGCGCGCAGACCGCGAACCAGGCGGCATGGCCCAGGAACAGCCCCTCCGCCCCGTAGGCCGCAATGACCGGCGGGGCGACAAGGGCGAGCCCGGCATAGGACACGCCGAAGAAGCTGGACCACAGGGTCATCGCCGCGCCCAGCCGCGCCGCTGGCGTGACCGCCGCGATCAGCGTCGGCCCGGCCACGACGATGGCCAGATGGCTCACCCCTTCGGCGATCCGCAGCGCGATCATCCACGGATAGGCCGGCAGCGTGACCTGCACCACCGACACCAGCGCCGCGAGCCACAACGCGCAGATCAGCACCCGCGACAGCCCGGCGCGGCTGACGGCGATGCCCGCGGTTGTGCCGAAGACGAGGCCGACGAGCCCCACGACCGACACGATCAGCCCGACGCCGGCGGGCCCGGCCACGGCACCGTAGCGCGCCTCGAAATCGTCGAAGAGAACGCTGGCCTTGCCGAACTGCGCCGCCGCGCCGAGCCCCGCGACCCAGATCGCGGCGACGATCGCCGCCGCGCGCACCGGGCCGGGGCCGGGCGGCATCAGAAATGCAAGGCCCGGCCGTAGGCGTCCAGCACCGCCTCGTGCATCATCTCGCTCAGCGTCGGATGCGGGAACACCGTCTCCATCAGCTCCGCCTCGGTCGTCTCCAGCGTGCGGCCGATGACATAGCCCTGGATCAGTTCCGTCACCTCGGCGCCGACCATGTGCGCGCCCAGAAGCTCGCCGGTCTTCGCGTCGAAGACGGTCTTGATCATCCCCTCGGATTCGCCCAGCGCGATGGCCTTGCCGTTGCCGATGAACGGGAACCGGCCGACCTTGACGTCGTGGCCGGCGTCCTTGGCCTTCGCCTCGGTCAGCCCGACGCTGGCGACCTGCGGATGGCAGTAGGTGCAGCCGGCGATGGAATTCGGCTTGATCGGGTGCGGATGGCCGCCGGCGATCAGTTCGGCGACCATAACGCCCTCGTGGCTGGCCTTGTGCGCCAGCCAGGGCGCCCCGGCGATATCGCCGATCGCATAGAGCCCCTTGACGCCGGTGCGGCAATATTCGTCGGTGACGACATGGCTGCGGTCCACGGTGACGCCAAGCGCCTCAAGCCCCAGCCCCTCGACATTGCCGACGATCCCGACGGCGGAGATCACCGTGTCGAAGGTCCGCGCCTCGGTCTTGCCGCCCTGTTCGATATGCGCGGTCACGCTGTCGGCGGCGCGGTCGAGCTTCTTCACCGTCGCCTTTTCGAGGATCGTCATGCCCTGCTTGACGAACTGCTTCTTCGCGAAGGCGGCGATCTCGGCATCCTCGACCGGCAGGATCCGGTCCATCACCTCGACCACCGTCGTCTTGGCGCCGAGCGTATTGTAGAAGCTGGCGAATTCGATCCCGATCGCGCCCGAACCGATGACCAGAAGCTCCTTGGGCATGTGACCGGGCACCAGCGCGTGGCGATAGGTCCAGACCCGCTTGCCATCGGCCTCCAGCCCCGGCAGTTCGCGCGCCCGCGCGCCGGTCGCCAGCACGATGGCCGGCGCGGTCAGTTCCTGGCTTCCGGTGTCGGTCTTCACGGCGACCTTGCCGGGGGCGGTCAGCGTGGCCGCGCCCATCACCACCGTCACCTTGTTCTTCTTCAGAAGGTGCCCGACGCCGCCGGTCAGTTGCTTGGCGACCCCGCGCGAGCGCTGCACCACCGCGTCGAGATCGTAGCCCAGCCCCTCGGCCTTCAGCCCGAATTCCTTCGCCCGGTGCATCAGGTGAAAGACCTCGGCCGACCGCAGCATTGCCTTGGTCGGGATGCAGCCCCAGTTCAGGCAGATGCCGCCGAGGTGCTCGCGCTCCACCACGGCGACGTTGAGCCCCAGCTGCGCGCCGCGGATCGCGGCCACGTAGCCGCCCGGACCGGCGCCCACCACGATCATGTCAAAGGCCTTGCCCGCCATCGCGCCCTCCTCTGCCGCAAGATGGTTTGCCATTAAACTATTTTCCGCACAACGGCAATGCGGGTGGCGCCGTGGCGCCCTGCGCCGGGCTCATGGCGCCGCCGCGCCGCCCTCGCCGCCCAGTTCGCGCAGCACCGCGCCATAGCCGCCTTCCGCCATGAACGCCTGCTCCGCCGCCGTGCTGTCGCGCCCCAGCGCCGCGTTGCGGTAGGGAAACCGGCCGAAGCGGCGGATCACCTCGCGATGCGCGCGGGCATGCAGAAGGTTGGACGCGCCGCCCTGCGGCATCCGTTCGGCGATCAGCGCGACGCCACGATCCTGCGCCGCCAGATCCTCGGCATGCATGAAGGGCAGGTAGAAGAACTGCCGCTCCGGCTCGGGGATGTCACGATCCAGTTCCGCGGTCACCGCCGCATCGGCCGCGGCCAGCGCCCGCGCATCGGTGGCGAAGGCCCGGGCCTCGCCGCGAAACATGTTGCGGGGGAACTGGTCGGTCAGGATCAGGTAGCCCAGCGTGCCGGGCGCATCGGCACGCCACCCGTCCAACCCGCCGGCCGCCGCCGCCTCCCAGGCGGGACCGAACCGCGCGGCGATTTCCGCATCGACCTCGGGGTTCACCGCGTACCAGGCCGCCGGGCCAAGGCCCAGCCAGTATTCCACCACCATCGCCGGCGTGACCGTCATCGCGCGCCTCCGCTGTGATCCCGTCTCGCGCAGGCTCGCAGGTCGGGCCGCCGCTGGCTAGGGGTTTCGTTCCCGATCCGCGGCCGCGTCACTTTCGGGATCGACCGCGTCGCGGTCGCCCCAGCCCAGCGCGGGCTCATCCTCGGTTTCCTCGTGGGTGGCCTCGATCACCGCCTCGACCGCCACGACCGAAGCCGAGGGCATGACCATCGCGTAGCCGCTTGTCTCGTCGGGGCTGGGCGCCGCGCGCTGTGTCATCCGCCAGCCCGCGTAGATCGCCAGCACCACATAGAGCACCCCGATGAACAGGAAGAAACCCGCCGGCCCGATCTGCCCCATCATCCAGCCGGTGATCAGCGGCCCGCCGATCGCCCCGAGCCCGTTGATGAACACCAGGCCGGCCGAGGCCGCCGGCATGTCGGAGGGGTCGAGATAGTCGTTCACATAGGCCAGAATCAGCGAATACAGCGGATTGGTGACGCCGCCGAGCGCGAAGCCCACCGCCACCAGCAGCGCGAACCCCGGATCGGCCACGACCGGCAGCACCATCGTCAGCGCCCCGGCCACCGCCAGGGCAAGGATCAGCTGGCGGCGATCCATCCGGTCGGAAACCCAGCCGATCGGGTATTGCAGCACCATGCCGCCCACGTAGATCGCGGCGATGAAGATCGAGATGTCGCGCACCGAAAGGCCCGCCTCGCTGCCCCAGACCGCGGCCATCCCGAACTGGGCAGAGAACACGCCGCCCAGCAGGAACATCCCGATGATCCCCAGCGGCGAGGCGCGGTAAAGATCGATGAAGCTCAACGGCTTGGTCAGTTCGAAGGCGGGCGCCTGCCCCGCCGTCAGCAGGATCGGCGTGAACGACAGCGACACCAGCACCGAGGGAATGACGAACAGGATGAAGCCGGACGGATCGCCAAGGTTCATCATCCCCTGCGCGGTCACGATCCCGATCATCTGCGTGATCATGTAAAGCGACAGCGCCTGGCCGCGCGTTTCGTTGCTGGACGCGTCGTTCAGCCAGCTTTCGGCGGTGATGTAGACCCCGGCGAAGGCGAAGCCCATGAACACCCGCATCGCCGTCCAGACCAGCCAGTCGGGCGCGGCGGCGTAAAGGATCAGCACCGCCGAGATCAGCGAGCCGAGCGCGGCGAAGACCCGGACATGCCCCACCGACCGGATCAGTCCCGGCGTCAGCCGGCTGCCGAACAGGAAGCCGAGGAAATAGGCCGAGGTGACGACCGACATCTGCGCGGCGCTGAACCCCTCCAGCCCGCCACGGATGCCCAGCAGCGTGCCCTGCATGCCGTTTCCGACCATCAGGAGCATCATTCCCAGAAGCAGCGGCCAGGATGTACGCAGGACGATCAGCATCGACATGTCTCCGAATGGGTCCGGCCAGTTTGCAGCCGCAGCATGGCGCCCGCGCGACGATGCGCGACAATATGGGCGCTACGAGCGTCCTTCGGGAATCAGCAGCGACGCGTCGCCATAGGAAAAGAACCGGTACCGCGCGGCGACGGCATGGGCATAGATCGCGCGGATCCGCTCGATCCCCATCAGTGCCGAGACCAGCATCATCAGGGTGGATTTCGGCAGGTGGAAATTGGTCATCAGCCCGTCGATCGCCCGGAACCGGTAGCCGGGATAGATGAAGATGTCGGTCGTGCCGCGGAACGGATGCACCCGGCCCGCCGTATCGGCGGCGCTTTCCACCAGCCTGAGCGCGGTGGTGCCGACCGCGATGATCCGCCCGCCGGCGGCGCGGGTGGCGTTGATCTCGGCCGCCGCCCCGGCCGTCACCTCGCCCCATTCGGCATGCATCCGATGCTGCGTCACGTCGTCGACCTTGACGGGCAGGAAGGTGCCCGCGCCCACGTGCAGCGTGACCTCGGTCATCCCCACGCCGCGGCCTGCCAGCGCCGCCAGTAGAGGTTCGTCGAAATGCAGCGATGCGGTGGGGGCGGCAACCGCGCCGGATTTCTGTGCGAAAACCGGCTGGTAATCCTCGTTGTCGGCCGCGTCGGGCGCCCGCAGCGCCGCGATGTAGGGCGGCAGAGGCATCGCACCGGCCTCGGCCAGCGCGGCGTCGAAATCCTCGCCCGCGAGGTTGAACGCCAGCCGCGCCTGCCCCGCCCCGATTGCCGCGACCTCGGCCGACAGCGCCGGCGAGAACACGATCGTCTCGCCGGGTTTGAGCTTGCGCAGCGGCTTGACCAGCGCCGACCATGTTCCATCGGCCTGCGGCTCCAGCAGCGTCACCTCGATCCGCGCCACCGCAGCGCCCTGCCCGGTGGCGCGGGTCCGCGTGCCGTTGAGCCGCGCCGGGATCACGCGCGTGTTGTTCAGGATCAGCCGGTCGCCCGGCCGCAGGATGTCGACGAGGTCGCGCACGTGCCGATCCTCGATCCCGTTGCCCTCGGCCAGCAAAAGCCGCGCGGCGCTGCGCGGTTTCACCGGCCGCGTCGCGATCAGGTTCTCGGGCAGGTCGTAGTCGAAATCGTCCAGTTTCATTCTGCCTCGCGCGCGGCGCTGCCGCGAAAGATTTCCCGAAACGGCCCCGGCGTCAGGATCGACAGCGGGTTGACCGCCAGCCTGGGCGAATCGGCCGGGCCGGTCAGCCGGTAGGTGAAGCCGAAAAGCCCCTCGCCGGGGCGCGACACCACCTGCCCCAGCGCATTGACGAAATAGACCGGAGAGACCACGCCTTCCATGTCCAGAAGCTCCGCCTCCCGGTCGTAGGCGCCCTGGATGCTGACACCCATCGAGGCGCCCACGGCGCGGCCATCGCGCAGGATCACCCTGTCGGGCCGGATCTCGAACCGTCCGTCGACCTCCTGGAACAGGATGCCCTCGCCGCCCAGTTGCTCCAGCAGCCCCACGACGCTGATCAGGCCCAGCAGTTCCGCAAGGATCGGTGCATCGCGCACGCGCATGCCCCCGGCCCGCACCCGGCCGGAATAGCGGCCCGGGCCCTCCTCCTCGACGATCCGAAGGTCAAGCGTGCCGCCGTAGCCGCGCGAGAAGATGCCGGCGGCGCGGAACACCGCCCCGGCGTCATCGGCGCGGATCGCATAGGCGTTCCGCCCGTTCGGCCCCGGACCGAGGCTGCCCTGGATTTCCTCGGCGCCGTTGATCGCCCCGGCGAACTGCCCGGTAAAAGCCGCCGCGCCGCCGAACCGGCCGCGAAACCCAGTGAGCGCCAGCGTCTCGCCCAGCCGCAGCCGGTCCAGGCGCACATCGATCACCGGCACGCTGCGCCCCGCGCCCCCGCCGCCGCCGACACTGGGCAGGCGGCGCAGGTCGGCGCGTCCTCCGCCGATCTCCCAGCGCGGCGCCGCGCCGTCCTGCCCGATCAGCGCCGCGCGGCCGGTGAACCAGCCCAGGTCGACGCTGTCGAAGGCCAGCCGATCGAGCGTGCCGTCGTCCTTCAGCCGCAGGCTGCCCGCCGCCGCCAGCCCCGGCGCCTCGATCTCGATGCGGTCGAGCCGCGCCGGCGCGCCAAGCTCTCCCTCGATCAGCAGCCGCCCCTGCGTCGCCGCGGGCTTGGACCAGCCGATCTCGGGCAGCGACAGCGTGATCCGGTTCAGATCGGAGGTCAGCCGCAGGCGCGGCGGCGCGCCGCGCGGCAGATCGATCCGGATGTCGCCGCGCCCCCGCCCCGTCACCGCGCTCTCGGGCAGCCCCAGCCGGAAGGCGCGCACGAAATCGGGCGACAGGTCGACGGCGCCCTCCAGAACGGAACCGGGCCTGTCCGGGCCGAAGGGCTGGTGCCAGCGCGCCTCGAACCCCACGCCCGACAGCGTGCCCGGCCCGGAAATCGCCAGCCCGCCGTCCGGCGTGGCGCTGGCGACCAGCCGATCGGCCAGCAGCACGTGCCCCGGCACCAGGACTTCCGAGCGCAGGCCGAGAAGGTCCGCCCGCACCGCGTATCCGATCTCGTCCTCGGGCACCTTGTCGATCAGCGGCAGGGTGATCCTCGCCTCGGCCATCGCCCGGCCCTCGGCCAGGTCGACCGGCAGCCCGGCCTTCTGCAGGAACCGGAACGGCGGCTCATCCAGCAGCGCCAGCGCATCCGGGATGGTGCTGTCGGTCGACAGCGTGACCTCGCCGATGGCGGGCTTTCGGCTGATGTCGGGCACCTTGAGCACCGAGCCGTCAAGCGTGACGCGGCCGCCGCGCGAGGTGACGGTGTGGCCGCGTTCCAGCACCAGCGTGTAGACCTGGCCATCGATCGTGGCATAGCCCGAGGCCTCTTCCACCGGTGGCAGGGTGCGCACCACGCGGACATTCGCACCCTCGAACTCGTAGCCAAGCGCCAGGCGCGGATCCTCGCCCGGCCCGATCCTGAGCGCCGCCTTGAGATCGAGCAACTCGCCCGTGGTCACGTTCTCGTCGAGCCAGGCGCGGGTCTTCGGCACCAGCGCCACCGGCCACAGCTGGATCAGCCGGTCCGCGCCGATCCGCGGCACGTCGATGTCCAGGGCCAGCGCCCAGCCCTCGGCCTCGGCCGAGGCGCGGCCGGTCGCCGCGATCCGCCGCGCGCCGTCCAGCAACACCGCCTGCCCGATCCGCACGGCAAAGGGATCGAGCGACAGCTTGAGGTCCACCGCGCCGCCCGAGAACGCGACCGGATCGGCGAACACGCCCTCGGGGTCGGTTTCCAGCTCGTCGATCTGCATCTGTCCGACGAAGGCGGTGGGCAGCCCGCCCGGCCCGGTCTCGATGAACACCTTGGACCGCGCGGCCAGCCGAAGCGCCCGGCTGTCGAAGGCGATCTCGTCGAAGGTCATCCGCCCGGCGGTCGGATCGTAGCGAAACGCCATCCTGGCCGCGTCGAACCGCACCGGCGCGACCGCCTCGGTCGGGCGCAGTGCGCCGCGGCCGATCTCCAGCGTGCCGCCCAGAACGCCAAGCGAGCCGTCCTCGGCGATACTGGACCGGAACGACCCCGAGATCGGCGCGTCAAGCGCCGCCAGCCAGGCCAGTGCCGGCACCTGTACCGCCAGTTCCCCGGCCGTCAGGTTCCGCACCGTGGCCCCGAAGGCCGCCGCCGAACTGCCCTTGCGGCTGGAAAACGTCAGTTCGGTCGTCGCCGCGCCCAGCTCGGCCCCCGCCAGCTGCATCGCAAGCCCCAGTGTCAGGGTCGCCGCATCCTGGGCCATCACGATCCGGCCGGTGCCCGCGATCCCGGCGCCGGGGCGGCGCGCATCGGTGAGCGTGAGCCGCAGGTCGGTGGCCTCCAGCCGTTCGATCCGGCCCAGAACCGGGCCGCTGAACGCGCGGTCTATGGCATCGATGACCTCGGCGGGCGTGCCAGCGGCAAAGGCCGTCTCGCCGCCGATCCGCAACCCGAAACTGCCGTCCTCGGCGCGGGCAAGGCTGACCGCCCCCTGTTCCAGAACGACCCGCCGGGGTTCCAGCCGGCCGGCAAGCAGCGCGTCGGAATGCAGCGCCAGCCGCAGCCGCGGCAGCCGCAACAGCCGCTCGCCCTCGGCGGTGTCGATGCCGACGCCGGTGAGCACCACCCTCGGCACCAGGTCCGTGCCGACCTGCAGGCTCACCCCGTCGATCGTCACCCGCACCTGGCCGCCGATCGCCGCGTTGGCGCGCGCCTCGATCCGGTCCACCAGCCCCGCGGGCGCCGGCAGCGGACGCCCGGCCAGAAGCACAGCGGCGAGGATGAGAAGCGCGACGACAAGGACGACCACGGCGATGCCTCGCCGCAGAAGGCGGCCCAGCCGCCCCGCCGTCGCCGGTGTCGTTGTCATCCGCCTGCCCGCCGCCCGCGCCCGGTTCGGCGCGGTCGGTCCCTTTATCTTTGCCTTGGGAGGATTAAAACACGAAACGCAAGCCCACAGCAAAGGATCGCGCACCCATGATCGCCGAAGGCCAGACCGCCCCCGATTTCACCCTGCCCCGCGACGGCGGCGGCACCGTCGCCCTGACCGAGCTTCTGCCGAAGACCGTGGTGCTGTATTTCTATCCCAAGGACGACACCCCGGGCTGCACCACCGAGGCGCTCGATTTCACCCGGTTGAAGGCCGATTTCGAGGCCGCCGGCGCCGTCGTCGTCGGCATTTCGAAGGACAGCGTCGCCAAGCACGACAAGTTCTGCAAGAAGCACGGTCTTGGCGTGATCCTCGCCTCCGACGAGGACGGAGATACCTGCGAACGCTACGGCACCTGGGTGGAAAAGAGCATGTACGGCAAGACCTACATGGGGATCGAACGCACAACCGTGCTGATCGGCGGCGACGGCATCGTGCGGCGGATCTGGCCCAAGGTGAAGGTCAAGGGCCATGCCGAGGACGTGCTCGACGCGGTGCGCGCCGGATGACCACCTGCCTGGCCGAGATGGCGGCGGAGGTGCTGAACACCGCCGACGGCCGCGAAAAGACCGCGCTGTCGCGCCGCCACGCCGCGGCGTGGTTCGCGGCGCGCGCGGCGGGCACGCCGATCCCGGTCGGAACCGCCAGCCCGCCCGACCGGCCGGCCCGCCCCGTCCGGCCCGAGCTTCTGGCACCGAAGGACGTGCCGCGCCGCCGGCCCGGCACGCCGGCGGGCCGGATCGCGCTTCTGCATGCCGTGGCGCATATCGAGCTGAACGCCGTGGACCTGCACTGGGACATCGTCGCACGCTTCGGCGATGTCCCGATGCCGATCGGCTTCCACGACGACTGGGTGAAGGCCGCGGATGAGGAATCGAAGCATTTCAACCTTGTCTGCGACTGTCTCGAACGGCTGGGCAGCCACTACGGCGCCCTGCCCGCGCATGCCGGCATGTGGCGCGCCGCCGAGGACACGAAGGACGATCTGATGGGCCGCCTCGCCGTGGTGCCGATGGTGCTGGAGGCGCGCGGGCTCGACGTCACGCCCGGCATGATCGAGATCTTTCGCAAGGCCGGCGATACCGACGCGGTTGCGGCGCTGGAGGTGATCTACGGCGAGGAAGTCGGCCATGTCGCCTACGGCTCGAAATGGTTCCATTTCCTGTGCGGCCGCGAGAATCGCGACCCCAAGGAGGTCTTCCACGCGCTCGTGCGGCACTATTTCCACGGCGCGCTGAAACCGCCCTTCAACGAGGAAAAGCGCGCCGAGGCCGGCCTGCCACCTGATTTCTACTGGCCGCTGGCCGACGAGACACCCGTCGGGCGGACCGGCCCCGCGGGCGGCTGATCGGCGGAATCCTGCCGAAAACGGCCATTGCGCGGGCGTGGCTCCGCGCGCCGGCGCATACGCGTTGCAGCCAGGCTTTTCTATTTGTTAACGGAGACCAGCCGGCCAACGCGGTTCGACAGAAGCCGCGCCGGCACCGCCCTTGGGGATGGAGAGACAGAACACGTGCGCCCGACAGAACGGATCTTGCACCGGCTTCACGTCGCCGTGGCACGGCGGTTTCCAGAACAACGCCTCTTCCTGCGCTCCGATACCGGAACGCGTTTTCTCAGGATCCCCTCGGCGACGCTTGCCGCGGTGGCGGGTGCCAGCGCCCTGGTGCTGGGCTGGACGATCGTCGCCACCGCGATCCTGATCATGGATGCCATCGGCTCGGATTCCAGCCGCGACCAGGCGCTGCGCGACCGGGTCGTCTACGAGGCGCGGCTGGACCAGCTGGCGCGCGAGCGCGACGACCGGGCGTCCGAGGCGCTGGCCGCGCAGGAGCGTTTCGCCGCCGCGCTGAACCAGATCTCCGCCATGCAGTCCGAGCTTCTGGCCTCGGAAGAGCGGCGCCGGGAACTGGAAAAGGGTATCGGCGTGATCCAGGCCACGTTGCGCCGCACCCTGAACGAACGCGATGCCGCGCGCGGCGAGGCCGAGCGCCTGGTCGCCACGCTGAACGGCGACCAGCCCGCCGCCACCGGCCCGGACAGCGAAGAGGTGGTCGCCACGCTCGATTTCCTCGCCGACGCGCTGGGCCGGGTCGCCGAGGAACGCGACGAACTGGCCGCCTCGGCCCGCGCCGCGCAGGAGGAATCGGAGCGTATCGCGCATGACGTGCGGCTGAAGCAGGAGGCGACGAACCGCCTGTTCGATCAGCTCGAGGATGCGGTCACCGTGTCGATGGAACCGCTCGACAAGATGTTCACCGCCGCCGGGCTCGATCCCGACCGGATTCTCGATCAGATCCGCAGCAACTATTCCGGCGTCGGCGGGCCGCTCACCCCGCTCGGCCTGTCGACCAAGGGCGCCGAGGTCCTGGGCCCCGAGGCGCGCCGCGCCGCGCTTATCCTCGACGGCTTCGACCGGTTGAACATGTATCGCATGGCGGTCGACAAGACGCCCTTCGCGCTGCCGCTCAAGACCTCGTATCGCTTCACCTCGGGCTTCGGCACGCGCTGGGGGCGGCTTCATGCGGGGATCGACCTGGCCGGGGCCTACGGCTCGCCGGTCTATGCCACGGCCGATGGCGTCGTCACCCATGCGGGCTGGGAATCGGGTTACGGCCGGCTGGTCAAGATCCGCCACGAATTCGGCTACGAAACCCGCTTCGGCCATCTCGCGCAAATTCGCGTCAAGGTCGGGGATAGGGTATCGCGCGGGGACCGGATTGGTGATATGGGGAATTCCGGCCGCTCGACCGGCACCCATCTGCACTACGAAGTGCGGGTCGGCGGCAAGGCGGTCAACCCCATGACGTACATCAAGGCGGCGAGGAATGTTTTCTAAGAGCAGGATCAACGAGCCCGGCCCGAAGCAGGCCGGTGACGAACCGGCGAAGCCGGCCAGCACCCCGGCCCCGAAACTCGGCGATACGGGCGGGTATGCCCCGACGACGAGCAAGGCAAAGCCGCCGGCCTCGGTCCTGTCGTCCGATCTCACGGTGATCGGCAATCTCAAGACGACCGGCGATATCCAGGTCGAGGGCACGATCGAGGGCGACATTCGCGCCCATCTGCTGACCGTCGGCGAAGGCGCGACGATCCGGGGCGAGATCGTCGCCGACGACATCGTGGTCAATGGCCGCGTGGTGGGCCGCGTGCGCGGGCTCAAGGTGCGGCTGACCTCGACCGCGCGGGTCGAGGGCGACATCATCCACAAGACGATCGCGATCGAGAGCGGCGCGCATTTCGAAGGTTCGGTGCAGCGCCAGGACGATCCGCTGGGCCAGTCCGCGGGTGCCGCCCGGTCCGCGGCGCCGGCGCCGGCCGCCAGCGCCGCCCCGGCGGCCCCGGTCGAGGACACGGCCGACAAGGGCTGACCTGACACAACCCGGTTCACGACGGCGACGCCGCGCATCACGCGCGGCGTCTTGCGTATCAGGGCGGCCGCGTCAGGCCATCGCCCCGACACGTCCCGCCGGCGGCATCAGCCTGCGATACATGTGCCACGTCGCGTGGCCCAGCACCGGCAGCACCACGAACAGCCCCAGAAACAGCGGCGCCATGCCCACGAACACCAGCGCCGCGATGGTGATCCCCCACAGCGCCATCGGCACGAGATTTGCGAGCACGCTTTGCACCGAGGTGATCATCGCGGTGACGAAATCGACCTCGTATTCCAAGAGCAGCGGCAAGCCCGTTACCGTGGTGGCGAACAGCACCCCGGCGAAACCGGCGCCGATCGCGGTGCCGATCAGCAGCATCAGCGGCCCGTTGCCCTGGAACAGCACCATCGGCGAGGTGCCCAGCTGCGCCGCCGCCTGGAGGCCCAGGAACAGCGCGAACAGCGCATGCGCCACGAACAGCCAGAACATGAAGATCAGCACGATCACCGCCGCGATCGACGGGATCTGGCGCTGGCGCTGCGCGAAGACCACGCCCAGGATCGCGCCCCAGGCCAGTTTCTCGCCCGCCTCGATCCGGCGGCTGACCTCGTACAGCCCGACCGCGACGAACGGCCCGAGGATCGGGAAACCGACGAAGAAGGGCACCATCCACCACTCCTCCCCGGCCGCCGCGTAGACCTGGAAGATCACCAGGCCGCCGGCGACGTAGAAGGCGGAGAAGAACAGGCCGAAGATCGGCGCGCGCAGGAAATCCCGCAGCCCGAGGCGCAGAACCTCGGGAATGTCTGCGGTGGTGACGGAACGGATATCGGGCAGGACCGATGGTCCCGTGTCGATCTCTTGCATGAAGGTCCTCCCAAACCTTTCGCGCGCCCCGAAAGGCTAGGAGGATCGGCGCGTCACGGCAATGGGCTTGCCTCAGTCCTCGGCCGTGGCGTCGGCCCGGCTCTTGCCGGCCACGTTCATCGCCAGCGTCGCGGCCATGAAGGCATCCAGATCGCCGTCAAGCACGCCCTGGGTGTCCGAGGTTTCGTGACCGGTGCGCAGATCCTTGACCATCTGGTAGGGCTGCAACACGTAGGACCGGATCTGGTTGCCCCAGCCGGCCGAGCCCTTGGCCTCGTGCTGCGCGTTGATCTCGGCGTTCCGGCGATCCAGCTCCAGCTGGTAAAGCCGCGCCTTGAGCGCATTCATCGCGGTTTCGCGGTTCTGATGCTGCGACTTCATCGACGAGGTGACGACGATGCCGGTGGGCAGGTGGGTGATCCGCACCGCCGAGTCGGTCGTGTTGACGTGCTGGCCGCCCGCGCCGGAAGACCGGTAAGTGTCGATCCGGATCTCGTTGTCGGGCACGTTGATCTCGATGTTGTCATCCACCACCGGGTAGACCCAGACCGAGGCGAACGAGGTTTCTCGCGTGCCCTTGCCGAAGGGCGAGATCCGCACCAGGCGGTGCACGCCCGATTCCGATTTCAGCCAGCCATAGGCGTTCGGCCCGGAAATCTTGTAGGCGACCGACTTGATGCCGGCCTCGGCGCCCGCTTCCTCCGACTGCAACTCCACGTCGTAGCCATGCTGTTCGGCCCAGCGGACATACATGCGCTGCAGCATCTGCGCCCAGTCGCAGGCCTCCGTCCCGCCGGCACCGGCGTTGATCTCGAGGAAGGTGTCGTTGCCGTCGGCCTCGCCGTTCAGCAGCGCCTCGAGTTCCTTGCCGGCGGCGAAATCCTTCAGCGTCTTCAGCCCCGCCTCGGCCTCGGCCACGATCTCGTCGTCGCCTTCCATCTCGCCCAGTTCGATCAGCTCGACACCGTCGCGCAGATCCTTGTCGATCTTGCGGTAGGTCTCGATCTTGTCGACCAGCATCTGCCGGTCGCGCATCAGTTTCTGCGCGCGGGCCGGGTCCGACCACAGGTCGCCGTCCTCGATCATCGCGTTCATCTCTTCCAGCCGGTGCGGAGCGGTCTCCAGCCCCATGCGCTGGCCCAGAAGGTCCAGCGACTTGCGGATCGCCTCGACGGTGCTTTGCGCCTCTGCTCGCATGAACGGATATCCTGCTGGTCTTCTCGAGGGGCGGTCATAGCCGGTCGGCCGGGGCCGGGCAAGCGGATCGCGGGGTCAGTAAAGCCCGCCGGAACTGAGCGTGCCGAAATCCGCCTTGCGCGGGATCACCCGCTGCTCGCCGGTCGAGGTGATGATCGACTGCACCTCGCCATAGTCGCTTTCGCCGTAGTCGAACAGCGGCAGGTTCTGCGACATCGCGAAACCGCCATCCACGAAAGCGCCGAAGCCATAGCCCGGATCCTGACCCTCGCGGAAATACTCGGCCACGACGAAATCGCCGCTCAGATCGTCGGGCAGACGTTCGCCGGTGAACCGGTCGATCTTGATGAACCGGCCGCCCGGCGGCACCCGGAACTCGCCGCCGCCGAATTTCTTCGCGGCCTCGGTCATGAAGGTCTGGAACACCGGGCCGCAGGTATTGCCGCCGTAGACGCCGGACCCAAGGCTGCGCGGCTGATCGTAGCCGATGTAGCAGCCGGCGACGATGTTCGAGGAATAGCCGACGAACCAGACATCCTTGCTGTCGTTCGTCGTGCCGGTCTTGCCGGCCACCGGCACAGGCACCCGGATGCCCGCGCCGGTGCCGCGGGTCATCACGCCCTGCATCATCGAGGTCAGCTGGTAGGCGGTGATCGGGTCCATCACCCGCTCGCGGTCGGCCACGATCGCCGGCAACCGGCCCGGCGAGAGGCTGGCGAGTTCGCAATCCACGCAGCGGCGCTGATCGTGCCGGTAGACGGTATTTCCCCAGCGATCCTGGACCCGGTCGACCAGCGTGGGTTCCACGCGTTCGCCGCCATTGGCGAACATCGCGTAGGCCGCCACCATCTTGTAAAGCGTCGTCTCCTGCGCACCGAGCGCGTTCGCGAGAAACGGCTGCATCGGTTCGTAGACGCCGAAATCCTCGGCATAGGCCGCGACCGTCCGCATCCCGATCTCCTGCGCGATCCGGATCGTCATCAGGTTGCGCGACTGTTCGATCCCGGTGCGCAGCGGCGTCGGCCCGTAGTACTTGTCCGAGGCGTTCTTGGGCCGCCAGATGCCCTCCGCCGTCTCCACCTCCACCGGCGCGTCGATCACGATCGTCGCCGGGGTGAAACCCGAATCCAGCGCCGCCGCATAGACGAAGGGCTTGAACGAGGAACCGGGCTGACGCTGCGCCTGCGTGGCGCGGTTGAACACCGAGTCCTGGTAGGAAAATCCGCCCTGCATCGCCAGAACGCGGCCGTTCTCCACGTCCATCGCCATGAAGGCGCCCTGCACTTCCGGCACCTGCCTGAGCGACCAGCGGTCGAAGCTGCCGTCCTCGGCGGCCAGCGCGGCGACATGAACGACATCGCCGACCTTCAGAAGATCGCCGGCCACCCGCGCCTCCGGCCCCAGCCGGCCATCCTCCAGCAGCGGCCGGGCCCAGCGGACATCGGCGGCGGCGATCCAGTGGCCATCCTCGTCGTCCTCGACACCCTCGATGCCGATCCGCGCCGCGTTCTCGCCCACCCGCAGCACCACCGCCGGGTACCAGTTCGCGATGTCGCGGGCCACCTCGGCCGACGCCAGCGCGGCGCGCCAGGTCGCCTCGTCCGCGCCGTCGATCTCTTCGGGCGGGATCGTCACGCCGGTGCCGCGCCAGATGCCGCGGTCGCGGTCATAGCCCTCCAGCGCATCGCGCAGCGCCTGCGCCGCCAGACCCTGCATTTCGGGATCGATGGTGGCCCGGATCGTCAGGCCGCCGCCGAAGAATTCCTCTTCGCCGAAGCTCTGCGACAGCTGGCGGCGGATCTCGTCGGTGAAATAGTCGCGCGGCGGCAGGCTGTCGCGGAACGCCGGGAAATCGCCGTTCTGCACCGACCGCAGCGGCTTCTCGCGTTCGGCGCTGAAGGTCGCCTCGCCGATATAGCCGTTCTGCCACATCTCGCGCAGCACGTAGTTGCGCCGGTCGGTCACCCGTTCCTTCGCCGTCACCGGGTGGTAGCGGCCCGGCGCCTGCGGCATCGCCGCCAGCATCGCCGCCTCGTGCGGTTCCAGCTGCGACAGGGTCTTGTTGAAGTAGGTCTGCGCCGCGGCCGCGACGCCGTAGGAATTCTGGCCCAGGAAGATCTCGTTGAGGTAGAGCTCGAGGATCTTTTCCTTCGGCAACGTCTCTTCCAGCCGGGTGGCGAGGATCACTTCCTTGATCTTGCGTTCGATCCGCCGGTCGCCGGACAGCAGGAAGTTCTTCATCACCTGCTGGGTGATCGTCGAGGCGCCGCGCAGCGTCTGCCCGCGGGAGCGCGCGGCCTCGACCAGCGCCGCGGCGATGCCGCGCGCGTCATAGCCCTTGTGCAGGTAGAAATTCTTGTCCTCGGCCGAGATGAAGGCGTGCTTGACCAGATCGGGGATCTCCTCGGCCGGCACGAACAGCCGCCGCTCGACCGCGAATTCGTCGATCATCCGGCCTTCGCCGGAATAGATCCGGCTGATCGTCTTGGGCGTGTAGGTCGCCAGTTGCTCGTGGCTGGGCAGATCCTGACTATAGACCCAGAACACGCCACCGGCGGCCAGCGCCGCGAAGATCGCGCCGTTGGTGGCGAAGCTGAACAGCGCGCCGAAGAAGTTGAGAACGAAACGGATCACCTGAGCGCAGCCCTTTCCTTGGCGCACACCTTTACACCGGGGACGGGGGAAGGGTCAAAACACCTTTGCTTGCGCCCGGCGGGCTATTGCCGGACCCGCGCCGCCTCGGCCGCGTCGGCCCGCGCCCAGGCCTGCAGCGCGGCGCGGATCGCCGTCTGCATCCCGGCCCGCCACTCCGCGTCGGTCAGCCGCTGCCGGTCGCGGCGCGAGGACAGGAAACCGAGCTCGATCAGCAGCGAAGGCATGTCCGGCGCCTTGAGAACCGAGAACGCCGCGGACTGGATCGGCTTGCTGTGCAGCCGGATGCCGGCGGCATCGATCGTCTCGACCAGCGTTTTCGCCAGGCGGTCGGCGCGGGGTTCGGTTTCCGCGCGCGCAAGATCGACGAGCACGGCGGCCACCAGGTCGTCGGCATCGCCAAGGTCCAGCCCGGCCAGCACGTCATCGCGATCGTGGCGTTCCGCCAGTCGCTGCGCCTCGGCATCGGGAGAGTCGAGATCGAGCCGGTAGATCGTGGTGCCCACCGCCGTGCCGGACGCCAGCGCATCGGCATGCAGCGAGAGGAACACGTCGGCCCCCGCCTCGCGCGCGATACGGATGCGCTGCGCCAGCGGCACGAACACATCCTCCTCGCGCGTCATCACCACCGTCATGCCGGCCCGGCGCAGCACCTCGGCCAGTTCGCGCCCGAACACCAGCATCAGGTCGGCCTCGGTCAGCCCCATCGCCTCGGCGCCGGGATCAAGCCCGCCGTGGCCGGGATCGAGCGCCACGATCAGTGGCTCCGCGCCGGTCTGCCGCGGCTTGGCAGGCGGCAGTTCGACCGGTGCCGGCAGGCCCCAGGCCGGGTCCGGCGCGGCGGCCACCGCAGCCGCGAATTCCGCCCGCGTCGCCGGTTCCAGCGCAACGCGGATCGCCGCCGGCGCACCCCGCTCTTCCGCGGAAACGATCCGGTAGGGTCCGTCCAGCACTGCCACCAGCCGCGACCAGCCCGGCCGGAACCGCCCCAGCCGCAACGCCTGCACCCGGTCCGACCGGTTCAGCGCCGTCGCGTCGGCGGCGGAGAAATCGATCTCGCGGCTGTCCAGCACCAGGCGCGGCGGATCGTCGAGCACGAAGACCCGGTAGGGCACGGGCTGCGACAGCGCCAGGTCGATCCGCACACCCGCACCGGCATCGACAACGGCCGACCCCTCGGGCACCAGCCGCGCCAGCGCGGACAAGTCCTGCGTGGCCCCCGGCGCCGCCGACAGCGCCAGCGCCGCCGCCACGGTCATCCCCTTGAAACGCCTCCAGACCTGCATGCCCGCCCCGTCGTTTTCGCCAGACTAGCAGGCGCGGGCGGTTCCGGCCAAGGCTCAGCCGGCGCGGAAATAGGCCGCAAGCCGCGCAAGCCCCTCGGCGATGTCGTCGCTCGACCGGGCATAGGAGAACCGCAAGGTCGCGTGGCCCCGCACCGGGTCGAAATCCAGCCCCGGCGTCACCGCCACCCCGGCACGGTCGAGGATGTCGCGCGCCAGCGCAAGGCTGTCATCCGTCACGTCCGACACATCGGCATAGACGTAGAATGCCCCGTCGGGCGGCGCGATCCGGGTGATGCCGGCCTTCGGCAATCCTTCCAGCATCAGGTCGCGGTTGCGCGCATAGACCGCGCGGTTCGCCTCCAGCTCGTCGGTGCAGTCGAGCGCCGCCAGCGCGGCCACCTGGCTGGCATGCGGCGGGCAGATGAACATGTTCTGCGCCAGCCGCTCGACAAGGCGCACGTGATCCTCCGGCACAACCATCCAGCCGACGCGCCAGCCGGTCATCGAGAAATACTTCGAGAACGAGTTGATCACGTAGACGTCGTCGGACACCTCCAGTGCCGACACGGCCGGGGCGCCGTAGTGCAGCCCGTGGTAGATTTCGTCCGAGACGAAGGCCATGCCGCGCGCCGCGGCCGCCTCGATCAGCGCGGCCATCGCCGGCCGGTCCAGCATCGTCCCCGAGGGATTGCCCGGCGAGGCCACGATCAGCCCCGCGCAATCCGCGGGCAACTGGTCGGGCCTCGGCTGGTAGCGATCCTCCGCGGCGGTCGGGATGCCGACCGGGACCAGCGACAGCGCCTTCAGGATCTGCCGGTAGGAGGGATAGCCCGGTTCGCCCAGCGCGACCTTCTCGCCCGCGTCGAAAAGCGCGGTGAAGGCCAGAAGGAAAGCCGCCGAGGATCCCGACGTCACGATCACCCGCGCCGGATCGAGATCGACGCCGTACCAGTCGGCGTAGAGCCGGGCGATCCGCGCGCGCAGCGCCGGAAGGCCCAGCGCCACGGTATAGCCCAGCGCATCCTCCGCCATCGCCCCGGCCAGCGCGGCGCGCGCGCCCGCCGGCGCCGGGGTGGCGGGCTGGCCGACCTCCATGTGAATGACGTGCCGGCCCGCGGCCTCGGCGGCGCGCGCCGCCTCCATCACGTCCATCACGATGAAGGGATCGACGATCCCGCGCCTTGATGACCGCACGGCTCTCTCCCTATGCTGCCGCGACCCCGTGCGCCGGTCATCCCAGCCCGCGCCGATGCGGTCAAGGGCCGCGGACACGGCGCTTGCCAAATCGGTGCCGGGCCGGGTAGGCCGGCCGGGCGCCGCAACGAACAGGACCGATGCCATGAAATTCGCCCCCCTCGCCCTCGCCGCCGCCCTGGCGCTTGCCGCCCCGGCCGGCGCGACCGACCTGACCGCGCTGACCGGGGATGAGCGCGACGCGTTCCGCGCCGAGGTCCGCGCCTATCTTCTGGAAAACCCCGAGGTGCTGATGGAGGCGATCGCGGCGCTGGAGGCCAAGCAGGCCCAGCAGCAGGCGATGAGCGATCAGCAACTGATCGCCACGAATGCCGCGGCGATCTTCGACGACGGCCATTCCTGGATCGGCGGCAACCCCGAGGGCAGCCTGACGATCGTGGAATTCGCCGATTACCGCTGCGGCTATTGCCGCAAGGCCCATCCCGAACTGATGCAGCTGCTCGAACTGGACGGCGACATCCGCTACATCGTCAAGGAATTCCCGATCCTCGGCGAGCAATCGGTGCTCGCCTCGCGCTTCGCTGTCGCGGTGCTGCGCGCCGAGGGGGCCGAGGCCTACGGCACGGTGCACGACGCGCTCTACACCAGCTTCCGCGGCGATGTCACGCAGGCGGCGCTCGACCGTCTGGCCGACGACCTCGGCCTCGACGCCGACGCGATCCGGGCCGAGATGGACAGCGACGCGGTGACCGACATCCTGCGCGCCAATTCCGCGCTGGCGCAACGACTGGGGATTTCCGGCACCCCGACCTTCGTGATCGGCGACCAGATGATCCGCGGCTATGTCCCCTACGAGGCGATGACCGGGATCGTCGCCGAGGAACGCGGCTGAGGCTGCGGAACCACGGCAAGACATCGGATCGGGCGGCCACAGGCCGCCGCTTAGGTCAGGTTGCGCGGGCTATTCGGCCGCTGCCGCCGCGGCTTCCGCCGCCTCGATCTCGGCCGCCCTCTTCTCGACCAGGCCGACGATGTGATCGATCATCTGGTCGTTCGACATCTTGTGGCTTTGCTTGCCCGCGAGGTAGACCATGCCCGATCCGGCGCCGCCGCCGGTGAAGCCGATATCGGTCAGCAGCGCCTCGCCCGGTCCGTTCACCACGCAGCCGATGATCGACAGGCTCATCGAGGTCGTGACATGGGCCAGCCGTTCCTCCAGCGCCGAGACGGTCTTGATCACGTCGAACCCCTGCCGCGCGCAGGACGGGCAGGAGATGATCGTCACGCCGCGGTGTCGCAGCCCGAGCGACTTGAGGATCTCGAAGCCGACCTTCACCTCTTCCACCGGATCGGCCGAAAGCGACACCCGGATCGTGTCGCCGATCCCCATCCACAACAGGTTGCCCAGCCCGATCGCGGATTTCACCGTACCCGACAGCATTCCCCCGGCCTCGGTGATGCCAAGGTGGATCGGCGCATCCGTCGCCTCGGCCAGTTGCTGGTAGGCGGCGGCGGCCAGGAACACGTCCGAGGCCTTCACGCTGATCTTGAATTCGTGGAAATCGTTGTCCTGCAACAACCTGATATGGTCCAACCCGCTTTCGACCATCGCCTCCGGGCAGGGTTCGCCGTATTTTTCAAGCAGATGCCGTTCGAGGCTGCCGGCGTTGACCCCGATGCGGATCGAACAGCCGTGATCCTTCGCCGCGCGCACCACCTCGGCCACGCGTTTCGCATCGCCGATATTGCCGGGATTGATCCGCAGGCAGGCCGCGCCGGCCTCGGCCGCCTCGATGGCGCGGCGATAGTGGAAATGGATGTCGGCGACGATCGGCACCGGGCTTTCGGCCACGATCTCCTTCAGCGCCTTCGTCGACGCCTCGTCGGGCGTGGAGATCCGGACGATATCGGCCCCGGCAACCGCGCAGCGCTGCACCTGGTCGATGGTTGCCGCCACGTCGGAGGTGATCGTGTTCGTCATCGTCTGCACGGAAATCGGCGCATCGCCCCCGACCGCGACCTTGCCGACATGAATCTGGCGCGACTTGCGCCGGTCGATATTGCGCCACGGGCGGATCGGATTGTGCGACATCGGGACTACCCTTCGGACGTCAGGCTCACGAGGCAGAGATAGCCGCAGCGCCGCCGCGCGGCAACCGCCATGCCTACCGGTCGGCGCCCTGGCCGGCCCAGCTTGCCACGGTGCGCGCCAGTTCCGGATCGGCCTCGGGATCGGCCACCTGGTAGGCCGCGGTCAGCACCTCGGCGGAAAGTTCGAGGTTCTTGACCACCGCGTTCTCCGACGAGGCGGGCCCGTAGGTCTCGCCGTTGACCGAGAAATAGACCGCGCCGGTATTGCCCGCACGCAACAGCGGCGGCGCCTCGGTGGCCGGCAGGGCAAACCGTTCGCCGGCATCCAGGATCTTCTCGAGGATCACGGTGCCGTCGGCCGCGCTGACCCGCACCCAGGCAGGGCGCACCGCAAAAATCTCCACCCCCGGCGCGGCGTCGGCGATGGTCCGCGCGACCGGCACCTCCGGTTCGGGCTCGGCAGCCGCGACCACGACGGGTTCGGGTTCGGGCTCGGCCAGGGTGCCGACGCTGCGCGGGTCGATCGCCGCGATCGGCCCGTCGCGGGCCACGACGACCGGCGCCTCCAGCGTCTGCGGTCGCGCGATCCGGTCCAGCGTATCGGTCCCCGGCAGCGCCGGCGCGGCCTCGCCCAGCGCCGGGGACGCCATCTGCCGCCCCGCGACCGGGTCGATTTCCGCCACCGTGGCGGGCGCGGTCTCGACCGGGGCGAGTTGCACCCGCTGCACCTGCTGCAAGACGGTCCAGCCGCCAAATCCCAGCCCGCCGGCGACCAGCGCCAGAACCAGCATCGACCCGATCGCGCCCGGTTCGACCTTCGACATCATGCTTTCACCGCGCGGCACGAAGCTCGCGTTCGGATCGGCCAGCGGTTCGGCATAGGTGCGGCGCGGCTTCTTCGGCCCCGACGCCGCCGAGGACAGGCCATGCGAAACCGTGAACCCCGCCTCTTCGCAGAACCGCGCGAAGGCCCATTCCGGATCCATGCCGAGATACCGCGCGTAGGAGCGCACGTATCCGGCGATGAAGCCCGGGGTATCGAAGGCCGAGGCATCGGCATTCTCGATCGCGGCGATGTAGCTGGCCTTGATCTTCAATTCGCGCTGCACGTCGAGAAGCGACTTCGACAGGGTCGCGCGTTCGCCGCGCATGATGTCGCCAAGGCGCAATTCGTAATCGTCGAAGCCCTTCGGCTTCGCGACCTCATCCGTCGAAGGTGGCAGCCTCCGCCCGATCATGCACCTGTCCCCGGCCCCGTGTTTCGACCCCGGCGATTCGCGTCATTACGCGCGCCAAGTTGCGGCTTACTTACCACAGGGCAAGGGTTTGTGCACCCGCAGAACCCGTCAGGCGGTCATATCGGCGCGATTCAGCGCACAGCGCGACCACAGGCTGTCCATCGCCTTCACGAGGCGGTCGATCTGCTTCGGATCGTGCACCGGGGAGGGCGTGAACCGCAGCCTTTCGGTGCCGCGCGGGACGGTCGGGAAGTTGATCGGCTGCACGTAGATGCCGAACTCTTCCAGCAGCATGTCCGACAGCGCCTTGCAATGCACCGGGTCGCCGACATGGACGGGCACGATATGGCTGCCGTGGTCGATGATCGGCAGGCCCATGCCCTTCAGCCGGGTCTTGAGGATCTTCGCGTGCAACTGCTGCGCGTCGCGCAGGTGCTGGGCGGTCTTCAGGATCCGGACCGAGGCCGCCGCACCCGCCGCCACCGCCGGCGGCAGCGAGGTGGTGAAGATGAAGCCCGGCGCGTACGACCGGATCGCGTCGCACATCCGGGCGCTCGCCGCGATGTAGCCGCCCATCACGCCATAGGCCTTGGCCAGCGTGCCGTTGATGATGTCGATCCGCCCCATCAGCCCGTCGCGTTCGGCCACGCCGGCGCCGCGGGGCCCATACATGCCGACCGCGTGCACCTCGTCGATATAGGTCAGCGCGCCGAATTCGTCGGCCAGATCGCAGATCGCCTCGATCGGGCCGAAATCGCCGTCCATCGAGTAGATCGACTCGAAGGCGATCAGCTTCGGCGCCGCCGGATCGTCGGCCTCCATGAGGCTGCGCAGATGCGCGAGGTCATTGTGCCGGAACACGCGCTTGGCGCCGCCGTTGCGCTTGATCCCCTCGATCATCGAGGCGTGGTTCAGCGCGTCCGAGTAGATGATCAGGCCGGGAAACAGCTTCGGCAGGGTCGAAAGCGTGGCGTCGTTGGCGATATAGGCCGAGGTGAAGACCAGCGCCGCTTCCTTGCCGTGCAGATCGGCAAGCTCCGCCTCCAGCCGCTTGTGATAGACCGTGGTGCCCGAGATGTTGCGGGTGCCGCCCGATCCCGCGCCGGTCGCGTCCAGGGCCTCGTGCATCGCCGCCAGAACCTCGGGATGCTGACCCATGCCAAGATAGTCGTTGCCGCACCAGACGGTGATGTTCTTTTCGGTGCCGTCGGGCCGCCGCCAGACCGCGTTCGGAAAGTCGCCCTTCTGCCGCTCGATATCGATGAAGGTCCGGTACCGGCCTTCGTCATGCAGCTTCTGGATCGCCTCTTCCAGCGCGCGCGTATAGTCCATCCGTCCCGTCCCTTGCTCTTGTCGCTGGGGATGACCCTCGAGGGTCCGAACACAGGCCGCCTTGATAATGATCAAATTACCCCCTGCCGAGTGCATAAATTGTCACAACCGGGAAAACACCCCCGATTCCGGCGCGCTGGACAGGGCCGGCCGGGCTGATAGGCTCCGCCCACACCCCTGAAGGAGACCGCGATGAGCCTCGATTCCGTGCTTGCCCGAATCGACGAAACCCTGCCGGAAGCGACCGATCGGCTGATCAAGCTTCTGCGGATTCCCTCGATCTCGACCGATCCGGCCTACAAGTCCGATTGCGCCCGCGCCGCCGACTGGCTGGTCGCCGATCTCCGGTCGCTGGGGTTCGAGGCGGCCGCGCGACCGACGCCGGGCCATCCGATGGTGGTGGGCCGCAAGCCCGGCCCCGGCCGGCACCTGCTGTTCTACGGTCACTACGACGTGCAGCCCGTCGACCCGCTGGAGTTGTGGCATCGCGACCCGTTCGATCCCGCGATCGAGGACACCGACAAGGGCCGCGTGATCCGCGCGCGCGGCGCCTCGGACGACAAGGGCCAGTTGATGACCTTCGTCGAGGCCTGCCGCGCCTGGAAGGCGGTGCACGGCGACTTGCCCGGCAACCTGACGATCCTGTTCGAGGGCGAGGAGGAATCCGGCTCGCCCTCGCTGGTGCCGTTCCTCGAAGAGCACCGGGGCGAACTGTCGGCCGATCTGGCGCTGATCTGCGACACCGGGCTGTTCGAATCCTCGCGCCCCGCGATCACCACGATGCTGCGCGGCCTCGCCAAGGTCGAATTCACCATCCGCGCCGCCGGCCGCGACCTGCATTCGGGCATGTACGGCGGGCTGGCGCAGAACCCGATCCGGGTGCTGAGCCGCATCCTCGCCGGCCTGCACGACGACCGCGGCCGGGTGCAGGTGCCCGGCTTCTACGACGATGTCGACGAACTGCCCGAACAGGTGCGCGCGCAATGGCAGGCGCTGGCCTTCGATCACAAGACCTTCCTGGGCGATGTCGGCCTGTCCGACCCCGCCGGCGAGGTCGACCGCACGCCGCTGGAGATGATCTGGTCGCGCCCCACCGCAGAGATCAACGGCATCTGGGGCGGCTATACCGGCGCGGGGTTCAAGACGGTCCTGCCGGCAGAGGCGCATGCCAAGGTCTCGTTCCGGCTCGTTTCGCGCCAGGATCCCGGCAAGATCCTGCCCGCCTTCCGCGCGTGGATCGAGGCGCAGCTGCCGCCGGATTGCGACCTGGTCTGGACGGACCCCGAGGGCAGCCCCGCCTCGGTCATGGAGATCGCCGATCCGGCCTTCGAGGCGGCGCGCGGCGCGCTGACGGAGGAATGGGGCCGCGCCGCCAGCTACGTGGGCTGCGGCGGCTCGATCCCGATCGCGGGCTATTTCAAGTCGATCCTCGGGATGGATTCGATGCTGATCGGCTTCGGCAAGGATGACGACCAGATCCATTCGCCGAACGAGAAGTATGACATGGAAAGCTTCCATCACGGCATCCGCAGCTGGGCGCGGATCCTCGCGCGGCTGGCCGCGTAGCGGGCAAAAACCCGGGCCGCGCCCGCCTCGGCGGCGCGGCCTCAGGCCTGCCGCGTCACCGCCATCCGCACCAGCTTGGCGATCAGCAGCACCCAGGGCGTGGCGTGCATCAGGAAATCGAAGATGTCGATCGGCCGGGTCAGCGTGCCGGCGACAAGCATCTTGAGCTTTTCCCAGATATGCGGTTCGGGCAGGAACGGCGCGAGGCCAAGCGTCAGCGCCGCGAGGATCAGAATGTTCAGCGGGATCTGGTCGAGTAAGGCCAAGGCGTCGCTCCGGTCGTGATCCGCCGCGCCTAGCCCCGCATGAGCGCAGGCACCATGCGACCGATGGTGGCAGCCCGGCACGGTTCGGAAAAGTGGCGCGGTTGACGGGGCTCGAACCCGCGACCCCCGGCGTGACAGGCCGGTACTCTAACCGACTGAGCTACAACCGCGCAGGGCCTTTCGGCAGACGTTCGGGCGATCCGGGGCGGTGGCGCGGTTGACGGGGCTCGAACCCGCGACCCCCGGCGTGACAGGCCGGTACTCTAACCAACTGAGCTACAACCGCTCACTGCCGCCCGCATCTGGGCGTGACGCGGGTTCTATGGTCAGTGCCCTGCCCCGTCAAG
>JANSXY010000006.1 GCA_024742695.1 Paracoccaceae bacterium | reverse complement strand
CGTGCTGCGGCTGGACGCGGCCGGGCCGCCCTTGCTGAACGTCTTCGGCGGCAAGATCACCACCTACCGGCGGCTGGCCGAAAGCGCGCTGGCCAGGCTTGCGCCGTACTTTCCCGCCGCGACCGGGGCGTGGACGGCGCGGGTGCCGCTGCCCGGCGGCGATTTCCCGCATGACGGGTTCGAGGCGCTGGTCGCGCGGCTCGCCGCCGCCTACCCGTTCCTCGCCCCTGGCCATGCCCGCCGCCTCGTGCGCGCCTACGGGACGGAGGCCTTCGCGCTGCTGGGCGCGGCGGGCGCCATGGCCGACCTGGGCCGCGATTTCGGCGCGGGCCTGACCGAGGCGGAGGTCCGCTGGCTCGTGGCGCGGGAATATGCCCGCACGGCGGAGGACATCGTCTGGCGGCGCACGAAGCTCGGCCTGAGGATGGCCGCCGAGGAGATCGCGGCGCTGGACGACTGGCTGGCGTCGGCGGGCTGAGGCTTGTTCGCCGCGCCCGGCCGCGCAAGGATCGGCACGGACGGGCCAGGGCAGGGGGGAGAACCGATGACCTACATTCTTGCGATCGACCAGGGCACGACATCGTCGCGCGCCATCGTCTTCGATGCCGAACTCAGGCCGCGCGCCATCGCGCAAGAGGAATTCGCGCAGCACTATCCCCGCCCCGGATTGGTGGAACACGATCCCTCCGACCTGTGGTCGACCGTGGCGGGAACCGCCCGCGCGGCGATCGAGAAGGCCGGGATCGCCGCGGCCGACATCGCCGCGATCGGCATCACCAACCAGCGCGAAACCGTGGTGATCTGGGACCGGGCGACGGGCAAGCCGATCCACAACGCGCTGGTCTGGCAGGACAGGCGCACCGCCGATCTCTGCGCCGGGCTGAAGCGGGACGGGCACGAGCCGATGGTGACGGAGCGCACCGGCCTGCTGCTCGATCCGTATTTCTCGGCCAGCAAGATCCGCTGGCTGCTCGATACCGTGTCCGGCGCGCGCGAACGGGCGGAGCGGGGCGAGTTGCTGTTCGGCACCGTCGACAGCTTCCTGATCTGGAAGCTGACCGGCGGTCAGGCCCATGTCACCGATGCGACCAATGCCGCGCGCACGATGCTGTACAACATCGCAACGGGGGAATGGGACGCCGATCTCTGCGCGCTGTTCGACGTGCCGATGGCGATGCTGCCCGAGGTGAAGGATTGCGCCGCCGCCTTCGGCATGACGCGGCCCGACCTTTTCGGCCGGGAAATCCCGATCCTCGGGGTGGCGGGCGATCAGCAGGCCGCGACGATGGGGCAGGCCTGTTTCGCGCCCGGCATGCTCAAGTCGACCTATGGCACCGGCTGCTTCGCGCTGCTCAATACCGGGGCCGACCGGGTGCCTTCGCACAACCGTCTGCTGACGACCATCGCCTACCGGCTGGACGGGCGGGTGACCTATGCGCTGGAAGGGTCGATCTTCATCGCCGGGGCGGTGGTGCAATGGCTGCGCGACGGGCTGAAGCTGATCCGCGCGGCGGCCGAGACCCAGGCGCTGGCCGAGGCGGCGGAAGCGGCGCAGGGCGTTGTGGTGGTGCCGGCCTTCACCGGGCTCGGCGCGCCTTACTGGCGGCCGGAATGCCGCGGCGCGGTCTTCGGATTGACCCGCAATTCCGGCCCGGCGGAACTGGCGCGCGCGGCGCTGGAAAGCGTCGGCTACCAGACCCGCGACCTGCTGGAGGCGATGCGGGCGGACTGGGGGAGCGACCGGGATGCGGCGGGCCATTCGGTGCTGCGGGTCGACGGCGGCATGACGGCCAGCGACTGGACGATGCAGTACCTCGCCGACATCCTCGGCGCCCCGGTCGATCGCCCGGAGGTGACCGAAACGACGGCGCTGGGCGCGGCCTGGCTGGCGGGCTGGCGCGCCGGGATCTGCGGCGGGCCGGAGGAGTTCGCCAAGGGCTGGGCGCTGGAGCGGCGGTTCGAACCCGCGATGGATCCGCGCGAGCGGGACGCGCGCTACGCCCGCTGGCAGCGCGCGGTGGCGGCGACGATCGCGTTTTGACGCAGGGCCTCAGCCGCGGGGTTTGTTCGTCCGCGGCGTCTGGTCGTACCGCGCCTCTCGCAGCGACCGCAGCGCGATCTCGAGCGAGCGGACGCGGTTCTGTTCGGCCCGAAGCTCCGCCTTCACGGCAAGGGCCAGGTCGGCGACCGACACCGCGGTGAGGAACAGAAGCTGCGTGTCGCTGGCCTTGGGGTGCAGCGTGCGCAGGGTGCGGGCTTCCTGCTCGATCATCGCCTTGGCTTCGCGCAGCAGGCGTTCTTCGCCGGCCGAGCAAGGCAGTTCGTGATGCTGGCCGCCCACCTGGATGTCGATCTTGCCCATCTAGCCTATCCGACCTCGCTGCCGAAGACGCCCGCCGCACCGGGACGGTCGCCTCCTGTCTGGTTTACTCCTAACTGCCACACCCTTTACGTTCGGTTTCGACGGCCTGCCGCGCCGTGACTGCGGTCAGGCCTGCCGGTTCAGAACTCGTCCCAGTCGTCCTCGGCCGGCCGGGCCTGCGCGGCGGCCGCGCCGGCGGCCACCGCCAGCTTGCCGGGCCGGGGCGCGGGGGGCGGCGCGGCCACGGCCTTGCCGCCGCCCGCCGGCGCGGTGGCGGCGGTCTTGCGGACGGAACTGAAGGCCTGCTTCGGCGCCTTGCCGGCATTCGCGGCCTCGGGCTTGCCCTTCGGCGTCGCGATGGTGAAGGCCTGCGTACGGTCGAGCAGGGTCTGGGATTCGGTGTTCAGCGACTGGCTGGCCGCCGACATCTGCTCGAACATCGCGGCGTTCTGCTGCGTCACCTGGTCGAGCTGGTTGACGGCGATGTTGATCTCGCCGAGGCCCGAGGCCTGCTCCTGCGAGGATTGCGCAATCTCCGACACGCTGCCGTCGATGTCCTTGACCGATCCGACGATCCGGCCCAGGGCCTCGCCGGCCTTTTCCACCAGCGTGACGCCGCGCTTGACCTGCTGGGTCGAGCCCTGGATCAGGCCGCCGATCTCCTTGGCGGCGTCCGAGGCGCGGCGCGCCAGCGCCCGGACCTCGGAGGCGACGACGGCGAAGCCGCGCCCGGCCTCGCCCGCCCGCGCGGCCTCGACCCCGGCGTTCAGCGCCAGAAGGTTGGTCTGGAAGGCGATCTCCTCGATCACCGAGATGATCTGCGTCACCTGGGTGGAGGATTCGTCGATCTGGTGCATCGCCGACACGGCTTCGCGCACCACCTGGCCCGAGGTTTCGGCCTCGTCCCGCGCGGCGGACACCATGCGGCTGGCCTCCTTGGCGCTGCCGGCGGCGGAATTGACCGAAGACGTCAGCTGATCCAGCGCGGCGGCGGTCTGTTCCAGCGTCGCGGCCTGCTGTTCGGTCCGGCGCGCCAGGTCGTCGGCGGCGTTCGAGATCTCGTGCGCCTCGCCCTTGATCAGCACCGAGGTGTCGATCACCGTGCTTATCGCGTCGCCGAGCTTTCGGATCGCATCGTTGAAATCGTCGCGCAGCTGGGCGAACTCGCCGTCGACGCCATCGGGCAGGGCCACCGTCAGGTCGCCTTCGGAAAGCTTGGTGAACGCCGCCCGCAGTCGCGACACGACCTCTTCGTTGCGCCGCGCCGCCGTTGCATCGGCCCATTCGACGACATAACCGACCGTCGTCCCCTGGGCATCGGTGACATTCGAGATGTCGAGCGCGAAGGTCAGCCCGCCCAGCGGGATATCGGCCTTCATCGGCAGCCGGCCCGGTGTCTTCAGAACCTCGCGGATCCGCTGCGGCGCCTTGTGGAACACGTCCATGCACTGGCCGACGATGGCTTCCGCCGAGATGTCGGGCGAGATTTCGCGGAACGCGGCGAGGTTGTCGTCGATCATCCGCTTCACGGCGTCGTTGGCATAGGTGATGTTGAACTCGGCATCCGCGATCATCACGCCTGACGAGGTGCGCCCCAGGGCGGAGCTCTTGAACAGGGCGTCCTGCGCGGAGGCGTCGAATTCCTGCAGATCGTAGCGCAGTTGCTTGAGCCCGCGGGCGATGGTGCCGATCTCGTCGCCGCGGTTGACGGCGGTGAACTGCACGTTCCAGTCGCGTTCGGCCAGCGCGCGGATGCCGCCGACAAGGCCGACGAGGGGGCGCGAGATCGAGCGGGCGAACAGGACGCACATCACGCTGACCACGGCGAGAGCGGCCAGCGCGCCCGCGACCATCTTGCGGGCCAGGTCGGCGATCGGCGCGCGCAGCTCCGAGATGTCCTGCTCGACGGCGACCACGAAGGTTTCGCCGCCCACCTGCATCGCCTTCGCGGCCATCTCGACGGGCTTGCCGTTCAGGCCGATCGACCGGCCATTGGCAAGGTCGCCGCCGCGTGCGGCCGCGATCACCGTCCCGTCCACGCTGCGGGCAAGGATCGTGTCGTCGCCGGTGAACCGCGCGGCGGAGCGCATCAGCCCGTCGCCGCCGACGATATAGGCCTGCCCGGTGTCGCCCAGCCCGGTCGGGTCGCGCATCACCGCGTTCAGAAGGTCGATCGGCAGCTGGAACGCCAGCACGCCGACCATCCCGCCGCCGCGGTTGTAAAGCGGCGCGGCGATGAACGACGCCGGGGCCCCGTAGGACGGCGCATAGGGGGCGAAATCGGTGAAGGCGACGCGGCCGGGTTCGGGATCCTGCAGGACGTCGCGCGCGGCGCGGCCCAGCCCGCTGTCGGCAAGCCGGCCAGAGACGAGGTTCTCGCCCAGGTCGTCTTCCTTGAACACCGTGTAGACGATGTTGCCGGTCCGATCGATCAGGAAGATGTCATAAAGGCCCTTCGCCAGGCGGAACTGGTCGAACCCGGCATGGTAGATCGCGTGGGTTTCGGAATAGGTCGATCCGTCGCGCGCCTGTTCCAGCTTGTTGCGTTCGCCGGCGGGATGGGCGTTGCCGTCGATGTAGTGGTCGTGCAGGTAGGCGCGCCGCGCCGCGTCGTCGAAGCCGAGGTCGTTCCAGCCGAGGCCCAGGTTGACCAGCGCGCCCGAGGTCGCCGGATTCCCGGCCAGGGCCTGAAGATCGACGATCTGGTTCCCGAACCATGTCTCGATGGCGCGGGTGCGGGTTTCCAGCACGGTGCCAAGCCGTTCGCGCGCCTCACGTTCCACCGTGGACTGGCTGATCGCGTAGGCGAGCGTGCCGACGGTGAGGATGGCGAAGGCGGCGAGGCCGACCATCAGAACGGGAACCTTGATCGAGAGACTCTTGAAACGCGATCCGATGGTCGTGTCGGACATGGTGCGGGCCTTTCTCAGGGAGGTCGTATCGACTTGCGCGGGATGATCGGGCGCCGAAGGCGCGCCGGCGCCGTGTCCCGGCCCGGCGATGCCGGCCGGTTCCCGCCCCTGGGGCGATTTGCGATCGAAGGACGGGACGCGGGTTGTCATAGAGCAAGCCAAGTTACCGAAACTGGCATTGGCCTAGCGGTCAGGCGGTTGACAAAGCGGAAACGCGCCCGAAAACCATCCCAAAGAATGTATGATTACCCGTAATGGTAGCGCCTTTCGGCCGGGCTCTCCCGGTTTTTTGCCGAATCGTCTGCCCGTTTGGCCCCGCAATGGCTTCGGGAAAGCCTTGCCCGGTGCCGCGCGCCGGGCTTGGGCGTCACGCCAGCCAGGCGAGCGACAGAAGCGACAGGGTCGAGGTCCAGATGATCACCGGCGCGATCCGGTCGGTGCGGACGCCGTGCAGCATCGCCAGAGCGAAGGCCATCGCCCCGGACGGCCCCGCCGCACACAGGATCAGCAACGCGTTCCAGTCCGCCGGCCTGTCGCCGATCTGCAAAGCGGCCCAGACCAGTGCCGGGAAGGCCAGCAATTTCAGCGCCGAGATCGTCGCAACGGCCGGCGTCGGTGCCAGAGTCTGACCCGACAGTATGACGCCAAGCGCGAACAGCGTCAGCGGCGCGGCCCCGGCCCCGGCGAAGTCCATCGCGGTCAGCAGCGGCGCCGGCGTGGCCAGTCCGGCGACATTTCCCAGTGCGCCCAGGGCAATCGCCACCAGCACCGGGTTGCCCGCGATCCGCCGCGCCGACCGTATCGCCGAGGCCCGGCGATTGGCCAGAAGGTCGGTGGTGACGATGAAGAAGGCGAAGGTCACCGCCGCGTCCCAGGCCACGATCCCGGTGACCGGCAGCGCTGCGGCCTCGCCATAGATCAGGTAGGAGATCGGCCAGATGTAGAGCAGCGTGTTCACGAAGATCGTGGCCATCGCCAGCAGCCAGGCCTCGATCGTCTCGCAGCCCAGAAGCCGGCGGGCCAGGACGAAGGCCAGGGAAAACACGACGGCCTGGCAGCCCGCGTAAAGCGCGATCGCGTCCAGCCGGAACAGTGACCAGTCGAGCCCGTTGACCAGCGGGAAGATCAGCGCCGGTTGCAGCACGAGAAAGGCGACGCGGTTGATCGCCCCGGCCTCGGCCCCGCTGATCCGGCCGCCGCGGCCCAGCAGAAACCCGAGCGCCAGCATCGAGAACACCGGCAGGATGTCATGGGTGAGGACGTGAAGCATGGGTCCGCCTTGCGACTGACCCCGCAGAAACCACTCCCGCGCGGCCTGCACAAGGGGGCCGCCACCATCGCCCTGCGGGCGCGCCGCCGATCCGCGAGGTCAGCCGGCGCAGTCGCGGCAGCGCATGACCGTCGGATCAAGATCGAGCCGGCCTGCGCCGATCGCCTCGCCGCAGGCGTCGCACCAGCCGAAGTCGCCGGTTTCGATCCGGTGGATCGCGGCGTCGAGGGCGCGCAGGCGGCCGTGGCGGCGGGCTTCCTGCGCGGCGGCCATCGCCTGCTGCTGGATCGCGTCCATCCGGCTCAGCCGGCCGACGCTTTGCTGATCCAGTTCCACGGGCGCGCGGTCCCGCGCGGTGTCGGCCGAGGCGCTGCGCAGCGCCGCGCGCTCGTCCCGCAGACGGGGCAGGTAGCGTGCGGCGGGGGTGGGGGATGGATCCGTCATCGCGCCAGCCAGCCGCCATCGACGTTGAGGATCGCCCCGGTGACATAGGCCGCGGCCGGGCTGCACAGGAAGGTGACGGCCCCGGCGATATCCTCGGGCGCGCCCCAGCGGCCGGCCGGGATCCGCGCGAGGATCTCGGCCGACCGCGTGGGATCGGCCTGCAGGGCCGCGGTGTTCGCGGTCGCGATGTAGCCCGGCGCCACGGCGTTCACGTTGATCCCGCGCCCGGCCCATTCGTTGGCCAGCGCCTTCGTCAGCCCGGCGATCCCGTGTTTCGCCGCGGTATAGGCGGGCACCCGGATGCCGCCCTGGAAGCTCAGGACCGAGGCGATGTTGACGATCCGCCCGCCCGCGCCGCGCGCCGACGCGGCCCGCGCGAAGGCCTGGCACAGCAGGAACACCGCCTTGAGGTTGACGTCGATGACCGCGTCCCAGTCGTCCTCGGGATAGTCGGTCGCGTCGGCGCGGCGGATGATCCCGGCATTGTTCACGAGGATGTCGAGCGGGCCCGCCTGCGCCAGCCGCGCCGCCGCGCCGGCCGGATCGGCAAGGTCGAGTTGCAGCGCCTCGGCCGTGCCGCCCGCGGAGGCGATCGCGGCGACCGTCGCGGCGCAGGAAGACCGGCCCGCGGCGATCACATGCGCCCCGGCCTCGGCCAGGCCAACCGCGATCGCCTGGCCGATCCCGGTATTCGCGCCGGTGACCAGCGCACGCTGGCCGTCGATCCGGAAGGCACCGCTCATCCCATCGTCCCCCGCCAGTTGTCGCGTTCCGGCCCCGAAGGCGCGGCCGGTGCCAAGGTGATCGGGGCCGCGTGGCGGGTCAACCTGCCATTGGTCACGCCGACAGAAGCTTGCGGGTGGACTCGCGGATCAGATCCTCGAGATCGACGGTCAGCTTCAGCGCCGTCACCTTCTCGTCGATCAGCAGGAAGGCGAGGCCATGCACGAAGGTCCACAGCGGAAAGGCCTGCCGCAGCACCGCGTCGTCGACCTCGGCCTTGCCCTGGTGCGCCGCGATCTGGCCCAGCAGCACGCCGTAGTTGCGCATGCCCTGCGCCACCATCTCTTCGTGATCCTTGTGGGTGCGGGTCAGGCCGAAGGTCAGGCGGAACACCCCCGGTTCGGCCTGCGCGAAACCGATATAGGACAGGCCCAGCCGGGTCAGCGCCTCCAGCGAACCGGGCTCGTGCGGGGCGACGGCGGCCTGCATCACGTCGTGAAACCGCTGCATCCCCTCGCGGGCGACGGCAAGCAGCATTTCCTCGCGGTCGGCGAAATGCTTGTAGGGCGCCGCCGTCGACACCCCCGCGGCCCGGCAGGCGTCGGAGACCGAGAATCGGTCCGGCCCCTTGTCCTCGACCAGCCGGCGGGTGGCCTCGACCAGCCCTGCCCGCAGATCGCCATGATGATAGGTCTTGCGGGCCTCGGCGGATTTCTTCTGTTTCCTGTCAGCGTCTTGCAAGCCCGCCCCCTGAATTTACTTGCCAAAGTTAGAGACGCTTACATATGTTAGCGCATCTAACTTCCAAGGATTGCCTAGCATGCGCGAACACGATGATGCAACACGCCCAACCGGCCGTATCGCCGCCCGGGGCGCGACAGCACTGTCCACCGGCCTGACCGTCGTGCTGGCCGCGGGCCTGGTGATCGGCGGCGCCGGGGTGATCGGTGATCGCGCCGGCAGCGCCGAACGCCCGGCGCCGGCGCCGGCGCCCGTCGTGCGGGTCGCGCCAATCGCACCCGTCGAGGGCTACACGGTGGCGCGTGCTTTCGTCGGCCAGGTCGAACCGCGGCAGGAGATCGCGCTGGGCTTCGAAACCGGCGGGACGCTGGCCGAGGTTCTGGTGGACGAGGGCGACAGGGTTGCCGCCGGGCAGATCGTCGCGCGGCTGGATACCCGCGCCCTGGCGGCCGAGCGGGCGGCGCGGGCGGCGGCGCGTGATGCGCTGGCGGCGCGGCTTGAACTTGCCGAGATCACCCTCGCGCGGCAGGAAACGCTGGAGCGAAGCGGGGTTTCGGCCACGCAACGGCTGGACGAGGCGCGGTTGGCCGCCGCCGAGCTGCGCGCCCGGATCGCCGAGGCCGACGCGACGCTGGCGGGGATCGGCATCGCGCTCGACAAGACCGTGCTGCGCGCGCCGTTCGCCGGCGAGATCGGCCGCCGCGCGGCCGACCGGGGCCAGGTTCTGGCGGCCGGTACGCCGGTCTTCGGCCTCTTCGAACAGGAGCGGCCAAGGCTGCGCGTCGGCCTGCCGCCGCAGGTCGCGGCCGGCCTTGCCCCCGGTGCGCGCTACAGCGTCGAGATCGCCGGGCAGGACCATGCCGCGACGCTGGAACAGTTGCGCCCCGATCTCGACCCGGCGACCCGGACCCGCAGCGCGGTCTTCGTGCTGCAGACGGATCCCGCCGCCGCGCCGCCCTACGGTCAGACCGGGCGGCTGCGGCTGTCGCGGGAGGTGACGGACCCCGGCGCCTGGGTGCCGCTTGCGGCGCTGGGCGCCGGCCCGAACGGCAGCTGGCGCGTTCTCACGGTCGATCCCGACGGCCGCACGACCGTGACCGCAGTCGAGCTTCTGCATGCCGAGGCCGGGCGCGCCTTCGTGCGCGGCGGGTTCGCGCCGGGTGCACGGGCGATCGCCGCCGGGGCGCATCGCGTGGTGCCCGGCGAAGCCGTTCGGGTGGCGGAATAGCGCGATGACCACGCTGTTCTACCGCTCCCCCCGCCTCGTCGCGCTGGCGCTGCTGGTGGTCATCGCCGGCGGCCTGTCCGCGCTCTTGGCGATCGGCCGGCAAGAGGATCCGACGATCACCAATCTCTTCGCCACCGTCACCACGGCCTTTCCCGGTGCCGGCCCGGCCCGCGTCGAGGCGCTGGTGACGGCCGAGATCGAGGCGGAACTGCGGAAGATCCCCGAGGTGGCCGAGATCGAGTCGACCTCCGCGACCGGGATATCGGTGGTCTCGCTGGAACTGCAGGAGACCTTGCCGGACGGGTGGATCGAGCAGGTCTGGTCGGAGATCCGCGACGCGCTGGACGATGCCGCCCGCGGCTTTCCCGCCGGCGTGCAGGAGCCGGAATTCTCGTCGGACGGGGCCGGGGCCTATGCCGCCATCGTGGCGATCCGCCTGGATGGGCCGGGGGTGCCGCTGACGCTGGCCGACCGATACGCCCAGTCCCTGGCCGACCGGCTGCGCGCGATCCCGGGCACCAAGCTCGTCGACCGCTTCGGCGCGCCCGAGGAGGAGGTTCTGGTGGCGGTCGATCCCGCCGCCGCGGCCGCGCTGGGCCTGACGGCCGACGAGATTTCCGCCGCGATCCGCGCCGCCGACAGCAAGGTGCGCGCCGGGCGTCTCGCAGGGTCCGCGAACGACCTGTTGCTGACGGTGGAGGGGGAGATCACCGCGCTCGACAGGTTGCGGCGCGTCGTGCTGCGCCAGACGGCGGCGGGCGGGGTGACGCAATTGGGCGACATCGCCGAGGTGACGCGCGGCGCCCGCACGCCCAAGGCCGAACTGGCGCTGTCGAACGGTGCGCCGGCGATCCTGGTGGCGGCGCGGATCAACGACGGGCTTCAGGTCGACGTCTGGATGGCCGATGTGCGCGCCGCGCTGGACGGGTTTCGTGCCGAGCTGCCCGCCGGGCTGGCGGCAGAGCTGGTGTTCGACCAGTCGGGCTACACCGCCGACCGGCTGTCCGAGGTCGCGCTGAACATGGGCCTGGGTGTCGCGCTGGTCGTGGCGGTGCTGTTCCTTACCCTCGGGCCGAGGCCGGCGCTGATCGTGGCGCTGGTTCTGCCGGTGGTGTCGCTGGCCACGCTGATGACGATGAACCTCATCGGTCTCGCGATCCACCAGATGTCGGTGACCGGGCTGATCGTGGCGCTGGGCCTGCTGGTCGACGCCGCCATCGTGATGACCGACGAGGTGGGCAAGCGGCTGACGGCCGGCGACGACCGCGCCGGGGCGGTGGCCGGCGCGGTGCGGCGGCTCGCCGCGCCGCTCTTCGCCTCCACGGCGACCACGGCCCTGTCCTTCCTGCCGATGATCCTGCTGCCCGGACCCGCCGGGGATTTCGTCGGGTCGATCGC
The DNA here is from genome assembly GCA_024742695.1 of Paracoccaceae bacterium. Classification (GTDB taxonomy): domain Bacteria; phylum Pseudomonadota; class Alphaproteobacteria; order Rhodobacterales; family Rhodobacteraceae; genus JANSXY01. The sequence continues at coordinate 202,624 of JANSXY010000006.1, read as the reverse complement.
CATCGCGGTGGTCACGATGCTGCTGTGGTCGCTCGCCGCGGCGTTGACGATCACGCCGGCCATCGCCGGCTGGGCGCTGCGGCCCCGCGCGGCCGCGGCCGCGCGGCCCGGCCGGCTGGCCCGCGCCTTCGCGGCGTCGATCGCCTGGTCGCTGGCGCATCCGGTGAAATCCGTCGCGCTGGCGCTGGTGCTGCCGATGCTGGGCTTCGCCGCCTTCCCGACGCTGACGGCGCAGTTCTTCCCCGGCGTGGAGCGCGACCAGTTCCATATCGAGGTCGAGCTTGCGCCGGGCACCGCGATCGGCGCGACCGCGGCGCTTTCGGCCCGGATCGATGCCGATCTGCGGGCCGAGGACGGGATCGTGCAGGTCGACTGGGTCGTCGGCCGGTCGGCCCCGGCATTCTACTACAACATCGTCGCGGACCGCGACCGCGCGCCGGGTTTCGCGCAGGCGCTGGTCACCACCGCCTCGCCGGCGGCCACCGACCGGCTGGTGCCGGCGCTGCAGGACGCGCTGTCACGGAGCTATCCGGAGGCGCGGATCCTGGTGCGCGGGCTGGTGCAGGGCCCGCCCGTCAACGCGCCGGTGGAACTGCGCCTCGTCGGCCCCGAGATCGCCGAATTGCGACAGCTGGGCGACACGGCGCGGCGGATCATCGCCGGGCAGGAGATGATAAGCGTTGTCCGCAGCACGCTCGAGGGCGGCGCGCCGGAACTGTCCGTCACGATCGACGAGGCCGCGGCGCGGATGGTCGGGCTCGATCTCGGCCAGGTCGTGCGGCAACTGGACGCAACGCTCGAGGGTGTCGCCGGCGGGTCGATGCTGGAAGGCACCGAGCAGTTGCCGGTGCGTGTCCGGCTGGGGGCCGGCCCGGGCGACGATATCGCCGCCGTCGCCGATTTGCCGATCCTGCCGCCGGGCGCCGCCGGGGTGGCCGCGGCGGGTGTCTACCCGGGCATCCCGCTTGCGGCGCTGGCCGAGGTCGCCGTCACCCCGGCCGAGGGTGCGATCACCCGCCGCAACGGCGAGCGCGTGAACCTCGTGCAGGCCTTCCCGGTGCATGGCGTCCTGCCCGAAGAGGCGCTGGCGGAAACCCGCGCGGCGCTGGCCGAGGCCGGGTTCGTCCTGCCGGCGGGCTACCGCGTCGAGTTCGGCGGCGACAGCGACGCCCGCGCCTCGACGCTGAACAACCTGCTGGCCTCGCTCGGCCTGATCCTGACCCTGTCGGTCGCGACCGTGGTGCTGACGCTGAACTCGTTCCGGCTGGCGGCGGTGACCTTCGCGGTGGCCGGGCTCAGCGCCGGGCTGTCGATCCTGGCGCTCGCCGTGTTCCAGTACCCGTTCGGAATCAACGCGGTGATCGGCGTGATCGGCTCGATCGGCGTGTCGGTCAACGCGGCGATCATCATCCTGTCGGGTCTGGCCGGGGATGCCCGCGCCGCGGCGGGCGACCGGCAGGCGATGGTCGCGGTCGTGACGGGATCGGCGCGCCATATCGTGTCGACCACGGTCACGACCTTCGGCGGGTTCCTGCCGCTGATCCTTGCCGGCGGCGCCTTCTGGCCACCCTTCGCGATGGCGGTCGCGGGCGGCGTCCTGCTGTCCACGGTGGTGTCGTTCTACTTCACGCCGCCGGTCTTCGCGATGGTCCGGCGGCGGGCGCCGGCCGGCCTCGCCAGGGCGGGGGCGATGCCCGGCCCGGCCAGCCTGCGGCTTGTGGCGGAATAGCCCGGCCGGACCGCGCGGCCCGGCCGGCAACGGCGATCAGGCAAGCGCGGTCCAGACCTGGAACAGAAGTCCCGTGGCAAAGGCGCCCGACAGCGACAGCGCGAGGTAAAGCCCGAAGACCGGCGGCCGGGCCAGCGCCCAGACCGCCATCGCGGCGGGGATCGAGGTGACGCCGCCGGCCACGAGAAACGCCATGCCCGCGCCCGGCGCCATGCCCTGTTCGATCAGCCCGCCCACCAGTGGCAGCGCCGCGTAACCGTTCAGATAGGCGGGCACGCCCAGAACCGTGGCGGTCAGGATCGGCCACAGGCCGGTGCCGCCCAGCGCCGCGGTCACGGTTTCCGCCGGCACCCAGGCCAGCATCAGGCTTTCGATCAGGAAGGCCAGGAACAGCCACTTGGCAAGGAACAGCGTGGTCTTGCGCGCCTCGCGCAGGAACCGGGCGCGGCGGTCGGCCTCGGTCCAGAACCGCCAGACCACGGGCTTCGGCGCGCGCACCCGCGCGCCGCCGCAACCGCCGTTGCCGACCCCTTCGCGCAGCGGGTTGTCCAGCGCCCCGCGCGCGCCAAGGCCATGCACGACGAGGCCGCCGAACACCCCAAGGCCGATTGCCGCCAGCGTCTTGGCCACCGCGAACTCGAAATCCAGCACGCCCGCCGTCAGCAGGAACATCGACGGATCCATGATCGGCGAGGCCAGCCAGAAGGCCATCACCGCCGACAGCGGCACGCCCATCGCCAGAAGCGCCGCGATCAGCGGGATCACGCCGCAGGAACAGAACGGCGACAGCCCGCCCGCAAGCGCGCCGAACAGCACCATCATCAGCGGCGCGCCGGAAAACGCCCGCGCGATCAGGTTGTCCGCCCCGGTCGCCCCCGCCCAGGCGGCGATCGCGATCGACAGGATCAGGTAGGGTGCGGTGTGCCACAGGGCGGCGCCGGCGAAGGCCGCGCTGTCCAGCGCCTGCGGCGGATCGAACAGTGCCAGCAGCGCGAGGATCACGCCGGAGGCGAGCCAGACGCCGTGATCCTGCCAGGCATGGCGCAGCCACGCGGCGGGGCCGGGGGCCTGCTGGGTCGCGTCGGTCATCTCGGTTCCTTTCCGTTCGCGGGCCGTGCCGGCCCGGTCTTTCCGTGCCTGCCGGTCACGCCGCCGTCTCGCCGGTGGCAAGCGTGACCCCGGCGCAGCATTCCGAGGTCAGGAAATCCAGCACCCGGTGCATCGCCGGGTAATCCACCCGGTTGATCACCTCGCGCCCCTGCCGGTCTTGCACCACCAGCCCCGCCTCGACGAGGGTGGACAGGTGATGCGCCAGCGTCGAGGGCGCGATACCCAGTTCGCCGCCGATATCGGAAACCCGAAGCCCCGGTTCCCCGGCCTTCACCAGCAGCCGGAAGATCGACAGGCGGGCCTCGTGGCCCAGCGCGGCCAGCGCGCGGGAGGTCTGGGTGATCGTCGTCATGCCGCCATTAAAACTACAATTCTAGTTTTGTCGAATCTTTTTTCGCGGATCGGCAATTGGCGCCACGAATCGTCTTGGCCGACCCAATCATTTCCATTATACATGAAATATGGAGAAGTCATCCGTCCTCACCGTTCTGTCCGCCCTGGCGCATGACACGCGCCTCGATGTCTTTCGCCTTCTGGTCCGCGCCGGGCCGGAGGGCATGACGGCGGGCAGCCTGGCCGCCACGCTGGACATCCGCTCCAACACCCTGTCGAACAATCTCGTCATCCTGTCGGCCGCGGGGCTCGTCCGCTCCGCCCGCGAAGGCCGCGCGATCCGCTATTTCGCGCGGATGGAGCAGATGCGCGACCTTCTGGGCTTCCTGATGGAAGACTGCTGCGGCGGCCAGCCGGAGCTTTGCCAACCCGTTCTCGACCAGATCACCTGCCCCTGCTGAGGTTCCGCCATGTCAGATCCCTACAACGTGCTCTTCCTGTGCACCGGAAATTCCGCCCGCTCGATCCTCGCCGAGGCGATCATCGAACGTGAGGGGATGGGCCGGTTCCGCGGCTTCTCCGCCGGGTCGCATCCGAAGGGAGAGTTGAACCCGTACGCGGTTCAGCTTCTCGAACGGCTCAACCACGACACCGCGGCGATGCGGTCGAAAAGCTGGGACGAGTTCGCGCGGCCAGAGGCGCCGAAGATGGACTTCGTCTTCACCGTCTGCGACCAGGCCGCGGCGGAGGAATGCCCCTACTGGCCCGGCCAGCCGATGAGCGCGCATTGGGGCCTGCCCGATCCCGCCGCGGTCGAGGGCAACGAGGCGGAGCGCCGGCTGGCGTTTTCGGAAACCTACCGGATGCTGCGCAACCGGATCTCGATCCTCGTCAACCTGCCGCTCAACTCGCTCGACAGGCTGGCGTTGCAGGATCGGCTCGACGAGATCGGCAGGACGGGGGCGGAATGAGCGCCGATACGCGCCGCCGACTGGCGGCGGAGGCGCTGGGCACCGCGTTCCTGGTCGGCACCGTCGTCGGTTCGGGGATCATGGCCGATGCGCTGTCGGCCGACGAAGCCGTCTCGCTGTTGGGCAACACGATTCCCACCGGGGCGATCCTCTTCGTGCTGATCACCATTCTCGGCCCGGTGTCAGGGGCGCATTTCAACCCCGCCGTCACGATGGTCTTCGCGCTCAGGCGCGACATCGCGGCGGGGCTCGCGGCCGGATATGTCGCGGCGCAGGTCGCCGGCGGCATCCTCGGCAGCCTCGTCGCGCACGCGATGTTCGACCAGCCGGTCCTGCAGCTGTCGGCCACGGTGCGGACCGGCGGCGGGCAATGGCTGGCCGAGGTGGTCGCGACCTTCGGTCTCGTCGCGGCGATCCTCGGGGGGCTGCGGTTCAGGCCCGCGGCGGTGCCCGCGCTGGTCGGGCTGTACATCACGGCGGCCTACTGGTTCACCGCCTCGACGTCCTTTGCCAACCCTGCCGTCGCGATCGCGCGCAGCCTGACCGACACGTTCTCGGGTATCCGCCCGGCCGACGTGCCGGGTTTCGTGCTGGCCGAACTCGTGGGCGCGGCGCTGGCGCTCGGCGTGATGCGCTGGCTTCTGGCGCGAACGGCGGAGGACTGACGCAGGGCCACGTGGCGCGACTTGTATCCTGTCGCCAAAGAGGTCACCCTCGCGCCGGATGCGCCCCGGCGCCGCGAACAGGACACCCGCAGACAGGAGCCCACGATGCTCGACAAGGCCGTTTTCACCCCGCAAGGCAAACATCTGATCGCCGGAGAGTGGATCGCCGGCGAGGTTACCTTCCGGTCCGAACCGGCACATGGGCCGGCGCATGACTTCTCGGTCGGAACGCCGGCGCTGGTGGATCGGGCCTGCATGGCGGCCGAACAGGCGTTCTGGACCTACGCCCAGACCACCCGCGAGGCCCGCGCGGCCTTCCTCAACGCCATCGCCGACGAGATCGAGGCGCGGGCCGACGCGATCACCGAGATCGGCACCCAGGAAACCGGCCTGCCGGTCGCGCGGTTGCAGGGCGAACGCGGCCGCACCACCGGCCAGTTGCGGCTGTTCGCCAGCCATATCCTCGCCGGCGACTACCTCGACCGGCGGCACGATCCGGCGCTGCCCGATCGCCAGCCGCTGCCCCGGCCCGATCTGAAGATGGTGCAGCGCCCGATCGGTCCGGTGGCGGTGTTCGGCGCGTCGAACTTCCCGCTGGCCTTTTCCACCGCCGGCGGCGACACCGCCGCGGCGCTGGCCGCCGGCTGCCCGGTGGTCGTGAAGGGCCATTCCGCCCATCCCGGCACCGGCGAGATCGTGGCCGAAGCGATTCACGCCGCCATCGCCGGATGCGGCATGCCCGCCGGCGTGTTCAGCCTGATCCAGGGCGGCAAGCGCGATGTCGGCCAGGCGCTGGTTCAGCATCCGCGGATCAAGGCGGTGGGCTTCACCGGTTCGCTCGCCGGCGGCCGGGCGCTGTTCGACCTCTGCGCCCAGCGGCCCGAGCCGATTCCGTTCTTCGGGGAACTCGGCTCCGTCAACCCGATGTTCCTGTTGCCCGCCGCGCTGGCCGCGCGCGGGGCCGAGATCGCCAAGGGCTGGGCCGGGTCGCTGACGATGGGCGCGGGGCAGTTCTGCACCAATCCCGGCATCGCCGTGGTGATCGACGGGCCGGAGGCCGACGCCTTCATCGCCGCCGCCACCGCGGCGCTGGAACCGATCGGCGCGCAGACCATGCTGACCGACGGGATCGCCGCCGCCTACCGCGCCGGGCGCGACCGGGTGGCCGGCGCCAAGGGCGTGCAGGAGGTGCTGACCTCGATGTGCGACCGGCGCGACGCCACCCCCTATCTCTTCGCCACGACCGGCCGGGAATGGCTGGAAAACGAGGCGTTGGGCGAAGAGGTCTTCGGCCCGCTGGGCCTGATCGTGCGGGTCGCCAATGATGCCGAGATGGCGCAGATCGCGCATTCCCTGCACGGCCAGCTGACCTGCACGCTGCATCTGGACGCGGCCGATACCGAACTCGGCCGCAGCCTGATGCCGATTCTCGAACGCAAGGCCGGCCGGGTGCTGGCCAACGGCTTCCCCACCGGGGTCGAGGTGTGCGACGCGATGGTGCATGGCGGGCCCTACCCGGCCTCGACGAATTTCGGCGCGACCTCGGTGGGCACGCTGTCGATCCGGCGGTTCCTGCGGCCGGTGTGCTACCAGAACATGCCCGACGCGCTGTTGCCCGGCGATCTCGCCTGACCGGGCCGGGGGCGGGCGCGTGACCGGCCGGATCACCGGGCGCACGAGGATCATCGCCCATCTCGGCGTGCCGACCGAAGGCTTCCGCGCGCCGATGATCTACAACCCGTGGTTCGAGGCCGCCGGCGTCGATGTCGTCGTCGTGCCGATGGGCTGTGAGGCGGCGGATTTCCCGGCGTTCCTGTCCCATGTCGCGCGGCTTCGGAACTTCGCCGGGGCGCTGATCACCATGCCGCACAAGGTAACGGCGGCGGGGCTGGTCGATACCGCGTCGCCGGCGGTTCTGGCCTGCGGGGCGTGCAACGCCGTGCGCCGCGCCGAGGACGGCAGGCTGATCGGCGACATGTTCGACGGCGCCGGTTTCGTGCGCGGCATGGAGCGGCACGGCCGTGCCGCCGCCGGAACCCGCGCGCTGGTGGTGGGCGCGGGCGGCGTCGGATCGGCGATCGCCGCCGCGCTGGCGCAGGCCGGGGCGGCGGCGCTGGGGCTTTACGATGTCGATGCGGCGCGGGCGGAGGCGCTGGCCGGCCGGCTGCGCCGGCAGTTTCCGGGAACAGAGGTCTCCACCGGGTCGGACGATCCCGCCGGCTGGCCGGTCGTCGTCAACGCCACGCCGCTGGGCATGGGCCCGCGCGATCCCCTGCCGGTCGCGACCGACCGGATCGCGCCGGGCACTTTCGTGGGCGAGGTGGTGCTGGCCGATGACACGCCACTTCTGGCCGCCGCGCGGGCGCGCGGCTGCCCGACCCAGGCGGGCACCGAGATGCTGTTCGAACAGATCCCGGCCTATCTGGATTTCTTCGGCCTGCCCTCGACCGATGCCGACACGCTGCGCCGGCTCGCCCGGCTCAGCGGCTGACCGCGCCGGCGACAAGGGCGCGGCCGGCCTCGACGATCCGCTCCGCGGTGATCCCGAAATGGGCGTAAAGCGCCTCGGCCCGGTCCGACGCGCCGAAGCCCGTCATCCCGATGAACCGGTCGCCCGGCCGCAGCCATCGCTCCCAGCCGAACTGCATCGCCGCCTCGATCCCGATTCGCGGCGCCTCGCCCAGCACCGCCGCGCGATAGCCGTCATCCTGCGCCTCGAACAGCTCCCAGCACGGCATCGACACCACCGCCGTGGCGATCCCTTCGGCCTCCAGCGCGTCGCGCGCCGCCATCGCCAGCGCGACCTCGGTGCCGGTGGCCAGCAGGGTCAGCGCCCGGTTCCCGCGGGCCTCGGCCAGCACGTAGGCGCCGCGCCGGCTGCGGTTCTCGGCCCGGTCGGCGCCCCGCACCGGCATCGCGTCCTGCCGCGACAACGCCAGCAGGCTCGGGCCGTCGCCGGTCTCCAGCGCGATTTCCCAGGCCTCGGCGGTTTCCACCGCGTCGGCGGGGCGGAACACGGCCATGTTCGGCATCGCGCGGAAACTGGCGAGGATTTCAACCGGCTGATGGGTCGGCCCGTTCGATCCCACGCCGATCGAATCGTGGCTGAAGACGAACAGCGCGGGCAGGCCCATCAGCGCCGCCATCCGCATCGCCGGGCGTTCGTAGTCGGCGAAGGCGAGATAGGTCACGTTCACTGGCCTCAGCCCGCCATGCGCGGCGATCCCGCAGGCCATCGCGCCCATCAGGTGTTCGCGCACCCCGCAATGCACGTAGCCGCCGGCCCGGTCCTGCGCGGTGAAGGCGGCGCGGCCGCGCTTGTGGTTGGTCGGCGCCTCGAGGTCGGCGCAAAGCACGAGGGTTTCGGGCAGCGGCCCCGCCAGCGCGTCGCAGACATCGCCCGAGGCCGCGATGGTCGGGCGCGGTTCCGCCGTCGCCGCCTGCCGAAGCTCCGTGGCAAGACCCGCCCAGCCCGCCGGCAGGCGGCCCGCGACACGGCGCGCGAAATCGGCCGCCCCGGGATCGGCGGCCTGCCGCGCGGTCCAGGCCCGCCGCGCCGCGCCGCCGCGTTCGGCCAGTCTGCCCCAGTCCGCCCGCACCGCCGCCGGCACGTCGAAGGCCGGATGCTGCCAACCGGTCAGCGCGGCCGCTTCGGCCCGGTCGGCCGGGGTGATCGGCGCGCTGTGGCCGCCGCGCCGGCCCTGCAGCCGCGGCAGCCCGCGGGCGATGGTGGTGCGGCAGGCCAGAAGCGAGGGCCGGGGATCGGCCGTCGCGGCGGCCAGCGCGGTGTCGATCGCGGCGATGTCATGGCCGTCGAGGCATTCGACGTGCCAGCCCGCCGCCCGGAACCGCGCCGGCACGTCCTCGCTGATCGACAGCAGCGTGTCGCCGTCGTCGGTGATGTGGTTGTCGTCCCACAGAAAGGTCAGCTTGCCCAGCCTGAGGTGCCCGGCCAGCGAGATCGCCTCCTGCCCCACGCCTTCCTGCAGGCAGCCGTCGCCGACGAAGGCCCAGGTCCGGTGATCGACAAGGACGGGGCCGAACTCCGCCGCCAGCCGCGCCTCGGCCAGGGCCATGCCCACCGCGCAGGCGATACCCTGGCCGAGAAGGCCGGTGGTGATCTCCACCCCGGCGTGCTGCTCGATCTCCGGGTGCCCGGCGCAGACCGATCCGAGGCGGCGGAAGGTCTTCAGCGCCTCGGTCGAGACCGCCTCGTAGCCCGCGAGGTGCAGCAGCGCGTAAAGCAGCATAGACCCGTGGCCGTTCGACAGGACCACCCGATCCCGGTCGGGCCAGAGCGGATCGGCCGGATCGGCCTTGAGGTGGTTGGCACACAGCACCGCCGCGATCTCGGCCATGCCCAGCGGCACACCCTGATGGCCCTCGCCCGCGTTGAGGATCGCGTCGATCGCGAGAAACCGGATCGCGTTCGCCATCTGCTGGATATCGGGCATCTTCTTCCCCCGTCGTTGCCGCCCGTCAGGCCTATCCGGTTTCGCCCCGGATGCCTTTGAAGTTCTCCTAACAGGATGCTGCGGATTTCCGAAGCACCGGCACCGGGTCAGAGCGCCGGGGACCGGGTGGGCAGGAAATGGCAGCCAAGGTCGCTCAGCACCGCGCGCGCCTCGGCCTCGTGGGCACGCGCCTCCGTGCCGATCCAGTCGTGAAACCGGCTGAGCACGCGGCGGTTGAGGTAGCGGGGCGGGCAGACGAACCAGTAGGCCGGAAACTCCACCACCCCCAGCGCCGGGGCGAAGGGCACCAGGTCGCCGCTTTGCAACTGCGGCAGGCATAGCGTCGCGCTGTCCAGCGCCACGCCGCCCGACTGCTTGGCCATCTCGATCGACATCGACGACCGGTCGAAGCGCAGCGGGTAGACGAGGTCGGCCATCTCGATCCGGTTTCCGGCAAGCCACAAGTCCCAGCGATAGAGCGCCTTCACGCTGTCGATCAGCCGTGCCGAGCGCAACTGCGTTGCCGGGTCGTCGCCCTCCGCCCGCAGCCGGTCGAGATAGGCGGGGCTGCACATCGGCAGCACCAGGTCGTTCATCAGGCAATCGACGGTCAGGCCGGCCCAGGCGCCGTGACCGTGACGCAGATCGCAATCCACGGCCTCGGTTTCGAAGGCGGTGAAATCGGGCGTGGCGTCGATCCGGATCGCCCAGTCCGGGTTCTCCGCGGCGAAGCGGGCGATCCGCGGGCCAAGCACATGCACCCCGAAGCCGGGGCTCACCCGCACCGTCAGGCCGCGCATGTCACGCTGCCGGCCGATCGCCGAGCGGGCGTTGCGCAACGCCCCGAAGGCATGGGTCGTGGTCTGGAACAGCCGGTCGCCGTCCAGCGTCAGCACCAGGCGGCGCTTTTCACGGCGAAACAGCTTCACTCCGAACTGGGTTTCCAGAAGCCGCACCTGCTGGCTGACAGCCGAGGGCGAGACGCCAAGCTCCGCCGCCGCGCGCGTGACCGTGCCCAGCCGCGCCACCGCCTCGAAATACTCCGTCGCCTTGAGATTGATGTCGCGCATGCCGCCCCCCGACCCGACCGGCGGACAGTCTGGCATGGCCCGGGTTTGAAGCCCAGCTAAACAAGTGGTGCGGCGGAGGCCGCCCGTCAGGGGCCGCCGTCCAGCATCGCGACCTGGTCGCGCCGCATCGCCACGATGTCGAGGTCGTCGACAAGCTCCACGTCCTCGAAGCTGACGATCTGGTCGCGCGCGACCGGGCGCTTGAGCCGGGCATGATGGGCCAGCCCGATCGGCAGCGCGTTCAGCGCGACCGATCGCGCCGCGGGGATGGCCTTTGCCCAGACGGTGAAGCCGCCCTCGCCATCCAGCATCGTGCCGGCGGGAAAATCCGCCTTCGCCGTCGCCACCGCGTCGGCGTGGTAGCGGCCGGAGGTGCCGGTGGGCTCGCCGCGCAGGCAGGCCGACAGGACGGAAACCGAGGTTTCCAGCCCGATCAGGTGAAACGGCCGCCACATCGAACCGTACCAGCCGCTCTTGTCGGTCAGGAGCCCGTATTGCTGGAAACAGGCGCGGGTATAGGCATCCGGCGCGCGGAAGGTCACGAACATCCCGTACTGGATGTTGTTCAGCACCACGCGCCCGTCGGGTTCCCGGCTGGCGGCGATGTCGACGATCCCGGCCTTCGGCAGCCGCCCGCCCTCGGCCTCGGGCTTGAACACCTCGGCAAGATCCTGAAGCCCGCTGGGATGAAAGGCCAGCCCGTCCTCGGGGCAGTCGAGCCCGGTGGCATTCGCGACCGCCGCCATCTCGATCGCGGCCTTGGTGCCATCGGTGAACGAGTTGTACATCTTCGGATTGAAATCGCCCTTGGCGACCTCTTCCGCGCTCCAGCCGAAGAAACCCCAGACGGTATCGGGGGTGGAATAGCGGTAGGGCGGGGCGAAGTTCATCCCCTTGCCCGCCGCGACAAGCTCGAACCCGCAGGCATGGACCCAGTCGACCAGTTCGCAGATCGCCGCCGGCTGATCGCCATAGGCCATCGAGTAGACCACGCCCTTTTCCTTCGCGCGCGCGGCCAGCAGCGGCCCGCAGAGCACGTCGGCCTCGACATTGACCATGACGACATGCTTGCCCGCCTCGATCGCCGCCAGCGCGTGCCGGATGCCGGCGGTCGGATGACCGGTGGCCTCGATCACGCAGTCGATCCCCTCGGCGGTGCAGACCGCGCCCGCATCCTCCGTCAGATGCGTCGTGCCGTCGTCCAGCGCCGCGCCGATACTGGCGGCGGCGACCCGCTCCTCCGGCCAGCCCACCCGTGCCAGCGCCGCCCGCGTCTTGCCGAGGTCGAGATCGGCGATCGCGGCGACATGGTAGCCGGGAATGCATTTCGCCTGGGCCAGGATCATCGAGCCGAACTTGCCCGCGCCGATCAGCCCCACGCGCACCGGCCGCCCGGCCGCCGTCCGCTCCGCCAGCATGCTTGACAGGTTCATCGCCATCCTCCGCCCTTGTCCGTGCCGACGATAGGCGGGGCGGCAGCGTGCCCGACAGCGGTTTCTGGGTGCAAGTATTGTAGTTCTTCTAATCAACTGCTTAAGAAAACAAGCTTGAGAAAGCCGGCGGGGCGGGTGACTGATCGGCCGCATCAGGGGACGGGAGGGGAACGCTTGGCAGATCGGACCGGGTCGAATGTCAGCCTCGCGCAGCGTGCCCGCGCGATCCGGCGGCACGCGCTGCGGATGGCGCAGGTGCAGGGGCAGGGCTATATCGGCCAGGCGCTGGGCATCGCCGACGTGCTGGCGGTCACCCATTTCCACGCCATGCGCTACCGTCCGGGCGAACCCGAGTGGGAGGGGCGCGACCGCTTCTACCTGTCGATCGGCCATTATGCGATCGCGCTCTACGCCGCGATGATCGAGGCCGGCATCCTGCCGGAAAGCGAAATCGCGACCTACGGGATGGACGACTCGCGCCTGCCGATGTCCGGCATGGCCTCCTACACGCCGGGGATGGAGATCACCGGCGGCTCGCTGGGCCAGGGCCTGGGCATCGCGGTCGGCGCGGCGCTGGGGCTGAAGCGCAAGGGCAACCCCGCCTTCGTCTACAACCTTCTGTCCGATGGCGAACTCGGCGAGGGTTCGACCTGGGAGGCGGTGATGTCCGCCGTGCAGTGGCAGCTCGACAACCTGATCGCGGTGGTGGATTTCAACAACCAGCAGGCCGACGGGCCGACGCGCGACGCGCTGGCGCGTACGCCAGAGGCCGCGAAGTGGCAGGCCTTCGGCTGGTACGCGCAGGAGGTCGACGGCAACGACATGGCCGCGCTGGTGGCGGCCTTCGACGCGGCGCGGACGCATCCCGCCCCGCAGCCCCGCGTGATCGTCTGCAACACGAAGATGTGCAAGGGCGTGCCGTTCCTGGAAGCGCGCGAGATCACGCATTTCGTTCGGGTCGAGCCCGAGGAATGGCAACGCGCGCTCGCCGTGCTGGACGAGGAGGCGGGGCAATGACCGACGTGCCGTTCGGCGCCCATTCCCGGCGCAAGTCGAAATACAGCCCGCGCGAACCGGCCTCGGGCGGGGCGCGGACCTCGGCGATGATCGCCTCGCTCGACGCCGAGGGGCGCGAGACGGTGACCGCGCCCTTCGGCACGGCGCTGTGCGACCTGGCCGCGCGGCGCGACGATATCGTCGGCCTGTCGGCGGACCTGTCGAAATACACCGACATGCACGTGTTCGCCGCCCGTTACCCGGATCGGTTCTACCAGATGGGCATGGCCGAACAGGTGATGCTGTCCGCCGCCGCCGGCCTGGCGCGCGAGGGGTTCACGCCGTTTGCCACCACCTATGCCGTCTTCGCCTCGCGCCGGGCCTACGATTTCATCGCGATGGCGATCGCCGAGGAAAACCTGCCGGTGAAGATCTGCTGCGCCCTGCCGGGGCTGACCACCGGCTATGGCCCCAGCCACCAGGCGACCGAGGATATCGCGATCTTCCGCGGCCTGCCCGGGCTGACCATCGTCGATCCCTGCGACGCGGTCGAAACCGCGCAGGCCACCCAGGCCATCGCCGACCATCCCGGCCCGGTCTACATGCGGCTGCTGCGCGGCAAGGTGCCCGACGTCCTGGGCCGCTACGGCTATGAATTCAGGCTGGGCCGGGCGCAGGTGATCCGCGACGGGGCCGACGTGCTGTTCGTCTCGTCGGGCTTCATGACGATGCGGGTGCTTGACGCGGCCGAACGGCTGGCCGCCGATGGCGTCGATTGCGCGGTGCTGCACGTGCCCACGATCAAGCCGCTGGACGTCGCGACGATCCGCGCCGAGGCCGCGAAATCCGGCCGGCTGGTCGTTGTGGCGGAAAACCACACGGTGATCGGCGGGCTGGGCGAGGCGGTCGCGGCGGACCTGATGCGCGCCGGCATCCATGTGCCGTTCCGCCAGATCGGACTGCCCGACGAGTTTCTCGACGCCGGCGCCCTGCCGACGCTGCACCATCAATACGGGCTGTCGGTCGAGGCGGTGACCGCGGCGGTGAAATCCTGGCTGTGAGGAGAGGCCGATGAAACTCATGCAAGGCAAGACCGCGATCGTGACCGGCGCGGCCTCGGCCCGCGGGCTGGGCAAGGCGACCGCCCGGATGTTCGCAGACCACGGCGCCCGCGTGGCGATCCTCGATCTCGACGAAGGCAAGGCGCAGGCGGCGGCGGCCGACATCGGCGCGGACCATGTCGGCATGGCCTGCGACGTGACCGACAAATGGGCCTGCATCGACGCGGTGGCCGCCGTGCTGGATGCCTTCGGGCAGGTCGACGCGTTGGTGAACAACGCCGGGATCACCCAGCCCCTGAAGCTGATGGATATCGAACCCGAGAACTACGACGCGGTGCTCGACGTCAACCTGCGCGGCACGCTCTACATGAGCCAGGCGATCATCCCGCACATGCGGGAACGCCGGTCGGGCAGCATCGTCAACATCTCGTCGGTGTCCGCGCAGCGCGGCGGTGGCATCTTCGGCGGGCCGCACTATTCCGCCGCAAAGGCCGGCATCCTCGGCCTGACCAAGGCGATGGCGCGGGAACTGGCGCCCGACGGGGTGCGCGCCAACGCCGTCTGCCCCGGCTTCATCGCGACCGACATCACCGGCGGCCGGCTGACCGACGAGATGATGGCCACGATCCTCGACGGCATCCCGATGGGCCGGGCCGGGGCGGCCAGCGACGTGGCCGGCTGCTGCCTGTTCCTCGCCTCCGACCTGTCGGCCTATGTCACGGGATCGGAGGTCGACGTGAACGGCGGTTCGCTGATCCACTGAACGCCCGGCGCCGCGCGCGCGCCATCACCGAGACATCTTTTCCCGCGATGCTTCCTGGCGGGAGGCCGATGATGGACAACGCAGTGCAGGGCGTCGCCGAGGATCGCGGCTGGCACAAGCTCGTCGCGTTCATGTTTTCGGGCGCGCCCGGATCGTTCGTGCTTTGGGCGCTGGTGGCCTATGCGTTGTGGTCCGTTCTCGCGCGGCGGGGCGATGGCCGCGATGGCGGCGGATCGGGCGGCTGGTTCGACAGCGACGGCTGCGACGGGGGCGACGGCGGCGGCGACTGATCCGCCGCGGTCGATTCCCCCGCGGCCGGCAAGGCGCAATCGGCTTGCCCCGGCCCCGCCCGCCCACTATCCAAGTCCCGAGCCATTCCGTGGGAGGACCGCATGAGCCAGAGCCGTTTCGACAAGTCGAAGCTTCCCAGCCGCCACGTCACCGAAGGCCCGGCGCGCGCCCCGCACCGGTCCTACTACTACGCGATGGGCCTGACGGAGGAGGAGATCCACCAGCCCTTCGTCGGCGTCGCGACCTGCTGGAACGAGGCCGCGCCCTGCAACATCGCGCTGGCGCGTCAGGCGCAGGCGGTTAAGCTGGGGGTGAAGGCCGCGCAGGGTACGCCGCGCGAGTTCACCACGATCACCGTGACCGACGGGATCGCGATGGGGCACGAGGGCATGCGCTCGTCGCTGGCCTCGCGCGAGGCGATCGCCGACACCGTGGAACTGACGATGCGCGGCCACTGCTACGACGCGATCGTCGGGCTTGCGGGTTGCGACAAGTCGCTGCCGGGGATGATGATGGCGATGGTGCGGCTCAACGTGCCCTCGGTCTTCGTCTACGGCGGCTCGATCCTGCCCGGCAAGGCGCCGCAGATCGACGAGATCCCCGAGGATTTCCGCAACCGCGACCTCACGGTGCAGGACATGTTCGAGGCGGTCGGCCGGCACCAGAACAACGAGCTGTCGGACAAGGCGCTCGACGTGCTCGAACGCGTCGCCTGCCCGTCGGCCGGGGCCTGCGGTGGCCAGTTCACCGCCAACACGATGGCCTGTGTCAGCGAGGCGATCGGGCTGGCCCTGATGAATTCCTCGGGCATGCCCGCGCCCTACGAGAGCCGCGACCAGTATGGCGAGGCCTCGGGCGTGGCGGTGATGACCCTGATCGAGAAGAACATCCGCGCCCGCGACGTGGTCACCCGCAAGGCGCTTGAAAACGCCGCCCGCGTGGTGGCCTGCACCGGCGGATCGACCAACGCCGGCCTGCACCTGCCGGCCATCGCCCACGAGGCGGGGATCGACTTCGACCTGTTCGACGTCTGCGACATCTTCCGCGAGACGCCCTACTTCGTCGATCTCAAGCCTGGCGGCACCTATGTCGCCAAGGATCTCTACGAGGCCGGCGGCGTGCCCGTGGTGATGAAGGAGCTGCGCAAGGCGGGGCTGATCCACGAGGATTGCGTCACCGCCTCGGGCCGCAGCATCGGCGAGGAGCTTGACCTTGTCGAGCGCGAGGCCGACGGCCGGGTGATCTACCCGATCTCTGCCCCGATCACGCCGACCGGCGGTGTCGTGGGCCTGAAGGGCAACCTGGCCCCCGACGGCGCGATCGTGAAGGTCGCCGGCATCGCCGAGGAGAACCAGGTCTTCACCGGCCCCGCCCGGGTCTTCGAAAGCGAGGAAGAGGCCTTCGCCGCCGTCAAGGCCCGCGGCTACAAGGAAGGCGAGGTCATCGTGATCCGCAACGAGGGTCCGGCGGGCGGCCCCGGCATGCGCGAGATGCTGGCCACCACCGCCGCGCTGTCGGGCCAAGGCATGGGCAAGAAGGTGGCTCTGATCACCGACGGGCGGTTTTCCGGCGCGACGCGCGGCTTCTGCGTCGGCCATGTCGGCCCCGAGGCGGCGCATGGCGGGCCGATCGCGCTGCTGCGGAACGGCGACATGATCACCATCGACGCGATCAAGGGCGAACTGTCGGTCGCGCTGACGGACGCGGAACTGGCCGAGCGCAAGGCCGCCTGGCCCGGCCCGCGCAAGACCGACTACGCCTCCGGCGCGGTGTGGAAATTCGCCCGGCTCGTCGGCGGGGCCCGGCAGGGCGCGGTGACGCATCCGGGCGCCAGGGCCGAAACCCATGTCTACATGGACCAATAGGCTGCGCGCCGGCGCGGCGCTGGTCGCCGCGCCGATGCTTCTGGCGGGCTGCATCGCCGACGGGGTGCTGCCGTTTCCGGCGCTGGGCACGCCGCAGTCGGCCTCGGCCCCGTCGGAACCGCGGGTTCTGGCCGACAGCGTCGTGGTCGCCGCGCCCGAAGGCTGGTGCCCCGACCCCCGCGCCGGGCTGGAGGGCGAGGCGGGCAGCTTCCTGCTGATCGGCCCGTGCCGGTCCGGCCCGGTGCCACCGGTGCCCGCGATCCTGACGCTGTCGGTTCTGGGCACGGCGGGCACCGGCGCGATGGATCGCGACCGGCTGGACGCTTTCTTCGACTCCGAGGTCGGCCGCGCCGCGCTCAGCCGCGCGGGCGACGCGGCCACGGTCCGCGTGGTGCAGACCGGGCTCGAGGGCGAGGCCTATTTCCTGCACGTGCGCGACACCGCGCCGATGCCGGGCGGGGCCGTTGCGGCCGATGCCTGGCGCGCCGTGCTGCCGCTGTCGGGGCGTCTGGTGGCGCTGACCGCGTTGTCGCCCGCCGATCCCGAGGTGCCGCCGGCGACGCTGCGTTCGGTCCTCGACGCCTTCGTGGCGAGGATGCAGGCGGCCAATGGTGCGCCGCCCGCTGCCGATGGCTGAGTTGCGCGCGGAATTTTCTCTTTAGGGTTGATTACCGCCCCGCCGATGCGGTTGGGTGGCCCTGTAGGCTGTGACGAGTGACAGGGTATGTACGAACAGGTTTCGCGCCCGCCCGGCGCGCTGGCGCGGGCCTTGCGGCGACGCGCCGTGCGGCGAATGCCGCTTCCGGGCCTCGCGCGGCTTCGCAACCGTCTGCTTGCCGAGCGGATCGAAGACGGGGCCCTGCTGACCGAGCTGGAGGCCCGGATCGAGGCCGCCGCGCCCGCCGCGCCGATCCCCCGGCCGCTGCATGCCGACTGGGCCTGGCGGCCCGAACCCTGGGTGGCGCGGCTGGCCCCCGCGGGGCTGGTGGCCCCCGAAAGCGGCGCGCGTCTGGCGGATAACCTGGCCGTCTACCATGATTGCCCGCTTCGCGAGACGGCGGTGCGGCAGATCGTTGGGGTCGCGGGGCCGGCGCCCTATGCGCTGGCGCTCGATGTCTTCGGGTTTGCCGGGCGGTTCCTGTCCTTCGCCGTCGATCTGCCCGAGGCCGGCCGCGCGCGGCTCGGCGCCGACAGCATCCTCGCGATGACGGCGGCCGTGGAAAGCTGTGCGCCGGTCGCCACGGTCGCCCGGATCAACCTGCGGCAGGGCCCCGATCTTCGCAGCCTGTCGCGCGGCGTGGTTTCGGGGATCGCGGCGGAGTTCGATCTCGTGGCGGCCGGGCTCGATGACCGGCCGGTGGCGGCGGCCTGGCTCGACCTGATCTTCGAGGCGCCGGGCCTGAACCGGATCGTCGTTCTCGACCTGACGCTGACCCGCCGCCCGCGGGCCGCGTTCTGACCGTCCGGGGCGGGCGGTGAAGCTGGTGCAGACAAGGATCGCCGGGGGCGCCTGGCACGGCATCCTCAGCGCCTGCGGCAGCCCGCCGGCGATCGATCTGCTGGGCGCGGGCGAGGTTCTTTGCCGGGCGCGTCTGATGCCCGCCGGCGCCGGACAATGGCGCGTCGTCGCCGATATCCCGCCGAACCGCCTGCACGACGGGGTGCAGACCTTCGTCCTGGTCCGCGCGGATACCGGCGCGCGGCTTTGCGCGTTCAGCATCGTCGCCGGCCTGCCCGTGGGCGACGACATCCGTGCCGAGATCGAACTGTTGCGTGCCGAGGTCGAGTTGCTCAAGCGGGCGCTGCGCCGGGCGCTGCGCGCGCGCGCCGAGGGCGGGGCGGACGGCGGCGGCGCATGACGCCGCGTCGGGGGTGACAGCGGCACCCGGCCACGCCACTCTCGGCCCCGTCGCAAACGGAGGCTTCGATGACCGCCTATCCCCATCTCTTCGCGCCGCTGGACCTGGGGCATCTGACCTTGCCCAACCGGGTTCTGATGGGATCGATGCACACCGGGCTGGAGGAAACCGGCGACTGGAACCGGGTGGCGGAATTCTATGCCGCCCGCGCCCGTGGCGGCGTCGGGCTGATGGTCACCGGCGGCATGGCCCCGAACCGCGAGGGCGGCGTTTTCCCAGGCGCTGCGGGCCTGTTCACCCCCGAAGACGTGGCGAACCACCGCATCGTGACGGGCCGGGTGCACGACGCCGGCGGCCGAATCGCGATGCAGATCCTGCATGCCGGGCGCTACGCCTACGGCAAGGACTGCGTCGCCCCCTCTGCCCTCCGCGCGCCGATCTCGCCGTTTCCGCCGACCGCGCTGGACGAGGCCGGGATCGAGAAACAGGTCGCCGATATCGTCACCGCCGCCACCCGCGCCCGCGAGGCGGGCTATGACGGGGTCGAGGTGATGGGCTCGGAGGGCTATTTCCTCAACCAGTTCCTCAGCCTGCGCACCAACCGGCGCGAGGATCGTTGGGGCGGAGCCTACGAGAACCGGATGCGCCTGCCGGTCGAGGTGGTGCGCCGGGTGCGGCAGGCGGTGGGGCGGGATTTCATCCTGATCTACCGGATCAGCCTGATCGACCTGGTGCCCGAGGGCCAGACCTTCGACGAGGTCATCCGGCTGGCCCGGGCCGTCGAGACCGCCGGCGCCTCGATCCTCAACACCGGGATCGGCTGGCACGAGGCGCGGGTGCCGACCATCGCCACCTCGGTGCCGCGCGCCGCCTTCGCCTGGGTGACGAAAAAGCTGATGGGCCATGTCGGCCTGCCGGTGATCACCTCGAACCGGATCAACACGCCCGAGGTGGCCGAGCGGGTGCTGGCCGAGGGCTGCGCCGACATGGTCAGCATGGCGCGGCCATTCCTGGCCGATGCCGATTTCGTGGCCAAGGCGCGCGCCGGCCGGGCCGCGGAAATCGCGCCCTGCATCGCCTGCAACCAGGCCTGCCTCGACCATACCTTCTCCGGGCGGCTGACCTCCTGCCTCGTCAATCCGCGCGCCTGTCACGAGACGGAACTGCGGTACGAACCCGCCGCCACGCCGCGCCGGATTGCCGTCGTGGGCGCGGGGCCGGCCGGGCTGATGGCCGCGATCGTCGCGGCGGAACGCGGCCACGCGGTCACGCTGTTCGAGCGCGACGACCGGATCGGCGGCCAGCTCAACCTGGCGCGGGTGATCCCCGGCAAGGAGGAGTTCGACGGGCTGGTGGACTGGTTCGCCACGATGCTGGACAAGGCCGGTGTGGACCTGCGGCTGGGCAGCGCCGCAAGCGTCGACGACCTGCGCGGCTTCGACCGGGTCATCCTTGCGACCGGGGTGCGGCCGCGCCCGGCCGGAATCCCGGGCGAAGACGGCGACACCGTGGTGTCCTATGCCGATCTGCTGAGCGGCCATGCCACGGCGGGCCAGCGGGTTGCCGTGGTCGGGGCCGGCGGCATCGGCTTCGACGTGGCCGAATACCTTGTCCATGACGGGCCGAGCCCGGCGACCGATCCGGCGCTGTGGCGGCGCGAATGGGGCGTGACCGATCCCGCCGAGGCCCCCGGCGGCGTGACGGCGCCCGCGCCCGAGCCGCCGGCCCGGCAGGTCACGCTGTTGCAGCGCAAGGCGGAACGGCCGGGCAAGAGGCTGGGCAAGACGACGGGCTGGATTCACCGCGCCGCGCTGGCGGCGAAGCGGGTCGAGATGATCGGCGGCGTCCGCTACGACAGGATCGACGCCGCGGGGCTGCACGTCACCATCGGCAGCGATGCCGAGGCGATCCGGCGCTTGATCCCGGCCGACACGGTGGTGATCTGTGCCGGGCAGGACAGCGACCGCGCGCTGCTTGACGATCTCGCGCGCGCGGGGATCGCGGCGGACGTGATCGGCGGGGCCGACCGCGCGGCGGAGCTGGACGCGAAGCGCGCGATCGACCGGGCCGCGCGGCTTGCCGCCGCGATTTGATCACGGCTGCGGGACAATCCGTAAACCTTGATCGTGATTATCGGGCTTTTGCCGGGCGATCACCGCATTCCTGCCCGATTTCGGGCCGAAGACTCCGGAACGCAACCGAGTGTTTCCGGAGGGGTGAACAATGGATCGTCTGACCGAGATGGAGGCCTTCGCCACCGTGGTGGACCAGGGCGGGTTCACCGACGCGGCGAAGAAGCTGGGGATTTCCAAGTCCGCCGTCTCCAAGCATGTCTCGGCGCTGGAGGCGCGGCTGGGCGCGCGGCTTCTGAACCGCACGACGCGGCGGGTGTCGCCGACCGAGATCGGGCTGGCCTATTACGACCGGGCGCGCCGGGTGCTCAACGACGCGGGCGAAGCGGACGCGCTGGTCACCTCGATGCAATCCGCGCCCTCGGGCCTTCTGCGGATTTCCGTCGCAACCGATTTCGGGGTCAACCTGCTGTCGCCGATCCTGGGCGAGTTCCTCAAGGAATTTCCAGAGATCACGATCAACATGGTGCTGAACAACCGCTATGTCGAACTAATCTCGGAAGGGTTCGACATGGCGATCCGGATGGGCGAGCTTGAGGACAGCACGCTGCGCGCGCGCAAGCTGACCGAGACGACGAAGCGGATGGTCGGTGCGCCGGGCTACTTCCAGAAGTTCGGCCGGCCGCAGAAGATCGACGACCTGAACGAACACAAGCTGCTGCATTATTCCAACCAGGCCTCGGGCAACGTGTGGAAGATCACCGCGCCCTCGGGGGAAAAGCGGCAGGTCCGCACCTCGGGGTGGTTGACGGTGAACGACGGCCAGTCGCTGCTGAACGCGGCGATCTCGGGGCTGGGCATCGCCTACCTGCCCTCGTTCCTCTACGCCGACGCGATGCGCAAGGGGCTGGTCGAAGACGCGATCCCCGACCTGCCGAAGGAAAGCCTGGGCATCTACGCGGTCTATCCGCCGGGCCGGTTCACGCAGCCCAAGGTCCGCGCCTTCATCGATTTCCTCGCGGCCTCCTACGTCGACAAGGGGCCGGACAACTGGTGATCCCGCCGGCCGACTAGCGCAGCACCGCCTCGACCCGGCGATTGAGCATCCGCCCGGCGGCATCGTCGTTGGACGCCCGCGGCGCGAGGAATCCCACGCCCTCGGCCGCGACCTGCGTGGCCGCCACGCCGAAATCCGACACCAGCCGCGCGCGCACCGCCTCGGCCCGTGCCCGCGACAGCCGGATGTTGGTTTCCAGCGCGCCCTCGGCATCGCTGTGGCCGACCAGAGTGACGCCGCGCGCCGGGTCCGCCTTCAGCCAGTCGGCCAGCAGCGCGAGCGACGGAAACGGCCCGTCGCCCAGTGCCGTGGAACCGGAGGCGAAATCCAGATCGTCCAGCGCGACCGCCCCGGTCGCGGTCAGCGTGCCGATCACGTCGGGCGCCAGCCGCGGCGCGGCGGCCACCGCCTTTGCCACGGTTTCGGCCATCACGTCGCCATCGGCCTCGGGCGACTTGGTGGAGACGACAAGGTTCAGCGGGCTGTCGCCCGGCGGCCCGATCCGGCTGACCTGCACGAAACCGGCCGCCGCCGACCGGCTGACCAGGATCATCGCGTGATCCGTGCCGGTTTCGGCCTCGCGCGCGGCGGCGATGTAGCGGTAGTCGCCGAGGTCCACGTGCATGTCCGGTTCGGGCAGGAATTCCGCCTCGTAGCGGAAATCGAAGCCGCCGCAGCTGCGCGCCTCGCATTCGTAGAGGATCGAGAATCCCTCGGCCTGCAACGTGGTCCTGAGCGGCGCGATCAGTTCCAGCGTCGTCTCGGCGCCCTCGATCCGGAACGCCTGGTGGCTGACCTGCCCCTCGATCGTCAGCATCGCCACGCCCGCGGGCCGGGCCGGGCCGACCGGCAACTGGAAACTGCCCAGCCGCTCGCTCACCTCCGCCGTCAGTTCCGCGGCTTCCGGCAGTGGCAATTCCGCCGCCAGGGCCGGCGCGGCGGCGAGTGCCAGGACATATGCCGCCCAGCCCCTCACCGGTGCGCCCCGTGATACTCGGGATTGGGCTGCATCGCCGTGGCCGAGGCGACGCGGTTGGTCATGTTGAAGAACCCCGCAACGGCGGCGATGTCCCAGATGTCGCGGTCACCGAACCCGGCATCGCGCAGCGCCTGCCGGTCGGCCTCCTCGATCCTGGCCGAGGCCAGCGTCAGTTTCTCGGCGAATGCCAGCATCGCGCGCTGGCGGGGCGAAAGATCGGCCACCCGCCAGTTCATCACCAGCGCCTCGCCCAGCACCGGGTCGCCCGACAACTCGCGCACTGCCGCGCCATGGGCGACCTGGCAGTACCAGCAGCGGTTCAGCGACGAGACCGCGACCGCGATCATCTCGCGTTCCAGCTTCGTCAGGCCGCTGTCGGCCAGCATCAGGTCGTTGTAGAGGGCGGTGAAGGCGTTGAGCTTGGCGATGTCGAAGGCATAGGCGCGCAGCACGTTGGGCACGAGCCCGAGCTTGTCCTCGCAGATCGCGAAATACTTCGCCGTCGCCTCGGGCAACGGCGCGACCATCGGCAGGTCGAGTGCCGTGGGGCTCTGGCCGTCTTCGGTCACCTGCTCGCTTCGCTCGCCTCTTCCAGGCCGTTCAGGCCTGTCCTTTCCGATAATGGTATTTTTCCACAATCGACATGCCCAGAGAAGCATAGAGTGCGCGGGCCGGGGCGTTGGCCTCGGTCACGG
Source organism: Paracoccaceae bacterium (assembly GCA_024742695.1). Taxonomy (GTDB): domain Bacteria; phylum Pseudomonadota; class Alphaproteobacteria; order Rhodobacterales; family Rhodobacteraceae; genus JANSXY01. The sequence goes on along the minus strand of JANSXY010000006.1, from coordinate 179,221 downwards.
CGAGGAAAAGGTCGGAAAGCCCATGATCTAGCGCCCAGAAGGCCGCCGCCCGCATCATCTTGACGGCGATTCCTTGCCGACGCTGGGCCGGCACGACGTGCAGCGCGTGCAGCATCGCCGTCGGGCCGTGGCTACCGACGAAGGCGACGCCGGCGGCGCGGTCGTTCACCCGGCCGAGGATCGCGGTCTTCGGCGCGCCCGCGCGCTCCATCACCGCGATCCGGCCGGGGCCGACGCCGCCCTCGGCCCACAGGTCGCGCATGATCTGCAGCATCGGCCACAGGCAGAAGGTCGTGATCGGCGGCGGCGGTTCGGTGGCAAGGTCGGCGACCGGCGCGTGATACAGCACCACCGGGTCCACCACCCGGTAGCCGCGGGCCGCCAGCGCGGCGTCCAGCGCGTCCTCGCCGGCGCGGATCATGAACAGCGGCACCTGGCCGAGCGCGCGTTGCGCGGTTTCCGCCGCCGCGATGTCGGCCGCCTGCCAGGGCGCTTCCGCGGTGGCGGCGGAAACGCGCTGGCCGCCGCCCCGCCCCTCGCGCAGCAGGAACGGCCCGGCCGGGCGCGTCGCGGCCGGCGGCCATGTCGCGTCGATCAGCGCCGAAAGCCCGGCAGGGGTCATGCGCCGTCGCCGGGGAACAGCGCGGCCAACCGGGTCATCGCGGCGTCGATCCGCGCCGCGTCATGGCCCCGGATCACCACGTTCGAGCCATGCGCGCCGTTGCGGATGAACGGGTAGGATCCGAAGGACAGGTCGGGAAACTCCGCCGCCAGCGCGCCCAGCGGTTCCGCGATCACGCCCTCGCCCCGGTCGATCCGGTAGCTTTGGCTCATCAGCGGGTCGCCGCCGGTCAGGCCGGGCAGGACCGAGGCGACCATCGCCTGGAAGATCGACGGCACGCCGGCCATCACGTGCACGTTGCCAAGGCTGAAGCCCGGCGCGGCCGAGATCGGGTTGTCAATCAGCGTCGCACCCGCGGGGATCCGGGCCATCCGCTGCCGCGCCGCGTTGAACTCCAGCCCGGTGGCCGCGTAGTGCGCGGCGAGGATGTCGTAGGCGTCCTGCCGGATGTCCAGCGCCACGCCGAAGGCGGCGGCGACGGCATCGGCGGTGATGTCGTCATGCGTCGGCCCGATCCCGCCGGAGGTGAAGACATGGTCCCAGGCCGCCCGCAGGTCGTTCAGCGCGGCGACGATCCGGGCCTGCACGTCCGGCACGACACGCACCTCGGCAAGGTCGATGCCGACGCGGGTCAGTTCCCCGGCAAGGAAATGCATGTTCGAATCGCGGGTGCGACCCGAGAGGATCTCGTCGCCGATGATCAGGATCGCGGCTGTGGGATTGGGCATGACGGCCTCCTTGACTGGGCCCAGCTATAGGATGCCGGGCGGGCGGCGAAAAGCCCGCGCGGGCGGGCGGGGCTCTGGCCAAGGACGGGCGGGGCGACTATCTAGGGCGGGATCGGCCCGGGGCTGGCCGAGCGGGGCCGACCGAACCGGTGGCGCCGGGAACGCGCGACGAGGACGGGAACGGTGGACGATACGCAGGGCCGGATGACGAACGACGGGATCAGGATTCACGAGGCGGGCGATTTCCCGGGCATGCGCCGTGCCGGGGCCGTCGCGGCGCGGATCCTCGACGAGGTCGCGCCGCTTGTCGTGCCGGGCACGACGACCGGCGCCATCGACGATTTCATCACCGCCCGCGTCACCGAACTCGGCGCGACCTCGGCCACGATCGGCTATCGCGGGTATCAGCACGCCTCCTGCATCTCGGTGAACCACGTTGTCTGCCACGGGATTCCGGGGCCGAAGGTTCTGAAGGACGGCGACATCCTGAACATCGACGTGACCGTGGTCGTCGATGGCTGGTACGGCGACACCAGCCGGATGTACGTGGCCGGACAGCCCTCGCGCAAGGCGGCGCGGTTGATCGAGGTCACGCATGACGCGCTGTTCCGGGGGATCGAGGCGGTGAGGCCGGGCGCGACCTTCGGCGACATCGGCCACGCGATCCAGAGCTATGTCGAGGCGCAGCGGATGAGCGTGGTGCGCGATTTCTGCGGACATGGCCTTGGCCGGGTGTTCCACGCGCCGCCGAACGTGCTGCATTTCGGCCGGCCGGGCAGCGGCCCGGTGCTCGAGGAAGGCATGTTCTTCACCATCGAGCCGATGGTGAACCTCGGCCGACCGGAAACCAAGGTGCTGGCCGACGACTGGACGGCGGTGACGCGCGACAAGTCGCTCTCGGCGCAGTTCGAACATTCGATCGGCGTGACCGCGGCGGGCTGCGAGATCTTCACCCCGTCACCCGCGGGCATGTTCTATCCGACCTGGGGCTGATCCGGCGTGGCGCCGGCCCGCGCCATCGTCCTGGTGCTGGCGCTGGCCGCCGCGGCGCTCTCGGTTCTCATGCTGGAGCGCGACCGCGCCGGGCTGACCGTGTCGCCGCTCGGCGTCGGCACGACGCCGGCGACGGTCTATGCCTTTGCCGAGGCGCCCGGTCCCGCCCCCGTCGTCGTCATCGCCCATGGCTTCGCCGGGTCGCGCCCGCTGATGGAAGCCTTCGCGCTGACGCTGGCGCGGGCGGGCTACCTTGTCGTCAGCTACGACCTGGAAGGCCACGGCGCCAACCCGGTCCCGATGTCGGGCGACGTGAGCCGGATCGACGGCACGACACGGATCCTGATGGACGAACTCGGCCGCGTCGCCGACGCCGCGCTGGCGCTGCCCGGCGCCGACGGGCGGCTGGCCTTCCTCGGGCATTCGATGGCCTCCGACATCGTCGTGCGGCAGGCGATCGCCGATCCGCGCACCGGCGCGGTGGTGGCCGTGTCGATGTTCTCCGAGGCGGTGACGGCGACCGCGCCGCGCAATCTGCTCGTTGTGACCGGCGCATGGGAGGGCTGGCTGGCCGAACAGGCACTGGTGGCGCTGCAACGTGCCGATCCGGCCGCCCGGATCGGCGAGACGGTGGGCGATCCGGCGGCGGGCACCGGGCGGCGCGCCGTGCTCGCGCCGGGGGTCGAGCATGTCGGCGTGCTGTACTCGGCCACCGCGCTGCGGGAGGCGCGCGGCTGGCTGGATGCCGCCTTCGGTCGCGACGGCGGTGACGGCGGTGACGGGCCGGTGGCGGCGCGGGGCGGCTGGGTGGCGCTGTTGCTGGTCGCGACGGTGGCGCTGGCCTGGCCGCTGGCGGGGCTGCTGCGGCCCGCCGTTCGGCCCGCGCCGGTGCCGCGGCTGTCGCGGGGCCGCTTCGCGCTTGCGGTGCTGGGCCCCGCGCTCGTCACCCCGTTGCTGCTCTGGCCGTTCGGCATTTCCTTCCTGCCGGTGCTGGTGGCCGACTATCTCGCGCTGCATTTCCTGGTGATGGGCGCGCTGGGCCTTGCCGTGCTCGGCGCCTTCGGCGTGGCGCTGCCGCGCGGCGGGCTCTGGCCGGGCCTCGCGCTTGCCGGCTTCGGGATCGCCGTCTTCGGCACCGTGATGGATCGCTACGTGGCCGAATTCATGCCGATCCCCGCCCGGCTGCCGCTGATGGCGGCGATCGCGGCGGGCAGCGTGCCGTTCATGCTGGCCGACGCGCTGCTGACCCAGGCGGGGCGGGCCGGCGCGCCCAGGGTGATCGCGGTGCGCGGCGCGGCGCTGGCTTCGCTGGGGCTCGCCGTGGCGCTCGATCCCGGCAGGCTGTTCTTCCTGGCGATGATCGTGCCGGTGATCCTGGTCTACTTCCTGCTGTTCGGCACGATCGGCGGCTGGGTCGGCCGCGCCACCGGGCGGCCGCTGGCCCCCGGCCTCGGCCTTGGCCTGCATCTGGCCTGGGCGCTGGGCGTGACGTTCCCGCTGTTCGCGGCCTAGGGGTTCTGCTGGATTTGCTCGGCGATCCGCGCAGCCCAGTCGCCGAGGATCGGGATCCAGTCCACCTGCGACAGCAGATAGGCGGCGACGGAAACCAGCAGCGTGGCCCCCGCCACCGTGCCAAGCCCCATCGCCAGCCCCCGCGCGAAGGTCCAGCCCAGCATCCGCCAGGGCGAGTTCAGGTTGCGGATGAACCGATGCTCGTTCAGCCGCGCCACCTCGGCCCGCAGCGCCGCGATCTCGGCCTTCAGGTCATCCTGGGTTTCGGGATCTGCCATGCGTCCCTCCTAGCACGGTCGTGGCGGCCGCGTCAGCCGTCCGGCCAGGGTTCCGGCTGCCGGTCGTAGCCGATGTAGAGCGGGTGGCGCGGCTGGCCGCCCCGGGTCAGGCCCAGGTGGTAAAGCGGCCGGCCGGTGGCGCGCAGCAGCGCCTCGACCGTCCGGCCACGATCCATGAAATCGCCGTGGCTGCCCCAGGCGCACACGATCGCGTCGGCCCAGGGCGCGCTGTCGGCGATGGCCGCGTCGTTCCCTGGCCCGACCGGGTCGGCGGCCGCGCGCATCACCTTCGGATCGGTGGCCCGGTAGGCGAAGATGTTGCAGACCCGGAACGCGCCGTAGCCCAGCACCCGCGCGCGGCGCTCGCAGCGTTCGACCGTGGGATCGTTCTGCACCTCGGTCGCGGTCGAGGGGTTGAGCATGACGAAAAGCGCGCGCCGCCCGCCCGCGTCCCATGTTCGCGTCAGCAGGTAGCGATAGGCTTCGCAGGGGGAATAGACCGCCTCGGACCAGGCGTCGCCCTTCTGGTGGGTGCGGGTGACCGGCGCGCTCACGCCGCGAACACCCGGGCCGGGTGCAACATGCCGGCCATGTAGGTTCCCACCGCCACGGCGCGGCCCTCGAAACTGGCCCAGGCCTCTTCGCCGAACTCGGCGTCCGCGGCGAAAACCGCGCCGGGATTGCCGTTTCTCAGCCGTGCCGCGCCCTCGGCCGTGGCCTTCACCTCGGGCAGATCGGCAAGGCCCACCTCCAGCGGCTTGAGCAGCGCGTCGATCTCCGGCGTCTTCGCCAGCCGGTCGAGCGTGTCGATATCGACCCCGTCGGCCGCGTCGAACGGCCCCGACCAGACGCGCCGCAGCGCGGTGACATGGCCGAGGCAGCCCAGCGCCCGGCCCAGATCGCGCGCGATGGCGCGCACGTAGCCGCCCTTGCCGCAGACCATCTCGAACTCCGCCTGATCGGCATCGGGTTGCGCGACGAGGGCCAGGCTTTCCACCCACAGCGGTCGCGCCGCAAGGTCCAGCCGCTCGCCCTCGCGGGCGAGGTCGTAGGCGCGTTCGCCCTCGACCTTCACGGCGGAGAATTGCGGCGGCACCTGTTCGATCTCGCCGGTGAAGGCCGGCAGCGCGGCCTCGATCGCGGCGCGGTCGGGCCGCAGGGCGGAGGTTTCCGTCACCGTGCCCTCGGCGTCGTCGGTCGTTGTCGCCTCGCCCCAGCGCACGGTGAAGCGGTAGGCCTTCAGCGCGTCGGTGACGAAGGGCACGGTCTTCGTGGCCTCGCCCAGCGCCACCGCCAGCACCCCGGTCGCCGCCGGGTCGAGCGTGCCGGCATGGCCGGCCTTCTTCGCGTCGAAGGCCCAGCGAACCTTGTTCACGACGGCGGTCGAGGTCATCCCCGCCGGCTTGTCGACGACGAGCCAGCCGGAAATGTCGCGCCCCTTCCTGCGTGCCATGCGCCGCTCCCTTGCTTCGAGGCGCGCGTGCTAGCCGCGCAGCGCCCGCCCGTCAACCGCCGTCAGTCGCCGCCGGGCGCCAGCAGCCCCACGATCGGCCCCATCGGAAACCCGCCGTCGTCGCGCCCGATCCCCGGCGCGTAAAGCCGCGAGATCCGGCCATCGAAATAGAGTGCGTCGGACAGGCCCAGGTGATCGCGAAACAGCCGCGCGAAATCGTGGAAGTTCACCGGCCGGTCGGAGATCGCGAAGACCGCGCGGCGCCCGTCGGCGCTGACGCCGACGCCGTTGCGGACATGGCGCGAGTCCGATCCGGGGATGAAGCGCGGATGCAGCGCGCCGCCGATCACCAGCATCGGGCCGGACTGGCTGGCATCGCGGCAGCCGGGCGGGTTTTCCGCATAGGCGCGGCTTTCGATCACCGCGAAGCCGCCGTCGGGCCGGATGCAGAACACCCCGTTCGGCAGCATCCCGAAATTGCCCGGCCCGGCGCGTGTCACGATCGGTGCCGCCTGGTGGCTGTCCTTGACGAACAGGCCCACAGGGCGGCGGTCGGGGTGATACATCCCGGCGTTCATCGCGAAGACCAGCACCCGCCCCTCGGCCTCGGCCAACGCCTCCAACCGGTCGAAGGTGCCCACCGGCCGGCCATCGGGCGCCGTCTGCCACAGCCGCAGGTCGGCGCCCGCTGCGACCTCGCAGATCGCGTAGCCCGCGCCCCCGAAGCTGTCGGTGCGGCATGGGCCGGCGACCGCGGCCAGCGCCGTCAGGGCCAGCGCGGCGGCGCTAGCGGCGATCGTCCCCGGATGTGTCATCGTCCGCCCCGGCCTCGACATCCCGGCGCACCCGCTCGTCGGCGAACAGCCGCCGCGCGTCGTCGAGCCTGTCGAAGGTCTCGTCGATGCGGAACCGCAGGTCGGGCGCGAATTTCAGCCCCAGGTCGCGGGCCATGGCGCGGCGCAGTTCCGACCGGTTGCGCGCCAGCGCCGCGATCGCCTCGTCCCGGCCCTCGCCGCCCAGCGGCAGCACGAAGACGGTGGCGACCTTGAGATCGGGGGAACAGCGCACCTCGCCCACGGTGATCGGGATGCGGTTCAGATCGGGATCGTGCACCTCGCCGCGCTGCAAGACCTCGGACATCCGACGGCGGATCAGTTCGCCGACGCGCAACTGGCGCTGCGACGGGCCGGGGCCTTCGTGGGTGCGGTGCTTCGCCATGCCCCGGATGTAGGCGTTTCGGGCGGCGACGGCAACGGGCTTTGCCAAGCCGTCCGGGCCGGGCTAAACCGGCGCCAGAGCCGAAGGAGGGCGCGATGACGGAAAGGCCGGGCGTGGTGATCACCGGGGTATCGGGCCGGATGGGCCGGATGCTGGCAACGCTTTGCGCCGGGTCGGACCGGCTGCGGCTGGTGGGTGCGCTGGAACGGCCGGGCCATGACTGGATCGGCCACGATCTGGGCACGGCGATGGGCGGCGCGGCGCTGGGCGTCGCCGTCACCGACGATCCGGTCGCGGCCTTCGCCAAGGCCCAGGCGGTGATCGATTTCACCGCCCCCGCCGCGACGGTGGAGTTCGCCGCGCTGGCCGCGCAGGCCCGCGCGGTGCACGTGATCGGCACCACCGGCCTCGATCCGGCGGATCTGCGGAAGATCCGCGCCGCGGCCCGCCACGCGGTTATCGTGCGGGCCGGGAACATGAGCCTTGGCGTCAACCTGCTGGTGCAGCTCACCCGCCGGGTCGCCGCCGCGCTGGATGCCGAGTGGGATATCGAGGTGGTCGAGGCGCATCACCGGATGAAGGTCGACGCGCCGTCGGGCACCGCGCTGATGCTGGGCGAGGCGGCGGCCGAGGGCCGCGGCACCACGCTGGAGGCGCTGCGCACCCCGGCGCGCGAGGGCATTACCGGCCCGCGCGCGCCCGGCAGCATCGGCTTTTCCGCGATCCGCGGCGGCGATGTCGTGGGCGAGCATGACGTGATCTTCGCCGCCGAGGGCGAGCGGGTGGTGCTGCGCCATCTCGCGACCGACCGCGCGATCTTTGCCCGCGGCGCGCTGAAGGCGGCGCTCTGGGGACAGGGCCGCGATCCGGGCGAATACGACATGCTGGATGTTCTGGGACTTTAGCGGCCGCGACCTTCACGACCGCGTGAACCTTGGTCGCCGGGTGATCCGGCCGACGCGGTGACGCGTATGCCGCACAGATCCCGCGCGACCTGCAACGAGCCCCGCCATGCGACGCACCGACCTCTGCAAGCCGTTTTTCCTCGCCGCCGCCCTCGGGGTGACCGGTGCCGCGCCCGCCGCCGCCGAATCGGTGGCGCGGATCGAGAAGCGTGACGACTTCGTAAGCCTTGTCTCGGGCCGGGCGCTGACCCGCTTCGGCATCTCGCTGACCGTCACGCCGGACGGCGCGATCGAGGGGCGGGCGTTCGGCCGCAAGGTCACCGGGGCGTGGCGCTGGGACGGCGGATTCTTCTGCCGCGATCTCGCCTTCGGCGACGAACCGCTCGAGCCGAACTGCCAGGTGGTGGAACGGCGTGGCGAAACCCTGCGCTTCATCGCCGACCGCGGCGCCGGAGAGCACGCCGACCTGCGGCTGCGCTGATCGCCTAGAAGTCGATCGCCAGGCCCTTCCGCTCCCAATCGCCGTAGCGCACGGGTTCCGGCCCGTCACGCCCGCCCAGTTCCGGCGGCAGATCGGGCGCGGCGGCAGCCTGCCGGCGTTCCTCGGCCTCCCTCAGCGCGCGGCGCGCCGCCTCGGGCAGGTCGGGCCTGTCCCAGGGCGCGGTTGCCGTCTCGGGCCGGGGTGCGGGGGTATCGTCACTCATCGTGGGCCTTCGGGGTTCTTGTGCCATGTCCGGCCGTCATATACGCCGCAGCGCAACCGGGGCAAGCGGAGGCGGGGATGGCGGCGACGGGGCTTGGCGCGCGGGGCGCGGCGGTGGAACTGCTGACCGGCGTGCTGGCGGATCGCGTCGCGCTGGACGATCTGGCGCGCCGGCCCGGTTTTCTGGCGCTCGATCCGGCGGATCGGGCGCGGGCGCAGCGGCTGGCGCTGCTCGTGCTGCGCAACCTCACCCGCGCCGACACGGTGCTCAAGCCGCACCTGCGCCGCGCGCCGCCGCCGCGCGTGCAGGCGATCCTGCGGCTGGGCGCGGTGGAGATCTGCGCCGAGGGCGCGGCCCCGCACGGCGCGGTGAACGCGGCCGTGGCGCTGGCCCGCGCCGGCGGCCGCAAGACCGAAGGCTTCGCCGGTCTCGTCAACGCCGTCCTGCGCAAGGTGGCCGATACCGGCCCGGCGGCCTGGTCCGGGCTTCCGGTGCAGCAACTTCCGGGCTGGCTGCGCGGGCGTCTGATGTCGGCCTGGGGCAAGCAGGCGGTGCAGGCGATGGAGGCCGCCCATGCCGCCGGCGCGCCCGTCGACCTGACGCCGAAGGATGGCGATGCGGTGGGGCTGGCGGCCGCGACCGGCGGCGCGGCGCTGCCCACCGGGTCCGTCCGGCTGGCCGCGGGCGCCACCGTCAGCGCGCTGCCGGGTTACGACGCCGGTGCCTTCTGGGTGCAGGATGCCGCCGCGGCGCTGCCGGCGCGCGCGCTGCATGTCCGGCCGGGGGATCGGGTGCTCGACCTTTGCGCCGCGCCGGGCGGCAAGACACTGCAACTGGCCGCGGCCGGCGCGGCGGTCACGGCGCTGGACATCTCCGGCCCGCGGATGGCGCGGCTCGAGGAAAACCTCGCCCGCTGCGGCCTTGCCGCGCGCACCGTGGTGGCCGACTTGCTGGACTGGGCGCCGGGCGATGGGTTCGACGCGGTCCTGCTCGACGCGCCCTGTTCGGCCACCGGCACGATCCGCCGGCATCCCGACCTGCCGCATCTGCGCGACCCGGCGACGCTGAAGGAGGTGTTCGCCCTGCAGGCAACGCTGGTCGACCGCGCCGTTGCATGCGTCCGTCCCGGCGGGCGGCTGGTGATCGCCACCTGTTCGCTGCTGCCCGAGGAGGGCGAGGGCCTTCTGGCCGGGGCGCTGGCCCGGCACGGCGGGCTTGCGCCCGATCCCGCCGCACTCGACCTGCCGGGGGTCGAACCGGGCTGGCATGCACCGGACGGCGGCCTGCGGATCCGGCCGGATTTCTGGGCCGGGCGCGGCGGGATCGACGGCTTCTTCATCGCCGCCCTGCGCAAGAGCTGACGCCCGTCACCGTTTTGCGGTGGCAGCGCGCCGGCGGCGAGGCTATGGTGCGGGACGGTAATTCGAACGGTATCCAGACCCGGCACATGTCACAGGGCAACGCAGCTCCGAGCGAACCCCGGGGCCTCAACGGCCTTGGCGCGCGTCTGGCGTCGCTGCTGTCGCCCGGCGCGGTGCAGGTGCCCGGATTCGTCGGCCAGCCCGAGCCCAAGACGATCGGCAGCCATGCCCGCGGCCGGCAGCTTCTGGCCGGGAATTTCCAGTTCGCCGGTCACCTCGTCGAGGCCCCCGATCGCCTGCCATGGGACATCGCCGCGCCGGATGACGCCTTTGCCGGGGCGCTGCACGGCTTCGCCTGGCTCGACGACATCGCCGCCGTGCCGAAACCCGCGGCGCGCGAATGCGCCCAGTCCTGGACCTACGAATGGATCCGCCGCTACGGCGGCGGCCGCGGGCCGGGCTGGGCGCCGAACCTGGCCGGGCGTCGGCTGCTGCGCTGGATCAATCATTCCGCGATGCTGCTTCAGGGCCGCGACCCGAAGGAGCGGGCGGCCTACTTCCGCAGCCTCGCGACGCAGACGCGGTTCGTGGCGCGGCGCTGGAAGCGCACGCAGCCCGGCCTGCCGCGAATCGAGGCGCTGACCGGGCTGATCTGCGCGGGTCTCGCCCTGACCGGGATGAGCCGGCTGGTCGCGCCGGCCCGCCTGGCGCTGGCACGCGAATGCCAGGCCCGGATCGATCCGGGCGGCGGCATCGCGACCCGCAATCCCGAGGATCTGCTGGAGGTTTTCACGCTGCTGGCCTGGGCGGCGGCGGCGCTGGGCGAGGCGGGCCGCTCGCCCGACCGGGCGCATCTGGACGCGATCCTGCGAATCGCGCCGGTGCTGCGCGCGCTGCGCCATGCCGACGGCGGGCTGGCGCGGTTTCACGGCGGCGGCCGCGGGCTGGAAGGCCGGCTCGACCAGGCGCTGGCCGCCGCGGGTGTGCGCACACCGCCGCCGCCGGGCCTGTCGATGGGCTTCGCGCGGCTTTCGGCGGGCCGGACCAGCGTGATCGTCGATGCCGCAAGCCCGCCGAAGGGCGCTGCCTCTGCCAATGCCCACGCGTCGACGCTGGCGTTCGAACTGACCTCGGGGCGGCGCCCGCTGATCGTCAATTGCGGGTCGGGCGCGGTGTTCGGCGGCGAATGGCATCGGGCCGGCCGCGCCACGCCGTCGCATTCGACGCTGTGCCTGGCGGGGCTGTCGTCATCCCGGCTTGGCGCGGAGGGGCTGTGGGGCCGGCGGCGGCGGGATCAGCTTGCCGACATTCCCCGCGTGATCCGCTACCAGCAGGCCCCGACCGAGGATGGCACGCTGTTCGTCGCCGCGCATGACGGCTACGCGGTGACGCACGGGCTGACCCATGTCCGCCAACTCGATCTGGGCCTCGACGGCCGGCAGATCACCGGCGAGGACACGCTGGGCGCGATGACGGCGGGCGACCGGCGCCGGCTGGACGGCGCGCTGCGGCGGGCGCAGGGCGGCGGGGTGCGGTTCGACATCCGGTTCCACCTGCACCCGGATGTCGACGCCACGCTGGACCTTGGCGGCACGGCGGTGTCGATGGCGCTGAAGAGCGGCGAGATCTGGATCTTCCGCCACGACGGCACCGCGAAGCTCGATCTCGAACCCTCGGTCTACCTCGAGAAGGGCCGGCTGAAGCCGCAGGTGTCGCGGCAGATCGTCCTGAGCGGGACGGTTGCGGATTACGCGGTCCAAATCGGCTGGACCTTGGCCAAGGCACAGGATACGCCGCAGGCGGTCCGCGACGTCGCTCGCGAGGAGATCTTCGAAGACTGAAGGAGCCCGCCTTGTCCGCCTCCGTCCATGCCCCCGCCGCGACCGCGCCTGACCTTGCGCCGCTGACCCGCGCCCTGATCTCGGTCTCCGACAAGACCGGTCTTGTCGCGTTCGCGGAGGCGCTGGCCGCGCGCGGGGTGGAACTTCTGTCGACCGGCGGCACGGCGGGGATGCTGCGCGAGGCGGGCCTTGCCGTGCGCGACGTGGCCGAGATCACCGGCTTTCCCGAGATGATGGACGGCCGGGTGAAGACCCTGCATCCCAAGGTGCACGGCGGGCTTCTGGCGCTGCGCGACGTCGCGGGCCACGCCGCGGCGATGGCCGACCACGGCATCCTGCCGATCGACCTGTTGATCGTGAACCTCTACCCGTTCGAGGAGACGGTGGCGAAGGGCGCGGACTACGATACCTGCGTGGAGAACATCGACATCGGCGGCCCGGCGATGATCCGCGCCGCGGCCAAGAACCACGCCTGGGTGACGGTGGTCACCGATGTCGCGGATTACGACGCGGTTCTGGCGGAACTGGATGCGCGGGACGGGCAGACGACGCTGGCCTTCCGCAAGCGGCTGGCGCAGATCGCCTATGGCCGGACCGCCGCCTATGACGCGGCGGTCTCGGGCTGGATGGCCGGCGCGATCGGCGAGGCCGCGCCGCGCCGCCGCGCCTTTGCCGGCACCCTGGCCCAGACGCTGCGCTATGGCGAGAATCCGCACCAGGCCGCGGCCTTCTACACTGACGGCAGCGCCCGTCCCGGCGTCGCCACCGCGACCCAGTGGCAGGGCAAGGAACTCAGCTACAACAACATCAACGACACCGACGCGGCCTTCGAACTGGCGGCGGAATTCGCGCCCGGCGAGGGGCCGGCCTGCGTGATCGTCAAACATGCCAATCCCTGCGGCGTGGCACGCGGCGAAACCCTGCTGGAGGCCTATCGCCGCGCCTTCGACTGCGACCGTACGTCGGCCTTCGGCGGGATCGTGGCGCTGAACCGCCCGCTCGACGGCGAGACCGCGGAAGAGATCTGCCGGATCTTCACCGAGGTGGTGATCGCGCCGGAGGCCGACGAGGCCGCGCGCGCGGTCTTCGCGGGCAAGAAGAACCTGCGCCTGCTGACCACCGGCGGGCTGCCCGATCCGGCCGCGCCGGGGCTGGCCTTCCGGCAGGTCGCCGGCGGGTTCCTCGTGCAGGACCGCGACGCCGGGCGGCTGGCCGATGACAGCCTGACGGTCGTGACGCGGCGCGCGCCGAGCGATGCGGAACTGGCCGACCTGCTGTTCGCCTGGCGGGTGGCCAAGCACGTCAAGTCGAACGCCATCGTCTACGCGAAGGACGGCGCCACGGTGGGGATCGGCGCGGGGCAGATGAGCCGGCTGGACAGTTCCACCATCGCCGCGCTCAAGGCCCGCCGGATGGGCGACGACCTGGGCCTGGCGGAGACGCCCGCCAAGGGTTCCGTCGTCGCCTCGGACGCGTTCTTCCCGTTCCCCGACGGGCTTCTGGCGGCCGCCGAGGCCGGCGCGACCGCGGTGATCCAGCCCGGCGGCTCGATGCGCGATGACGAGGTGATCGCGGCGGCCGACGCGGCCGGGCTGGCGATGGTGTTCACCGGCATGCGGCATTTCCGGCACTAGGCGATGCGGCGGGCCGGGATCATCGCGGGCGTCGTCTTCGCGCTCGACCAGGCGACGAAGGCCCTGGTCGTGCACGGGCTCGACCTCAAGACGCGGCTGGCGATCGACGTGCTGCCGCCGTGGTTCAACCTGCGCATGGCGTGGAACCGGGGGGTGAATTTCGGCCTGCTGACCTCGGGGGCCGAGGCCGCGCGCTGGGGGCTGATCGCGGTGGCGCTGCTGATTTCCGCCTGGGTCTGGCGCTGGATCGCGCGGGAAGAGCCGGGCACGGCGGCGCAGATCTCGGCCGGCCTTCTGGTGGGCGGGGCGCTTGGCAACGTTGTGGACCGGGTGATCTATGGCGCGGTGGCGGATTTCCTGAATTTCTCGCTGCCGGTCTGGACCAACCCGTGGGCCTTCAACATCGCCGACATCGCGATCTTCCTCGGCGCGGTGGGGCTGGTGCTGTTCACCGGCCGCCAGAAGACCCCGTGACGAAGCCGGGAAGTTGCGCTAAGACCCCGGGGACGACGGGGAAGGGAAGGGACGCATGCGGGCAGTTCGGGGCATCCAGGCCGGGGCGGTGGCGGCGCTGATGGCGCTCACGGCCTGCGGCGAGGCGCGCGACCCGCAGCTGATGAACATCCGCAGCCAGAACCGCACGCCCGACGAATTCGCGATCCTGCCACCCAAGCCGCTGGCGCTGCCCGAAGACCTGGCCGCGCTGCCGGAACCGACGCCGGGCGCGCAGAACCGCACCGATCCCACGCCCGAGGCCGATGCGGTGGCGGCGCTGGGCGGCAACGTGGCCCGCGCCCGACCGGGCGACCGCGGTCTGCTGGCGCATGCCGGCCGGTTCGGTACCCAGCCCGGCATCCGCGACCAGCTGGCCGCCGAGGATCTCGACTACCGGCGCGCCAACGACGGACGGCTTCTCGAGCGGTGGTTCAACGTCAACGTCTATTTCGAGGCCTACGAGCCGATGACGCTGGATCGTTACCGCGAACTGGACCGCTGGCGCCGCGCCGGGGTGCGCACCGTCGGCGCGCCGCCGGAAAACACCGAGTAGCTCAATTCCGCGTCAACCGGTCTTGATGCAGGCTGCCCCGCGCGTAGCTTGTGACGCAAGCGTTTCCGGAGGTTTCATGCCGCGCCCGTCTTTCGTCCGTTTTCTGGCCCCGATCCTTGCCGCCGGCCTCGGCGCCGGTCCCGCCGTCGCCGAAACGGTGTCGAGCTTCACGCTCGACAACGGCATGGAGGTGGTGGTGATCGAGGACAACCGCGCCCCGGTCGTCGTGCACATGGTCTGGTACCGTGCCGGCGCGGCGGACGAACCGCCCGGCGTCTCCGGCATTGCGCATTTTCTCGAACACCTGATGTTCAAGGGCACCGACGATCTGGGCCCCGGCGAGTTGTCGCGGATCGTCGAGGCGAACGGCGGGTCGGACAACGCCTTCACATCCTGGGATTATACCGCCTATTTCCAGCGCGTCGCGGCCGACCGGCTGGACCTGATGATGGAGATGGAGGCCGACCGGATGCGCGACCTCCTGCTGACCGAAGACGCCTGGCAGACGGAGCGCGAGGTGATCCTCGAGGAACGCAGCCAGCGGATCGACGGCGACCCCGGCGCGATCTTCGGCGAGCAGCGCCGCGCCGCCCAGTATCTCAACCATGCCTACGGCCGGCCGATCATCGGCTGGCGGCACGAGATGGAAACCCTGACCCGCGAGGATGCGCTGGACTGGTACGAGACGCATTACGCCCCGAACAACGCGGTGCTGATCGTGGCCGGCGACGCCGCGCCCGACGAGGTTCGCGCGCTGGCCGAACGGCACTACGGCGTGATCCCCCCGGCGCCCGGCATCGTCCCGCGCGATCGTCCGTCGGAGCCGCCGCAGATGTCCGAACGCCGGCTGGTGATGGAGGATGCGCGGGTGGCCCAGCCCTATGTCATGCGCACCTACCTCGCGCCCGAACGCGACGCCGGCGCGCAGCAGGAGGCCGCGGCGCTGACCTTTCTGGCCGAGCTTCTGGGCGGCAGCCCGGTCAATTCGGTGCTGGCCCGCAAGCTTCAGTTCGAGACCCGGCAGGCGATCTATACCGCCGCCTTCTATGACGGGCTGTCGCTGGACGACACGACCTTCGGCCTGGTCACCGTGCCGGCGCCTGGCCTGATCCTGTCCGAGGCCGAGGCGGCGATGGACCGGGCGATCGCCGAGTTCCTCGAAGAAGGCGTCAACGCCGAGGATTTCGCGCGGATCAAGGCGCAGATCCGGGCCGACCAGATCTACGCCCGCGACAATACCGAACGGCTGGCCCGCCGCTACGGCGAGGCGCTGACCTCGGGCCTGACGGTGGCCGACGTGCAGGCCTGGCCCGACGTGTTGCAGGCCGTGACCGAAGACGACGTGATGGCGGCGGCGCGCGCGGTTTTCGACAAGCGCCGGGCCGTCACCGGATGGCTGACACGGCCGGAGACCGACAGTGCGGAGGTGGGGCAATGACGATGATGCGCATGGTTGTGGCGCTGGCCGCCGCGGTGCTGATGGCCCTGCCCGCGCGCGCCGCGGTCGAGATCGAGGAAGTGACCTCGCCGGGCGGCATCCGCGCCTGGCTGGTCGAGGAACCCTCGATCCCCTTCGTGGCGCTGGAACTGCGGTTCCGGGGCGGCGCCAGCCTCGACGCCGAGGGCAAGCGCGGGGCGATCAACCTGATGACCGCATTGCTGGAGGAGGGCGCGGACGAGATGGACGCGCAGGCCTTCGCGGCGGCGCGTGACGCGATGGCGGCGTCGTTCGCCTTCGACGTCGGCGACGATTCGCTGTCGGTCTCGGCGCGGTTCCTGACCGAGACGCGGGACGAGGCGGTGGAGCTTCTGCGCGCCGCGCTGGTCGCGCCCCGGTTCGACGCGGACGCGATCGAACGGGTGCGGGCGCAGGTGATATCGAACATCCGGTCCTCGGCGAAGGATCCCAACCATATCGCCGGGCGCACGTTCGACAGCCTCGCCTTCGGCGCCCATCCCTACGGCACCGGCCGCAACGGCACCGAGGACAGCGTCGCGGCGCTGACCCGCGACGACCTGGTCGCGGCGCATGGCCGGGTGCTGGCGCGCGACCGCGTCTATGTCTCGGCGGTGGGCGATATCGATGCCGAAACGCTGGGCGCGGTGATCGACCGGCTCCTTGCCGATCTGCCGGAAACCGGCGCACCGATGCCGGAGCGGGTGACGGTCGCGCTGGAACCCGGGGTGACGGTGGTGGACTACGACTCGCCGCAATCCGTCGTCGTCTTCGGTCACGCGGGGATCGACCGGCACGATCCGGATTTCTTCCCCGCCTATGTCCTCAACCACATCCTCGGCGGCGGCGGCTTCGGCTCGCGCCTGATGGAGGAGTTGCGCGAAAAGCGCGGCCTGACCTACGGGGTCGCCAGCTACCTCGTGCCGATGGACCTTGCCGCGACCTACCAGGGCTCCTTCGCCTCGGCCAACGACAAGGTGGCGGAGGGCGTGGCCCTGGTGCGCGACGAATGGGCGAAGCTGGCGGCCGAGGGCGTGACGGCCGAGGAACTGGAGGCCGCCAAGACCTACCTGACCGGCGCCTTTCCCTTGCGCTTCGACGGGAACGCGCCGATCGCGCGGATTCTCGTCGGCATGCAGATGGATGGCCTGCCCACCAGCTATGTCGAGACCCGCAACGCCAAGGTCGAGGCGGTGACGCTGGAGGACGTGGCCCGCGTGGCCGCGCGCATCCTCAGGCCCGAGGCGCTGCATTTCGTCGCCGTCGGGCGGCCCGAGAGGCTGGCCACGCCGGCCAACTGAACGGCCCGAATCTGTGGCCAAGCTGCGGGCGATCATGCTAACCCTTGTGGCATGAACGCCCCACACCCCAAGATCGGCCAGAAGCGTCCGGCGATCCGCCAGCTTGACGAGGCGGTGGTGAACCGCATCGCGGCGGGCGAAGTGGTGGAACGGCCGGCCTCGGCGGTCAAGGAACTGGTGGAAAACGCGCTCGACGCCGGGGCCCGGCGGATCGACGTGACGGTGGCCGACGGCGGCAAGCGGCTGATCCGGGTGGTGGACGACGGCTGCGGCATGACGGCCGAAGACCTGCCGATGGCGCTGGCCCGGCACGCGACCTCGAAGATCGACGGGTCCGACCTGCTCGACATCCGCTCCTTCGGGTTCCGGGGCGAGGCGCTGCCCTCGCTCGCCGCCGTCGCGCGGCTGGCGATCACCTCGCGCGCCGAAGGGGCCGAGGCGGCGCGGATCGCCGTCTCCGCCGGGCGGGTGGAGCCGGTGCGCCCCGCCGCGCTGGCCCGCGGCACGGTCGTGGAACTGGAAGACCTGTTCTTCGCCACCCCGGCGCGGCTGAAGTTCCTGCGCACCGACCGGGCGGAGATGCAGGCGATTTCCGACGTCATGCGGCGGCTGGCGCTGGCACAGCCGCGGGTGGCCTTCTGCCTGCGCGACGCGACCGGCGGCGGCGAGGGCCGGGTGATCCTGCGCGCCGATGCCGAGGCCGGCGACGATGCGGCCGCGCTGCGGGCCCGCGCGGCGCGGATCGTCGGGCGCGATTTCACCGAGAATGCCGTCACGGTCGAGGCGGAGCGCGAAGGCCTTGTGCTGCGCGGCCTCGCGGGGCTGCCGACCTATTCGCGCGGCGCGGCGGTGGAACAATACCTTTTCGTCAACGCCCGGCCGGTCCGCGACAAGCTGCTGATCGGCGCGCTGAAGGCCGGGTATACCGACCTTCTGCCCTCGGGCCGGCACCCGGCGGCGGTGCTGTTCCTCGATGTCGATCCCGAGCGGGTGGACGTGAACGTGCACCCGGCCAAGGCCGAGGTGCGGTTTCGCGAGGCCGGCGTGGCGCGCGGGCTGGTGGTGACCGCGCTGCGGCACGCGCTGGCCGAGGCCGGGCACCGCACCTCCGGCACGATCGGGGCGGCGGCGCTGGGCGCGTTCCGGCCCGAACCCGCGGCCCCCGGCGCCCGACCGCCCGGCCTGCCCTTCGGCCCGGCGCGGCCGTCGGCCGGCGCGGTGCGCGCGGCGGTGTCGATGCAGGCCCCGGCGCCGGCCCGTGACGGTGGCTTCGCCGAAGCGCCCGCACCCTTCGCCCGGCCGGTTTCGGCTGCGCCGGACGCGGCCGCGCAGGCCCATCCGCTGGGCGCGGCGCGGGCGCAGATGCACGGCACCTACATCGTCGCGCAGACCGCCGACGGCATGGTGATCGTCGACCAGCATGCCGCGCATGAGCGGCTGGTCTACGAACGGCTCAAGCGGCAGCGCGCAGAAAACGGCATCGCCGCGCAGGCGCTGCTGATCCCCGATGTGGTCGACCTGTCGGTCCCCGACGCCGCGCTGATCCTCGACCATGCCGAGGCGCTTTCGGCGCTGGGCCTGACGGTGGAACCGTTCGGCGCGGGCGCGGTGGTGGTGCGCGAAACGCCCGCGATCCTCGGGCCGGTGAATGCCGAGGCGCTGTTACGCGACATCCTCGACGAACTGGCGGACGCTGGCGACTCGGCGCTGCTGGAGGCGCGGATCGACGCGGTGCTGTCCCGAATGGCCTGCCACGGATCGGTGCGCGCCGGCCGCCAGATGCTGCCCGAAGAGATGAACGCGCTTCTGCGCGAGATCGAGGCGACACCGCTTTCCGGCCAGTGCAACCACGGCCGGCCGACCTGGGTGGAACTGAAGCTGGCCGATATCGAACGGCTGTTCGGGCGGACATGACCGAGATCCTTGGCCTTCCGATCGGCGATCCGCGGGTACAGGCGGGCGTTGCCGTGCTCGCCGTCGTCCTCTTGCTTCTGTTGCTGATCTGGCGCGCGGTGGCGCGGGCGGCGCGGGCCTCGGACCCGGTGCTGCGCCATGTCGAGACGCTGGGCCAGCGGGTGCAGGCCCTGTCGGACGGCCAGCAGCAACTGGCCGGCGGGCTGCATCACGTCTCGGAGGCGGCGGCGGCCAGCCAGGCCAAGATGCTGCAACTGATGGAGGCCAGGCTGGCCGAGGTCAGCC
The DNA here is from genome assembly GCA_024742695.1 of Paracoccaceae bacterium. GTDB lineage: Bacteria > Pseudomonadota > Alphaproteobacteria > Rhodobacterales > Rhodobacteraceae > JANSXY01. The sequence goes on along the minus strand of JANSXY010000006.1, from coordinate 159,968 downwards.
GCACGATGACCGACAGCCTGCACGGCACCGCGACGCGCACCGCGCGCTCGCTGGGCGAATTGCAGCAGCGGCTGGAGACGATCGACAAGGCCCAGGCCAATATCGAGAAGCTGTCGGGCAACGTTCTGTCCTTGCAGGACATCCTGTCGAACAAGCAGACCCGCGGCGCGTTCGGGGAAATCCAGCTGCACGACATCGTGCAGAAGGCGCTGCCGGCGGATGCCTTCACGATGCAGGCGACGCTGTCGAACGGCAAGCGGGCCGACTGCCTGATCCACCTGCCGAACCCGCCGGGGCCGATCGTGATCGACTCGAAGTTCCCGCTGGAAGCCTACGAGGCGCTGCGCCGGGCCGAGGGGCCGCAACAGTTGGCCGAGGCGGGGCGGCAGCTGCGCACCGCCGTGCGCGCCCATCTGCGGGCCATCGCCGAACGCTATATCATCGAGGGCGAAACCGCCGACGGCGCACTGATGTTCCTGCCCTCCGAGGCGGTCTATGCCGAGTTGCACGCCAATTTCGCCGAGATCGTGCGCGAGGGCTTCGCGCTCAGGGTCTGGATCGTCTCGCCCACCACCTGCATGGCGACGCTGAACACGATGCGCGCGGTGCTGAAGGATGCGCGGATGCGCGAACAGGCCGGCGCGATCCGCAAGGAACTGGCGCTGCTGGCCGGCGATGTCGACCGGCTGGGCACCCGCGTCGACAACCTCGACAGGCATTTCGGCCTGGCCGCCCGTGATATCGAGGAGATCAGGATTTCCGCCGACAAGGCGGGCAAGCGCGCCCGGCGGCTGGACAGTTTCGATTTCGAGGAGTTGGCGCCGGAGCCGCCGCTCACCCCGCTGCCGGCGGAGGGCGGCAAGACCGGCTGAGGCCCCTTGCGCGGACGGCCGGCGCGGGCGAAGAAACCGGCGGAGCGAACGGGGCACGCAGCATGGCCGGGCAGGGCGGATCGAACGTGAAGGGCGCGCTGCTGGCGCTGCTGGCCTTCGCCGTCTTCGCGACCCATGACGTGGTGGTGAAATGGCTGGGCGAGGCCTATGCGCCGGTTCAGATCGTGTTCTTTTCCACGCTCTTCGGGTTTCCGATCGTCACGCTGATGCTGATCCGCGATCCGGCCGCGGGGCATCTGCGGCCAATCCACCCGTGGTGGACAGCGTTGCGCACGCTGGCGACCACGGTGACCGGCGTGACGGCCTTCTATGCCTTCGCCACGCTGCCGCTGGCGCAGACCTACGCGATCCTGTTCGCCGCGCCGCTGCTGATCACGATCCTCGCGATCCCGATCCTCGGTGAACGGGTCGGGCCGCGGCGCTGGGCGGCGGTGGCGGCGGGGCTGGTGGGCGTGCTTGTCGTGCTGCGGCCCGGTGCGGCGGATCTGTCGGCCGGTCACCTGGCGGCGCTGACGGCGGCGGTGGGCGGTGCGGCGGCCTCGGTGATCGTGCGCCGGATCGGGCCGGCGGAGCGCGCGGCGGTGCTGCTGCTTTACCCGATGCTGGCCAATATCGCGGTGATGGGCCTTGCGCTGCCCTTCGTCTACCGGCCGATGAGCATCGACCATGTCGGCGGGCTGGCGCTGATCGCGGCGCTGGGCTTCGCGGCCTCGCTGCTGATCATCGCCGCCTACCGCACCGGCGAGGCCGCGATCGTCGCGCCGATGCAGTATTCGCAGATCCTCTGGGCGGCGGCTTTCGGTGTCGTGCTGTTCGGCGAACGGCCCGATGCGGCCACCGCGCTGGGCGCGGCGATCATCATCGGATCGGGGCTTTACATCCTGTTCCGCGAGGGTCGCGCCGACGTGTCGGAAAACCGCCCGGTGCTGTCCAGCCGCGGCCGCACCGCCTTCGGCCCGGCGCCGCGGGCGACCGGCCTGGACCGGCTGGGAGAGGCCGGCGCGGCGGCGGAGGAGGCCGCCGACGCGGGGCTTGCAAATGACGGCGGGAATCGGTAACCCCCGCCCACGGTCGGAGCGTAGCGCAGCCTGGTAGCGCACCTGCTTCGGGAGCAGGGGGTCGGAGGTTCGAATCCTCTCGCTCCGACCAGATCCCGCAACGCCACAGCCTTGCCCCCCACGGGCCTCGCGCGCGGCGCGCGGCCGGTGCAGGTGCCTTGCCCCGTCGGGGCTTCCGAAGCGGGGGAAGGGATGCGCGCGGGTCTTGCACTTCTGATCGCGGCCTATGTGCTCAGCCAGTTCTACCGCGCCTTCCTCGCGGTGCTGAGCCCGGTGCTGACCGCAGATACCGGCACCCCGCCGGAGGCGCTGGCGCAGGCCTCGGGCCTGCTGTTCGCGGCCTTCGCGCTGATGCAGTTGCCGATCGGCGCCGCGCTTGACCGGATCGGGCCGCGGCGCACCACCGCGGCGCTGCTGGCGTTGGGCGGCGGAGGTGGCGCGGCGGTTTTCGCGCTGGCCGAGGGGCCGGGCGCGATCAAGGTCGCGATGACGCTGATCGGCGTCGGCTGCGCGCCGGTGCTGATGGCCGCCTACTACATCTTCGCGCGGGTGTATTCGCCACGGGCCTTCGGCACGCTGGCGGCGATGGTGATCGGGATCGGGTCGCTCGGCAACGTGATGGCGGCGCAGCCGCTCGCCTGGGTGGTCGAGGGGATCGGCTGGCGCGCGACGCTGTGGGTTCTGGCGGGGCTGAGCGTGGCCGTCTCCGCCGCGCTCTGGGCGGTTCTGCGCGATCCGCCGCCGGCGGAACGCCCGGCCGGCGCATCCGGCGGTTCGGTCTTCACGTTGCTGGCGATGCCGGCGATCTGGCCGATCCTGCCGCTGATGACGGTGGCCTACGCGCCCTCGGCGGCGCTGCGCGGGCTTTGGGCCGGGCCCTTCGCGGAAAACCGCTTCGGCGCCGATGCCGGGATGATCGGAACGATCACGCTGATGATGGGCATCGCGATGATCCTGGGCAGTTTCGCCTACGGTCCGCTCGACCGGCTGCTGCACACCCGCAAATGGATCGCCGTGGCGGGCAACGCGGTGGTGGCGGCCTGCCTTGCCGTGCTCTGGGCACTGCCGGCGCCGGGGCTGGTGCCGGCGGTCGCGCTGCTCTGCGCGATCGGCTTCTTCGGCGCGACGTTCCCGGTGCTGATGGCGCATGGCCGCGCGTTCTTTCCGCCGCACATGGTCGGGCGCGGCGTGACGCTGCTGAACATGTTCGCGATCGGCGGCGCCGGGGCGATGCAGTTCGCCTCCGGCCCGGTGTTCGCCGCCGCCGGCGGCGCGGCGGCGGGCGAGGCCGCGTTCGATGCGGTGTTCCTGTTCTTCCTGCTGCCCCTGGCGCTGGGCCTTGCCGTCTACCTGCTGTCGCGGGATCGGGCGGACTGACCCGTGCCGGGGCTTGCCGCCGCGCGCGCCGCTGCGCTAGTCAGGCCGCGCCCGAAGGAGAGCCGATGACAGCCGCGCCCGCCCCCGACCGGATCGAGGTGATCGCCCCGAACCTCAAGCGCCGCCTGTCCGGCGTCACGGCGACGGTGGTGCGGCTGATCCCGGTGCAGGCGGGAATGATCGGCATCGCCGCGACCGGGCCGGGCCTGCCGCGCGACCTTCCGCACCTGCCGCTTTGGCGGGTGGCGACGCTGCCGCGCGACCGCTGGCGGGTCTGGCATGCGCGGCGCAACTCGGAAATGCTGGCCGGGCTGATCCTGCGTCACGTGTTTCGCCGCCGCCTGAAGCTGATGTTCACCTCGGCCGCACAACGCCGCCATTCGGCCTATACCCGCTGGCTGATCCGGCGGATGGACGCGGTGGTGGCGACCTCGCCCGAGGCGGCCTCGTACCTCGAACGGCCGGCGCGGGCGATCCTGCACGGGATCGACACCGGCGTGTTCCATCCGCCCGCCGACCGGGCCGCCGCGCGCCGCGCGCTGGGCTTGCCCGGCGAGGCGCTGATCCTGGGCTGTTTCGGCCGGCTGCGCGCCCAGAAGGGCACCGACGTGCTGGTCGGCGCGGCGCTCGACGTGCTGCCGCGGCATCCCCGCGCGATGCTGGTCTTCACCGGCCGGGCGACGCGCGGCAACGAGGCCTTCGTCGCCGCGCTGCGCGAGCGGATCGCCGCCGCCGGTCTGGCCGACCGGATCCGGTTTCTCGGCGAACTGCCCTGGGAGCAGGTCGTCACCGCCTACCAGGCGCTGGATCTCTTCGTCGCGCCGGCGCGCTGGGAGGGGTTCGGCCTGACCCCGCTGGAGGCGATGGCCTGCGGCGTGCCGGCGGTGGCGACCCGCGTCGGCGCCTTCGCCGCCCAGATCGAGGACGGTGTGACCGGCCGGCTGATCCCGCCCGGCGACACCCGCGCGCTGGCCGCCGCGCTCGACGCGATGCTGGCCGATCCCGCCGCGCTGGCCGTCGCCGGGCAGGCCGGCCGCGCGCGGGTCGAGGCGCTTTTCGACATCCGCCGCGAGGCGGCCGAACTGGTCGCGGTCTACCGCGGCCTGCTGGATCGCGCGGCGTGACCCCGTTGGGCTTCTACCTGGCGCGGACGGTGCGGCGCGAGGCGCCGCTGGCGGCGCTGTCGATGGGCGAGGCGGCGCTCCTGTCGCGCGCGGCAGGCAGGCGTGTCGCGCTGGTCGGCAACGCCCGGTCGCTGGCCGATCGGGCCGAGGGGGCCGAGATCGACGCCGCCGACCTCGTGATCCGGATCAACCGCGCGCCGATGCCCGCCGCCGCCTCGCACGGCACCCGGACGGACTGGCTGGCGCTGGCGACCTCGCTGCCGTCGGCCGATCTGGCGCGGATCGCCCCCGACCTGGTGCTGTGGATGTCGCCGAAGCGCAAGCGGCTGCCGTGGCGGGTGGCGTCGCGGGCCGGGCGGTTCTACCTGCATCCGCTGCCCAGGATCGCCGCGCTGGCCGCCCGGATCGGCGCGCCGCCGACGACCGGGCTGATGATGATCGATCTGCTCGCCGGCGCCGATCTTGCGCGGCTCACGCTGCACGGTTTCGATTTCTTCGCCTCGCTGTCGCTCTCGGGCCGGCGCGGCGCGGCGCAGGTGCCGCATGATTTCGCCGCCGAACGCGGCTTCGTCGAGGCGCTGGCGGCGCGCGATGCGCGGCTGGTGCTGCGCTGAGGCGGGTGGCCTCAGGTCCGCCGGAACCGTTTCATGAAGTCCCGGGCCATGCGCAGCCCGTGCGCGTCGCGGCAGACCGGGCCCAGCACCCGGTCCGCCAGCGGCCCCGGCCGCCCCGCGCCGGGCCACGGGATCCGGTGGCCGCCGCCCTCGACGGTGACGAGCACGACGGGCGCGGCCCCGTCCCAGCGGCTTTCGACCATCCGGCAGCCGTCGCCCGGATCGCGGTCGGGCAGGGGCCTGTGCCGGGGCGGGCCGGACAGTCCGTTGGCGCGGACGAAGTGCCGCACGGTTTCGGCGGTGGAGGTGACGCGGCCACGGTCGCCGGCGATCGCGCCGCCACCCCAGGGCATCAGCGGATCGGCGGTGCCGTTCATGATCATCAGCGGCACCGGCCGGCGTGGCACGGGCCGCGCGCCCTCGGGCAGGTTGGCGACGAAAGCCGCGGCGGCGGCGAACAGCTCCGGCGCCTCGATCAGCATCCGGTAGGTCATCATCCCGCCGTTCGAGACCCCGGCGATACAGACCCGGCCGGCATCCGCGCGATGCTCGGCCACGACACGGCCGACGAGCCGGGTGAGGAATCCCACGTCGTCGATCCCGTCCGATCTTCCGTCACGCAGATCGTTCCAGGTCTGCCGGTCGCCCGCCGGATCGCCCGCCGCGCCGGTGCCGTTCGGCGCGACGAGGATCATGCCCTCGTCCCGCGCGATCGCGGGCAGGTCCGCCATCGCGCCGCCGCGCCGCCCGAACAGCTGCCGCATCGACCCGGTGCCGCCATGCAGCACCACCAGCACCGGCGGCCGCCGCCCCAGCCCCGGCGGAACCAGTTCGAGGTAGTGCCGCGTCGCCGGGCCGACCCGGATCGTCCGTTCCGTCAACAGGCCCTGCGCCGCCGCCCGCCCGCCCGGCCAGCGCCGGCGCGGCAAGGGCGGCGCAGGTCAGGCCCAGGAGGCGGCGGCGCGCAAGGATCATCGCAAGCGGTTCCCTTCGGTTTCACGCCGTCCCGTCACCGGCCGGGCGGGGCGGGACCGTCGCCGCCGGCCGGTCCGGCCGTTCAGTCCCGCGCGACGTCCTTGTGGATGATCACGTCGCATTGCGGAAACCGCTCGATGATCCTGCGGCGCAGGCCCGCGCCGATGCCATGCGCCTCGCGCAGCGGCAGGTCGCCGTCCAGCTCGATATGCAGGTTCACGAAGACCCGGCTGCCGGCGGTGCGGGTCTTGAGATCGTGAAAGCCCCGCACGCCCGGCCAGTCGCGCGCCAGCGCGGCGATCCCGGCCACCAGTTCCGGGTCCGCCGCCCGGTCCATCAGCGCGTCCCAGGCGCCCTTGCCGATCCTGAGCGCGCCGACGGCCAGCATCGCCGCGGCGGCAATGGCCACCACGCTGTCGACATGGCCGATCCCGAACCGCGCCGAGACGCCGAGCGCGGCGATCGCCCCCAGCGCCGGAACCAGGTCGCCGAGGTAGTGCAGCGCGTCGGCGGCGACGACGCGGCTGCCGGTGCGCCGCACCACCCGGCGCTGCCACAGCACCAGCCCCAGCGTCAGCACGATCGACACCGCCATCACCACGATCCCGCGGCCCTCGTCGGCCAGCGGCTGCGGCGCCTCGGCGAACAGCCGCCGGAGCGCGGCGGTGGCGATCGCCCCGGCCGAGACGAGGATGAACACCGCCTGCCCCAGCGCCGCGAGATCCTCGACCGAGGTATGGCCGAAGGCGTGATCCTCGTCGGGCGGCCGCGCGGCGTAGAGGATCGCGAGAAGGCCGCCGAGCGAGATCATCAGGTCCATCGCGCTGTCCGCCAGCGACGCCGCGACCGCCAGCGACGAGGTGGAGCCGAGCGCCCAGAGCTTCAGCGCCACCAGCACCGAAGCGACCGTGACCGAGGCCGCCGCCGCCGTCAGGTTCAGCCGCGTATGCCGTGTCTGGTCCGCCGCCGTCATCCCGCCCCGCCTAATCGCGCAACTCGTCCGGATCGACACCCCAGAGCGCGGTCTTCTCGACCCAGCCGCGCTGGCCGCCGGCGACGATCCGGCACCAGTCGGCCTCGCAGGCGTCGAGCCGGGCGATCACGCCGGCTTCCGCGCGCGCCATCACCGGCGCGGCCGGGGCCGGCTTCAGCCGCATCTCCGCCATCGCCGCGGTGACGACCACGGTGCGCACGCCCGACAGCAGCGAATAGTGCACCCAGCCGCCCATCCCGTCGCGATCCTCGACCCGGCGCCAGTGGCCGAACTCCGCGGTGATCCTGAGCGGCGTGTCGCGGTGCCGGAACACCCAGTCGATCCGGTGGCTCAGGCTGGGTCCGCGCCGCGCGTTGCCTTCCGAGGCCTTGAGCGAGACATAGCGCGGCATCGGCAGGTTGGTGACTGGCCCACGGGTTTCGGCCGCGGGGGCCGCCGTCGCCAACAGGGATGCCAGAACCAGGGCGAAGGCCCGCCGGGTGATCATCTGCCGCCTCGTCTTTGTCGTCGCAGGACTTGCGTCGGGGCTTGTGGCCTGCCCCGTTCGCCCCGTAGTTTGCCAGCAGGAGCGCCGTCCGGAAAGAGAGGAGAGTGGCCCGATGCCCGCACCGCGTCTGAGTGTTGTCGTGACGCGACGCCTGCCCGAGCCCGTCGAAACCCGGATGCGGGAGCTGTTCGACGTGGACCTGCGCGACCCCGACACCAAGATGACGCGCGAGGAACTGGGCGCGGCGCTGCGCCGGGCCGATGTTGTCGTGCCCTGCGTCACCGACCAGATCGACGCCGCGCTGCTCGCCCAGGCGGGCGAGAAGCTCAAGCTGATCGCCAATTACGGGGCCGGCGTCGACCATATCGATGTCGCCACCGCGCGCCAGCGCGGCATCCTCGTGTCCAACACGCCCGGCGTGGTGACCGAGGATACCGCCGACATGACCATGGCGCTGATCCTCGCCGTCACCCGCCGGATCCCCGAGGGCCTGGCGGTGATGCAGGCCGGCGAATGGCAGGGCTGGGCGCCCACCGCCTTCATGGGCGGCCGGGTCGGCGGCCGGCGGCTGGGCATCCTCGGGATGGGCCGGATCGGCCAGGCGGTGGCCCGCCGGGCCCGCGCCTTCGGCATGCAGGTGCACTACCACAACCGCAAGCGGCTGCGCCCCGAGATCGAGGAGGAGCTGGAGGCGACGTGGTGGGAAAGCCTTGACCAGATGGTCAGCCGGATGGACGTGATCTCGGTCAACTGCCCGCACACGCCCTCGACCTTCCACCTGCTCAACGCCCGGCGGCTGAAGCTGATGAAGCCCTCGGCGGTGATCGTGAACACCTCGCGCGGCGAGGTGATCGACGAGAACGCGCTGACCCGGATGCTGCGGGCCGGCGAGATCGCGGGCGCCGGGCTCGACGTCTTCGAACGCGGCCACGAGGTCAACCCGCGGCTCAGGCAGTTGCCGAACGTCGTGCTCCTGCCGCACATGGGCTCGGCGACGGTCGAGGGCCGGATCGAGATGGGCGAGAAGGTGATCATCAACATCAAGACCTTCGCCGACGGCCACCGCCCGCCCGACCTCGTCGTGCCGGGGATGCTGTAGCCCCGTCCGGCGCCGATTTTGGTCCGGAAATATCCCCGGGGGTGCGGGGGCAGGCAGCCCCCGCCGCCGCGGCCGATGCCGCGCAGGCGCCGCCGATGTCGTTTTCGTCTGCCGAAGGTCGGGCGCGATGGCCCGTGCGGCGCGGGTTCGGGCATTTAGGGGAAAACGAGGTTCCCAGCGGAGTCGCCCGATGAAAACCCATGTTCGTGCCCTTGTCGTCGGCGGCGGCGCCGTCGGAACCGGCATCGCCTACCACCTGGCCAAGGCGGGCTGGGATACCATGCTGATCGAGCGGGACGAGTTGACCGCCGGCTCCACCTGGCACGCGGCCGGGCTTCTGCCGCTGTTCAACATGGGCTACGCGACCAGCCATATCCACGACTACTCGGTGAAGTTCTACAAGACGCTGGAGGCCGAAACCGGGCTTGACGCCGGGTTCTACGTCGTCGGCAACCTGCGCATGGCGCAGACGCGGGAGCGGATGGACGAGTACATGCTCTATTCGTCCACCGCCGAAACGGTGGGGATCGAGCATGAATTCCTCACCCCCGACGAGATCAAGGCGCGCTGGCCGCTGGTCCGGACCGACGACCTGAAGGGTGCGCTGTTCCATCCCGCCGACGGTTACATCAACCCCGCCGACGTGACCCAGGCGATGGCCAAGGGCGCGCGTCAGAGGGGCGTGGAGATCGTGCGCAAGCTGCAGGTCGACGGCTATCGCTGGACCGGTTCGGAATGGATCGTGACCTGTGCGCGGATGGCCGAACAGGGCGGCAACCTAGTGCCCACCGGCGAGGCGGTGGAGATCACCGCCGAACATGTCGTCACCGCCACCGGCAACCACGCGCAGCGCACCGCGCGGCTTCTGGGGCTGAAGATCCCCGCGATCCCGGTCGAGCACCAGTACATCGTGACCGAACCCGATCCGGCGCTGGTGGACTGGCGCAAGACCAATCCGCAGCATCCGGTGCTGCGCGACGCCGACGCGAAATGGTACGTGCGCGAGGAGCGCGGCGGCTGGATCCTCGGCCCCTACGAACGCAACGCCCCGGCGCGGTTCGTCTACGACGTGCCCGAAAGCTTCCGGGCCGACCTGTTCCCGCTCGATCTCGAGCGGATCGAAGAGGAATACATGAGCATGATCCACCGCATCCCGTCGTCGGAGACGGTGGGCCTGAAGGACGATTACAACGGCCCGATCTGCTACACGCCCGACGGCAACCCGCTGGTCGGCCCGGCGCCGGGGCTGCGCAACATGTGGCTGGCCGAGGGGTTCAGCTTCGGCATCACGGCCGCCGGCGGCACCGGCCACTACCTCGCCCAGATGATGACGGCGGGCGAGGCCGAGATCGACATGGCCAGCCTTGATCCGCGCCGCTACGGCGACTGGATGACCACCGAATACGCCGCGCGCAAGAACGAGGAATGCTACGAGCACGTCTACATCCTGCACCATCCCGACGAAGAGCGCGAGGCGTGCCGCCCGCTGCGCACCGCGCCGGCCTACGACCGCCAGAAGGCCGCGGGCGCGCAGTTCGGCCAGGTCAACGGCTGGGAACGGGCGAACTACTACGGGCCGCAGGACGCGCCCGACGGCTTCGACCACGATGCGCGCAGCTTCCGCCGCGGCGGCTGGTGGCAGTATGCGAAGGCCGAGGCCGAGGCGGTGCGCGCGGGCGTGGGCCTGTTCGACGCGACGCCCTTCACCAAGCACCTCGTCCGCGGCCCCGGCGCCACCGCCTTCCTCGATCACTTCACCTGCAACAGGCTGCCGAAGGTCGGGCGGATCAACCTGACCTACGCGCTGACCTCGGCCGGAACGACGCGGACGGAATACACCATCGTCCGCCTGGCCGAGAACGAATACTACCTCGTCTCCGCCGGGGCCTGGACCGCCTATGACGGCGACTTCCTGCGCAAGGCGGCGGAGGATTTCATCGGTGCCGGCGGCGGCTGGATCGACATCCACGACGTGACGAACCAGTGGGGCGTCTTCGCCATCGCCGGGCCGAAGTCGCGCGACGTCCTGCGCGAGATCGTCCGGGATGCCGATCCGGCGACGGTGCTGGGCAACAAGCGCTTCCCCTGGCTTTCGATGCGGCAGATCGAACTTTGCATGTGCCCGGTGCGCGCGATCCGCGTCGCCTATACCGGCGAACTGGGATGGGAGTTGCACCACCCGATCGAGATGAGCCGCTACCTGTGGGACCAGCTCGTCGCCGCCGGCGCGGGCCACGGGATGAAGCTGTTCGGCGCGCGGGCGCAGAACTGGCTGCGGCAGGAGAAGAGCTATCGCGCCTTCGGTACCGAACTGGGCCGCGACGCGACGCCGCTGGAGGCCGGGCTCGACCGGTTCGTCGATCTCGACAAGGAGTTCCACGGCAAGCAGGCGATGCTGGAGACCGGCATCCGGTCGAAATGCGTCACCTTGCTGATCGACGGACCCGAGGATGCCGATCCCTGGGGGCGCGAGGCGCTGTTCGCCGGCGGCGAGAAGGTCGGGCGGCTGACCTCGGGCGGCTGGTCGGCGGCCTTCGGCAAGCAGATCGGGATGGGCTATGTCCGCCCCGACCTGGCCGAGCCGGGCACGAAGCTGAAGGTGCGGATGTTCCGCGACCTGTTCGATGCCGTGGTGACCGAAGACAGCCCCTACGACCCGCAAAACCAGCGGCTGCGCCAGGACGGCTGACAGGCCGCGCGCCGCCGCCGGGCCGGGCGGCGGCGCGCGGGATTACTCGGCGGCCTGGACCTGGCGTTCGGCCAGCTCGTCCCAGCAGGCCAGCGCGTGCGCGGAATACATCACCGAGGGGCCGCCACCCATCTGGATCGCCATCGCAAGGATGTCGCCCAGTTCCTCGCGGGTGCCGCCGGCCTTCATCATCGCCTCGACATGGAAGTTGATGCAGGCCTCGCAGCGCAGCGCCACCGCGATGCCGATCGCGACGTATTCCTTTTCCTTGATGCTCAGCGGACAGTTCTGCTTGACCGCGTTCGACAGCGCGGCGAAGGCTTTCGTCGCCTCCGGCACCGCCTTGTAGAGCGCCCGCAGCTCGGTGCGCATGTCGTCGATCTTCCCGGAATAACTCATCATCGTCTCCTGTCCCTCGGGTCGCGCGCAGCACTGGCACGGGGGGCGGGAGGCGGCCTTGATCCGTGTCAATCCGCGCCGCGGCGCAGCACGATCATCAGGTTGTTGGCCGGCATCCCGATGGTTTCGGCCACGCCGCCGCCGGCCTCGGCGGCCCAGCCGGCCACCTCGGCCACGTCCTTGTAGCCGATCGCCGGATCCTGCGCCCGAAGCCGCGCGTCGAAGGCGGCGTCACCCGGGCTGGTCAGCGCGCCGTCGCGGCGGAACGGACCGTAGATCGCCGCCAGCCCGCCGGGCGCGAGCGCGGCCAGCATCCCGGTGACCGCCGCCCGCGCCTCGGCCCCCGAGATCAGGTGCAGCAGGTTCGAGACGAAGACCATGTCATGGCCCGGGTGCTCCGCCGCCCAGCCGGGACGGCCGGCGTCGATCAGCACCGGGGGGTGCAGGTTCGGCAGGCCCGCCGCCGCGACCCAGGCGCGGATCGAGGCCAGCGCCTCGGGGTCGCCGTCCGAGGGCTGCCAAGCAAGGCCGGGCAGGGCGGCGGCGAAGGTCGCGGCATGCTGGCCGGTGCCGCTGGCTAGTTCCAGCACCCGGCCGCGGGCCGGCGCGATCCGGCCGAGGACCGCAAGGATCGGCGCCGCGTTGCGCTCCGCCGACGGGGCGGAAAGCCGGGCGTCGGCCGCGCCCTGCAGCGCGGCGCTGTCGGGCAGGGTCAGCCGCCGGATCATGACAGCCGCGCCGGCGACAGGGCGGCGACCAGCCCGGGCTCGATGGCCGGGGGGCGGCCCGCCACGAGGTCGGCCAGAAGCTGGCTGGCCGCCGGGGCGCTTTGAAACCCGTAGCCGCCCTGGCCGGCCAGCCACAGGAAGCCCGGCACCGCCGGGTCGGGGCCGATCACCGGCACCCGGTCGGGCGCGAAGGTGCGCAGGCCCGCCCATGTCGCGATCGGGCGGGTCACCGGCACCGTGACCATCGCCTCGTAGCGCGCCAGACCCTCGGCCAGCACCATGTCGTCGGCCCAGGCATCCTGCGGCTCGGACCGGTCCTCTTCCGCCGGGCTGACGATCAGCGCGCCGGCATCGGGCTTGGCATACCAGCTTTCGCCGGCACCGAAGAGCATCGGCCAGCGCGCCACGTCATGCCCGCCCGGCGCGGCGATCCGCGCGACCGACCGGCGATAGGGCACCAGGCCCAGTGTCCGCACCCCGGCCAGCGCCGCCACCCGGTCGGCCCAGGCCCCGGCGGCGTTGACGACATGGGGTGCGGCGAAGGCCCCCGCCGGCGTCTCGGCCCGCCACGACGCGCCGTCGCGGCGCAGCGCCCGAACCGGCGCGCCGGTCACGATCTCGCCGCCGTTGGCGCGGGCTTCGCGCGCGAAATCGCCGATCAGCCGATCCGTATCGACGTCCCAGCCATGCTCGGCGCGGGCCGCCCATGCGATGGCGGCGGGGTTCAGGATCGGCACCGCCGCGCAGGCCTCCGCCACCGTGATCCCGGCCAGGTCCATGCCGTCGCGGTCTGCCTCGAAGGCGGCGCGCTGCCCCGGCCCGGCCAGCACCATCAGGCCGCGCGGCGACAGCACCCCGCCATGCGCGTGCCTGAGATGCGAATCGGAGGCCAGCGACAGTTCCACCACGGGCGCCGGGCCGTAGCGCGGTTCGAACAGCGCGGCGGAGCGGCCGGAGGCGTGATGCGCCAGATGCGCCTCGGCTTCCAGCAACACGACACGGCCCAGATGCGACAGCCGCGCCGCGGCCGAAACGCCCGCGATGCCGCCGCCGATGATCAGGAAATCCGCCGTCATGGCGGCAGGCTGGCACAGGCCCGGACAAAGGAAAAGGCCCCGCCGGGGCGGGGCCTTCGCGTTTCGGCCATGGGCCGGATCACTGCGGGATGTCGCCCGTGATCCCCTCGATGTAGAAGGTCATGCCCAGAAGCGTGCCGTCATCGGCGACCTCGCCCTCGGCCAGCCAGGCCGAGCCGTCCTGCCTGTTGATCGGGCCGGTGAACGGGTGGTAGTCGCCCGCGGTGATGGCGTCGATCATCGCCTGCGCCTCGGCCTTGACGTCCGCGGGGATCGCGTCGTTCATCTCGCCGATCACGACCTCGCCCTCGGGCATCCCGGCCCAGCTGTCGATCTGTTCGTAGCTGCCGTCCATCAGCGCGCCGACGCGCTTGACGTAGTAGGGCGCCCATTCATCGATGATCGAGGCGACGCGCGGGCCCGGCGATCCGTCGTCGTTGGTCATGAAGGCCGCCATGTCGGAGGCCTGGCCGAAGCCCCAGGCGTTGCCGCCTTCCTTGGCGATCTCCGCCAGCGGCGCGGTCGAGTCGGTATGCGCGGTGATCACGTCGACACCCTGATCCAGCATCGCGCGGGCCGCGTCGGCCTCCTTCGCCGGATCGTACCAGGTATAGGCCCAGGTCACGACCAGCTCGACATCCGGATTGGCCAGCTTGGCGTGGTGGAAATAGGCGTTGATCCCCATGATGACCTCGGGGATCGGGAACGAGGCGAGATAACCGATCTTGTTCGTCTTGGTCATCTTGCCGGCGATGTGGCCGACCACGGCGCGGCCTTCGTAGAACCGCGCGTTGTAGGTCGACACGTTCGGATGCTCGCGCTTGTAGCCGGTGGCATGTTCGAACTTGATGTCGGGGAACTTGCCGGCGACAGCGTTCGTCGCGTCCATGTAGCCGAACGAGGTGGTGAAGATGATGTTGCAACCCGACAGCGCCATCTGGGTCATCACGCGCTCGCCGTCCGCGCCTTCCGGCACGCTTTCCTGCCAGGCGATCTCGACCTTGTCGCCGTAGGCCTCCTTCACCGCCAGCGCGCCCTGATGGTGCTGGTAGGTCCAGCCGCCGTCGCCGATCGGCCCGACATAGACGAAGCAGGCCTTGACGTTGTCCATGCCCTGCGCGAAGGCGGCGCCGCCGGTCGCAAGGCCCAGGCCCATCGCGGCCGTGGCAAGAAGCACTCTGCGTTTCATACTCTACATACTCCCCTGTGGATGGGGCCCGCAGGCCCCGGATCTTGGTTGGCCTCAGCGTGAGGCATGGAAATTGCGGCCGAGCATGGCGGGCGCGTTGAGCGCGACGCGGCTGCGGTCGGCCGAGATGACGACAAGCACCAGAATCGTTATCAGATAGGGCGCCATCGACAAGTATTGCACCGGGATCGCCACCCCCGCCGCCTGCAGATTCAGTTGCAGCACCGTCACCCCGCCGAAAAGGTAGGCGCCCAGCAGAACCCGCCCGGCCTTCCACGATGCGAAGACGACGATCGCCAGCGCGATCCAGCCGGCGCCGGCGGTCATGCCTTCCGTCCATTGCGGGACGCGCACGAGGCTGAGGTAGGCGCCGCCAAGCCCGG
The DNA here is from genome assembly GCA_024742695.1 of Paracoccaceae bacterium. GTDB lineage: Bacteria > Pseudomonadota > Alphaproteobacteria > Rhodobacterales > Rhodobacteraceae > JANSXY01. Next base: position 144,883 of record JANSXY010000006.1, on the reverse strand, counting down.
CGCAGGCGCCGCCGAACATCAGCGCCAGCACCCGGATCCGCACCACCCGGTAGCCAAGCGCATGCGCCGCGTCGTGGCTTTCGCCGACGGCGCGCAGGATCAGCCCGGCGCGGGAATACCGCAGGAAGGCCCAGACCGCCGCGACGAGGCCGAGCGAGGCATAGACCATCCAGTCGTGCGAGAACAGCATCCGGCCCAGCACCGGGATGTCCGACAGCGGCCCGAGGTCGAGCCGGGCCGTTGCCGGTGGCCGGATGCCGTTGTAGCCCTGCCCGATCAGCGAAGACAGCCCCAGCCCGAACAGCGTGAGCGCCAGGCCGGTGGCGACCTGGTTGGACTGGAACACTTGGGTCAGCAGCGCGAACAGCGCGGCCATCGCCGCCCCGGCCAGCGCCCCGCCAAGGAACCCCGCGAGCGGTGAGCCGGTCTTGACCGCGGCGATGAAGCCGCAGATCGCGCCGACGATCATCATCCCCTCAACGCCGAGGTTCAGCACCCCGGCCTTTTCCACCACCATCTCGCCGATCGCGGCAAGAAGGATCGGGGTGGAGGCGATCATCAGCGAGGCCACCAGAAGGACGGGATCGATGGATCCGATCATTGCGCGCCCTCCGGTCGGCCGATGCGGATGCGGAAGTTCGACAGCATGTCGAAGGCCAGCAGGAAGAACAGCAGCATCCCCTGGAAGGCCTGGATCGCCGCGGCGGGCAGCGCCAGCGTCAGTTGCGCCAGCTCGCCGCCGATGTAGGTCAGCGCCATCAGCAACCCGGCCAGCAGGATCCCCAGCGGGTTCAGCCGGCCGAGAAAGGCCACGATGATCGCCGTGAAGCCGTAGCCGGAGGCGAAATCCGGCGTGATCTGGCCCGAGGGGCCCGAGACCTCGAACAGCCCCGCCAGCCCCGCCAGCGCGCCGGAGGTGCCCAGGCAGATCGCCGTCAGCCGCGCCGGGTTGACCCCGGCGAAGCGCGCGGCGCGCGGCGCCTCGCCCGCGACCCGGATCTGGAAGCCGAGGATGTGGCGCTGCATCACCACATAGGCCACGATCACCGCGAGGAAGGCGGTCACGGTCCCCCAGTGCAGGCCGGAACCGGCGATCAGCTCGGCATTGTGGGCGGCGGGATATTGCTGAAGGTTGCGCGATCCGGGAAAGCCCATGCCCTCGGGGTTCCTGAGCGCGCCGAAGGCCATCGCCGACAGGATATGCCCGGCGACATAGACCAGCATCAGCGACACCAGGATTTCCGAGGTGTTGAAGCGGATCTTCAGCACCGCCGGGATCATCGCCCAGGCCAGTCCGCCGGCGGCCCCGGCCAGCACCATCAGCGGAAACACGATCACGGCGTCCATCGGGTAGAACGCCAGCGCCATCGCCGCGCCGAAGATCGCGCCGATGATGTACTGCCCTTCGGCGCCGATGTTCCAGATCCCGGCGCGGAAGCCGAACGACAGGCCCACCGCGATCAGGATCAGCGGCGCGGCCTTGACCAGAAGCTGCGGGCGCGAATAGCTGGCGAACTGGCCGAACAGCGGATCCCAGAAGATCGTGCGGATCGCCTCCACCGGGTTCTTGCCGAGCGCGGCGAAGAGGATGCCGCCGGCGATCATCGTCGCGATCACCGCCAGCACCGGGGTCGCCCCGGTCCAGAACCGCGAGGGCGTGGGGCGGCGTTCGAGCCGGATCATGCCGCGCCCTCCGGATGGCTGTGCCTGTGCGCCTCGTCCAGATCGGCCTCGTGCATTCCATGCGCGCCGCCCAGCATCAGCCCGATCCGTTCCAGCGTCAGGCCCTGCGTCGCCACCGGGGCCGAAAGCCGGCCCGCGTTCAGCGCGGCGAAGCTGTCGGCGACCTCCATGATCTCGTCGAGATCCTGCGAGATCACGATCACCGCCGCGCCCTGTGCGGCGAGGTCGAGAATCGCCTGCCGGATCGCGGCGGCGGCGGCCGCGTCGACCCCCCAGGTCGGCTGGTTGACGACCAGCACTTCGGGGGACTGCATCACCTCGCGGCCGATGACGAACTTCTGCAGGTTGCCGCCCGACAGCGCCCGCGCCGCGACCTCCGGCCCCGGCGTGCGCACGTCGAAGGTGGCGATGACCTCTTCGGCGAACCGGCGGGCGGCAGGCCAGCGCACGAAGCCGCCGGACACCAGGCCCTTGCGGATCGTCGCGGTGAGCGTGGCGTTCTCGATCAGCGTCATGTCGGGCGCGGCGGCATGGCCCAGCCGTTCCTCCGGCGCGCACAGCAGGCCCAGCGCCCGGCGCGCGTTCGGCCCGGCATCGCCGATCGGCTTGCCCTTCAGCCGGATCGCGCCCGGTTCGGTGCGGGTTTCGCCCGACAACGCGGCCAGCAACTCGTCCTGGCCGTTGCCGGCGACCCCGCCGATCCCCATGACCTCGCCCGCCCGCAGGGTAAGCGTGATGTCCCTCAGCGCGGTGCCGAAGGGGTTGGCCGGCGTCACGGTCAGCCCGCCGATCTCCAGCACCGCCGCGCCCGGGGTGGCCTCGGCCCGGCTGGGCGTGGCCAGCGTGGCGCCCACCATCATCTCGGCCAGTTCGCGGGCGGTCTGTTCGCGCGGGTTGCACGTCGCCACGACCTTGCCGCGGCGCAGGATCGTCGCGGCGTCGCACAAGGCGCGGATTTCCTCGAGCTTGTGCGAGATGTACAGGATCGCGGTGCCCTCGGCCGCCAGCTTGCGCAGCGTGTCGAACAGGATCGCCACCTCCTGCGGCGTCAGCACGCTGGTCGGTTCGTCCATGATCAGAAGCTTCGGATCCTGCAACAGGCAGCGGATGATCTCCACCCTCTGCCGTTCGCCCGCCGACAGGTCGCCCACCAGCCGATACGGGTCGAGCGGCAGGCCGTAATCCTCGCTGACCTGCGCGATGCGGGCGGCGAGTTCGCGCTGTTTCGGCGCCTGTTCCATGCCCAGCGCCACGTTTTCCGCCACGCTCAGCGCCTCGAACAGGCTGAAATGCTGAAACACCATGGCCACGCCGGCGGCCCGCGCGGCGCTGGGCTGCGGCGGGGCGAAGGGCGCGCCGCGCAGCACCATCCGGCCGGCATCGGGCCGCACGAGGCCGTAGATCATCTTGACCAGCGTCGACTTGCCGGCGCCGTTCTCGCCCAGCAGCGCGTGAACCTCGCCCTCGCCGATCGCGAAGGACACGTCGTCATTCGCCACGACACCGGGATAGGCCTTGGTCAGCCCCTCGATCGTCAGAAGCGTCTGGCGCGCAGATTCGGTCATCCGGCGCGTCTCCCTTGTTCGATCCCGGCGGCGCGCTCTTTCAGTAGCGCGGCGGCGACGCCGACGGCAATGGCGTGCGGGTGCTTGCCCAGGCCCGGATCGCCGATCGGGCAGCGGATGCGCGAAATCGCGGCGGGCGCGTGGCCGAGCGCGGCCAGCCGGGCCCGGAACCGCGCGCGCTTCGTCTCCGACCCGATCAGCCCGCAGGTGGCGAAGCCGTGGCCGAGTAGCCGGTGGCACAGGTCGAGGTCGAGGGCGTGGGAATAGGTCAGGATCAGGTGTTCCGCCTCCTGCGGTGCTTCCGGCACCAGTGCGCCCGGTTCGGCGGCGATGCGGGCGGTCACGGTTTCGGGGATCTCGGCGGGGAACCTGTCCGCCGCCGTGTCGATCCAGGTGATCCGCAAGCCCGGCAGCGGGGCGAGAACCGAGACAAGGGCACGGCCGACATGCCCCGCCCCCCAGATCCAAAGGGCACGGGCGGGGGGCGCGACGGGTTCGGCCAGCCAGCCCTGCGCCCAGAGCGTCGCGGCGCGGCCTTCGGACCGGGCCCGTGCCAGGGCACGGCGGATCGCCAGCGGGGCCTCTTCCGGCCCCTCGATCCGCCGTGCGAAGAGGCCGTCGTCGGGCAAGCCTGCCAGCCAGCCGGCATCGATCCGTTCGGCCACCAGCGTCACCGCCCCGCCGCAGCACTGGCCCAGCGCCGGGCCGAGCGGCCTGCGCCAGACCGCGGCGGCCTGGCCCGCGGCCAGCATTCCCCGCGCCTCTGCCGCCGCCTCGTATTCCAGCGCGCCGCCGCCGATCGTGCCGGCCTGTCCGCCGGGCCAGACCGCCATCGCCGCCCCGGCCTCGCGCGGGGCCGATCCCCGAACCCCGGCCACGACGACGCGCAACGCCGCGCCGTGATCCGCGACAAGCCGGGCGAGGGTGGCGCGCTCGATCGTCATTCCGCCTCTCCCCGGGCGCGGCGGATCGCCGCCAGCACCCGTTCCGGCGTCGCCGGAGCATCCAGCGCGGGGTAATTCGGCCCGCAGGCGGCGCAGGCGTCCGACAGCGCGAGGAAGGCGGAAATCCCCAGCATGAACGGCGGCTCGCCCACCGCCTTCGACCGGTAGATCGTCTCTTCCCGGTTCTCGCCGTCCCACAGCGCGACCTCGAAGACCCGCGGGCGATCCGAACAGGCGGGGATCTTGTAGGTCGAGGGCGCGTGGGTGCGCAGCCGCCCGGTATCGTCCCAGACCAGTTCCTCGGTCGTCAGCCAGCCCGCGCCCTGCACATAGCCGCCCTCGATCTGGCCGATATCCAGCGCCGGGTTCAGGCTTTGGCCGCAGTCATGCAGGATATGGGCGGCAAGGATCCGGTTCTCGCCGGTCAGCGTGTCCACCGCCACCTCGGTCAGCGCCGCGCCGTAGGCGAAGTAGTAGAACGGCCGCCCCTGGCCCTTCAGCCGGTCCCACGTGATCTTGGGCGTGGCATAGAACCCGGTGGCCGACAGGCTGACGCGGGCGCGCCAGGCCCGGTCCACCGCTTCGGCGAAGCTGATCTCCGCGTCGCCGACAAAGACCTTGCCGCCGGCGAAATGCACCCGGCGCGGTTCCGACTGGTGCTCTTGCGCCAGGAGTTCGGCGATCCGGTCGCGGATCGTGTCGCAGGCGGCCTTCACCGCCATGCCGTTGAGGTCGGCGCCCGACGAGGCGGCGGTGGCCGAGGTGTTGGGCACCTTGCCGGTATCGGTCGCGGTGATCCGCACCCGGTCGGGCTCGACCCCGAAGGCGGCGGCGGCGACCTGCGCGACCTTGCGGTGCAGGCCCTGGCCCATCTCCGTCCCGCCGTGATTGAGATGGATCGATCCGTCCTGGTAGACATGCACCAGTGCGCCGGCCTGGTTCAGATGGGTGAGCGTGAACGAGATGCCGAACTTGACCGGCGTCAGGGCCAAACCCTTCTTCAGCGTCCGGTGCGCGGCGTTCCAGTCCGCCACCGCCTTGCGCCGCCCGGCATAGTCGGCACTGTCCGACAACCGGTCGACCAGCGCGCCGAGGATGAAATCCTCCACCGGCATGCCATAGGGCGTGATGCCGGGGCTTTGGCTGCCCATTTCCGGGTAGAACTGCGCGCGGCGCAATTCCACCGGGTCGCGGCCGGTGGCATGCGCGACATGATCCATCACCCGCTCGATCCCCAGCATCCCCTGCGGGCCGCCGAAGCCGCGAAACGCCGTGGCGCTTTGGGTATTGGTTTTCAGCCGATGGTTCTCGATCCGCATCGCCGGGATGTCATAGGCATTGTCGGCATGCAGCATCGCCCGGTCGGCCACGGCGAGCGACAGGTCCTGCGCCCAGCCGCAACGCATCAGTTGCCGGAAATCGACGCCGGTGATCCGGCCCGTGCCATCGAGCGCCACGCGGTAGTCGATCCGGCCGTCGTGGCGCTTGCCGGTGATCATCATGTCGTCATCGCGGTCGTAGCGCATCTTGCAGGGCTTGCCGGTCGCCCGCGCCGCGACGGCGCAGGCCACGGCCAGCGCGTTGCCCTGGCTTTCCTTGCCGCCGAATCCGCCGCCCATCCGCCGCATCACCACCTGCACGGCATTCATCGGCAGGCCCAGCGCCTCGGCCACCTTGTGCTGGATTTCCGTCGGGTGCTGGGTGGAGGAATGGATCACCATGCCGTCCTCGGCCGGCAGCGCCAGCGCCGCCTGGCCTTCGAGGTAGAAATGCTCCTGCCCGCCGAAGGCGATGGAGCCCTCGATCACCCGGTCGGCGGAAGCCAGCGCGCGGGCGGTGTCGCCCTTCTGCCAGGTGATCGGGCCGGATTCGAACCGGCTGTCGGCCGCCAGCGCCGCGTCGATCTCCAGCAGCGGCGGGTCTGCCGCGATCTCGGCCCGGCCCAGCCGCGCGGCCTTGCGGGCGGCCAGGTGGGTTTCCGCGACGACGAGGAACAGCGGCTGCCCGAGGTATTGCACCGCGTCGGCGGCCAGCAGCGGTTCGTCATGCGCGACCGGCGAGACATCGTTGGCAAAGGGCAGGTCGGCCGCGGTCAGCACCGCCACCACGCCCGGCGCGGCGCGCACCGCGTCCAGCTCCATCGCCACGATCCGGCCATGCGCCACCCCGGACATGCCGAAGGCAAGGTGCAGGGTGCCGGCGGGCACCGGCAGATCGTCGACATAGCGGGCCGCGCCGGTGACGTGCAGCCGGGCGGAGTCGTGCGGCAGCGGCTTTGTCACGCTCACGGCCCGATCTCCAGCAGGTTTACCGTTTCGCCGGCGCGGGCGCGCAGGGTGCGGACCAGCATCGCGCGCGCCGCCGCCAGCCGGTAGGCGGCCGAGGCGCGCATGTCGGTCAGCGGCGTGAAATCGCGATCGAAGGCCGCCAGCGCCGGCGCTATCCCGTCTTCGGTGAAGGGCGCGCCGACCAGCGCCGCCTCGACCGCCGCGGCGCGCTTCGGCACCCCGGCCATGCCGCCGAAGGCCACGCGCGCGGCGATGACGGCCCCCTCCGCGACCGCGATATCGAAACAGCCGCAGACGGCCGAGATGTCCTGGTCGAAGCGCTTCGACAGCTTGTGGCAGGTCAGGTTCGGCGCGGCAGCGGGGATCGTTACGGCCTCGACGAATTCGCCGGGGCGCCGATCCTGCCGGCCGTAGTCCAGAAAGAAGTCTTCCAGCGGCATCTCGCGCCGCTCGTCGCCGCGCCGCAGGTGCAGCGTGGCGCCCATCGCGATGAGCGCCGGCGGCGCGTCGCCGATCGGCGAGCCGTTGGCGATGTTGCCGCCGATCGTCGCCGCCGCCCGCACCTGTTCCGAGGCGAAGCGGCGCAGAAGCTCGGCGAAGGCCGGGTGGCTTTCGGCGAGGTCCGCCCGCAACCGCGCGACGGTCACGCCCGCGCCGATGCGCAGCCGGTCGCCCTGCCGGTCGATCCGTTGCAGATCGGCACAGGCATGCAGGAAGGCGACCTTGGGAAGCGCGCGCAACTGCTTGGTCACCCAAAGCCCGACATCGGTGGCCCCGGCGATCAGCGTCGCGTCGGGATTGTCGAGATACCAGGCCGCCAAGGCATCGGCGCTGTCCGGCGCGACGGGGGCCGGCCCGCAGCCTTCGGGCAGGGCGTCGACCACCCAGCCGGGCGCGGGCGCCTCTGCCGCCGCCTCCGCCGCCTTCACGATCGGCGCGTAGCCGGTGCAGCGGCACAGGTTGCCGGCAAGCACGTCGTCATGATCGCGCCGCCCCTGTTCGCGCGCCACCGCCATCGAGACGACGAAGCCAGGGGTGCAGAAACCGCACTGGCTGCCGTGGTGATCGACCATCGCCTGCTGGACGGGGTGCAGCGCGCCGTCGGGCGCAGCGATCCCTTCGACCGTGCGCAGCGCCTTGCCATGCAGTTGCGGCAGGAACAGGATGCAGGCGTTCACCGCCCGCACGCCGCCTTCGTCGCGCAGCATCACCGTGCAGGCGCCGCAGTCGCCCTCGTTACAGCCCTCCTTGGTGCCGGTGAGGCCGCGACGCTCCCGCAGCCAGTCGAGTGCCGTCGTCGTGGGATCGACGCCGCGCAACTCCACTCTTTCTCCGTTCAGAAGAAAGGTGACATCCATGCCGACTTAACCTGCCGCCTTACCACATCTCCGCGGTCTTTGCCGCAGATGCGCGCCCTCGATGCGGCGTAGAGCCCGCGCCTTCCCTGTCGTTCCCGTCAGGCTAGGCGGCGGCGGTTTCGCTTGGCAAGAGAAAAAACGGCGCGGGTGCCCTGTGTGCAGGCATTTGCCCGTTTCACGGGCAGTGCCGATTTCGGGCTTTCCGGGGCGCGGGCCGCTACATAATGTGGAGCCATGTCCAAGCCCCCCCGATTCATCCATCTGCGCACCCATACCGAGTATTCGCTGCTGGAAGGCGCGGTGCCGGTCAAGAAACTGCCGGCGATGGCGGCGGCGATGGGGATGCCCGCCGTCGCGGTGACCGATACCGACAACATGTTCGCGGCGCTGGAATTCTCGGTCGGCGCGGCGGCGGCCGGCGTACAGCCGATCGTGGGCTGCCAGGTCTCCGTGCTGCACGATCCCGTCCAGCCGGGCGAGAAGCCGCGCCCGCCGGCCGCCGTGGTGCTGCTGGCGCAGTCGGAGGCGGGCTACGGCAACCTGCTGAAACTCAACACCTGCCTCTATCTCGGCGAAAGCCGCGACCGGCTCTGGGTGACGCTGGACGAGCTTGAGGCCCATGCCGCGGGCCTGATCTGCCTGACCGGCGGACCCGACGGCCCGGTGGGCCGGTTCCTTCAGGCCGGGCAGCGGCCGAAGGCCGAGGCGCTGATGCAGCGGCTGGCCGCGGCCTTTCCCGGCCGGCTTTACGTGGAGTTGCAGCGCCACCCCGGCGAGGGCGGTCAGTATACCGAGGCCGAGCGCGCGACCGAGCGCGGCCATGTCGAACTGGCCTACGCGATGGACCTGCCGCTGGTCGCCACCAACGACGTGCATTTTCCGAAATCGAAGATGTACGAGGCGCATGACGCGCTGATCTGCATTGCCGACGGCGCCTATGTCGACCAGGCCGATCCGCGACGCCGGCTGACGCCGCAGCACTGTTTCAAGTCGCCCGACGAGATGGCCGCGCTGTTCGCCGATCTTCCCGAGGCGATCGACAACACCGTGGAAATCGCCCGCCGCTGCGCCTTTGCCGCGCAGAAACGCCCGCCGATCCTGCCGCGCTTCGCCGAGGACGAGTTGGAGGAATTGCGCCGCCAGGCCCAGGACGGGCTGGCCGCCAGGCTGGCGGTGATTCCCCATGCCGTGCCGGTCGAGGACTACCGCGCGCGGCTGGAGTTCGAACTGGGCATCATCGAGCAGATGGGCTTTCCCGGCTACTTCCTGATCGTCGCCGATTTCATCAAGTGGGCGAAGGCGCAGAACATTCCCGTCGGGCCCGGCCGGGGGTCGGGCGCGGGCAGCCTTGTCGCCTATGCACTGACGATCACCGATCTCGATCCGTTGCGCTATTCGCTGCTCTTCGAACGGTTCCTGAACCCCGAGCGGGTGTCGATGCCCGACTTCGACATCGATTTCTGCATGGACCGCCGCGAAGAGGTGATCCGCTACGTGCAGGAGAAATACGGCCGCGACCGGGTCGGCCAGATCATCACGTTCGGCGCGCTCCTGTCCAAGGCGGCGGTGCGGGATGTGGGGCGCGTGTTGCAGATGCCCTACGGCCAGGTCGACCGGTTGTCGAAGATGATCCCGGTCGAGGGGGTCAAGCCGGTGTCGATCGAGAAGGCGCTGGCCGACGAGCCGCGGCTGCGCGAGGCGGCGCGGGCCGAAGAGGTGGTGGACCGCTGCCTCACCTATGCCCGCCAGATCGAGGGACTTCTGCGCAACGCCTCGACCCACGCCGCGGGCGTGGTGATCGGCGACCGGCCGCTGGACGAGCTGGTGCCGCTTTACAAGGATCCGCGGTCCGACATGCCGGCGACCCAGTTCAACATGAAATGGGTGGAACAGGCGGGGCTGGTGAAGTTCGACTTCCTCGGCCTGAAGACCCTGACGGTGATCCAGAACGCCATCGACCTGATCCATGCCGGCGGCCGCGACCTGCACGAAGCCGCCGACGGCAGCCCGATCTACGAGCCCTTCGAGGGGGCGAAGAACGACATCGGGCAGATCCCGCTGGACGACGAGAAGACCTATGCGCTGTACGCCTCGGCCCGCACGGTGGCGGTGTTCCAGGTGGAAAGCACGGGGATGATGGATGCGCTGCGGCGCATGAAACCCACCTGCATCGAGGATATCGTCGCGCTGGTGGCGCTCTACCGCCCCGGCCCGATGGAGAACATCCCGAAATACTGCGAGGTCAAGAACGGGATATCGGACCGCGACCGCCTGCATCCGCTGATCGACCACATCCTCGACGAGACGCAGGGCATCATCGTCTACCAGGAACAGGTGATGCAGATCGCGCAGGAGATGGCCGGCTACACGCTGGGCGGCGCCGACCTGTTGCGCCGCGCGATGGGCAAGAAGATCAAGGAGGCGATGGACGCCGAGCGGCCGAAGTTCATCGCCGGGGCCAAGCAGAACGGCGTCGAGGACGACAAGGCGCTGGAAGTCTGGAACCTGCTGGAGAAATTCGCCAACTACGGCTTCAACAAGTCGCACGCGGCGGCCTACGCGGTGGTCAGCTACCAGACCGCCTGGCTGAAGGCCAATCATCCGGTCGAATTCATGGCCGCGGTGATGAACTGCGACATCCACCTGACCGACAAGCTCGCGGTCTACAAGCGCGAGGTCGACCGGCTGGGGATCGAGACGGTGGCGCCCTGCATCAACCGCTCCGCCGCCAGCTTCACGGTGGCCGAGGGCCGGGTCGTCTACGCGCTGGGCGCCCTGAAGAACGTCGGCGTGGAGGCGATGCGGATGATCGTCGAGGCGCGCGGCGACAGGCCCTTCGTGTCGCTGTTCGACGTGGCGCGGCGTGTCGACCTCAAGCGCGTTGGCAAGAGGTCGCTGGAAATGCTGGCGCGGGCGGGCGCCTTCGACATCCTGGAACCGAACCGTGCCCGCGTCTTCGGCGCGCTCGATGCGCTGGTGGCCTATTCCGCCGCGATCCACGAGGCGCGGGAGTCGAACCAGGTCTCGCTGTTCGGCGAGGCCGGCGAGGATATTCCCGAACCGCGCCTGCCAAGGGTCGATGACTGGGCGCCCACGGAACGGCTGACCGAAGAACACCAGGCGGTCGGCTTCTACCTGTCGGGCCACCCGCTGGACGATTACCTGCCCGCGCTGAAACGGCGCGGGGTGATGACCCTGGCCGAGATCACCCGCGCGGCGGACAGGGGGCCGATGGTGGGGCGGATCGCCGGCCATGTCTCGGCGCGGCAGGAACGCAAGTCGGCGAAGGGCAACCGCTTCGCCTTCGTGGCGATGTCGGACCCGACCGGGCTTTACGAGGTCACGGTCTTTTCCGAAACGCTCGAGGCCGCGCGGCACCTGCTGGAGCCGGGCAGCGCCGTGGTGCTGACGGTCGAGGCGACGCTGGAGGGCGAGACGCTGAAGCTGCTGGCCCGCGCCGCGCAGCCTGTCGACGAGATCGCCGCGGCCGCCGGCAGCGCCGGTCTGCGCATCCATCTGGCCGAGGCCGCGGCGGCCGAGGCGGTGGCGGCGCTCTTTGCCCGCGTCGCCGAGGATGCCGCGCAGGGCAGGACGCGCGGCCCGGTGGTGATCTGTGTGCCCGACCGCGACAGCGGGGCCGAGATCGATGTCACGGTGGGCGAAACCCTGCCGGTCGGCCCGCAGGTGCGCGGCGCGATCAAGGCGCTGCAGGGGGTCGCCGCGGTGGAGGAACTCTAGCCACGCCCGGCGCCCGAAATTCTTCGTCCGAAGAATTTTCGGGAAGCCGCGCCAATATCTTTCGGCGAAAGATATTGGCGTCCGTGGCCGCCCGAGCGCGCCGAAAACTTTCGCACGAAAGTTTTCACCGGCCCGTTGCGGGGACGAAAATCCTTCGGACGAAGGATTTTCGTGTTCACACCCGGGCGCGGCGCACCTCGGCGTGCAGTTCCTCCATCAACTCGGTCAGCGCCGCGAGGTTGCGGTCGTTCGTCAGCCGGCCCTCGGCGTCGAACTGCGCCTCGGCATCGCCGACCAGCACTTCCGGCCCGGTCAGCAGCCGCGGCCGGAACGGCGTCAGGCACAGCCGGAGCGAGTATTGTGAGCGTTCGCCGCCGGCGCGGCCGCCGGCGGCCGAGACGATGGCGACGGGCTTGCCCTTCCAGGGGCCAAGCTTCGTGCGGCTGATCCAGTCCAGCGCGTTCTTCATCACGCCCGACAGCGCCTTGTTGTATTCCGGGCAGGCGATCACCACGGCATCGGCCGCCGCGATCTGCCGGGCCAGTCGCATCGCCGCCTCGGGCACGCCCTCGGCGTCTTCCAGGTCGCCGTCGTAGAGCGGCAGGCGCAGGTCGCCCTCGACATAGTCCGCCGGGTCGAACAGGCGCACGGCCTCTGCCAGAAGCTTGCGGTTGCAGGATCCCTTGCGGAGCGAACCGCACAGGCCGACGAGGGAATGGGTGGGCATCGATCACCTCTGACAGACGTTTTTCGGGCGACCTATGCCGCGACGCCGCGGTGGCAAGGGGCGGCCTTGCCCTTGCCGCGGGCGTGCCGCAAGGTCCGCGTGTCTGGCGGGAGGCGACGATGCGGCACGGCGGCAGGATTCTGGTCGATCAACTGGCGATCCAGGGGGTGGAGCGGGTGTTTTCCGTTCCCGGCGAAAGCTTTCTCGCGGTGCTGGACGGTCTGCACGACAGCGGCATCGGCAATGTCGTGTGCCGCCACGAGGGCGGTGCGGCGATGATGGCGGAGGCGACGGGCAAGCTGACCGGCCGGCCCGGCGTGGCCTTCGTCACCCGCGGCCCCGGCGCCGCGAACGCCGCCGCCGGCGTGCATGTGGCGCGGCAGGATTCGACGCCGATGATCCTGTTCGTCGGCCAGATCGCGCGCGCCGACCGCGACCGCGAGGCGTTCCAGGAGGTCGACTACCGGCAGATGTTCGGCGGGCTGGCGAAATGGGCCGCCGAGATCGACGACACCGCGCGGATACCCGAATACGTCAGCCGCGCGTTCCATGTCGCGCTGTCGGGGCGGCCCGGTCCGGTGGTGCTGGCGCTGCCCGAGGACATGCTGTCGGCCCGCGCCGAGGTCGCCGATGGTCTTGCCCGCGCGCCGGTCCCGCCGACGGTCAGCGCGGCCGAGGTCGCGGCGCTGGCCGATGCGCTGGGCCGGTCCGAGCGGCCGTTGGTGGTGGCCGGGGGCAGCCTGTGGTCGGCCGGGGCGGCGACCGATCTGGCGCGCTTCGCCGAAGCCTGGGGCCTGCCGGTCGCGGTGCCGTTCCGGCGCCAGGATCACCTCGACAACCGCCATCCGTGCTACGCGGGCGACCTGGGTGTGGGCATGAACCCCGCGCTGGGCCGGCGGCTGCGCGAGGCCGACTGCCTGCTGGTGCTGGGCGCCCGGATCGGCGACACGATGACCGGCGGCTACACGCTGATCGACCCGGCCGCGCCGGGCAAGACCATCCTGCATGTCTATCCCGACGCCTCGGAACTTGGCCGCGTCTACCGGCCCGATCTTGGCATCGTCGCGCCGGCGGCCGAGATCGTCGCGGCGCTGGCCGATCACCCCGCCCCCCGGCGCTGGGAGGACTGGACCCGCGCGGCACGGGCCGAGTACGAGGCCTGGCAGCGCCCGAAGGACACGCCCGGCACGGTGCAGATGGAGCGGATCGTCGCCTGGCTGTCCGAACACCTGCCCGAGGACGCGGTGGTGACGAACGGCGCGGGCAACTACGCCGCCTTCCTGCATCGTTATTTCCGCTTCAAGCGCCGGGGCACGCAGCTTGCGCCGACCTCGGGCAGCATGGGCTACGGCTTTCCCGCCGCGATCGCGGCAAAGCTCGACGATCCGCGCCGCACCGTCGTCTGCCTTGCCGGCGACGGCTGTTTCCAGATGACGCTGAACGAGATGTCGACCGCGGCGCAGCACGGCGCGGCGGTGGTCACGGTGGTGGCCAACAACGGCCAGTACGGCACGATCCGCATGCACCAGGAGCGGCACTATCCCGGCCGGGTGTCGGGCACCGCGCTGGCCAATCCCGATTTCGCGGCGCTGGCGCGGGCCTATGGCGGCCATGGCGAGACGGTGGCGCGGACCGAGGAATTCCCCGGTGCCTTCGCCCGCGCGCTTGCCGCCGGCGTGCCCGCGGTGATCGAACTGCGGCTGGATCCGGAGGCGCTGTCCACCGGCATGACGCTGGCCGAGACACGGGCGGCGGGCATGGCCGGTCGCTAGGCCCGCCGGATCAGCCGAACCAGCCCAGCACCCACGGCGCGATCAGCGCGGTCAGCACCGCGTTCAGCCCCATGCCGATCCCCGCGAAGGCGCCCGCCGTCTCGTGCACCTGGAAGGCGCGCGCGGTTCCGATCCCGTGCGCGGCGACGCCGACGGCGAAGCCGCGCGCGCGCCAGTCGCCGATCCGCAACAGGTTCAGAAGCGGCGTGGCGACCACCGCGCCGATGATGCCGGTCAAGAGCACCAGCACCGCGGTCAGGGTGGGCTGGCCGCCCAGCGCCTCGGCGATGCCGATCGCCACCGGCGCGGTGGTGGATTTCGGCGCGAGGCTGGCCAGAACCGGCGCGGGAACGCCCAGCGCCGCCGCGACGGCCAGCGCCGAGGCGACCGCCGTGACCGACCCGGCCAGCAGCGCCGCCAGCATCGGCAGCGCGGATCGCCGTACACGCGCGAGATTGCCGTAAAGCGGCGCGGCCAGCGCCACGGTGGCGGGGCCGAGCATGAAATGGACGAACTGCGCGCCCTCGAAATAGGTCGTGTAGGGCGTGCCGGTCACGCCCAGAAGCAGCGCCAGCAGGATCACGGCGATCAGCACCGGGTTGGCCAGCGGCGCGCGGCCGGTGGCCCGGCTGACGGTGTCGGCGATCGTGTAGGCCACCAGCGTGGCGGTCAGCCACAACAGCGGCTCGCGGCTGAGGTAGGACCAGATCGGCGCCGGATCAGTCATCGGCCGCGTCCCCGGTCAGCCGCGCGACGGCGACGAAGGTCAGCGCGCCCGCCGCGATGGCCAGGATCGTGGACAGCAGCAGCGCCGCCAGCAGCGCCCCGCCCGCCTCGCGCAGAAGCGGCAGATGCGCGACGACGCCGACGCCGGCGGGCACGAACAGAAGCGACAGATGCGCGAGCAGGCCCTGCGCCACGGGTCGCACCAGCGCGGCGAGCCGTGGCGAGGCGGCGAAGGCCGCGACCAGCGCGACCATGCCGATCACCGGGCCCGGCACCGGCAGGCCCAGCCCGCGCGACAGCGCCTCGCCGCCCAGCTGGAACAACAGGATGACGGCAAGGGCGGGGATCATCGGCACCTCCTTCGGGCTTCGGGTGCCGGGCAGACTGGCCCGGCCCGCCAGTCCGCACAAGCGAAAGGGCGGCCCGGTTGCCCGCGCCGCCCCCGCGATGCCGGTCGCTGCCGGATCATTCGGCCGGCACGGCCTCGGCCCTGGCCTCGCCGAAGTGGCGGCGGTTGAGGTGGAACACCAGCCAGATCATCGCCAGTTGCAACCCGATCGCGATCGCCGTCAGCCCCCAGTAGGCGATGCCGAACTTGGCGATCAGCCCGGCGCCGACGAGGCCCTTGTTGATCCAGAAGAACAGCATCACGTTCAACGCGACGCCGGGACAGACCAGCGCGTAGCTCGACACCGAATGCTCGGTGGCGAACAGGAACCGGCGCGCATAGCCCTGCCGGCGCAGGATCGCCAGGCCGAAGAGGCCGAACAGCACCTGCACCGACAGGAACTTGGTCAGCAGCGCCAGCGTCTCGCCCGCCGATTCAGTCGCTCCGAAATGCACGTGCAGGCCGTGGTTCTGGCGCATGACGAGAATGCCCAGCACGGTGATCAGCGGGATCACGATCAGCAGCGTCGGCGCGGCCTCGGGCGCGACGCCGTGCACGCTCATCGAATGGACGGCCAGCACGATGGCGACCAGCGCGATGGCTACGGCGGCCATCAGGAAGAAGGTCGACAGCACCAGCGCGATGCCCGAGATCAGCGGCACGGTCGACAGCGCCGCCGGCGCGGCGAGGCCGACGCCGACCATCGACAGCGCGAAGGCCGGCAGCACCTGCGCGAAGGAGTTGTTGGCGGCCCAGTCGAACCCGCCCTCGGTCTTGATCCGGCCGAGGAAGGCGCCGATCTGCGACAGCGCCAGCACGCCGACGGCGAGGAACCCGGCCAGAGCCAGCGGGAACAGGTATTCCACCACCGACCAAAGGCCGGGAACGAAGACCATGCCGAGGATGAAGCCCACGTTTATCGTCATCGCGAGCGCCAGCGGCATCGCGGTGATCTGCGTCTCGGCGTTCGAACTGCGGAGTTTCGCGTAGGCCTCGGTCCGGCGGAAACGGGCGTAGGAGGCGAGGTTCCAGACCAAGAGCCGGATGTTGTGGAAGGCGAAGAACGCGATCCCCAGCGCGGCGGCGACGATCACGGCCTGTTGCAGCGGGTCGCCGGCGCCGAAGGCCGCGGCGATATCCTCGAACACCGGCACCGGCTGGTCGGGATGCGGAACCCAGAAGTAGAGCCACATGAAGAAGGTCACGGCGAGCCCGCCGGCCCCCAGCGAAGCGAGGAAGTAAAGCGGCGAATAGCGATCCGCCGGGCGCTTGAGGATGTCGGACATGTCTGCCTCCTATCACATTCCATTTCGTGAATATGATAGCCTCGGCGGTTGCCCGGCGCACCGTGGCAAGGTGTAGCAGGGCGGCGGGGGGCCTCGCGATATCTTGTGGATAAGCCCGCAGCCCGTGCCAGATGAAGGGGTGCGCTGTTGACTCCGGCGGTTCCGGGCCGGACCATCCGGGGTCTGAGGGAATCAAACCGGACGGTCACGTTGCGTTTCAACCGGCTGCGCCTGAACGGGTTCAAGAGTTTCGTGGACCCGACCGACCTGCTCATCCACGACGGGCTCACCGGCATCGTCGGGCCGAACGGCTGCGGCAAGTCGAACCTGCTGGAGGCGCTGCGCTGGGTGATGGGCGAAAACCGCCCCTCGGCGATGCGCGGCGACGGGATGGAGGACGTGATCTTCGCCGGGGCCGCCAGCCGCCCGGCGCGGAACTTCGCCGAGGTCGCCGTCGCGATCGACAATTCCGACCGCCGCGCGCCCTCGGGCTTCAACGACAGCGACCAGATCGACATCGTGCGCCGGATCACCCGCGATGCGGGTTCGGCCTACAAGCTGAACGGCAAGGACGTGCGGGCGCGCGACGTGCAGATGCTGTTCGCCGATGCCTCGACCGGCAGCCATTCGCCGGCGCTGGTGCGACAGGGCCAGATCGCGGAACTGATCAACGCCCGGCCCAAGAACCGCCGCCGGGTTCTGGAGGAAGCGGCCGGTATCTCCGGCCTCTACCAGCGCCGGCACGAGGCGGAGCTGAAGCTGGCCGGGACCGAGCAGAACCTCGCCCGCGTCGACGACGTGATCGACCAGCTGGCCCAGCAGTTGCAGCAGCTGCAGCGGCAGGCGAAGCAGGCGGCGCGTTACCGCGAGATCGGCGAGGAGTTGCGCCGCAGCGAGGGCCTGCTGCTGTATCGCCGCTGGCGCGAGGCGGAAGAGGCCCGTGCCGGCGCCGAAGCGGCGCTGCGCGAGGCGCTGGCGCTTGCCGCGCGGGCTGAGGCCGGCGCGCTGGAGGCGACACGCGGACGCGAGGCGCGCGATGCCGATCTGCCGCCCCTGCGCGAGGAAGAGGCGATCGCCTCGGCGATCCTGCAACGGCTGAGCCACCAGCGCGACGCGCTGGCCGACGAAGAGGCCGCGGCGCAGACCGCGATCGAGACCCTGCGCACCCGGATCGCGCAGATCGTCAAGGATCTGGAGCGCGAGGCGGCGCTGAACCACGACGCCGGAGAGTCGATCGCCCGCCTGGACTGGGAACAGGCCCAGATCGAGAAGGCATCCGACGGCCACGACGCGCGGCTGGAGGCGGCGGTGGAGGCGGCGCGGGCGGCTTCGGCCGCGCTGGCAGAGGCCGAATCGCACCTTGCCGGACGGACCGAGGATGTCGCCCGCCTGTCGGCGCGCCACCAGTCGGCGCAGCGGATGCAGGCGGAGGCCCGCGCCGGGCGCGACCGCAGCCTTGCCGAGGCCGGCCGCGCCCGCGAGGCCGCCGCCGCGGCGGAAGAGGCGCTGGCGCGCGCCGGCCGCGACCAGGCCCAGGCGGCCGAGGCGCAGGCCGCAGCCCAGGCCGCCGCCGAAGCGGCAGAGGCGGCGCTGATCGCCGCCGACGGTGCGCGCACCGAGGCCCAGTCGCGCGAGGCCGAGGCCCGCGCCGCGCGCTCCGGCGCCGAGGGCGAGGCCAGCGCGCTGAAGGCCGAGGTCGCGGCGCTGGCCAGGCTGGTGGAGCGCGAGGCCGCGACCGGCCGGCAGATCCTCGACCGGCTGCGCGTCGACCCGGGCTTCGAACGGGCCCTGGGCGCGGCACTGGCCGACGATCTGCGTGCACCGGAAGTGGGCGACGGCGGCGGCGGTTCGGGCTGGGCGCACCTGCCGCCCTACGACGCGCCGCAGGCATTGCCCGCCGGGGCGCGGCCGCTGGCCGACCACGTTGCCGCGCCGGGGGTGCTGGCGCGTCGGCTGGGCCAGATCGGCGTGGTGGATCAGGACGAGGGGGCGCGCCTGCAATCGGCCCTCGGACCCGGACAGCGGCTGGTGTCGGTAGAGGGCGACCTTTGGCGCTGGGACGGGTTTCGCGCGGCGGCCGAGGATGCGCCCTCGGCCGCCGCGCTCAGGCTGCAACAGCTGAACCGCCTGGTCGAACTCAAGCGCGACCTCGAGGAGGTTTCGGCCCGTGCGGATGGCGCGCGGCAGGCGCACGAGCACCTGACCCGGCAACTGGCCGAGACCACCGAGGCCGACCGCGCCGCGCGCGAGGCCCGGCGCGAGGCCGACCGGCGGCTGGCCGAGGCCGGCCGCGCGCTCAGCCGGGCGGAGGCCGACAGTTCGATGGCGCAGGGCCGGCTGGAAACCGCGAAACTGTCGCTCGCCCGCCACGAGGAAGAGGCGGCCGCGGCGGCCCGGCGATTGTCCGAGGCCGAGGCCGCGGCGGCCGATCTGCCCGATCTCGACGATGCGCGCGCGGCGATCGAAGAGGTGAAACAGGCGGTCGAGGCCGCGCGGCTGGCGATGATCGCGCGCCGGGCCGCGCAGGACGAGTTGCGCCGCGAGGGCGAGGCGCGCGTGAAGCGGCGGCAGGAGATCGTCAAGGAACTGTCGGGCTGGCGGCACCGGCTGGCGACGGCCGAGACCCGCACCGCAGAACTGCAGGAGCGGCGCGCCACCAGCGAGGAAGACCTGGCGCGGGCCGAGGCGCGGCCCGCCAGCCTGGCCGCGAAGCGCGCCGAGCTGGCCGCGGCACTGGAGGCCGCCGAAGCCCGCCGCCGCGCCGGTGCCGACCGGCTGGCCGAGGGCGAGGCGGCGCTGCGCGCGGCGCAACTGGCCGAACGCGAGGCCGAGCGCGCGGCGGGCGAGGCGCGCGAGGCGCGTGCCGCGGCCGAAGCCCGTGCCGAGGCGGCCCGGGCCGGCGCGTCGCTGGCCGCGCACCGAATCCTCGAAGAGGCCGAGACGACGCCCGAGGATCTGCTGTCGCGTCTGAAGGCCGATCCCGAGGCGATGCCGCCGGCCGAGACGCTGGAACACGATGTCACGCGGCTGCGCCGGCAGCGCGACGCGCTGGGCGCGGTGAACCTGCGGGCCGAGGAGGACGCACAGGAGGTCGCGGCGGAACACGAGTTGCTGACCGGCGAGAAGGCCGATCTGGAAGAGGCGATCCGCAAGCTGCGCGCCGGGATCGCCGGGCTGAACCGCGAGGGCCGCGAACGGCTGCTGACCGCCTTCGAGCAGGTCAACGCCAATTTCCGCACCCTCTTCACCCATCTGTTCGGTGGCGGCGAGGCGAATCTCGTGCTGGTGGAAAGCGACGATCCGCTGGAGGCGGGGCTGGAGATCATGTGCCAGCCGCCGGGCAAGAAGCTGGCCACCCTGTCGCTGCTGTCCGGGGGCGAGCAGACGCTGACCGCGCTGGCGCTGATCTTCGCGGTGTTCCTGACCAACCCGGCGCCGATCTGCGTGCTCGACGAGGTCGACGCGCCCCTGGACGATGCCAACGTCAACCGGTTCTGCGACCTGCTGGACGAGATGACGCGGCGCACCGAGACGCGGTTCCTGATCATCACCCACCACGCGGTGACGATGAGCCGGATGGACAGGCTGTTCGGCGTCACCATGCAGGAACAGGGCGTCAGCCAGCTGGTCAGCGTCGACCTGAAGAAGGCCGAGGCGCTGGTGGCCTGAGGCGCATGGCGCCAGTACCGACCGGGACGGAGCGTCAGCGCAGCCGGTTCAGCAATTCCGGCGTTGGCCAGGCATCGGCGGGCAGGCCCAGCCGGGCCTGTTCGGCCTGCACCGCGGCGCGGGTGCCGGCGCCGAGGATGCCGTCGATCCCGCCCACGTCATGGCCGCGCGCGGCCAGCCGTTGCTGCAACTCCTTCATCGCCGCGCCGCCCAACCCCTGATCGGGATTGCCGGGGTCGTAGACCGGAGCGCCTTCCAGCCGGGTGGCGAAATAGGCCGCGGTGGTGACATAGGTGAAGGACCGGTTCCATTCGAACAGAACCTTGAAGTTCGGATAGGCGAGGAAGGCCGGCCCCTTGTGCCCCATCGGGATCACGACCGAGGCCGAAAGCCCGCGCGGCAATTGCCCCTGCCGCGCCCGCACCCCCATCCTCTCCCAGTCAGAGACGGGCAGGGCCGTGTCGATCCCGGTCTTCGACCAGTCGAGGCCGGCCGGCAGAACGACCTCCTGCAACCACGGTTCGTTCGGCCGCCAGCCCAGCGCGCGCAGCATCCGCGCGCCTGACAGAAGGGCGTCGGGCGCCGAGGTCTTGAGGTAGACATGCCCGTCGCCGTCGCCATCCGCGCCGTGTTCGAGGATGTCGCCGGGCAGCATCTGCACCATGCCGATCTCGCCCGCCCAGGCGCCGGTGGTGCGCGCCGGGTCGAAATCGCCGCGGCGAAACAGTTCCACCGCCGCCAGCACCTGCGGCCGGAACAGCCCCGGCCTGCGGCAGTCATGCGCCAGCGTCACCAGCGCGTCGCGGGTGTTGTAATCGCCCTGGAAGCCGCCGTAGTCGGTCTCGAAGGCCCAGAACGCCAGCAGGATGCCGCGCGAAACGCCCACCTCGGCCTCGATCCGGTCGAAGATGCGGGCCTGCGCCTCGGCCTGCCGGCGGCCGTTGACCAGCCGGTTCTCGCTGATCAGGGCGCGTGAAAACTCGATGAAATCCTTCTGGAAGAATCCCTGCGCCCGGTCGGCGCGGATCACCTTGGGATCCTGCCGCACCCCGGCGAAGAAGGCCTCGGCGATGTCGCGGGGCTGTCCGCGCGAGACGGCTTCGTCCTTCAGCCGGTTCACGAAGCCCGCGAAATCGCCGCCGCAATCGACCGCCCCGGCGGGGCCGGAAACGCCAAGGGCAAGGCACAGGGCAAGACAAGGACCAAAACGCATGAACACCTCCAGCAATGCGGTGCGATCATGCCGCGCCCCGGCGGATTCGCCCAGCCCCGATCCGGCCTTCCCGCGATCAGGCCCTTGCGCGGTCGGGCTTGAACGGCGCCATCCCGGCGCGGGCGAGTTCGTCGGCGCGTTCGTTTTCGGGATGTCCGGCGTGGCCCTTGATCCACTCCCAGCGCACGTCGTGGCGCGCCTGCGCCGAATCGAGCCGTTGCCACAGGTCGATGTTCTTCACCGGCTTGCGATCCGCCGTCTTCCAGCCGTTGCGCTTCCAGCCGTGGATCCAGCCGGTGACGCCGTTCTTCACATAGGCGCTGTCGGTCACCACGGTGATCTCGGACGGGCGCGACAGGGTTTCCAGCGCGGTGATCGCGGCCAGCAGTTCCATGCGGTTGTTCGTGGTCTCGGCCGCGCCGCCCGACAGTTCGCGTTCGCGCACCAGCGTCTCGCCATCGAAGGCCTGCATCAGCACGCCCCAGCCGCCGGGGCCGGGATTGCCGGAACAGGCGCCATCGGTATGGGCGACAAGCCGCACCATCCTCAGCCCAGAAGCCCGAGGCCGAGGCAGACCACCACCACGGCGCTGACCGGCAGGCGCAGGCGCAGCCACCAGGCCGGCGCAAGGCCGGCCCGGACGAAGCCCCAGTCGAAGGCCAGCAGCCCGGCGAAGCCGAAGGCGAGCACCAGAAGGTCGGCGGTGCGCCCGTCACCCAGCATGAAGAACGGCCAGAGGGCGGGCACGACGCTGGCCGCGTAGCCCGCCGCCGCGACCGCGCCGCGCGCCTTGGCGGCGAAGCCCCACAGCACCCCGGCCATGAAACACAGGATGATCGTGCCGTAGTTGACCAGCAGATCGGGGTCCGACAGCGCGCGCGGCATCAGCTGGGCGTTCCGCCATTCCGCCGGCAGAAGGTTCAGCGCCGCCCCGGCGCCCCAAAGGAATGGCAAAAGCCCGGCCAGCGCCAGCGCCAACGCCACCAGCGGCACGCCCTTCATGCCGATCCCCCCGGCACGGGTCTGGCCGCCGCGATCGCCATGCAGCGGATCGGCCGCCCGTCATAGCCGCGATCGTCGGCGAAGCGCACCCCGGTGACGGCCAGACCGGCGCCTGCCAGCAACCCTGTCATCTCGGCCCGGGTGTAGTGGCAGTAGAGCCGGCCCAGCCGGTCGCGCAGCGTTTCCGTGCCCTCGTGCACACCGATCGCGACGAGTCCTCCGGGTGCCAGCACCGCGGCGAGACGGGCGAGGATCGCCGGCATTTCCGACCGCGGCGCGTGCTGGAGCGAGAAGCTGGCCCAGATTCCGTCGAACCGCGCCGTTTCCGGCAGGTCGAGAAAGCCGCCGTGAAGAACCTCGATCCCCGGCTCGCCGTGCAACCCGGCCAGAAGCCCGGCGGAGGCGTCAAGCGCGGTGACCCGATGGCCGCGGTCGCGCAGGGCCCGCGCCGCCCAGCCGCCGCCGCAGCCGTAGTCGAGGACCGTGCCGCCGGCGGGCAGTGCCGCGGCGAAGTCGGTGAAGCTTTTCGGCAGGTCCGTCCGCGCCGACCAGCCCGCGTAGGTGGCGGCCTCGCGATCGTAGAAGGCGATGGTTTCGGCGTCCGGCCCGGTCATGCCGTCTCGCGCAGGACGCGGGGCACCTTGAACTCGACACGTTCCTGCGCCGTTTCCACGGTTTCCACGGTGACATCCCATCGGGCGCGAAACGCGTCCACGACCTCTTCGACCAGGACTTCGGGCGCCGAGGCCCCGGCGGTGACGCCGACCGCGCGGCTGCCCTCCAGCGCGCGCCAGTCGATATCGCCGGCGCGCTGGACAAGCTGGGCATGGCCGCAGCCCGCGCCCTGGCCGACCTCGACGAGGCGCCGGGAATTGGAGGAATTCGGCGCGCCGATGACCAGCAGCGCGTCGATCTTCGGCGCGATCGCCTTGACGGCGGCTTGCCGGTTCGTCGTGGCGTAGCAGATGTCTTCCTTCGCGGGGCCGACGATGCGGGGGAACCGCGCCATCAGCGCCGCGACGATCTCGGCGGTGTCGTCGACCGACAGGGTCGTCTGGGTGATGTAGGCCAGCCGGTCGGGATCGCGCGGGGCAAGGCGGGCGACATCGGCCACCGTCTCGACCAGCAGAACCTCGCCCTCGGGCAGCTGGCCCATCGTGCCCAGCGTTTCGGGATGGCCCTCGTGGCCGATCATGACCATCTGCAACCCGGCCTCGTGGTGGCGCGCGGCCTCGATATGCACCTTCGAGACCAGCGGGCAGGTCGCGTCGACATAGATCATGTTGCGCCGCGCGGCCTCGGCCGGCACCGCCTTGGGCACGCCGTGGGCCGAAAAGATCACCGGCCGGTCGTCGGGGCAGTCGTCCAGCTCTTCCACGAACACCGCGCCGCGCTCGCGCAGCCCGTCGACCACGTAGCGGTTGTGCACGATCTCGTGACGCACGTAGACCGGCGCGCCCCATTTCTCCAGCGCCATCTCGACGATCTTGATCGCGCGGTCGACGCCGGCGCAGAACCCGCGCGGCGCGGCAAGATAGAGGGTGAGCGGGGGCAGCGACATGCGGGCATCCTTCGGCTTCCGGCCTCAGAACTAGGCCGGAAGCCCGCGCCGGTAAAGGCCCGGCGCGCCGCCGTCAGCCGGCGCCGTCCTGCGCCGGCACCGATTCCTGCTCTTCGCCGCGCCGTTCGATGCGGGTCTCGCGCGGTTCGCGGGGCGGCCGGCCGATCACCTCCTTGAGTTCCTCGAGCTCGATGAAGTTGTCGGCCTGGCGGCGCAGCTCGTCGGCGATCATCGGCGGATGCGACCGGATCGTCGAGACGACCGAGACCCGCACCCCCTGCCGCTGCAGGCTTTCGACCAGCGGCTTGAAATCCCCGTCGCCCGAGAACAGGACGATGTGGTCGACCCGCGGCGCAAGTTCCATGGCATCGACGGCAAGCTCGATGTCCATGTTGCCCTTGACCTTCCTGCGGCCCTGGCTGTCGGTGTATTCCTTCGCCGGTTTCGTGACCATCGTGAAGCCGTTGTAGTGCAGCCAGTCCACCAGCGGCCGGATCGGCGAGTAATCGTCGTTCTCCAGCAGCGCGGTGTAATAGAAGGCACGCACCAGCTTGCCCCGGCGTATGAACTCGTTGCGCAGTAGCTTGTAGTCGATATCGAACCCAAGCGCCTTTGCCGCGGCGTAAAGGTTCGATCCGTCTATGAACAACGCCAGGCGTTCGTCCTTGTAAAACATCCAAAGTCCTTTCGAAATCGGCTCTTCGGCAGGTGGCCCGACCAGCGTGGGGTGCTAGTGTCGAAGCAAATCAACCTGCGGGCAAAAATAAGAGAAACTAATTTTGACACAATACGGGCGCGACGCGGATTTGTCATCCATGGCGGCGATCGGCGCGGGAAGCAATCTTGCGTCTTCATTCGGCGATCCAAAATCGACAGTTTTGTCCGCGATTTCGTCGCTGGACAGCGAATCCACGCGGATTTGCGCGGTCAGCCGGCTGTTCCGGACGCCCGCCTGGCCGCCCGGTTCGGGCCCGGACTTCGTGAATGCCGCGGTTCTGGTGGCCAGCCGACTCGATCCCGCCGCCCTGCTGGCCCGGCTGCACGAGATCGAGGCGCGGTTCCAGCGGACGCGCGAGTCGCGCTGGGGCGCCCGGACGGTCGATCTGGACCTGCTGTTCTTCGGCCCGGCGGTGCTGCCGGACCCGGCGGGTCACGCCCGCTGGCGCGGGCTGGCGCCCGACCGTCAGCGCATCGAGGCACCGGACGAGTTGATCCTGCCGCATCCGCGGATCGAGGAGCGCGGCTTCGTCCTGATCCCCTTGGCCGAGATCGCGCCGGGCTGGCGGCACCCGCTGACCGGCCGCACGGTGGCCGCGATGGCCGCGGCGCTGCCAGAGGCGGACCGGGCCGGGATCGTGCCGGTCGATCGGGTGCGTGAAAACCGATCTTGACTTGTCAAGCCCCATCATTCGGCCTAAATGGGGCGCTCAACTCTCCTGTACGGATTGGAGTCGCTCATGGCCCGCGTGACGGTCGAAGATTGCGTTGACAAGGTTCCCAACCGGTTCGAGCTGGTGATGCTCGCCTCGCATCGGGCGCGGGAGATTGCGTCGGGCTCTCCGCTGAGCATCGGCCGCGACAACGACAAGAATCCGGTCGTCGCACTGCGCGAGATCGCCGAGGAAACCCAGGGCGCCGAAGACCTGCGCGAGCGGATGATCGAAAGCTACCAGACCCAGATCGAGGTCGACGAACCCGAGGCCGACGCGATGGCGCTGCTGATGGGGGCCGAGCAGGACCGCCCCGCTGTGGACGACATGTCCGAAGAGCGCCTGCTGCGCGCACTGATGGAAGCCCAGGGGCAGGGCTGACCGGCAAGGGGGCGCTTCGGCCGCGGATGATCGATGTCGAAGACCTCATTGCGCTGATCCGCAACTACAATCCCCGCACGAACGAGGCCCTGATCCGCGACGCCTACGACTATGGGCGCGCGATGCATGAGGGACAGTTCCGTCATTCGGGCGAACCGTATTTCACCCATCCGGTCGCCGTTGCGGCGATCCTGACCGAGCAGCGGCTTGACGATGCCACCATCGTCACCGCCCTTCTGCACGACACGATCGAGGATACCAAGTCCACCTACGGCGAGATCTCGGGCCGCTTCGGCAAGGAGATCGCCGAGCTGGTCGACGGGGTGACCAAGCTGACGAACCTGCAACTCGGCTCTGCCGGCAACCGGCAGTCGGAAAACTTCCGCAAGCTGTTCATGGCGATGTCGAAGGATCTGCGGGTGATCCTCGTCAAGCTGGCCGACCGGCTGCACAACATGCGCACGATCAAGTCGCTGCCGGCGGAAAAGCAGGCCCGAAAGGCGCGCGAGACGATGGACATCTTCGCGCCGCTGGCCGGCCGGATGGGCATGCAGTGGATGCGTGAGGAGCTCGAGGATCTGTCGTTCAAGGTGCTCAACCCCGAGGCGCGATCCTCGATCATCCGCCGGTTCATCACGTTGCAGAAGGAAACCGGCGACGTGATCCACAAGATCACCGCCGATATCCGTACCGAACTCGACAAGGCCGGGATCGAGGCCGACGTGTTCGGCCGCGCCAAGAAGCCGCATTCGATCTGGCGCAAGATGAAGGAGAAGGAGCTGGCCTTCTCGCGCCTGTCGGACATCTACGGGTTCCGGGTGATCACCCGGTCGGAGGCCGATTGCTACCGGGTGCTGGGCGTGATCCACCAGCGCTGGCGCGCGGTGCCGGGGCGGTTCAAGGATTACATCAGCCAGCCGAAGTCGAACGGCTACCGCTCGATCCACACCACGGTGTCGGGGCGCGACGGCAAGCGGGTGGAGGTGCAGATCCGCACCCGGCAGATGCACGAGGTCGCCGAGGCCGGCGTTGCCGCGCACTGGTCCTACCGCGACGGCGTGCGCAGCGTGAACCCCTTCGCCGTCGACCCGGCACGGTGGATCGCGACGTTGACCGAACGGTTCGAAGAGGGCGATCATGAGGAATTCCTCGAGAACGTCAAGCTCGAGATGTATGTCGACCAGGTGTTCTGCTTCACGCCGAAGGGCGACGTGGTGCAGCTGCCCAAGGGGGCGACGCCGATCGACTTCGCCTACGCGATCCATACGCGGATCGGCAACGGCTGCGTCGGCGCCAAGGTCGACGGCATCCGCGTGCCGCTGTGGACAAGGCTGAAGAACGGCCAGTCGGTCGAGGTGATCACGGCCGCCGGGCAACGCCCGCAGGGCACCTGGCTCGACATCGTCGTGACCGGCCGCGCCAAGGCCGCGATCCGCCGCAGCCTGCGCGAGGAGGATCGCGAGCGCTTCGTCAAGCTGGGCGCGGAACTGGCGCGGGTGGCCTTCGAGCACCATGGCCGCAAGGCCACCGACAAGGCGCTGCGCACCGCCGCCAAGACGCTGGGCCTGGGCAGCGAGAAGGATCTGCTGGCCCGGATCGGCAGCGCCGAGATGACCGCGCGCGAGGTGATCGAGGCGCTGTACCCGGAACTGGCGGCGGCGCCGGCGGAGGTCGTCGATTCGCGTCGTCCGGTCGTCGGGCTTGCGCCCGACCAGTCGTTCCGGCGCGCGATGTGCTGCCAGCCGGTGCCGGGAGAGCGGATCGTCGGGATCGCGACGCGCGGCCAGGGCGTGATCGTCCACACGATCGACTGCCCGGCGCTGGCGGAATTCGAGGATCAGGCCGAACGCTGGGTGGACCTGCGCTGGCACGCCGGCAAGCATGCGCCGGACTATCCGGTCAGCCTGATGCTGACCATCGCCAACGACGCGGGCGTGCTGGGCCGGATCTGCACCCTGATCGGTGAGCAGAAGGCAAACATTTCCGACCTCACTTTCATGGATCGGAAGCCGGATTTTTACCGTCTCGTGATGGATGTGGACTTGCGCGACGTGGAGCATCTCCACATGGTCCTGACGGCGCTCGAGGCGGAATCCGACGTGGCCCAGGTGGAACGCCACAGGGATCTGTCCCGAAAGCCCTGATGCGAGGAACGAAAAGCAGTGGTGTTCAAGCGGCGAACGAAGCGGTCCTACGCCAGAATCGTCGCCGAGTCGTTCTGGCCGAGGGGCGGCTGGACACGCGCGTTCCACTACGTCAAGCACCGGCTGCGCCGTCTGCCCGACAGCCCGCAGCGAATCGCGCGGGGCGTCTTCGCCGGCGTCTTCGTCTGTTTCACACCGCTGTTCGGGCTTCATTTCCTCGCGGCCGCCGCGATGGCTTTCGTGCTCAATGGCAACATTCTTGCAGCGCTTTTGGCGACTTTCTTCGGTAATCCGATCACTTTCCCGATCATCGCGCTGATGTCGCTTCAGATCGGGCACTGGCTGCTCGGCTCGACCTTCGAACAGGGCAAGCAGGGCGCGCTGGCTGACAAGTTCATCGGCGCCTGGCAGGATCTCAAGGGCAACGTCATCGCGGTGTTCTCCGACGAGCCGGCGCACTGGGATCACCTTGCGGAGTTCTTCCGGGAGGTCTTCCTGCCCTACCTCGTGGGCGGGATCGTCCCCGGGCTGATCGCCGGTCTCGTCGCCTACTACCTGTCGGAACCGGTGATCGCCGCCTACCAGAAACGCCGCAAGAAGAAGCTGCACGAACGCTTCCTCGTGCTGCGCGAGAAGCTGCATCGCAAGCTGCACAAGGACGGCGCCGAATAGGCCTGCCCCCTTTTCCCCGGCAGCGGCGCGCACTACGGTCTCGCGGCAAAGGATGGAGGCCAGGATGACGGGCAGCGCGGGACAGGGCCGGCTTCGGCTGGGCGTGAACATCGATCATGTCGCCACCGTGCGCAACGCGCGCGGCACGGATTACCCGGACCCGGTGCGCGCAGCGCGGCTTGCCGAAGAGGCCGGGGCCGACGGGATCACCGCGCATCTGCGCGAGGATCGCCGCCATATCTCCGACAGCGATATCGAACGGCTGATGGACAGCCTGACGCTGCCGCTGAACTTCGAGATGGCTGCCACGGCCGAGATGCAGGCGATCGCGCTGCGGCATCGTCCGCATGCCGTCTGCATCGTGCCCGAACGCCGCGAGGAGCGTACGACCGAGGGCGGGCTGGAAGTCGCGCGCGAGGAAAACCGGCTGGCGCATTTCATCGCGCCGCTGGCCGAGGCGGGTTGCCGCGTGTCGATCTTCATCGCCGCCGATCCCGCGCAGATCGAGGCCGCGGCGCGGATCGGCGCGGCGGTGGTCGAACTGCACACCGGGGCCTATTGCGACTATCACCTCGAGGGCCGGCTGGCCGAGCGCGACGCCGAACTCGCGCGGCTGCGCGACATGTCGGCCTTCGCCCATGCGCTGGGGCTGGAGGTACATGCCGGTCACGGGCTGACCTACGACACGGTCGCCCCCGTCGCGGCCCTTCCCGAGGTGATGGAGCTCAACATCGGGCATTTCCTGGTGGGCGAGGCGATCTTCCGCGGCCTTGGCCCCGCGATCGGGGAAATGCGCCGGATCATGGACGAAGCCCGCGTCGCATGATCCTCGGCATCGGCACCGATCTGGCGAACATCGACCGGATCGCCGGCACGCTGGAGCGGTTCGGCGACCGGTTCGTCAGCCGCGTCTTCACCGAGACCGAGCAACGCAAGGCCGGGCGCCGACACGATGTCGCCGGCACCTTTGCCAAGCGCTGGGCCGCGAAAGAGGCCTGTTCCAAGGCGCTGGGGACCGGGCTGAGGATGGGGATCGCCTGGAAGGACATGGGCGTGTCGAACCTGTCCACCGGCCAGCCGGTGATGCATCTGACCGGCTGGGCCGCGGACCGGCTGGCGGCGATGACGCCGGCGGGCCACGAGGCCATCGTCCATGTCAGCCTGACCGACGATCACCCCTGGGCGCAGGCCTTCGTGGTGATCGAGGCGCGGCCGCTGGCGCCGGGCGGCGAAACTTGACTTGGCCCACCGGGCGGATCATGTAGCGCGGGCAACGGACAGGGGATAGCGGTATGTCGGGCAAGGTCACCGAGGGGATCGTCGAGACGGTCAAGACGGTCTTCTGGGCGCTGGTGATCGCCGGCGTGTTCCGGACCCTGTTCTTCCAGCCGTTCTGGATTCCCTCCGGCTCGATGAAGGACACGCTGCTGATCGGCGACTTCCTGTTCGTCAACAAGATGGCCTACGGCTATTCGCGGTATTCCTGCCCCTTCGCGGCCTGCCCGATCGAGGGGCGGCTGTTCGCCTCGGAACCCGAGCGCGGCGATGTCGTGGTGTTCCGGCATCCGGCCAACGGATCGGATTTCATCAAGCGGTTGATCGGCATGCCGGGCGACAGCGTGCAGGTGCGCGAGGGTGTGCTGTGGCTGAACGGCCAGCCGGTGCGGACCGAACCGGCGGGCCTGTTCACCGAAACCTACGAACGCCAGGGCCCCGAGGGCCGGCCGCCGCTGTGTTCGAACGGCCCCGTCGGCCTGGGCGGCACCTGCGAGAAGGAGCGGTTCACCGAAACCCTGCCCGGCGGCCGCACGCATGACATCCTCAACATCGGCAATGGCCCGCTGGACAATACCCAGGTCTTCACGGTGCCGGAGGGGCATTACTTCTTCCTCGGCGACAACCGCGACAACAGCCAGGACAGCCGCGTGGCGCTTGCCGCCGGCGGCGTCGGCATGCTGCCGGCGGACTACCTGATCGGCCGCGCCGACCGGATCATGTTCTCCTCGGCCGGGCGGTCGCTGTTCTACGTCTGGACCTGGCGCGGCGACAGGTTCTTCAAGGCGATCGAGTGAAGCTGTCGCGAGAGTTGCAGGCCTTCGCGGCGCGGATCGGGCACGAGTTTTCCCGCCCCGAGCTTCTGATCCGCGCGCTGACCCACGGCTCCATCGCCACGCCGCAGCGCCCCGACAACCAGCGGCTGGAGTTCCTTGGCGACCGGGTTCTGGGCCTCGCGATGGCCGAGGCGCTGCTGCAGGCCGATCCCGGCGCCGCGGAGGGCCAGCTTGCGCCGCGCTTCAACGCCCTGGTCCGCAAGGAAACCTGCGCGGATGTCGCGCGCTCCGTCGACCTGGGCGCGGTGCTGAAACTGGGCCGGTCCGAGATGATGACCGGCGGTCGGCGCAAGCAGGCGCTGCTGGGCGACGCGATGGAGGCGGTGATCGCCGCCGTTTACCTCGACGCCGGCTTCGAAGCGGCGCGCGACCTGGTGCTGCGGCTTTGGGGCGAGCGGGTCTTCCAGGTCGAGGCCGATGCCCGCGACGCCAAGACCGCGTTGCAGGAATGGGCGCAGGCGCGGGGCCAGCCGCCCCCCGCCTATGTCGAGGTCGGCCGCGAGGGCCCCGATCACCAGCCGGTCTTCACCGTCGAGGTGCGGCTGGAAACCGGCGAGGCCGCGCGCGCCGCGGCCCATGCCAAGCGCGCGGCCGAACAGGCCGCGGCTGCGGCGCTTCTGACGCGGATGGAGGCTGGACATGGCTGACCGGGAAACCGACGGCGACGGGACGACGCGCGCGGGGTTCGTGGCGCTGATCGGCGAGCCGAATGCCGGCAAGTCGACGCTTCTGAACCGGATGGTCGGCGCCAAGGTCTCGATCGTCACCCACAAGGTGCAGACCACCCGCGCCCGGATTCGCGGCGTGGCGATGGAGGGCGCCGCGCAGATCGTCTTCGTCGACACGCCGGGCCTGTTCCGCCCGCGCCGGCGGCTCGACCGGGCGATGGTGGCCGCGGCCTGGGGCGGGGCATCGGATGCCGATGTCGTGGTCCTGCTGATCGAGGCGCATCGCGGCGTGACCGAGGGGGTGCGCACCATCCTCGCCGCGCTGGAGGACCGGATCACGCCCGCGCAGAAGGTCGCGCTGGCGATCAACAAGATCGACCGGGTGAAGGCCGAAGCCCTTCTGGCGCTGTCGGCCGAGATGAACGCGGCCTTCCCCTTCGAACGGACCTTCATGATCTCGGCCGAGAAGGGCCACGGGGTCGATGACCTGCGCCGCTGGCTGGCGGCCGAACTGCCCGAAGGCCCGTGGCTCTACCCCGAGGATCAGTTGGCCGATCTGCCGATGCGGATGATCGCGGCCGAGATCACCCGCGAGAAACTGACGCTTCGCCTGCACCAGGAACTGCCCTACCAGCTGACCGTCGAGACCGAGGGCTGGGTGGAGCGCGCCGACGGTTCCGCCCGCATCGACCAGGTGATCTACGTCGCCCGCGACGGCCACAAGGGCATCATCCTCGGCCGGCGCGGCGAGACGATCAAGGCGATCAGCCAGGCCGCGCGGGCCGAGATCGAGGAGTTTCTCGGCCGGCCCGTGCATCTGTTCCTGCAGGTCAAGGTGCGCGAGAACTGGCTCGACGAGGCCGAACGCTACACCGAGATGGGCCTCGATTTCCGCGATGGCGACTGACCGCGCATGGCGGCGCGGCTTGCCTCCGGCTTCTGGGTCCGGGCCTACCTGGCCCGGCTCGAAGCGGCGCATATCCCTGCCTATGTGATCGCGCGGGGCGACGAGACAGCCGGGGCGGTTGCAGTGAAATGCGCCACGCTCGACGGCCGGGCCACGGCCTATGAACGCAGCCTCGACCTGATGACCGGCGCCCGCGCCTGGGTGGTGAGCGTGACGGGGCCGGAGCCGGAGGTGGACGCGGCGCTGGCCCGCGCCCGGTCGCGCGATCCCGACCTGTGGGTGATCGAGGTCGAAAGCCGCGACGGGCGCACGCTGCTGGACGAGCCGGGGCTGGCCGACTGACACCACCGAACGCCGGAAAATCCTTCGTCCGAAGGATTTTCCGGCCGGGGCCGGCAAGACCTTTCGGCGAAAGGTCTTGCCCGACCGTCGGGCGGGTTGCCAAGGTCTTTCGGACGAAAGACCTTGGCAGGGCCGGCAAGATCCTTCGCCGAAGGATCTTGCCGCCGTGACGGGGGCAGGCGGGGCGATGGACTGGCGCGAGGAAGGCATTCTGCTGGCGGTCAGGCCGCATGGCGAGCATGCCGCGATCATCGAGGTCTTTACCCGCGATCACGGGCGGCACGCCGGCGTGGTGCGCGGCGGCGCGGCACGGCGGATGGCCCCGATCCTGCAACCGGGCGCCGAGCTTGATCTTGCCTGGCGCGCGCGGCTCGAGGACCATATCGGCACCTTCGAGGTCGAGCCGGTGCGCTCGCGCAGCGCGATCCTGTCGGATGCCGATGCGTTGGCCGGTCTTGGCGCGGTCTGCGCGCTGGTGATCCGCAGCCTGCCCGAACGCGATCCGCATCCGCAGCTGCACGCCGCGACCCGCGCGCTGCTCGACGCGATGGCGGCGGGGGCGGGGGACTGGCCGCTGGCCTACCTGCGCTGGGAACTGGGGCTTCTGGAGGATCTGGGCTACGGGCTCGACC
The DNA here is from genome assembly GCA_024742695.1 of Paracoccaceae bacterium. Classification (GTDB taxonomy): domain Bacteria; phylum Pseudomonadota; class Alphaproteobacteria; order Rhodobacterales; family Rhodobacteraceae; genus JANSXY01. The sequence continues at coordinate 111,676 of JANSXY010000006.1, read as the reverse complement.
TGTCGGCCTGCGCCGTGACCGGCAGTGCCGAGGGCCTTTGCTATGTCAGCCCGCGCACCGGCCGCGCCGTCAGCCGCGCGGGCGCGGGCGATTGGGCCGACCGGCTGCTGCCGTTGCCGCCTTGCCTTCTGGGGCAGGGTCCGGCCACCGCGGAAGAGATCGTCGCGGGCCTGACCACGACGGGGCATTTCCTCGCGCGCCTTGCCGCCGATCTTGCGGACCGGCCGCTGCCCGAGGCCCGAAACCGACTCGTCGCGCGGCTTTCGCGTCGTATTTGAGCGTTCCGATCCCGACCCTGTCCTGTCGGGAAGCAACGCGACGTGTCCGGCGCCGGGTGCGACGCTTTGGCCCGTACAGATGCTCGCGCGCGCGGCGGTCATGGCCCTTCACGTCGTCCCCGAATGGATCAGGCATGCGCCGAAACCCGGCGTGAAGGGTTTTGCCCTGCTCACCGGGCTGGATGCGGCGGTGCGCGGCACCCTGATCTCGGTCTGGCCGGTCGTCGTGTACGACGCATTGGGCAGCGCCGCGGCGGTCAGCCGGCTTTACTTCGTCGTCGGCGTCGTCGCCCTGCTGGCCGGCCTTGCCACGCCATGGCTGGGGCGGGTGATGCCCCGGCGCTGGGTCTACACGCTCGGCACCGCGTTCTACCTCGCCGGCCCCGGCTTCGCGCTGGCGGGAACCGAGGGGGCGATCGCGCTGGGTCTCGCGCTGACCTCGATCGGGACGGTGCTGACCTTCGTCAGCCTGAACGCCTACGTGATGGACTATATCGCCCGGCATGACCTGGGCCGCGGCGAGTCGCTCAAGCTTGTCTACGGCGCCGTGCCTTGGGCACTGGGGCCGGTGGCCGGGGTCTGGCTGTGGAAACTCTGGGCACCTGCGCCGTTCCTTCTGGCGATGGGCTTCGGCGCGGCGCTCGCGGCGGTGTTCTGGGCGATGCGGCTGGGCAATGGCAAGCTGATCCAGCGGGCCCGCAGCCGTACGCCGAACCCGTTGTCCTACCTTGGCCGGTTCGTGGCGCAACCGCGGCTGGTGGCGGGGTGGCTGTTCGCGGTGGTCCGATCCTGCGGCTGGTGGGTCTATGTCGTCTACCTGCCGATCTTCTGCATCGAGGCGGGGCTGGGCGATCGGGTCGGCGGCATGGCGCTGTCGCTGTCGAACACGCTGTTGCTGCTTGCCCCGTTCATGCTGCGCTGGATGAACGCGCACAGCGTTCGCCACGCGGTGCGCGCCGGCTTCTTCGGCTCGGCCGCGTTCTTCTGCCTGTCGAGTTTCGGCGAGGTGGTGCCGGCCGCTGCGGTGGCGGCCCTTTTCGCCGGATCGTTCTTCCTTGTGCTGCTGGACATGTGCGGCGGCCTGCCGTTCCTGATGGCGGTCAAGCCCTCGGAACGCAGCGAGATGTCGGCGGTCTATTCCAGCTTCCGCGACGTGTCGGGCATCGCGACGCCGGGCGTGGCGTGGCTGGTGTTGCAGGCCGCGCCGGTGACCGGCATCTTCGTGGCCTGCGGGCTGGCGCTGTTCGCGGCCTGGGGCGTGGCCGGGCGGATCAACCCGCGGCTGGGCGGCGCGCGGCGCGCCGGTTCAGCCCAGCAGCCGCCGCGCGATCACCTGGGCCTGGATCTCGGCCGCGCCCTCGAAGATGTTGAGGATCCGCGCGTCGCACAGGATACGGCTGATCCCGTATTCCAGCGCGAAGCCGTTGCCGCCGTGAATCTGCAGCGCGTTGTCCGCCGCGGCCCAGGCGACGCGGGCGCCTAGCAGCTTGGCCATCCCGGCCTCGAGGTCGCAGCGCCGGTCGTGATCCTTCTGCCAGGCCGAGAAATAGGTCAGCTGCCGGGCGATCATGATCTCGACCGCCATCATCGCCAGCTTGCCGGACACACGGGGGAAGGCGATCAGCGGCTTGCCGAACTGCTTGCGGTCGAGCGCGTAGCGCATGCCGGTTTCCAGCGCGGCCTGCGCCACGCCCACGGCGCGCGCGGCGGTCTGGATGCGGGCGCTTTCGAAGGTCTGCATCAGTTGCTTGAAGCCCTGGCCCTCGACACCGCCCAGCAGGTTCTCGCCCTTGACCCGGAAATCGTCGAAGTTGACGGTGTATTCCTTCATCCCGCGATAGCCCAGCACCTCGATCTCGCCGCCCGACAGGCCGGGATCGACGAAGGGCGTTTCATCCGTGCCCGGCGTCTTTTCGGCCAGGAACATCGACAGGCCGCGGTAATCGGTGGTGTCCGGTACGCTGCGGGCCAGCACGGTCATCACATGGGTGCGGGCGGCATGGGTGATCCAGGTCTTGTTGCCGGTGATCACCCAGTCATCGCCGTCCTTCACCGCACGGGTGCGCAGGCTGCCGAGGTCGGAGCCGGTGTTCGGTTCGGTGAAGACGGCGGTGGGCAGAATCTCTCCGCTGGCGAGCTTGGGCAGCCATTGCGCCTTCTGCGCATCGGTGCCGCCGCACAGGATCAGCTCGGCCGCGATCTCCGACCGGGTGCCAAGGCTGCCGACACCGATGTAACCGCGGCTGAGTTCCTCGGATACCACGACCATCGAGGCCTTCGACATCCCCAGCCCGCCGAATTCCTCGGGGATCGTCAGGCCGAAGACACCCATCTCGGCCAGTTCCTCGATGATCTCCATCGGGATCAGCTCGTCCTTGAGGTGCCAGTCATGCGCATGCGGCACGACGCGGTCGTCGGCATAGCGGCGGAACTGGTCGCGGATCATCTCCAGTTCCTCGTCGAGACCGGTGGCCCCGTGGGTGGCGCGGCCCGCGTTGTCCTGCATCAGCAGCGACAGCCGGCCGCGCGCGGCCTGGGTGTTGCCCTCGGCGGCCAGCACCGCGGCCGCGCCCTCGGCCAGCGCCGCGGCCTCGGCCGGGCCGACGCCCATGTCAGCCAGCCGCGCGATCTCGCCCTGGCTCATCGGGATTCCGCCCCGGATCTGCGCGAGGTATTCGCCGAAGCCGATCTGCAGGATCAGCTGTTCCATCTCGCCGAAGTTGCCGGCGGCCTCCAGCCGGTCGGCCCAGGCCCGAAGCTGGCGCAGCGATTCGACATAGGTCGCGAGCCAGGCCAGCGCGTGGGCGCCGTGCTGGTTGTCCTCCAGCGCGGCGCCGGAGATCCGGCCATCGCGGGTCAGAACGGCGCGAACATGCGCGGTGGCGGCGCCCAGCACGGCCTCTGCGGCGGGCAGCGCCGCGGCGGTCAGCGACAGCAGATCGGTCAGGACGATGGTCTGCGGCATGTCGGCGTCGTCGCGGGGCATGGCTGTCTCCTTCGTTCGGCACGGCCCCCCTGCTAGCCATTTCGCAGGTGCAGCGCAACAATAATTCGCACATGCGGCGGGGCGCGAAGGAAAATGTCGCAGGCATTTTCACGTTGCAGCGCGCGAACGCCCCGGCGATGACAGGCGCGCAAGCAGGAGTGCGAGATGTTCGGAACCGAGATCTGGGCGGTGGCGATGGCGGCGGCGGTGACGCTGTTCGCGGGTTTCGTGAAGGGGGCCGTCGGGTTCGCGATGCCGATGATCATGATGTCGGCCTTCGGCTCGTTCCTGCCGGCGGAAACCGCGCTGGCGCTGCTGATCCTGCCCACCCTGGTGACCAATCTCGCGCAGGCCTCCCGGCAGGGCTGGGGCGCGGCCTGGGCGAGCACGGTGAAGTATCGCCGCCATATCGCGATGGTGGTGGTGTTCCTGATCCTGTCGGCGCAGTTCGTCCGGGCGATCCCGCAGCCGGTGCTGTTCGCCCTGCTCGGCGTTCCGATCGCGATCTTCGCGCTGTGGCAACTGGCCGGGCGCAGCCTGCGGTTCCGGCTGGAACATCGCGGCCGCGCCGAGGTTCTGCTTGGCATCGTCGGCGGGCTTTACGGCGGCATCTCGGGGATCTGGGGGCCGCCGCTGATCGTCTACCTGTTGTCGATCGGCGCCGAGAAGACCGAACAGATACGGGTGCAGGGCGTCGTGTTCCTGATCGGGGCGGTGGTGCTGACCGGGGCGCATCTGGCCTCGGGCATCCTGAACGCGCAGACGCTGCCGTTCTCGGCCCTGATGGTGGTGCCGGCGCTGGCCGGGCTGTGGATCGGGTTCGTGGTGCAGGACCGGCTGGATGCCGAACGGTTCCGCCGCTGGACGCTGATCCTGCTGGCGATCACCGGGCTGAACCTGGTGCGCCGCGCCATCCTGTCGTAGCTGCGTTACCGCCCGCGGCGCGGCGCCACGGGCGGTGATTGGCCCGGCGCGGCTCAGCCGATGGCGGCGGCGCGGATGTCGTCGTCGATATGCGCGACATACTGGGCGAAATTGTCGGCGAACATCTTCACCAGTTTCTGGGCCTGCACGTCATAGGCGGCCTCGTCCTCCCAGGTGCGGCGCGGATCGAGCAGCACATCGGCCACGTCGGGCACCGACACCGGCACCTCGAAGCCGAAGTTCGGATCCTTGCGGAAGCGCGCCGCGTTCAGCGATCCGTCGAGCGCAGCGGTCAGCAGCGCGCGGGTCGACCGGATCGGCATCCGCGAGCCGGAGCCGTAGGCGCCGCCGGTCCAGCCGGTGTTCACCAGCCAGCAGGTCGCGCCCGTGTGGCGAATCTTTTCCTGCAACAGCTTGCCGTAGACTTCCGGCCGGCGCGGCATGAACGGGGCGCCGAAACACGTGGAAAAGGTCGGCTGCGGTTCGGTCACGCCACGCTCGGTGCCGGCGACCTTGGCGGTGAAGCCCGACAGGAAGTGATACATCGCCTGCGCCGGGGTCAGCCGCGCGATCGGCGGCAGCACGCCGAAGGCGTCGCAGGTCAGCATGATGATGTTGCGCGGCTTGCCGCCCAGCCCCGTCGCCGAGGCGTTGGAGATGTATTCCAGCGGATAGGCGCAGCGGGTGTTCGCCGTCAGGCTGTCATCCTCGAAATCCAGCGCCTTGGTCTCGGGATCGAAGACCATGTTCTCCACCACCGTGGCGAACCGCTCTGTCGTGGCGTAGATTTCCGGTTCCGCTTCGCGCGACAGGTTGATCGTCTTGGCGTAGCAGCCGCCCTCGAAGTTGAAGGTGCCCTTGTCCGACCAGCCGTGTTCGTCGTCGCCGATCAGCACCCGGCCCGGATCGGCCGACAGCGTCGTCTTGCCGGTGCCCGAAAGGCCGAAGAACACCGCCACGTCCTCCTCGTCGCCGATCGCGTGATTGGCCGAACAGTGCATCGGCATCACGCCCTTGCCGGGCAGGATGTAGTTCAGCAGCGTGAACACCGATTTCTTGTTCTCGCCGGCATAGGCGGTGTTGGCGATCAGGATCAGCTTCTTGTCGAAGTTGAGCGCGATCACCGTTTCCGACCGGCAGCCGTGCCGGGCCGGATCGGCCTTGAACGAGGGGCAGTTCACGATCGTGAACTCGGCGATGAAATCGTCCAGCTCGGCCCGTTCGGGACGGCGCAGCAGGTGGCGGATGAACAGGTTGTGCCATGCCAGTTCGGTGACGACGCGCACGTCCAGCCGATGTTCGGCATCGGCCCCGGCGTAGAGATCCTGCACGAAGACCTCGCGACCCCTGAGATGCGCCAGCATGTCGGCATGCAGGCGATCGAAGGCATCGGGCGCCATCGGCGCGTTGTTTTCCCACCAGATCGTGTCCTCGACCGACGGGGTGCGGACCACGAACTTGTCCTTCGGCGACCGTCCGGTGTGCGACCCGGTCGAGCACAGGAACGAACCGCCCTGTCCCAGCGTCCCCTCGCCGCGCTTCAGCGCCTCTTCGATCAGCGCCGGCTCCAGAAGGTTGTAGTACACCGCGCCGAGCCCGGTAATCCCTTGATCTTCAAGTCGGAATTCTGGGTTCACGCGTCCGGTTGTCATCTGCAAGCTCCCGATGCCGTGTCACGGCGTTTCGCAATAATGTTTCGTGGACCCCGGTTCTCCGGGTAAAGACCGGGCGCCTTGCCCCGCTTCGGCCCGTATAACATGACGCTAGGGTGAAGGAACCGCTTCAATGCCGCAGTTAGCGCAACCATGTGCCGAAGGGGCAGGGGTTAGCGCAACCAACCCCGGGCACGGTTGAGGTAAATTAGTCAATCGTTGGTTTTTTTCGCGTTTGTTCGACGGAAGCGCCGGTTTGATTCGCCGTTCTCCGCCCGCGGCGGGGCCCGCGGCTTGGCCGGGGCGAGGACGGCCGCTCAGGGCAGCAGGGGAACAGCACATGTCGCGCATCGCGCTGGTCGACGACGACCGCAACATCCTCACCTCCGTCTCGATGACGCTCGAAGCCGAAGGTTTCGAGGTGGAAACCTACAACGACGGCCAGTCGGCGTTCGACGCCTTCAGCAAGCGGATGCCGGACATGGCCGTGCTGGACATCAAGATGCCGCGGATGGACGGCATGGACCTGTTGCAGCGTTTGCGCCAGAAAACCACGATGCCGGTGATCTTCCTGACCTCGAAGGACGACGAGATCGACGAGGTGCTGGGCCTCAGGATGGGCGCGGACGACTACGTCAAGAAACCGTTCTCGCAGCGCCTGCTCGTCGAACGGATCCGCGCGCTGCTGCGCCGCCAGGATGCCATCGCCACCGGCGAGACCGGCGCCACGGACGACAGCAAGGTGATGGTGCGCGGCAGCCTGACGATGGATCCGCTGCGGCATTCGGTGACCTGGAAGGGGCGCGAGGTGTCGCTGACGGTGACGGAATTCCTGCTGTTGCAGGCGCTCGCCCAGCGGCCCGGCTTCGTCAAGAGCCGCGACCAGCTGATGGATGTCGCCTATGACGATCAGGTCTATGTCGATGATCGCACGATCGACAGCCATATCAAGCGGCTGCGAAAGAAGATGCGGTCGGTCGACGAGGCGTTTTCCGCGATCGAGACCCTTTACGGGATCGGCTATCGCTATAACGAGGAATAGGAAGTCCTTCGGGGGGCGGAACCGAACATGTCCATTCCGGGTGCAGAAGCGCCGAACGACAAGGTGATGGCGCGCATGGCGACCGTGTCGCACAAGCCACGGCAGGTCCGGTTCATCGCGCTCAACCGCTCGCCGCTGGCGCGCAAGATCATCACCTTCAACCTTCTCGCCATGGCGATCCTGATCGCCGGCGTGCTGTTCATCAATCCGTTCCGCGACAGCCTCGTGTTCCAGCGCGAAACCGGCCTCGTGGCCGAGGCGCAGCTGGTCGCCGACGTGTTCGAGGCGCAGCTCGATCCCGCCGGGGCGGTCGAACTGGGCGCGCCGGGTGGCATCGACGTGGCCGGCACGATCGCCGGGCTGGAACTGCCCGACGACGTCGATCTGTTCGTCTTCGACCCCGCGCAGCGTCTTGTCGCCGCGACCGAGGGCCAGCGCCGCGACGCCGCGGAGATCGTCGAGGGTCTGGACCACGGCAGCCGGTCGACGATCATCACCGATGCGCTCAACACGGTCTGGGAGGCGACGCTGGGGCTCATTCCCTCGCCGCAGCTGGCCGAAGGCCCGCCGATGGCGCCGCGCGACGTGGTCGCCGGGCTGGTCCCCGGCGCGCTCGAGGGCAAGACCCGGATCCGCACCGCCCGCGATGCGACGGGCGATTCCGTGTTCACCGTCGCGACGCCGATCGTGCAGGGCGATCGCGTCGTCGGCGTTGTCGGGATCAGTTCGGCGGCGGGCGAGATCGACCTTCTGGTGCGGGTGGAGCGCGAACAGGTGCTGCAGATGTTCGTGATCGCGATCATCGTGTCGATCGGTCTCAGCCTCGTGCTGGCCTCGACCATCGCCAATCCGATTTCCGATCTGGCCGCCGCGGCCGAACTGGGGCGCGACCGCAACGCGCGCAAGATGTCGCCGGCGCGGGTGCGGATCCCCGACCTGTCGACGCGCCCCGACGAGATCGGGCGGCTGTCTTCGGCGATGCGGGGCATGGTTTCGGCACTGTACGAACGGATCGAGGCGAACGAGCAGTTCGCGGCCGATGTCTCGCACGAGATCAAGAACCCGCTGGCCTCGCTGCGCTCGGCCGTCGGCACGATGCGCGTGGCCCGGCGCGAGGACCAGCGCGAGAAGCTGCTGGAGGTGATCGAGCACGACGTGCGCCGGCTCGACCGGCTGGTGAGCGACATTTCCAACGCCTCGCGGCTGGACAGCGAACTGGTGAAGGAGGAAGAGGCGCGCTTCGACCTGCTGACCACGATCTCGAACCTCGCCGCCTACCTTGGCGCCGATGCCGAGGAGAAGGGCGTGGAATTCATCTCCGACCTGCCGGACAAGCCGATCTTCGTCTATGGGCTTGAGGCGCGGCTGGCGCAGGTCTTCGTCAACCTCATCGGCAATGCGATCTCGTTTTGCGAGGAGGGCGACGCGGTGCGGGTCTGGGTGCGGCGGCGCGAGGATCGCGTCCTTGTCGTCGTCGAGGATACCGGGCCGGGCATTCCCGACCAGGCGCTGACCAAGATCTTCAAGCGGTTCTATTCCGAACGGCCGCCGGGGCAGTTCGGCAACCATTCCGGCCTCGGCCTGGCGATTTCCAAGCAGATCGTCGAGGCGCATGGCGGCGTGATCTGGGCCGAGAACATCCGCCCGACCGATGCCGACCCGACATCGGAGGCGCTGGGCGCGCGGTTCGTGGTCGGGCTGCCGGTGTGACCGGGCCGGGCGCGGAGCAGGGCGGGGCGGTGACCCTGCATGCTTCCGCGGTCGCCTGGCAGGGCCGCGCCGCGCTGATCCTCGGCCCCTCCGGTTCCGGCAAGTCGGCGCTGGCGCTGAACCTGATGGCGCTGGGCGCGGTGCTGGTCGCCGACGACCGGGTGCGCGTGAGCGTCGAGGGCAGCCGGCTGATCGCCGCCAGCCCCGAGGCGATCCGCGGCCGGATCGAGGCGCGCGGCATCGGTATCCTGAACGCCGAGGCCATCGACCGCGCCGAACTCGCGCTGGTCGTCGACCTTTCCGCGACGGAGACGGAGCGTTTGCCGCCCTGGCGCGAATTTCGGCTGTTCGAAAGGGTGCTGCCGCTTGTTCACAGGGTCGAGAGCGGGCATTTTCCGGCTGCGATCCTGCAATATCTCAAGGCCGGGAGAAACGCGTGACGGGTCAGGCGATGGCGCCAGCCGAAGGCCAGGACGGCCAGCGTTTGGTGCTGGTGACCGGGCCGTCAGGCGCCGGGCGATCCACCGCGATCAACGCGCTGGAGGATCTGGGCTACGAGGCGATCGACAACCTGCCGCTCAGCCTGGTGCCGCGCCTGCTGGACGGCCCGCCCCTGGATCATCCGCTTGCGCTGGGCATCGACGTGCGCAACCGCGACTTTTCCGCGCAGGCGCTGATCGAGACGATCGACCGGCTCACCCGCCTGCCCGAGGTGGCGCCCGAGGTTCTCTACCTCGACTGCGCGCCCGAGGAGCTGGAGCGCCGCTTCGGCGAAACGCGCCGGCGGCATCCGCTGGCCCCGGCGGAACCGCCCGAGGCCGGGATCGCGCGCGAGATCGACCTTCTGTCCCCGATCCGGGTGCGCGCCGACGTGCTGATCGACACCAGCGGGATGACGCCGCATGATCTGAAGGCCGAGGTCGCGCGTATCTTCGGCGGTCGGCAGGCGGACAGCCTCGCCGTGTCGGTGCATTCGTTTTCCTACAAGCGCGGCGTGCCGCGCGGGCTCGACCTGATGTTCGACTGCCGGTTCCTCAGGAATCCGCACTGGGTGCCGGACCTGCGCGCCCGTGACGGCCGCGATCCGGAGGTCGCCGCCTATGTCGCCGGCGACGCGCGCCATGCCGAGTTCCTCGCCCGCGTGACCGACCTTCTGCTGCTGATGCTTCCGGCGCAGATCGACGAGGGCAAGAGCCATCTGGCGATCGGCTTCGGCTGTACCGGCGGGCAGCATCGGTCGGTGGCGCTGACCGAGGCGGTGGCCAAAGCGCTTGCAGAGGCGGGATGGCAAGTGTCTAAAAGGCATCGGGAACTGGAACGGCGCGGTCATGTGACGGCCGGACAAGGACGGGGTGAGGGGGCGTGATCGGTATCGTGATCGTCGCGCATGGCGGGCTGGCGCGGGAATACCTTGCGGCGGTCGAACATGTCGTCGGCAAGCAGACCGGCATCCGCGCGATCTCGATCGAGGAGGATCACGACCGCGCCGCCAAGCAGCGGGAAATCTGCGCGGCGGCCGATGCGGTCGACGACGGCTCGGGCGTGGTGGTGGTGACCGACATGTTCGGCGGCTCGCCCTCGAACCTGTCGCTGATGGCCTGTGTTCCGGACGATCGCCAGATCGTCTACGGCGCGAATCTGCCGATGCTGATCAAGCTGGCGAAATCGCGCCGCCTGGGCCTTGCCGATGCGGTGGCCGGTGCGCTTGACGCGGGGCGCAAATACATAGACTGCTATGACGCCCGCGGTGCCCAGGCAGGGAAGTGAGCCATTTGCGACAGCTGAAGATCGTCAACGAGAAGGGGCTGCACGCACGTGCCTCGGCCCGGTTCGTCGAGGTGGTGGAGGCGCATGACGCCTCGGCAGAGGTCCGCAAGGACGGGATGATCGTTTCGGGCGACTCGATCATGGGGCTTTTGATGTTGGCAGCCTCGAAGGGAACCACTATTGAGGTCGAAACGTCAGGCCCGGAGGCTGACAGGCTCGCCGATGCGTTGCAGGCGCTGGTGGCCGACCGGTTCGGAGAGGAAGACTGACCACGGGTCAGTTCCGCGGGGGAAGGTCCGAAGTGGTGGACGGCACGCAGGACATACCGGGCACCGGCAGCGGCGCGGACCATGCGCCGGTCTCGCGGCCCTATGACAAACGCCGCCTGTCTTATGCCGGAACCTTCACCAATCCCTACAAGGCCGGCACGATCCGCACGATCGAGTGGCTGACCGCGAAGCTGAAGCTTCTGCGCCTGATCCGCCAGTTCGAACGCCAGGGCGCGCCGTTCGGCCAGCCGTTCTGGCCGCAGGCGCTGCAGGTGATGGGCATCGACGTGATGACCCCGGACGAGCAGATCGCGCGGATCCCGAAGTCGGGGCCGCTGGTCGTGGTCGCCAACCATCCGCACGGCCTGGTCGACGGGATGGTGATGGCCGAACTGATCGGCCGGGTGCGCACCGATTACAAGATCCTCACCCGGTCGCTTCTGACCGGGGTGCCCGAGATCGAGGAATTCATGATCCCCGTGCCCTTCCCGCATGAGCAGGACGCGCGCGAGCGCGGATTGGAAATGCGCGCGGCCTGCATGGAGCATCTCAAGCGCGACGGGGTGATCATCCTGTTCCCCGCCGGCAAGGTCGCCGCGTCCGAAACGTTCTTCGGCCCCGCGGTAGAGGCCGAGTGGAACCCGTTCACCGCCAAGATGGTGATGCGGTCGGGCGCCACCGTGCTGCCGATCCGGTTCCCCGGCCAGAACACGCGTGCCTACCAGGTCGCCAACCGGCTGTCGGCGACGCTGCGCCAGGGGTTGTTGCTTTACGAGATCAAGTCAGCGCTGAACAAGCCGCAGGCGCCGATCATCGGCCATCCGATCGGGCCGGACGAAACCCGCGACTGGGCCTCGAACCCGCGCGGCTACCTCGCCTGGCTGCGCGAGACGACGCTGTCGCTGGACGGCTGAGGCACGGCAATCCGCGCCGGATAGCGCCGCGCGCCGGTGTCAGCGCGTCGGTACCGGCGCCTCGCCGCGGTAGTCGTAGAACCCGCGCTGCGTCTTGCGGCCCAGCCAGCCGGCCTCGACATATTTCACCAGAAGCGGGCAGGGGCGGTACTTGGTGTCCGCCAGCCCGTCGTGCAGGACGTTCATGATCGCCAGACAGGTGTCGAGACCGATGAAATCCGCAAGTTCCAGCGGCCCCATCGGGTGGTTCGCGCCCAGCTTCATCGATTCGTCGATGGACTTCACGTTGCCCACGCCCTCGTACAGCGTGTAGACCGCCTCGTTGATCATCGGCATCAGGATGCGGTTGACGATGAAGGCCGGAAAATCCTCGGCGCTGGCCGCGGTCTTTCCCAGCTTCTCGACGACTTCGACGAGTGCCTTGTAGGTCGGCTCGTCCGTCGCGATGCCGCGGATCAGTTCGACCAGCTGCATCACCGGCACCGGGTTCATGAAGTGGAACCCCATGAACTTTTCCGGCCGGTCGGTGCGGCTGGCCAGCCGGGTGATCGAGATCGACGAGGTGTTCGAGGTCAGGATCGTGTCGGGCTTCAGATGCGGCAGCAGATCCTCGAAGATCGCCTGCTTGACGGTCTCGCGTTCCGTCGCGGCCTCGATCACGAGATCGGTCTGGCCCAGATCGGCAAGCTTCAGCGTGGTCGAGATGCGGCCCTGCGCGGCGGTCTTTTCCGCCTCGGTGATCCGGCCGCGCGTGACCTGGCGGGCCATGTTCCGCTCGATCAGCGCCATGGCGGAGTCAAGCGCCTCCTGGCTGATGTCGGTCATGATCACGTCGTAGCCGGCCAGCGAGAAGACATGCGCGATGCCGTTGCCCATCTGGCCCGCACCCACGATTCCGACCCTCTGGATAGCCATGGCAAACCCCGTTCCTGATCCGCCGCGACCTTACGGCCCGGCCCCGCGCCGGGCAAGGCCGAACGCCGGGGCGGCCGGCCGGTGCATCGAATTGTCCACTTAGGGATTTGGCAATCCGCTGCGGCCAAAGTCGTGGCGGGTGAGTCGAAATCTCAAGGTGGGTGGAATGGCCTATGAATACCAGGGCGAGGGGGCCCTTGACTATTTTCCGTGCCGATACGGCACGTCGAAACTCCTGTTCCGCGGCCCGCGCCGCAAGCTCGAGGGCGACTATGTCGCCGTGATCGGTGGAACCGAGACCTACGGCAAGTTCGTGGAAAAGCCGTTCCCGGCGCTGGTCGAGGACGGGCTTGGCATGCCGGTGGTGAACTTCGGCTACGTCAATGCCGGGCTCGACGTGTTCTTGCAGGAACCCGTGGTGCTGGATGCCTGCGCCTCGGCGAAGGTCACGGTGATCCAGCTGATCGGGGCGCAGAACATGTCGAACCGGTTCTATGCCGTGCATCCGCGCCGCAACGACCGGTTCCTGCGCGCCTCGACGCTGATGAAGACCGTGTTCCGCGAGGTGGATTTCACCGAGTACCACTTCACCCGGCACATGCTGTCGCACATGAAGACGAATTTCCCCGACAAGTACGCGATCCTCGAGAACGAGCTGAAAACGGCCTGGGTGGCGCGGATGAAGGGCCTGTTGCAGAAGTTCGAGGGGCCGACCGTGCTGCTGTGGCTGGAAGATCATCGGCCGCCGGGGCGCGAGAAGGATACGCTGGGTGTCGATCCCTTGATGGTGGATGAAGAGATGGTGGCCGAGATCCGGCCCTATGCCACCCAGCTGGTGCGGGTCTGCCCGACCCATGCCGCCCGGATCCAGGGCACGGCGGGCATGCGCTTCGCGCCGCTCGACGAACCGGCGGCGGCCGAGATGCCCGGCCCGGCCGTGCATGCCGAGATCGCCGACACGCTGTTGCCGGTCGTGCGCGAACTGGCCTGAGGCCGGTCGACTCACCGTCTGAAGAACGAAAAAGGCCCGCCGGTCCGGCGGGCCTTCGATCGTTCCGGGCGGGCCGGATCAGAGCTTTTCGGTCAGTTCCGGCACGGCCGTGAACAGATCGGCGACAAGGCCGTAGTCGGCGACCTGGAAGATCGGCGCCTCCTCGTCCTTGTTGATCGCGACGATGACCTTCGAATCCTTCATCCCCGCGAGGTGCTGGATCGCGCCCGAGATGCCGACGGCGACGTAAAGCTCCGGCGCCACGACCTTGCCGGTCTGGCCCACCTGCCAGTCGTTCGGCGCGTAGCCCGAGTCCACCGCGGCGCGGCTGGCGCCGACGGCGGCGCCGAGCTTGTCGGCCAGCTTCTCGATCAGGTCGAAGCTGTCCTTCGAGCCGACGCCGCGGCCGCCCGACACGACGATCCCCGCCGAGGTCAGTTCCGGCCGGTCGGAGGCCGCGACCTTGTCCTCGAGCCATTCGGCAAGGCCCGGATCGGCCGGAACCGCGACGGTTTCGACCGGGGCGGAGCCGCCCATCCCGGCCGCGTCGAAGGACGAGGTGCGGATCGAGACGACCTTCTTCGGATCGGTCGATTTCACCGTCTGGATCGCGTTGCCCGCGTAGATCGGGCGTTCGAAGGTCTCGGCATCCACGACGCCCGAGACATCGGTGATCACCATCACATCGAGCAGCGCGGCCACGCGCGGCAGCACGTTCTTGGCATCCGTCGTGGCCGGGGCGACGATATGGTCGTAATCGCCGGCGAGCGCGACGATCAGCGCCGCGGTCGATTCCGCGAGGCGGTGGCCCAGCGCGGCATCCTCGGCGACAAGCACCTTCTTGACGCCGTCGATCTTCGCGGCTTCGGCGCCCGCGTCGGCGGCCTTGGCCCCGGCGGCGAGCACCGTCACGTCGCCCATCTTGGTGGCGGCGGCCACCGCCTTGGTGGTGGCGTCCACGGCCAGCTGGCCGTCGGTGATTTCGGCAAGCAGAAGAACGGCCATCAGAGCACCCCCGCCTCTTCCTTGAGTTTCTGCACCAGTTCCTCGACCGAGCCGACCTTGACGCCGGCCTTGCGGGCCTCGGGTTCGGTGGTCTTAACGATCGTCAGCCGCGGCGTGACGTCGACGCCGTAATCGGCGGCGGTCTTCTCATCCAGCGGCTTCTTCTTGGCCTTCATGATGTTCGGCAGCGAGGCGTAGCGCGGCTCGTTCAGCCGCAGATCCACCGTGACGATCGCCGGCATCTTCACCTTGATCGTCTGAAGCCCGCCGTCGACCTCGCGCGTCACCGTCGCATGGTCGCCCTCAACGGCCACCTCGGAGGCGAAGGTCGCCTGGCTCCAGCCCAGAAGGGCCGCCAGCATCTGCCCGGTGGCGTTCATGTCGTTGTCGATCGCCTGCTTGCCGCACAGGACAAGGCCGGGCTGTTCCTCGGCGACGACCTTGGCGAGGATCTTGGCGACCGCCAGGGGTTCGATATCGGTGTGCACGTCATCGGCGGCGACGACGAGGATCGCGCGGTCGGCGCCCATCGCGAGGCCGGTGCGCAGCGTCTCGGCCGCCTGCTTGACGCCGATCGACACCACCACGACCTCTTCGGCCTTGCCGGCCTCCTTCAGGCGGATCGCCTCTTCCACCGCGATCTCGTCGAACGGGTTCATCGACATCTTGACGTTGGCGAGATCGACACCGGAACCGTCCGCCTTCACGCGAACCTTCACGTTGTAGTCGATCACGCGTTTGACAGGCACCAGCACCTTCATGCGCGCAAACTCCCTCGAATCCGGTCCCGGGACAGGGACCCCCAGCTTTCCATCGGCTTACCTAGCGCCTTCGCGTCCTCTGCGACAGGGCAAAATCGACGCGCCTTGGTTCGTCCACGCCGCCTGTCGTGGGGTAAGGATGCGAATCCGCCCGATCCGTGCTACTGTTCGACTGCTGTTGGGCCACTGTTGGTTTAGGCGGAGGCGCGCATGCCATCGGTACAAGGGTTTGGCGGGTTCTTCTTTCGGGCGCGCGATCCGCAGGCCCTGGGGGCGTGGTACGCCACGCACCTCGGGATCGATCCGGTGCCCACCGGGCCCGATACGCCGCCCTGGATGGCGACGGGCGGCCCCACGGTTTTCGCCCCGTTTCCCGCAGACACATCGTATTTCGCCGGCGACAAGGCGTTCATGCTCAACTTCCGCGTGGCCGACCTCGACGCCATGATCGCCAGCCTCGCCGCCGCCGGTATCGAGACGACCCCGGTTCAGGCGATGGCGGGAGTTGGCCGCTTCACCCACCTGAGCGATCCCGAGGGCACCCCCATCGAGCTCTGGGAACCCGCCGCACCGCCGGCCTGAACGCGCCGCGCGCCACCGCCGTTCAGCGGTTCGCGCCCGGCACCCAAAGCACGTCGGCGCGGCCTTCGTCATTGGCGATCCGCGCGGCGACGAAGAACCAGTCGGACAGCCGGTTGAGGTATTTCACCGCCTCGTCGTTGATCGATTCCATCGTCGCCAGTTCCACGGTCAGCCGTTCGGCCCGGCGCGACACGGTGCGGGCCAGGTGCAGATGCGCGGCCAGCGGCGTGCCGCCGGGCAGGATGAAGCTGCGCAGCGGGTCCAGCCGGGCGTTCATCGCGTCGATCTCGGCCTCCAGCCGCGCAACCTGGGCCGCGACGATCCGAAGCACGGGATAGCCGGCCTCGTGATCCTTCTCCATCTCCGGGCGGCACAGGTCGGCGCCGAGGTCGAACAGGTCGTTCTGGATCCGTGCCAGCGCCGCGTCGGTGTCCCCCGTCGCATGCAGCCGCGCCATGCCGAGGACCGAGTTGGTTTCATCCACCGTGCCGTAGGCCTCGACCCGCACGCTGTGCTTCGCGACGCGCTGGCCGTTGCCCAGCGCGGTCTCGCCGGCGTCGCCCGTCTTGGTGTAGATGCGATTGAGAACGACCATCAGTTGCCTCCCAGGTGCCCGCGGACCGCGACGAACAAGAGGATCAGGGCGACGGCCACGGCCTGCGCGATGATCCGGTAGCGCATGATCCGGTTGGCGTGCTTGCGGTTGAAATCGCCGCCCTTGGCGAACCCGCCGATCCCGATCATCAGGATGACCAGGACGCCGAAACAGGCCAGCGCGGCGACGATGAAGAGCGGATCGTTGATCATGTTGTTCCCCCTGGTTCGCCCCTATCTAGCGGAGCGGGGCGGAAAGGCGAACGCGATTTTCCGCCTCATCCCCCGGCACCTCCGGGCGCGGCTCAGCCCTTGCCGGTCAGCCAGTCCAGCCCGCGGGTGGGCAGCAGCCGGCGGGCGAGGTTCATCGCGTAGGTCGGCGTGGTGACGAAGTAGCGGGGCGCGGGGTTGCGATCCTCCAGCGCGCGGCGCAGCTTCGCGGTCACCGCCGAGGCCGGGAGTTCGAACGGGTCCGGCCCGCGATCCTCGTAGAGCCGCTTGAGCAGGCTGTCGCGGTACTGGTCGGCGCGGGCCGAGTTCTTCCAGTCGATCCAGCGTTCGAAATGCGGGATCGCGTTGGCGCGTATCCGGCTGGTCACCGGGCCGGGTTCGATCAGGATGACCTTGATCGGCGTGTCGGCCATTTCCAGCCGCAGAACGTCGGTCAGCCCCTCCATCGCGAACTTGGTTGCCACGTAGGCGCCGCGCCAGCGGATGCCGACGAAGCCGAGGACGGAGGAATTGTTGACGATCCGTCCGTGCCCCTGCGCGCGCATCGCCGGGATCACCCGGCGGGTCAGGTCATGCACGCCGAAAAGGTTGGTTTCGAAAATCTCGCGCAACGCGCCGCGCGGCAGATCCTCGACCGCGCCGGGGCAGCCGAAGGCGCCGTTGTTGAACACCGCGTCAAGGGTGCCGCCGGTGCGCGAAAGCGCCTCGTACACCGCCGTTTCGATGCTGCCCTCGTCGGCATAGTCCAGCGGGAAGCTTTCCAGCCCTTCGGCTTCCAGCCGCGCGCAATCCTCGGGCTTGCGGCAGGTCGCGAAAACGCGCCAGCCGGAGCGCTTCAGCCCGTGCGCGGCGTCGTGGCCGATACCCGAGGAACAGCCGGTGATCAGGATCGATTTCATATGCCCGCCTCGTCCACCGCCCGGTCAGTAGCCGCGGCCGCGATCGACCCGGTGCAGAAGCGCCGCGCCCGCCATCGCGCGGCGGATGTTTTCCACCACCACGGCGCTGGCGGTGTCGGGATGGGTGGCCGCCGCGATATGCGGCGTGACGGTGACGCGCGGATGCGCCCAGTACGGATGATCGGGCGGCAACGGCTCCACCCGGAAGACATCGAGCGTGGCATGGCCGATCCGCCCGGCATCGAGCGCGGCCAGAAGCGCCGCGTCGTCGATCAGGGTACCGCGGCCGGGGTTCACGATCGTCGCGCCCTCGGGCAGCAGCGCCAGCCGGTCGGCGTTCAGAAGGCTTTCCGTCTCGGCCGTGTCGGGCACCAGCGTGACGAGGATCGCGGCGCGCGACAGGGCGGTGGCCAGACCCTCGGGCCCGGCCAGACAGTCCACGCCGTCGATCCGCTTCTGGCTGCGGCTCCATCCCGTCACCGGGAAGTTCAGCGCGGCGAGCGCGCGCGCGGCGGCCCCGCCCAGCTCGCCCAGCCCCAGCACGGTCACGGGCCGGTTGCGGGCCACCGGCGGCAGCACGGTGTTGCGCCAGACCCCGTCCTGGCCATGGATGTGGACATCGATCCCGAGATGGTGACGCAGGACATGGCCGACGACGTATTCGGTCATGCTTTCGGTCATCGCCGGGTCGACCATCCGGCACAGGGGCTGGGTCAGCGTGGGGTTGGCGACCAGCCGTTCGACCCCGGCCCAGAGGTTCTGCACCAGGCGCGCGCGGGTGAACGGCGCGTAGTCCTGCACCACCCCGCCCGGCGCGGTCACGATCACGTCGACGGCGGCCGGGTCGGGCGCGGCGTCGTCAAGGGCGATGTCAAGCCCGGCGGCGGCGGCATGGCGGCGGATCGGGCCTTCGTAGTCGGGCCACAGATCGGCGCCGGCGGCGAAATAGACGGTTGCGGGCATGGCTTACCTCGGACGATGGACATGGGCGGACTGCATGAGCCCGAAGGACAGAAGCAGGATCATCATCGCCGTCCCGCCGTAGGAGACCAGCGGCAACGGCACGCCGACGACCGGCATCAGGCCCATCACCATGGACATGTTGACCGCGAAGTAGAGAAAGAAGTTCCCGGCGATCCCGTAGGTCAGCAGCGCCGAGAACCGGTCGCGCATACCCAGCGCCGCGACGACGCAGAACCCCACGATCAGCGCGTAAAGCGACAACAGCGACACGCCGCCGAGAAACCCGAATTCCTCGGCCAGCGTGGTGAAGATGAAATCGGTATGCTTCTCGGGCAGGAAGTTCAGGCGCGACTGGGTGCCCTGCATGAAGCCCTTTCCGGTCCAGCCGCCGGACCCCAGCGCGATCTGCGCCTGGGTGATGTTGTAGCCCGCGCCCAGCGGGTCGCTCGACGGGTCGAGAAAGGTGTCGATCCGCCGATACTGGTAATCGGCCAGAAGCTGCCAGTCGGTGCCGCGGCTTTGGAATACCGCCACGATCAGGCCCGCGCCGGCGGCCAGAATCGTGCCGAAATACCAAAGGCTGACCCCGGCCGCGAACATCACGATCCCGCCGCCGGCGACGATCAGGATCGCGGTGCCGAGATCGGGCTGCTTGAGCACCAGGAAGGTCGGCACCAGGATCAGCAGCGCCGGGATCGCCACCCAAAGCGGCCGCGAGACCTTCCTGATGTCGAGCCAGTCGTAGTAGGCCGCCAGCAGCATCACCAGCGCGACCTTCATCAGTTCCGAGGGTTGCAGGCGCAAGGGGCCGATGTCGATCCAGCGCTGCGCGCCCATGCCGATCGCGCCGAAGAATTCCACCGCGACCAGCAGCATCAGCGAAACCGCGTAGGCGAGCGCCGAGAGGTTGCGCCAGAACCAGATCGGCACCATCGCGACGACGAACATCGCCGCCATGCCTGCCGCGAACCGCTTCATCTGCGGTTCGGCCCAAAGCTCGGTCCGCCCGCCGGCGACCGAGGTCAGCATCAGGAACCCGACGGCGGCGCAGGCCGACAGCAGCAGCACGACAGGCCAGTTGAGGAACAGAACCTTCCTGAGCCCGCTGGGCACGGTCTTGACGTTGTACTCAAGATAGCTCACGCGCGGCTCCTGCCGGTCCCGGGCGCGTCGGGATCGAAAAGTTCCAGCGCGCGGCGCTCGCTGTCGATCCGGTTGCGCTGGCTGTCGGGATAGGCCGACAGCGGCGGCATCCCGCCCGACAGCGCGTAGAGGATCACGTCGCGGCCTATCGGCGCCGCCGCCAGCGACCCGCCGCCACCGTGTTCGACGACGATCGACACCGCGATGCGCGGCGCGTCCCAGGGGCCGAAACACACGTAAAGCGCGTGGTCGCGCCGTTCCCAGGGCAGATCCTCGTTCGCGGTGACGCCGCGTTCGCGTTCCGCCGCGGTGATGTTGCGCACCTGGCTGGTGCCGGTCTTGCCGGCCACCCGCAGCGTTTCCTCCACCACGCGGCTCGACCAGGCGGTGCCGTCGCGATCCATCACGCCGGCCAGCATGCCGCGCCGCACGAGGTCGAGGTGGCGCGGGTCGAGGCCGAGTGCCGGCGCCGGCGGGATCGGCGTTTCGATGCCGTCAAGCGATTTCACCAGGCGCGGCGCGACCGCGCGCCCGGTGGCCAGCCGCGCCGACATCACCGCAAGCTGCATCGGCGAGGTCAGCACGAAACCCTGGCCGATGGCGGCGTTCAGCGTGTCGCCGATCAGCCATTCGCTGCCGCGGCGGTCCAGCTTCCAGTCCTTCGTGGGCATCAGCCCCTCGGCGACGGCCGACATCGGCAGATCGTGCCGCATGCCAAGGCCCAGCCGGCGGCCCATCTCGCTGATCCTCTCGATGCCGACGCGCTGCGCGATCTCGTAGTAGTAGACGTCACAGCTTTGCCCGATGCTGTCGATCAGCCCCATCCGGCCGTGGCCGCCGGGTTTCCAGCAGTGGAAGCGACGGTCGCCCAGTTCGGTGAAGCCGCCGCACCAGATCCGTTCCTCCGGGTCCAGCAGCCCCGCCTCCAGCGCGGCCAGCGCCGTGACCATCTTGAAGGTCGAGCCAGGCGGGTAGAGGCCCTGCACGGTCTTGTCGGCCAGCGGGCGGTGATCGTCCTCTGTCAGCACCGCGTAGTCGGCGGTCGAGATGCCGCGCACGAACTTGTTGGGATCGAAGGAGGGCGAGGAGACGACGGCCAGCAGATCGCCGGTCGCCACGTCCATCACCACCGCCGCGGCGCTTTCCGTGCCGAGCCGGGCCTGCACGTAGTTTTGCAGCTGCAGGTCGATCGTCAGCTGCACGGTGGCGCCGGGATCGCCTTCCTGCCGGTCCAGTTCGCGCATGATCCGGCCCGAGGAATTCACCTCGATCCGCCGGGTTCCGGCCTTGCCGCGCAGCAGATCCTCCATCCTTGCCTCGATGCCGACCTTGCCGATCTGGAACCGCGGGATCCGCAGGACCGGATCGGGTTCCTCGATCTTCGACAGGTCGTAATCCGACACCGGCCCGACATAGCCGACGACATGGGCGAAATCCGGCCCCATCGGGTAGATCCGGCTCAGCCCCATCTCGGTGGTCACGCCGGGCAGCGCCGGGGCGTTGACCGCGACGCGGGCGAAATCCTCCCAGGCGACGCGGTCGGCCACGGTGATCGGCAGGTTGGGGCTGCGCCTCGCGGCCTCCGCGACGGTGGCGGCGATCTCGTCCTCGTCCAGCGGCATCAGCGTCGCCAGCCGGCGCAGCACCATCTCGACATCGCCGGCATCCTCGCGGGTGATGACGATGCGGTAGTTCTGTTCGTTGCCGGCCACCAGCCGGCCCTCGCGATCGTAGATCAGGCCGCGCACCGGCGGCACGAGACGGATGTTGATCCGGTTCTCCTCGGCCAGGGTGCGGAACTCGTCGGCCTGGTCGACCTGCATGTAGCGCATGCGGAATGCCAGCACGCCGACGAACACGCCCTGAAGCGTGCCCAGCAACAGCCCGCGGCGCGACACGGTGCGCGCGCTTTCCTCGTTGTCCCGCGGGTTGCGCCTCATATCCGGTGCCCCAGCTCGTCGACCTCGCCGGGCGCGACCTTACGCAATCCCAGCACCCAATGCGACAGCAGCACGACGACGGGGTAGGCCAGCACCGTCGACAGGTACTGCGCCAGGCTCAGGCCCAGCCCGGCCTGCGGCACCATCGCCAGCGCGAGGATCGAGCGGTTGACCAGCAGCATCGCGGCGATCAGCGCCGCGACCATCAGCCATTCGACAAGGAACGGGATGTCGCGCAGCACCACCGCCCGGTCGCGCAGGAACTCCGTCGCCAGCAGCGCCAGCAGCGTCCACAGCCCCGGCGGCCGCATCAAGAGCATGTCCTCGATCAGGAACACCCCGACGATGGCCGCGGCGGGCACGAAATCGGGGCGCCGCAGAACCCAGGCCAGCGCGAGGCACAGCAGCACATCGGGGCCGGGCCAGGCCACCGGTTCGGTCGACAGGGGCAGGATGCGCAGGAAGAAGACCGCTGCGGCGAGGCCGAGGAACACCAGCCGGTAGACGACGCGGTTGGCCGAGACCGGATCAACCATCGCCCGCCGTCTCCGCGCCGGTCCCGGCCTCCGCCTCCGGCTTCGCCGGTTCGGCCGCCGTGGCGGCGCCGACAAGGCCGACGCCCTCGGTGATCCGCTCCGCCGGGCGCGAGCGCAAGACCCGCAGGTAATCGAGCCGGGAGTAATCGGCGGCCAGGATCACCCGCAGCCGCCGATCCGGCCCCTGCGCCACCTGGCCGACAAGCAGGCCGGCGGGAAACACCCCGCCGTCGCCGGACGAGATCACCCGGTCGCCCGGCCGCACCTCGTCCGGCGCCTCGACGAATTCCAGCGGCGGGGCGGCCGTGTTGTCGCCCGCCAGCATCCCGCGCTGGCCCGAGGGCTGCACGGTGACCGGAATCCGGGAGGAACTGTCGGTCAGAAGGATCACCCGGCTCGTCGTCTCGCCGACCCCGGCGATCCGCCCGACCAGGCCAAGCCCGTCGGTGGTGGCCCAGCCGTCGACCACGCCGTCGCGCCGCCCGACGTTCAGGAGCACCGATTGCCGGAACGGCGAGCCGGAATCGGCCAGCACCACGCCCGAGACCGACGTCAGCTTGGGATCCAGCCGCAGCTTGTTCTGCGCCAGAAGCTTGGCGTTTTGCTGTTCCAGCTGCACCGCGGCTTCCTTCCAGGCCTTCATCTGCTGCAACTCGCGGCGCAACTCCTGGTTCTGTTCGTAGATCCGCGCGTAGGACTGGAATCCCTCGACCATGTCGACCGCCTTGGTGACAGGCACCAGCGCCCAGTCGAAACTGGGCACCACAGTATCGACCAGCGCGGCGCGGAACCGTTCAACCCGCGGGCTGTCGATCCGCCACAGCAGGAACAGGGCGAACAGCAAGAGCGCGGCGAGCACGATCAGCACCCGGCGGACGGGCGCGTGAAAGTCGATCTCGTCATTGCGGTCGCGGGCCACGGAATGCCTTTCTCTGGGCGCGCCGTCGCGGGGGCGGGCTTGGCGAGGCCGGCCGGCCCGGCCGGCCTGGTCAGCTGTCGTAGTCTATCACATGCCGAAGCTGCTTTTCGTATTCCAGCGACTTGCCGGTGCCCAGCGCCACACAATTGAGTGACTGGTCGGCGATGGAAATCGACAGCCCGGTCTGTTCCCTGAGCGCGAGATCGAGATCGCCCAGAAGCGCGCCGCCACCGGTCAGCATCACGCCGCGGTCGACGATGTCGGCGGCCAGGTCCGGCGGCGTCGCCTCGAGCGCGATCATCACCGCCTCGCAGATCTGCTGGACGGGTTCGGCCAGCGCCTCGGCCACCTGGGCCTGGTTGATCTCGGTTTCCTTGGGCACGCCGTTCAGCAGGTCGCGGCCGCGGATCTGGATCGCCGCGCCGCGCCCGTCGTCGGGCATCCGCGCGGTGCCGATCGAGGTCTTGATCCGCTCCGCCGTCGCCTCGCCGATCAAGAGGTTGTTCTGCCGGCGCAGGTAGCTGATGATCGCCTCGTCCATCCGGTCGCCGCCGACCCGGACGGACCGGGCATAGACGATATCGCCCAGCGACAGAACCGCCACCTCGGTCGTGCCGCCACCGATGTCGACGACCATGCTGCCGGTCGGATCGGTGATCGGCATCCCGGCGCCGATCGCCGCGGCGATCGGTTCGGCGATCAGCCCGGCACGCCGGGCGCCCGCGGACAGCACCGATTGCCGGATCGCGCGCTTCTCCACCGGGGTCGCGCCATGCGGCACGCAGACGATGACCTTGGGCTTGGAGAAGGTGGTGCGCTTGTGCACCTTGCGGATGAAGTGCTTGATCATCTCCTCGGCGACGTCGAAATCGGCGATCACGCCCTCGCGCATCGGCCGGATCGCCTCGATCGAGCCGGGGGTGCGGCCCAGCATCAGCTTGGCGTCCTCGCCGACGGCGAGCACCTGCTTCTTGCCGTCCTTGACGTGGTAGGCCACCACCGAGGGTTCGTTGAGGATGATGCCCTTGCCCTTCACGTAGACCAGCGTGTTCGCCGTGCCGAGGTCGATCGCCATGTCGGAAGAGAAGAGGCTGCTGAGCCAAGACATGCTGTTTTTCCGTTCCCGCTCAAGTGGTTTCCCGCGACTCGGTCATCGGGCGCGGAGACGCTCCGTTATAGGCGTCATGCGGCCGTCACGGAAGGGGCGAGGCCGCGATGGCAGCGGCCGCGCGCCGATTTGCACTTCTTCAACCTTCAATGGCCGGATGCGGCCCGCGAAGGCCTGATTTTCCGCACTAAGCCGATGCAGCGGCCTCGGCCGGCTTCGTCTTGGCACGGCGGACGATCAGATTGTTCAGGGCCGAGACATAGGCCTTGGCGCTGGCGACGACGGTATCGGTATCGGCGGACTGGCCGGTGACGATCTTGCCGCCCTCTTCCAGCCGCACGCTCACCGTGGCCTGCGCGTCGGTCCCCTCGGTGACCGCGTGCACCTGGTAAAGCGCCAGCCGCGCCTCGTGCGGGAACAGCTGCTTGATCGCCGTGAAGGTCGCGTCCACCGGGCCGTCGCCGGTGGCGGTGACGGATTTCTCCGCCCCGTCGATCGCCAGCGTCAGTTCCGCGGTCTGCGGACCCTCGGTGCCGCAAACCACCCGAAGGTGACGCACCTGCAGGTGATCGTCCGCCAGGTTGGCGGTGGTGTCGGTCATCAGCGCGATCAGGTCGTCGTCATAGACCTCCTTCTTGCGGTCGGCGAGCGCCTTGAACCGCACGAAGACGTCGTTAAGCTGGTTGTCGGCCAGGTCGTAGCCGAGGTCGCGCAGCTTGGCCCGCAATGCCGCACGGCCCGAATGCTTGCCCATCACCAGGTTGGTGGCGGCCAACCCGATATCCTCGGGGCGCATGATCTCGAAGGTCTCGGCGTTCTTCAGCATCCCGTCCTGGTGGATACCGCTTTCATGCGCGAAGGCGTTCTTGCCGACGATCGCCTTGTTGTACTGCACCGGAAAGCCGGAAACGGCCGCGACCCGGCGCGAGATGTTCATGATCTTGGTGGTGTCGATGCCGGTCCGGTAGGGCATGATGTCGTTGCGCACCCTGAGCGCCATCACCACCTCTTCCAGCGCGGTGTTGCCGGCACGTTCGCCCAGCCCGTTGATCGTGCATTCGATCTGCCGCGCACCGGCCTCGACCGCGGCAAGCGCGTTCGCCGTCGCCATGCCGAGATCGTTGTGGCAATGCGTGGCGAAGATCACCTCGTCCGCGCCCGGCACCGTCTCGATCAGCCGGCGGATCAGGTCGGCGCTTTCGCGCGGGGCGGTATAGCCCACCGTGTCGGGGATGTTGATCGTCGTCGCACCGGCCTTGATCGCGATCTCGATCACGCGGCAGAGATAGTCGAACTCCGTGCGCGTCGCGTCCATCGGCGACCACTGCACGTTGTCGCACAGGTTGCGGGCATGGCTGACGGTGTCGTGAATACGCTCCGCCATCTCGTCCATGGTCAGGTTCGGAATCGCGCGGTGCAGCGGCGAGGTGCCGATGAAGGTGTGGATCCGCGGCCGCTTCGCGTGCCTCACGGCCTCCCAGCAGCGGTCGATATCCTTGAAATTCGCCCGTGCGAGGCCGCAGATCACCGCGTTCCGCGCCTGCGCAGCGATGTCGCGCACCGCCTCGAAATCGCCCTCAGAGGCGATCGGGAAGCCCGCCTCGATGATGTCGACGCCCATCTCGTCGAGCATGCTTGCGATTTCCAGCTTCTCGTCATGGGTCATCGTCGCGCCGGGGCTTTGTTCGCCGTCGCGCAGCGTGGTGTCGAAGATCAGCACGCGATCCTGTTCGGTCGTCTTGGTCATCGGTCTTGTCCTTCGTTGTCCTTAGCCTTGGCGGCGCTGGTCACCTCCGAGCGGTCGCGCCGAGGGGCACGCTCAGAGGCGGCTAAGGAGAAGAAGAGCACGGGACAGCGCCGCGCGGGGCGCGGTGCAGGCGGCTGCGATGGCAGGGCTCCGTGTCATGGCGCGGATCATACGGGGCGGGCCGCAAAAGAAAAGTGCAAAATTGACCGGGCCGGCGCGCCACCTAGGTGGCGCCGGGCAGGATGGAGGCGGGCATGCGGTCACTGGTTATCGGGGCATCTGGCGGGATCGGCGCGGCGGTCGCGGCGGCCCTGGCCGCGCGCGGCGAGGTCGTCGCCCTGTCGCGCGCGGCGAACGGTCTGGACGTCACCGACGAGGCGCGTGTCGCCGAGGCGCTGGCGGCGTTCGACGGGGCGTTCGACATGGTTTTCGTCGCGACGGGTGCGCTGGGCCAGCCGGAAAAGACCCTGAAGGCCTTCGATGCCGGCGCCTTCGCGGCGCAGGTCGCGCTGAACGCGGCGGGGCCGATGCTGGTTCTGAAACATGCGCTGCGGCTGATGCCGCGGGACCGGCGCAGCACCTTCGCGGCCCTTTCGGCGCGGGTCGGCTCGATCGGCGACAACAGGCTGGGCGGCTGGTATTCCTACCGCGCGTCCAAGGCGGCGCTGAACCAGTTGCTGCACACCGCGGCGGTGGAGGTCGCGCGCAGCCATCCGCAGGCTGTCGTCGCCGCGCTGCATCCCGGCACGGTGGCGACCCGGTTCACCGCGGGCTACGCCGCCGACAAGCTGGCGCCGGAAGCTGCCGCCCGGCGTCTGCTGGCGGTGCTGGACGGGCTGGGGCCGGAAGACTCCGGCGGCTTCTTCGACCACCGGGGCGAGGCGGTGCCGTGGTAGGGCGCATCATCCTGGTTCTCGGCGACCAGCTGACCCCGGACATCGCCGCGCTGAAGGCCGCCGATCCGCTGCGCGACCTCGTGGTGATGGCCGAGGTCCGGGCCGAGGCGCGCCGGCCCAGCAACCATCCGCAGAAGATCGCCTTCTTCCTCGCCGCGATGCGCAAGCACGCGGCGGCGCTGGCGGCGGCGGGCTGGCGCGTGGCCTACAGCCGGCTCGACGATCCCGGCAACAGCCAGACCATCGCGGGCGAGGTGCTGCGCCGGGCGGCGGCCGAGGGCGCGCACGAGGTGATCGTGACCGAACCGGGCGACTGGCGGCTGCGGGCCGAGATCGAGGCGCTGCCGCTGCCCGTCACGCTGCTGCCGGATGACCGGTTCTTCTGCTCGGGGACCGAGTTCCGCGCTTGGGCCGAGGGCCGCAAGCAGTTGCGGATGGAATGGTTCTACCGCGAGATGCGGCGCCGCACGGGCCTGCTGATGGAGGGTGACAGGCCGGCCGGCGGAACATGGAATTTCGATCAGGAGAACCGCAAACCCGCCCCCGGTGGCCTGTTGACTCCGGAACAGCCAGGATTCGAACCTGATGACGTGACGAATGACGTGATTTCACTCGTGGAACGTGAATTTTCCGACCATTTCGGGAATGCGCGGCCCTTCCGCTGGGCCACCGATCGCGCGCAGGCATTGTCACTTTTCCGGCATTTCCTCGACACCCGCCTGGCGGAGTTCGGACCGTATCAGGATGCCATGGTGGCGGGCGATCCCGTGCTGTGGCACGCCGTCATCTCGCCCTATCTGAACGCCGGATTGCTTGGCCCGCAAGAGGTTTGCGCGGCGGTCGAGGCGGAATGGCGGGCAGGGCGGGTGCCGATCCAGTCGGCCGAGGGATTCATCCGCCAGGTGCTGGGCTGGCGCGAGTTCGTGCGCGGCATCTGGCTGATGGCCGGGCCGGGCTACACCGCCCGCAACGCGCTCGGCCACGACCGGGCGCTGCCGCCGGTCTACTGGGGCGGCGAGACGCGGATGGCCTGCATGGCCGCCACCATCGCCCAGACCCGCGACATGGCCTATGCCCACCACATCCAGCGCCTGATGGTGACCGGTAATTTCGCGCTGCTCGCCGGGATCGATCCCGGCGCGGTGCATGACTGGTACCTGTCGGTCTATGCCGACGCGCTGGAATGGGTCGAGGCGCCGAACGTGATCGGGATGAGCCAGTTCGCCGATGGCGGCATGGTCGGCTCGAAACCCTATGTCTCGTCCGGCGCCTATATCGACCGGATGTCGGACTATTGCGGGGGCTGCGCCTACCGGGTGAAGGACAAGACCGGCCCGCGCGCCTGCCCGTTCAACCTGCTTTACTGGCATTTTCTCGTCCGGCACCGCGACCGGTTCGAACCGAACCCCCGCATGACGCAGATGTACCGGACCTGGGACCGGATGCCAGCGGATCGCCGCGCAACGGTTCTGGCCGAGGCCGACGCCCTGCTGGCACGGCTCGACGCCGGCGCGGTCGTCTGACCTCAGTTGCCGGTCGCCGCGTCCGCCTCGCCGGTTTCGTCGATCTCGGTGAGTTCGCCGTCCGTCCAGGTGCCGGTCGCGGTATCGCCCGTGGCGTAACGCATGGTGCCGCGGCCCTGCCGCCGCCCCTCGACGAAGGTGCCTTCGTAGACATCGCCGTTGGCATAGGTGGCCACGCCCTCGCCGTCGATTTCGCCGGCGCGCCAGGTTCCGGCATAGCGGAACCCGTCGGTCATCACGATCTCGCCCTGTCCCTCGCGCTGGCCGGCGACGAACTGGCCGGTGTAGACGGTGCCGTCGGCATAGGTTGCCACGCCCTGTCCGTCACGCTGGCCGTCCTTCCACTCGCCCTCGTACACATAGCCGTCGGGATAGGTCATCTTGCCGGTGCCGTGGTTGCGGCCGTCGCGGAACTCGCCCTCGTAGACAAGGCCGTTGGCATAGCGGGCGATGCCCGCGCCCTCGATCACGCCATCGACCCAGTCGCCCTCGTAGGTCGATCCGTCGGCATAGGTGATCTTGCCGGTGCCGTGGGGCTGATCCTCGGCGAAGCCGCCCTCGTAGACCGATCCGTCGGGATAGGTCACCTTGCCCTGGCCCGAGATCCGGCCATTGGCCCATTCGCCCTCGTAGCGGTAGCCGTCGGCGCCGGTGAAGATGCCGGTGCCGTGGCGGCGGTCGTTCGCGAAGCTGCCTTCGTAGATATCGCCGTTGCCGTAGGATACCCGGCCCTCGCCCTCGCGCTTGCCGGCCACCATCCGGCCTTCGTAGACGTCGCCGTTGGGCTGGATCAACGTGCCCTGGCCATCCATCTGGCCGTCCTTCCAGGCGCCTTCGTAGACCAGGCCGTCTGGCATCGTCAGCTTGCCCTGCCCGGCGCGCTGGCCCGCAAGCATGTCGCCCTCGTAGACCGCGCCGTCGGGGTAGGTGATCGTGCCCTCGCCCTCCTTCACGCCCTGCACCCAGTCGCCCTCGTAGCGGTAGCCGCCGGGGCTTTCCATTACGCCCTTGCCATGATGCCGGGCGCCCTCGAAGCTGCCGGTATAGACCACGCCGTTGGCATAGCGCGCGACGCCCTCGCCGGTGATCTCGCCGTCGACCCAGTCGCCCTCGTAGGTGCCGCCGTCGGCGAATGTGATCTTTCCGGTGCCCTGCGGCTTGCCCCTGACGAACTGGCCCTCGTAGACCGAGCCGTTGGGGAACTTCGCCGTGCCCTGGCCCAGGATCTCGCCATCGACCCAGTCACCGGTATATTCATAGCCGTTCGGCAGCCGGTAGGTGCCCTGGCCGTGCTGCTTTCCGTCCTTGAACGTGCCTTCGTAGATGCCGCCGTCGTCGTATTGCTTGGTCACGATCTGCTGCGCCTCGGCCGCGCCGGCGGCCAGCGCCGCGACGAGGATCAGGCTCGCTGCCAGACCGCTCCGGTTCGCCTCGGTCATGTCCATGCCTCACTCAGAATCGAATTCCCCCGGCGCGGCGGGCCCGCGCACCCGGTCAGACCGTAAGCAGGGAACCCGTCGCTGACAAGCTTCCGGGGGGTATCTATCGCCTTTCCCCCGTGCATCAGTCTGGTAAGACGGGCGCATTGGAAGGGAATGCGCGCATGGCCGAGAGATTTCGCCTGACACTGGCACAGCTGAACCCCACGGTCGGGGCGCTTTCGGCCAATGCCGGGAAGGCGCTGAACGCGTGGCAGGCCGGCCGCGACGCCGGCGCCGACATGGTCGCGCTGCCCGAGATGTTCGTCACCGGCTACCAGACCCAGGACCTGATCCGCCGGCCCGCCTTCCAGCGCGAGGCGATGGCGGCGGTCGACCGGCTGGCGCGTAAGACGGCCGAGGGGCCGGCGCTGGGGATCGGCGGCCCCTGGGTCGAGGACGGGCGGCTCTACAACGCCTATTTCGTGCTCAGCGGCGGCAAGGTCATGGCCCGGATGCTCAAGCATCACCTGCCCAATGACGATGTCTTCGACGAGGTGCGGCTGTTTTCCTCGGGGCCGATTTCAGGCCCCTACCGGATCGGCCCGCTCCGGCTGGGCACGCCGGTCTGCGAGGATGCCTGGTACGAGGACGTGGCCGAGACGCTGGCCGAGACCGGGGCCGAGGTGCTGCTGGTCCCGAACGGCTCGCCCTATCGCCGCGCCAAGCAGGATCTGCGCTTCAACGTCACCGTCGCGCGCGTGGTCGAGACCGGGCTGCCGCTGATCTATCTCAACACCGTCGGCGGGCAGGACGACCAGGTGTTCGACGGGGCGAGCTTCGCGCTCAATCCCGGCGGGGAACTGGCCCTGCAGATGCCGGCGATGGAAGAGGCGATCACCCATATCGACCTCGAGAATGGCGCGGAGGGCTGGCGCATCGTGCCGGGCGAACGCGTGCTGCTGCCCGACGACTGGGAGATGGACTATCACGCGATGGTTCTGGGCTTGCGCGACTATCTCGGCAAGTCGGGGTTCTCGAAGGTGCTGCTGGGCCTGTCGGGCGGGGTCGACAGCGCGCTGGTCGCCACGATCGCGGCCGATGCGATCGGACCCGAGAACCTGCGCTGCGTGATGCTGCCTTCCCGCTACACCTCGCCGGCCTCGCTTGAGGATGCCGCGGCGGTCGCGCGCGCGCTGGGCTGCCGGCTGGACGAGGTGCCGATCACCGGCCCGCAGGAGGCGGTGGGCGCGGCGCTGGCCCCGGTCTTCGAGGGCACGCGGCCCGACATCACCGAGGAAAACATCCAGAGCCGGCTGCGCGGGCTGCTTCTCATGGCGCTGTCGAACAAGTTCGGCGAGATGCTCCTGACCACCGGCAACAAGTCCGAGGTGGCGGTGGGCTATGCCACGATCTACGGCGACATGGCCGGCGGCTACAACCCGATCAAGGATCTCTACAAGACCCGGGTGTTCCAGACCTGCCGCTGGCGCAATGCCAACCACCGGCCGTGGATGATGGGCCCGGCGGGCGAGGTGATCCCGCCCCGCGTGATCGACAAGCCGCCCTCGGCCGAACTGCGCGAGGACCAGAAGGACGAGGACAGCCTGCCGCCCTACGAGGTGCTCGACGGCATCCTCGAACGACTGATCGAGCGCGAACAGTCTGTGGCCGAGGTGGTGGCGGCGGGGTTCGACCGCGCGACCGTCAAGCGCGTGGAGTCGCTGATCTACGTGGCCGAGTGGAAGCGCCACCAGGCCGCGCCCGGCACACGGCTGACGACGATGGCCTTCTGGCTCGACCGTCGCTACCCGATCGTGAACCGCTGGCGCGACGGCAGCTAGGGCGGCCGGGCCGGGCCGGCTTCGCGCAATTCCGCACAGACCCCATGCATCGGCGCGAGTTTCGCGCGCCGGGCCGGTGGCTATCTTCCGGTCATCCGAAACCCCAACCGGGAGACTTGAGATGACGAAGCCCAAGGTCGCCGTGATCTTCTATTCCACCTACGGCACCAACCACCAGGTGGCCGAGGCCGCCGCCGCGGCCGCCGAGGCGGCCGGGGCCGAGGTGCGCCTGCTGCGCGTACCGGAAACCGCGCCCGCCGAGGTCGTCGCAGGCCAGGACGCGTGGAAGGCGCAGGCCGGCAAGACCGCCGGCATACCCGAGGTGACCCATGCCGACATGGAGTGGGCCGACGCCTATTTCTTCGCCGCACCCACCCGGTACGGCGTCTCGGCCAGCCAGTTGCGCGCCTTCATCGACACGCTGGGCGGCCTGTGGTTCCAGGGCAAGCTGGCGAACAAGGCGGTGACCGCGACCACGAGCGCGCAGAACCCCCATGGCGGTCAGGAAGCGACGATCCTGACGCTCTACACCACGGCGATGCACTGGGGCGCGATCATCGTCGCGCCGGGCTATACCGATCCGGTCTTGTTCGAGGCCGGCGGCAACCCCTACGGCTTCTCGACCGAGGCCGGCAAGTTCGACGACACCGGCCGCAAGGCGGTGGCGCACCAGGCCCGGCGGCTGGTCGAGGTCGCGGCCAAGCTGATCGCCTGACCGGTTCGCGCCCGCCGCCGCGTCAGACCCGGCACAGCGCGCAGGCCGTGATCAGGCGGCGCACCTCCCGCGGCCGGCACAGTTCGGTCGCGGGGGTGGTGACGGCGGCGCTGGCCGCCGCGCTGCCCTCTTGCAGGGCGCGCGCGGGCGCCGCGCCGCGTGCCAGCGCGCGGGTGAAGGCGCCGACGAAACTGTCGCCCGCGCCGACCTTCGAGACAACCGGCACCGGCGCGCCGGCGGCATGGATGCGTGACGTCGCCGTGGCGAGGGTGGAGCCGTCGGCGCCGCGCGCCACCACCACGATCTCGGCCGCGCCGCGCCGTGCAAGATCCTGCGCGAAATCGGCGGTATCGGCGCGGCCGGGCAGCGGATGGCCGGCCAGCGCCTCCGCCTCGCCCGAATCCATGCGCAGCACGTAGGGCCGTGCGGCGGGGGCGGGCGGCGCCTCGGCCAGTCGTGCCAGCGCCGGGCCGGAGGTGTCGATGACCAGCCGCGCGCCGCCGCGCGCCAGCGCGCGCGCGACGCGTTCGGGGAAATCCGCCGCGAAGCCCGGCGGCTGGCTGCCTGACAGCACGACGAAGCCGCCGGGCTGCGCGGCTTCGGCGATGATCCGGGGGATGGCGGCGGCGCGGCGCTTCGTCCAGGCCGGGCCGGGGAAGGCGAAGCGGTATTGCCCGCCCGTGGCCCGATCCGTCACCGCGAGGCCCAGCCGGGTTTCCTCCGGCGCCTCCAGCGTCAGGGTTTCCACCCTTTCGGCACGCATCAGCGCGACCAGCCGCTCACCCGTCGGCCCCGCGACGGCGACGAGGGCGCGCACCGGCGTGCCCAGCCGCCGGATCACGCGGGCGACGTTCACGCCGCCGCCGCCGGGGTCGATGGCGGGCGGATCGCAGCGCAGCTTCGGGCCGGGGCGGACGTGATCGGCCGCCGTGGCGATGTCCAGCGCCGGGTTCAGCGTGACGGTCAGGATGTCGGCGGGGTGGGGCACGGGCGGCTCCGGTCAGGGCTGGCCGGTGCAGGGTGCCGCAAACGCAGCGCCCGGCCAAGGGGCCGGGCGCGCGGTTTCACGACGAAACGAGCGTTTCAGCCCGCGTCGGTCATCATCATCTGGTACGAGGCGGGAACATAGCGGAACCCGTCGCCCTCGGCGGCCACGTAGCCCAGCGCCGGGAACGGCATGTGGTAGCCGATGAACGGCAGCCGGTCGGCGGCCAGCATCCCCAGCACCCGGCGGCGGGTGGCGGCAGCGGCGGGCTTGTCCATGTCGAAGCGGACTTCCCAGTCGGGCCTGGCGAGCGAAAAGACATAGTGGTTGGCGAGGTCGGCGATCAGCACCAGGCCCTGGCCCTCGCTTTCGATCATGTAGGTCATGTGGCCCGGCGTGTGGCCGAAGGCGGCCATCGCCGTGATCCCCGAGGCCACGGCGCCGCCGTCGTCGACAAACGCGATCTGCTCGTTCAGGGGCCTCACCTTGGCGTCGAAGTTCTCGTTGGCGGCGCCGGACCAGTGGTTGTGCTCCATCGCGCCGGTGACGTAGCGCGCGTTCGGGAAGGTCGCGCCGGCCTCGCCCGACAGCCCGCCGATGTGGTCGCCATGCATGTGCGTGATCACCACGGTATCGACCTGGTCGGGCGCATAGCCCGCGGCGGCGAGCGCGGCGGTGATCCCGTCGGGGTTCAGGCCGGTGTCGAACAGCACCAGCTCGGTGCCGGTGTTGACCACCGTCGGCGTGAAGAAGAACTGCGCCCGGTCGGTGGGGATGAACGCGGCCTCGGCCGCCGCAGCGAAATCCTCGGGCGGGGTCGACAGGCCGAAGATCGTCTGCGGGTCGGGAACGGTGCGGGTGCCGGCCAGAAGCGTCGTCACCTCGAACCCGCCCAGCTTGAAGCGGTGGTAGGGCGCCATCCCCATCCCCATCATCTCGGCCGCGGCGGCGGCGGGGCGGGTGGCGGCGGTCATCGCGCCGGCCGCGAGGGGCAGCGCGGCCGCCGCGGTCAGCGCCTGGCGGCGGGTCAGTGCCTGCGACATCGTCATTCGAACTCTCCCTGGGTTGGCAATCGGGTTGCACGCCCCGAAAGGATAGCGCTTCCCGACTTTCGGGCGAGACCTCATCTCTGCGCCGGCGCACATCCGCTGTGCGGGCCCTACTCCCACCACCGGTCGATCCGGGCGATATCGGCATCCGACCAGCCGAAGTGATGGGCCAGTTCGTGCACCAGAACATGCGCGACCAGATCGCCCAGCGTCACGTCGCCCCGGCCCGCCCATTCATCGAGGATCGGGCGGCGGAACAGCCAGATCACGTCGGGCCGGTCGCCGGGGTCCGAGACCGATTTCTCGGTCATCGGGATGCCGTCATACAGCCCGGTCAGGTCGAACGCGTCCTCGATCCCCATCTCGTCGAGAATGTCGTCGGGCGCGAATTCGGCGACCCGCAACTGCACCGCGCGCGCCGGCCCCGCGAAGGCCGGGGGCAACCCGTCGAGCGCCGCGCGCGCCAAATTCTCCACCGCGTCGAGATCGGGGGCTTCCGCCCCTGCCCAGTCCGTCATCGCGCTGCCCTCCCGGCCCCGGGCTGATATGGACAAAACCGGGCCGATGTGAAAGAGCATGCCGGCCCGAAAGGAGCCTGCCCATGCCCGCCGCATCCTCTGCCGTCGTCACCCGTTTCGCGCCGTCGCCCACCGGTTACCTGCATATCGGAAACCTGCGCGCGGCGCTGTTCAACTACCTGATCGCGCGCAAGGCGGGCGGCCGGTTCATCCTGCGCCTCGACGATACCGACCCGGAACGCTCGACCCAGGCCTATGCCGACGCGATCAAGGAAGACCTGGACTGGCTGGGGTTGCACTGGGACCGCGTTGAACGGCAGTCCGACCGGCTGGAGCGGTACCGGGCCGCCGCCGAGACGCTGCGCGGCATGGGACGGTTCTACGAATGCTTCGAGACGCCGGTGGAACTGGACCTCAAGCGCAAGAAACAGCTCAACATGGGCAGGCCGCCGGTCTATGACCGCGCCGCGCTGGCGCTGTCGGAGGCCGACAGGGACCGGCTGCGCGCCGACCGCGGCGGCTACTGGCGTTTCCTTCTCGATCAGCAGCGGATCGAGTGGACCGACGCGATCCTCGGCGAGTTGTCGATCGACGCGGCCTCGCTGTCGGACCCGGTGCTGATCCGGGCCGACGGGCAGGTGCTTTACACCCTCGCTTCGGTCGTCGACGACATGGAGATGGGGATCAGCCATGTCGTGCGCGGATCGGACCACGTGACCAACACCGCCACCCAGATCCAGATCATCGAGGCGCTGGGCGGCACGCCGCCGGTCTTCGGCCACCACAGCCTCTTGACGGGTCCGCAGGGCGAGGCGCTGTCGAAGCGGCTGGGCACGCTGTCGCTGCGCGACCTCCGCGCGCGCGGGATCGCGCCCGAGGCGCTGTTGTCGCTGATGGCGCGGCTCGGTTCGTCGCAGCCGGTGGAACTGCGGCTCACGCTCGACGAGATCGCCGAGGGGTTCGACCTGTCGCAGTTCGGCGCAGCCCCGACGAAGTTCGATGCCGAGGATCTCGTGCCGCTGACCCGCGCGCGTAACCAGGCGCTGCCGTTCGCGGCGGTGGCCGACCGGATTGCCGCGCTGGGCGTGCCGCCGGACCTGGCGGAACGGTTCTGGGCGGTCGCCTCGCAGAACATCACCTATCTCGACGACCTCGACGGGTGGTGGCGGCTGTGCCGCGACGGGGCCGACCCGCTGGTGGACCCGGAGGATCGGGAATTCGTGGCGCAGGCGATGGCGCTTCTGCCCGACCCGCCGTTCACGGAGGCGAGCTGGGCGGACTGGACCGGGGCGGTGAAACAGGCGACGGGCCGCAAGGGCAAGGCGCTGTTCATGCCGCTGAGAAAGGCGCTGACCGGGCAGGAACGCGGGCCCGAGATGGCCGATCTGATGCCGCTGTTGCAGACGGTGCGGCGCTGACCTGCGGGCGCGATCCGCACGCTTGACGCGGTGACGCCCGCCGCGCCACCCTGCCCTGCAAAGGGGGGTGCAACGGTGTCACGCGACGCGATCGTCTTCATCGCGCGGATCTTGCGAAAACAGCGCGATCTGCCCCGTTACGTCGTGATCGACCCGGAGCATCTGCCGGGCCGCAACGCGGCCTTCGCGGCGAACGTCTTCCTGAACGGTGCCGGCCCGTTCGCCCGGAATATCCGGCCCTGGGGCAAGGGATCCGACGTGTTCTTCTTCAACCTGACCGGGCCGCAGTGCCGCAAGGCCGGGATCGACACCGGCGATCGGTGCGAGGTGAGGGTGGTTCCGGCGGGCTGATCCCGATGCGGCCGCCGGCCGGTCAGATCGTCAGGTGCCGCGCCCGCGCGCCGCGTTCGATCGCCGCGGCGTGCAGCCGGTCGATGTTCAGTTCGTGGCGGATCTCTTCCAGCATCCGCAGTTCCGGCTGGCCGAGCTTGCCGTCGGCTGCGGCCACGTCGCAGGCCATCGCGTAGGCAGTTTCGAAAAGCCGTTCGGGCAGCGCGTCGCGGATCAGGCCGAACAGCGCGTCCAGCCCGTCCTCTTCCTCCAGCAGCGCGATCACCGTCTGCGCGACCTCGCGGATGCGGTCGTAATCATAGTTCGCGAAGACCGGCAGGTGCCCGACCTGGCGGTCGATCGCCATGAGTTCCGCGGTGCGCACCGTTTCGTCCGAGAACGACACGGTGACCATCAGCGCGACCAGCGCGTCTTCGGGCGAGAACGAGGATATGGGGATCGACACGGGATGCCTGCCTGATTTCTGCTGCAGTGCAAAATATTGACCTTCCGCGCCCAACTCAAGTAGGGGAGGGGCCTTGCGGCAGGGGGCTGCCGCGCAGCCGGAAAAGGGTGGCGAGATGACGAACCTGCGCGATGCCGCGATGGCCTCGAAGGCCTGGCCCTTCGAAGAAGCGCGCCGGGTGCTCAAACGCTACGAGGCCGGACCGCCGGACAAGGGCCATGTGCTGTTCGAAACCGGCTACGGGCCCTCCGGCCTGCCGCATATCGGCACTTTCGGCGAGGTCGCGCGCACCACGATGGTGCGCCGCGCCTTCGAACTGATATCGGACATTCCCACCCGGCTCGTGTGCTTTTCCGACGACATGGACGGGATGCGCAAGATCCCCGACAACGTGCCGAACCCGGACATGCTGCGCGAACATCTGCAACGGCCGCTGACGGCGGTTCCCGACCCGTTCGGAACCCACGAAAGCTTCGGCCATCACAACAACGCGATGCTGCGCCGGTTCCTCGACACCTTCGGTTTCGACTACGAGTTCATCAGCGCGACGGAATTCTACAAGTCCGGCCGGTTCGATGCGATCCTGCTGCGCGCCGCCGAACGCTACGACGCGCTGATGGAGATCATGCTCGCGTCCCTGCGCGAGGAACGCCAGCAGACCTATTCGATCTTCCTGCCGATCCATCCCGAGACGGGCCGCGTGCTTTACGTCCCGATCAAGGAGGTGAATGCGAAGGACGGCACGATCACCTTCGACGACGAGGCCGGGCGCGAATGGACCCTGCCGGTGACGGGCGGCAACGTGAAGCTGCAGTGGAAACCCGATTTCGGCGCCCGCTGGGCCGCGCTCGACGTCGATTTCGAGATGTACGGCAAGGATCACTCCACCAACACGCCGATCTACGATGGCATCTGCGAGGTGCTGGGCGGCCGTGCACCCGAGCATTTCACCTATGAACTGTTCCTCGACCAGAACGGCGAGAAGATCTCGAAGTCCAAGGGCAATGGCCTCACGATCGACGAATGGCTCACCTACGCCTCGACCGAGTCGCTGAGCTACTTCATGTTCCTCAAGCCGAAGACGGCGAAGCGGATGTATTTCGACGTCATCCCCAAGGCGGTGGACGAGTATCACCAGCAGCTGCGCGCCTTCCCCACGCAGGACGCGGCCGCGCAGCTGGCCAACCCGGTATGGCACATCCACGGCGGCAAACCGCCCGAATCGAGGATGGTCGTGCCGTTCTCGATGCTTCTGAACCTCGCCTCCGTCGCGGCGGCAGAGGACAAGTCCGGCCTGTGGGGCTTCATCCGCCGCTACGCGCCCGAGGCCAGCCCCGAAACCCATCCCGATCTCGACCAGGCCGCCGAGTTCGCGGTGCGCTACTTCCGCGATTTCGTCGCGCCGGAGCGCAGGTTCCGCCTGCCGACGGAGCAGGAGCGCGCCGCCATCGCCGATCTGCGCGGCCGCCTGGCGGCGTGGGACGGCGGGCTGGATGCCGAGGCGCTGCAAAGCCTGTGCTTCGCGGTCGGCCGCGAACACGGGTTCGAGCCGCTGCGCGCATGGTTCGCCGCGCTCTATGAGGTGCTTCTGGGCGCCAGCCAGGGGCCGCGCTTCGGCGGGTTCATCGCGCTCTACGGTGTCGAGGAAACCATCGCGCTGATCGATCGGGCGCTGGCCGGCGAACTGGCCGCGTCCTAGGCGCTCAGGCGCCGCCGATCCGCCACCACGCGCGCCAGCGCGCGGCCAGCGCCTGCGGCGGCTCGGCGTAAAGCAGCCGGCCCAGGCGATGCGCGCGCGCGGTCAATTCCGCACGTTCCCGCCGCGCCCGCTTGGCGAGCTTTCCGGCGCCGGGCATCTCGGCCGCAGCCATCGGCGCCAGCGCCTCGGCCAGCAGATCGAGGTCGCGCGCGTCGCCCAGCATCTCGCCCAGCTCGCCGGCGGCGGTCGCGCGCGCGGTCATCATCGCGGGCCAGACCGGCGTCAGAAGCCGGGCGTGATACCAGTGATCCTTCACCCGCTTACGCCAGTCATGGAACGGTTCGCCCGCCGGATCCTTCCGCGCCGCCGCCATCGCCCGTGCGCCGCGCTTCAAGGCGCGCACCAGTCCCGGTTCGAGCGCCGCGAAGCCCTTGGCGGTGACCTGCCATTCCTCGATCCGGTGGCGCAGCAGCCGCAGCGCGTCGAGATGGGCGATCAGGGCCGTTTCCGCCTCGGCGGCGGTCGGTGGCCGGGTCTCGGCCACCAGCGCGGCGTGCAGCGCGTCGCGGTCGGCCTTGGGCAGCCTTGCCCGCAGGGCCAGCGCGTCAAGCCCGGCAGCGCGCACGTCGGCGTCGCGCAGGTGGCCGATGGCCCTGCCGGCCTCGCCCAGAGCCCGGTTTTCCTCGGCGTAGTCGGCGAAGACCGGGCGCACCAGCCGGATCAGCCCGCGCAACTTCTTGACGTTCTTGCGCAACTCGTGGATGCGCTGCGCCTCGTCCATGTCGCTGCCCTCGAACAGCGCAAGCGAGGCCTCGACACGCTGCCGGGCGATCCGGCGCAGCGCCCTGGTGATGTTCTTCTCGCCCGGTGCGAAGGCATAGGCCAAGGCCGGTCCCCGTTGCAGTTGTCCCGTTCCGTCCGCGGTCTAGCTTATCGGCTGACGGTGCCAAGAAAAGGGGTGGGACCATGCTGTGGCGAACCGTAGCAGTTGTGGCGCTGGTCATCGGCGGTCTGGGGCCGGTCCGGGCCGGGGCGGACAGCGCCGCGATCGAGCAGGTGATCGAAGACCAGATGAACGCGTTCCGCGCCGGTGATCCCGTCGCGGCCTTCGAGTTCGCGTCGCCGAACATTCGCGGCCTGTTCGGCACGCCGGAGAATTTCGGCCGCATGGTGGCCAGCGGCTACCCGTCGATCTGGCAGCCCGGCGCGGTGCGGTTCCTGGGGCTGAGCGAGCGGGGCGGACGGCTTCAGCAACGCGTCGAGGTGACGGACGCGCAGGGCCGCACGCACCTCTTCGACTACGAGATGATCCCGACCGAGGCGGGCTGGAAGATCAACGGCGTCCGCCCGGTCGCGGCCGCCGATGTCGGGGTCTGAAGCGGCCGGTCGTGACGGGCCGCGCTATGGCGGCCCGATCCGGCCGTCGCGCGCGGCCAGATCCTCGGGCGTGAGCCGGTAGGCCCGCCCGAAGCCGCCGTTGAGCGCCGCCCCGGTGGGCCGGAGCCGGACGAAGCGGAAATCGCCGAAATCGACGTAGAGCTTGGCCTTGGGATGCCGCTTCAGCCAGAGAACGCGCAGGCGTGCGTGATCGGGCCCGCCGCGATCGACGGTTTCGGCCAGAACGGCGATCGACATCCGGGGATGCGTCAACGGATCGCCCTTGGCGCCGGGCTCGCCAACCAGCAGCCCGGCGCGCGGATCGGCGGCCAGCGCGCGGGCATGGGCGGCGAGATCCGAGATCAGCGTGACCGGGCAGCCGCCCTCGTCCAGCGCCAGCGCCACGCGGCTGACGACAGGCGCGCCGGTTTCCGGGTCCAGCACGCCGAGCGCGGCAAAGCGCGCGCCCGCCACGAGGTCGCGCGCCAGCGCGCGGGCCGCGTCGTCGGTGGGATTGATCGGGTCGCGTCTTGCCGTCATCGCCGCCCTCTCGCTGCGCGCCGGGGTCCGGCCCGAGTGGTAGCCCGCGCCGCCGATCATCACAAGCCGCCCGGTCCCGCGGCGGTGCCGGAGAGTGATTCGC
This sequence comes from Paracoccaceae bacterium, assembly GCA_024742695.1. GTDB lineage: Bacteria > Pseudomonadota > Alphaproteobacteria > Rhodobacterales > Rhodobacteraceae > JANSXY01. The sequence continues at coordinate 70,919 of JANSXY010000006.1, read as the reverse complement.
GCCCAGGCCGAATCGCCGCCGGATTGTCGGGCGCTAACGGGCCGTGCGTTCGGCGCGCCGCGCTGACTGCGCGCTCATAACAACGGCGCCGCTGGCCGTGCCGCGCCTCCGGCGGCCGGCCGAGGGCGCCCGATTCTCACCGGATCGTGAACAGGCAAGGCGTTGATAAAACCTGCCAAATACCAGCCCCACAGTGAATTGTTTACAGAATTTCCGATTGGTCTGTGAACTTCTTTACAAGAAAAGTCATTCAACAAAAGGGGTTATGGTGAACTGAACAATTGGTTTACAATGCCGTCGGGACAATAGGCCAAGGCGCGGGTCATGGCCGGATGCAGCCGCCCTTGCCGGCGGAGCGAGTTTTTCGAAGGAGGAGGCCAGATGGCAGCTGAGGTTCAGGCAAACGGCGCCGACACGGTGCGTGCGGTTCCGACCGGGTTCGAGAACGCCCATGCGGACATGACGAAATACCAGGAAATGTACGCCGCCTCGCTGGCCGATCCCGACACGTTCTGGGCCGAACAGGCCAGGCGGCTGGACTGGGTCAAGGCGCCGACCCGGATCAAGGACACCGATTTCACCTTCGGCAAGGTCTCGATCAAGTGGTACGAGGACGGCGTGCTGAACGCCTCGGTCAACTGCATCGACCGTCACCTCGCCGACCGCGCGCTGCAGACCGCGATCATCTTCGAGCCCGACGATCCGGAAACGCCTGCGCAGCACATCACCTACCGCGAGTTGTCGCGCAAGGTGAACCAGATGGCCAACGTCCTGCTGAGCCAGGGCGTGATGCGCGGCGACCGCGTCGTGATCTACCTGCCGATGATCCCCGAGGCCGCCTACGCGATGCTGGCCTGCGCGCGGATCGGCGCGATCCATTCGATCGTCTTCGCCGGGTTCTCGCCGGATGCGCTGGCGAACCGGATCAACGACAGCGGCGCCAAGGTGGTGATCACCGCCGACACCGCGCCGCGTGGCGGCCGCCGCACCCCGCTGAAGGCCAATACCGACGCGGCGCTTCTGCATTGTTCCGACGATGTCCGCTGCCTGGTGGTCAAGCACACCGGCGACCAGACGACCTGGATCGAGGGCCGCGACGTCGACGTCAAGGCGATGATGGAGATGGTCAGCCCGAACTGCCCGCCGCGCCCGATGGGGGCGGAGGATCCGCTGTTCATCCTCTACACCTCGGGGTCCACCGGCAAGCCCAAGGGCGTGGTGCACACGACCGGCGGCTACCTCGTCTACGCGGCGATGACCCACCAGTACACATTCGACTACAAGGACGGCGACGTGTTCTGGTGCACCGCCGATGTCGGCTGGGTCACCGGCCACAGCTACATCATCTACGGCCCGCTGGCGAACGGCGCGACCACGGTGATGTTCGAGGGCGTGCCGACATTTCCCGATGCCGGCCGGTTCTGGGCGGTTTGCGAAAAGCACAAGGTCAACCAGTTCTACACCGCGCCCACCGCGATCCGCGCCCTGATGGGGCAGGGCACCGAGTGGGTCGAGAAATACGACCTGTCGAGCCTGCGGGTTCTGGGATCCGTCGGCGAGCCGATCAACCCCGAGGCCTGGACCTGGTACGACAGGCATGTCGGCAAGGGCAAATGCCCGATCGTCGACACGTTCTGGCAGACCGAGACCGGCGGCCACCTGATCACCCCGCTGCCGGGCGCGACGCCGACCAAGCCGGGATCGGCGACGCTGCCGTTCTTCGGGATCAAGCCGGTGGTGCTCGATCCCCAGACGGCGGTCCGGATCGGCGAGACCGAGGCCGAGGGCGTGCTGTGCATCGCCGACAGCTGGCCGGGCCAGATGCGCACCCTGTGGGGCGATCACGAACGGTTCCAGGAAGCCTATTTCAGCCAGTATCGCGGCTACTACTTCACCGGCGACGGCTGCCGCCGCGACAAGGACGGCTACTACTGGATCACCGGCCGGGTCGATGACGTGATCAACGTGTCGGGCCACCGGATGGGCACCGCCGAGGTCGAAAGCGCGCTGGTCGCCCATGCCAAGGTGGCCGAGGCCGCCGTCGTGGGCTTCCCGCACGACATCAAGGGCCAGGGCATCTACGCCTACGTGACGCTGATGAACGGCGTCGATCCCTCGGACGAGTTGCGCAAGGAACTGGTCAAGTGGGTGCGCACGGAAATCGGCCCGATCGCCTCGCCCGATCACATCCAGTGGGCGCCCGGCCTGCCCAAGACCCGGTCGGGCAAGATCATGCGCCGCATCCTGCGCAAGATCGCCGAGAACGATTTCGGCAGCCTCGGCGACACCTCGACGCTCGCCGATCCCTCGGTGGTCGACGATCTGATCGCGAACCGCCAGCAGAAGGGGTGAGCCGATGCCGACCGGAACCGAAGTCGAAACCCGCCCGGTCGTCCTGATCCTGCTCGGCCCCCCGGGGGCCGGGAAGGGCACCCAGGCGCGGATGCTGGAAGAGCGTTTCGGCCTCGTCCAGCTGTCCACCGGCGACCTGTTGCGCGCCGCGGTGGCCGAGGGCACGCCCGCGGGCCTTGCCGCCAAGGCGGTCATGGAATCCGGCGCGCTGGTGTCCGACGAGATCGTGCTGGAAATCCTGGCCGAGCGGATGGCCCGGCCCGACGTGGCCCGCGGCGTGATCCTCGACGGCTTTCCCCGGACCGCCGGCCAGGCCGCGGCGCTCGACACGCTGCTGGCCGGGGTCGGGCAGGCCGTCACCGCCGCGATCAGTCTCGAGGTCGACGACGCGGCGATGGTGGGCCGGGTTTCGGGCCGGTTCACCTGCGCGGCCTGCGGCGAGGGCTACCACGACGAACACAAGCAGCCCGCGGTGGCGGGAACCTGCGACAAGTGCGGCGGCACCGAGTTCAAGCGCCGCGCCGACGACAATGCCGAAACCGTGGCGGAAAGGCTGAAGGCCTACCACGCGCAGACGGCGCCCCTGATCGCGCATTACGCGGGGCTGGGGGTCTTGGAACGGGTCGATGCCATGCAGGATATCGACGCGGTAGCCGGGGGGCTGGGCGACATCGTCGCGCGCGTCACGGTGTGAGGGAGGCCGGCATCCCCGCACTGCGCGCGGGGGTGGACGGCATGAAGGGAAACTCAGGGAGTAACGCTCATGGCGGACAAGTCTTCTGCCAACGCCTACTGGGCCGCGAACAAGCGGATCATCACCATCTCGCTGGTGATCTGGTTCTTCTGCTCTTTCGGCTTTGGCATCATCCTGCGCCCGTTGATCGCGGGCATCGGGATCGGGGGAACCGATCTCGGCTTCTGGTTCGCGCAGCAGGGGTCGATTCTCGTCTTCATCCTGCTGATCTTCAACTATGCACGCTACATGAACTCGCTTGACCGCGAGCATGGCGTGGACGAGCAGTGAGGCGCCAGCGATGGATCAGACAACACTCAACATCATCGTCGTGGGCGCCTCCTTCGCGCTCTACTTCGGTATCGCCATCTGGGCGCGCGCCGGCTCGACCTCGGAATTCTATGCCGCCGGCCGGGGCGTTCACCCTGTCCTGAACGGCATGGCCACGGCGGCCGACTGGATGTCGGCGGCCTCGTTCATCTCGATGGCGGGCCTGATCGCCTTCGTGGGCTACACCAACTCCAGCTTCCTGATGGGCTGGACCGGCGGCTACGTGCTGATGGCGATGCTTCTCGCGCCCTACCTGCGGAAGTTCGGCAAGTTCACGGTGCCGGAATTCATCGGTGACCGCTACTATTCCACCACGGCCCGCGTGGTCGCGGTGATCTGCCTCATCGTCATCTCGGTCACCTACGTGATCGGCCAGATGACCGGGGCGGGCGTGGCGGTCTCGCGCTTCCTCGAAGTCGATGCGCGCACCGGTCTCTACATCGCTTCGGCCACCGTGTTCGTCTACGCGGTTCTGGGCGGGATGAAGGGCATCACCTACACCCAGGTCGCGCAGTACTGCGTTCTGATCGTCGCCTACACGATCCCGGCGGTGTTCATCTCGCTGCAACTCACCGGCAACCCGATTCCGGGTCTGGGGCTGTTCTCGACGCATACCGGCACGGGCGAACCGCTGCTGGTGACGCTGAACGGGCTGCTCGACGATCTCGGCTTCAACTCGTACACGACCAGCACCAATCCCTGGCTGATGGCGCTGTTCACCCTGTCGCTGATGATCGGTACCGCGGGCCTGCCGCACGTGATCATCCGCTTCTTCACCGTGCCGAAGGTCGCCGACGCGCGCTGGTCGGCCGGCTGGGCGCTGGTGTTCATCGCGCTGCTCTACCTGACCGCCCCGGCGGTGGGTGCGATGGCGCGCCTGAACATCACCACCACGATGTGGCCCGAAGGGGTGGAAGGCCAGGCGGTTGCCGTGGACGAACTGCCCGACTGGTTCCAGACCTGGTCCGTCACCGGCCTGCTGAAGGTGGAGGACAAGAACGGCGACGGCCGCATCCAGTACTACAATGACGGCAATGCCGACATGCAGGCGCTGGCGGCCGAACGCGGCTGGCAGGGCAACGAGCTGGTCACCTTCAACCGTGACATCCTCGTTCTGGCCAACCCGGAAATCGCGCAGTTGCCCGGCTGGGTCATCGCACTGATCGCCGCCGGCGGTCTTGCGGCGGCGCTGTCGACGGCGGCGGGGCTTCTGCTGGCCATCTCCTCGGCCATCAGCCACGACCTGATCAAGTCGACGCTGAACCCGGGGATCTCGGAGAAGGGCGAGCTTCTGGCCGCGCGGATCTCGATGGCCGGTGCCATCGCCCTCGCGACCTACCTCGGCCTCAACCCGCCGGGCTTCGCGGCGCAGACGGTGGCGCTGGCCTTCGGCCTTGCCGCGGCCTCGCTGTTCCCGGCGCTGATGATGGGCATCTTCTCGAAGCGCATCAACTCGGCGGGGGCCACCTGGGGGATGCTGGCCGGTCTGATCGTGACCTGCCTGTATCTGTTCACCTACCTCGGCTGGTTCTTCATCCCCGGCACCAACATGCTGGAGAACACGGCGTCGAACTACCTGTTCGGCATCCCGCCGACCCACTTCGGCCCGATCGGCGCGCTGCTCAACTTCATCGTTGCCTACGCGGTGTCGAACGCGACCCAGGAACCGCCGCAGGAAATCCAGGACCTGGTGGAATCGGTCCGGATCCCGCGCGGCGCGGGTGGGGCCACCGGCCACTGAGACCTTCCCGGCCCGGGCGATCCGGGCCGGGACCGAAACACCGGCGCGCCCCGATACAGGGGCGCGCCTCCACCGACCGGCAGAGGGCCTCATGAGCGACGTCGTCCAGACCATCGCGAGCTTTCTCGAAGCGGTGCATCCCTACGACAGCCTGCCGCGGGACGAACTGGTGCGGGTCGCCGGTTGCTTCAGCCGCAGGGAGGTGCCGGCGGGCACCACGCTTTATGCCGCCGGGGAACCGGCAGAGGGGCTGTTCCTGCTCAAGCGCGGCGGGGTCGAGGTGCTCGATCCGTCGGGCGGGCTGGTCTCGCTGCTCAGCGCCCGCAACTCGTTCGGCGAACGGGGCCTTTTGCGCGACGGGCTGGCGGTGACCACCGCGCGCACCACCGAGGACAGCGTCGTTCTGATGCTGCCCGAGGCGGAGTTCCGGCACCTGATCGCCGAATACCCGGCCTTCGACCGGTTCTTCAATCGCGGCCGCGGCGGCGAGGGCCGCAAGACCGATCTCACCACGCTCAAGGTCGCCGACCTGATGGCGCGCAAGCCCGTCACCTGCGGGCCGGACACGCCGGTGCGCGAGGCGGCGGCGCTGATGCGCGATGCCCATGTCTCGTCGCTGGGCGTCACGGAGGGCGAGCGGCTGGTCGGCATCGTCACCGTGCGCGACCTGTCGAACCGGGTGCTGGCCGAGGGCCGCGATCCCAACGCCCCGATCCGCGACGTGATGACCGCCGATCCCGTGGCGCTGACGCCCGACGCGCTGGGCTCCGACATCCTGCACATCATGCTGGAACGCCGGATCGGCCACCTGCCGGTGGTCGAGGCGGGCCAGCTCGTCGGGATGGTCACCCAGACCGATCTGACGCGGTTCCAGGCGGTGTCGTCGGCGGTGCTGATCCGCGACGTGGCCGGGGCCGAGACGGTGGCCGAGATGGCCGCCGTGACGGCGCGCATCCCGCAGCTTCTGGTCCAGCTGGTCGGCGGCCACCACGCGCACGAGGTCGTCACCCGGCTGATCACCGACATCGCCGACGCGGTGACGCGCCGCCTGCTCGACCTCGCCGAGGCCGAGCTTGGCCCGGCGCCGGTGCCCTACCTGTGGCTCGCCTGCGGCAGCCAGGGCCGGCAGGAACAGACCGGCGTCAGCGACCAGGACAACTGCCTGATGATCGACGATGCCGCGACCGAGGCCGACATGGAGTATTTCGCGCGGCTCGCCCGGATCGTCTCGGACGGGCTGAACGCCTGCGGCTATGTCTATTGCCCCGGCGACATGATGGCCACCAACCCGCGCTGGTGCCAGCGCGTGAGGACCTGGCGCGACTATTTCCGCGGCTGGATCGCCAAGCCCGACCCCGAGGCGCAGATGCTCGCCTCGGTGATGTTCGACCTGCGCCCGATCGGCGGCGCGGCCAGCCTGTTCGCCAACCTTCAGCACGAAACGCTGGAGGCCGCGGCCAGGAACTCGATCTTCGTGGCGCACATGATCGCCAACTCGCTCAAGCACACGCCGCCCCTGGGCCTGATCCGCGGCTTCGCGACCATCCGCTCGGGCGAGCATCGCAACCATATCGACCTCAAGCACAACGGCGTGGTTCCGGTGGCCGATCTCGCGCGGGTCTACGCGCTTCGTGGCCGGCTGGGCGCGGTGAACACCCGCGCGCGGCTGATCGAGGCCGAGGCGGCGGGCGTGATCTCGGTTTCCGGGGCGCGCGACCTGATCGAGGCCTATGACCTGATCGCCGCGATGCGGCTGGAAAACCAGGCCGCGCTGGTCAAGTCGGGCCGCAAGCCCGACAACTTCCTCGCGCCTTCCGACCTGTCGGATTTCGAACGCAGCCACCTGCGCGACGCTTTCGTGGTGGTGCGCACGATGCAATCGGCCGCGGGCCACGGCAAGGGGGCGCTGACATGACCGGACGCGCCCGGCGGGGCCTGCCATGCTGATCGATTTCATCTCCACCCTCTCGGCGGCTTTCGGCGTCGCGGGGATCTTGCTGATCGCCAGCTACGCGATCCGCCGGATCACCGGCCGGCCGCTGCCGAAATGGATGATCCCCGCGGGCATCGGCCTTGGCATGCTGGGCTTCGCGGTCTGGAACGAATCCACCTGGTACAGCCGCGTGACGGCGCAACTGCCCGAAGAGATCGTCGTCGCCTCCGCGCCGGGCCGGCAGGACTGGTTCCGCCCCTGGACCTATGTCGTGCCGCTGAAGCTGCGGTTCGTGGCGGTCGACCGCGCGGGCATCCTGCGCTCCGCCGCCGATCCGGCGCTGATCGTCGCGCCGGTGCTGATCCTCGAACGCTGGTCTCCGACCCGGCAGGTTTCGGTCGCGTTCGACTGCACGAACCATCGGCGTGCCGATCTGCTCGACGGCGCGCAGCTTGAAGACGACGGAACGTTGTCGGGTGTCGACTGGCGCGAGGTCGGCCCCGATGACGCCCTGGTGAAGGCGGCCTGCGAGGGAGGTTGAGATGGCCGACGGCGGTAGAAAGCACAAGGTTCTCATCGTCGAGGACGAGGACAACATTGCCATCGCGCTCGACTACCTGATGTCCCGCGAGGGCTACCAGCACGATCGCATCGCCAACGGCCGCGACGCGATGGGACGGATCCGCGACACGCATCCCGACCTCGTGCTGCTGGACGTGATGCTGCCCGAGGTCTCGGGTTACGAGATCTGCCAGGACGTGCGGATGGACCCGGCGCTCAGCGACGTCAAGATCCTGATGATGACGGCCCGCGGCTCGGCGATGGAACGCCGCAAGGGCCTGGCGCTGGGGGCTGACGGGTTCATCGCCAAGCCCTTCGAACTCAAGGAGTTGCGCGCCGAGGTGCGGCGGCTTCTGGGCGACGAACCGGGTGCGGAGGCGGCCGCCACGCCGGGAGGCCATGTTTGAGCGGCTGAGCCTGCGGCTGCGCGTCTTCCTGTTCTTCGCCGCCCTCGTCCTCGGCTGCTGGCTGGCGCTGGGCGCCGGGCTCTGGCTGGGCTGGCGCCGCGCCGCCGATCCGGCGCTTCTGCCCGCCTTCACGCTGGCCGGCGCCGTGACGGGCTTCGCGATCCTCGGCCTCGTCGCCTGGATCTGGTTCCTGTTCGACGAGAACGTGGCCCGCGCGATCGAACGGCTGGCCGGGGGCATGCGCGCCCGCGCCCATGCCGCGGTCGCCGACGGGATCGATACCGCGCCGGCGCGCTATCTGGGCGATCTGGCGCCCGCCGCCGAGGCGGTGACGCTGACGCTGGCCGAAACCCGCAACGCGCTGGCCGAGGCGGTGGCCCGCGAAACCACCCGTCTGGCGGCGGAAAAGGATCGGCTGGAGACGCTGCTTTCCGACGTGCCGGTCGGGGTGCTGCTGTGCACGCCCGATCACCAGCTGGTGTTCTACAACGGCCAGGCCGTCGATCTGCTTGGCGGCGCCGCCGCGCCGGGGCTCGACCGCCGGGTGTTCGACTACCTGCGCGAGGCGCCGGTCGCCCATGCCTATGACCGGCTGCTGGAAACCGACGATCCCGATGCCGCCTCGGACCTCGTCTGCGCGACGACCGCCGAGGCGCGGGTGCTGGCGGGGCGGATGCGACTGGTGGAGGGCGCGGGCGACAGGCCGGGCTACGTGCTGACGCTGCGCGACGTGACCGCCGATCTCGCCGCCCATGCCGACCGCGAGGATCTGCTGGCCGAGGTCTTCGACCGGGTCCGCCGCCCGGCGGCGAACCTGATGACCGCGATCTCGGTCAAGGAGGGGGCGGCGGATGCCGCGCTCGACGCCGCGATCGCCGAAGAGGCCGGCACGCTGGCGCGCGCGATCACCGATCTCGGCGCCCGCTATGACCGCAGCCGGGCGACCTGGTGGCCCTTGCCGCTGACCCGCGCCGCCGATCTCGCCGATGCGATCCGCGCCCGGATCGAGGCCGAGGGCCGGCCCCTGACGGTCGATGCCGCGGCCCTGATCCTGCGCTGCGACGCCTTCGGCCTCGTCGCGCTGCTGTCGGGGCTCGCCGCCGGGATCGAGGACGCCCGCGACCTCGCGCTCGCGATCGAAGAGGACGGCGCCGGCGCGGTGATCGATCTGTCGTGGTCCGGGCCGACGCTGAACATCGGCCGGCTCGACCGGCTTCTGGCCGCGCCGCTGGAGGTGGGTCTTGCCGACGTCACCGGGCGCACCGTGCTCGACACCCACGGCACCGAGATCTGGCCCGAGGCGCTGCCTGATGGCCGCGCGCGGCTGCGACTGCCGATCCGCGACGCGCGTCGCGCCCATCGCCGTCCCGCCCCGATCCCGCGCGCGGTGGTCTACGATTTCGACCTGCTGTCCAAGGTCCGCAGCGCCGAGGTGCTTCAGGCGCGGCTGCAGGATCTCACCTATGTCGTCTTCGACACCGAAACCACCGGCCTGCTGCCCAGCGAGGGCGACGAGATCGTGCAGATCGCCGCGGTGCGGATCGTCAACGGCCGGCGGGTGGAAAAGGAAGTGTTCGACACGCTGGTCAATCCCGGCCGGTCGATCCCCGCCGCCTCGACCGAGGTGCACGGGATCACCGAGGCGATGGTGGCCGAGGCGCCCGGCATCGATACGGTCGGCCGGCAGTTCCACGCCTTCGCCGCCGGCGCTGTGCTGGTCGCCCACAACGCGCCGTTCGACATGGAATTCCTGCGCCGCCACGAGGCCGGCATCGGCGCGCGGTTCGACCACCCGATCCTCGACACGGTGCTTCTGTCGGCGGTCGTCTTCGGACAGCTTGAAGGTCACAGCCTCGACGCGCTGACGCATCGGCTGGGAATCACCATCCCCGAGGAGGCGCGCCATACCGCGATCGGCGATACGGTGGCGACGGCGGAGGCGCTGCTGCGGCTGTTGCCGATGCTGGAGGCGCGCGGCATCCACACCTTCGGCGACGTGCTGGCCGAGGTGAAGAAACACGGACGGCTGCTGAAGGATCTCAACGCCTGACGGTGCGCGCGCCGTCAGGCGGCCGCGAACGGATCCTCGGGATAGACCACCTGCGCCAGGTACAGACCCTGCGGCGGGCAGACCGGGCCACAGGCGGCCCGGTCGCGCGCGGCCAGCGCCTGCGCCACCGCGCCCGGCGCCCAGGCCCCGGCGCCGACACGCTCCAGCGTGCCCACGATCGACCTGACCTGGTTGTGCAGGAAGCTGCGGGCGCGCAGCCGGAACCGGTACTCCACGCCATGCGGCACCGCGACCTCCTCGATCGCGATCTCGTCCAGCGTCTTGACCGGGCTCTCGGCCTGGCACTGGGCAGAGCGGAAGGTGGTGAAATCGTGCCGCCCGACCAGATGTGCCGCGCCGGCCCGCATCGCCTCGGCATCCAGCGGCTGGCGCACCTGCCAGACCAGGCCCGCGTCATGGGTTGCCGGCGCTCGGCGCGCCAGCAGGCGGAACAGGTAGCGCCGCTCGACGGCGGAGAACCGGGCATGGAACCCCGCGTCCACCACGGCCGCGGCGAGCACCGCGATCCGCGCCGGTTTCAGGTGATGGTTGATCGCCTCCTGCAGGCGAAACGGATCCCAGGCGCGGCCAAGATCGACATGCGCCACCTGTCCCGTGGCATGCACCCCGGCGTCGGTGCGCCCGGCCGCGGCGATCGCCGGGGCCGCGGGCTCCAGCCGCGCGATCGCCGCCTCCACCTCCTGCTGGATCGAGGCTTGCGCAGCCTGCCGCTGCCAGCCGGCGAAGCCGCCGCCATGGTATTCGATCTTCAGCGCGTAGCGCGGCATGGCGAAGGGCGCCTCTCGTGCAATGGGCCGGCCCGGCCGACGGGTTCGGGCCGCCCGTTCCGTCGCGGCGGTCTAGCCCGCGACCGGGCCGCTTGGCAATCGCCCCTACACAGCCGCCGCCCCGGCGCCTATCTTGGGCCCCGAAAGAGAGGCCCCGCCTTGTCCATCTCGTCCATCGCCGACGATCTCGCCCGCGGCGTCGAAAACATCGGCGCCAGCGTGAGCGAGGCGCTGTTCGAACCGGTGATCCGGCTTGGTGTCACCGGGCTGGCGCGGTCGGGCAAGACCGTGTTCATCACCTCGCTGGTCTCGAACCTGCTCGACCGCGGCCGGATGCCCGGCTTCGGCCCGGCGGCGAGCGGCGCGATTCGCGCGGCCTGGCTGCAGCCGCAGCCCGATCCCACGGTGCCCCGGTTCGACTACGAGGGCCACCTGGCCGCGCTGGCCGGGCCGGAGCCCCATTGGCCCGACAGCACCCGCGCGGTCAGCGAACTCAGGCTCTCGCTGCGGGTGCAGCCCGCCGGGATGATGGGCGCGCTGACCGGGCCGCGCACCGTGCATCTCGACATCGTCGATTACCCCGGCGAATGGCTTCTGGACCTCACGCTGATGGAGCGCGACTACGGCGCGTGGGCGGCGGAGGTGCTGGCCCGGATCCCCGGCCGTGCCGGGGCGGACCCGTTCCTTCAGGCCCAGCAGGCCACGGACGGCGCGGCGCCGTTCGAGGAAACCCGCGCCCGCGATCTCGCCCGGCTCTTCGCCGATCACCTGCGCGCCGCGCGCGCCGAGGGCTGGTCGGATTGCACGCCGGGCCGGTTCCTGCTGCCCGGCGACCTCGACGGTTCGCCCGCGCTCACCTTCGCGCCGCTCGCCGCACCCGAACGGCCGGGCCGGCAAAGCCTCTGGCGCGAGTTCGAACGCCGGTTCGAGGCCTACAAGGCCCGCGTGGTGCGGCCGTTCTTTCGCGACCATTTCGCCCGGATCGACCGGCAGGTGGTGCTGGTCGACGCGCTGGGCGCGATCCATGCCGGCCCCCGCGCGACCGAGGATCTGCGCCGCGCGATGGCCGAAACGCTCACGGCCTTCCGCCCCGGCCGCGCCGGCTGGCTGCTGCGGCTTGTCGGCCTGTCGCGCACCGACCGGATCCTGTTCGCGGCCACCAGGGCCGATCACCTGCACCACAGCCAGCATCCGGCGCTGGCCGCGATCCTGACGGCGATGCTGCGCGAGGCGCGCGATCGCGCCGATTTCGCCGGGGCGGCGACGCAGGCGACGGCGATCGCCGCGCTGCGCGCGACCACCGAGACCGAGGTGGAGCATGGCGGCCGGACCCTGCCCGCGGTGCGCGGCCGGCGCGCCGACGGCAGCCATGCCGCCTATTGGCCGGGCGAATTGCCCGCCGATCCCGCGCAGTTGCTGGTTCCGGCGCGCGACGGCGCCGACCGCTGGCTCGACGCCGACTACGGCGCGATGGATTTCGCCCCCGCGAAGATCACCCGAAAGCCCGGCGACGGCCTGCCGCATATCCGGCTCGATCGCGCCGCCGACTTCCTGATCGGAGACCGCCTGTGACCGACCCGAGACCCCGGCAGGGCCCCGTCATCGTTCCGCTCGACGCGGCCGGCGAGAGCCCGGATACCGCGCCGCCCGTGCCCGACGCGGATGCAGCGGCAGAGGGCCGCGCGATGCAGGCCGCCGCCGCGGTGGCCGCGCGTCCGGCCTCGCCGTTGGCGCGGGCGTTCTGGGCCGGGCTGGCGGGCTTCATCGGCCTCGCCGTCTCCGTCGCGGCCTGGGATTTCGTCACCGGCCTGCTCGACCGCAGCCCCTGGCTGGGCGCCGCCGCCGCGGCGCTGGCGGCCCTGGCGCTCGTCGCCGCGCTAGTCCTCGCGCTGCGCGAAGTCGCGGCCTGGGCGCGGCTGCGCCGGCTCGACGGGCTGCACAGGGCGGCGCTGTCGGCCACCGATCTCGCCGCCGCGCGACGGGTGACCGACGGCCTCGTCCGGCTCTACGGCGGTCGGCCCGACCTGGCCTGGGGCCGCGCCCGGCTGGCCGAGCGCCAGGCCGAGATGATCGACGCGCCCGACCTTCTGGCGCTGGCCGAACGCGAGCTGATGGCCCCGCTCGACGCCGCCGCGCGGGCCGAGGTCGAGGCGGCGGCGCGGATGGTCGCCGCCGTCACCGCCGTGGTGCCGCTGGCGCTGGCCGACGTCGCCGCGGCGCTGGTCGCCAACCTGCGGATGATCCGCCGGATCGCCGAGATCTACGGCGGCCGGGCCGGTACCTTCGGCAGCTGGCGGCTGGCGCGCAGCGTCTTCGCGCATCTCGCGGCCACCGGCGCGGTGGCGGTGGGCGACGACCTGATCCAGTCGGTGGCCGGCGGCGGGCTGGTCTCGAAAATCTCGCGCCGGTTCGGCGAGGGGGTGGTGAACGGCGCGCTCACCGCCCGCGTCGGCATTGCCGCGATCGAGGTCTGCCGGCCTCTGCCCTTCGCCGCCCTGCCGAAACCGCGCGTCAGCCGGCTGACCGGCCGCGCGCTCACCGGCCTCTTCGGGTCCGCCGACCGCGCCTGAGACATTTTGGTCCTTAAATATCCTCGGGGGGAGCGGCCGCAGGCCGCCGGGGGGCAGACAGCCCCCCGCCGCGACGGGTCAGCAGTTCGGGACGTTGACGGCAAGCCCGCCGAGCGAGGTTTCCTTGTAGCGTTCGTGCATGTCCGCCCCGGTCTGGCGCATCGTCTCGATCGCCGCGTCCAGCGGCACGAAATGCTGGCCGTCGCCGCGCAGGCTGAGCGAGGCGGCGGACACCGCCTTGATCGCGCCCAGGCCGTTGCGTTCGATGCACGGCACCTGCACCAGCCCCTTCACCGGGTCGCAGGTCATGCCCAGGTGGTGTTCCAGCGCGATTTCGGCCGCGTTTTCCACCTGTTCGGGCGTACCGCCCAGCACCGCCGCCAATCCCGCCGCCGCCATCGCCGCGGCCGATCCGACCTCGGCCTGGCAACCGCATTCCGCCCCCGAGATCGAGGCGTTGTGCTTGATCAGCCCGCCGATCGCCGCCGCGGTCAGCAGGAAATCCCCCAGCCGCTTCTCGGAGGCCCCCGGCACGTGGTCGAGCCAGTAGCGGATCACCGCCGGCACCACGCCCGCGGCCCCGTTCGTCGGCGCGGTGACGACCTGGCCGCCGGCGGCGTTCTCCTCGTTCACCGCCATCGCGTAAACGCTCATCCAGTCGTTGATGACATGCGGCGCGGTCAGGTTCATGCCGCGTTCGGCCAGCAGCGCCTCGTGGATCGCCTTCGCGCGGCGCCGTACCTTCAGCCCGCCGGGCAGGATCCCGTCGGTGGCCAGCCCGCGATCCATGCAGGCCTTCATCACCGCCCAGATCCGGGCAAGGCCCGCGTCGATCTCGGCATCGCTGCGGAACACCCGTTCGTTCTGCCGCTTCATCGCGGCCACCGACAGGCCCGAGGCCGCCGCCATCCCCAGCATCTCGGCGGCCGAGCGGAACGGGAACGGCACCGGCGAGCGTTCGGCCAGCGCCGCGTCGTCCACCGCGGCCTGTTCCGCCGCGGTCAGAACGAAGCCGCCGCCGATCGAGTAATAGGTCTCCTGCAGGATCACGTCGCCCTGGGCGTCGGTGGCCGACAGGATCATCCCGTTGGCATGGCCGGGCAGCGCCGGGCCGAAATCGAAGGCGAGATCGCGCGCGGGGTCGAAATCCATCTCGCCCAGCCCCGGCGGCGTGACGCGGCCGGCCTCGGTGATCGCGGCCAGCGCCGCCTCGGCGCGCGCGGCGTCATAGTCGTCGGGCCGGAACCCCGCGAGGCCGAGAATCGTGGCGCGGTCGGTGGCATGGCCCTTGCCGGTGAAGGCCAGCGAGCCGTGCAGAGAGGCCCGCAGCCCATGAGCCTGGAACGGCGAGGCGCGCAGCAGGTCGAGGAACCGCCCGGCGGCCACCATCGGCCCCATCGTGTGCGATGACGACGGCCCGATGCCGACCTTGAACATGTCGAAGACGGACAAGAACATCATGGCCCCCGATTGATCCGCGCGCCGGAGCGGGGTTTTCCGCGAAATCCGCCAGTCCGGTGCCGAATTCTGTGCGAGACTTCGCGGCCCGCGGCAGTGCCGAAAACGACCATCGGGCGGCGAAAGGCGCTCAGGTCGCGCTGCCCTCGGGCGGTTCGGGGAGGCGCGGGGCGCTGAACGGCGTCGGGCCCAGCCCTTCCGCCTTGGCCACGGCCAGCGCCGATGGCCGGCGTTCAAGGCGCCGCGCCATGGCGTGCAGATGCGGGAACCGCACCGCCTCGAACCAGCGCGGGCCGTCGTAGGGGTAAAGCACGGACCAGCGCATCAGGAAGCCGGCGTAGATGTCGATCAGCCCCGGCGCGGCATCCTCCGCCACCAGCCGGAACACCGCGCCGTCGCCCGCCGCCGCGATCCGGTCGAGCTGGCCGAAGTGGCCGGCGATACGATCGGCCATCCGGGCGTGATGGCCGCCGATCTCGGCCGGCGCGACATAGCGCTGCGGGTAGAACAGCCGCAGCAGATCGGCGTGAACCGTGTTCGACAGGAAAAACAGCCAGGTCAGGTAGCGCCCGCGCCCGGGCGCGCCCGGCGCCGGCGCCAGCCCGCCGTGCACTTCCGACAGCCACAGCAGGATCGCGCCGGTCTCGAAGATCGGGCCCTCGGCGGTTTCCAGCACCGGGATCTGGCCGAGGGGATTCAGCGCGCGGTAGGCGGGCGCGTGTTGCGCCCGTGCCGCCCGGTCGACCAACGCGGCGCGATAGGGCAGGCCGAGCTCCTCCAGCGCGACCCGGACGATGCCCGAGGCATTGTCTGGCGCATAGTGCAGCACATACATTCCGGCCCCCGCTTGACCGCCCCGGTTCGGTGCTCCGGCATCCGGCGATTTGGCGCTCGCACCCTATCGGCATCTTCCCTATAACGAGGCCGGTGTGAAGAGATGGGGGACGGATGGCTGCCGAATTGTCGCCCGGCGACCGGGCGAAGCAGGCCGCGGCCGAACGCGCGGTCGGGTTCGTCGAGGACGGAATGAAGCTGGGCCTCGGCACCGGCTCCACCGCCGCGTTCATGTTGCGCTGCCTGGCGGCGCGGGCCAGCCGGGAAAACCTGCGGCTGACCTGCGTGCCGACCTCGAAGCGGACCGCCGACCTGGCCGGCAGCCTTGGCCTTGACGTGGTTTCGCTCGACACGGCGCGCTGGCTCGATCTCACCATCGACGGCGCCGACGAGGTCGATGGCGACCTCGTGCTGATCAAGGGCGGCGGCGGCGCGCATCTGATCGAGAAGATCGTCGCCACCGCCTCCGACCGGATGGTGGTGATCGCCGACGCGGGCAAGCGGGTGGCGACGCTGGGCGCCTTTCCCCTGCCGGTGGAGGTGATCCGCTTCGGCTGGCGCACCACCCAGGCGCTGATCGAAGAGGCGCTGGCGGCCTTCGATGTCGATGGCCGCGCCTCGGCGCTGCGGCTTGCCGGGGCGGAGCCCTTCGTCACCGACGAGGGGAACTACGTGATCGACCTGCAACTGGGCCGGATCGGCGATCCGCGCGGGC
Source organism: Paracoccaceae bacterium (assembly GCA_024742695.1). Lineage (GTDB taxonomy): Bacteria > Pseudomonadota > Alphaproteobacteria > Rhodobacterales > Rhodobacteraceae > JANSXY01. Next base: position 54,447 of record JANSXY010000006.1, on the reverse strand, counting down.
TGGCGCTGGTGCTCAACCAGGTGCCCGGCGTGGTCGAGAACGGCCTTTTCGTCGATATCTGCGACCGGCTGGTGATCGGCCATCCCGACGGCACGACCGAGGTCATCGAGGCGCCCGCCGGCAAGGGCAGCGCGGCGGCGGGGGTGTGACGATGGCGCAGTTCGATGTCGACCTGTTCGTGATCGGCGGCGGATCGGGCGGGGTGCGCGCGGCCCGGATCGCGGCGGGCGAGCACGGCGCGCGCGTCGCGCTGGCCGAGGAATACCGGATGGGCGGCACCTGCGTGATCCGCGGCTGCGTTCCGAAGAAGCTGATGGTTTTCGCCTCGTCCTATCCCGAGGCGATGGCCGATGCCGCGGCCTATGGCTGGCAGATCAGCCGCGGCGGGTTCGACTGGCCGGTGTTCCGCGGCAAGCTGGATGCCGAGCTTGACCGGCTGGAGGCGGCCTATCGCGCCGGGCTATCGGGCGCGGGCGTGACGGTGCACGACACGCGCGCCGAGATCGCCGATCCGCATACCGTGCGGCTGGCCGACGGGCGCGAGGTAACGGCGGCGCACATCCTCGTCGCCACCGGCGGGCGGCCCTTCGTGCCCGAGTTTCCCGGCGCCGAACACGTGTTGACCTCGAACGACATCTTCCGGCTCGAAGCGCTGCCGGGAAAGGTGCTGATCGTCGGCGGCGGCTTCATCGCCTGCGAGTTCGCCTGCATCCTGAACGGGCTGGGCGCGCAGGTCACGCAGTACTACCGGGGCGCGCAGGTGCTGCGCGGCTTCGACGACGAGGCGCGCGGGCTGGTCGCCGAACGGATGCGCGAGGGCGGGATCGACCTGCATGTCGGCACCGAAGTGGTGCGGATCGACAGGGAAGCCGGCGGGCTTCGGGTGCGGGCCTCCACCGGGCGCGAGGCGGTCTTCGACGCGGTGGTCTACGCCACCGGCCGGGTTCCGAACACCGATGGCATGGGGTTGGCCGAGGCCGGCGTCACGCTGGGCCGGCGCGGCGAGATCAAGGTCGACGGGTGGAGCCAGACCGGCGTGCCCTCGATCTACGCGGTGGGCGACGTGACCGACCGGATCAACCTGACCCCGGTGGCGATCCGCGAGGGCCACGCCTTCGCCGACACGGTGTTCGGCGGCCGGCCGCGGAAGATGGATCACGATCTGGTGCCCTCGGCCGTCTTCACCCAGCCGGAACTGGGCACCGTCGGCCTGACCGAGGAGCAGGCGCGCGATCGGGGGCCGATCGAGGTCTTCTGCACCTCGTTCCGGCCGATGCGCTCGCTGTTCGCCGGGCGGCCGGACCGGGTGATGATGAAGCTGGTCGTCGATGCCGAAACCCGGCGCGTGCTGGGATGTCACATCGTCGCGCCCGAGGCCGGCGAAATGATCCAGCTGGCCGCCGTCGCGATCCGCATGGGCGCGACGAAAGAGGATTTCGACCGCACGGTCGCGGTTCACCCCACGATCAGCGAAGAGATGGTGACGATGCGCAAACCGGTGCGCACCGCTTGATTTTCGGCCCCGGATGCCCAATTCGCAAGGCAGGCCGATGGACATGACCAAGGAACGGATGGAAGCGCACATGGCTGGAAACGGTGGCCCCTGGGGCGGGGGCGGCGGCGGACGCGACGACGACGAGGACAAGCGCGGCCCCCGCCGGCCGAACGACGGACCTCAGATCCCCGAGATCGACGAGATCGTGAAGAAGGGGCAGGAGCAGTTGCGCGTGCTGATGGGCGGCCGCGGACCGCGCGGGCCGGTGAACGGCGGTGGTGGCCCCGGCGGTTCCGGTTCCGGCGGCCCGGCGTTCAGCCGCGGCACGCTGGGGATCGCGGCGCTGGCCGCGGCGGCGCTGTGGGCCTACGCGAGCTTCTACACCGTGAAGCCCGAGGAACGCTCGGTCGAACTGATGTTCGGCAGCTTCTCGTCAGTGGGCAACCCCGGTCTGAACTTCGCGCCCTGGCCGATCATTTCGGCCGAGATCGTGCAGGTGACCGGCGAACGGACGACAGAGGTTGGCCAGGCCCGCTCCGGCGGCGTCGACAGCGGCCTGATGCTGACCCGCGACCAGAACATCGTCGACATCGAGTTCCAGGTGGTCTGGAACATCCGCGACCCGGCGCAGTTCCTGTTCAACCTCGCCGATCCGGCGGACACGATCCGCGCGGTGTCGGAATCCGCGATGCGCGACATCATCGCGCGATCGGAACTGGCGCCGATCCTGAACCGCGACCGCGGCGTGATCGCGGCCGATCTGCTCGCGCTGGTCCAGGAAACGCTCGACAGCTACGACTCGGGCATCAACGTGATCCGGGTGAACTTCGACCGCGCCGACCCGCCGCGCGAGGTGATCGACAGCTTCCGCGAGGTGCAGGCCGCGCAGCAGGAACGCGACCGGCTGGAGAAAGAGGCCGATGCCTATGCCAACCGCGTCGTCGCCGGCGCGCGCGGCGAGGCCGCCCAGCTTCTCGAACAGGCCGAGGCCTATCGCGCCGAGGTCGTCAACAACGCGCAGGGTGAGGCGAGCCGTTTCCTCGCCGTCTACGAGGAATACGTGAAGGCGCCGGAAGTCACCCGGCGGCGGATGTATCTGGAGACCATGGAAAAGGTGCTTGGCGGCATGGACCTGATGATCCTCGACGGGATCGGCGGACAGGATGCGTCCGGCGTCGTGCCCTACCTGCCGTTGAACGAATTGCGCCGCACCGGGGGGACCAACTGATGAACCGTTCGACCCTGCTTTTGCCGATCGTCGTCGTCCTGGTCGCGCTCGGCCTTTCGTCGATCTTCATCGTCGATGAACGCGAGAAGGCGCTGGTGCTTCAGTTCGGCCAGGTCAAGGCCGTCAAGGAAGACCCGGGCCTGTCCTTCAAGTTGCCGCTGATCCAGGATGTCGTGCGCTACGACGACCGGATCCTCGGCCTGCCGACCCAGCCGCTGGAAGTCACGCCGCTGGATGACCGCCGGCTGGTCGTCGATGCCTTCGCGCGCTGGCGGATCGACAACGTGGTGACGTTCCGCGAGGCGGTCGGCGCCGAGGGCCTGCGCGCGGCGCAGGGCCGGCTCGACCGGATCCTGAACGCCGCGATCCGCGAGGTGCTGGGCTCGGTTCCCTCGACCACGGTTCTGTCGGATGACCGGACCCCGCTGATGAACCGGATCCGCGACATCGCCCGCACCCAGGCCCGCGCGCTGGGCATCGAGGTGATCGACGTGCGGCTGACGCGCACCGACCTGCCCGAGCAGAACCTCGCCGCCACCTTCGCCCGGATGCGCGCCGAACGCGAACGCGAGGCCGCCGACGAGATCGCGCGCGGCAACGAGGCCGCGCAGCGGGTCCGTGCCAGCGCCGACCGGACGGTGGTGGAACTGGTCTCCGATTCGCGCCGCCAGTCCGAGGTGATCCGCGGCGAGGCCGATGCGGAGCGCAACGCGATCTACGCCGAGGCCTTCGGCCGCGATCCCGAGTTCTTCGCCTTCACCCGGTCGCTGACCTCGTACGAACGCGCGCTGCGTGGCGAGAACTCGTCGATGGTGATGGCGCCGGACAGCGAGTTCTTCGACTATCTGAAGAACGACCAGGGCCGCTGACCGGGGCGCAGATGGCGCTCGTCGTTTTCGGCCTCGGCATGGTGCTGGTGGTGGAGGGGCTGGTGCTCGCGCTGGCCCCCTCGCGCATCGAGGACGTGCTGGAACTGCTGCGCCGCATCCCCGTCGACATCCGCCGGATGATCGGCCTTGGCGCGGTGGCGCTTGGGGTGGCCGCGATCTGGCTTGCCCGGTCGCTCGGCGTCTGATTGACTCGCCCCGTCACGGCCATGTGACGGCGCGCGACGGGTCCGTGCCTTGCAGCTTCGCCCGGAGGCGCCGACATTGCCCGATGCAAACGCCTTCGTTGCGAGGGCGGATCGAGAGGAGATTGTCATGACGTCCCAAGCACGCACTCTCGCCCTGCCGCCGACCGGCGCCGCGCCGGGTTTCCTGCGGCTCGCCTGGGCGATGGCCGTGGCGCTTGCCCTGGCGCTGACCCAGGTCGCCAGCGCCGAAGCGCGCGGCGTACCCGAAAGCTTTGCCGACCTTGCCGAAAGCATCAGCGACTCGGTCGTGAACATCACCACCACGACAACCGTGGCCGGCCCGCTGGGCGGTGGTCCGATCGTGCCCGAAGGCTCCCCCTTCGAGGATTTCTTCCGCGATTTCCAGAACCGCAACGGCCCGGGCGACCGCGCGCCGCGCCGGTCGAACGCGCTGGGCTCGGGCTTCGTGATCTCGGCCGACGGCTTCATCGTGACCACCAATCACGTGATCGACGGCGCCGACGAGGTCGAGGTGGAATTCTTCTCGGGCGAACGGCTTGTGGCCGAGGTCGTCGGCACCGACCCGAAGACCGACATCGCGCTTCTGAAGGTCGACAGCGCCGACCCGCTGCCGTTTGTCAGCTTCGGCGACAGCGACGAGATGCGCGTCGGCGACTGGGTGATGGCGATGGGCAACCCGCTGGGGCAGGGCTTCTCGGTCTCGGCCGGCATCGTCTCGGCCCGTGGCCGGGCGCTCAGCGGCACCTATGACGACTACATCCAGACCGACGCGGCGATCAACCGCGGCAACTCCGGCGGGCCGCTGTTCAACATGGACGGCGAGGTGATCGGCGTGAACACCGCGATCCTCAGCCCGAACGGCGGCTCGATCGGCATCGGTTTCTCGATGGCGTCGAACGTGGTCACGAACGTGGTCGAGCAGCTGCGCGAGTTCGGCGAAACCCGCCGCGGCTGGCTTGGCGTCCGGATCCAGGACGTCACCGACGATGTCGCCGAGGCGATGGAACTGACCGAGGCGCGGGGCGCGCTGGTCACCGACGTGCCGCCCGGCCCCGCCGCCGAGGCCGGGATGCTGGCCGGCGACGTCATCCTGTCGTTCGACGGGGCCGATGTCGCCGATACCCGTGAACTGGTGCGCCGCGTGGCCGATACCGCCGTCGGCAAGACCGTCGAGGTCGTCGTGCTGCGCGAAGGCGCGCGCGAGGTGCTCGACGTCACGCTGGGCCGGCGCGAACTGGCCGAGGGCGAGGCGGTGCCGGCCGCCGCCGCGCAGGAACCGGCCGAGGCGGAAATCCTCGGCCTGACGCTGGGCCCGGTGGACGAGGCCGAGGCCGAGACGCTGGGCCTCGCGCCCGGCAGCACCGGTCTCGTGGTGCGCGAGATCGACGAGTTGAGCGAGGCCTACGAGAAGGGCCTGCGCGCCGGCGACGTGATCACCGAGGCCGGCCAGCAGAAGGTCGCCCAGCCCGGCGATCTCGAGGACCGGATCGAGGAGGCGCGCGACGCCGGGCGCAAGTCGCTGCTGCTGCTCGTGCGCCGCGCCGGCGAACCGCGCTTCGTGGCGTTGTCGGTCGAATGAAAGACCGGGCCGGGACGCCGGCCTCAGGGCTGATCGGCCGCCCGCGTGCCGTCGGGCCGGAACCCCGGCTGCAACAAGAGGTCGAGCAGGTGCGAGGCATCCTCGATCCGCTCCGCCACCACATGCATCACCCCGGCCTCGCGCTGCAGCCGCCCGGTGACGCGCAACAGCCGGCCGGCGATCACCGCGCGACGGAAGCGTTCGTAGACCTTCGCCCAGACCACGACGTTCGCCACCCCGGTCTCGTCCTCCAGCGTGACGAAGATCACCCCCTTGGCGGTGCCCGGCCGCTGCCGGACCAGCACCAGCCCGGCCACCGTCACCCGCGCCCCCGCCGGCACCTCCGCCAGCCGGGCATGCGGCACGGCGGCGGGCGGGCGCGGCCAGGATCGCGGCGCGGCGGCACGGAGATGCTGTATCGTCATCTGGAACGAATGTAGAACATTCCCGAACATCCGCCAAGCCCCGCGCGCACTGGCGAATCCCGCCCGCATCGCCTATGTCCAACGGCGGACAAACCTGGGAAGGATGACCATGGCGAAGATCACCTATGTCGAATTCGGCGGAAAGGAGCATGTCGTCGACGTGCCGAACGGCCTGACCGTGATGGAAGGCGCCCGCGACAACGGCATTCCCGGCATCGAGGCCGATTGCGGCGGCGCCTGCGCCTGTTCGACCTGCCATGTCTATGTCGATCCCGCCTGGGTCGACAGGCTGCCGCCGCGCGACCCGATGGAATCCGACATGCTCGATTTCGCCTACGAGCCCGATCCGGTCCGCTCGCGGCTGACCTGCCAGATCAAGGTGACCCCCGAACTGGACGGGCTGGTCGTCCAGATGCCGGAAAAGCAGATCTGACGATGCGCGCCGCCGCCGTCGCGCTGGCGCTGCTTGCCGCCCCCGCGACGGCCGGCAGCATCGCCGAGGCGCGCTACGGCGAGCCGACCGGCCGCTATCCGCATGCCGTGCTCGGCGACGCGATCGAATACGGCGCGCTGACCGTGACGCTGGCCACCGGCGCGCGCCAGACCGCGCGGCTGCCCGAGATTCTGGTCTTCGAGGATACCGCGCCGCGTCTCGCCGATCTCGACGGCGACGGCGCGCCGGAGGTGATCGTCGTCGAAAGCCATGCCGATCTCGGCGGCCGGGTCGCGGTCTGGGGCCTGGTCGAGGGCCGGCTCGCCCGCCGCGCCGCCACCCCCCACATCGGCACCCGGTTTCGCTGGATCGCGCCCGCCGGCGCCGCCGATCTCGACGGGGACGGCGCCGTGGAAATCGCCGCCGTCGACCGCCCGCACCTGGCGAAGATCCTGCGCGTCTGGCGCTTTGGCACCGGCCCCGACCGGCTGGACCCGGTGGCCGAGGCGCCGGGCCTGTCGAACCACCGGATCGGCGAGCCCTTCATCTCCGGCGGGATCCGCGACTGCGGCGCCGGCCCCGAGATCGTGACCGCCGATGCCGGCTGGACGCAGGTCATGGCCACTCGCCTCGGCCCCGGCGGCCTTGCCAGCCGCCCGCTCGGCCCGGTCGATGGCTCCGACGGTTTCACCCGCGCGCTGGCCTGCGGCGGGTGAACCGCGGCGGCGCGCGTCCGGGGAATTTTGGCCTGGAAATATCCTCGGGGGTGAATGCCGCCGCAGGGCGGCAGAGGGGGCGGACAGCCCCCTCGCGCCTTCACCGCCCCAGCGCCCGCCAGCCGATGTCGCGCCGGCAGAACCCGCCCGGCCAGTCGATCGCGTCCACCATCGCATAGGCCGCGTCGCGCGCCTCGGCCAGCGTCGCGCCGCGCGCGGTAACGTTCAGCACCCGGCCGCCGGCCGCCACGATCTGGCCATCGCGCGCCGAAGTCCCGGCATGGAACACCATCCGCCGCGAATCCTCGGGCAATTCGCCAAGGCCCCGGATCTGGCTGCCCTTCGCCACCGGCCCGGGGTAGCCGTTCGCCGCCATCACCACCGTCAGGGCATGATCCTCGGCCCAGTTCACCCGGGCCTCGGCCAGCCGCCCCTCGGCGCAGGCCAGCATCAGGTCGAGCGCCTGTGCCCCCAGCCGCATCATCAGCACCTGGCATTCCGGGTCGCCGAACCGGACGTTGTATTCCACCAGCCGCGCCCGGCCGCCGTCGATCATCAGCCCGGCGTAAAGCACGCCGCGATACGGCGTGCCGCGACGGGCGAGTTCGGCGACGGTGGGTTTCACGATCTCGTCAAGCGCCTGGCGCGCGATCGCCTCGGTCAGTACCGGGGCCGGGGAATAGGCGCCCATGCCGCCGGTGTTGGGCCCGGTATCGCCCTCGCCCACCCGCTTGTGATCCTGCGCGGTGCCGATCGGCAGCACCGTCTCGCCATCGCACAGCACGAAGAAGCTCGCTTCCTCGCCGGCCATGAATTCCTCGATCACCACCTCCGCGCCGGCCGCGCCATGCGCGCCCGCGAACATCTCGCGCACCGCCGCCTCGGCCTCTTCCGGCTTCATCGCGACGGTCACGCCCTTGCCCGCCGCCAGCCCGTCGGCCTTCACCACGATCGGCGCGCCGCGCGCCCGCAGGTCGTCCAGCGCCGCCGCCTCGGTGTCGAACCGCGCCCAGGCGGCGGTCGGCGCGCCGCAGGCGTCGCAGACCTCCTTGGTGAAGGCTTTCGAGGCTTCCAGCCGCGCCGCCGCGGCCGAGGGCCCGAAGGCGCGGATGCCGGCGGAGTCGAGCGCGTCGACCACCCCGGCGGCCAGCGGCGCCTCGGGCCCGACGATCACGAAATCCACCGCCTCCTCGGCGCAGAACGCCACCACCGCATCGCCGTCGAGGATGTCGAGCGCGGCGCATTCGGCCAGTTCCGCGATCCCGGCATTGCCCGGCGCCACGATCAGCCGGTCGCATTTCGGGTTCTGCGCCACCGCCCAGGCCAGCGCATGTTCCCGGCCGCCGCCGCCCAGAATGAGGATGTTCATCGCCGCCCCCGCTTGGCCCTCGTTGCGGCGTGTCTAGCCGAGGCGGCCGGGGGATTGAAGCCTTGCGCGGCGCGGCGCCGGCCGGCGCGGCCGGATCCCGCGCCCGGCATGGCCCGCGGCCCCGCCGGCGGGCTTGCATCCGCGGCGCGGCTGCCGCAGGTTTCCCCGGCGAGGTGGGCATGGAACTGTTCGAACAGGATGACGGGCCGGGCGACGAGACGGCGGGCAACGCGCCGGAATTCACCGTTTCGGAACTGTCGGGCGCGGTCAGGCGCACGATCGAGGGCGCCTTCGGCCGGGTCCGGGTGCGGGGCGAGATCGGCCGCGTGTCGATGCCGCGTTCGGGCCATGTCTATTTCGCGCTGAAGGACGATCGCGCCACGCTCGACGCGGTGGCGTGGAAGGGCCAGGTGGCGCGGCTGTCGGTGCGGCCCGAGGAGGGGCTGGAGGTCATCGCCACCGGCCGGATGACGACCTATCCGGGGCAGTCGAAATACCAGCTGATCGTCGACGACCTCGCCCCGGCGGGTGCCGGCGCGCTGATGGCGATGCTGGAAAAACGCCGCGCCGCGCTGGCGGCCGAGGGGCTGTTCGACGCCGCCCGCAAGAAGCCGATCCCCTACCTGCCCGAGGTGATCGGCGTCGTCACCTCGCCCTCCGGCGCGGTGATCCGCGACATCCTGCACCGGCTGCGGGACCGGTTCCCCCGGCGCGTGCTGATCTGGCCGGTGGCGGTGCAGGGCCAGGCCTGCGCGCCCGAGGTGGCCGCGGCGATTCGCGGCTTCAACGCGCTTGCCCCCGGCGGGCCGGTACCGCGGCCCGACCTGATCATCGTCGCCCGCGGCGGCGGATCGCTGGAAGACCTGTGGGGCTTCAACGAGGAAATCGTCGTCCGCGCGGCGGCGGAAAGCGCGATTCCGCTGATCTCGGCCGTCGGGCACGAGACCGACACCACGCTGATCGACCATGCCGCCGACCGCCGCGCGCCGACGCCGACCGCGGCGGCCGAGATGGCGGTGCCGGTGCGGCTGGACCTGCTGGGCCGGACCGGTGAACTCGGCGGCCGGCTGGCGCGGGCGATGGCGCAGCGGGCCGAGGCGCGGCGGGTGCGGCTGGCCGATCTTTCCCGCGGCCTGGGCCGGCCCGAGGCGCTGACCGGCCCGGCGCGGCAGCGCGCCGACCTTGTCGCGCAGCGGCTGGAACCGGCGCTGCTGTCCGCGGTGCATCGCAAGCGCGCGGTTTTCGCCGGGCTGGCCGGGCAGGCCCGCCCCGAGCTTCTGGCGCGGTTCATCGCGGCCGAGCGGCGAGCGCTGGCGCAGCGCGGCGACCGGCTGGCCCCGGCGCTGGCGCGCGGTGCGGCGCTGGCGCGTACCGGGCTCGACCGGCTCGCGGCCCGGCTGGCGCCGGCGACCGGGCGGATGGCCCGGCGCGCGGCCGCCGACCGTGCGCAACTCGATGCGCTGGCCGGGCGGCTGACGGTGGCGCCCGCCGATCGGCTGGCGGCGCTGGCGGACCGGCTTTCGGCGCTCGACCGGATGCGCCAGACGCTGGGCTATGCGGAAACGCTTCGGCGCGGCTACGCGGTGATCCGTGCCGACGGCGCGGTGGCGACCAGCCGCACCGCGGCGGCCGGCGCGGCGGCGCTGGAGATCGAGTTCCACGACGGCCGGCTGGATGCCGTGCCGGGCGGGCGCGGCACGCGCCCCGCCGGCAGGGGCAAGCCGGGGCCGGGCGGGCAGGGCGAATTGTTCTAGACCGTCAGACGCCCAGCATCGGCCCGCTGCAGGGCATCGCATCGGCGCTTTCGCGCACCGAGATCATCGGCGCGTCGGCGGGATCGTCGCGAAACCGGGCGCGCAGCCCGTCGGCCGTGTTGAAATAGCTCCAGCACTGCGGAACCGGATTGTTTTCGTAGACGAAGCAGATTTCCGATCCGTCGGGATACCAGTGCCCGCGGCGGCATTCCTCGCCGATGAAGGCCCAAAGCACCTGCCGGCCGGGCAGGTACTGCTCGATCCCGTAGGCGCGGTCGCCGTCGGAATAGACCAGGGTGCGACCCTGCGAGAAGGCGTCGAAGGCTTCCGGCGAAACGGGGGTTTCCGCGGCGGTGGCGGCGGTGGCGAATGCGGCGAGAAAAACGGCAGGCAAGAGTTTCATCCCGTCAGTCTGCCAGAAGCCGCGTCGCCCCGGAAGCCCCCGGATCGGGCAGGTCAGGGCCGTACGCCGCCGGGCCGTGGCCGTTGCGCCCGCACGGTCCGCGCCGCCAGCGCCCGGTTCCACAGCGGCGGTACGAGCGCCAGCGCCGACATCGCCGGGAACGGCAACGGCAGCCGCGGCGCGGCGCCGGGCGCCGGTGTGCTTTCGTCATGCGCGGCATGGTCGCCGGGCCGGGCAGGAGCGCCGCGGCGCAGCCATGCCACCGGATCGGGCGCGACCCATTCATGCGCCAGCCCGTATGGCTCGACCTCGCCGGTACCGCGGCGGCGGCGCTGCCGGCCATGGTGTCGGACGAAATCGCACAGCATGAGCTGGACCTGCACCAGCGCCGAGATCGCGAGATGCAGGACCACCGCCCCGAACCCGGCCACCGCCGCGATCGCAAGGCTCGCCGCGGCGCCGCCGGCGGCGTAGAGCAGATAGGGATGCAGCGCCGTGGCGCCCGGCCCGGTGCGGGCGGTTTCGGCCTCGATCTCCCAACCCGCGACGATGGCCTCGGGCCAGGCCCGGCCCAGATAGCCCCAGAACCCTTCGTCGGGATCGGCGGTGAACGGATCGTCGGCGGTGGCGGCGGCGCGATGGTGGACGAGGCGGTGGGCCGATGCGAGCGGCCCGGCCCAGACCAGCGCGTAGAAGGCCAGACCAAGCCGGGCCTTGCCGCGCCCGGCGTGGATCAGCGCGTGCCCGGCCGCGAGCCCGATCTGCCCGAGCCACAGCGCGGCGGCGAGAAGCAGGCCGAACCAGGCCCAGGCGCCCATCGCGGTGCCGCCGTCGAGCGCGTGCAGCACGGCCAGCAGTGTCAATGCCCCGCCGGCGACCAGCGCGGCGGCAAGATGCGGCGTGTCGCCGGTGTCGTCGACGGCGGCATCCGGGGCGCCCTGCACGAGGACGGCAAGCAGCACCGCGGCCAGCGCCAGCGCAACGGCCCAGCCGCCGGTCAGCGCGGCGAACGCCAGAAGCGGCAGAGGCAGAAGCCGCAAACCCGGCAGCGGCGCAAGATAGGGGCGAAGCCGTGCGGTGGCGCCGCGGGCCGGCGCCGGCGCGGTGGCGGTGTTGGCGGCGGGCGGCGGCTGTGGGCGGTTCGCGGCCGGAGCGGTCGGTCCCGCGGCGGCCCGCACGGTCGCCCGTACCGCCCCTTCGAGACTGTCGAAGGGCGCGGGCTCCCCGGCAGTCCCAAGGGAATCATGGTGCTTGGTCATGAACCCCGCCATGCCATCCGATCGCGGCCAAATCAGGGCAATGTCGCCGCTGCGGGGCCGGCGGTCTTTTCCTTGCGGACGCGACAGGATAGGCAGGGACGAAACTTGGCGCGGGGCTGGCGATGTCGCTGTTCGGCAAACTGAAGGACCGGCTGTTCAGATCCTCCTCGAAGCTCGAGGAGGGGCTGGAGGCGATCGTGGCCGAGGGCGGCGAGCCCGACCCCGCCGCCGCGCCCGAACCGCCGCGCGAGATCCCGCCCCGGCCCGACGAGGTGCCGCCGGCCGCGCCGGCCGAGGAACCGCCCGCGCCGTCGGAGGTTCCCGCGCCGCCGCCCGATGACCTTCCGGCCCCGGCGCCGCAGGAACTGCCGCCCGGCCCGCCGGAAACGGCGGCGGTGTCTGGCGCGCCGCTGGCGCAGAAGCCCGGCATCCTGGGCCGGCTGTTCGGCCGCCCCGGTGCGCCGGAGGAACCGCGCCGGGTGCTCGACGACGCGATGCTCGAAAGTCTCGAAGAGCTTCTGATCGCCTCCGACATGGGGGTCGACACGGCGCTGCGCGTCACCGCCAACCTCGCCGAGGGACGGATGGGCAAGCGGCTGTCGGTCAGCGAGATCAAGGGCCTGCTGGCGGCCGAGATCGCCCGGATCATGGAACCGGTGGCCCGGCCCCTGCCGCTGTACCCGAAGCGGCCGCAGGTGGTGCTGGTCGTCGGCGTCAACGGATCGGGCAAGACCACGACGATCGGCAAGCTGGCCAGCCAGTTCCGCGCCGCCGGCAAGCAGGTGGTGATCGCCGCGGGCGACACGTTCCGCGCCGCGGCGGTGGAACAGTTGCAGATCTGGGGCCAGCGCGCCGGCGTGCCGGTGATGACCGCGCCCGAAGGCTCGGATCCCGCCAGCCTTGCCTTCGACGCGCTGGCGCATGCGCAGCAGGCGGGCGCCGACCTGCTGATGATCGACACCGCGGGGCGGCTGCAGAACCGCGCCGACCTGATGGAGGAACTGGCCAAGATCGTCCGGGTGATCCGCAAGAAGGATCCGGAGGCCCCGCACAACACGATCCTCGTGCTCGACGCGACCACCGGCCAGAACGCGCTGAGCCAGGTCGAGACGTTCCGCAAGCTCGCCGATGTCACCGGGCTGGTGATGACCAAGCTCGACGGCACCGCCAAGGGCGGGGTGCTGGTGGCGCTGGCCGACCGCTTCGGCCTGCCGATCCACGCGATCGGCGTCGGCGAGCAGATCGACGACCTTGCGCCGTTCGATCCCGAGGAGTTCGCCCGCGCGCTGGTGGGGGCCGGGGGATGACGGCCGCCCCGCGAGGGCCGCTCCGGGCATGAGCGAGTGGATCGTCGGGCTCGAAGGCAGTGCCGAGGGCGCGCGGATCGCGGCGCTCCTGGCGCTGACCTCGGCGGTCGCGCATGCGTTCTTCGGCGCGTTGCAGAAGGGCCGGCACGATCCGTGGCTGGCGCGCGGCGCGATCGACCTGTGGCTGGTGATCTTCTCCGCGCCGATCGCGCTGTTCCTGGTGCCTTGGCCCGAACCGCATCTCTGGCCGATCTTCGCCGGGGCGGTCGTGCTGCATTTCGCCTACAAGCTGACGATGGCGATGGCCTATGAACGGGCGCCCTACACGGTGGTCTACCCTGTGGTGCGCGGCACCGGGCCGATGATCACCGTGGCCGTGGCCGCGGTGGTGTTTTCCGAAAGCTACACGGCGGCGCAATGGCTGGGCGTCGGCTGCCTGTCGTTCGGGATCCTCGCGCTGTCGCGGTTCAACCTGAAAGGCCCGGTGCCCGACCGGGCGATGCTGCGCGCCGGCATCTTCTGGGCAGTGGCCTGCGGGGTGCTGACGGCGGCCTATACCACCTTCGACGCCTGGGGCATCCGGCAGTCGCCCGACCCGTTCACCTTCCTCGCCTGGTTCTTCCTGCTCACCGCCTTCGATTTCCCGGTGATCGCCTGGGCGCGCTGGCGGCGGATGCCGGATCGTCCGACGCTGGGGCCGCTGATGGCGAGGGGTGCATTGGGCGCGCTTGTCGCCTATGTCAGTTTCGGCGGCGTGATGCTTGCCACCCGGATCGACAAGGTCGGCGAGGCGGCGGTGCTGCGCGAAACCTCGACGGTCTTCGCCGCGCTGATCGGCTGGGCGGTGCTGGGGGAAAAGGTGGGGCCGCGGCGGCTGGCCCTGATGGCATTGATCGCCGCGGGCGCGGTGATCGTGGAATTCGCGGGGCGATGATGGACGAGCGCAAGGTCAATCCCTGGGTGAAGATCGGGCTGGAATTCGGGCCTCTGATCGCTTTCTTCGTGGCCTTCACCCGGCTCAAGGACGAAACCGTGACGGTGGCCGGGGCAGAGTATGGCGGGTTCATCGTCGCCACGGCGCTGTTCATCCCGCTGCTGGCGGCGACGACCTTCGCGCTGTGGCGGCTGACCGGCAAGATCGCGGCGATGCAGATCGTGACGCTGGTGCTGGTCGTGGTGTTCGGCGGGCTGACGGTGTGGCTGAACGACGAGCGGTTCTTCAAGATGAAGCCGACGATCATCTATCTGATGTTCGCCGGGGTGCTGGGCATCGGGCTGCTGCGCGGCCAGTCCTGGCTGATGCTGGTCATGGATCAGGCGATGCCGATGCAGCGCGAGGGCTGGATGATCCTGACCCGGCGGCTGGCGGCCTTCTTCGTGGCGCTGGCGGTGCTGAACGAGATCGTGTGGCGCACGATGTCCGACCAGGCCTGGGTGAACTTCAAGACCTTCGGGCTGACCGTCGCGGTCTTCGCCTTCTTCATCGCGCAGGGCGGGCTGCTGAAGCGCTACGGCATCGAGGAGACGGAGAAGGACGGCTGACAGCCCGCTCTGTCGCCCTGCCTTGCCGGGCGCCGTGCCGGGCGTCGGGCCGTGCGTCGCCGGCCGGCGCGCCCGGTCACCGGCGAAACAGCGTTTCCTGGGCCTTGCGGTCGGTCTGAAGGTTGCCGCGCTTCTCGGCGGCCACCGCGCGGCCGCGCTGCACCGCCGGCCGCGCCGCCATCCGGTCAAGCCAGGCGGCGAGATTGGGCTTGTCATCCAGCGTCTGTTGCTGGCCTTCCCACAGGCTCGCCCAGGGCCAGATCGCGAAATCCGCGATCGAAACAAAGTTGCCGGCGACGAAATCGCGGTCGGCCAGCCGACGGTCGAGCACGCCGTAAAGCCGCGCGACCTCGCGGCGGTAGCGATCCTTGGCATAGGGCAGATCCTGCGGCGGATCGAGGGCGGGGGCGTATTTGAGGAAATGATGCGCCTGCCCGGCCATCGGCCCGACGCCGCCCATCTGCCACATCAGCCATTGCTCGACCTCGATGCGGTCGCGCTCGGTCTCGCCTTGGAACCGGCCGGTCTTGCGGGCGAGGTATTGCAGGATCGCGCCGGATTCGAAGATCGACACCGGCTGCCCGTCGGGCCCCTCGGGGTCGACGATCGCCGGCATCCGGTTGTTCGGCGCGATCTTCAGGAAATCGGGCGCGAACTGGTCGCCCGCGCCGATGTCGATCAGGTGCACCCGGTAGGGCAGCCCCATCTCTTCCAGCGCGATGGTGATCTTCCAGCCGTTCGGCGTGGGCCAGTAGTATAGATCGATCTCTGCGGTCATGTCCGTCCCCCTTGTCGGGCCTCAGGATGACGCATTTCGCCGCAGCGGCAAGGGCAGCGGGACGCGTGGCGCCGCAAGAAGCCGTGACCAGCGCGGCGACTGCCGCTCGGGCAGCGCGGCGGCCAGCATCGGCAGCGGCCAGCGCGCCCGGTCATGGATCAGCACACGGTAGAGCGGGAACAGGCCCGGCCGCAGGTAGGACGACCTGTGGCATACCGCGACGGCCGGCGCGGCGACGCGGAAGCCCAGTCCGCGCAGCGCGGAAAGGCTGGCCGGATCGTCGATCTGCAGGTCGAGCCAGTTGGCCTGCCGGCGCCCCAGCCCGTGGCCCAGGGTACGGCCGCTGCCCGCGCCCAGCACGAGTTCGACGCAGAGATCGAACGGGTCGTTCTCGCGGCTGGTGACGTTCAGCACCTCGGCGGCGCGGCCCGCCGGGCTGTCCATCGCGGCGCGGGCGCGGCGCCGGAACTCGGCCGCCGCCATCAGGATGATCCGCCCGGCATCGCCGGGGGCGAGCCGGGGCAGCGCCGCCAGCGCCACCCGCGCGCCAAGGCTGTGGGCCACGAGGTCGACCGGCGCGTCGGGCCGCAGGTGGCGGATCTCTGTCACCAGGCGGGCCAGCGCCCGGCCGGCGCGCAACGCCTCCAGCCCCGCGCGCCACAGGGTGCCCCGGGCCTGCCAGCCGAAGGCGATCGCCAGCCCCTGCCGCGGCGCGCGGCCGAAGCCCAGGTGGCGCGGCCAGGACACCGCCTTCCAGCAGCCGGGATCGGGCGTCAGCGACAGGATGTGGCGGTGCGGATCGTGGCGCGGACTATCGGGCGCGAAACTGTAGCCGTGGATCATGACCACGACCGGCGCGCCGGGCGGCAGCGCCGCGAGGCGGTCGGCCAGTGTGGCCGCCAGCGGCCCCGCCCCGGCTTGCGCAAACGCCGGGACCGTGCCGATTGCATTCACCGCCAGAAGGGACATCGCCGCCGCCTACCAGATGTTGCGGCCGGCATAGCCCGTTGCCGCGACAGGCGGGTGACGCGGGCATGTCGTCTGCATGACGGTGTTGACCGGTTCCGCGCTTGGCAGTACCTGCAGGGCCGTGGCGATTTGTGCACCGGATTGCGGGCCACGTAAAACAAGCCGCTAAAGAGGTTGAGGGACGGCCCCGTCGCCGCCCGCGGCCGTTCCGGGAACCGATGCGGAGGGGCTGATGGCCGACTGGAAGACACGTACCAAGCTCATTCACGAAGGCGTCCGCCGCAGCCAGTACGGCGAGATGTCCGAGGCGATCTTCCTGACCCAGGGGTTCGTCTACGACAGCGCCGAACAGGCCGAGGCGCGGTTCGTCGAGGCCGGCGCGGACGAATTCATCTATGCCCGCTACGGCAACCCGACGGTGCGGATGTTCGAGGAGCGGATCGCCGCCATCGAGGGCGCCGAGGATGCCTTCGCGACGGCCAGCGGGATGGCGGCGGTCAACGCCGCGCTGACCTCGATGCTGAAGGCCGGCGACCATGTCGTGGCTGCGCGGGCGCTGTTCGGATCCTGCCTATACGTGCTGGATATTCTCGGGCGGTTCGGCGTGGAGGTCACGCTCGTCGACGGCACCGATCTGGCGGCCTGGCGCGCCGCGGTGCGGCCGGGCACCCGCGCGGTGTTCTTCGAAACCGTCTCGAACCCGACGCTGGAGGTGATCGACATCGCCGCGGTGGCCGAGATCGCCCATGCCGCCGGTGCGCTGGTGATCGTCGACAACGTCTTCGCCACGCCGGTCTATTCGCGGGCGGTGGCGCAGGGGGCCGACGTGGTCGTCTATTCGGCGACCAAGCATATCGACGGCGGCGGCCGATGCCTTGGCGGGGTGATCTGCGGCAGCCGCGACCACGTGCGCAAGGTCGTCGAGCCCTACCTCAAGCATACCGGCGCGGCGATGAGCCCGTTCAACGCCTGGGTGATGCTGAAAGGCATGGAGACGCTGGACTTGCGGGTGCGCGCCCAGGCCGCCACCGCGCAACGGCTGGCCGAGGCGCTTGACGGGCATCCGAAACTCGCCCGTGTGCTGTTTCCCGGTCTGCCCGGCCATCCGCAGCACGATCTCGCGATGCGGCAGATGGGGGCCGGCGGCACCGTGATCTCGGTCGAGGTGGCGGGCGGGCAGCGGGCCGCCTTCGCGCTGCTGAACGCGCTGAGGATCGTGAAGATCTCGAACAATCTCGGCGATTCCAAGACGATCGCGACACATCCGGCCACCACGACGCATCAACGCCTGCCCGAGGATCAGAAACGCGTGCTGGGGATCACGCCGGGGCTGATCCGGCTGTCGGTGGGGCTGGAGGATGCCGACGACCTGCTGGCCGACCTGTCGCAGGCGCTGGAAGTGATCTGACCGCCGGCGGGCGGCGTAACGTGCTTGGTATTGGACAAGGGCGGGGCGCTGTCGCATTCTGGGCGGCGGACCCGCGAACGGCCGCAGGGAGAGTCGCGATGAACATCCATCCCAACCGGGCCCCGGGCGCACCGGACAGCGAGGACGCCGCGGAGGCGCTGAAGGTGCTGCGGCGCTGGGCCGCGCAGGCCAGCGTGACGGAGATCGCCCGGCTCGACCCGGCCATCGCCCGGCTGCTGCCCGGGCAGGCGGCCGATTACCCGGCCCTGTCGCGCGCCTATCCCGAGGATTTCGCGGTCGACGCGGCCTACAAGGACAGCCTGCCCGACCTGCAGAACGGTCCCGCCAGCCTGATCGTGGGCGCCCGTACGCAGATCCAGCATGTCGGCATTTCCAACTTCCGGCTGCCGATCCGCTACCACACCCGCGACAACGGCGACCTCACGCTGGAGACCTCGGTCACCGGCACGGTGAGCCTGGAGGCCGAGAAGAAGGGCATCAACATGAGCCGCATCATGCGCTCGTTCTATGCCCATGCCGAACGGACCTTCAGCTTCGAGGTGATCGAGGCGGCGCTGGACGATTACAAGACCGACCTGGGCAGTTTCGACGCGCGGATCCAGATGCGGTTCTCGTTCCCGGTCAAGGTGCCGGCGCTGCGGTCGGGACTTGCCGGCTGGCAATACTACGACATCGCGCTGGAACTGGTCGAAACCGCCGGGGTGCGGCGCAAGATCGTGCATCTCGACTATGTCTATTCCTCGACCTGCCCCTGTTCTCTGGAACTCAGCGAACACGCCCGGCAGGTGCGCGGCCAGCTGGCCACGCCGCATTCGCAGCGTTCGGTCGCGCGGATCTCGGCGGTGGTCGAGGAGGGCCAGTGCCTGTGGTTCGAGGATCTGATCGACATGGCCCGCCGCGCGGTGCCGACCGAGACGCAGGTGATGGTCAAGCGCGAGGACGAACAGGCCTTCGCCGAGCTGAACGCCGCCAACCCGATCTTCGTGGAGGATGCCGCGCGAAGCTTCGCCGGCGTGCTGCTGGCCGATGTCCGGATCGGCGATTTCCGCGTGGTGGCGAGCCACCAGGAAAGCCTGCACAGCCACGATGCGGTCAGCGTGCTGACCGAGGGGCCGACCTTCGCGGCCGAAAGCCTCGATCCGCGGCTCTTCGCCTCGCTCTACCACGCCGGCTGACCCCTTCGGCTTGACAGCACCGGGGGCCGCGGCCAAGCGTTGCCCTCATGCTGGATCTGCGCCCCATCGGTCACGTGATCGGCCTGCTCGTCGCCGCGCTCGGGGCCACGATGCTGGTGCCGATGGGGTTCGATCTGGTCGCGGGGAACGGCCACTGGCCGGTGTTCTTCGAATGCGCGGTGATCACGGTTCTGGCCGGCGGACTGATCGCCCTGGCCTGCGCCAACGCGGTGACCGGGCGGCTGACGTTGCAGCAGACCTTCCTGCTGGCGTCGTCGGTCTGGCTGGTGCTGCCGCTGTTCGGCGCGCTTCCGTTCCTTCTGGGCGCCACCGGCGCGCGCCCGGTCGACGCGGTGTTCGAGGCGATGTCGGGCCTGACGACGACGGGGTCCACCGTGTTTTCCGGCCTCGACGACCTGCCGCAGGGGCTCTTGCTGTGGCGGTCGATGCTGCAATGGTTCGGCGGCATCGGGATCATCGTGGTGGCGATGGTGTTCTTGCCCGAACTCAGGGTCGGCGGCATGCAGATCTTCCGGTCCGAGGCCTTCGATACCGGCGGCAAGGTGCTGCCGCGCGCGGCCGAGATCGCGGCGCGGATCGCGGCGGCCTATGTCGGGCTGACGGTGGCCTGCCATTTCGCCTATCTCGCGGTCGGCATGACCGGGTACGAGGCGCTGAACCACGCGCTCACCACGCTGTCGACGGGCGGTTTTTCGACCTATGACGCCTCGTTCGGTGCGTTCCAGGGCCCGCCTGAATACGTGGCTTCGGTGTTCATGGTTCTCGCCGGCCTGCCCTTCGTGCGCTACGTGCAGGTGATGGCCGGGTCCGTGCGGCCGCTGTGGCAGGACGTGCAGGTGCGCGGCTTCTTCTGGGCCATCGTGGTTCTGGTGCTGACCGTCACCGCCTATCGGGTGATCGCGAATGACGACAATCTCGAACACGCGCTGCGCGAAGGGCTGTTCAACGTCACCTCGATCATCACCGGCACCGGCTATGCCTCGGTCGACTACCAGCTTTGGGGCACGTTCCCGATGGTGCTGTTCTTCTTCATCGGGCTGATCGGCGGTTGCGCCGGGTCGACCTCGTGCTCGGTCAAGATCTTCCGCTACCAGATCCTTGTCGCCGCGATCAGGGCCGAGATCCGGCGCATCCACTCGCCGTCCGGGATGTTCACGCCGCGTTACGACGGCAAGCCGGTGGGCGACGACGTGATCGATTCGGTGATCGCCTTCTTCGTGATCTTCGTGCTGTCGCTGGGCCTGTTCGCCGTGGCGCTGTCGCTGACCGGGCTGGACATGGTCACCTCGGTCTCCGGCGCGGCGACGGCAATCGCCAATATCGGGCCGGGGCTGGGGCCGATCATCGGGCCGGCCGGGAATTTCGGGGCGCTCAACGACACCGCGAAGTGGCTGCTGACGCTGGCGATGTTCCTTGGTCGGCTGGAACTGCTGGTCGTGATGGTCGTGGTCCTGCCGCGATTCTGGAGGGTGTGAGATGACGGATGGCGCGATGCGGCCGCTGGGCGCGCAGATCTCGGCGATGCTGAAGGCGCGCGGGGTCGAGGTTATCTTCGGCATCCCCGGCGTTCACAACGTCGAGCTTTATCGCGGCATCGAGGAAGCGGGCATCACCCATGTCCTGGCGCGCCACGAACAGGGCGCGGGGTTCATGGCCGACGGCTATGCCCGCGCCACCGGCCGGCCCGGCGTGGCCTACGTGATCACCGGGCCGGGGCTGACCAACCTGATGACGCCGCTCGGGCAGGCGCTGTCCGATAGCGTTCCGGTGCTGGCGATCTCGTCCTGCCTCGACACGGCGGACCTGGGCATCGGCCGGGCGCGGCTGCACGAGATGCCCGATCAGGAGGGCGCGGCGGCGACCGTCTGCGACTGGTCGAGAACCGCGCAGGACGCCGCGACGGCCTATCACCTGATCGACCGGGCGCTGGCCGAGTTCGCGCTGGACCGGCCGCGCCCGAAACACGTGCAACTGCCGATCGGGGTGCTGGGCGCGCCCGCGCCGCCGCCGCCGCCGCCGCCCGGCGCGCCCATAGGCGCCGGTGCGCCGGATGTGACCCGTGCGGCCGCGATGATCGCGGCGGCCCGCCGGCCACTGTTCGTTTTCGGCGGTGGTGCGCGCGGGGCGACGGGGCCGGCGCGGGCGTTGCTGGCCCGCCGGCAGGCGGCGAGTTTCACCACCTATGCCGGGCGCGGTGTCGTCGCACCCGGCGATCCGCTGGCCTTCGGCAGTTTCCTCGCCCGGCCCGACAGCGCCGCCGTCATCGCGCGGGCGGACCTGGTTGTCGTCGTGGGCAGCGAGTTGTCGGAGGTCGACCTGTGGCGACCGGACCTGGGCCATGCCTGCCCGCTGATCCGGGTCGATATCGATCCCGCCGAACTGGCCGATACGCCGGCCGACCTGGCGATCCGGGGCGATGCGGCGGCGGTCCTGTCGGCGTTGACGAAGACGCTGCCGGAAGGCAACAGCGACTGGACCGCGGCCGAGGTCGCGCAGGCCCGCGCCCGCTGGCGCGCCGAGGCGGATGCCGAGCGGCCGGGGATCGTGCCGGTCTGCGACGCGCTGCGCGCGGTGCTGCCGGCCGAAACCCGGATCTATTCGGACATGACGCAGTTCGCCTATGTCGCCAAGGAGGTCTGGGACTTGCCCGAACCGGGGCTGTGGCACCATCCCTTCGGCTTCGGTACGCTGGGCTACGCGCTGCCCGCCGCGATCGGCGGCAAGGTGGGGCTGCCCGATGTCCCGGTGGTCGCCATCGCCGGGGAT
Organism: Paracoccaceae bacterium; assembly: GCA_024742695.1. Classification (GTDB taxonomy): domain Bacteria; phylum Pseudomonadota; class Alphaproteobacteria; order Rhodobacterales; family Rhodobacteraceae; genus JANSXY01. The sequence goes on along the minus strand of JANSXY010000006.1, from coordinate 32,703 downwards.
TACGGTCTGCAATACACGATCCAGGAACTGGGCACGGCGGTGGAACTGGGCCGGCCCTTGCCGATCCTTCTGTGGGACAACGGCAAGCTCAAGGAGATCGAGGACAGCATGCTGCGCAGCCAGATCGCGCCCAACGCGGTGGTGGCGCGCAACCCCGATTTCGGCGCGCTGGCGCGGGCCTGGGGCGCGGCGGCGGCGGAACCCGACAGCCTCGACGCCCTGGCCGGGGCGGTCCGCGACGCGCTGGCGCATCCGGGGCCGACGCTGATCCGGATGACGCCCGCGATGACGGCGCGGGGCTGACGCCCCGACAGCCGGCTCAGTTCCAGCAGGCCACCCGCGTCGCCATGCCGGTGGCGCGGCGGCCAAGATCCTCGGCCGCCATTGCGCCGGCGGCGACCTCGGTTCGCGGATCGACCCCGTTGGCCAGCAGGAAGGCGGTGATCGCCCCGGCATCGCGCGCCAGCGCCGCGCCTTCGGGCGCGGGCCGGGCGCCGCCGGCCGAACGCGGCAGCAAGAGGCCCAGAACCGCGCCGGAGGTGTCGAAGATCGCGCCTCCGGTGTCGCCCTCCAGCGCCTCTAGATCGAGGCGCAGAAGCCCCGGCGCGCCGTCGAATCCGCCCGGTCCGGCGAAGCGGCCGAAGGTCATCACCGGGGTGTCGAGCAGGTCGGCGTAGGCGAAGCCCGCCAGCGCGATCTCGGCCCCCGAGCGCGGGGTTTCGGCGCGGAACGCGGCGTAGTCGGCGGGCGCCAGCGCGGTGACCGGGGTCAAGAGCGCGAGGCCCGCCCCGGCATCGCTGGCCGTCAACGCGGCTTCGGTGCCCTGGTCGACGGTCAGCCGGTCGCAGCCGTCCACCGACTCGTAGGCGGTCAGCACCCGCCCGGCGCCATCGACGAACACGCCCGAGCGGACCCGTTCGGGCCGCCGCACTTCCAGCCCCGCCAGCATGTCGGCCCGCGCCGCCGAATCCGGTGCCGCCAGCGCGTCATCGAGCGCCACGTCGCCGAACGGACGGAAGCTGGCCTTCATCGCGTCCAGCACCTTGTCGATCCGGGCCGCCTTGCGCGGATCCCAGACAAGGGTGAACCCCTTGATCAGCCCGCCGGACAGCTCCGCCTGCGTGTAGGAAGCCAGCGTCGCGTTCCGCCCCTCGATCGTGAAGCTGGACGCGCGGCGTTCGCGCGGACCGTCCAGCGGCACGATCTCGAGCGTCTGCATGATCTCGTAAAGGCCGAACAGCGTGGTCGCGTCGCCCTGCTGGGAAATCAGGTAAACCCGCACGCCCGACCCGTCCTTTTCCCGGAAATGGGCGAAGGGCGCCTCGTAATGGTCGAACTCGACCATCGCGGTGGGCAGTTCGATCTCGATTCCGGCGCGGTCGTCGCGCACCAGCCGAAGCCCCATCGCCGCAAGGTCGTCGCGCCAGGCGGCCAGCAGGATCGCCCGCTGGCGCGCGCCCAGAATGCCGTTGGGATCGAAGCCGTTGCGGCTTTGCCATTCGGACATGCCGGCGCGGGTTCCCGGGCCGAAGGCGCCATCGATGCCGGCGGTATAGTATCCGAACCAGGCCAGCGCGCGCTGCAGTTCCTCACGCTCTTCCCGCGTCAGCAGCGCCTCGGAATTGCGCGCCTCGGTATAGCCTTCGGCGGGCGGGAAGGGATCGACGATCCGCTGCGGCACGGGTTCCGGCGCCGCCGCCACGGGCTCCGCCGCCGCCTCCGCCGGTTCCGGCGCCACCGTGGCCTGAGCGGGTTCGGCAACGGCCTCCGCCGCCGCGCTGTCGGCCGCGGCCGTATCCGCCGGGGGCCAGAACCGGGTCCGCAGCACCCGGCCATCGGTCAGGAAACTGTCGCCCGGGATCAGCCCTTCGCGGCGCAAGAGGTTCAGCTGACGCGCCGCTTCCTCGATCTGGTACGGGCCCAGCACGATCGCGTGCCAGCCCGCGGCCATCTCGTAGCCCGTGACATCGGGCAGCGTGCGGGCATAGGCGCGGGCGCGATCCTCGGCCTCGGCGCGTGTCGGCCGCGCCTCGACCTGGATCCAGGCCTCCTGCGCCGCCGCGACGGTGGCCGTGAGGGTTGAGACGAGAAGCGCCAGAACCGCGAAGACAGCGCGCATGCCCTTGCATCCTTTCAGTCGAGTGTTCGAATCCGGCGAGACCCTATCAGGCTGAGCCTTAGCGTCATCTGAAAATCCCGTGGGTCGATTGACCCTTCCGGGGCTGTTGCCTATTGAGAACGCGCCCTCGGCAAGCCGCGAGTCCGATCCATGACCGACGCCACCCCGCGCTGCTTTCAGGACGTGATCCTGCGGCTTCAGTCCTACTGGGCCTCGAAGGGCTGCGCGATCCTGCAGCCCTACGACATGGAAGTGGGCGCAGGCACCTTCCACCCGGCCACCACGCTGCGCGCGCTGGGATCGAAACCCTGGGCGGCGGCCTACGTCCAGCCCTCGCGCCGGCCCACCGACGGGCGCTACGGCGAGAACCCGAACCGTCTGCAACACTATTACCAGTACCAGGTGCTGATCAAACCCTCGCCGCCGGACCTGCAGGAGCTGTACCTCGGTTCGCTGGCGGCGATCGGGATCGACCTTGACCTGCACGACATCCGGTTCGTCGAGGACGACTGGGAAAGCCCGACGCTTGGCGCCTGGGGGCTGGGCTGGGAAGTCTGGTGCGACGGGATGGAGGTGAGCCAGTTCACCTATTTCCAGCAGGTCGGCGGGCATGACTGCAAGCCGGTCTCGGGCGAGCTGACCTACGGGCTGGAGCGGCTGGCGATGTATGTCCTGGGCATCGACCACGTGATGGAAATGCCGTTCAACGACCCGCAATCGCCGATCCCGCTGTCCTATGGCGACATCTTCCGCCAGACCGAACAGGAATACAGCCGCTGGAACTTCGACCAGGCCGAAACCGAGATGCTGTTGCGCCATTTCGAGGATGCCGAGGCGGAATGCGAGCGGATTCTCGCGGCGGAAGAACACGACGCCTCGGGCCGGCGGATCGTGATGGCGCACCCGGCCTATGACCAGTGCATCAAGGCCAGTCACCTGTTCAACCTTCTGGATGCGCGCGGCGTGATTTCCGTGACCGAGCGCCAGGCCTATATCGGGCGGGTCAGGGCGCTGGCGAAGCGCTGCGCGGACGCCTTCGTACGAACAGAGGCCGGTGGCGGCGGGGGGACGGCGTGAATGGCAAGCTTGTCGGAGGGGCGATCGTGCTGATCGGGGCCGTCGCCGGCGTGGCGATGTACTGGCTGCAGGTCCACGCCTTCTACGAACCCGTCGCGGCCGATGCGCCACAGGCGCGGATGCAGTTGACGCTTCTGGCCACCGGCCAGCCGGAACCGATCCTCGCGGACGGGTTCGAGGGGATAGACGCCGACAGTTCGCCGCTGCGGTTTCGCGGCTGCTTCACCACGCCGATGTCGCTGGCGCACATGACCGAGACTTACGAGATCTACGAGGCGGCGGAGCCGCTGATCGCGCCGCCGTGGTTCGACTGTTTCGATGCCGCGCGGATCGGCCCGGACATCGCCGACGGCACCGCCCTGGCCTTCCTGTCCGAGCGCGAGATCTATCCGGGCGTGGACCGGGTGATCGCCGTCTATCCCGATGGCCGGGCCTTTGCCTGGCACCAGCTCAACGACAGCGCGGAAGACTAGGATGCCGGACCTTCTGATCGAGCTTCTGTCCGAGGAAATCCCGGCGCGGATGCAGGCCCGCGCCCGCGCCGACCTGAAAAAGCTCGTTACCGACGGGCTGGTCGAGGCCGGGCTGACCTATGCCGCCGCCGAGGCGTTTTCCACCCCGCGGCGGCTGGCGCTGGCGGTGGCGGGGCTGACGGCGGAAAGCCCGCGGATCGTCGAGGAACGGAAAGGCCCGCGCGAGGATGCGCCCGAGGCCGCGATCGCCGGCTTCCTGCGCTCCACCGGGCTGGCGCGCGACGCGCTGGAGTTGCGCGAGGCCGGCAAGGGCCGCGCCTTCTTCGCGGTGATCGAAAGGCCCGGCCGCCCGGCGGCCGAGATCGTGGCCGAGGTGCTGGAGCGGGTGATCCGAACCTTTCCCTGGCCGAAATCGATGCGCTGGGGCGCGGGGAACCTGCGCTGGGTGCGGCCGTTGCAATCGATCCTGTGCATCCTGCATGACGAGGCCGGGGCCAGCGTGGTGCCGCTGGACATCGACGGGATCGCGGCCGCGGACCGGACGCGCGGCCACCGGTTCCACGCGCCCGCCGAATTCGCCGTCACCTCGTTCGAGGATTATGCCACGCGGCTGAAGCGGGCCTTCGTGGTGCTCGACCCGGCCGAACGCGCCGCGCTGATCCGGGCCGAAGCCGACAACATGGCCTTCGCCGCGGGGTTGCAGGTGGTGGCCGACGAGGCGCTTCTGGCCGAGGTGGCGGGCTTGGTGGAGTGGCCGGTCGTGCTGATGGGGCCGATCGGCGAGCGGTTCCTCGACCTGCCGCCCGAGGTTCTGCAGACCTCGATGCGCGAACATCAGAAGTTCTTTTCCGTGCGCGACCCGAAATCGGGCAAGATCGTGCGCTACGTCACGGTCGCGAACCGCGAGACCGCCGATCACGGCGCCACGATCCTCGCCGGGAACGGCAAGGTGCTGGCGGCGCGGCTGGCCGATGCGCAATTCTTCTGGAACAACGATCTGCGCGTGGCCGGTTCCGGCATGACCGCCTGGATCGAGGGGCTGGCCGGCGTCACCTTCCACAACAAGCTCGGCAGCCAGGCCGACCGGGTGGACCGGATCGCGCGGCTGGCGCGGCTGATCGCGCCGCGGGTCGGCGCCGATCCGGACCTTGCGGAACAGGCCGCGCGGGTGGCCAAGGCCGATCTGCGCTCGGCCATGGTCGGTGAGTTTCCCGAGCTTCAGGGCATCATGGGGCGCTATTACGCCGCCGCGGCGGGGATGCCCGCCGAGGTCGCCGCCGCCTGCGAGGCGCATTACGCGCCGCTCGGCCCCTCCGACGAGGTGCCGGTGGCGCCGGTATCCGTGGCCGTGGCGCTGGCCGACAAGCTCGACACGCTGACCGGGTTCTGGGCGATCGACGAAAAGCCGACCGGCTCGAAGGATCCGTTCGCGCTGCGCCGCGCGGCGCTGGGGGTGATCCGGCTGTTGCTGGCCTCCGACCTGCGGCTGCCGCTGGCCGAGGTGATCGACATCCAGCTTCTGGACCACGAGATCCGCGACAACCTGGACACCGAAGAAGAGCGCGACCTGTTCCGACTGCACGACATGCTCGACGACATCGCTGGGCGCGGCGTGATCGGCGCGGCGGTCGAGGCGCTGACCGAACGGCTGGCCGGCGCGCCTGCGGCGCAGGTCGAAGAGGGCAGCTGGCTCGACCGCCTGCGCGCGACGATCCCGGCGGGGCGCGACGATCTGCTGGCCTTCTTCCACGACCGGCTGAAGGTCTACCTGCGCGACCGGGGCATCCGCCACGACGTGATCGACGCCTGCCTTGCGCTGCCGGGCAACGACGACCTCGTGCTGCTGGTGCGCCGGGCCGAGGCGCTGGGCGCGTTCCTCGCGACCGAGGATGGCGAGAACCTGGTGCAGGGCTTTCGGCGCGCCAACAACATCCTTACCCAGGCCGAGGCGAAGGACGGGGTGGAATATTCCTTCGGCGCCGATCCGAAATTCGCCGAGACCGAGGCGGAGCGCGCGCTCTTCGCCGCGCTCGACCGGGCGGAAGGCGCGATCGCCCCGGCGATCGAGGCCGAGGATTTCGCCGCGGCCATGCAGGGCATGGCGGCGCTGCGCGCGCCGGTTGACGCGTTCTTCGAGGCGGTGCAGGTGAATGCCGACAACCCGGTGGTGCGCCGCAACCGGCTGAACCTGCTCAGCCGGATCCGCACCGCCTGCCTCGCGGTCGGCGACCTGACCCGCATCGAAGGCTGACGCCGCCGGCCTTCCGGCGGGCTTGTCTTGTGGCCGCAACGGCGTATGCTGCCGCGGAAGCAGGAGCATGCCGCAGTGCAGAAACCATCTGATTTCAGCGCGTTTGCCGAGATCACGCCCAGTGCGCGCGTGGCGACGGAACGCCATGGCTGGCGCGCGAAGTGCCTGCAGCGGCTGGTCCGGCTGGACCTTCCGGTGCCGCTGACGGTCGCCTTGCCCTGCGATACGGTGCGTGCCATCGCGGCGGGCACCCTGCCCGATACGCGCACGCTGATCGGGCTGTTCGGCGATGAACCGCTGGTGTCCGTCCGGCCCTCGCCGGCCGATCCGGAATGGGGCGGCCCCAGCACGATCCTGAACGTCGGCATGAATGCCGCGCGCCACGCGGCGCTGACCGAAAGCCACGGCGCGGCGGCGGCCGATGCGCTCTACCTTGCCTTCGTGCAGGCCTTTGCGGTGCATGTCGCCCGGCTCGACCCGGAAATGTTCGCCGCGCCGCCGGGCCCCGGCGCGCTCGACCGTGCGCTGGCGGCCTACGAGGCCGAGATGGAGGCGCCGTTTCCCGAGGATCCGGCGCGGCAGCTGGCCGAGGTGCTGCGCTCGATGGCGCGTGCCTGGGAGGGCACGACGGCGCGGCTCTTGCGGCAGGCCAAGGGCGCGCCCGCCGAGGCGCCGCTGGGCCTTGTGGTGCAGCGCATGGCGCTGGGGATCGGCCCGGGTCTGTCGGGGGTGGGCACGATCCAGCTGGTCGATCCGGTCACCGGGCAGCGCCAAGTCACCGGCCGGTTCCACGGCCAGAGCCTGGCGCCGAAGGGCGGCGCGGCCGAGGAAACGCTGTACCTGACCCGCGACGCGCGCGGCCCGTCGCTGGAACAGCGCGCGCCCGAGGTCTTCGCCGAACTGGTGCGCGAGGGCGAAGCCTGCCGCGCCCGGCTGCGCGAGGAAATGCAGATCGAATTCGCGATCGAAAGCGGCACCCTGCGGGTGATCGACGCGACCCGCGTCGCGCGGTCCTCGCGCGCTTCGGTGCGGATCGCGGTGACGCTGGCAGAGGCCGGGATCATCGCGCCCGACGAAGCGGTGCTGCGGGTGGAGCCACGGGCGCTGTCCGAGCTTCTGCACCACCAGGTCGACCCGCGCGCGCCACGCGACCGGATTGCGCGCGGCATCCCGGCCAGTCCCGGCGCGGCGACCGGGCGGATCGTCTTCACCTCTGCCGCCGCGCAGGCCAGCGCCGCGCGCGGCGAGGATTGCATCCTGATCCGGCGCGAGACCGCGCCGGAGGACATCCGCGGCATGCATGCGGCCTCGGCGGTGGTGACCGAGCGCGGCGGCATGACCAGCCATGCCGCGGTGATCGCCCGCGGCCTTGGCCTGCCCTGCATCGTCGGCGCCTCCGATCTTCGGCTCGATCCGCGCGACAAGGTGGTGATCGGCCCCGGCGGCCGGCGGCTGGGCGAGGGCGAGGTGATCACCGTCGACGGCACCTCGGGCGAGATCCTTGCCGGCAGCGCGGAAATGCTGCCGCCGGCGCTGGACGAGGCGTTCCACCAGCTTCTGGCCTGGGCGGACGCGGCGCGCGACATCGGTGTGCGCGCCAATGCCGACACGCCCGACGACGCGCGCACCGCCCGCGATTTCGCCGCCGAGGGCATCGGCCTGTGCCGCACCGAACACATGTTCTTCGAGGAAGACCGCCTGACGGTGATGCGCGAGATGATCTTCGCCGACACCGCGAAGGACAGGAAGGTGGCGCTGGATCGGCTGTTGCCGATGCAACGGGCCGATTTCATCGCGCTTTTCGACATCATGGCGGGCCTGCCGGTCTGCATACGGCTGTTCGATCCGCCGCTGCACGAGTTCCTGCCGCACGACCGGGAGGAGATGCGCGAACTGGCCGAGGCGCTGGCGCGGCCGCTGTCGGAAGTCACCCGCCGGGTGGAGGCGCTGCGCGAGTTCAACCCGATGCTGGGGATGCGCGGCGTCCGGCTGGGGATCACGGTGCCGGAAATCTACGACATGCAGGCCCGCGCGATTTTCGAGGCGACGGTGGAGGCCAGCCGCCGCGGCGCCCCGGTGGTGCCCGAGATCATGATCCCGCTGGTCTCGGCCCGGCGCGAGGTCGAACTGGTCAAGACCCGCGTCGATGCCGTGGCCGCCGCGGTCCGCACCGAGATGCGGGCGGATTTCGCCTACCGGCTCGGCGTGATGGTCGAAACCCCGCGCGCGGCGTTGCGGGCCGGCGAGATCGCGCAGCACGCTGCCTTCCTGTCCTTCGGTACCAACGACCTGACGCAGATGACCTACGGCCTGTCGCGCGACGATGCCGGGCGGTTCATGGGCGCCTATGTCAACCAGGGCGTCTATGCCGAGGATCCGTTCCACATTCTCGACACCGAGGGGGTGGGAGAGCTTCTGCATATCGGCGCCGATCGCGGCCGCAAGGCGCGCCCGGACCTGACGCTGTCGGTCTGCGGCGAACACGGGGGGAATCCCGAATCGATCGCCTTCTGCCGTGATTCGGGATTCGACTACGTCTCCTGCTCGCCGTTCCGGGTGCCGGTGGCCCGGCTCGCGGCCGCGCATTTCGCGCTTCGCGATCCGCACATTTCCGGCGAAGGCGCCTGATTCCAGCCATTTACCAGAATCACCCGGGCGTCATGCCGCACTGCGGCGGCAGGCCTGGTGGACGCAAGGGTTAATTTCCGTTATCCAATCGTCCGGTTGGATCAAGGGACCGCGGCCAGACTGGCCGAGCGGATAGCCTTCATGGCCGTTGCAAGAATTGCACTTTGCGCATTCGTATCGCTCGCGTTTCCGCTCGCCCCCGCGGCTGCGGAAGAACGGCTGAGCACATCGACCGATCCGACCGCGGTCATCGTTCCGCTTGACGCGCAACTGGTCACCCTGCTGTCGCATGAACGCGATGCGCTGGGCCGCGTCGCATCCCGGATCCGGGCGGCGACCCGTGCGCCGCGCGCGCGTCCGTCGCACTGGCCCGAAAGGATCGACGCGGCCTGGCTGGCCGCGCAACCGGTGCCGCAGGGCGACGCGCAGTTCGAATGCCTCGCAAAGGCGCTCTATTTCGAGGCCCGGGGCGAGCCGGTGGCCGGGCAGGTCGCGGTGGCCGAGGTGGTGCTGAACCGGGTGGACAGCCCGCGCTATCCCTCGACGGTCTGCAAGGTGGTCAACCAGGCGCGGCTCGGTTCCTGCCAGTTCTCGTTCATGTGCGATGGCAAGGCCGAAACCGTCGACGACCGGAAGGCCTGGAACCGGGCGGCGAAGATCGCGCGGGTGATGATCGACGGTGCGCCGCGGCGGCTGACCGGCGGGGCCACGCATTTCCACGCGGATTTCGTGGAGCCGTTCTGGGCGCGCAAGTTCGCCAAGACGGCCGAGATCGGCGGCCACCTGTTCTACCGGCCTGACCGGGCGACGGCGCGCCCCTAGGTCGCCGGCGACCCGCCCGGCGTCGCCTTCGCCGCTTCGCACGGCCAGGCGCGCGCTAGGATGCGCCCACCACTTGCCGGATCCTGCCGATGACCACAGACATCCTCCTTGCCTTCGCCCATCCCGAGGAACGCTCCGAAGCCTCGGCCGGCGCCGATCCGCGCGACCGGATCAGCCTGCGCGACCACATCGTGGCGGCCGATATCGGCGCCTTCCAGCAGGAGCGCGGGCAGATGCAGCGCCTGCGCTTCAACGTGGTGGTCGAGGTGCGCCCGCATCCCGCGCCGCTGGAGGACGATGTCGACCGGATCCTGTCCTACGACCGGATCACCGAGGCGATCGCGGCCGAACTGGCCGAGGAACGGCTGAACCTGCTGGAGACGCTGGCCGAGCGTGTCGGCGAACGCATCCTCGCCGAGCCGCAGGCGATGCGGGTCTTCGTGCGCGTCGAGAAACTCGATCGCGGCCCCGGCGCGCTGGGGGTGGAGATCGTGCGCTCGCGCGCGCAGGCCCCGGTCCGCGCGGTCGATGCCGAGGGGGTGGAGACGGCGTTGCAACCGCTTGTGGTGCACCTGTCGAACGCCGAGATCGCGGCGCCCGACCTGTCCGCCCGGCTTGACGCGCTGGTCGCGCGCGGGCTGCCGGTGATCCTGACGGTGGGCATGCCCGACTCGCCGGTGCCGGTGACGGGACATCGCCCGACCCAACGGCGGATCGATCTGCTGGCCATCGAGCAGAACGCCTGGGCGCTGGCCGCGCGTGACCCGCGCTGCCTTGTCGTCGCGACGAGGACAGAGATCGACTGGGCGATCCGCAACGGCCAGACGGTGGTCTGGGCGCCGTCGAAGATCGTGCTGGATGCCGTCGACGGGCCCAAGGCCGAGGCGCGCGATGGCGTCGCGCTGGCGCTATGGCTGGCCGAGTCGCTGGCGGCCATCGCGCTGGTCGTTCACGGCGATGTGTCAGTTCCGGCAGGAAGCCGCGTGCCGGTCGAACGGGCCTGACGCCCGGGGCTTGCCAATCGCGCGCGGCACGTGGTTGAAGCGGCGCCGATGGATTACTTTCGACCGATCGCGATGACCGATCCGGCCCGGCCCCGCGGCGCGCGGGTGCTGGCCGGTGGCTGGTGCTGGTTCGACCGGGCCGAGCGGCTGGGCCGCGATGGCACGCGCGAGATCGTCGCGGCCGGCGATCTGCCCGCGCCGCTGCTCGACCGGCTCTGCCTGCCGCGCCCGGCGCTGGCGGGGCTCGCGCTCGACACTCCGAGAGTGATGGGGATCGTCAACGTCACCCCCGACAGCTTTTCCGACGGCGGCCGGTTCGATCGCGCCGAGGCGGCGGTGGCGCAGGGCCGGGCGCTGGCGGCGGCCGGGGCCGACATCCTCGACATCGGCGGCGAAAGCACCCGGCCCGGCGCGGCCGACGTGCCGGCGGCGGACGAGGCCGCGCGGGTGCTGCCGGTGATCGCCGCGCTGGCGGATGCCGCAGTGGTTTCCGTGGACACCCGCAAGGCGGCGGTGGCCGAAGCCGCGCTGGCGGCCGGGGCGCGGATCGTCAACGATGTCTCGGCGCTTACATACGATCCGGCGCTGGCGGGGGTGGCGGCGAAGGCCGATGCGCCGCTGTGCCTGATGCATGCGCAGGGGCGGCCCGAAACGATGCAGGACGATCCGCGCTACGAGGACGTGCTGCTGGATGTCTACGACGCGCTGGCCGGCCGGGTGGCGGCGGCCGAGGCGGCGGGAATCGCCCGCGACCGGATCGTGATCGACCCCGGCATCGGCTTCGGCAAGACCGCGGCGCACAACCTCGCCCTGGTCCGCGGCCTGTCGCTGTTTCACGGGCTGGGCTACCCGGTGCTGCTGGGCGTGTCGCGCAAGCGCTTCATCGGCACCATCGGGCGCGCCGAGGCGGCCGACGCCCGCGCGCCGGGCACGCTGGCCCTGACGCTGGCGGGGCTGGCGCAGGGCGTGCAGATCCATCGCGTGCACGACGTGTCAGAGATCGTTCAGGGCTTGCTGCTATGGCAGGCCGTGACGCAAGGAGACAGCAGATGACCCGCAAGCTTTTCGGGACCGACGGGGTCCGCGGCCGCGCCAATACCCATCCGATGACCGCCGAGACGGCGCTGAAGCTGGGTGCGGCGGCGGGCCGGTTCTTCCGCACCGACGGTAAGAACGGCCACCGCGTGGTGATCGGCAAGGACACGCGGCTGTCCGGCTACATGCTGGAAACCGCGCTGACCGCCGGGCTGACCTCGGCGGGGATGAACGTGCTGCTGCTGGGGCCGGTCCCGACGCCGGCGGTGGGGTTCCTGACCCGGTCGATGCGCGCCGATCTCGGGATCATGATCTCGGCCAGCCACAACCCGGCGGCCGACAACGGCATCAAGTTCTTCGGCCCCGACGGGTTCAAGCTGTCGGACGGCGCCGAGGCGGAGATCGAAAGCCTGCTGGAGGGGCCGGTGGCCGCGGTGGAGCCCAGCGACATCGGCCGTGCCAAGCGGATCGACGACGGCCGCGGCCGCTATGTCGAGTACTGCAAGACGACGTTTTCGGGCCGCGGTACCCTGTCGGGGCTGAAGGTGGTGGTCGATTGCGCGCATGGCGCGGCCTACCGCGCCGCGCCCGAGGTGCTGTGGGAACTGGGCGCCGATGTCGTCCCGCTGGGCACCGCGCCGAACGGCAGCAACATCAACGACCGCTGCGGATCGACCCATCCGCAGGCCGCGGCCGAAGCCGTCGTGGCCCACGGCGCCGACCTGGGCATCTGCCTTGATGGCGATGCCGACCGGGTGATCCTGATCGACGAGACCGGCCATGTCGCCGACGGCGACCAGATCATGGCGCTGTTCGCCGCGCGCTGGGCCGAGACCGGGCGGCTCAGGGGCGGCGCGCTGGTCGCCACGGTGATGTCGAACCTCGGGCTGGAGCGGTTCCTGGAAGGCCGCGGCCTGCGGCTGGAACGCACGGCGGTGGGCGACCGGTACGTGGTGGAACGGATGCGGGCCGGCGGCTTCAACCTGGGGGGCGAGCAATCGGGCCATATCGTGATGACCGATCACGCCACCACCGGCGACGGGCTGATGGCGGGCTTGCAGTTCCTCGCCGCGATGGTGGAGACCGGCGCGCGGGCATCGACGCTGGCGCGGCAGTTCGAGACCGTGCCGCAGATGCTCAAGAACGTGCGCTACGGCGCCGGGTCGAACCCGCTGGCGGCCGAGGCGGTGCAGGCGGTGATCGCCGCGGCAGAGGCGCGGGTGGCCGGGTCGGGCCGGATCCTGATCCGCAAGTCGGGGACCGAACCGCTGGTGCGTGTCATGGGCGAGTGCGAGGACGAGGGGCTGCTGGCCGAGGTGGTGGACGAGATCGTCGCCGCCGTCACCGCGGCGGCCTGAGCGGCGCGGCCGCGACCGGGCGGGGGGCGCTGCCCCCCGGGTGCCTGCGGCACCTCCCCCAGGGATATTTCCGGACCAAAATGCACGGGGCCGGCGCGCGGCCGGCCCCGAAACCTGTCGCCCGCGCGATCAGTTGCGCGACTTGTCGACCATCTTGCCGGCGGTGATCCAGGGCATCATCGCGCGCAGCTTCTCGCCGATTTCCTCGATCTGGTGGGCGTCGTTGTTGCGCCGGATCGCCTTGAACGAGGGCTGGCCCACGGCGCATTCGGTCATCCAGTCGCGCACGAAGCGGCCCTGCTGGATATCTTCCAGCACCGCCTTCATCCGCGCCTTGGTCTCGTCATAGGGCAGGATCCGCGGGCCGGAGACGTATTCGCCGTATTCCGCGGTGTTCGAGATCGAGTAGTTCATGTTCGCGATGCCGCCCTCGTAGATCAGGTCGACGATCAGCTTCACCTCGTGCAGGCATTCGAAATAGGCCATTTCCGGCGCGTAGCCGGCCTCGACCAGCGTTTCGAAGCCCATCCGGATCAGTTCGACGAGGCCGCCGCAGAGCACCGCCTGTTCGCCGAAGAGATCGGTTTCGCACTCTTCCTTGAAATCGGTCTCGATGACGCCCGAGCGGCCGCCGCCGATCGCCGAGCAGTAGCTCAGCCCGATTTCCAGTGCCTTGCCGGAGGCGTTCTGGTGCACCGCGACAAGGCAGGGCACGCCGCCGCCCTTGACGAATTCGCCGCGCACGGTGTGGCCCGGCCCTTTCGGCGCCATCATGATCACGTCGACGCCCGGCTTCGCCTCGATCAGGCCGAAATGCACGTTCAGGCCATGCGCGAAGGCCATCGCGGCGCCGTCGCGCAGGTTGTCGTGGACGTACTTGCGGTAGGTGTCGGCCTGCAGTTCGTCGGGCATGGTGAACATGATCAGGTCGCACCAGGCCGCCGCTTCGGCGATGCCCATGACCTTGAGCCCTTCGGCCTCGGCCTTCTTCGCCGAGGGCGAGCCTTCGCGCAGCGCGACGACGACGTTCTTGGCGCCGGAATCGCGCAGGTTCAGCGCATGGGCATGGCCCTGGGAGCCGTAGCCCAGGATCGCCACCTTCATGTCCTTGATCAGGTTGATGTCGCAATCGCGATCGTAATAGACGCGCATCTTTCCGCGCTCCTCCTTCGGGTGTCAGATGCGCGCAGTCTGCGGATTCTGGCGCGGAATGCGTCGCAGAGTTTGATGAAACCGCCGGATTATGGAAATACTCATGCGGCAATAACCTGAAATTCGGATTGATCATGCAACTGGACGATACCGATCGGCGCCTGCTGCGGCACGTTCTGGCCGAGCCGGAGCTGACCGCGGCGGAACTGGCGGGCCGGGCCGGGGTCACGCCGGCGACGGCCTGGCGGCGGCTGGAGAAGCTGCGCGACCGCGGTGTGCTGGGCCGGACGGAGGCGGTGATCGACTGGCGCGCGCTGGGCTGGGAGGTCGAGGTGTCGCTGCGCTTCACGCTGGACAAGACCAACCCCCGCGCCTTCGACGAGTTCCTTGCCGCCGCGCGCGAGGTGCCCGAGGTGATCGAGATCCAGACCTTCCTGGGCCGGGTCGACGTTCGGCTGAACGTGATCGCCCGCGACATGGGCCACTACCAGGAGATCTATCGCGACCGGATTCTCGCGCTGCCGCATATCGCCGATATCGAGGCGCTGATGCTGGTTGCGACGGTCAAGGACGGCGCGGGGCTGCCGCTGTGACCGCGCTGGACGATACCGACCGGGCGATCCTGCGGCTGCTGGTGGCCGAGGCCGATCTTGGCGCGGGCGAGGTCGGCCGCCGCGTGGGCCTGACGCAATCGGCGGCCTGGCGGCGGATCCGGCGGCTGACCGAGGCCGGCGTGATCCGCGGCCGCCGGCCGCGGGTGGACCTGTCGGCGCTGGGCTTCGGCGTGACGGTGTTCCTGGGCGTGAAGCTGGCCGCGAAGGGCCGCGTCGGGCTGGAGGATTTCGAACGCGCGGTCAGCGCGATCCCCGAGGTTCAGGTGGTGCAGCACGTTCTGGGGCTTTACGACTATCGCCTGCGCGTCGTGGCCCGCGACATCGCCGATTTCGAGCGGATCCTGCGCCGCCGGGTGATGACCCTGCCGGGCGTCGGGCAGGTCGAGGCGAACGTGTTGCTGAGCGAGGAACGCCTGCCCGGCCCGCTGGGCTGACGGCCGGTATGCCGCGATAGGCTTTGCCTTGCGGCGGTCGGCGCGGTAGTCGGGGGCGATCAGCAGGGGAGGGGCCGATGCCCGGATTGCTCGCGAATATCGACCCGGACGGGTTGCAGGAATTCTCGGTCGTGTTCACCGACCGGTCGCTCAACCACATGTCGGCGCGGTTCCAGGGCGTCATGCGCGACATCTCGGCGATGCTGCGCGAGGTCTACGGCGCCGAGGCGGTGGCGCTGGTGCCCGGTGGCGGCAGCTACGCGATGGAGGCGGTGGCGCGGCAGTTCGCGAACGGCGCGCATGCCTTCGTCGTCCGCAACGGCTGGTTTTCCTTCCGCTGGAGCCAGATCCTCGACGCCGGCGGTTTCGCCCGCGAGGTGACGGTGGCGATGGCGCGGCCGGCGGGGAACGCCGCGCGGCCCGCCTATGCCCCGCCGCCGATCGAGGAGGTGGTGGCGCAGATCCGCGCCGCGAAGCCCGATGTCGTCTTCGCGCCGCATGTCGAAACCTCGGCAGGGCTGATCCTGCCGGACGATTACGTTACGGCGTTGGCCGCCGCCGCGCACGAGGTCGGCGCGCTGATGGTGCTGGACTGCATCGCCTCGGGCTGCGCCTGGGTCGACATGGCGGCCACCGGGGTCGACGTGCTGATCTCGGCCCCGCAGAAGGGCTGGTCCTCGACCCCGTCGGCGGGGCTGGTGATGCTGTCGGCGCGGGCGGCGGAACGGCTGGAGGCGACCGCCTCGAATTCCTTCGCGCTCGACCTGAGGAAATGGCGCGCGATCATGGCGGCCTACGAGGGCGGCGGCCATGCCTATCACGCCACGATGCCCACCGACGGCCTGGCCGCGTTCCGTGACACGATGGCCGAGACGAAGGCCCACGGGTTCGACCGGCTGCGCGACGCGCAGTGGGAGCTGGGCAACGCGGTGCGGGCGCATCTGACGGGGCTGGGGGTGCGCCCGGTCGCCGCCCAGGGGTTCGGCGCGCCGGGCGTGGTGGTCAGCTATACCGACGATCCGGAGGTGCAGTCGGGTCGGGCCTTTGCCGCGCAGGGGCTGCAGATCGCCGCGGGCGTGCCCCTGCAGATCGGCGAGGGGCCGGAATTCCGCACCTTCCGGATCGGGCTGTTCGGGCTCGACAAGCTTTATGACGTGCCCGGAACGCTGGCGCGGCTGACGCCGGCGCTGGACGCGGTGCTGGGCCGGGCACGCGCCGGTTAGCGCACACCAAGGCCGGCGCGCATAAGCGTGCGCCGGACCGGGGCGAGCGAGTAGAGCGCGTTCAGCGCCGCCGCGCGCATGTCGCGCAGCGGCTGCGCGCCCAGCATCGAGGCGCGGTTGAGCATGTCGATCCCGGCCACCCGCGCCTGCACCTCGAGATGCCGGGCGCGATCGTAGGCCGCCAGCATCGCCGCGTCGCCGATCCCGGCGGGATCGGCGGCGGCCAGGTCGAGCAGGCAGCGCAGGTCCGCCAGGCTCATGTTCAGGCCCTGCGCGCCGATCGGCGGCACCACATGCGCCGCCTCGGCCACAAGCGCGGTGCGCGGCCCGTGCATCCGCTGCGCCACCTGGCTGATGATCGGCCAGGTGCTGCGGCGCGTGACCAGCGTCAGCGGCCCGAACAGCCCGCAGGAGCGGCGGTTCATCGCCGCCTCGAATTCCGGCACCGGCAGGGCGGCGAGGCGTTCGACCTCGGCGGCCTGTTCCATCCAGACGATCGCCGAGCAGGGCAGACCGTCGCGGTCGGGCAGGGGCACCAGCGTGAACGGCCCGCCGGAGCGGTGGATCTCGGTCGAGACATCCTGGTGCGGGATCGGATGGGTGACGGCGAAGGCCAGCGCCCGCTGGCCGTAGCGCAGGGTGCGCACCGGAATGTCCAGTGCCTGCCGCATCGTGGAATTGCGGCCATCGGCGGCCACCACCATGCGGGCGCGCACCCGGTCGCCGGTCGACAGCGTGACGATCGCCTCGCGATCGCGGGCCAGCAGGCCGGTCGTGGCGGTGCCGGGGCGGAAATCCACGCCCGGCATCTCGGCCAGCCGCGCCACCATCTCGCGCCGCAACAGCCAGTTCGGAAGGTTCCAGCCGAACGGCGCGTCGGAAATGTCGGAGGCGTCGAAATCCTTGACGATCCGGGGTTCCGGCTCTTCTCCGCCGGCATCGACGATCCGCATCACCTGCAGGGCCGCGGCATGGGGTTCCAGCCGCGCCCAGAGGCCGGCGGCCTCCAGCACCGGGATCGAGGGGTGCAGGAAGGCGGTGGTGCGCAAATCCGCCCCCTCGGCCGCGGCATCGGTCACCGGCGGTTCGGGATCGACGCAGATCACCGAGAACCCGGCCGTGCCGAACGCCGCGGCGGCCGTCAGCCCGGCGACGCCGCCGCCGGATACGAGGATGTCGGCATGGATATCGGCCATTCGCGCCCCCTGCTTGCGACAGGGACAATAGGCCGGGGCGGCGCCCCGGCCAAGGTCCGGCCCTGCGGTTACTTGCCTAGGGTCAGCAGGATCAGGACCACGAACATCACCGGAACGGTGGCCAGCGCGGTCAGCCCAAGCGCCACGAGGCCCCAGGTCTTCACGGCCAGTGCGACCCCGGCGACGGCAAGCAGCGCCACGGCGACGGCGAAAAGGGCGAGGGAAACGGACGGACGGGCAGCGCCCGCCTGGGCGGTCTGAATCGACATGGAAATCTCCTGTTCACACGAGGCAGGAGATGGAGCGAATGCGGCCGCGTCGCAAAGGGGCCTTTCGCCGCAGCGCGGCATGGGGTCGCCTGCGGCTCAGCGTCGCAGCCGGGCGAGGAACCCGGCGAGGTCCGCGGTGTGATGGTGGATATGGTCCGCCGGCTCGGGTTCCGGCGCGACATGGACGGTGCGCATCCCCATCTGATGCGGCGCGGCGAGGTTGCGGGGGTCGTCCTCGAACATCGCTGCCCGGCCCGGTTCGATGCCGTCGCGGGCGAAGATCGCCTCGAAGGCCGCGCGTTCGGGTTTCGGGCGAAAGCCCGCATGTTCGACGCCGTAGACCGCGTCGAAGAGCCCGTCGAGCCCGCGCGCCGCGATCACCCGTTCGGCATAGGGCGCGCAGCCGTTGGTGTAGACGATCCGCCGGCCCGGCAGCGCCGCGATGCCCGCGCGCAACGCGGGGTCGTGATCGAGATGGTCGAGCGCGATGTCGTGCACATCGGTCAGGTAGGGCGCCGGATCGACATCGTGTTCGTGCATGAGCCCGGCCAGCGTGGTGCCGTATAGCTGCCAGTAGTGTCGGCGCAGCCGGTCGGCCTCGCCGCGTTCGACGCCGAGTGCCTGCATCACGAAGGCTGTCATCCGGACCTCGATCTGGTCGAACAGCCGCGCCGAGGGCGGGTAGAGCGTGTTGTCGAGGTCGAAGACCCAGGCGCGGACGTGGTGAAAGTTTTCGGCGACCATGGCCCCGACGCTAGGCGCAGCGGCAGCGCGCCGCAACCGAAACCGCCGCTTGCGGCTTGTGCCGGGCGGGACCGGGTGCTTAGCTGTCGCCCCGAACGGCTTGGACTACACCGGCATGCAGAAAGACGCGTATACCCTGATCCTCGAAGCGATCGACCGGGGCGACTACAAACCCGGCGACCGCCTGGTGGAATCCGAACTCGCGGAACGGCTTGGCGTGTCGCGCACCCCGGTGCGCGAGGCGCTGCAACGGCTGGAAACGCAATCGATGCTGGCCCGCGACGGCCGCAGCCTGATCGTCGCCTCGCTCAACCACAACCAGCTGGCGGAACTGTATGTGGTGCGGGCGGAACTGGAGGGTCTGGCGGCGAAACTCGCCGCGAAACACGCCAGCCCCGAAGAGGTCAAGGTGTTGCGCGACATGATCGAGGAAGACAGGGCGCTGCTGGACGATCCGGCGGCGCTGTCGCGCGCCAACCGGCGGTTCCACAAGCAGATCCACCTCGCGTCGCACAATCGCTACCTCGTGCAGCAACTCGATCTCGTGCATCGGTCTATGGCGCTTCTGGCCAGCACGTCGCTGGCGGCCGAGGGCCGGGGCGAGACGGCGCTGGCCGAACATGACGCGATAGTCCGGGCGATCGAGGCGGGCGACGGCGAGGCCGCGCAGGCGGCGCTCCGGGCGCATATCTCGAAGGCGTTCGAAACCCGGCTGAAGCTGGACGCCGGCGCGATCAGAAGCCGGTAGGCGGCGCGGCAAGGATGCCGTGCTCGGTCTTGTCCCAGTAGAACGGCTTGCGCAGGATCTCGGCCACGCCCTTCCAGGCGGCCAGGGTGGCGAGCGGAAAGTAGGCGATCATCGTCGGCAGCCAGGGCCACAGGTGCCGGTGCCCGGGCCCGCGCACGGCCCAGGCCATCGCGGCGATGTCGAGCGCGGCGGCGACGATGTAAAGCAGGATCGGAGGCAGCAGCCCGGCCGCATCGGCCAGGCCGAAGGGTCCGGCCAGCCACACCGCCCACAGAAACGGCGCCAGCAGGAATTGCGACAGGGTGCCAAGGAACAGCACCTGCACGCCAAGGAACCGCCAGGGGCCGAGGTCGCGCCAGAGCCGTTCGGGGTGGCGCATGTGCACCATCCAGGTCATCGCGTAGCCCTTCAGCCAGCGGGACCGCTGCCGGATCCACGGCAGCGGCCGGCAATTCGGCTCTTCCATCGTGACGCTGGCGATCACGTTGGTGCGGTAGCCCGACCGGGCCAGCCGAAGGCCGAGGTCGGCATCCTCGGTGACGTTATGGGCATCCCAGCCGCCGATCCCGGTCAGCACGGCGCGGCGGATGAACATCGAGGTTCCGCCCAGCGGCACGACCAGGCCGAGCCGGGCGAGGCCGGGCAGGATCACGCGGAACCACACGGCGTATTCGGCGGTGAAGCACCGCGACAGCCAGTTGGTGCGCGGGCGGTAGTAATCCAGCACGCATTGCACGCAGGCCACCTCGGGCCCCGCGGTGCGAAAGCTGTCCACCACGTCGCGGACCTGTTCGGGGGCGGGCGAATCCTCGGCGTCGTAGACCCCGACGATCTCGCCGCGGGTGAGCGGCAAGGCGTAATTCAGCGCCCGCGGCTTGGTCCGGATCGAACCGGGCGGGACCGAGACCTGGCGAATCCAGCGCGGCAGGCCCGCCGCGTCGAGCGCCGCGCGGGTTTCGCGATCATCCTCTTCGGTCACCAGCAGCACGTCGAGCAGGGCGCGCGGATAGTCGATCCGCGACAGGCGCGCGATCAGGCTGGGCGCGGTTTCGGGTTCCCTGTGCAGTGCGACGAGGATCGAGACGATCGGCAGCCGCGGCACGGCGCGGCCCGGCGGATCGGGGCGCCGGGGGCGGGAGGCCGCCGCCAGCGCGGCCAGCTTCAGTCCCGATTGCAGGGCGATCACCAGCGTCGTCCACACCAGCAGGGCCGCAAGTCCCGCGCCGAGGGCGAACAGCCCCGCGAGGAGGGCAAGGCCAAGCCCCGCCGCAAGCGCAAGGGCGGTCTGCCGGCCCGGCCGTGACTGGCCGAAGCCCCGGCAACTGAGCGCATCGGGCGTACGGGCCTCGGCCATCCGGGTGAGGCTGTCGGCCGCTTCGGCCAGCACGGCATTCTCGGGCGCGTCGCGGCCCGCGATCTCCATCTGCCGCCAGTCCGGCGGCAGGCGCGGCGCGATCTCGGCGAAGCGATCCGGCCGGCTGGTGGCGATCCGTATGGCGCCATCCGGCCCGGCGATGGGCACGATCCGCTCGGCAAGACAGAATTCCGTGCCCAGGACTTGCAGCGCGGCACGATCCGGTGGCGTCGCGGCGAGGTCGGCGACGGGCCGGCCCCACAGACGCGACAGGGCGGCCAGCAGCGCCGGTTCCGCCACCCAGCCTTCGGCGCGCAGGATCTCGGCCAAGGGCGCGCGGGTTCGCGCCTCCATCGCCACGGCGCTGAGCAGGTGGTCGGGGCTGATCGCGTCCATCTCGCGCAGGATGCGGCCCAGCCGGCGGCGCGGGGCCGTGGCGGGCCAGGGGGCCGGGGACGCCCCCGGCTTGGGCAGGAACTCGGCAACAGCGGACATGACGCAACCCTCGGTTGCGCTAGCATTCCGTCGTCGTGGTTAACGAAACCTTAATCCAGACCGGCCGCGCTGCCGCCGTCAGGCGGCGCGGCGGGCCTGCATCGCGGCGGCGAACCGCTCGAACAGGTAGTAGCTGTCCTGCGGGCCGGGGCTGGCCTCGGGGTGGTACTGCACGCTGAACACCGGCCGGTCGGCCATGCGGATGCCGCAGTTCGACCCGTCGAACAGCGAGACATGGGTCTCCTTCACGCCGTCGGGGAGGGTCTGGCTGTCGACGGTGAAGCCATGGTTCATCGAGGTGATTTCCACCTTGCCGGTCTCGATGTCCTTGACCGGGTGGTTGGCGCCATGATGGCCGTGGTTCATCTTGATCGTCTTCGCCCCCAGCGCGAGCGCGAGCATCTGGTGGCCGAGGCAGATACCGAACACCGGCAGGTCACGTTCCAGAACGCCCCGGATCATCGGCACGGCATAGGCCCCGGTCGCGGCGGGGTCGCCCGGCCCGTTCGACAGGAACACCCCCTCGGGATCGAGCGCCAGAACCTCTTCCGCCGTCGCACTCGCCGGCAGAACCGTGACGTCGCAGCCCGCCGAGGCGAGGCAGCGCAGGATATTGCGCTTCGCGCCATAATCCACGGCCACCACGCGCAGGCCCTCGCCCGCGCGGGTGCCGAAGCCGTCGGGCCAGGCCCAGCGGGTCTGGTTCCAGCGGTAGGATTGCGCGCAGGTCACCTCGCGTGCGAGGTCGAGCCCGACAAGGCCCGACCAGCCCCGCGCCTTGGCAACCAGCGCCGCGATGTCGAACCGCCCCTCGGGATCGTGCGCCAGTGCGACATGCGGCGCGCCCTGCTGGCGGATCGCGCGGGTCAGCCGCCGCGTGTCGATCCCGCCGATGCCGATCCGTCCGCGCCGCGCCAGCCAGTCTTCCAGCGGCCCCATCGCGCGCCAGTTCGACGGTTCGGTCGGATCCCATTTCACCACCATGCCGGCGGCGACCGGATCGGCCGTTTCGTCATCCTCGTCGTTGACCCCGGTGTTGCCGATATGGGGGAAGGTGAAGGTCACGACCTGCCCGGCATAGGACGGGTCTGTCATGATCTCCTGATAGCCGGTCATCGCAGTGTTGAAGACAAGCTCCGCCACGGTCTCGCCCGTCGCGCCGAAACCCCGGCCGAAGAACACCGTGCCATCGGCCAGCGCGAGGCAGGCGGTCGGTTTTCCGGTCTTGCTTTGGGCAGCTGGCATGGCGCGACTCCCGTGGCGGCCAAAATCCCGCGGAAACTACGGGGGGCGGGCGCTGGGGTCAAGCGCTTCGGCGCATTTGAGTTTTTCAATAAAATCAGTTGGTTGCGGCTTTCGCGCGCAGTTGTCACCGGTCTGCGATTTGAGTAATGTCAGGGCTTCGGAACCTTGGGGAAGGACCCGATCATGGAAATGCGCAGCCGGATCGACACGGCGCTCAAGGATGCGATGAAGGCCAAGGATGCCGACCGGCTGTCGACCCTGCGCCTGATCAACGCCGCGATCAAGGATCGTGACATCGCCAGCCGTGGCGAGGGCGCGGAGGGCGGCGTCGGCGAGGCAGAGATCCTCGCGATCCTCGGCAAGATGGTGAAACAGCGCCAGGAAAGCGCGCGGGCCTACGAAGAGGCCGGCCGGCTGGAGCTGGCGGAGAAGGAACTCGCCGAGATCAAGGTGATCGAGGGATTCCTGCCGCGGCAGCTGACGGCCGACGAGGTCGAGGCCGCAGTCGCCAGCGCGATCTCGGATACCGGGGCCACCTCGATCCGCGACATGGGCAAGGTGATGGGCGCCCTCAAGGCGCAATACACCGGCCAGATGGATTTCGGCGCGGTCGGGCCCCTGGTGAAGGACAGGCTGGCCTAGCGGTGCCGCGCCGGTGCGAAGCCGGGCGGCGCGCGGGCTCATGTGCGGGGCGCGACCGGGGTGCAGATCTCGATCACCGTGCCCTCGGGCGCGCGGACATAGGCGATGGTCTGACCCCAGTCCATCCGCGTCGCCTGGCGTATCGTGTCGGCCCCCGCCGCGACCGCGCGGGCCAGCGCCGCGTCCACATCGTCGGTTTCGAAGGCGATCTCGAACGATGGCCGCGCGGGCGGTTCGGTGGCGACCTGCTTGCCGATCGCGGCCATCAGCCGGATCGACGAGAATGCAAGCCGGGTCTCGCCGGTGCGCATCTCGCCGTAGTCGCCGCTGTCATGCACGAAGCCCGGCTCCAGCCCGAAGGCCCGTTGGTAGAACGCCATCGTGTCAGGCACGTCGGCGACGTAGAGAATGATGTAGCCCAGTTTCATGTGGCCCTCCGTTGTCCCCGCCACTACGTCGGCGACGGATCGCGCGCCTTGACCGGGCGCAAATCCCCGCAGCTACCGTGCCGGCGCGGGGGCGGAACGGGCCTGCGCCAGCGCGGTTTCCAGTTCGTCCTTCAGCGCGACGCGCTCCTCTTCGGCAAGGAAGGCGCCGAGTTCCACCTCGCGCGGGCCGCCGCGCAGCGTGAGGTATTGCGGAACCGGCCCGCCCTTGGGATGCAGATGCAGGCTGACCCAGTAGGGGTTTGCCTCCCAGTGCTGATGGGCGCCGCGCGGCCCGTGCCGATCCAGCGTCATCCGTTCCGGGCCGAGGCACAGGTCCTCCACGATCTCGCCGTCGCGGTAGGACCGGTTCAGCGCCCACCAGATCGCGCCCACGGCACCCAGCAGGAACGGCAGCAACCCCCACAGCACGGGCGAGCCCAGAACCGCGATCAGCGGCAGCAGCAGCAGCGCCGCGGTGCCGCCGATGAACCACACGAAGCCGCGCCGCGGAAGCGAACGATAGGGCCACAGGTGCAGCCGGGTTTCGCCGTCGCGGGGGGGAAGCCATTCGTAAGGCATCGGGTCTCTCGTCTTCGCCGGTGGGTCGGGGCGGTCGATCCGGTGCGGTCCGGCCGCGCCCGACCGGCCAGATAGGTCACGGTCGTGTCGGCGTCAAAGCCGGGCGCGTTCTTACCGCCGGGATATCGGTACCGGAACGGCCGGCCGGCCGCCGCGAACGAAGAAGGCCCCGGGTTTCCCCGGGGCCTTCGATCCGGTCAAGGGCCGGCGATCAGTGCGCGTGCGCCTTGTCCCAGTCCTCGCGCTTCGGCAGCTGCTCGAACGTGTGTTCGGGCGGCGGCGAGGGCAGGGTCCATTCCAGCGTGTCCGCGTATTCGTTCCAGTAGTTCTTCTCGGTCACCCGCGCGCCGCGGGTCAGCGTGTAGTACATCACGCCGAGGAAGAAGACGAAGGACGCGAAGGACAGGAACGCACCGTAGGACGAGATCTTGTTCCAGTAGGCGAAGGCCTCCGGATAGTCGATGTACCGGCGCGGCATACCCTGGCGGCCCAGGAAGTGCTGCGGGAAGAAGGTCAGGTTCGAGCCGATGAACATCATCCAGAAGTGAAGCTTGCCCGCCCATTCCGGGTACTGCCGGCCCGACATCTTGCCGATCCAGTAGTAGATGCCCGCGAAGATCGCGAAGACCGCGCCCAGCGACATCACGTAGTGGAAATGCGCCACGACGTAGTAGGTGTCGTGATACACCCGGTCCACCGGCGCCTGCGACAGCACCACGCCGGTCACGCCGCCGACGGTGAACAGGAACAGGAAGCCGAAGGCCCAGAGCATCGGCGTCTTGAACTCGACCGAGCCGCCCCACATCGTCGCGATCCACGAGAAGACCTTGATGCCGGTGGGCACCGCGATGACCATCGTGGCCAGCATGAAGTAGCTCTGCTGGGTCAGCGACATGCCGACGGTGTACATGTGGTGCGCCCAGACGACGAAGCCCAGCACGCCGATCGCCACCATCGCGTAGACCATCGGCAGGTAACCGAACACCGGCTTCTTCGAGAAGGTCGCGATGACGTGGCTGATGATCCCGAAGCCCGGCACGATGATTATGTAGACCTCCGGGTGCCCGAAGAACCACAGGATGTGCTGGTAGAGGATCGGGTCGCCGCCGCCCGACGGATCGAAGAAGGTGGTGCCGAAGTTACGGTCGGTCAGCAACATGGTGATCGCGCCGGCCAGAACCGGCAGCGCCAGCAGGATCAGCCAGGCGGTGATGAAGATCGACCAGGCGAACAGCGGCACCTTGTGCAGGGTCATGCCCGGCGCCCGCATGTTCAGGAAGGTCGTGATCATGTTGATCGCGCCCAGGATCGACGAGGCGCCCGAGACGTGGACCGCGAAGATCGCAAGATCCATCGAATAGCCGCCCTCGTTCGTCGACAGCGGCGGGTAGAGCACCCAGCCCACGCCCGAACCGGACTGGTCGTTGCCGCCCGGCGCCAGCATCGAGGCCACGCCCAGCGCCACGCCCGCGACGAACATCCAGTAGCTGAGGTTGTTCATCCGCGGGAACGCCATGTCCGGCGCGCCGATATGCAGCGGCATGAAGTAGTTGCCGAAGCCGCCGAACAGCGCCGGGATCACGACGAAGAACATCATCAGGACGCCGTGATAGGTGATCATCACGTTCCACAAATGGCCGTTCGGCGTACATTCGCCGGCCGCGGCGGCGGTCAGCCGCGCACCTTCCAGGCACATGTACTGCACGCCCGGATCCATCAGTTCCAGCCGCATGTAGATGGTAAAGATGACCGAGATCAGGCCGACGAGGCCCGCGGTGAACAGGTAAAGGATACCGATGTCTTTGTGGTTGGTGGACATGAACCAGCGGGTGAAGAACCCGCGCGTGTCATGCTCGCCGTGGCCATGAATGGCTGCGTCGGCCATGCTGATCTCCCATTTGCGTTCTGGCCGGGTCTCCCGACCGGCCGGACCATGACCCGGTTTTATCGGCCGCGTCGGGGATCGGCAATCGCGAAGGGTGAGGCAGAATGGGAAAAATTGCCTCACCCCCCGGACATGTCGGCGGGCGCCGTCGCGCCCGTCAGCCACCTACTGGGTCAGCGAGGCCAGGTAGGCCGCGACATCTTCCTGGCCCTTGGCCAGCTTGAAGGTCATCTTCGACCGGGCGCCGGCATCGCCGGTCTTCTCGGCCAGCCAGGCCTTCGGGTCGGTCACGTAGGCGACCAGTTCTTCCTCGGTCCAGACCAGCCCGGTTTCGCCCACCGCGAGGATCGAGTCGCCGTAGCGGAACCCGTCGACGCTGGCGACCTGGCGGCCGATCACGCCGTAAAGGTTCGGGCCGGTCTTGCCGCCCTTGACGATCGAGGTGCCGTCATCGGCCTCGATCATGTGGCAGGACTTGCACTTGTTGTACTCCCGCTCGCCCTTGGCGGCGTCCTGGGCGAAAGCCGGCGCGGCCAGTGCGACGGCGGAGAGCGTGGCGAAAAGCTTCAGTTTCATCGCGTCTTCCTTGGCTTCGGTTGCGGACGCGAGTCGACGTAGGGCGGGGCCCCGTCGGCGTCCAGTGGGCCCCTTGTCGCACGAATTCCTTGCGCGGACTATACCGGCTTTGGTGCGGGTCGGATCAGGCGAAAATCCGCGGGAAGGCGGATTTCAGCGCCACGTCGACATCGGCCATCGTCACCGGCAGGCCGAGGTCGACAAGGCTGGTGACGCCGTGGCCGGTGATCCCGCAGGGCACGATCCCGTCGAAATGCGCGAGATCGGGTTCGACGTTGATCGAGATGCCGTGAAAGCTGATCCAGCGGCGCAGCTTCACCCCGATCGCGGCGATCTTGTCCTCGCGCGGGGTGCCGTCGGGCAGCGGCGGCTTGTCGGGCCGGGCGATCCAGACGCCGACGCGACCGGCCCGGCGTTCGCCCACCACGTTGAATTCCGCCAGCGTGGCGATCACCCAGTCTTCCAGCGCGCAGACGAAGCGGCGCACGTCGCGGCCGCGGGCATTGAGGTCGAGCATCACGTAGGCGACGCGCTGGCCCGGCCCGTGATAGGTGTACTGCCCGCCGCGCCCGGCGCGGAACACCGGGAACCGGTCGGGATCGACGAGGTCGGCGGGATCGGCCGAGGTGCCCGCGGTGTAGAGCGGCGGGTGTTCCAGCAGCCAGATCGCCTCGTCCGCGCGTCCGGCGGCGATCTCGGCCACGCGGGCCTCCATCGCGGCCAGCGCCGTCTCGTAGGGTACCGGCTGCGCGCTGTGGATCCATTCGACCATGCGTTTTCGCCCCCTCGTCGCGCCGCCGCCCGCGCGATTCATAGGATACCGCCGTTTCCATTGCCAGATCGCCCCGACCGTGGGACACTTCCCACCGGATATTTCCGATCCGCGGGGCTGCCGGGCAGGGTGGCGGCGTGGACAGTACGGCATTTGAAGGAGTGAACGGGATGATCGGACAAAGGATTTCGGCCTGGGCGGTGGCGGTTTCGCTGATGCTCACGGCGGGCACGACGGCCCGGGCCAACGACGGGCTTGTGGGCGGCATCGTGGGCGGCATCATCGGCGGCGCCATCGTCAACGAGGTCAACAAGAACCGGAACACCACGCGGCGCGTCTACACCGCCAGCCCGGTGCGCGAGGCGACCCGCGAGGTGCAGGTGGCGCTGAACCATTTCGGGTTCGACGCCGGCGTGCCCGACGGTGCGATGGGGCCGCGCACCCGCAGCGCCGTTTCGCAGTACCAGTTGACGCTGGGCTATCCGCCGACCGGCCAGCTGACGGACTTCGAACGCTCGCACCTCGTCAACTCCTATCACCGCGCCGTCGCCGGCGGGATGCTGACCGCGCAACAGGCTGCGCAGAACCCGATGGGGATGCGCGGCCTGCTGGTCGCCTGGCGCGACGAGGCGATGGGCATCCGGCCGCTGGCCGACAGCGTGCCGGTCGCAACGCCCGAACCCGAACCGAAGGCGGCGGAGCCGTCGCTTCCGGCGCTGGTTCCGGCGCAGCCCGCGCTGCCGAACTTCCTTGGCGGCGACGTGGTGCAGGCCTCGCTTGCCTCGCATTGCAACAAGGTCAGCCTGCTGACCTCGACGAACGGCGGTTTCGTCACCCTGGCGACGATGAGCGACCCGATGCAGGCGCTGAGCGAGCAGTTCTGCCTGGCCCGGACCTATGCGATCGCACAGGGCGAGGAGATGGCCGCCCGGCTGCCCGGCGTGACGCCGGCCCAGATCGCCGAGCAATGCGGGGGCTTCGGCCCGGCGATGGCCGATCACGTCTCGGCGCTGTCGCTGAAACCCGCCGCGCAGGTGGTGCCCGGCGTGCAAAGCTTCGCTCTGTCCTCGGGCATGCAGCCGGCGCAACTGGCGGCCACCGCGAAGATCTGCCTGTCGGTCGGCTACCGGACCGACGACATGGGCGTGGCGCTGGGCTCGGCACTGCTGCTCGCGACGCTGGGCGAGCAGGTCTACGGCGAGTTGATGGGCCACCACCTCGCGCAGGGCTTCGGCACCGCGCAGCGGCCTGACCTGGCGCTTGACTGGTTCGACATGGGGCTGGCCGCATCGGGCGCGACGCCGGTCTTCGCGCCCGGCCAGCCGGAACGCTCGGACCTGATCCGCAAGGCGGCCTACGCGGTCGGCGGCCGGGCCGAGGCGCCGGCCCCGGCGGCGCCGGTGCCCGCCACCCTGCCGAGCTTCGCCCTCGCCCCGGAAGCCGCCCCTGAACCGGCGCCCGCGGCGGACCCCGCCGAACCGGTGATCGAGACCGCCGCGGCGGCACCGGAACGCAGCAAGGTCGATGCCCTGCCGCTGGCCGCCCGGCTGCCGTTCCTGCTGTTCCGCAACTAGGCCCGCAAGGCCCGATCGGGGCGCCCGGCGCCCCGATTTTTCCTCTTCACAACACCTGGGTCCTTCGCTAAGACGCGGCCACCAAGCCAAGGCAGTGCGGTCGTGGCGGAATTGGTAGACGCGCAGCGTTGAGGTCGCTGTGGGGTAACTCCCGTGGAAGTTCGAGTCTTCTCGACCGCACCACCTGCTCCCGCGCAACGGGGCCAACGTGAAACGGGCCGGGCCACGATATGGCCCGGCCCGTTCGCGTTCTCCCGCCGCCTGGCGTGCGGCGCGCTCAGCCCGGCGTCATGCCGCGCAACCGTTCCGAGCGGCGGCGCAGAAGTTCCACCGTGGTCAGCAGCGCGATCGAGATCACCACGAGGATCGTGGCGACGGCGAGGATCGTCGGGCTGATCTGCTCGCGCAGGCCGGTGAACATCTGCCAGGGCAGCGTCTGCTGGTTGGCGGAGCCGACGAACAGCACCACCACCACCTCGTCGAACGACGTGATGAAGGCGAACAGCCCGCCCGAGATCACGCCGGGCAGGATCAGCGGCATCTGGATCTTGAAGAAGGTGCGCACCGGCCCGGCGCCCAGGCTGGCCGAGGCCCGCGTCAGCGACTTGTCGAAGCCCACCAGCGTTGCCGTCACGGTGATGATGACGAAGGGGATGCCCAGCGCGGCATGGGCCAGCACCACGCCCGCATAGGTGCCCTGCAATCCGATCCGCGAGTAGAAGAAATACATCCCCGCCGCCGAGATGATCAGCGGCACGATCATCGGCGAGATCAGGATCGCCATGATCGCGCGGCGGAACGGCACGTGGCTTTGCGACAGGCCGATCGCCGCAAGCGTGCCCAGCGACACCGACAGGATCGTCGCCGCCGGCGCGATCTGGACCGAGTTCCTCAGCGCCTGTTGCCAATCGGGATTGGTGAGAAAGTCACGGTAATGCTTGAGCGAGTAGCCCTCGGGATCGAAGGCCAGCATCGCCGGGGTGAAGGTGAAGAAATCCTCGGCGTTGAAGCTCAGCGGGATGACCGTGAGGATCGGCGCGATCAGGAAGAAGAAGATCGCGCCGCAGATGAACAGGAAGGTGTTGTGCCACAACACCTGCGGCCCGGTCGCGTAGACCGGTACGCCGGCGCGGTAGCGCCCGCTGCCCAGCCAGTAGACGAACCAGCCCAGCACCAGCCCGCCCGCCACGCCGGCGACCATCCCGGTGATCCCGCCCACGACGAGGCCGACGAGGCCGAGCGCCGCCGCCGCGGCGGTGCGCCCGATGCGCCGGTCCGGCGCAAGGCGGATCAGCGCGAAGGCCATCGCCGCGCCGATCGCGAGGCCGGCGACGATCCCCAGCAGGGTGCTGCCGCCGGCGCTGCCGGCCAGCAGGCCGAAGAAGCCGCCCAGCGCCGCGGTCAGCGGCATGACGAAGCCGGTCAGGCTTGGCAGCGGGTGTTCGGAGACGAAAACGGTCATCGGATTACCCCAGGCTCACGTTGTCGATGCCGACGATCCGGTCGTAGAGCCAGTAGAGCAGCAGCACCACCGCCAGCAGGATCGTGCCCAGCGCCGCGGCCAGGCCCCAGTTCAGCGACGAGGAGATGTGATAGGCGATCCGGTTCGAGATGAACGTGCCGGTCGTGCCGCCGACCAGTTCCGGCGTGATGTAGTAGCCGATCGCCAGGATGAAGACGAGGATGCAGCCCGCGCCGATCCCCGGCACCGATTGCGGGAAGTAGACGCGCCAGAACGCCGTCCAGTTCGTCGCGCCCAGCGACTTGGCCGCGCGCACGTAGGTTGGCGGGATCGTCTTCATCACCGAGTAGAGCGGCAGGATCATGAACGGCAGCAGGATGTGCGTCATCGCCACGATCGTGCCGAACTGGTTGTTGATCATCACCAGCCGCTCCGCATCGTTCACGAGGCCGAGCCAGACGAGGATGTCGTTGATCACGCCCTGCTGCTGCAACAGCACCTTCCAGGCCGAGGTCCGCACCAGAAGCGAGGTCCAGAACGGCAGCAGGACAAGGATCAGCAGGACGTTCGACACCCGCAGCGGCAGCGTCGCCAGAAGGTAGGCGATCGGGTAGCCCAGCAGGATGCACGAGCCCATGATCATCAGGCTCATGAACAGCGTACGCTCGAACAGCATGATGTAGATCTGCTGGTTCTCGGGCTGTTGGGTCACCCCCGCCGGGGTCTTCTGAAGATCGACGGCGCTGAGGAAATAGCCCGGCGTATAGGCCGGCGCGAAGGCCTTGATGGTGCCCCAGACCTCGGCGTCGCCCCAATCCTCGTCGATGTCGAGGAAGGCCGCCTTGACGCTGTCGACCTCGAAGCCCGGCGCCGCCGCGGCGGCGGCCGCCACCAGATCGGCATTGCCGCCCGCAAGCCGCGCCGCGGCCTCGGGATCGGCGATCAGATCGGTGTGGAGCGCGACGTAAAGCGGCGCCCAGGGGTCTTCCTCCACCGGGCTGTCGTTCTCGGATTGCACGAATGCCGCGAAATCCGCGTAAAGCGGCGCGGTCGCCGGCAGCGCGTCGGCGATGCCCGGCGCCAGCGCGAAGGCCGGTTCGGGACCGCGGTTCGCCGGATCGGCGGCGGCCCAGTCGGCCTGCGCCGCCAGCCACTCGGGCGCGCCCATCAGCCCGGCCCAGACCGCCGGATCCTCCCAGCGCGCGTCGATGGCGGCGAAGGCGTCCATATGGTCCTCGCCGATGTCGTCCACCCCGCGCCCGGTCTTGCGGAACAGCGAGGAAATGCCGGTGGTCTCGTAATTCAGCCGGGTGCCAAGCCGCGTGTGCAGCTTCCTTTCCACGGCCACGACCATGTCGAACAGCAGCGCGCGGTAGGCCTCTTCCGCCGGCGCCTCGCCGCTTTCGTAGTCCCACGCCTCGACAGCCTGCACGGTGCGCGGCAGCGTCTCGGCCACGATCTGGTTCTCGACCGAGCGGAACAGCATGTCCGCGATCGGCGCGATGAAGGTGACGAGGATGAAGATCAGCAGCGGCGCGATCAGCGCCAGCGCGCGCAGTTTCTGGCGGCGCAGGGCGCGGGCGAGGCTGCGCTTGAGCGGCGTGCCGTCGGCGGCCAGCATCGGGCCGGTGGTCTCGGCCGGATCCGCCTTGCGGCCCTGCGACGGGCCGGCGCTGTCGAGCGCGGCATCGGTCATTCCGTACCCTCCACGAGAATGATGACGCTATCCGCCGTGCGGCGGCGATTCCCGGCGACCTCCCGACAGGCGGGGTCGTTCACCGTGATATGGCCGATGATGTAGCCCTTGGGCATGGCGTCCTCCGCGTGGCGGTGGGGGCGGGGCGGCCGGTGCCGCCCCGTGCCGGTTCACGGGCGGGGCAGGCCGTGGCCCGCCCCGCGCCAGGCGATCACTGCGCCAGCCAGGCCTGGAACTTCGAATCCAGGTCGTCGCGGTAGTCCGCCCACCATTCGTAGTTGTACAGGAAGGTGTTCTTGGCGTTCTCCGGATCGGTCGGCATGTGCGGCGCCATCTCGATGCCGAGGTCGGCATGGGTCGAGACCAGCGGCGCCGAAGAGGCGCGGGCCGGACCGTAGGAGATGTACTTGGCCTGATCCGCCAGCCGCTGCGTGTCGGTAGCGAAATACAGGAAGTCCATCACCCGGGCGAGCCGGTCTTCGGGCAGGCCGGCCGGAACGATCCAGCCGTCAAGGTCGAACACCTGCGCGTCCCACAGCATCTTCACCGGCTGGCCCTGCTCCTCGATCACCGAGAACAGGCGGCCGTTGTAGGTGGAGCCGATCACGACCTCGCCGTCGGCCAGAAGCTGCGGCGTGTCGGCGCCGGCCGACCACCAGATCACCTCGTCCTTGATCGTGTCGAGCTTGGCCAGCGCCTGGGCCTGGCCTTCTTCGGTCTCCAGCACGTCGTAGACGTCTTCCTTGGCGACGCCGTCACACAGCAGCGCCCATTCCATGTTGTTGATCGGGCGCTTTTCCAGCGACCGCTTGCCCGGGAAGTTCTCCAGGTCGAAGACGTCGCAGATG
>JANSXY010000010.1 GCA_024742695.1 Paracoccaceae bacterium | reverse complement strand
GCCGGAGACGGAAACCGCCGTGGCGGACGAGGCCGCGCCCGAAGAGATCGCGGCGGAAGAGACGGCGTGGGAGGAGGCGCCCCCCGGCGCCGGGGCCACGGTGGCCGACGAGATGGAGGCCGCAGCGGAAGAGACCGGGACGGCATGGGAGCCGGAGACGGAAACCGCCGTGGCGGACGAGGCGGCGCCCGAAGAGATCGCGGCGGAAGAGACGGCGTGGGATGAAGCGCCCCCCGTCGCCGGGGAAACGGTCGCCGGCGAGCCGGAGGCCGCGCCGGAAGAGACCGGGACGGCGTGGGAGCCGGAGCCGGAAGCCGCCGTTGCGCACGAGGCCGCGCCCGACGACTTCGCGCCGGAAGAGACGGCGGCGCGCTGGGACATGACGCCGGACATGGCCGGCGAGGAAGACACTCTGCCCGATGCGACGGAGACCGTGACCGAAGCGCCGGAAGCGGCCTGGGACATGGCCGCGGCGTCGCTCGACGATGCCATCGCATCCGATGCCCGGCCGGTCGACGCCGCGCCGCGGGAGGGCGCCGTCGCCCGCCAGGGCTTCATGGTCGATTTCGGCGAGTCCGACGACGCTGCGCCGGGCGACGAAGCGGCCGCGGACGAGGACACGGTTGCACAGGAGCCCCGTCGCGGCTTCATCTGGGAAGACGGCCTGGCCGAGTCCGACGCGCCAGCCGCCGCAGGGGCCGCCAAGGCCCCGACGCTGGCCGACCCGGATCAGGCTGTCGATGGCGAGGAAGCGGATGCCGCCGTCGCCGAGACATCCGATGCCGGCACGGCCGATGTGCCGGAGGCCGAAACCGTGCCGCAACCCGAGGCCGAGGCGGCTTGGGGCGAGGCCGGGGAACTGGCCGGCGCCGCCGATGACGGTGTGGTGACGGCTGCGCCAGAAGACACCAGCCTGGCCGAGGCGGAGGTTCAGGCCGAGGCCCCGGACACCTTTGACGGCGACGCGGCTGCGGCGGAGATCGAGACCGCCACGTTGGACGCGGCCGCCGACTACGAGGCCGCCGCAACCGAGGCCGCCGAAGCCGTCAGCGGGTCCGGGCCGGAATGGCAGGCTTCGGCGGCGATGGCCGCCGCCGCCGCCACGGTCGCGCCCGAGGCAACCGATCCCGCCGCCGAGACGCAAGAGGCCGTGGAAGCGGAGGCCAGCGTGCCGGAGGAGACAGAGGCCACGCCCGCCGAACCGGCGCTCTCGATCGACGAAGCCGCCCTGCGCGACCTTGTCGCCGGTGTCGTCCGCGACGAGTTGCGCGGCGCCCTTGGCGAACGGCTGACCCGGAACCTGCGCAAGCTCGTGCAGCGCGAGATCGAGGCGGCGCTGGCCGCGCACGATTTCAACCGCGACGTCTGATCGGGCCGCCCAAAAACGCGAAACGCGCCCCGGGGGGCGCGTTTGGCAGGGTGGCGATCGACCGGCGATCAGGCCGCTTCGGCCTCTTCCGCCGCCTGCCGACGCTCGCTTTCCTCGCGCGACAGCGCGACCGAGGTGCGCACCCCCTTGGCGACGAAATCCATCAGCCCCGTGACGACACGCTCGTTGGGGTCGATCCCGGCGCAGGACAGAACCTCGCGCCCGTCGCGAGACCGCGCCCAGCGCGCGATCTGCTCGGGACCGTTGCCATACTTCTTGTCGTCGGCAATGGCGTCATCGAGCGCAGCAAGCACCACGGCCGCGAAGAGTTTCCGCGCCCGCTGTCCCTGTTCGTAGTTGAAAGCCGTGCCGTCGACGAAGTCGCGCATGTCGCGTCCTTTTCTTATTGCTCTTGCATTTGGTGGCGTGGGGCGAATATGGCCTTTCCGGCGGGATTCGGTATCGTCCGTTTGTAATAGCTGCTATGCGTCATGTGCATAGCTTGTCTTTGCGGATACCGTATCTCGTCGAAGCCTCACCCGGTCAGACCGCATATATAGGGGTTGTGGGGATTCGATCAACCTTGCGTTAACGCTTTTGCGGCGCGGTCAGCCGCCGGCCGTCTCCAGCAGCCGCAGCCGGGCTTCCCCGGCCGTCATCTCGCCGCCGGCCCGGTCGAGGCGCAGGTAGGCCAGCGCCTCGCCGCCCGCCTGGGTAAGGACGGCACCGGCCGGACGGTCCCCGGCCATCACCGGGGTGCCGACCGGAACCTGCGCACCGATGCTGACCCGCGCCAGCCCCTTGCGCAGTTCGGTCTTGTGTTTCATCCGCGCGGTGACCTCCTGCCCGACGTAGCAGCCCTTGCGGAAATCGACACCGTTCAGCCGCTCGAACCCCATCTCGAGGATGAAGCTGTCGTCGGGCACGAGTTCCACGCCGCTTTCGGGGATCGCGTGTGCGACACGGATCGCGTCCCAGTCGATCGCGGGCGGCCCGCCGGCCTCCGCCCGGATGGCCCGCCATCCCAGCGCCGGGTGCCGCGGATCGGGCCAGGCGCCCTGGGGTGCGGGGCCGAGGCCGCGATGCACGTGCAGGTCC
The DNA here is from genome assembly GCA_024742695.1 of Paracoccaceae bacterium. Taxonomy (GTDB): domain Bacteria; phylum Pseudomonadota; class Alphaproteobacteria; order Rhodobacterales; family Rhodobacteraceae; genus JANSXY01. Next base: position 112,086 of record JANSXY010000010.1, on the reverse strand, counting down.
GTCGCCGCGATGTCGACCTTCGCGCGCAGCCGGTACAGGCCCAGGCGGCGCAGCAGCGGCCCGGCCATTTCCGCCTTCACGTCGATCAGGATCGCCTCGGGCTCTGCCACCAGGATGAAATCGGCAAGGTACTTGCCCTGGGGGGTGAGAATCGCGGCATAGACCGGCCCGCTGGACAACCGCCCGACGTCGTTGGTGACCAGTCCTTGCAGGAACTGCGCCCGCTCCGGCCCGCTGACCCGGATCACGCTGCGGTCGGCCGCCTCTTCGCGCTGCATCTTCGTCCCCCGTTGCGCCATGAGGCCGAATATAGGCGCGCCGTGCAGTGACGCCAGTGGCTAGCCCTCGCGCGGGGCCCGGCCAAGGCGCCAGTCCTCGAAGGATCGGGTGATCGCGGCGGGGTCATAGCCCGTCTCCAGCCAGTCGGTGAAGGCGATGCCGCGCGCCTCGCCCTCGCGCGCATAGACCCGGAGCATGTGGTCCAGCACGCCGGTGTCGGTGCGCTTGAGATGAATGTAGCGCCAGTGCAGCTGGCGTGCCGCCTCGGCCGCCGGGCGGCCTTCGATCAACAGCAGGTAGAGCGCCGAGGCAAGCCCGGCCCGGTCGGACCCGGACTTGCAATGCATCACGAAGGGCCGCGGCAGGCTGCGAAACAGCGCCTCCAGCGCCCGGATCGCGGCAAGCTCCGGCAGCCGGCGGGCCGAAAACCCCTCGACCGACACGAACCGGAGCCCCAGGCGCGCGCAGGCCTCGGCCTCGAACAGGATCGGCGAGGACCGCGCCGCGCCGCGCAGGTTGATCACCGTGCGGATGCCCATGTCACGGTAGCGTTCCAGCCGCGCGGGCGAGGGCTGGTTGGAGCGGTAGACGCCTTCGGCCACGGTGTCGAGATTGGTCCAGAACACCCGCAGGAAGGCATGATCGATCAGCTGGAAATGCCACCACGCCGCGCGCCGCGCCGCCGGCGTCGAGATGTCGCTGCCGTAGCGGTCGCGCAGCCGCGCCTCGAAGCGCCTCAGCGCGGTGTTCAACCTCTCCAGCATCGCCCCTTTTGTCCCCCGCGGCGGGCCGTCTAGCCGCTTATCGCCGGGCTGGCAAGGCAAGCCGTTGACCTTGCGCGGGGGCGGGACTACCCATCGGGCCTCGGGCAAGGTCGGGAGGCGCGGATGAGTCTGGCACAGGGGCGGAGTTACCTGGCGATTCCCGGGCCTTCTGTGATGCCCGACCGGGTGCTCAACGCGATGCACCGCGCCGCGCCGAACATCTATGCCGGCGAGTTGCACGAGGTCACGGCCAGCCTGTACCCCGACCTGCGCCGGGTGGCGCTGACCTCGGCCCATGCGGCGATCTACATCGGCAACGGCCATGCCGCCTGGGAGGCCGCGAATGCCAACATGTTCTCGCGCGGCGACCGGGCGCTGGTGGCGGCGACCGGGCGCTTCGGCCATGGCTGGGCCGAAAGCGCGCGGCGGATGGGTGTGACGGTCGATCTGCTGGACTTCGGCCGCTCCGCCGCCGCCGATCCCGCCCGAATTGCCGAAACGCTGGCCGCCGACCGGGCGCGGGAGATCCGCGCGGTGCTGGTCACGCAGGTCGATACCTCCTCGACGGCGAAGAACGACATCGCCGCGATCCGTGCCGCGATCGACGATGCCGGTCACCCGGCGCTGCTGGCGGTCGACTGCATCGCCTCGCTGGCCTGTGACGCGTTCCGGATGGACGACTGGGGCGTCGATGTCACCGTGGCGGCCAGCCAGAAGGGGCTGATGACGCCGCCGGGGCTGGGGCTCTTGTGGTTTTCCGACAAGGCGCTGGACGTGTCGCGCCACGCCGATCTGAAAACCCCCTACTGGGACTGGGCGCCGCGCGCCTTCGCCGAGGAATACTGGCAGCAGTTCTGCGGCACCGCGCCCACGCATCACATCTACGGGCTGCGCGAGGCGCTGACGATGCTGCTGGACGAGGAGGGGCTGCCGCATGTCTGGGCGCGGCACGCCACGCTCGCCCGCGCGGTCTGGGCCGCTTTCGAGGCCTGGGGCCGGGGCGACAGCGGCGTCCGGCTCAACATCGCCGACGCGGCCGCGCGCGGCCATTCCGTCACCTCGGCGCGGATCGGCGGGCCCGAGGGGGCCGCGACGCGGCTGCGGGAGTGGTGCGAACGCGAGGCCGGCCTGACGCTGGGCATCGGGCTGGGTATGGCGCTGCCGGCGGAGCCCGAGTACCACGCCTGGCTCAGGGTGGCGCATATGGGCCATGTCAACGCCCATTCCGTCCTCGGCACGCTGGCGACGATGGAGGCCGGGATGGTCGCGCTGGACATCCCGCACGGGCCGGGCGGGGCGGCGGCCGCCGCGGCGGTGGTGGCGGCGGCCTGACGCGGGTCAGGCGCCGCGCCTGTCCAGCCAGTCCCGCATCCACGCGATCTCTGCCTCCTGCGCGGCGAGGATTGCCTCGGCAAAGGCCCGAACCTCCGGGTCGGCCCCGTGTTCGATGACGATCCGCGCCATGTCGACCGCGCCCTGGTGGTGCGGGATCATGCCCGCGACGAAATCGATATCGGCGTCGCCGGTGAACGGGATCGCCATGCCGGCATGCATCCGGGCGTTCGCCTCGACGAAGGCGCGGGTGGCCGGGGTGTCGGGCGCCGGCATCGCATGGCCGGCATGGCCGGAATGATCGGCGGTCTGGGCATGGCCGGCCGCGGCCGCCGCGGGCAGGGCGACACCGGCGGCGAGCAACTGTCTGCGGTTCATGGGATCCTCTGGGACGGGACGGTGCGGCGATTGAACCGCTCTCCGGCCGCCGCGCAAGTCAACTCGCGGTGAAGTCCGCTCAGCCGCCCGCGCGGGCGGCGGCCAGCGCCTCGGGCAGGGCCTCGGCGAAGGCGTCGAGCGCCGCGGCCGGGCCGCAGCTGACGCGGATGCAGCGATCCTGCGGCGCGACGAAGGGCATGCGCACGAAGATCCCGCGCGCGACCAGTTCCGCCAGCACCCGGCGCGCGAAATCGCCGTTCGCGCCACAGTCGATCGCGACGAAATTGGTGGCCGAGGGCAGCGCGGCAAGGCCGTTCTCGGCCGCGATGGCGGCGATCCGGTCGCGCGCGGCGGCGACCTCGGCGCGGACATCGGCGAACCACGCGGCATCGGCAAGCGCCGCCAGCGCCCCGGCCTGGCTGATCCGGCACATGCCGAAATGGTTGCGCACCTTGTCGAAGGCGCGGATCAGATCGGGCGCGGCCAGCGCATAACCCACCCGCGCCCCGGCGAGGCCATGCGCCTTGGAAAAGGTCCGAAACCGGATCACGCGGGGATCATCCGGCGCGACCGCCGGCGCGGTCCCCTCGGGCGCGAGGTCGACATAGGCCTCGTCGAGGGCCAGAACCGTGCCCTCCGGCAACGCGTCGATCATCGCGGCAATCGTCGCCGCGCCGTGCCACGATCCCATCGGGTTGTCGGGATTGGCGAGATAGACCAGTTTCGCGCCGGTCCGGACCGCTTTCGCGACCAGCGCCTCCGGGTCTTCCGCGTCGCCGCGATAGGGCACCTTGTGCAGGACGCCGCCGAAGCCCGCGACATGGTAGTTGAAGGTCGGATAGGCGCCATCCGAGGTCACCACCGGGTCGCCGGGGCCGACGAGCAGCCGCACGAGGTAGCCCAGAAGCCCGTCGATCCCCTCGCCGACGACGATGTTTTCCGGCGCGATGCCGTGATGGGCGGCCAGCGCCGCCTTCAGGTCATGGTTTTCCGGGTCGCCGTACATCCAGGCCTCGGCCGCGGCCGCCTGCATCGCGGCGATCGCCTTCGGCGAGGGGCCGAAGCCGGATTCGTTGGCCCCCAGCCGGGCCCGGAACGGCCGGCCGATGCGGCGTTCCTGCGCCTCGGGGCCGACGAAGGGCACGGTAGCGGGCAGCGAGGCTGCGAGATCGGTGTAGCGCGGTCCTGTCATGGCGCGATCTGGCCCGAAGCGGGGGGGCTTGTCCAGCACCGGCGCGGGGCAGCGGGCGGCGGCGGGGGGCTTTGCCCCCCGGCCGCCTTCGGCGGCCGCCCCCCAGGATACTTCCCGACCAAAATCAGGCCCGTCAGCCCAGTTCCGCCAGCCGGTCGAGCGCGGCGCGGACCTTGCCGGCCTCCTCCTCGCCCTGGGCGAGCGCCTCGCGGCTGTCCTCGACCACTTCGGGCGGGGCGCTTTCGACGAATTTCGGGTTCGCCAGGCGGCCGCGCAGCCCTGCCAGTTCCTTGTCGAGCTTTTCCAGCGCCTTGGTCAGCCGCGCGCGTTCCTCGGCGATGTCGATCGCGCCCTCCAGCGGCAGGGCGAAGGCCGCGCCCTCGGCGGCCACGCTGATCGCGCCCTTCGGCGCCGGGCCTTCCACCGGCGCCTCGACGCGGGCGAGCCGGCAGATCAGCGCGGCGTTGCGGTCGAAGGCGGCGCGGGCGCGGGCGTCCCACGAGGTGGCGACCAGCGGCAGGGTGAGGCCAACGGGCACGTGCACCTGGGCGCGGGCCGAGCGGATCCCCTCGATCAGGCCGATCACCCAGGACATCTCGCGGTCGGCCTCGGCATCGGCGAGATCGGCGGCGGCATAGTCGGGCCAGTCCGACAGCGCCAGAAGCTCGGCGCGTTCGGCGGTCAGGCCCCAAAGCTCCTCGGTCACGAAGGGCATGATCGGGTGCAGCATCAGGTAGCACTGGTCCAGAACCCATGCCATCGTCGCCCTGGTTTCCGCCGCCGCCTCGGGATCGGCCAGCAGCGGCTTGGCGAATTCCACGTACCAGTCGCAGACCTTGCCCCAGACGAAGCCGTAAAGCGCCCCGGCCGCGTCGTTGAACCGGAAGGCCGAAAGCGCGGCATCGACGGTTTCGCGGGTGCGCGCCGTCTCGCCGATGATCCAGCGGCTGGCGGTGCGGGTGGGCGCGGGAATGCCGTCGGCGCGCGGCGCGTCGAAGACGCCGTTCATCTCGGCGAAGCGGGTCGCGTTCCACAGTTTCGTGCCGAAGTTGCGATAGCCCGCGATCCGGTCCTTCGAGAGCTTCAGGTCGCGGCCCATCGCCGCCATCGCGGTCAGGGTGAAGCGCACCGCGTCCGCGCCGTAATCGTCGATCAGGTCGAGCGGGTCGAGCACGTTGCCCAGCGACTTGGACATCTTCTTGCCCTTCTCGTCGCGCACCAGGGCGTGGACATAGACGGTGTGGAACGGCACCTCGCCGACCACGGCAAGCTGCATCATCATCATCCGGGCGACCCAGAAGAAGATGATGTCGAAGCCGGTGATCAGCACATCCGTGGGGAAGTAGCGGCGCAGTTCCGGCGTGTCGTGCGGCCAGCCCAGCGTGCCGATCGGCCACAGGCCGGAGGAGAACCAGGTATCCAGCACGTCGGGATCGCGCCAGACCGGGTAGACCAGCGCGGTGGGATCCTGGCCGACCTCGTAGACGGCCAGCGATTGCGCGAAGGCCTCGATCGCGGCGTGCCGGTCCTCGACCTCGACGATGCGGGCATGGTTCAGCGGCACCGGAAGGCCGGCCAGCATGTCCGCGAAACGGGCGCTGACGGCGGCGAAATCATGCGCGCATTCGGCATGTTCGCCGCGGCCGACGAGATCGCCGACCAGCAGGCGCAGCATCTCGACCTCGTCGAGCGCGCCGTCGCCCTCGTCATCGGCGAAATGCGGCGCGGCGAGGTCCAGCCCGTACCAGACCGGGATCTGATGGCCCCACCACAGCTGACGCGAGATGCACCAGGGTTCGATGTTCTCGAGCCAGTGGAAATACACCTTCTCGTGCTGTTCCGGCAGGATCGTGGTGCGCCCGTCGCGCACCGCGTCGAGCGCCGGGCCGACGATCTTCGCGGTATCGACGAACCACTGGTCGGTCAGCATCGGTTCGATCACGACCTTCGATCGGTCGCCGAAGGGCTGCATGACCGGCTTCGCCTCGACCAGCGGAACCTCGGCCCCGGCGCCCTCGTCGCCGGGCTTCACCGCCGCCTTGCCCAGCCGCGGATCGTCGGCGCGGGTCATCACGGCGAGGCCTTCGGCGGTGATCTCGTCCACGACGCGGCGGCGCGCCTCGAACCGGTCGAGGCCGCGCAGGTGATCGGGCACGAGGTTGAGCATGTCGACCTCGTCCTCGGTGAAGGCCGCGCCCTCGGCGATGCCCTGGGCATGGGCGGCGGCGATGGCATAGGCCTCGCCGTCGGCCCGCATGTGGCCCTTGGTGTCCATCAGCCGGTAGCAGGGGATGCCGCCGCGTTTCGCCACCGCGTAGTCGTTGAAATCATGCGCGCCGGTGATCTTCACCGCGCCCGAACCGAAGGCCGGATCGGGGTACTCGTCGGCGATGATCGGGATCAGCCGGCGGTGTTCGCGCGGGCCGACCGGAATCTCGCAAAGCTTGCCGACGATCGGCGCATAGCGTTCGTCATCGGGATGCACGGCCACCGCGCCGTCGCCCAGCATCGTCTCTGGCCGGGTGGTGGCGATCGAGATGTAGTCGCGCTCTTCTTCCAGCACCACGGCGCCGTCGGCATCGCGCTCGACGTAGACATAGGTCTCGCCGCCGGCCAGCGGGTACTTGAAATGCCACATCTGGCCCGCGGTCTCGATGTTCTCGACCTCGAGATCGGAGATCGCGGTTTCGAAATGCGGATCCCAATTGACCAGCCGCTTGCCGCGGTAGATCAGCCCCTTGCGGTACATGTCGACGAAGACCTTGAGCACCGCGTCGTGGAAATTCTCGTCCATCGTGAAGGCGGTGCGCGAGAAGTCGCAGGATGCGCCCAGCCGCTTGAGCTGGCCGAGGATCGTGCCTTCCGAGGCCTGTTTCTGCTGCCAGACCCGGTCGACGAAGGCGGCGCGGCCCATCTCGCGGCGGCCCGGTTCGCCGGCCTGCGCCAGCGCCCGTTCGACGACCATCTGGGTGGCGATGCCGGCATGGTCGGTGCCGGGCTGCCACAGCGTATCGTGGCCGCGCATGCGGTGCCAGCGCACCAGCACGTCCTGCAGGGTGTTGTTGAAGGCGTGGCCCATGTGCAGGCTGCCGGTGACGTTGGGCGGCGGGATCATGATGCAGAAGGTTTCCGCACCGGGCTTCGCGTTGGCCCCGGCGACGAAGGCGCCCTGCGCCTCCCAGGTCTCGAAAAGGCGCGGCTCTGCGGTGGCGGCGTCGAAGGTCTTTTCCATCGGCATGGTCTGGCGTCCCGTCGTTGTCGGGCGGTGTTTAGCGCGCGGGCGCGGGAAGGGAAAGGGAGGCGGGCCGGTGCTAGACCGCGCGGTCCAGCTTGGTGGACAGGTGGATCAGGCTTTCGCTGCTCTTCACCCCGGCGATGTCGCCGACGCGATCGAGCACGCCGTCGAGCACGGTGGTGGATGGCGCGGCGACCTGCAACAGCAGGTCGACCCGGCCGGAGGTGGTGTGCACCCGCTCGACCTCCGGGATCGCGCGGAGCCGCGCTAGCACCGCGGCCTGGGCGCGCGGTTCGATCGTCAGCAGAACGGTGGCGCGGATCCGGCCCTCGCGCGCCGCCTCGCCCAGTTTCACGGTGTAGCCCGCGATGATCCCGCCGGTTTCCAGCCGTTCCAGCCGCGCCTGGATCGTCGAGCGCGCGACCTTCAGTCGCCGCGCCAGCGTCGCGACGGACATCCGGGCGTCGGCGCCCAGAAGGGCCAGAATGCCGCGATCGAGGTCGTCCATGCCGATCCTGTCGAATTGACCGATGGTTTCGTCATTCTAACGACACAGCGCCACAAATCCACACTTTTGATCGGTGAATTTGTGCCCCATATCCCGCATCCTCGTTTTCAGGAAAAGGGCGGCTCATACGCACCTGGCCTGGTTGGATGGCACGCGCAAGCGTCTCCCGACCCGTGCAGGGGCAAGAGGTGGCTGCGTTCTGTTGGCAAGGGAGAATCGCCGATGGGACTGACGAAAACGATCTGGGCGAACCCGCCCGAATACCTGCGGATGCAGCAGCCGGAACATCCGGTGCTGTTCTTCGCGCCCTCGGTCCTGCAGGCGACCGCGCGGCGGTTCCTGGATGGATTTCCGGGGCTGGTGACCTACGCGGTCAAGGCCAACCCGGACGAGATGGTGATCGAGAACCTCGTCGCCGCCGGCATCCGCGGCTTCGACGTCGCCTCGCCGGCCGAGATCGAGATGATCGCCCGGATCGCGCCGGGGGCGGCGATGCATTACAACAACCCGGTCCGGTCGCGGGCCGAGATCGCCGTTGCCGTGGCGCATGGCGTGCGCTCCTATTCGGTCGACAGCCGGTCGGAACTGGCGAAGCTGGCGGCGCTCGTGCCGATCGAGGGCACCGAGATTTCCGTGCGCTTCAAGCTGCCGGTCACCGGCGCGGCCTATGATTTCGGCGCGAAGTTCGGCGCCACGCCCGATCTGGCCGCCGATCTTCTGGCCGAGGCGGCGCGCGCGGGCTTCATCCCGTCGCTGACCTTCCATCCCGGCACCCAGTGCACCGATCCGATGGCCTGGGACGCGTATATCCGCACCGCGGCCGGGATCTGCGAGCGTGCCGGCGTGCGCGCCGAGCGGCTCAATGTCGGCGGCGGCTTCCCGGCGCATCGCGCGGCGGCCCATGCGCCGCAGCTCGAATCGATCTTCGCCCTGATCGACCGGGTCGCGACCGAGGCGTTCGGCGCGCAGCGCCCGGCGCTGGTCTGCGAGCCGGGCCGGGGCATGGTGGCCGAAGCGTTTTCGCTGGCCGCCCGCGTGAAGGCGATCCGCGACGACAGCCATGTGTTCCTGAACGACGGTGTCTATGGCGGGCTGGCCGAGATGCCGCTGATCGGGGCCGTGGACCGGATCGAGGCGCTTGCGCCCGATGGTCATCCGCGCGCCTGCGCGCCGGTCGGCCGCGTCGTGTTCGGGCCGACCTGCGACAGTGTCGACCGGTTGCCGGGCGAGATCGCGCTGCCCGCCGACCTGGCCGAGGGCGATTTCATCCTGGTGCACGGGATGGGCGCCTATACCACCGTCACCAACACCCGCTTCAACGGGTTCGGCGATCTGCAACTGGCCACCGCCATGCGGCTGCGCGCCTGACCCCGCGCGGCCCGGCGGGCTGGACATCGCCCGCCCGGCGGCTAGGCTCCGCCCCGAGGCAAATCGGAGGCGGCGATGTCGGAGTTCGGGAAAAGCCAGACGGTCAGGCGGGTGGAGGACATCCGGTTCCTGACCGGCCACGGCCGCTATGTCGACGATATCGCGCCCGCCGACGCGCTCTTTGCCGTCTTCGTGCGCGCGCCGGTCGCCCATGCCACGATCACCGGGATCGACGCCGACGATGCGCGGGCGATGCCCGGCGTCGAAGGCATCTACACGCTGGCGGACCTCGAGGCCGCGGGCCTGACCGTCGCGATGCGCTACGCGACCGTCAGGCAGCCCGGCGGCGAAAACGCCCCGGCGCCGGAACGGCCGGTGCTGGCCCGCGACCGGGTGCGGTTCGTCGGCGAGCCGGTGGCCTGCGTCGTGGCGCGCAGCCTGGCCGAGGCGAAGGATGCCGCCGAGGCGGTGATGGTCGATTACGAGGACTTGCCGGTGCATGTCGCGCTGGCGCCCGGCGGGCCGGCGCTGCATCCCGAAACCCCCGACAACGTCGCCTACACCTGGGAACTGGGCGATGCGGCGGCGACGGAGGCGGCCTTTGCCGCCGCGGCGCATCGCGTCACGCTCAGGACCGACCATAACCGGGTCATCGCGAATTCGATGGAACCGCGCGGCGCCTATGCCGAATGGGATGGCGCGCGGCTGCATTTCTGTTTCAACGGCCAGGGCGTTTGGGGCGTGCGCGACGAACTGGCCGCCCAGATGGGCCTGCCGAACGAGGCGGTGCGCGTCACCAACCCCGATGTCGGCGGCGGGTTCGGCATGAAATCCTTCGCGCATCCCGAGTACCTGACCATCGCCCATGCCGCCCGCGCGCTGGGCCGGCCGGTGCGCTGGATGTCGGAGCGGACCGAGGCGATGCTGACCGACAATGCCGGGCGCGACCTGGTGGCCGAGGCGGAACTGGCCTTCGACGCCGATCACCGGATCACCGCCTACCGGGTGAACATCCTGTCGAACCTCGGCGCCTATTGCTCGAGCTTCGCGCAGGCGATCCAGTCGTCCGTCGCGGCGCGGGTGCTGACCGGGGTCTACGACATCCAGACGGTGCATGTGCTGGCGCGCGGCATCTACACCAACACCACCCAGGTCGACGCCTATCGCGGTGCCGGCCGGCCCGAGGCGATCACCACGCTGGAGCGGCTGATCGACAAGGCCGCGCGCGAGTTCGGGCTGGACCCGTGGGAGTTGCGCGCGAAAAGCTACATCCGCGAATTCCCCTACAAGACCGCCTCGGGCGAAACCTATGACGTGGGCGATTTTCCCCGCGTCGCGGCGCGGCTGGCGGAAGAGGCCGACCTGGCGGGCTATCCGGCGCGCAAGGCGGCCTCGGCGGCGGCCGGAAGGCTGCGCGGGCTGGGCACATGCTTTTACATCGAGTCGATCCTCGGCGATCCGTCGGAAGCGGCCGAGGTGATCTTCGAAGAGGATGGCACCGTCTCGCTGCTGGTCGGCACACAGTCGAACGGGCAGGGGCACGAAACCACCTTCGCCCAGTTCCTTGCCGACCAAAGCGGCATTCCCTTCGAGGCGATCCGCGTGGTGCAGGGGGACAGCGACCGGATCAGGAAGGGCGGCGGCACCGGCGGGTCACGCTCCGCCACCGTGCAGAACTCGGCCACCGTGGCCACGGTGAAGAAGATGATCGCCGCCTTCACCCCCTTCGTCGCCGGCGAACTCGGGGCCGGGCCCGAGGCGGTGGAGTTCGAGGACGGGGCGTTCCGCGCCGGGGCCTCGAACCGGGTGATGACGATGATGGAGGCCGCCGAGGCCGCCCGCGCCGCGGGCCGCACCGACCTGCTGCGCCACCACGAACGCACCACGCTGCCCGGCCGGTCGTTTCCGAACGGGGCCCATGCCGTCGAGGTGGAGGTCGACCCCGAGACCGGCGCGGTGGCGGTAGAGCGCTATACCGTCACCGACGATTTCGGCAACCTGATCCACCCGATGCTGGTGGAGGGGCAGGTGCATGGCGGGATCGCGCAGGGGCTGGGCCAGGCGGTGACGGAATGCGCGGTGCACGATCCGCAGGGCCAGCTTCTGTCGGCCAGCTTCATGGATTACGCGATGCCACGCGCCGACGACATGCCGTTCATCCGCTTCACCACCGAACCGGTGCCCTCCACCGCCAACGTGCTGGGGATGAAGGGCTGCGGCGAGGCCGGCACGGTGGGCGCGATCGCGGCGGTGTCGAACGCGGTGCTGGACGCGCTGTGGGATCGCGGCGTGCGCGAGGTGCAGATGCCGTTCACGCCGCAACGGGTCTGGGCCTGGTTGCAGGCGGCCGGGGGTGGCGGGGCGGCATAGGCCGCCGCCCGCACCGGGTCAGGTGCCGGCCATGATCAGGCAGGTGGTCGATCCGGTGGCATAGAGCTTGCCGTCCTCGACGCCGCGCAACTCGCCCCGCGCCACCCCGGTCGACCGGCCGATGTGCTGGATCACGCCTTCCGCCTCGATTTCCATCCCCAGGGGCAGGGCGCGGGTGATGTTGATGCGGTATTCGAGCGTCGTGTAGACCTGCCCGGCGGGCAGCATCGTCATCACCGCGCAGGCCATGCAACTGTCCAGCAGCGTGCCGTACCAGCCGCCGTGGACCGACCCCACCGGGTTGGTATGGGAAAACTCCGGCGTGCCGCGAAAGATCACCCGGCCTTCCTCGACGCTGTGCAACCGGTAGTTCAGCAGGCCCGAGATCGGTGGCGCGGACAGCCGGCCTTCGAGGATGGAGCGCATGAAGTCATGGCCCGACTGCCCGACGAGGTCGTCGCGCGTGGCGATCTGGTCAGGGCTCTGGGCGACGAAATACTCGGTCATGGTCCGGCTCCGCTGGGTTTTGCGGGCATGTTAGCCGGGCCCGCGCGACGCGGAAAGGGCGGCGCTTGGCGGGCACGGCCCCGGCCCATCGGTACGAATATCACAGGAAAACCTGTCAATTTTCCTTTTTTCAAACCCGAAAAGGTTCGAAAATCAAAGGGCCGGTTTCAGTCGCCCTCGCGCAGGACGGCACAGAACGGCTTGAACAGTTCGGCATTGCCGGCGATCAGCGCGCCGCTGTCGAATATTCCCTGGCCGTCGCGCACCGGGGCGACGAAACCGCCGGCCTCGCGCACCAGCACGAGGCCCGCCGCGATATCCCACGGGTGCAGGCCACGTTCCCAGAACCCGTCGTAGCGGCCGGCCGCGACATAGGCGAGGTCGAGCGCGGCCGCGCCCCAGCGGCGCACCCCGGCGCACATCGGCATCAGCCGGGCAAGATCCTTCAGCGTCGCGGGCAGGGTGCTGCGGCCGCCGAACGGCACGCCGGTGGCGAAGATCGCCTCGATCATGTTGCGGCGGCCCGAGACGCGCAGGCGGGTGTCGTTCATGAAGGCGCCCTGGCCCTTTTCGGCCACGAACATCTCGTCCTTGGCAGGGTCGAAGATCACCCCGGCGATGATCTCGCCCTTGTGCTCCAGCGCGATCGAGACCGCCCAGTGCGGCAGCCCGTGCAGGAAGTTCGTCGTGCCGTCCAGCGGATCGACGATCCAGCGCCGGGTCGGATCCTCGCCCTTTTCCTCGCCGGTTTCCTCGCCCAGCCAGCCATAGCTGGGTCGCGCGCCGCGCAGGTCTTCCTTGATGATCCGTTCGGCCTCGCGGTCGGCGCGCGAGACGAAATCGCCCGCGCCCTTCATCGAGACCTGAAGGTTTTCCACTTCGCGGAAATCCTTGACCAGGCTGCGCCCGGCCCGGCGGGCGGCCTTGATCATCAGGTTGAGATTGGCACTGCCCTGCATGTCGCCCCTCCGGTCGCGGTTCGGCGCGCTTCTACGCCAGCCCGGCGGGGATGGAAAGAGCCGCGGCAAGGGGCGGCGCCCGGCCGGGCATACCTTTGATCTTCCGGGCAGACCAAAGCGCACACCCGATGTCAACTCTTGCCCGCTATCACCATGAACCGAATTTCAGCCTGCCCATTATCCCTCAGGTAAGCCATTGATTAAGCATTTGTTTCCCAGGAAGGCCCTAATCCGCTTCCGGCGCGACGATTGTGGCGGAGCCCTGGTCGAGTTCGCCTTCGTGCTGCCGATCCTGCTGCTTCTGCTGTTCGGGATCATCGGCTGGGGCATCTCGCTGTCGATGCACAACGCGATGTATGACACCGCGCGATCCTGCGCGCGCAGCGTCGCGATCGGCAGCGTCGATGCGACGGATGTCGACGGGGCGACCGTGTGCCGGGTGCAGGGCTGGCCGGCGACCTTCACGGTGGCCGGGCTGGTGGAGACCGGCAATGCCGTGGTCACCGTCAGCACGGCGAACCCGATGGCGATGGTCGCGCCCTTTGTGCCGCTGCCCGATGACCTCGTCGCCTCGGTGACGATGCCGATGGAGACCGGCGGCGCCGGGGGCGGAACCGGTGTGTCCGGCGGCGGCGGCGGCGGCGATGATGACGACGACGACGACGACGATGACGATGACGACGACGATGATGATGACGATGACGAGGATCGGGGCGGGCGTCCCTCCTGGGCGGGGCGAGGCTGATGCCGGGCACCAAAGCTAGCCACCGGCCGTTGCGCCGCCTGATCGGGGAAGACGATGGCGGCGTCCTCGTCTTCCTGGCCATCGGCCTGCCGATGTTCCTCGCCCTGATCGCCTTCGTCATGGATATCGGCCTGGCCCGGCTGACCCAGACGCGGCTGCAGATCGCCGCCGATGCCGCCGCCTACGCCGCGGCGCGCCACGCGCCCGACGTGGATGCCGCGCGCACCGCCGCCCAGTCGCTGGCGGATGCGAACTATCCCGGCACGCTCGACATAGCTGCGGTGGAACTGGTGCATTGGGACACGGCCACGGGCAGCGCGCTGGCGCCCGATCCCGGCGCGGGGCGGCCCGCCAACGCCGTGCGGGTGCTGACCCGTCGCGACGACGGGCTGAACAGCCGGCTTCCCTATATCTTCGGCGGTGCCGCGGGGCTGGAAGGCGACGGTTTTCGCCTGGCCGCGCGCGCCATCGCGCGGTTCGAGGCCGGCGGCGGGTGCAGCAGCAACGCCGGTATCTTTTCCGTGTCCTCGCTGACGCTGCGCACCGCGGGCAGCTACGAGACGGTATGCCTGTACGGCCGCAATTCCGTATCCGTCAGCGCCGATGTCAGTTTCGATGACTCGTCGTCGGTGATTTCCCGCGACCTGTCCGACATTTCCGAACCGGCGCGATCCAGCAACGGGGTCGAGGCGGAGCTGGACCTGGTGCTGCCCGGGATGGTCGAAGACGTGGTCGAGGCGGCTGGCAATGTCACCGCCCCGCCGGACGATCCCGAAGACATCCATCCGGATGAAACGATCGAGGAGATCGAGCACGGGCGCAACGACACCCCGTCGAACAGCAACGGCTACATGTGCAGCACCGGGCGCGAGCGCCGGGAATGCGACGCGGACGATCCGTTCACGCACCACATCTGGGAACGCGGCGGCGGCGACGTCGACATCGAAGTGCCCAACAACGTCACCTACCGCAACCTGATCCTGCAGACCGACGGCGATATCGAGATCGGCAACCAGGTGGTGCTGGAAAACGTCACGCTCTGGGCCGGCGGGGATGTCGAACTGGGCAACGGCGCGGACCTGACCGACGTCACGATCTACGCGGGCGACACCGTATCGATCGGCGATAACCAGCCGGCCAACAACGTCACCGCGACACGGGTGAGGATCTGGGCCGGCGAGGATATCGAGGTCGCCGCGCAGAACTCGGTGTTCAACGATATCGTGATGCATGCCGAAGAGAACATCACCTTCGGCGGCCGGGGCACGGGCAGCGGCCAGGTCACCAACGCCACGGACGTGACGATGTTCGCCGAGGGCGACATCGAGTTGCGCAACAACGTCTACCTGTTCACGACGCGCATGTTCGCCGAGGGCCGGGTGACCTTCGGGGACAGCAACAACGACAACCTCAACATTCGCCTCGGCGATCCGGCCGGGGCCTGCCCCGGCGGGGTTTCGGATTTCGAGAACTACGTCTTTGCCCGCGGCGCGATCTACACCGGGGATCACAACGCGCTCTACGGCACCCAGTTCGGCGGGCTTTCAAGCTTCGATCTTGGTGCGGACGCGACCTTCGTCGGGTCGTCGGCCGAGATCGCCGGCCGCGCCGAGGCCGGGGCCGAGGCCGAGGTGCGCGGCTGCGACAAGACCTCGGATTACGGTTCCGTCGACATTTCCGACGTGCTCGGCGGTGCGGGCGGTGGCATCGCGCTGCTGGTTCAGTAGCCGGTCATCCCCGTTGCAGCTTCACCGGCTCGGTCCGGCCCAGCCGCAGCACATGCGCCATGTAGGGCTGCGCCGTGTCCTCGGCCCGCGTCGCGGCGTATAGCCGCTTGGTCAGCCCGGCCTCGGTCACCGGGCGGATCACGTAGTCCGGGCGGTACTTCACGTCGCGGATCACCCAGTCGGGCAGCACCGCGACGCCGCGGTTCGCGGCGACCAGCATCAGGATCACGGCGGTCAGTTCCACCTGGCGCACTGCGCGGGGTTCGACCTTCGCCGGGGTCAGCAGTTCGGTGAAGATGTCCAGCCGGGTGCGTTCCACCGGGTAGGTGATCAGCACCTGGTCGCGGAAATCCTCGGCGGTGACGAAGGGTTTTTCGGCCAGCGGGTTCTGCGCCGAGGCGACGAAGACCGGCGCGTAGTCGAACAGCGGCGTGAAATCGACGCCGGGCAGGTCTTCGGGGTCGGATGAGACCACCAGATCGACCTCCTCGCGCATCAGCGCCGGCAGCGCCCCGAAGGCAAGGCCGGGGCGAATGTCGACATCGACATCGGGCCAGGCGCGGCGAAACAGGTCGAGCACCGGAAACAGCCAGTCGAAACAGGCGTGGCATTCGATCGCGATATGCAGCCTCCCGGCCCGGCCCGACCGCAGCCCCTCGAATTCCTCCTCCAGCGCCGCGACCTCGGGCAGCACTCGCTCGGCGAGGCGCAGAAGCTTCAGGCCGGCCGCGGACAGCCGCAGGGGCTTGGTGCGGCGGGCGAACAGCTCCACCCCCGCCTGGTCCTCCAGCCCCTTGATCTGGTGCGACAGCGCCGACTGGGTGATGTTCAGCGTTGCCGCCGCCCGGGCCAGCCCGCCGGTATCGTGGATCGCCTTGATCGTACGCAGGTGGCGGAATTCCAGATGCATATCAAGCATGACTCATGTTAATGATGAGAATTATGAGTTTGTCTCACGTCGACGGGCGTGCCACAAGAGCGAAAGCCAAGGAGAAGCCCATGCCCGCCCCCCGCGTCTCGTTCGAATTCTTTCCGCCGAAATCGCTCGAAGCCTCGTTCCGGCTGTGGGACACGGTGCAGATGCTCGCGCCGTTCGATCCGGGTTTCGTTTCCGTCACCTACGGCGCGGGCGGCGCCACGCGGGAATTGACGCACGAGGCGGTGACGACGCTGGGCAAGGCCACCGGCCTGACCGTCGCGGCGCATCTCACCTGCGTCGGCGCCAGCCGGGCCGAGACGCTGGAGATCGCGGGGCGCTATGCCGCGGCGGGCGTCACCGAAATCGTGGCGCTGCGCGGCGACCCGCCGAACGACGCGGGCGGGTTCGCGCCGCATCCCGCGGGCTTCGCCTCGTCGGTGGACCTGGTCGAGGCGCTGGCGGCGGATGGCCGCTTCACCATCCGCGTCGGCGCCTATCCCGAACCGCATCCCGAGGCGGCCGATACCGCCGCCGATGTCGCCTGGCTGAAACGCAAGATCGAGGCCGGGGCCTCGGCCGCGATCACCCAGTTCTTCTTCGAGGCGGACACCTTCTTCCGGTTCCGCGACGCCTGCGACAGGGCCGGGATCGCCGCGCCGATCGTGCCCGGCATCCTGCCGATCCAGAACTGGGCCGGCACGGTGCGCATGGCGCGGGCCTGCGGCGCCACGATCCCCGCCTGGCTGGCCGAGGCCTTCGCCGCCGCCGAGCGCGACGGGCGCGAGGAGCTGCTGGCCACGGCGCTGTGCACCGAGTTGTGCGACGCGCTGATCGAGGGCGGGGTCGAAGACCTGCATTTCTACACGCTCAACCGCCCCGACATCGTGCGCGATACCTGCCTGGCGCTGGGGCTGACGCCGCAGCCGCGGCTGGAGCGGGTCGCCTGATCAGCGCCGCCGGCGCACCAGAGGCACCGGCGAGCGGCTGTAGCGGCTTTCGGGATGCGGCGGCGTGCCGTGGGTGCGGGACCAGTAGTCGGTCGCCCCGCGGCGCAGCCAGATCGGCACGGTGAACGCGAGGCCGGCGGCGAACCCCCCGGCATGGGCCCAGTAGGCCACCCCGCCGGACATCCCGTCATCGAGCGTGCCGTTGAACAGCTGCAGCGCGAACCAGACCCCCAGCATCAGGAAGGCCGGCACCGGGATCACCCGGAAGAAGATGCCGAAGATGAACAGGACGTCCACGCGCGCCTTGGGGAACAGCAGCAGGTAGCCGCCCATCACCCCGGCGATCGCGCCCGAGGCGCCGACGGTGGGCACCGGGCTGTTCGGGGCCGCGACGACATGGATCACCGCCGCCGCGAGGCCCGAGGCGAGGTAGAAGCCCAAGAACCCGCCGTGTCCCATCTCCTCTTCCAGGTTGTCGCCGAAAATCCACAGGAACAGCATGTTGCCGGCGAGGTGCATGAAGCCGCCATGCAGGAACATCGAGGTGACAAGCCCGCCCATGTCCTCGCCGCGGCTGACCGCGGCGGGGATCAGCGCCCAGTCGGAAAAGAACTGCATCAGCGTGCGTTCGTCGGCGAAATAGGGCAGCGAGACGAGGAACACGAGGATGTTCGCGGCCATCAGCCCGATCGTCACGACCGGGGTCTGTTGCGAAGGGTTGTGGTCGCGCAGCGGGAACATGCAGCGAAGCTGGGCGCTGCGCGCCGCCGCGTCAAGCCGCGCCGGCCGCCGCCAGCAATTCCGCGTTCCCGCCCGAGGCCGTGGTATCCACGCACAGGTGCCGTTCCACCAGCACATCGGCGCGATCGGGCAGGCCGGTGATCAGCGGCAGGATCGGGCCGGGCCGGTCGGCGAGGTCGCCGGCGAGGTGACGCGCGGTTTCCTCGTCGCCCCACCACAGCGCGCCCGACAGCGGCGCCAGCCGGGCAAGCGCGCCGGGCGGCAACGGGCCGGGGCAGTCCACCGCCGCCCCGCCCAGCGCGCGCACCGCGCCGGCCTGGGCCGCGGCCTGCGCCCGGCCGGGGCCCAGGCACAGAAGCGGCGCGCGGGGATGCAGCGACAGGCGGTTCGCCTCGCCCGTGGGGCCGGGCAGATCATGGCGCGACAGCGGCGCATCCGGCGGCACGGCCGCCGCCAGCGCCCGCGCGACGCCGGCCTCGTCGACCGCCGGCGCGGCGGCTTCGGGCCGGTCATCGGCCGCCGGGGCCGGGACGCGCGCGGTCAGCCGCGACAGGTAGTCGGGCCCGCCCGCCTTCGGCCCGGTGCCCGAAAGCCCCTCGCCGCCGAACGGCTGGCTGCCCACCACCGCACCGATCTGGTTGCGATTGACATAGACATTGCCGACCCGCAGCGCCTCGGTCACCTCCTGCACGCGGTCGTCGATCCGGCTGTGCAGGCCGAAGGTCAGGCCGTAGCCGGTGGCGTTGATATCGGCGATCACCCGCGGCAGGTCGTCCGCCCGGAAGGTGGCGACATGCAGCACCGGGCCGAAGATCTCGCGCCCCAGGTCGCCGATGCCGTTGACGCGGATCGCCGTGGGCGGCACGAAATGCCCGCCGACCGGCGCGGCGATCTCCTTGAGGATACGGCCCTCGGCGCGCGCCGCCTCGACATGGGCGCGGATCGTGCCCGCCGCCTCGGCGTCGATCACCGGCCCGATATCGGTGGACAGGCGCCAGGGCTCTCCCGGCGCAAGATCCTCCATCGCGCCGAACAGCATCTCCAGCACCGTCTCCGCCACATCCTCCTGCACGTAAAGGCAGCGCAGCGCCGAGCAGCGCTGGCCGGCGGACTGGAAGGCGGAGGCGAGGATGTCGCGCACCGCCTGTTCCGGCAGCGCGGTGGAATCGACGATCATCGCGTTCAGCCCGCCGGTCTCGGCGATCAGCGGCGCGCCGGGGGCGAGATGGCGCGCCATCGCGGCGCGGATCGCGCGGGCGGTCTCGGTCGAACCGGTGAACACCACGCCGTCGATCCGCGCCTCCGAGGTCAGCGCCGCGCCCACCGTCGCGCCGTCGCCGGGCAGGAGTTGCAGCGCCGCGCGCGGCACCCCGGCGCGGTGCAGAAGGCCGGTCGCCAGCGCCGCGATCAGCGGCGTCTGTTCGGCGGGCTTGGCCAGCACCGCGTTGCCCGCGGCCAGCGCGGCGGCGATCTGGCCTGTGAAGATCGCCAGCGGAAAGTTCCACGGGCTGATGCAGGCCACCCGGCCCAGCGGCGGGCGGCCGAGGTCGCGCGCCCCGGCGGCATAGTAGTGCAGGAAATCCACCGCCTCGCGCAGTTCCGCCAGCGCGTCGGGCAGGGTCTTGCCGGCCTCGCGCGCGACCAGTGCGAAGATCTCGCCGAAATGATCCTCGTAGAGCCGCGCGGCGGCCTCCAGCACGCGGGCGCGTTCCCCGGCCGGCGCATCCCAGGGGCGGGCCGCCGACAGCGCCGTCGCCACATCCGCCGCGCTGGCGGCGGCGACGGTGCCGACCGGCGCGCCGGTGGCGGGATCGTTCACCGGCTGCGCGGGTTCAGGCGCGGCGGGGCCGGCCAGCATCGGCGCGGCATCGCAGCTTGCGCTGGCGTGGGGCGCGCGCGCGGCCTCGATCGCGGCCAGCGTCGGCCCGTCGGTCAGGTCGAAGCCGCGCGCATTGCCGCGCGCCGGCGCGAACAGGTGCGGCCCGGTCCGCAGCCGGGGGTTCGCGGGCGTCGGCAGCGTGGCCTCCACCGCGGCGAAGGGGCAGGCGGCGACCGCCTCGGGCGGAACGGCGGTATCGACGATCTGATGCACGAAGGAGGAATTCGCGCCGTTTTCCAGCAAACGCCGGACGAGGTAGGCCAAGAGGTCGCGATGCGCGCCGACCGGCGCATAGATCCGGCAGCGGGTGCCGCGATCCTTCAAGACAAGGTCGTGCAGCCGCTCGCCCATCCCGTGCAGGCGCTGGAACTCGTAGCTGTCATGGTCCCGCGCCATGTGCAGGATCGCGGCGACGGTATGGGCGTTGTGGGTGGCGAACTGCGGATAGATCCGGTCGGTCATGCCCAGAAGCTTGCGGGCATTGGCGATGTAGCTGACATCCGTCGCTTCCTTGCGGGTGAAGACCGGGAAATCCTCCAGCCCCAGAACCTGCGCGCGCTTGACCTCCGTATCCCAGTAGGCGCCCTTGACCAGGCGCACCATGATCCGTCGGTCCAGCCGATCCGCCAGGCCGTGCAACCAGTCGAGCACCGGGCCGGCGCGCCGGCCGTAGGCCTGCACCACCACCCCGAACCCGTCCCAGCCCGCCAGGTCGGGATCGGCCAGCACCGTCTCGATCACCTTCAGCGACAGCGTCAGCCTGTCGGCCTCTTCCGCGTCGATGTTGAAGCCCATGCCGGCCCGCGCCGCCTGACGCGCCAGATCGCGCAGCACCGGCACCAGTTCGGCCATCACGCGAGCCTCCTGCGCGACTTCGTAGCGCGGGTGCAGGGCCGACAGCTTGACCGAGATGCCGGGGTTTTCGCGCACGTCGCCGGACCGGCAGGCGGCGGCGATCGCCGCGATCGCGCCCGCGTAGCTGTCGGCGTAGCGGCGGGCATCCGCCATGGTGCGCGCCGCCTCGCCCAGCATGTCGTAGGAATAGCCGTATCCCTTCGCCTCCTCGGCCGCGGCGCGGCGCATCGCGGCGCCGATCGTCTCGCCCAGAACGAACTGGCGGCCCATCTCGCGCATCGCGCGGGCCACGGCGGTGCGGATCACTGGCTCGCCCAGCCGCTTGATCGCGCCGCGCAGATGACCGGCAACGCCGGGCGGCCGATCCTCCAGCACCTTGCCGGTCAGCATCAGCGCCCAGGTCGAGGCATTGACCAGCGGCGAGGCGGAATGGCCCAGGTGGCGCGACCAGTCCGACGGCGCGATCTTGTCCTCGATCAGCGCGTCCATCGTCGCCGCGTCGGGCACCCGCAGAAGCGCCTCGGCCAGGCACATCAGCGCGATCCCCTCGTCGGTCGAAAGCCCGTATTCGGCGAGGAACACCTCCATCAGGCCCGGCCGGCTGTCGGCCCGGATCCGGGCGACCAGATCGGCGCCGGCCTTGCCGATTGCGGCACGATCCTCGTCCGACAGCGCCGCCCTGGCGATCAGCCCGGCCAGCAGCGGACCCTCGGGGGTCAGGGTTCCGGTCTCGATCGCGTGCCAGGGGTCGGACATGGGGTTCTCCTGCGGTATGCGCCATGATATCGCGAAACGGCAAGGCGAATGGCCCATAGTAGCGCCAATGGTAGTCGATCAGACCAAATTCAGGAGTTCAGACATGCCGAATGCGCCAGTGCCCCTGGACCGGATCGATTCCGCCATCCTGCGCGAACTGGCGCGCGACGGCCGCCTGCCGGTGGCGGAACTGGCCCGCCGCGTCGGCTTGTCGAAGACACCCACGCAGGCGCGGGTGAAGCGGCTGGAAGAGGCCGGGGTGATCCAGGGCTACCGCGCGGTGCTGTCGCCGATCCGGATGGGGCTGGCGCATGTCGCCTTCGTCGAGGTGCGGCTGACCGATACCCGCGAGGCGGCGTTGCAGGCCTTCAACCACGCCGCCCGCGCCCTGCCGGAGGTCGAGGAATGCCACATGATCGCCGGCGGTTTCGATTATCTGCTGAAGGTGCGGACCGCCGATATCGCCGACTACCGGCGGGTGATGGCAGAACACATCTCGACCCTGCCGCATGTCGCCTCCACCTCCACCTATGTCGCGATGGAGGCGGTAAAGGAGGATGCCTTTTCGGGCTGAGCGCCCGCGCTACGGCACCAGCCGCGCGACCGGTCCGGCCGGGCCGATCAGCACCAGCGTTCCGTCCGCCTCGATGTCGAAGGTTCGGGTCGCCTCCAGCGCCGCGAACAGGCCGCGTTCGGCCGCCATCAGCGCGCCGGGGCAGGCCATCATCGTCGCCGCGACCGGGCCGATGGTGAACAGCTCGCCGCCCAGTTCGAACCCGCCGGTGAAGCGGTTGCAGCCGCCCCGGCCCCAGACCGCGCGGCCCTCGAACCTCAGCCATGCGTCGAGATCGGCCGGCAGCTCCAGCCCCGCGATTTCGGCCAGACGCCAGTCCAGCCCCTCGATCAGCGCGCCGGGATCGCCGCCGGTGCCGGAAAACACGCGGTCGGGCGTTTCGACCGTGACGGCGACCGGATAGGGCAGGTCGGCCATCGTGCCATGCGTCAGCCGGTCGGCGAGGGTCACGGTCAGCCCGGCCTCGGGCGCGCTGTAGCGCAGCCCGTCGGCGGTACGCTCGGGCTGCGACAGCATCGCCTCGATCCCCGGTCCGTCGAGCTGGCCGAAGACGAAGCGCCCGCCGTGAACGTCCAGTCGCCAGCCCGGTTCGTTGCCGCGGGCGGAAAACCCGGCGGCAAGCGGAGCCAGCGCCGGCAGGCATTCGGCCTCGGTGCCGTGCCAGGAGATCGTCATCCGGCGCCCCTTCGACCAGGCGAAGGTCGTCGGATCCTGCGGCGCCGCGACCTTGAAGCCCGAGGCGGTGCGTTCGGGCGCCAGATCGACCCAGCTGCCGCCCCTGCGCAGCCGCGCGCCCTCCTCCGTCCAGCCCAGCCAGTACAGGTCTTCGCCACAGCGCCAGGCATGGGAGGGGCCGACCATCGCGGTGCGCCGCGCCATCAGCGTGCCGGCATCCGCCGCGCCGCCGTCGCCCGGCACCAGCGTCGCCTCGGTCAGCCATGGCGCGCCGGGGCCGAGAATGCCGGCCTGCAGGACAAGGCCTTCGGCCCCGTCCGGGGCTTCGACGCGGATCGTCAGCGGCACCTGCGCCCCCTCGGTCGGCACGGCCTGCCGGGCCACGATCCGGCCCATGGCATCGCGCAGTTCCACCACCAGAAGCGCGTCAGAGGGCAGGGCGATCCGCTCGCGGTAGGTCACCTCGGCGGTGACGGTCGTGGCGTTCGCCGCCGCCGGAATCGCGGCAAGGGCGGCAAGAAGGGACAGGGTGCGGATCATGGGTGCCTCGGCCTCGGCTGGATGGTCACGGGTGAGCCTAGCACAGGTCCGGCCCCGGCCACGAGCCTGCCCGAACGTCACCGGCTTGTCCCCGCCGCGCCGGGGCCTATTGTGCCCCCGTCACACACCGTGCCCGCGTGGTGGAATGGTAGACACAGGGGACTTAAAATCCCTAGGCCGGAAGGCCGTGCCGGTTCGAGTCCGGCCGCGGGCACCACATAGTCCGGCAAGGTTGCGGGCCTTCCAGGCCTTCGTCCCGGTCGCATCGAGCGCCGGTCAGGGCCCGGTGTCGCTATCCGCGACGGGCGCCACGGATGACAGGTTCCCGCGGAGCGGGGTCTGATGGCGCGGCGGCCTCGCATCCGCACCCGTGGCGGGGAGGTCGCGCTTCGCCGCGCTGGATTTGCCGTCGGACTGCGCTGGCCGGATCAAGAGCAGGTGCACCCCCCTGGTCGGATGGTCGCCCCCACTGCAATTGCCCGTGACGTTTCCGGAGCCGCGTGTGTCGCAACCCGACCCGGCGAGAGGCTTGCCCGCACTGTATCGCTTTGCGACGATCGACCCGACCGTCGCCAAATCCCCGTCCGTTCAGAGAAAGCAAAGCGTCATTGAAGAAGCTCGGGCTTGATGCCACGGATATCCGCATCCTCAGCGCCGTGCAAAGCCACGGACAACTGAGCAAGACGCGCCTGTCCGAAATCGTGAACATCTCGGCCACGCCCTGCTGGGCGCGGCTCGACCGGTTGAAGGCCGCCGGATACATCCGCAGCTACCATGCCGAGATCGCGCTCGACCGGATCTGCGACTTCACGCAGGTGATGGTGACGGTCTCTCTCAAGCATCATCGCAAGGTCGATTTCGACCGTTTCGAGGCCTGGATCGCCCGCCATGACGAGATCGTCGACTGCGTCGCCACCGGCGGCGGCATGGACTACGTCATGCGGGTGATTTGCCCCAGCCTGTCGGCGTTCCAGGCGCTGATGCAGGACATGCTGGACACCGATCCGGGTGTCGACCGCTACATGACCTATATCGCGACCCGGATCGTGAAGTCGTCCAAACCCAACATCGCCAAGCTTGCGGGCCGCTGATCGCGCCGCGCGACCGAACGGCCCGCGATGGCGTTCGAGAACAGCCCGATCGGTCCGCAAGGGGGCCGTTTTTTGGTCCGCATCGGGATCCCGGGACAGCGTAAACGTGGCGCATCTTCCACCGTGTCCCGGGGTCGCCAGCCCGGGTTCCAGCAAGGGCCCAAACGATGCACGCAGATGAGTTCGGCTTTGGCACGCAGATCCGGAAATCCCCCTATTTCGACGCCACCGTGCGCTGGGGGGCGAAGGGGTTTTCGGTTTACAATCATATGTATATCCCCCGCGACTTCGGAGATCCGGAACAGAATTTCTGGAACCTCGTGAACGACGCGATCCTGTGCGACGTGGCGGTGGAGCGGCAGGTGGAGATCACCGGCCTGGACGCCGCGCGCTTCGTGCAGATGCTGACCCCGCGCGATCTGTCGAAGATGGCGGTGGGCCAGTGCAAATACGTGCTGATCACCAATGCCGAGGGCGGGATCCTGAACGACCCGATCCTGCTGCGGCTGGCGGAAAACCATTTCTGGCTTTCGCTGGCCGACAGCGACGTCCTGCTGTGGGCGCAGGGCGTGGCGGTCCACTCCGGCATGGATGTCCGGATCGGCGAACCCGATGTCTCGCCGCTGCAACTGCAGGGGCCGAAATCGGGCCGGATCATGCAGGCGCTGTTCGGCGACGAGATCATGGATCTGAAATACTACTGGCTGCGCGAACTGGACCTTGACGGGATTCCGCTGATCGTCTCGCGCACCGGCTGGTCCAGCGAACTGGGCTATGAGCTCTACCTGCGCGACGGGTCCATGGGGGACGCCCTGTGGGAACGCATCATGGCCGTCGGCGTGGAATACGGGCTGAAGCCGGGCCACACCTCGTCGATCCGGCGGATCGAGGGGGGGATGCTGTCCTACCACGCGGATGCCGACATCCACACCAACCCGTTCGAACTGGGTCTCGACCGGCTGGTGAACCTGGACATGGAGGCCGATTTCATCGGCAAGGCCGCGCTGAAGCGCATCCGCGACACGGGCATCACCCGCAAGCAGGTTGGCCTGATCATCGATGCCGATCCGCTGACCGGGCCGAACACCAGGTTCTGGCCGATCAACGTGGCCGGGCAAGAGGTGGGCAAGGTCACCTCGGCGGTGTATTCGCCCCGGCTGGAGCGCAACATCGCGCTGGCGATGATCGCGGTGGACCACGCCCGGATCGGCATGCAGGTCGAAGTGGTGCTGCCCTCCGGCCCCTGCATGGCGACCGTGGCGGAACGGCCCTTCTTCGATCCGAAGAAATCGCTGGCGGCAGCGTAGGGTCCACCCGGCAACCTTGCCATCGACCTGCATCGGCACGGGAACGGCCCGGCCCTGTTGCCGGGCCGCGCCTGCGCCGCGCACCGGGTGTCGTGGAACGCGCACTTCGATATCGACGTCGACGCCGACCGAGAGCGTGAAGCCGTCGATCGCGGCGACCTTGATGAGCGTCCGCCTGCGACCGGAGCCGCCGCCGGCGGCTTGGAACGTGAGCGACCGGCTTGCGGATATCCCGGACCGCCGCCATGGGCGGCCGTGCTCGCGCAAGAGTTGCAGCCTGTCTTCAGCTCGGCACCACGACGGCGCTTTCCTGAAGCGGTCGTTCGCGTGACGGCACATCAGGCCCCGACCGCGGGATCGGGCCCCTGTCCGGCGCCGTCACCCGTAGTCAGGACGCTCGGTGGCCATTACTGCTGTATGGACCCGAGGTAGGCGACAAGAGACAGGATGCGCCCGCGCGCCACCATGTCGGCGGTCTCTCCTCGCTGGCTGGTGGCCGAGATCTGAAAGCGGTCGCCCCAGACCGGCATGGAGCCGCCATGCGCCCGAACGTCCCGACCGTCGATCAGCTTGAGCGTGTTGTAGAACGGGAAGTCGCCGCCGCCCGTTCGCTCGGTAATCCTTGTCAGGTCCGGGGTGTGAATCTCCAACATGTCCGCCAGCGGGCCATCCCCCTTGCCTGACTCCCCGTGGCAACCGGCGCAGCCCATCATGTACTCTTGCTTGCCGGCGGCGATCGTCGCGTCCTGGGCAAGGGATTGAACCGGCGCGGCAACAAGCAGCGCGAAAACGAACCTTGAAATCACATTCATCTCGGAGCTCCTCGACTTGGTTCAAAGCAGGATCGGGTGGGCGTTCAATCTTGTCCTGTGGCATGAAGCCTACGCAGCTTTGACGCGAAACCGAATTGACTTCGATCAAGGCCGAAAGAGTGTTCCGGTTGACCGTGAGAGGGGATCGACCCGTCAGGACGGTAGGGTCAGAGGCGGTGATCGCCGTCATGGCGCGCCCTGTCTTGGCAACCAAGGCATCGCGGTCCTTCGATGGACCGACAGGAAGCTGCGCGCTTGACGGATCGTCGGCCCGGGAAGAACAGACCCTCAGCCTGGGCGATTGGCCGTCGCCGATCGCATTTTTTCGCCCTCCCACCGTCGCGGGCACGGCAGTAGCCTGAACTCGCACGGTTTCCGGACCTCCGGTCGAGGCAGGGCCGTGCCTCGAACAGGCGGGAGGACGGCGGCACCGGCGGCCGACGCGGCGGGAAACGGGCGTGAAGGCCCGCGATCCGGTCGCGGCAGAGCGCGGGCGGTTGACTTCACCGTTTCACGGCGACGACAGAAAGAGGAAGTCCCATGCCGAAGAGAACAACGGCGACCGCTGCGGCGGCCCTGATCGCGATGCAGGCCCTTGCCGCGCCCGCCTTCGCACTGAGCGAGGAACAGAAGGCCGGCCTTGCCGCCGCGGCCCTTCTCGGCATCGCGGCGCTGTCACACCACCAGCACCACTACCGCGACGACGCCCCGAAGGCCGATGCCAACTACAAGGCGATGTTCGAACGCGGGTATCGCGACGGCCTGCACAACGAATCCTACGATTCGCGCCACAACAGCGCGGCCTACAGCCAGGGCTACGACGCGGGCCAGAAGGAACGCTCCAACCGCCTTGCCTACAAGACCAGCAACATCGGCGGCACCAAGGTGCCGACAGAAGCCGTGAACAGCTGCGTCACCGAGGTCGCGTCCAGCCTGAACGTCAGTGGCCATCACGTGCATGTCATCAAGGCCGGCCAGGAAGGAGCGAACAATTTCTACATCGAGCTTGCGGCCGGACACAGGCATCTGGTCTGCGGCACCGATGGCGCGGGGGCGGTGTTCAATCTGCGCGACGGGCGGCTTTGACGCCGGTCCGGCGGGGCTGGCCGGGAAACCGGCCCGCCCGCCTTGCGCATATCGATCGGCCCGGAACCGCGGCACCGGGCCGGGCCGCCGTGCGCGCGGCGCGATCGACGCTTTGGCGACAGTGAACCCGGGACGGGAACGGGCGATGACGAAGAGGGTTCGGGACATGCGGCTTCTGGCAGCGACGGTCGCGCTTGCGGCCGGAATCGGAACGGCGGCGGCAGAGGATTTCACGGCGCGGACGGGCGGCCCCGGCGCGGACGAGATGCTGGCACGCGCCACCGCCGGGGCGCCAGACGGGCTGGCGTTCTTCCGGCCGGTGCTGTCGGGGGTCTTGTACCGGGCCGGGTTCAAGGGCGGCGACAAGGGCCGCACCGGCCTGAGCGGCGCGCAGCGCACCGCCCTGTGCGAAAGCGGGTTTTCCGGCGCCTTCTACGCCGATTTCGGCAAGAACACCGACTACGGCACGACCGGGTGCGGGGCCGGCACGCTCGAGTACCGCGCCGCCCGCAGTTCGCGCCCGGCAGAGGTGATGCAGGCGATCCATGCCGCCGTCACCACC
The DNA here is from genome assembly GCA_024742695.1 of Paracoccaceae bacterium. GTDB lineage: Bacteria > Pseudomonadota > Alphaproteobacteria > Rhodobacterales > Rhodobacteraceae > JANSXY01. The sequence goes on along the minus strand of JANSXY010000010.1, from coordinate 83,978 downwards.
CCCGGATCGGGCCCGGTGCTGGTGCATTGCATGTGGGGGGTGCATTCCTCGGGCGCGCTGTCGGCGATGGCGCTGGTGCAGTTCTGCGACTGGTCCGAGGCGCGGGCGAAGGCCTACTGGGACGAGGCGCGGAACGGCGCGCCCTGTTCGGGCGGCTGCGACGCCTGGATCGACAAGAAGTTCGACGGGTTCAGGAAGGATCCGGCGCTGACGATTTCGGCGGCCGAGAAGGCCGCGATCTGTCCGAACTGACCGGGAGCCGGAGAAGATGAAGAACCTTTGTGTCCTTGCCGCCGTCGCGCTGGTGGCCGCGCAGGCTGCCGCCGCCTCGGATGCCGTGATCGGGGAAGAGGCGCTGCACACCAGCCCCAACGGTCTGGCCGAACGCTGCGTGCGGATCGCGCCGATACCCGGCGGCGACTATTCGAAGGACGACGCCGAGCAGGAAGAGGCCTATTGCGCGATCGACTTCTACGCCGCCGATATCGCGCTGTGCCCCAAGACCTGGAGCACGAGTCCGGGCATGATGGTCTACGACATCTCGTCGGGCCCCTATGCGAACGACCGCGCCGGGTTCCAGCGCAACGCCTGCCCGGAGGGCAAGTCCGCCAAGGATCTGGCCGCCGACGATCTTGCGAAGTTCAAGGTCACGATGAACCAGTCGGGCACCAGCGGCACGTTCTCGCAATCCTCGCTGCTCTACTACCACTACTCGCGCTATTTCGACATGGCGGTGATGGTGCCGGTCGCGGTCTGGCGGTCGATGGATTCGCGCGCCCATCTCGACGAGGTGGCGAACCGGGGTCTGGCGATCTCCGGCCATACCGGGCGAATGAACCACGAGGGCTGGCGTCACCTCGTCGCGGCCGACGAAAACCCCGCAGGCTACAAGCCCACGGACGAGCTGTTCACCGCCGACCGCAAGCAGATCTACGGCGTGCTGCTGGACAGCCCCGGCCATCGCTACGGATCCGAGATCAACGGCACCCGCAAGTCCGGCTGGGGCAAGGGCCAGAACCTCGACTTCCAGCAGACGCCCGCCTTCCTCGCCCTGCGCTCGTCCCTGCCGCTTGAACAGGCAATCGCCGAGGGGCTGGCCGAAGGCCGCAAGGACAGCACGATCCGCAAGGATCTTGGCGACGACGTGCCGCCCCAGCAGATGGCCTACTGGATGCGCGAGCTGACCGAGATCGTGCTGCTCGACTTCATCTTCAGCCAGCAGGACCGGGTCGGCAACATCGACTTCACGCCCTATTACTACTGGGTCGAGGACGGCAAGGCGAAGCACAAGAAGGCCAAGCATCACGCGCCGGCGGACGGCACCGTGCCCGCCGATGCGCTCTTGCTGCGCCGCACCAACCTCAACGACAACGACGCCGGCGGCCGCGTGCAATACGCCAATTTCGCCAAGACCACCGAGATGCTGGAAAAGCTGCGGCATTTCGACGGCGGTGTGTACCGGCGGCTGATCGCGCTCGACGCCGATCTTCAGGCGCAGGGGCCGGTGTACCGCTGGACGGCGGACAGCCTTGGCCTGGAGAGCGGGCAGATCGAACAGATCGTCAGGAATACCGCCCTGGCCGCGGGCATCCTGCGGGCCAGTTGCGAACGCGGCGACCTGATCTTCGACCTCAACCCCAGGCACTTCCTCGAAACCGGTGACTCGGGTGCCGAAGACGTGCCTTGCGATGGCAGCTAGGCTTCTTGCCGTCCTTGTCCTGCTGACCCTCGCCGCCGGCTCCGCGCTGGCGGCGCCCCTGCGGATCGCCGTGATTTCGGACCTGAACGGATCCTACGGATCGGTCGAGTACCAACCGCGGGTGGCCGAGGCGGTGGCGGCGATCATCGCGCTCCGGCCGGACCTGGTGATCTCGGCGGGCGACATGGTGGCCGGCCAGCGCCGCCCGGCGCTGGGCGAGGCGGAGGTGCGCGCGATGTGGCGCGCCTTTCACCGCGAGGTCAGCGATCCGCTGGCCGCCGCGGGAATCCCGCTGGCGGTGACGCCGGGCAATCACGATGCCTCGGCCTATCCGGGGTTCGAGGCCGAGCGCCGGATCTTCGCCGAGGAATGGCGCGACCGGCCGCCTGCGGTGGACTGGATCGATGCGCGCGCCTATCCGTTTCACTACGCCTTCGTGCTGGACGGGGTTGTCTTCGCCGGTCTCGACGCGACCCGCGTGGGGCGGCTGGACCCCGGCCAGACCCGATGGCTGCCCGGTGTCATGGCCGGCCCGGCGCGGGCGCGCGTGGTGTTCAGCCACCTGCCGATGTGGCCGATCGCCCAGGGCCGCGAAACCCAGGTAACCCAGGATCCCGCGCTGGCGGCGCTGTTCGCCGATCTTGGCGTCGATCTGCACCTGGCCGGGCATCACCACGCCTTCTATCCCGGCGCCGCGCGGGGCACCGCCTTCGTCTCGGTCGCCTGCCTGGGCTCCGGCCCGCGCCGCCTCGTCGGCGCGTCGGAGACGAGCGATCCGGGTTTCGTGCTGCTGGAGATCGACGAGGCAGGAACGATCACCGTTGCCGGTCGTCACGGCCCCGGCTTTCGCGAAACCGTCGACCTTGCGACGCTGCCGCCGCGCATGGCGGGGGCGGCGGGCGCGCTTGTCAGGCTTGACCGCGCGGAGCTTCCGAATGTCCGCGCCGCCCGCTGACCGGCCGGGCTTCGCGCCCGGGATCGACGCCGCGCCAGCCGGGGCGACAGGCTTGACCGACCGCAGATCGACCGAGGAAACCATGACCATCCGCACCCGCCCCGCCCGAACCGCCCCTCACCGATCCTCCTGGTCCCGCTGGGCGCTGGGACTGGCCCTCTGCGTGGCCGGATCGGCCGCGGCGGCGCAAGTCTCGGACGGCGGCCTCACGATCCTGCCCAACCTCGAACTTCGCGGCCGGGGATGGACACAGATCACCAACGTCACCGAGATGCTGGATTTCGCCCTCGCGCTTGCCGAGATCGCCGTGCTGACGCTGGCGATCAGCCTGCATCCGGTGAACCTGGCCAACCGGCGCACGCGGGCCGACTACGAGCGCCCGCGCACGCTGTTCCTTTACGGGCTGATCGGGATGACCGTGGGGTTCCTGGTGCTGCACCACGGCTACATCATCGGCTTCGTGATCTTCGGCATGGGCGGGCTGCTGCGCTTCCGGTCCGATGCGACCTCGACCGCCGACACGACGCGGCTGATCCTGATGACCCTTCTGGGGCTGACCGTGGGGCTGGACCTACCGGTGATCGCCTTCTTCGCCACCCTGATCGGCTGGCTGGCGATCTACGCCTTCGGGCGCCAGCCGACGTTCGAGGTCGAGGTCAAGTTCAGCGACAAGAAGGATGTCCAGCGCTGCGTCGACAGGCTCACGGAGGCGCTGCGGGAAGACGGGTTCACCGCGCTCGGCACGCACAAGGCGAAGTTCAAGCCGGTGGTGTCGTTGGTGCTGCGCGGCCGCCCCGGCCTCGGGATGAGCGACCTGGCCGATCGGCTGGCGGGGATCAAGGCCACCGCGCGCGCGCCGATCGAGGACTGGCATGTGGAATAGCCTCGCCGCCGCCGGTCTCGTCGCGGCCGCGGCGCTGTCGCCCGCCCGCGCCGTCGCCGACGAGGCCCCGGTGCTGCGCTTCGTGGGATCGGTACCGATCGCCGACCGGGCGGCCGGGTTCGACGAACCGTCCGGCCTTGCCCTGCTGGCCGATGGGCGCGCGTTCCTGTCGGTGAGCGACGATAGTCACGCGCTGTATACCCTGGCGCCCGATGGCCGGCTGGCGGATCGCCTGAAGCTGGCCAAGCGGATCGACGGGCTGGAGGGCGTGGCGCTGGACGCTGTCGGCCAACGGGTTCTGATGGTGCGCGAGGAGGCGCGCGAGCTGGTCACGCTCGACCTCGGCGATGGCGCGAAGGTGCGGCGCTTCCCACTGGAGCGGATGGCGGGCTTCGCCGCGATCGCGAGCCTCTGGGCGGCCGGCGAGGACACCGACGGGCTGGAGGGCATCACGGTCGTGCCCGGCGCCGACCGGGTCGTCGTGCTCAAGGAAAACGCGCCACGGCTGATGATGGACCTGTCGGCGGACCTGTCGACGATCCGCAGCGCCATGATCCTGTCCGCCGATCTCGGTTTCCTGGACGACGATACCGGGGACGACCGTCTGGATGTCTCGGGTATCGCCCACGACCCTGTGCGCGACGCGTTCTGGATCAGCAGTGACACCGGGCGGCGGGTGTTCCTGTTCGATCCCGCGGCGGGCCGGGCGATCGGCTATCCGCTGGTCTGGCTTGACGGCGACCGGCGGCGCGAGGTTCACAATGCCGAGGGCGTGGCCCTGTCGGCGGACGGCACCCGCCTGTTCATCGTCAATGACGATGGCGCGGAGTCGCGCCTGTTCGAATACGCGGTGGAGTGACCGGCCCGGTCGGGGCCGCGGCGCGGCGGGCCGGCGGACTCGCGATGGCTCGAGTTCATCCTTGCGTTTTTGGGCTCGCGCACCCATATTGCGCGAGCGACGTACTTTCGACCGACCACTGTCCCCTCAACGGCTGCAGTTCTTCGATCGTCTTGACTGCGCCGGACCGCCGCACTTCCGCGGGCGGTATCACTTGAAGGAGACATGCGCATGGCCACCGGCAGCGTGAAATGGTTCAACACCACCAAGGGTTACGGCTTCATCGCCCCGGACGGGGGCAAGAAGGACGTGTTCGTCCACATCTCCGCCGTGGAACGTGCGGGCATCCGCGAGTTGCGCGACGGTCAGAAGGTGACCTTCGACATCGAGGCGGGCCGCGACGGCCGCGAAAGCGCGACGAACATCGAACTCGCCTGAGCCTTTCGGGAATTCGACGGAACGGGGCGTGCCGCAGGGCGCGCCCCGTTTCGTATCCTAGGTCCGCACCCCGGCGAAGCGCGCCTGCCACTCTTCGCGTTCCTCGTCGGCGATCTTGCGAAACAGCACGTCGGGCGTGGCGAAGGCATGGCCCGGCGGCAGCGCGGCCAGCGCGGCGGGCACGTCCTCGGGCCATGACCTGTCATCGGTGCCGAGCGCGGCCAGCATCGCGGCGGCGGCATCGGGGATGAAGGGTTCCGACAGGACCGCGTAGACGCGGATCAGGTTCAGCGCCAGCCGCACCATCGCCGCCGCCCGCTCCGGGTCTTCCTTGACGACCGACCAGGGCGCGGCGGATTGCAGGTACTCGTTTCCGGCGACCCAGATCGCGCGCAACTCGCCGGCCGCCTTGCGGACCTCCATCGCGTCCATGTGGCCCTCGTAGGCGCGGATGCGGTCTATCAACTCCTCGATCAGCGCCGCGGCGCGCTCGCCGGTCCGGCCGCCGGCGGGCACCTCCTCGCCGAACTTGGAGCGGCAGAACTTGGTCACCCGGCTCACGAAGTTGCCCAGAACGTCGGCCAGGTCCTTGTTCACGCTGGCCTGGAAGTTTTCCCAGGTGAACTCGCTGTCGGAGTTTTCCGGCGCATGGCTCAGCAGCCACCAGCGCCAGTAATCCGCCGGCAGGATCGACAGCGCCTGGTCCATGAACACCCCGCGTCCCTGCGAGGTGGAAAACTGGCCGCCGTCGTAGTTGAGGTAGTTGAACGACTTGATGTAGTCGACCAGCTTCCACGGCTCGCGCGAGCCCATGATCGTCGCGGGAAAGCTCAGGGTGTGGAACGGCACGTTGTCCTTGCCCATGAACTGGATGTAAGTGACGTCGCCCGCGCCTTCGTCGGTGCGCCACCAGCGCCGCCAGGCGGCCTCGTCCAGCCCGTTGGCGTCGGCCCATTCGGCGGTGGCCGCGATGTACTCGATCGGCGCGTCGAACCAGACGTAGAAGACCTTGCCCTCCATCCCCGGCCAGTCCTCGTCGCCCTTCTTCACCGGCACGCCCCAGTCGAGGTCGCGGGTAATGCCGCGGTCCTGCAACCCGTCGCCGTCGTTGAGCCATTTCTTCGCGATCGAGGTGGTCAGCACCGGCCAGTCGGTCTTCGACTCGATCCACGCCTCCAGATCGTCCCTGAGCGCCGACTGGCGCAGGTACAGGTGCTTGGTTTCCCGCACCTCGAGGTCGGTGGAGCCGGAAATCGCGCTGCGCGGCTCGATCAGGTCGGTCGGGTCGAGCTGCTTGGTGCAATTCTCGCACTGGTCGCCGCGGGCCTTGTCGTAACCGCAGTTCGGGCAGGTGCCCTCGATGTAGCGGTCGGGCAGGAACCGGCCGTCGGCGGGCGAATAGACCTGGCGTTCGCTGACCTCGCGGATGAAGCCGTTCTCGGCCAGCCTGCCGGCGAAATGCTGGGTCAGCGCCCGGTTGCGGGCCGAGGAGGAGCGGCCGAAATGGTCGAAGGACAGGCGGAACCCGTCCGACAGCGCCTTCTGCACGGCATGCATCTCGGCGCAGTAGTCGGCCACCGGCTGGCCGGCCTTCGCGGCGGCCAGTTCCGCCGGGGTGCCGTGTTCGTCGGTGGCGCAGATGAACATCACCTCGTCGCCGCGGGCGCGGCGGTATCGCGCGATCAGGTCGGCGGGCAACTGGCTGCCGACGAGGTTGCCCAGATGCTTGATCCCGTTGATGTAGGGGATCGCGGAGGTGATCAGAATCCGTGCCATGGCCATCGTCCCGGTGCGGTTTTGGCGCCTTCCCTACACGGGCGCGGGGCCAAGGGCCAGAGCCTTGCCGCTAGCGTCGTTCGCGCAGCCGGGCCGTCAGCTTGCCAAGCGTGAACGAGGTGCGCGGCGTGTAGACGTAGGCGGTGCGATCCTCGGGCGCGGGGCGGGCGCGCATCCGCAACAGGCCGAAGACCACCAGCAGCACATGCGCCAGCGAGATCATCACGAAAAGCGCCTCGGGCCCGTAGGCCGCGATCAGCGTGGATGAAATCACCGGCGAGGCGATCGCCCCGATCGCGTACAGAAACATCAGCGCCGCCGACAGTTCCACCCGCTCCTCGGCGGTCGCGAAGTCGTGCGCATGGGCGGTGGAGACGGAATAGATCGGCATCGTCGTGAAACCGAAGACGATGACCGCGGCGAACACCGCCGTCGGCCCGGCATCGGACACCAGCACCGTCAGCCCGCAGGCCAGCGTCGCGGCGACGGACAGGGCGATCAGCACCTTGCGGCGGTCGTACTTGTCGGCCAGCCAGCCCACCGGGAACTGCGCCACCGCCCCGCCGATGACGAAGGCCGCGAGGAACAGCGCGATCGCGTCCGGCGCGAGGCCGACCTCGATCCCGTAGACCGGCCCGACCATGCGGAACGCCGCGCCGGTGACGCCGGCGACGACCACGCCCGCCGATCCCAGCGGCGACAGCCGCAGCGCCAGGCCCGGCCGCAGCCGGGGCGCGGTGCCGGTTTCGGGCTCCTGCGCCTTGGTCACGGTGATCGGCAGAAGCGCCGCGCAGCACAGGATCGCCAGCAGCGTGTACGAGAAATAGGCCGCCGGCGGCAGAACCGCGATGATCAGCTGCGCGCCGAGGTTGCCGCCGACATCCACCACCCGGTAGACGCCCATCGCGCGGCCGCGCGTCTCGTTCGTGACCTTGGCCTGCAGCCAGGCCTCGATCACGGTGTAGCAGCCCGCCACGCACAGTCCCGGCAGGATCCGCAGCACCGCCCATGCGATCGGGTCGGGCACCATCATGTGCGCCATGATCCCGATGGTGCCGGCGGCGGTGAAGGCGGCGAAGGCGCGGGAATGGCCGACCGCGCCCATCAGCCGGGGCGCCCACCAGCAGCCCAGGAAGAAGCCGAAGAAATGCGCCGAGCCGAGAAGGCCGATCTCGGCCGCGGTGAAGCCCAGCGCCACGCCCGACAACGCGTCGAGCGGCGCCACCCCGCCGGTGCCGAGCTGCAGCAGCACGACCGACAGGAAGAGTGCGGCGAAGGAAATCAGCATCCGCATGATGGTGAAGGCTTAGGCCCGGCGCGCGGGCAAGGGAAGCGGGGTTTTGCGGTGGCGCGGTGTTTTCACCGCCGGCGCGCTCAGGCCGGGGCGGCGGCGGGCTCGGCTGCCGGCCCGGTCGTGAACCCGCCGCCCGGCGCCAGTGTCAGGGTGAAGGCCGCCGGTGGTGACTGCCGTGCGCGGCGGCGTTCGATCCGCCAGCGGCTGCGGCCCCCGGCATGGGCGGGCGCGGCATGCCAGCGCGTCTCGATCCCCGGCGCGCCGCCCGCGCCCGGCGTCAGGATCAGTCCGGTGGGCGCCACCGGCCCCTCCGCCGCGCCGGTTTCGGCGGCCAGGTGCAGCCGCCGCACCGGGGTCAGGGCGGGCGGTTCCGGCAGTTCCGCGACGACGAGCGCGGCGGCCCCGGCGCGCAGCGCCTCTTCCATCGTCCACAGCAGATCCGGCGCGCGGGCGGGATGGACGAAGATCAGCCGCCCCGGTTCGATCAGCCGCACGACGCCGTCGGGATGCAGCCGTTCCGCCGCCCAGGCCGGTGCGATCCAGATCACCGGGCCTGCCGTGTCGCGCGACGCGATCAGCGCCAGCGTGCGCCGCGCCGGGCCGCAGATCTCGTGCACCCGCGCCCGCGCGATCTCCAGCCCCGGCGCGAGGGCGAGGCCGGGCAGCGCGCGGCGCGGCTGGCGCGTGAGCGGGGCGGCGGGGTGAGTCGTCATGCGGCAAGGCTAGAGTGTTCGCTGAATGTTCTCAATATCCCCGGCTTGCCCCCGCCGCCCCGCCCGCTACTCTCGCCCCGAACCCGACAGGAGGATATCCATGCAGCGCGTGCCCCTCGGCCGCACCGGCCTTACCGTTTCCCGCCTGTGCCTCGGCACGATGACCTTCGGCACCCAGACCGGCCCGGCCGAGGCGCATGCCCAACTCGACCGGGCGCTGGAGGCCGGGATCAACTTTCTCGACACCGCCGAGATGTATCCGGTCAACCCGATCTCGGCGGAAACCATCGGCCGCACCGAGGAGATCATCGGCGACTGGATCGCGCGGACCGGCCGGCGCGACGACTGGATCATCGCGACGAAGATTTCCGGCGAAGGCAGCAAGGCCCGCGGCGGCGAGCCGATCACCGCCGCCGCCCTGCGCCGCGCGGTGGAGGGTTCGCTCGCGCGGCTTCGGACCGACCGGATCGATCTTTACCAGTTCCACTGGCCCAATCGCGGCAGCTACCATTTCCGGCAGAACTGGGCCTTTGACCCGTCGCGCCAGAACCGCGCGGCGACGCGCGCGCACATGGTCGAGGCGCTGGAGACGCTGGCGGCGCTGAAGGCCGAGGGCAAGATCGCCGAATTCGGCCTGTCGAACGAAAGCGCCTGGGGCATGGCCGAATGGCTGCGGCTGGCCGAGGCCGGGCACGGCCCGCGCGCGGCGGCGATCCAGAACGAGTATTCGCTGTTGTGCCGGCTTTACGATACCGACCTCGCCGAACTGGCGGTGAACGAGGATGTCACGCTGCTGGCCTTCTCGCCGCTCGGCACCGGCCTGCTGACCGGGAAATACGCGGGCGACGTGATCCCCGAGGGATCGCGCCGAACGCTCAACCCGGCGCTGGGCGGGCGGATCAGCCCGCGGGTGTGGGAGGCGGTTTCCACCTATCTCGGGATCGCCCACGAGGCCGGGCTCGATCCGGCGCGGATGGCGCTCGCCTGGACGCTGACGCGGCCGTTCCCGGTGGTGCCGATCTTCGGCGCGACGACGCTGGCGCAACTCGACCACCTGCTGCCGGCGGCGGAGATGGTGCTGCCGGAGGACGTGCTGGCGGCGCTGGACGCGGCGCACCGGGCGCATCCGATGCCGTATTGATCTGCGCCGCCGCAATCCGCCCGCCGCGTGTCGCGGCGGGGGCTTGCCGGCGGGGCCGAAATCGCGGCACCTTCCCGGCACACAGGCCAAGGGAGGACGCCATGCCGCTGACCATGAACCGCGAGGTCTTCATCACCTGCGCCGTCACCGGCTCGGGCGGCACCCAGGATCGCAGCCCGCATGTGCCGCGCAGCCCGCGGCAGATCGCCGACAGCGCGATCGCGGCGGCGAAGGCCGGGGCGGCCATCGTCCATTGCCATGTCCGCGACCCGGAGACCGGCAAGCCGTCGCGCAAGCTCGACTACTACCGCGAGGTGACCGACCGGATCCGCGCGGCGGATGTCGACGTGGTGCTGAACCTGACCGCCGGGATGGGCGGCGACCTGGTGCTGGGCCGGCCCGACCGGCCGCTGCCGCCGGCCGACGGCACCGACATGATCGGGGCGGAGGAGCGGCTGGCCCATGTCCGCGACTGCCTGCCGGAAATCTGCACGCTCGACTGCGGCTCGATGAACTTCGCCGAGGCCGATTTCGTGATGGTCAACACGCCCGGCATGCTGACCGAGATGGGCGGCATGATGGAGGCGCTGGGCGTCAAGCCCGAGATCGAGGCCTTCGATACCGGCCACCTGTGGTACGCGAAGGAACTGGTGCGGCAGGGCGTGCTGAAGGATCCGGCGCTGGTGCAGCTGTGCATGGGCGTGCCCTGGGGCGCGCCCGACGATCTCAACACCTTCATGGCGATGGTCAACAACGTCCCCGCCGGCTGGACCTTCTCGGCCTTCTCGCTGGGGCGCAACCAGATGGCCTATGCCGCGGCGGCGGTGCTGGCGGGCGGGCATGTCCGGGTCGGGCTGGAAGACAACCTGTGGCTCGACAAGGGCGTGCTGGCGACCAACGCGCAACTGGTCGAACGCGCCGTGGGGATCGTCGAGCGGATGGGCGCGCGGGTGATCGGCCCGGCCGAGGTGCGCGAGAAGCTGGGTCTGACGAAGCGGGCGCCGGGTTCGGCATGATCCGCCCGGCGCTTTTCGTGCTGGCGGCGTCGCTGGCCTCCTGCCTTGGGCCGGAGGAGCCGGCGCTGCCGCCGGTGGGCGAGGCCGCGGACGAGGCCGCGCGGCTGGCCTGCGAGCGGCGCGGAGGCCGGTTCGCGCCCGGCGGCCTGAGCGGCGGGCTGACCTGTTTCACGACCCCGCCGGATGCCGGCAAGCGCTGCACGCGGGCCTCCGACTGTTCGACCCAGTGCCTCGCCCGGTCGGGTACCTGCGCCCCGGTCACGCCGCTGTTCGGCTGTAACGAGATCCTCACCGACACCGGCGCGCGGCTGACGCAATGCATCGACTGACGCCACAATCATCGGCCGGGCGCGGGCCCGCCGGAAACCACGGAGACGACAGATGACCGGAACTGCGGCGATCATCGGCGGCGGCGTCATCGGCGGCGGCTGGGCCGCGCGGTTTCGCCTGATGGGCTGGGACGTGCGGGTGTTCGACCCCGATCCGGAGGCCGAGCGCAAGCTGGGCGAGGTGATGGCCAACGCCCGCCGCTCGTTGCCCGGCCTGCACGACGCGGCGTTGCCGCCCGAAGGCGCGATGACCCGCCACGCCACCGTGGCCGAGGCGGTGACAGGCGCCGACTGGGTGGTGGAAAGCGTGCCGGAACGGCTGGAGATCAAGCATCGCGTCTATGCCGAGATCCAGGCGGCGAACCCCGGCGTGATCGTCGGCTCCTCGACCTCGGGCTACAAGCCGTCCGAGTTGCAGGAGGGCGCGGCGGTTCCAGGCAACATCCTCGTCACCCATCCGTTCAACCCGGTCTACCTGCTGCCGCTGGCCGAGCTCGTGCCCTCGGCCGCGAACCCGCCGGATGTGGTGACGCGCGCGAAGGCCGTGCTGACCGAGATCGGGATGCACCCGCTGCACGTCCGGGCCGAGATCGACGCGCATATCGCCGACCGGTTCCTCGAAGCGGTCTGGCGCGAGGCGTTGTGGCTGATCAAGGACGGGGTCGCCACGACCGAGGAGATCGACGATGCGATCCGCTACGGGTTCGGCCTGCGCTGGGCGCAGATGGGCCTGTTCGAAACCTACCGGATCGCCGGGGGCGAGGCCGGGATGCGCCATTTCATCGCCCAGTTCGGCCCCTGCCTCAGCTGGCCCTGGACCAAGCTGATGGACGTGCCGGACCTGACCGAAGACCTGATCGACACGATCGCCGGGCAGTCCGACGCGCAATCGGGCCGCCACACGATCCGCGAGCTGGAACGGATTCGCGACAACAACCTCGTCGCGATGATGCGCGCGCTGAAGGCGCAGGACTGGGGCGCGGGCGCGCTGCTGAACGCGCGCGACGCGGCGCTGCCGAAACCTGCCGTCGACATCGCCGGCCCGATCCCGGTGATGGACCGGGCCGTGCCGCTGGACTGGACCGACTACAACGGCCACATGAACGAGGCGCGCTATCTTCAGGCCTTCAGCGAGTCGAGCGACCGGTTCATGGAGATCATCGGCGTGGATGCCGCCTGCATCGCCGCGGGCATGTCCTGCTTCACCGCCGAAACCCATCTGCGCCATCTGGGCGAGGTGCATGCCGGCGACGCGATCCGGGTCACCGCGCAGCTTCTGGAAAGCAAGCCCAAGACCTATCGCCTGTGGCTCGAGATGACGGTGGGGGGCGCGGTGGCGGCCACCTGCGAACAGACGCTGATCCATGTGAACCTCGAAACCCGCCGGGCGAGCGAGCCGTTGCCCGCGGTGGCCGAACGGATCGCGGCAATCGCCGCCGCCCATGCCGGACTGCCCTGGCCGGAGGGCGCGGGCCGCGCGATCGGGCAGGGGCGGTAGCCCGCCCGGCAGGGGGGCGCCGGGCTCAGCCGATCTCGCGCGCCATGTCTTTCAGTAGCGCGGGAAACTCGCGCGCGCCGTGGCTGGCCTCGCGCACGAGGAAGTCGAAATGCGCGGTGATCCCGGCCACGCGTTCGGTATCGCGGAACACCAGGTAATGCCGGCCGAGGTAGACGACCGCCAGCAGCGGCCCGAACACCGTGACCGGCGAGGAATAAAGCCGCCGCGCGTCGTAGAGGTAGATGCGCAGCGTCGGGTAGAGCTGTTCGCACAGCGCCACCAGCCAATCGATCTGCTGGCGCCGTACCCCGGCCGGCAGGCCGCGGTAGTAGCCCTCCGCCGCCACGAAGGACTGCACCTCGAAGATCGGCAGCGCGATCTCGTAGTCCGACCGGTTGGAGCGCATGAAACCCAGCCGATCCTCGCTGGCGCCGATCGCTTGGTCGGCCGACCGGCCCAGATGCGCCTCGTATTCCCAGCGCAGCATCGCGTGGGTCTTGAGCATGTCGGGCAGCATCGCCGGCACGTGCCGGATCTTGTAGCCCGCCGCCTCCTGGTGCCAGCCGAAGATCGTCTCGTCGATCAGGGCGCGCGGCGCCTCGGTCATCGTCATCGCCGCGGCCAGCACCTCGGCCAGCTGTTCGGGCCGTTCCGTCAGCCCCAGCAGCCAGTCGGCCGAGACATCGAGCGCGGCGGCGCATTCGGCCACCACCTGCGCGTTCGGCAGCCGCGCGCCGTCGTCCGACAGCAGCTGCGAGATCGTTGACCGGTCGACGCCCACCATCCGTGCGAGGCCGGCCTGGGTGACGGCCTTCTCGCCCATCGCCCGGGCCAGCCGGTCACGGAACAGGGGCGCGCGGGCGCGTTTGTCGATTTTTTGTGACATAAAGTGATTTTTATCACGTTTGTCGAGTTTAGTTAATCATATTCAGGCTTCGCAACGGCGCGGGCGGGCGTAACAGTTCCGTGACGTCCTCATTCGCGGACCCCCGACAGATGCAGCCCGACCCTCGGCCCGAGTGGCCGACGCTTTTCCTGATTGCCGCCTGCTACGGCGTCTGGGCGCTGGCCACCACGGCGCTCTGGTCCGTCTCGCCGCTTCTGTCACTCGTCGTCGCGACGCTGGCGATCACGCTGTTATCGTCGATCCAGCACGAGGTGCTGCACGGCCATCCGTTCCGCAGCGCCGTGCTGAACGAGGCGCTGGTGTTCCCCGCCGTCACCCTGCTCTACCCCTATCGCCGGTTCCGCGACACGCATCTGCAACACCACCGCGACGAACGCCTCACCGATCCCTACGACGACCCGGAGTCGAACTACCTCGATCCGGTCGTCTGGGCCGGGCTGTCGCGACCGGTGCAGGCGGTCCTCAGGGCCAACAACACGCTTCTGGGCCGGCTTACCATCGGGCCCGGGCTGGGCACGGTGGCGTTCTGGCGCGGCGATCTGCGCGCGATACGCGCCGGCGACCGGGCGGTGCGCACCGCCTGGGTGCTGCATCTTCTGGGGCTGCTGCCCGTCGTGGCCTGGTTCCTTTGGGTCGCGCAGATGCCGGTCTGGGCCTATCTCGTCGCGGTCTACGCGGGCCATTCGATCCTGAAGATCCGCACCTTTCTCGAACATCGCGCGCACGAAAAGGCGCGCGGCCGCACCGTGATCGTCGAGGGGCGGGGGCCGCTGGCCTTCCTGTTTCTCAACAACAACCTTCACGTGGTGCACCACAGCCACCCGGCGGTGGCGTGGTACCGGTTGCCCGCGCTCTACGCCGCGCGCAAGGCGCACTACCTGCGCAAGAACGAAGGCTATCGCTACGCCTCGTACGGCGAGGTGTTCCGCCGGCATTTCCTGCGCGCGAAAGACCCGGTGCCGCATCCGCTGATGGGGCAGGCCGGCAATGCGCCGCAGCCGCCGGGCCGGCTGCCCGATCCGCCGATCCGGCACGCGGCGGAGTAGGCTTCCGCCTGTCGCCGGGCCGTGCGATAGGGGCGCATGGAGGCCTGGATCATCGCGACGCTGGCGGCAGCGGCCGTGCAGACCCTGCGCTTCATGCTGCAAAAGCAGCTCAGGCAGGTGGGTCTGTCGACGGCGGGCGCCACGTTTTCGCGGTTCCTGTTCGCGGTGCCGCTGGCGGGGCTGGCCGCGCTGGCGCTGACCGGCGGCGCCTGGCCCGCGCCGGGGGCGGCGTTCTGGGCCTGGGCGGCGTTCGGCGGCCTGTGCCAGATCCTTGCCACGGCGGCGACGGTCGCGCTGTTCTCACTGAGGAACTTCGCCGTGGGCATCGCCTTCACCAAGACCGAAACGGTGCAGGTGGCGGTGTTCTCGGCGCTCTTGCTGGCCGAACCGGTGCCGCCCGCGGGCTGGGCGGCGATCCTTGCGGGGTTCGCCGGCGTGGTGCTCTTGTCGCGCGGCGGGGCGGCCGCACCGCGGTTCGACGCACGGGCAACCGTGCTGGGCATCGTCGCCGGCGGGCTCTTCGGTCTCTCGGCGATCGGCTATCGCGCCGCGACGCTGGAGCTGGACGGGCTTGCCGCCGCGGCGCGGGCGGCGGTGACCCTGGCGGCGGTGACCGCGATGCAGACCGGCGCGATGGCGGCCTGGCTCAGGCTGTGCGAGCCGGGCGAGATCGGCCGGGTGCTGGCCGCCTGGCGGCGCACCCTGCCGGTGGGCGTGACCGGGGTGGCGGGATCCTACGGCTGGTTCCTCGCCTTTTCCTTGCAGAACGCGGCCGTGGTCCGCGCCGTCGGGCAGGTGGAGATCGTGTTCACGCTGCTGGTGTCGGCGGTGGTGTTCCGCGAACGGTTGCGGGCGCGCGAGGGCCTGGGCATCGCGTTGGTGATCGGCAGCCTCGTCGCGCTTGTGCTGGTACTGCGCTAAGCCCGGTCAGGCGATCCGCCGGAAGGCGGAGACCGCGCCGGAATTGTCGAAGAACGGCACGCTTTCGGGCAGGTCCGCGCCCTGCATCAGCGCCGCGACCTCGGCCAGCACCACCTCGGTGATGAACGGCAGGTTGAGCCGCCGCGCCGTCGCGACGGGCACCCAGTGCAGATGGCTGAGTTCCTCGGTGGCGCGGCTGAAATCCTCGGAATCGCCGGCAATCGCGGCGGCATCGGCAAGGAAGAAGCGCGCGTCGAACCGGCGCGGCCGGCCCGGCGGGGTGATCGCCCGGAAGACGTAGCGCAGGGCACGCGCGCAGGGCAGGTGGCCGGTGGCGGCGAATTCGGCCCAGTCGGGCGGCACCGGCCCGTCCCATTGGCCGGGGCGGCCGAGGATCAGGCCGGTTTCCTCCCACAACTCGCGCACCGCGGCCACCGTCAGGGCATGGGCCAGCGCCGGATCGGCGCCGGCGGCCAGCCGTGCCGCGCAGACCGCGCCGATCGGCGCGGCCAGCGCGATCGCGGCGTCCTCGGCATCGACCGCGCCGCCGGGAAACACGAACTTGTCGGGCATGAAGGCCGCGCCCGCGCCGCGCTGGCCCATCAGAACCTCCGGCCCCTCCGGCCCCGGCCGCGCAAGGATCAGCGTCGCCGCGTCGCGCACCGGCATGTCGGCCGGGGGCGCGGCCATCTCAGGCCTCGTCGGGACGGCCGAAGCCGTGCATCCGTTTGGCCCACTGGATGCCCACCATCATGCCCTTGAGCCGCGGCAGAAGGTACAGCGACAACCCGACCGTGCCGACCGCGAAAACGGTAGCCAGGATCATCGGATCGGGCCGCCAGGACATGAAGGCCGCCAGGATCAGCGGCGCCATCAGGTGCCCGACGATCAGGATCGTCAGATAGGCCGGCCCGTCGTCGGCGCGCTGGTGGTGCAGCGCCTCGCCGCAGACCGGGCAGCTTTCGCGCACCGACAGATAGCCGCGCAGCATCGGCCCGGCGCCGCAGCAGGGACAGCGGCGGCGCCAGCCGCGCATCATCGCCCGGCCCATCGGCCGGTCATCCTCCGCCACCGGGGCGGTGGCGTCATCGTGGTAGCTGTCGTCGCGCATGGGTCCGCCTTCGCTTGCCGGCCTCCGGGCCGGCCCCGCTTACCGTCCGCTTATCGCAGGCGCGGCCGGGCAGCGGAACCACTTTTGCCGTCGCCGCGTAAAGATGTCGCAAAATCCCGCCGCCCGGCGACGGAAATCCGGGCACCGCCCGTTTCATGGACATCGACGGGCACAAACGCCCCGCTACCTGAAGGAGAACGACGATGACCAAGTTCACGATCCTGACCGTTTCGGCACTGGCGCTCGGTGCGGCGGCACTGGCCGTTCCGACCGGCGCGCTCGCCGATGCCAAGGGCTGGGGCCGCCACGGCGGCGACCGGATGGAGCGGATGCAGGGCATGGGGGACGGCGCGATGCAGCCGCGCTTCGATTTCGCCGCGGCCGATGCCGATGGCGATGGCAAGGTGACGGCGGAAGAGCTTGCGGCGCTGCGCGCGGCCGAGATCGCGGCGCTCGATGCCGATGGCGACGGCTTCATCTCGGTGGAGGAGATGGCCGAGCGTATGGTGCAGGGCATGAAGGACCGGTTCGTCATCCGGGCCGAGCGGCAGATCCAGAACATGGACAGCGACGGCGACGGCAAGCTGGCGGTGACGGAACTGCCCGATCTTCCGCTGGGTCACCGGCTGTTCGCGGCGATCGATGCCGACGAGGACGGCGCGATCACCGAAGACGAGATCGCGCAGGCGCGCGGCATGTTCGCGAAACTGCGCGGCATGGGCGAGGGCCGTGGCCAAGGCGAGGGCCGCTGGATGCGCGGCCACAACTGATACGGGCGGCGCGGGTCGGGCGGCGGGCGGGCTCGCCGTCCGATTGCCCGGCCCCGGAATTCGCGGTAGCGCTGCCGACATGGCCATGGCCTTCGACCTGACCGACGATACCTCCGACGACGACTTGCTGGCCCGGTTCGCGGCCGGCGAGGCGGCTGCGGCGCGGGCGCTGACGCTGCGGCTGACGCCGGTGGCGCTGCGCGTCGCGCAGCGGATGCTGGGGGACGCGGCCGAGGCCGAGGATGTCGCGCAGGAGGCGATGCTGCGGCTGTGGCGGATCGCGCCGGACTGGCGGCCGGGGGTGGCGCGGGTGTCGACCTGGCTCTACCGGGTCACGGTGAACCTGTGCACCGACCGGCTGCGGCGGCGGCGCGGCGTGGGGCTGGAGGCCGCCGGCGAGGTCGCCGATGGCGCCCCGGCCCCGGTCAGCACCCTGATCGAGGCCGATCGCGCAGCGGCCCTGGAGGCCGCGTTGATGAGCTTGCCGGAACGCCAGCGACAGGCGGTGGTCTTGCGGCATATCGAGGGCCTGTCGAACCCCGAGATTGCCGATATCCTCGGCATCGGGGTCGAGGCGGTAGAAAGCCTGACGGCGCGTGGCAAGCGGGCGCTGGCCGCGCTGCTGGCGGGACGTCGGGAGGAATTGGGATATGGCGATGACTGAACGCGAGGACGACCGGGTACTGGAGCCCTTCTTCGCCGCCGCGCGCGCGCGGCCGCCCGAACCCGGCCCGGACGTTCTGGCGCGGGTACTGGCCGAGGCCGAGGCGGTTCAGGCCGCGCGGCCGGCGGCCGGGCGCGACACCGGGGCCGCGGCGGCGGGCTCGTCGGGCTGGCGGGCGCTGATCGGGGTGCTTGGCGGCTGGGGCGGGGCCGGCGGGTTGCTGGCCGCCGGTGTCGCCGGGCTGTGGATCGGGTTTTCCGGGATCGGCGCGCTGGGCGCCGCCTCGACCGAGCTTTGGGGGGGCGCCGGGGCAATCCTCGACGCCGATCTGGGCGCCGACGGGGTGTTTTCGCTGATCCTCGACCTGGAGGCGGAGGCATGAGCGACGAGGGCACCCCGCGACCGGGCGACGGCGCGTCGCCGCCACCGGCGCCGCGGACCGGAACCGGCGGCTGGACCCGCGCGATCCTGATCGGGTCGCTGGTCCTGAACCTTGTCCTTCTGGGGGCTATCGCCGGGGCCGGGCTGAATCACCGGATGGCGCCGGAGCGGCGGGTCATCGGCGATGCCGGGCTCGGGCTGGTCTACGAGGCGCTTCCGGCCGAGACCAAGCGCGCGCTGCGCCGCGAGATGCTCAGCAACCTGCGCGACAGGGGCGAGATCCGCCAGGCCGTTGTGGCCGACACCCGCGCCTTCCTCGACGCGCTGCGCAGCGATCCCTTCGACCGCGCGGCGGTCGAACGGGCGCTTGGCCGGCAGCGCGACCGGGCGGCGCGAATGCTGCAGGTCGGCGCCGAGCGAATCCTCGACCAACTGGATGCCATGGGGCCGGAAGCGCGCCGCGCCTATGCCGACGACCTGGAGGCCGCGATCCGCCGCCGCGCGCCGCTGCGCGCGCGCGACTGACGCGCGGCACCCGGCCCGCGGCCTCAGGCCGCGGCGCTGCCGCCCACGGTGACGAGGTTGCGTCCGTCGGATTTCGAACCGAGCAGCGCCTGGTCGGCGAAATCGACGACCTGTTCCACCGCGACGCCGGCGTTGCCGCCCATCGCCAGACCGAGCGAGGCGGTGACGTTGATCTCGCCAAGGCTGCCGGGCAGCCGCACCGGCCGTTCCTCGATGATGCCGCGCAACCGCTCGGCGGTCGTGCGCGCGGCCTCCAGCGAGGTGTCGGGCAGCGCGATGAGGAACTCCTCGCCGCCGATCCGGGCCACGAGGTCGACGCTGCGCAGGCTGCCCTTCAGGCGCTGCGCGACCTCGACCAGAACGGCGTCGCCGGCGGCATGGCCCCAGGTATCGTTGACCGACTTGAAGCGATCGAGATCGAGCAGCATGACCGCGAAGCTGCGCCCGGTCTGCTGGGCGCGTTCAGCGATGCGCGCGACATGCGGCAGCGCGTAACGGCGGTTGTAGAGCCCGGTGAGCGGGTCGATCAGCGCCAGACGGAACCCGTCGGCCATGCTGGCGCGCAGACGATCGCCGATCCGCTTGCGGCGGATCTGGGTCTGCAGGCGGATCGCGACCTCTTCCACCGGCGCATCGATCGCCAAGAGGTCGTTGGCGCCGAGATCGAGCGCGACGGCCGCGGTTTCCCGCGCGTCGGGGCCGACGAGGATGCAGATCGCGGCATGCCGGCTGGCCGGCCGTGCCCGCAGCTCCGACATCAGCCGCAGGCCGTCGCCGGGGCGGTCCATGTCCGCCGGGATCACGAACAGGTCGGTCGGGCCGAGCCCCGAGGCGCCGGCCATCACCTCTTCGCGGTCCATCGCTGACACATGCGGCCCGAAGGTTCGGGCCAGATCGCGGCGCAGCATCAGCGTGCGTTCGCGCCGCCCGCCGACCAGCACGATGTTGGCCGGCGCGTCGAACGCGCCCGTCGCCTCGGCGAAGCCGAGATCGCGCCAGGTCGTGTCGCGCAGCTTCAGCTCCTCCTCGGTCTCGCGGGCGCGCAGCAGGCTGCGCAGCCGGGCCAGCAGCAGGTGCTCGTCCAGCGGCTTGGTCATGAACTCTTCCGCCCCGGCACGCAATCCGCGCAGCCGTGCGTCCGGGTCGCGGAACGCGGTGATCATCACCACCGGGATCGTGCGCGTGGCGGGATCGGCCTTCAGCCGCTTGCACACTTCGATTCCGTCGATATCGGGAAGCTGGACGTCGAGCAGGATGAGGTCGGGCCGGGCCTGCCGCGCGATCCGGATCGCGTCGGTCCCGTTGGCGGCCTGGACCGTTTCGTAGGCCGCCGAGGCAAGCTTTACCTTCAGGACGATCCTGTTGGTTGCCACGTCGTCCACGATCATGATCTTGCCCGCCATGATCCTCTCCGCACGGTTTACTTGTCTTTGCTTGCCGTTCATCCTTTTCGGCAAAGGTTAAGAAATCCTTTCCGGCAGCGAGGAAACGGGCTCCGAAGATGGCGATGAACCGGGAAAATGCCGAAACCCTGGCGCTGGAGGCGCTGGCGTGGATCGCCGGCAACGACGAGCTGCTGCCGGTGTTCCTGGGTGCGACGGGAGCCGACAGGGACGCGCTGCGCGCCGGTGCCGGCGATCCGGGCTTCCTTGGATCGGTGCTCGATTTCCTGCTGATGGACGATGCCTGGATCGTGGCCTTCTGCGATGCCGCCGGTCTGTCCTACGAGGCGCCGCTGAGCGCCCGCGCCGCCCTGCCCGGCGCCAACCTGGCCGACTGGGCCTGACCCGCGCGGTCGCCCGTGGCGCCTGTCCGCACCGGCGCGTCAACGATTCCTAACGCCGCGTCAACCGGTTGATCGGGGGCCGGGGCACGTTGCATCGGGCCGGGCGGCAGCGCATCCTGCGCCGCGGGAGGAAACGCAATGCCCCAGATTCGCGGTGTGCTGTTCGACAAGGACGGAACCCTTTTCGATTTCCAGGGAACCTGGGGCAGCTGGGCGCAGGGCCTGTTCCTCGACCTGTCCGGCGGCGATGCCGCGCGGGCGGCCACGCTTGCCGATGTCGCCGGCTACGACATGGAAAGCGGCGTCTTCGACCCCGCCAGTCCGGTGATCGCCCATACGCCCGAGGAAATCGCCGAGGTGCTGCTGCCGCACCTTCCCGGCGCCAGCACGCTCGCGCTGGTGGCGCGGATGAACGCATTGGCCGCCGATGCGCCGATGACCGAGGCGGTGCCGCTGGTGCCGCTGCTGTCGCGGCTGCGCGCGGCGGGCCTCGCGCTTGGCGTCGCGACCAACGATGCCGAACACTCGGCGCGGTCGCATCTGGCCGCGGTGGGTGTGGAACCGCTGTTCGACTTCGTCGCGGGCAGCGATTCCGGCCACGGGGCCAAGCCCGCGCCCGGTCCGCTTCTGGCGTTCGCGCGGGCGGCGCGGCTCGATCCGCGGCAGGTCGTGATGGTCGGCGACAGCGCGCATGACCTGCATGCGGGCCGCGCCGCGGGGATGGCCTGTGTCGCCGTGCTGACCGGCCTTGCCACGCACGACGATCTTGCGCCGCTCGCCGATGCCGTCCTGCCCGACATCGGCCACCTTCCCGCCTGGCTCGGCCTCGGCTGATCGCGGACAGGTCGCGCCCGGGTGGTCCAAAAACGACGCTTCCGCGTCGCCCGGCGCAACGCCGCCGGACCCGCGTGGGCCGAACCTGCACGGGAAACGCGGATCTCGAAGGGGAGAGGATCATGGCCGAGGACGGGCGGCGCAAGCGCGCGGGCGGCCGCGCGGGACATGCGCGGCGGGCGGGCACGCAGGCCGTCGACCAGATGCCGTGGCGCATTCCGGTCAACCCCGACCGGCCGACCGAACCGCTCGGCCCCGAGGGGGTGGAGGCGATCCATCGCGGCGCCATGCGCATCCTGGCGGAGATCGGCATCCGGTTTCTCAACGACGAGGCGCTGGGCCTGTTCCGGCAGGCGGGCTGCCGGGTCGAGGGCAGCCAGGTCTTCCTCGACGAGGATTTCGTCACCGAGATGGTGGCCCGCGCGCCGCAAAGCTTCACGATCACGCCGCGCAATCCCGCCCGCGCGCTGCCGTTCGAGGGCAGCAACATCTTTTTCGGCAACGTGTCGTCGCCGCCGAACTACTGGGATCTCGAGACCGGCAAGGTTTCGGGCTTCATGGAGGGTTTCCGCAGCCTGATCAAGCTGACCCAGTATTTCAACTGCATCCACTTCGCCGGCGGCTACCCGGTGGAACCGATCGACGTTCACGCCTCGGTCCGGCATCTCGACTGCATCTACGAGAAGCTCGTGCTGAGCGACAAGGTCGTGCATGCCTACGCGTTGGGCCGCGAGCGGGTCGAGGACGCGATGGAGATGGTGCGCATCGCCGGCGGGCTGAGCGAGGCGGAGTTCCGCGCCAGCCCGCGAATGTACACCAACATTAACTCCGTCTCGCCGCTGAAGCACGATTTCCCGATGATCGACGGTGCGCTGCGGATGGCGCGGGCGGGGCAGGTGGTGGTCGTCACGCCGTTCACCCTGGCCGGCGCGATGGCCCCGGTGACGTTGTCGGGCGCGGTGACGCTGTCGATCGCCGAGGCGCTGGCCGCGATCGCGTTGATCCAGTACGCCGCGCCGGGGGCGCCGGTGATGATCGGCACGTTCACCTCGAACGTCGACATGAAGTCCGGCGCGCCGGCCTTCGGCACGCCCGAATACATGCGCGCCACGCAGATGACCGGGCAACTCGCGCGCCGCTACCGGCTGCCGATGCGGTCGTCCGGCGTCTGCGCGGCCAACGTGCCCGATGGCCAGGCGATGTGGGAAACCTCGAACAGCCTCTGGGCCGCGGTCCAGTCGGGCACCAACATGGTCTACCATGCCGCGGGCTGGCTGGAGGGCGGGCTGATCGCCAGCCCGGAGAAATTCGTCATGGATTGCGAGGTGATCCAGATGATCCAGCGCTATTTCGAACCCGTGACCTGGGCCACCGCACCCGAGGACATCGCGGTGGAGACGGTGGCGGAGGTGGGCCCCGACGGCCACTACTTCGGCTGCCAGCACACGCAGGATCGCTACGCCACG
Organism: Paracoccaceae bacterium; assembly: GCA_024742695.1. Taxonomy (GTDB): domain Bacteria; phylum Pseudomonadota; class Alphaproteobacteria; order Rhodobacterales; family Rhodobacteraceae; genus JANSXY01. The sequence continues at coordinate 60,987 of JANSXY010000010.1, read as the reverse complement.
GCCTTCTACGCGCCCTTCGTTTCGGACTGGCGCAATTTCGAGGCCTGGCAACTCGACGGCGCGGTCTGGACGCCGGAACGCGCGCACCGGGTCTTCAAGGCGATCATGGCGGAGTTCGAACCGCCGCCGCTCGACCCGGGCATCCACGACGAATTGAAGGCCTTCGTCGAACGCCGCAAGGCCGAGGGCGGCGCCCCGACCGATTTTTGAGATCGCGCCGTCGGTTGCGCCGGCAGCCTGCGGTGCAACCCTTGGTCGCGAAACGGTATTTCATCAGGACGGGGCACCCGCCTGCCGCGCCGGAACGGGCGGGTTTTGGGGCTTTGTTAACACCGTAGCCCTAGCCTTTCGATGAAACGGAGAGGGTTTGGTATGCACGGTCTGATGAACCGCGCGATCCAGTGTTTCCTGCGCGACACCTACGGGGCCGAGGTCTGGCTTTCCGTAGCCGAACAGGTGGGGATCGAGCCCGAGGGCTTCGAGGCGATGATGGTCTATCCGGACGCGATCACCGAATCGCTGCTCTCGGCGGCGTCGCGGCAGCTGTCCAAGCCCCGCGACGCGCTGTTCGAGGATATCGGTATCTGGCTGGTCTCGGTCGAGCGGTTGCGCCGGCTGATGCGCTTCGGTGGCGTCGACTACCACGACTTCATCGACACGCTGGAGGAATTGCCGGGCCGCGCGCAACTGGCGGTACCCGACATCGGCCTGCCCGCGATCCGGGTGATCCCGCATTCGCAGGGCCGGTTCACGTTGATCTGCCAGGGCACGGTGGCCGGGTTCGGCCATGTGCTGGCCGGGGTGCTGCGGGCGATGGCCGACGATTACGGCGCGCTGGCCCTGATCGACCATGTCGGCGAGACCGCGCGCGGCGAGACGATCGAGGTCGAACTGCTCGAAGCCCGCTACACCGAGGGCCGCGCGTTTTCCCTTGCGATGCCGGTCGCCGCCGGAGGCCTGTGATGGACGGAACCACGACCGACCAGTTGACGACGGTGCCGCCCGAGGCGCTGGGCCGGCTGATGCCGATGTATGTCTGGGTCTCGCCCACCGGCCACGTGCGCGAGGCGGGGCCGACGCTGACGAAACTGTGCGGCGACTGCGCGCTGATCGGCCGCCGGTTCCTGGAAACCTTCGAACTGAGCCGGCCGCGCGGCATCGCGACGATGGCCGAACTGGGCGCGGCCGCCGGGCGGCGGCTGCACATGACGCTGCGCGAGCCGCCGCATACCTCGTTTCGCGGCCTTGCCGTGCCGCTGGGCCCGGGACAGGGGATGCTGGTCAACCTGTCGTTCGGCCTCGCGGTGGCCGACGCGGTGCGCGACCACGATCTCACCGATGCCGATTTCGCCGTGACCGACCTGGCGGTGGAACTTCTGTACCTGCACGAGGCCAAGTCGGCGGTGATGGACGAACTCAGCGGGCTGAACACGCGCCTCCAGGCGGCGCGCGCCGCGGCCGAGGAACAGGCGCTGACCGATCCGCTGACCGGTCTGGCCAACCGCCGGGCGCTGGAGATCGCGCTGACGCGGGCGGCCGAGGCGGTCGACCGCGACGGGCCCGGTTTCGGCCTGGTCCATCTGGACCTCGACTACTTCAAGTCTGTGAACGACACGCTGGGCCATGCCGCCGGCGACCATGTCCTGACCGAAGTGGCCCGCATCCTGCGCGAAGAAACCCGCCGCCACGACGTGGTCGCCCGGGTCGGCGGCGACGAGTTCGTGCTGATCCTGCGCGGCCCGTCCGATGCCGAGCGGCTGGTGGCGCTGAGCCGCCGGATCATCGCCCGGTTCGAGGAGCCGATGGTGTTCGAGGGCCAGACCTGCAGGATATCGGGAAGCGCGGGGATCGTGCTGTCGTCGTGCTACGAGCGGCAGAATCCCGACCGGATGCTGTCGGATGCCGACCTGGCGCTTTACGCCTCCAAGCGCAATGGCCGGGCGCAGGCCACGGTCTACACGCCCGACCTCGTCCTTCCCGACGATCACCGCGCCCAGGACTGAGCCGCCGGGCCTCGGTTTCCCGGCGCGCTCGGGCGCGGGCCGGCCGTCACCCGATGATCTCGAAGCGGTCGACATCGACCAGCCCGCGATCGGTGATCTTGAGGTGCGGGATCACCGGCAGGGCAAGGAAGGCCAGTTGCAGGAACGGCTCTTCCAGGGTCACGCCCAGGGCGCGGGCGGCGGCGCGCAGCGCGCGCAGATCGTGTTCGACCGTCTCGAAGGGCTCGAGGCTCATCAATCCGGCGACCGGCAGGGCGAGTTCCGCCGTCACCCGCCCGGCGTCGGCCACGACGAAGCCGCCCTCGATCTCGGACAGCCGGTTCGCGGCCAGCGCCATGTCGGCGTAGTCCGCGCCGACGACGGCGATGTTGTGATGATCGTGGCACACGGTCGAGGCGATGGCGCCGCGTTTCAGGCCGAAGCCGGTGACGAAGCCGGTGGCGATGTTGCCGTTCTTGCCGTGGCGTTCGATCACCGCGATGCGGATCAGGTCGCGCGCGATGTCGGGGCGCTTGTCGCCGTCGGTCGGCACGATCTCTTCCACCCGGTGTTCGGTGATGATCTTGCCCGGCAGGATGCCGATCACCGGGGTTTCCGCCCGGTTGCCCGGGCAGCGGAAACTGTCGGCCGCGACCCGCGGCGCCTTCACCGAATGCCGCGCGACCGGCTCGATCGCGGGGCGCGCGGCGAAGGCGGCGGCCTCCACGACCTGCCCGCCGGCGATCACCAGCGCCGGCCGCGCGGTCGCAAGCTCGGGCAGGGCGAGGATGTCGGCGCGCCGGCCCGGCGCGATCAACCCGCGGTCCTTCAGCCCGAAGGCCTCGGCCGCCGACAGGCTGGCGGCGCGGTAGACCGCCAGAACCGGACGGCCCATCGCGATCAGGCTGCGCACCATGTGATCGATATGCCCGTGTTCGGCGATGTCGAGCGGGTTCCTGTCATCGGTGCACAGCGCCATGTAGGGCGCGGTCGTCTCGGTCAGCACCTCGGCCAAGGCCGCCATGTCCTTCGAGACGGAGCCTTCGCGGATCAGCACCCGCAGCCCGCGCTGCAGCTTCTCGACCGCCTCGGCGGCGTGCGTCGCCTCGTGCTCGGTGCGGATGCCGGCGGCGACATAGGCGTTGAGGTCGCGCCCCGACAGGAGTGGCGCGTGCCCGTCGATGTGGCGGCCGCGAAACGCCTCCAGCTTGGCGAGGCAGCCCGCGTCGCCGGCCAGAACGCCGGGAAAGTTCATGAACTCCGCCAGCCCGATCACCTTCGGATGATCCTTGAGCGCGGCCAGCTCCGCCGCGTCGATCCGGGCGCCGGCGGTCTCCATCTCGGTCGAGGGCACGCAGGACGACAGCTGCACGCGGATGTCCATCACCGTGGTCCGCGCGGCCTGAAGGAAATAGCGGATGCCGTCGAGGCCGGCGACGTTGGCGATCTCGTGCGGGTCGCAGATCGCCGTGGTGATCCCGCGCGGGCAGACGCAGCGATCGAATTCCTGCGGGGTGACGAGCGAGCTTTCGATGTGCAGATGCGTGTCGATGAAACCCGGCACCAGCGTCAGCCCGGCCACGTCGATCTCGCGCCGCCCCGCGTATTCCGCGCCGATCCCGACGATGGTGTCGCCGCAGATCGCCACGTCGCCGGGGATCGTCGCGCCGGTCACCAGATCGAGAACCTGCCCGCCCTTCAGCACCAGGTCGGCGGGCGCCGCCCCGCGCCCCTGCCGGATGATTTCCGCGAGCTCCGCCGTCATGGAATCGCCTCCGTCGCTATCCCGCCAGAAGACACCAGGGCCGGGCCGGCGTCCAGAACCGCCGGGCGGCGGTAGGGCGGCACCGACGGGTTCCCGGCGCCGCCGCCCCGTTCCCTTGCCGTCGTCCCGGCACCTGCGACGAAAACCGACATCCACGGGGTCCGGTTTCCCTTGACTTCGGCCGCCGCCTACAAATTTTTAGGGGACCGGCGCAGCCCTGCGCTGCACACAGGACACCGGCGCCCCGGCGGGCCGCCTTCAACGACGGAACCGAAACGGCATGTCCCTTGCCCTGATCGCAGCGCTGCCCTTTCTGGGCGCGCTATTGCCCGGCGTGATGATCCGTGCCGGGCGCAACGCCTGCGCCACGGTGACCGGCAGCGTGACCGCGCTGGCGCTTCTGGGCATCCTGCTGCACGCGCCGGCGGTGATGCGGGGCGAGGTGGTGACGGCGCGGTTCGAATGGATCCCGGCGCTGGGCCTCAACGCCACCTTCATGCTGGACGGGCTGGGCTTGCTGTTCTCGCTGCTCATTCTCGGGATCGGGCTGCTGATCATCACCTATGCGCGGTTCTACCTCGCGAAATCCGACCCGATGGGGCAGTTCTACACCTATCTGCTGCTGTTCCAGGGCGCGATGGTGGGCATCGTGCTGTCGGACAACGTGCTGCTTTTGCTTATCTTCTGGGAGCTGACGTCGCTGTCGTCGTTCCTGCTGATCGGTTACTGGCGGCACCTGCCCGAAGGCCGGCAGGGCGCGCGCATGGCGCTTGCGGTGACCGGCATGGGCGGGCTGGCGATGATCGGCGGGATGCTGATCCTCGGCAACATCGCCGGCAGCTACGACCTGAGCGTGATCCTCACGCAGGGCGACGCGATCCGCGCCGATCCGCTCTATCTGCCGGCGCTGATCCTGATCCTGCTTGGCGCCTTCACCAAGTCGGCGCAGTTCCCGTTCCACTTCTGGCTGCCGCATGCGATGGCCGCGCCGACGCCGGTTTCGGCCTACCTGCATTCCGCGACGATGGTGAAGGCGGGCCTGTTTCTGATGGCGCGGCTCTGGCCGGTGCTGTCGGGCACCGACGCGTGGTTCTGGCTTGTCGGCGGCGCGGGCCTGATCACGATGGTTCTGGGCGCGGTCATCGCGCTGTTCAAGGACGATCTGAAGGCGCTGCTGGCGTTCTCGACGGTCAGCCACCTGGGCCTGATCACCATGCTGCTGGGGCTGGGGACGGAATTCGGCGCGGTCGCGGCGGTGTTTCACATCATCAACCACGCCACCTTCAAGGCGGCGCTGTTCATGACCGCCGGGATCGTCGACCACGAGGCGCATACCCGCGACATCCGCCGCCTCGGCGGGCTGCGGGCGCTGATGCCGGTGACCTTCGTGATCGCCGCGATCGGCTCGCTGTCGATGGCGGGCATCCCGGCCTTCAACGGCTTCCTGTCGAAGGAGATGATGCTGGAGGCGGCCTGGGATACCGGCACCGGCTTTGCGGTGCTGGCCACGCTCGGGGCGCTGTTCTCGGTCGGCTATTCGCTGCGCTACCTCGTCCACACCTTTCTTGGCCCGGTGCGCGACGACTATCCCCACACCCCGCACGATCCCGGCCCCGGCCTGTGGCTGCCGCCGGCGTTCCTTGCGGTCCTCGTCGTGGTGATCGGGCTTGTGCCGCAGGCGGCGGTCGGCGGCTTCGTCAAGGTCGTCGCCGGGGCGGTAACGCTGGGCGAGCCGACGGTCTACCTCAAGCTCTGGCACGGGCTGGTGCCGGCGCTTTACATGTCGATCGCCGCGGTGGTCGGCGGCGCGATCCTGCTGGCGCTGCACGGCGGTCTGTCCCGCGCCTGGGACGCCGCGCCGCGCCCCGAGGCGAAGGCGATCTTCGACGCGCTGGTGGACGCCTGCGCGCGGGCGGCGCGGGGGCTGTCGGACGGCCTGCATGATGGGGCGGTATCGCGCTACCTCGCGATCATGACCGCCGCGGTGCTGGCCTACGGATTCTGGGCCTGGTCGGGTGGCGAACATACCCCCGGCCTGCGGATCGCGACACCGCTGTCGCCGGTCCCGGTGATCTTCGCCGCCCTCCTCGCGGTGGCGAGCCTTGCGCTGGTGGCGCTGCACCGCCGCCGGTTCGTCGCGCTGGTCGTGATCTCGATCGTCGGGCTGGTGGTGTCGATGGCCTTCGTCCATTTCTCGGCCCCCGACCTCGCGCTGACGCAGCTGACGGTCGAGGTGGTGACGATCATCCTGCTGCTTCTGGCGCTGAACTACCTGCCGAAGGCGACCCCGGTGGAAACGACCGCGGCGCGGCGGCTTCTGGACGGGGCGATCGCGCTGGGCGCCGGGATCGGCGTGGCGGCGCTGACCTGGGCCTTCCTGTCGCGCGACCGGGCGCTGCCGGCGATCTCCGACTATCACCTCGCCAATTCCTACGAGGGCGGCGGCGGCAACAATGTCGTCAACGTGATCCTCGTGGATTTCCGCGGTTTCGACACGATGGGCGAGATCATCGTGCTGGGGATCGCCGCGCTGGTGATCTTCGCGCTGGTCGACGGGCTGTTGCGCGGCCCGGCCTCGCGCTGGCTGGCCAACCGGGTGCCCGACATGCCACAGGCCGGCGACCGGCATCCGCTGATGATGGTCGTGGCGACACGCATCGCGCTGCCGATCGCGCTGGCGGTGGCGGTGTTCATCTTCCTGCGCGGCCACAACGAACCGGGCGGCGGCTTCATCGCCGGCCTCGTCGCGGCCATCGCGCTGTTGATGCAATACATGGCCTCGGGCTTCGCCTGGAGCGAGTCGCGCCAGCATTTCGACTATCACGGCGTGATCGCGCTGGGCGTCGCCATCGCGGTGCTGACCGGGGTCGCCTCGCTTCTGCTGGGCTGGAACTTCCTGACCTCGACGAACGAATATGTCACGGTCTGGCCGCTGTCGAAGGTGCACCTTGCCAGCGCCATCGCCTTCGATCTCGGCGTGTTCCTGACCGTGGTCGGTTCGGTCATGCTGGCGCTCGCAAGCCTCAGCCGGATCGGCCGGCGCGCCGGCGAGGGGGTGAACCTGACCCCGATGGATATCGATCCCGAGGCGCCGGGGCGCGCGGGCAAGGAGCCTCACTGACATGGAATTGCTGGTTTCTCTGGGTATCGGCCTGATGACGGCGGTCGGCGTCTACCTGATGCTGCGGCGCCGGACCTTCCCGGTGGTGCTGGGGCTCGCGATGCTGTCCTACGCGGTGAATACCTTCATCTTCGCCTCCGGCCGCCTGATCAGCGGCGCGCCGCCGGTTCTGATGAAGGACGTGACCACCTATACCGATCCGCTGCCGCAGGCCCTGGTGCTGACGGCGATCGTGATCAGCTTCGGCATGACCGCGGTGGTGGTGCTGCTGTCGCTGGGCGCGTTCCTCAGCGCCGAAACGGACGCGATCGACATCGAGAAGCCGGACGCCCGCGAAGGCGCGGCGGCCGCGGACCGGGCGGGCTGAGGCGATGATGATGTCGCACTGGATCGTCGCCCCGATCATCCTGCCCGCGCTCGTCGGGTCTTTCGTGCTGTTGACGCTGCGCCACGACCTTCTGTTGCAGCGGGTGGCCGGCCTTGCCGGCACCGCTGGGCTGGTGTTCCTCGCGCTGGTGCTCTGGGCCGGAACCGCGGGCGGCGCGATCGAAAGCTACGAACTGGGCAGTTGGCCCGCGCCGTTCGGCATCGTCCTGGTCGCCGACCGTCTGGCGGCGCTGATGGTGCTTCTGACCGCGGTCCTGGGCCTGATGGTGTTGGCCTATGTCACCGCCTCGGGCTGGGACGGGCGCGGCCGGCATTTCCACGCGCTTTACCAGTTCCAGCTGATGGGCCTGATGGGCGCGATGCTGACCGGCGACATCTTCAACCTCTTCGTCTTCTTCGAAATCCTGCTGATCGCCAGCTACGGCCTGATGATCCACGCGGGCGGGCGGATGCGGCTGCGCGCCGGGGTGCAATACGTCGTCGTCAACCTCGCCGGGTCGACGCTGTTCCTGTTCGCGCTGGGCGCGATCTACGGCATCTTCGGCACCCTCAACATGGCCGACATGGCGGTGCGGGTGGGGCAGTTGCCGGAGGGCGACATCGCGCTTCTGCGGGTCTCGGCGGCGCTTCTGGTGCTGGTGTTCCTGCTCAAGGGCGGGCTGGTGCCGCTGCATTTCTGGATGCCCAACACCTATGCGCTGGCGCCGGCGCCGGTGGCCGCGCTGTTCGCGATCATGACCAAGGTCGGCGCCTATTCGGTGATCCGGGTCTACACGCTGGTATTCCCGCCCGAGGCGGCGGGGACCGGCACGATGGTGGCCGACATCCTGATGCCCTTCGCGCTGGTGACGCTGGCGCTGGGGGCGCTGGGGGTGCTGGCCGGCGGCACGCTGGGCCGGGTCACGGCGTTTTCGGCGCTGGCCTCGATGGGCACGCTGTTCGCCGCGGTCGCCGGCTTCGACCCCGAGGCGATCGCGGCGGCGCTTTACTACCTGATCCACTCCACGCTGGCGGGCGCGGCGCTGTTCCTGGTGGTCGACCAGGTGCGGGCGCGGCGCGGCACCTCGGCGCTGGTGCCCCGGGCGCCGATGGCCGGCACCGGGCTTGTTGCCTCGGCCTACTTCGCAGCCGCGATTGCCGTGGCGGGGATGCCGCCGCTGTCGGGGTTCATGGGCAAGCTGATGGTGCTGGACGCGCTGCGCGACCACGGCGCCTGGGTCTGGGTCTGGTCGGTCGTGCTGGTTGGTTCGCTGGTGATCGTCGTCGGTTTCGCGCGGGCCGGATCGGTGCTGTTCTGGAAGGCGCATGACGGCGCGACCCCGGCCGCCGCGCCGGCCGAGCCCGTCGACCGGCCCGATCCCGCCGCGACATCGGGCTGGGCGATGGCGGCGCTGGCGCTGCCCCTTGTCGGGGTCCTGGCGCTGACGGCGTTCGCCGGCCCGGTACATGGCCAGATGCGGGCGATCGCCGCGCAGCTGGGCGACCGTGCGGCCTATGTCGCGGCGGTGCTGGGCCCCGAGGCCGGCGCGGGCCTCGCAACCCTCACCCCGGACGAGGACCAGTGACATGCTGAGCCGCCTCTTTCCCCATCCGCTGCTGACGCTGGTGCTGGCGGTCGTCTGGCTCTTGCTGGTCAACACCGTGACGCTGAACGCCATCGTGTTCGCGCTGCTGCTTGGGCTTCTTCTGCCCCAGGTGATCCGGGCCTACTGGCCCGACATGCCGACGCTGCGCAACCCGGTCGCGATCGCCGGCTACGTCCTGATCGTGCTTCTCGATATCGTGAAGGCCAATATCCAGGTAGCGCTGATCGTGCTGTTCAAACCCGCGGCGCGGCTCAGGCCGGCCTGGGTCCGGGTGCCGCTGGACCTGAAGACGCCCGAGGCGATCACGGTGCTGGCCGGCACCATCACGATGACGCCCGGCACCGTGTCCTGCGATCTGTCGGACGACGGCCACGCGCTTCTGGTGCATTGCCTGCACGCGCCCGAGCCCGCATCCGTGGTGGACGAGATCAAGCAGCGCTACGAGCGCCGGCTGAAGGAGATTTTCGAATGATCACGCCCATGATCTCCGTCGCGCTGATCTTCGCCTTCGCCTGTTTCGGCCTTGGTCTGCTGCTGAACCTGTGGCGGGTACTGACCGGCCCGGCGGCGAGCGACCGGATCCTCGCGCTCGACACGATGGTGATCAACGCCATCGCGCTTCTGATCCTGCTAGGCATCCGGCAGGGATCGGCGATCTATTTCGAGGTGTCGATGCTGTTCGCGCTGGTCGGCTTCGTCTCGACCGTGGCCTATTGCCGCTTCCTGCTGCGCGGCGACGTGATCGAATAGGGGGCACCATGGCACTGTGGATGGAAATCCTGATCTCCGCCCTGCTGGTTCTGGCCGGGCTCTTCGCGATCGTCGGATCCTTCGGGCTGATCCGGCTGCCGGACCCGATGACCCGGCTGCACGCGCCGACCAAGGCGACGACGCTGGGAATCGGCGGCGTGCTGATCGCCTCGATGGTGTATTTCTGGGCGGCGGAGGGGCGGGTTTCGGCGCATGAGTTGCTGATCACGCTGTTTCTGTTCCTGTCGGCGCCGATCACCGCGCTGTTCATCGCCAAGGTGCATCTGCACCAGTCCGAGAAGCCCGAGGCGCTGCCGAAACCGGGCGAGGCGGTGGATTGGGCCAGCTTCGCGCCCGACGGGCCGGCGCGCGGCGTGCGGCCGGCGCCCGAGGCCGGAGACGGGGATGCGGCGCGGCAGGGTTAGGCCGGCCTCCGGCGCGGCTTGTCCGGCGGCGCGCGGCATGCTGTGATCCCGCGGCGCGACGGGCGGGGGGCTTCGGTTCATGGAACTCGATCATCTGGCGGTGACATGCGGCACGCTCGATGCGGGCGTGGCCGCCGTCGAGGCGGCGCTGGGCGTGACGCTCGCGCCCGGCGGGCGGCACGATCACATGGGCACCCACAACCGGCTGCTGTCGCTGGGGCCGGGCCTGTATCTGGAGGTGATCGCACCCGATCCGGCTGCGCCGAAGCCCGCCTGGCCGCGCTGGTTCGACCTTGAAGCGCGGAGCGGGCCGCCACGGCTGACGCACTGGATCTGCCGGGCCGACGATCTGGCCGCCGCGCTGGCCGCCGCGCCGCGGGGGGCCGGGCGGGCGACCGATCTCGCCCGCGGGCCGTTTCGCTGGCGCATGGCGGTGCCCGATACCGGGCGTCTGCCGTTCGACGACACGTTTCCGGCGCTGATCGAGTGGCAGGCCGGCGGCCATCCTTCCGAACGACTGCCTGACGCGGGCTGCCGCCTGCGCCGGCTGGTGGTGACGCATCCGCGCGCGGCAGAGATCGCGGCGGCGCTGGCGCTGAACGATCCGCGCGTGGCCTTCGTCGCGGGGCCGCACAAGGCGCTGGCGGCCGAGATCGACACGCCGCACGGCCCGCGGCGCCTCGAATGATCCGGCCGGCCCGGGCCGCGGATTGCGCGGCCATCGCAGCGATCTGGAACCCGGTGATCCGCGACACGCTGATCACCTTCACCACCGCCGAGAAGACCGCCGGGGGGCTGGCCGCGACGCTGGACGAGAAGGCGGCGGCGGGGCACGGCTTCTTTGTGGCCGAGGTGGCGGGCCGGATCGTCGGTTTCGCCACCTATGGACAGTTCCGCGCCGGGCCGGGCTATGCCCGCACGATGGAACATACGGTGCTGCTGGCGCCCGAAGGCCGCGGGCGGGGACTGGGCCGGGCACTGATGGCGGCGGTGGAGGACCATGCCGCGGCCGCCGGCGCGCATTCGATCTTCGCCGGGGTCAGCGCCGCCAATCCGCAAGGCCGGGCCTTCCACGCGGGGCTGGGGTACCGCGAGGTCGCGGTGCTGCCCGAGGTCGGGTTCAAGTTCGGCCGCTGGCTCGATCTCGTGCTGATGCAGAAAATGCTCGCGCCGTCCGATCTGCCGCGCTGACATTTCCGGCCCTGCCGCCTATCCTGCGCCCATGTCTGTCTGGACGCGGATCACCGAGGCGCTGCGCGCGCTGGCGGCGGGCGAGGGGCTTTCCGGCCTCCTCGACCGGCTGCGTACGCCGCCGGAACGGTCGGTCGCCTTCACCATCGCGGTGATCGCGCTGGGCGCGAAGATCGCCAAGGCCGACGGGCGGGTGACGCGCGACGAGGTGACGGCGTTTCGCCAGATCTTCACCATCGCGCCCTCCGACACCGCCCATGCCGCGCGGATCTTCGACCTGGCGCGGCAGGACGTGGCGGGGTTCGACGCCTATGCCCGCAAGGTCGCGCAGATGTTCGAGGCCGGCGATCCGGTGCTTGTCGACCTGCTGGAGGGGTTGTTTCACATCGCGCTGGCCGATGGTGATTTCCACGACCGCGAGGCGGAGTTCCTGAAGCAGGTGGCGGCGATCTTCGGGCTGGGCGACCGTTGTTACGATGCGCTGGTGGCGCGGCTGGTGCCCGACGCGCCGCGCGATCCCTACGCGGTGCTCGGTGTCGACCGCGAAGCCCCGCTTGCCGACATCCGCAAGGCCTGGAAGGCGGCGGTGCGCGAATCGCATCCCGATCTGCACCTCGCCCGCGGCCTGCCCGAAGAGGCGGTGCGGATGGCCGAACGCCGGATGGCCGACATCAACCGCGCCTGGGAGGAGATCAGCGCCCGGCGCGCGGCCTGAGGGGGGCCCATGCGGATCGCCACCTACAATGTCGAATGGTTCAACAACCTGTTCGACGACAAGGGCCGGATGCTGGAGGACGACGAGCCTTCGGCGCGCTACGGCGTCAACCGGCGCGACCAGCTGGCGGCGCTGGGCATTGTCTTCACCGCCTTCGACGCCGATGCGGTGATGGTGATCGAGGCACCCGATTCGAACCGGCGCCGCGATACGGTGGGAATGCTGGAAACCTTCGCGCGCGCCTGCGGCCTGCGGGCACGGCGCGCGCTGATCGGGTTTTCCAACCATACCCAGCAGGAAATCGCCCTGCTCTACGATCCCGACAGGATAAGCGCGGATCACGATCCGAAAGGCCCGGCGCCGGGCCATGGCGACGAGGCGCACGCGCCGCGTTTCGACGGCCAGTTCCGGATCGACCTGAATGTCGACATCGCGCCCGAAACCGTCACGTTTTCCAAGCCCCCCCTGGAAATCGCGGCGACCAGCGCGGGCGGAAGGGTGTTCCGGATGGTCGGGGTGCATGTGAAATCCAAGGCGCCGATCGGCGCCGAGTCGCCCGATCACGCCTCGCGGATCGCGATCGAGAACCGCCGCAAGCAACTGGCGCAGTGCATCTGGCTGCGGCGCCGGGTGGAGGAACATCTCGCCGCCGGCGACAGCCTGATCGTGCTGGGCGATCTCAACGACGGCCCCGGCCTCGACGTCTATGAAAAGCTGTTCGGCCGGTCGGGTGTGGAGATCGTGATGGGCAGCGATGCGCCCCCCGGTGCGCGGCTCGTCGATCCGCATGCCCGCGCGGCGGCGGCCGGGCGCATGACGGCGGGCACGCCCGCGACCGCGCGGTTCTGGAACAACCGGACCCGCAGCTACGTTTCGGCGCTGCTGGATTACGTGATGGTGTCGCCCGACCTTGCCGGCCTCGGGCCGCGCTGGCGGATCTGGCATCCGTTCGACGACCCGGTTTGTTATGCCACCCCGGAGTTGCGCGACGCGCTGCTGGCGGCGTCGGACCATTTCCCGGTTTCGATCGACCTGCCGTTGTGAGACGGCCCGCGAATCCCTATCTTGGGGACATGACGAGATTGCCGATCATTCTGGCCCTTGCCCTGGTCCTTTCGCAGCCCGCGCTCGCCCAGGACGGCACGGCCCCCGCCGATCCCGCACCCGAGAGCGGGATGGAAGAAGGTCTTGGCCTTGTCGAGCGCGGCACCCGGATGATTCTGCGCGGCCTGATGGCCGAGGTCGAACCGCGGCTGAAGGAGATGGGCGAGGATCTCGAATCCGCGCTGGCGGAAATGGAACCGGCGATGCGCGAACTGGGGCGCAAGATCGGGGATATCCGCAAGTATCACCCGCCCGAGATGCTGCCCAATGGCGACATCATCCTGCGCCGCAAGGTGCCGCTTGACCCGGCCGAGCCCGAAACCGGCGAAACCGGCCCGATAGACCTGTAGCCGCGCGGGATCGCGCGGGTCACTCCGCTTCGGTCCTGACCTCGGTCCTGGCGCCCAGCGAGGCGGCGAGGGACTGGAAGCGCGCGCGCGCGACCTCGCCGAACAGCGCCTCCGTCCTCGGCCGCAGGATCAGTTCAAGCAGCTGGCCCTTCGGGAAGTAGCGCAACTCGCCCGCCTCGGCCGGATCGTGGATCGAGAACATCGCGCCGAAGCGCATCGCCTTGCCCAGAACCTCCGCCTCCTGGATCTCTTCCGGCGCGAGCAACGTGAACAGCGGTTCCAGCCGCGAACCGGAGCGCGAGTTCTTGTAGCGGTGCAACAGCGCGAGTCCGAGGAACACACGTTCGGGATGCGACAGCCCGCCAAGGTTGGCGCGGGTGACGTTGTCGAAACAGGCCTCCGCCCGGTAGTCGGGATGCGCGCGCCAGGTGGTGTCGTGCAGAAGGCAGGCGGCCTTGATCAGCCGCAGCCGTTCGGGCCGGACGGTCTGGAACAGCGGCAGCAGGAAATCGAACAGCTTGCGGCCGAAACCGGGGATCCGCGCCAGTGCCTGTTCGGTTGCATGCGCCGCCTCGATCAGCGGGTCGCGGGCGCGCAACCGGTCGGGCATCTGTTCGTAAAGCAGGCCCTCGCGGATGCCATAGGCCGAGATATGGATCTCTTCGGGACGGATCAGGGAGACCAGTTCCTTCAGGACGAGACTGGCCAGCGGCACCAGTTCCATCCGTTCCGCGCCGATGCCGGTGCGGGCGCGCAGTTGCCCGGTTTCCGTCTCGGCGATCCAGGCGATGGTTTCGGACAGCTGCTCGGGCGTCATCCGGTATTCGTGCAGAACGGTCAGCGGATAGCCCCGCCGTTCCATGTCGAGCCGCGCGATGGCGCGCCAGCTGCCGCCGACAAGGTAGATCCGCCGGTGCTGGCCGTCGACCCGGTCGGCGATCTCGGCCATGGTTGCGGCGATGTGCTTTTTCAGTTCCTTGCGGCCGCCCGCGACCTGCTGAAGCCGGAACGGCCCCAAGGGCGAGGTCAGCCGCCGGCCGACCCGGCCGCCGCCGATCTCGGCCAGTTCCATCGACGAACCGCCGATGTCGCACACCAGCCCGGCCGCGCCGGGCCAGCCCAGCAGCACGCCCTGCGCCGACAGCCGTGCCTCTTCCTCGCCGTCGATGACCCACAGTTTCAGCCCGGTCTCGGCCTCGACCTCGGCGCGGAACTCGGCGCCGTCCGCTGCCTCGCGCACCGCGGCGGTGGCCACGCAGGTGGGCGTGGCCATGTCCATCCCCTCGGCCAGAAGCGCGAAGCGCTTGAGCGCGGCCAGCGCGCGCTCGCGCCCCGCGGGGTTCAGCCGCCCGGTCGCCGAAAGGCCCTGGCCCAGCCCGCACATGATCTTTTCGTTGTAGAAATAGGCCGGGCTGCGCGCCGCGCCGTCGAACACCACCAGCCGGACAGAGTTGGAGCCGACATCGACCACCCCGACCCGGCTGAGCGCCCGGGCAGATGGATCGTCGAACAGCGGACGCCCGAACGGCCCACCGTCCTCGCCGGCTGTGTCGCCCCTGCCGTCCATGCGCTTCGTCCCCGACTCTCCGGCCGAAACCTGACCGGTCGGGCAGGGCAGGTCAATCCGTCGAATGCGCGAGTTTCGGCGCATCCTCGGCGCCCGCCGTTCCGCGGCCCGACAGCGAGGGGTTCTCCATGAAGAACCGGTGGCAGGAAAACAGGTCGTCGCGGCCCTCGGGCAGCGGCCTGAGATAGCGCCCGTCGGGTTGCAGGATCCAGCTTTGCGCCTCGTCCGCGAGGTTGGCCGCCATGATCTGGCTGACGATCTGCGCCTTGACCGTTTCGTTGTGGGTTTCCACCAGCGTCTCGACCCGGCGGTTGAGGTTGCGGCCCATCCAGTCGGCCGAAGACATGAACACCCGCGCCTTCTTCGACGGCAGCCCGTGGCCGTTGCCGAAGCACACGATCCGGCTGTGTTCGAGGAAGCGCCCGACGATCGACTTGACCCGGATGTTTTCCGAAAGTCCCTCGATCCCCGGTCGGACGCCGCAGATGCCGCGCAGCACGAGGTTGATCTTCACCCCCGCCTGGCTGGCGGCGTAGAGCGCGTCGATCACCTCGGGCTCGATCAGGCTGTTCATCTTCGCCCAGATATGCGCCGGCCGCCCGGCGCGGGCGAGATCGGCCTCGCGCGCGATCAGGTCAAGCAGGCGCGGCTTGAGCGAGATCGGAGAGATCGCGAGGTTTTCCAAACCCTCGGGCTGGACGTAGCCCGACAGGTAGTTGAACACCTTGGTGGCGTCGCGCCCCAGCGCCGGATCGCAGGTGAAGAACGACAGGTCCGTGTAGATCCGGGCGGTGATCGGGTGATAGTTGCCGGTGCCGTAATGGGTGTAGGTCACCAGCTCGCCGCCCTCGCGGCGCACCACGGTGGAGATCTTGGCGTGGGTCTTGTAGTTGATGAAGCCGTAGACCACCTGCGCGCCGGCGCGTTCCAGCCGCCGTGACTGGCGGATGTTGGCGGCCTCGTCGAACCGGGCCTTGAGTTCGACCAGCGCGGTGACGGACTTGCCGGCCTCGGCCGCCTCGCACAGCGCGGCGACGATCGGGCTGTCGGTCGAGGTGCGATAGAGCGTCTGCTTGATCGCCAGAACGTTCGGGTCCACCGCCGCCTGCTGCAGGAACCGCACGACCATGTCGAAGGTCTCGTAGGGGTGATGCAGCAGCATGTCCTTCTGCCGGATCGCCGCGAACATGTCGCCGTCGTGATCCTGTACGCGTTCGGGCACCCGCGGCGTGAACGAGGGCCACAGAAGGTCGGGCCGCGAGGGCAGGACAAGCTCCTTCAGATCGGCGATGCCGAGAAGCCCGCGCACCTCCACGACCTCGTCGGCGGTGACGTCGAGTTCGTCCATCACCAGCGCCTTGAGTTCGGGCGGCGCGCCGGCGGTGATCTTCATCCGGATCACCTGGCCGCGGCGGCGGCGCTTCAGCGCGGTTTCGAACTCGCGCACCAGGTCCTCGGCCTCGTCCTCGACTTCCAGATCGCTGTCGCGCAGCACCCGGAAGGCGCAATGCCCGGTGTCGCGATAGCCCGGAAACAACGATCCGAGATGCAGGAGCAAAAGCTCTTCCAGCGGCAGGAACCGCGCCTCGCCGGGCTGCGACGGCAGCGCCACGAACCGGTCGATCTGCTGCGGGATCGGCAGAAGCGCCTTCATCCGGCGTCCGTCGGTGGCCCGTTCGAGTTGCAGGGCAAGGCAGAAGCCGGTGTTCGGGATGAACGGAAACGGATGTGCCGGATCGATCGCAAGGGGCGACAGCACCGGGAAGACCTTGGACAGGAAATGCCCCTCGAGGAACGACTGGTCGCGCTTGGTGAGCTTGCCGCGGGTCAACAGCGTGATGCCCTGGCCCTCCATCTCGCGCTTGAGCCTGTTCCAGGTCTGTTGCTGGGTGTTCAGAAGCCGGCGCGCATCCTCGTTGATCAGCACCAGCTGTTCGGCGGGCGACAACCCGTCGTCCGACAGCCGCGCGTTGCCCTCGCGCGCGAGTTCGCGCAGGCCGGCGACCCGGACGGTGTAGAATTCGTCGAGGTTGGTGGCCGAGATCGACAGGAACCGCAGCCGTTCCAGCAGCGGCACGCGCGGATTGCCGGCTTCTTCCAGCACCCGCCAGTTGAAGGCCAGCCACGACAGCTCGCGGTTGAAGAAGCGCTTCGGCCCCGCGATCTCGTCGGCGGCCATCCGCACCGGGCGCGGGAACGGGGAATTGAGGAAATCTGCCTGTGTCATCGCGGTTGTCTGGTCGTCCAACGATCTGCCCGGAGCGCACGCATCATGACCGATCCGGGCCGAGCGTGTCCAGAACCGCCTGCGCCAAGGCCCGGCCAACCGGCCGCGCCTCGGCCAGCGCGCGGGCATCGAGCGCGGCGACAAGCGCCTGCGCCCCGGCGAAGCTGCGGTCCATCCGCGCCACCAGCCAGGGGATCAGCGCGGCGGAAACCGCGATCTGGCGGTCGGCGAACAGCTTGACCAGCACGGCCGACAGCAGCGTGTCGTCGGGCGGCGCGATCGTCGCCAGCCCGGCGGCGGCCATCCGGCTTGCGAGATCGGGCAGCGAAAGGCCCCAGTGCGCGGGCGCCGCGCGCGCGGTGAGCAGCAGCCGCCCGCCCTCGGCCAGCACGAGGTTGTGCAGGTGAAACAGCGCCGCTTCCGCCGCCGCGTCGCCGGCGATCCGGTCGGCATCCTCCACCGCAACGGCGCCCGTGCCGGCCAGCGCGGCGATATCGGCGCCGGCAAGATCGGCGGCCGCCACGATCGCCGCGCCCTCGGCCTCGGCCCAGACATGCACGAGATGGGTCTTGCCGGCGCCTTCCGGCCCGGCCAGCACCAGCTTGCCCTGCGGCCAGCCGCCGCGCTCGACAGTGGCCAGCGCCAGCGCGTTCGGCGCGGCGACCAGAAAATCACCGCGCCCCAGCGCCGGTCGCACCGGGAGATCGAAGGCCAGTTGCCGGGGCATCAGCTGTCCTCGTCGTCCCGGTTGGACAGGCCGCGGAACAGCCGGCTGCCAAGGTACTGGTCCACCCCGAACCGCGCCAGGACGCCCAGCGCCGCCGCCACCGGCACCGCGACGAGCATGCCCACGAAGCCGAACAGCGCGCCGAAGGCCGACAGGGCGAACAGAAGCCAGACGGGGTGCAGCCCGACCGACCCGCCGACGAGTTTCGGCGTCAGGAAATTGCCCTCGACGAACTGGCCCGCCGCGAAGATGCCGGCGATCAGCCCGATCATCGCCCAGTCGCCCCAGAACTGGAACAGCGCCAGCCCGATCGCCAGCGTGCCGCCGACAAGCGAACCGACATATGGGATGAAGGTGATCAGCCCGGCCAGCGCGCCGACGATCAGGCCGAAGTTCAGCCCCGCCAGCATCAGCGCGACCGAGTAGAAGGTGCCGAGGATCAGGCAGACGGATACCTGCCCGCGCACGAAGCCCGCCAGCACCGCGTCGATCTCGCGCGCCAGGCGGCGGATCACGGGCGCGTGGTCGCGCGGCAGCCAGCGATCGACCGAGGCCATCATGTTGTCCCAGTCCAAGAGCAAGTAGAAGGCGACGACGGGCACGATCACGACGAACACGATCGCGTTGATCACCGACAGCGCGTATTCCACCAATCCCTGCGCCAGTTGCCCGCCGCGCGCGCGGATCGCCTCGCCCAGCCCGGCGAGCGTGTCGCGCAGCACGCTTTCGTCATGCATCACCGCCGGGAACTTTTCGGCCAGGAAGGCCTGCAGCTGGCCAAGGATCGTCGGCGCGGCGGCGACAAGCTGGGTGAGCTGGCGAAACAGCATCGGCAGGATGATCAGCGCCGCGATCACGAAGATCATCAGCGCGACGGTCGAGATCACGGTGGTCGCGGCGGTGCGGCCCAGCCCCGCGCGTTCCAGCCGGTCGGCCACCGGATCGAGGAAATAGGCGATCGCGCCGCCCACGACGAATGGCAGGATCACGTCGCCGAGAAACCACAGCGCGGCGAAGAACACCGCCGCGGTGATGCCCCAGTATGTCACCTGTTCCCGAACCGGCAGTGCCATGCGGTGGTTTCCCTGACCTCGGGGGACACATTGCCCTTCGCGGCCGGGGATTCAAGCCCGGTCCTACCGGTCGGGCGGGACGGGCGCACCGGGCTGCAGGAAGATGATGCGGCCGGCCGGCATGTTCCACAGGCTGGGGTGGGTGCCCAGGAACGACGCGCCAAGCCGCAGCAGATCGGCCGAGGTGTCGGCGCGCATGTCGGCCGCGCCGCCTGCCTCGACCACGGCGACGGGGAAGGGCGGGAACGCGCCGCCGCCGAAGCGGAGGCCCGCAAGCACCCGGTTCCCGGCCCCGCCGGTCAGCCAGCCCCCGGCGACCAGATCGGCCAGCGTGTCGGACGTGGCGTAAAGCGTGCCGGAATCGCCGGTGTCGATGTCGATCGCCACCGGCCTGTCGCCGATCCGCCCGGACCATCCCGGCAGGTCGTCATCGGTCAGGTGGAACGCGACCTCTGCCGCGATGGTCGCCGCCGCCGGACCCGCCAACGGCAGCGCGCCGTCCGGGCCGGGCCGCAGAAGCGTCAGCGCCAGCCGCGGCTGGTCGAGCATGAAGGCCATGTCCTCCAGCGCCGGCAGGCCGAGAAAGCCCAGGAAATCCGGCCCCAGACCTTCGCGGGTGAACCCGAAGTCGCCCGACAGGGCCGTTTCCGGCAGGGCCAGCGTCCGACCCGCCAGCACGGCGCGGGGCGCGGGATGGGTCATGACCACGATCACCTGGCCCGAGGCGGCATGGCCGCGCGCCACCTCGCGCCCCTGCGGCAGGTCCAGCGCGTCGCGGTTCAGCATCAGCGGGTAGGCGGTGCCGGTGTCGACCATCACCACGCCGGCCCGCCCGGCCACCTCGGCCGCCAGCATCGGCCGCCCGTCGCGCAGGGTCAGCGGCAGGGTCACGGCGGTTTCGCCATCGCGCAGCAGTTCGGCCGATGCCGACACCGGCTGGAGCGCGAGAAGCGCGGAGATCAGGCAGACGTTCCAGAGCATCGCGTTTCTTCCGAAGACCCGGCGCAGGCTAGCACGCGGCCCGGGCCATCGCCATCCGGCCCGTGCCCCGCCTTGCCTGCCCATCCCCTTTCGCGTAAGCCTCCGCCGACGCCCCCAAGCCAAGGCCCGACCGATGCGACTGACGCGCTACTTCCTGCCCGTCCTCAAGGAAAACCCCGCCGAGGCGCAGATCGTCTCGCACCGCTTCATGCTGCGCGCGGGGATGATCAAGCAGCAGGCCGCCGGCATCTATTCCTGGCTGCCGCTGGGCTACCGCGTGCTGCGCCGGATCGAGGAGATCGTGCACGAGGAACAGCAGCGCGCCGGTCATATCCCGCTGTTGATGCCCACGCTGCAGCCGGCCGACCTGTGGCGCGAAAGCGGCCGCTACGACGATTACGGGCAGGAGATGCTGCGCATTCGCGACCGGCACGAGCGCGACATGCTCTACGGCCCCACGAACGAGGAGATGATCACCGACATCTTCCGCAGCCATGTCTCCAGCTACCGCGACCTGCCGCTGACGCTTTACCACATCCAGTGGAAGTTCCGCGACGAGATCCGCCCGCGGTTCGGCGTGATGCGCGGCCGCGAGTTCTACATGAAGGACGGCTACAATTTCGATATCGACAAGGAGGCCGCGCTGCATGCCTACAACCGCCACATGGTCAGTTACCTGCGGACCTACGAGCGGATGGGGCTGACGGCGATCCCGATGCGGGCCGATTCCGGCCCGATCGGCGGCGACGATACGCATGAATTCCTCGTGCTGGCCGCGACCGGCGAGTCCGAGGTCTTCTACGACGACGCGGTGACCGGCCTCAGGCTGGGCGACCGGCGGATCGACTACGACGATCGCGACCAGGTGGCGGCGGTGTGCCGCGAGTTCACCTCGCTTTACGCGCGCACCGACGAAACCCATGACGAGGCCGCCTTCGCCGCCGTGCCGGAAGACCGCCGCAAGGTCGGTCGCGGCATCGAGGTGGGGCAGATCTTCTACTTCGGCACCAAGTATTCCGAGCCGATGGGCGCCACCGTCGTCACCGCCGAGGGCAACCGCGTTCCGGTGCACATGGGCAGCCACGGCATCGGCGTCTCGCGCCTGCTGGGCGCGATCATCGAGGCCAGCCACGACGACAGGGGCATCATCTGGCCCGAGGGCGTGACCCCGTTCCAGGCCGGGATCGTGAACCTGCGGCAGGGCGACGGCGCCTGCGACGTGGCCTGCGACGCGATGCTGGCGGCGCTGGAGGCGAAGGGCCTGACCGCGCTTTATGACGACCGCGACGAACGCGCGGGCGCGAAATTCGCCACGATGGACCTGATCGGCCTGCCCTGGCGGGTCACGGTGGGGCCGCGGGGCCTGGCGAACGGCAAGGTCGAACTGACCTCGCGCCGCAGCGGCGAGAGCGAGGAGATGACGCCCGAGGCCGCCGTCGACCGGCTGGCGCAGATCTACGCGGGGCGGTGACGGCCACGCGGATTTCCGGCGAAACCTCGTGATCCGGCCGCGGCCCGGCCGCGCTTGACGGGCCGGGGCGAAGCCGTCAGCCTCGCCCCCGAACCCAGGGAGAACCCCGTGTCCACCCGCCCCTTCGCGCCGTTCGAGTTCATGATCGCCTGGCGCTACCTGCGCGCCCGGAGGGCCGAGGGCGGCGTTTCGGTGATGACCTGGATCAGCCTTGTCGGGATCGCGCTGGGGGTCATGGCGCTGATCGCAACGCTGGCGGTGCGCACCGGGTTCCGGGCGGAATTCATCGACACGATCGTGGGATCGAACGCGCATGTGACGGTCTATTCCGCCGGCACCCGCAACGCCGCCGGCTTCCTCGACCGCACGATCGCGGACTACGCCGAGCAGGCCGCGGCGATCCGGGCGGTGGAGGGCGTGACCCGCGCCGCGCCGCTGGTGCGCGGGCAGGTGATGATGACCCTCGGGCAGGAGTCGAACGTCGCCGACGTCTATGGCATCGCGCTGGAGGATCTGCGCACGATCCCGCGCGTCGGCGGGGCGGAGGCCGAGGCCCGTGGCGATCTTTCGCGCTTCGACGACGGCATCGCCATCGGGTCCGGGCTGGCGCGGGAACTGGGCGTCGGGCTGGGCGACCGGGTGCGGCTGATCTCGCCCAACGGGGCGCGCACGGCGATGGGCACCGCGCCGCGGGTGGCGGCCTTCGAGGTCGTCTACATCTTCACCGCCGGGCGCTGGGATATCGACCGCACCCGCGTCTACATGCCGTTCGCCGAGGCGCAGCGCTATTTCAACCGCGAGGGCCGCGCCGACGAGATCGAGGTGCATGTCGCCGATCCGGAGCGCGTGGACGACTGGACCATGCCGATCCTGTCGGTCGCCGGGCCGACGGCGATGCTGTGGTCCTGGCGCGACGCCTCGGGCGCGTTCCTCGCCGCGCTCGACATCGAGGACGACGTGATGTTCGTGATCCTGTCGATCCTCGTGCTGATCGCGGCGATGAACATCACCTCGGGCCTGATCATGCTGGTCAAGAACAAGGGCCGCGACATCGGCATCCTGCGCACCATGGGGCTGACGGAGGGCACGATCCTGCGGGTGTTCTTCCTGTGCGGGGCCTTCACCGGGGTGATCGGGACCGCGGCGGGGGTGGTTCTGGGCTGCCTGCTGGCGCTCTACATCGACCAGATCATGGGGTTCGTGAACTGGATATCGGGCGGCGGCGCCTGGGATCCGTCGATCCGGGGGCTGTATCGCCTGCCGGCGGAACTGCGCGCCTGGGACGTGGGCCGCGCGGTGGCGCTGTCGCTCACGCTGTCGTTCGTGGTGACGTGGTTCCCGGCGCGCCGGGCCGCGCGGCTGAACCCGGTGGAGGCGCTGCGCTATGAGTGAGCCCGCGCTGGAACTGGCCGGCATCGCCAAGACCTACAACCGCGGCACGGCCGCCGCGGTTGCGGTGCTGACCGGGGTCGACCTGTCGCTGGCCCGCGGCGAGGTGGCGGCGCTGGTCGCGCCCTCGGGCGCGGGCAAGTCGACGCTTCTGCACATCGCGGGGCTGCTGGACACGGCGGATGCCGGCGAGGTGCGGCTGGGCGGGGTGGCGATGTCGGGGCTTTCGGATCGGCGGCGCACGGCGGCGCGGCGGGCCGAGGTGGGCTTCGTCTACCAGTTCCACCACCTGCTGCCCGAGTTCACGGCGCTGGAGAACATCGAGCTGCCGCAACTGGCGAACGGCGCGCCGCGCGCCGCGGCCGCGGCGCGGGCCCGCGACCTGCTGGCGCGCGTCGGCCTCGCGGCGCGCGCGGGCCACCGTCCGGCGGAACTGTCGGGCGGCGAGCAGCAGCGCGTGGCCTTCTGCCGGGCCCTGGCGAATGCGCCGCGTCTGCTGCTGGCCGACGAACCGACCGGCAATCTGGATCCGGCAACGGCCGAGACCGTGTTCGAGGCGCTGATGGCGATGGTGCGCGAAACCGGCCTTGCCGCGCTGGTGGCCACCCACAACCCCGACCTGGCGCGGCGGATGGACCGGGTGCTGCGGCTGGAGGCCGGGCGGCTGACCGAGGGTTGATCTGATCGGGATCAAGGCGCGCGCGTCCGGCCCGGCGCAGGCTGACCCGGCGAACAGAGTCCGGAGGAAACCATGCGCGCCCTGATACCCGCCGCCGCCGTCGCGGCGCTTGTTGCCGGTTCGGTCTTTGCCGGCGAGCATGCCGAGGGACGGCAGCTTTATCTCGACGCCTGCGCGACCTGCCACGGCGCGGAGGCCGCGGGGAACGGGCCGATGACGCAGATCCTGACCCTGCCGGTGCCGGACCTGACCGGGCTGGCCGACCGCAACGGCGGCGTCTTTCCCTGGCTGACCACCGTGCACATGATCGACGGGCGCACCGGGCTGCACGGCCACGGCGGCGCGATGCCGATCTTCGGCGCACTGATGCGCGGCGACACGGTGGCCGCCGACGCGCCCGACGGCACGCCGGTGATGGTGTCGGCCCGGGTGCTGGCCCTGGTCGACTACCTCGCCACCATCCAGGACTAGGCCGGGCCCGCCGGTCAGGCGCGCTGGGTCAGCAGCACACCCAGCGCCATCAGGCCGATCCCGGCGCCGCGGGTCGGGCTGAAGGGTTTCACGATCGCGCCGAACAGGCCGAAATGGTCGATGATCGCCGCCGAGACAAGCTGCCCCAGAAGCACGAAGAACACCGCGTTGCCGACGCCGAAGCGTGGCGCGACCCAGGTGATCGACAGCACGTAGAAGGCCACGAACAGGCCCGCGCCGAACAGGTGCGCGGGCTGTCCCGGCAAGGCGCGCAGCGGGCCGGGCCCGCCGGTCAGCATCAGCACCGTGGCCGCCCCCGCGAAGGCGACGACGAACAGCACCGTTCCCGCCGCAACCGGCGAGCCCAGCCGCGCGCCGAGCTGCGCGTTGAGCGCGGCGAGAATCGGGATGCCGATCCCCGCCGCCAGCATCACGCCCGCGTATTTCAGGGTTTCCGCCGTCATCCTCATCTCCCCGGCTCCGGTTCGGCGGTCACGCTAGCCGGGGCCGGGCGGCTTTGCCAGCGGTCAGGCGGGGCAGGGCCGGGGGCCGGCCACGGCGC
The DNA here is from genome assembly GCA_024742695.1 of Paracoccaceae bacterium. Taxonomy (GTDB): domain Bacteria; phylum Pseudomonadota; class Alphaproteobacteria; order Rhodobacterales; family Rhodobacteraceae; genus JANSXY01. Next base: position 36,464 of record JANSXY010000010.1, on the reverse strand, counting down.
GGCGCACCGCGGGGCTGAGGCCGATGGCCAGCAGCCCGATCGAGAACAGGCACCAGACTGCCGGCATCTCGTTGGGCATGTCGGTCAGCCAGGTGGCCAGCACCGGGCCAAGCGCGGCATGCATCAGGACGAACCGCCAGGCGCCGTAGACCAGCGGCAGGACGAAGACGCCCAGCATGTAGTCGGGAAACGACATCGGCCAGCCGGTCAACTCCGCCAGCGGGCGCCACAGCCCGTTCAGCGGCATGTCCCAGGCCAGGTGCCAGGTGCCGGTCACGGTGCACCAGGCCGGCCCGCACAACACCTCGCCCGGCCGGCAGGCGCCGAAGCCTGGCAGCAGCCGGGCCAGCAGAAGCGCGCTGGCCAGCCCGGCGCAGAGCCAGACCGCCCGGCGCATGCCGGGCGACGGCGGGGCGGGCGCGATCGCCATGCAGAAGGCGTTGATGAACAGGGGTTGCAGCGCGATATGCAGGTAGGAGGCCAGCGTCACCGCCTGGTTGGCCGGGTTGCCGCACTGGTCGATCACCGCGTAGCCGGCGGCCTGCAGCGCCTCCATCCCCGCGAAGAACGCCAGGGTGGCGGGAATCGCCGGCGCCTCTCCCCGCCGCAGCGTGATGACGGTGGCGGCGGCGCCCGCGCCGATCATCGCCCAGGAGGCAGCAAGGCCGAAGCACATGATCCTCTCCCCTCGCACCCGGCGGCAGTCTGGACGCGCCGGCAGGCCCGGTCAACCGCAGGTGGTTGACCGGGCGGCGCGGCGCGATCACTGTGGTCGCGGACCGAGGGGAGGGCGGCATGGTCAAGGTGATGCGGGTGATGCTGGCGGGCGGCGCGGTGGCGACGCTGGCGGGATGCATGCCGCCCGAGGTGTCGGGGCGGGCGGATTTCCAGGCCTATTGCGCCGGTTGCCATGGCGCGACCGGGGCGGGCGACGGCGCGCGGGCCGACGGCCTTTCCGCCGCGCCGCCCGACCTGACGGGAATCGCGGCGCGCAACGGCGGGGCGTTTCCCTACTTGCGGGTGATGTCGGTGGTCGACGGCTACACGCGGCGCGACCAGCACGGGTCGACGATGCCCGAGATGGGGCCGCTGATCGAGGAGGGGCGCCTGGTTCTGGTGGATACCGGCGACGGGGTGATGACGCCCACGCCGGAGCGGCTGGTGGCGCTGGCCGACTACCTCGCCACGATCCAGAAACCGTGAGGTTTGATCCGGGTCAAGGACGCCGGGAGCGCCGCGCGCTGCGATGGGCGCCGCACAGGACAGGAGACATTGCCATGCGCCGCATCATCCCCTTGGGTTTCGGCCTGATCGCCGCCGCGCTGCCCGCGCTGGCGCAAGACCCCGAGGCCGGGGCCGAGACCTACGCCACCTTCTGCGCCGCCTGCCACGGCGAGACCGCGCGCGGCGACGGGCCGGTGGCCGACCTGCTGACGGTGCCGGCGACCGACCTGACGCGGCTGACGGAACTGAACGGCGGCAGCTTCCCGCTGATCGAGGTGGTCTACCGGATCGACGGCCGCGCCCCGATCAAGGCCCACGGCAGCCCGATGCCGCCCTTCGGCGGCATGTTCGAGGGCGAGGACGCGACGATGAAGACCGAGGCCGGCCAGCCGGTGCTGACCAGCCGGTCGATCGTGGACCTGGTGGCGTATCTGCAGTCAGTGCAGGGGTGAGGAGCGCCCGGGGAACGCTCCGGTGGAGTGTTCCCAGCGACGAACGCCCGAGGCGCAGGCCGAGGGCCGGGGAGCGCCCGAGGTCGTCGGGTTTCCTGTCATCATGAAAGCGGGCCCCCGGGTTTCGCAGAAACCCGGTTCGCGCCCGACCCGCCCCCCAGGGCGGGCGCGAAACGCGCCCACCCCCGGGCCGGGCGCGACCCTTGTCGTTGGTGGCCGCTTCAATCCCTGCTGCTTGCCGGACCTTGGGCAGACTTGGCTCGGCCATTGGAATGGGCGCGACGCCCGGTCATTCCCGGTCGATCGGCCAGATGCCGAGCAAACTCGCGCGGCAATCGCCCAGGCGCAGGGCGACCACCCAGATCACTCATGCCGGCACAAGCTCACACATCCAACTCTTCCACGAACCGCGCATTCTCGGTGATGTACTGGAACCGCAGTTCCGGCTTCTTGCCCATCAGCCGTTCCACCAGGTCGCTGGTCATCCCCGGTTCGTCCTCGTCGATACTCACCCGGATCAGCTTGCGCGTCGCGGGGTTCATCGTGGTGTCCTTCAGATCCTTGGCGTCCATCTCGCCCAGGCCCTTGAAGCGTTGCAGGTCGATCCGGCCCTTGCCGCCCAGCCCCTCGGCCAGCAGCCGTTCCTTCTCGGCGTCATCGGCGACGTAGACGCGGCGGGCGCCTTGCGTCAGCCGGTACAAGGGCGGGCAGGCGAGGTAGAGGTGGCCGCGGTCGATCAGCGGCCGCATCTGGGTGAAGAAGAAGGTCATCAGCAGCGCGGCGATATGCGCGCCGTCGACATCGGCATCGGTCATGATGATGATCTTGTCGTAGCGCAGATCCTCGATGTTGAACTTCGTCCCCATCCCGGTGCCCAGCGCCTGGCACAGGTCGTTGATCTCGGCGTTCTGGCCCATCTTCGACGAGGCCGCGCCAAGCACGTTGAGGATTTTCCCGCGCAGCGGCAGCAGCGCCTGCGTCGCCCGGTCCCGCGCCATCTTGGCCGAACCGCCGGCCGAGTCGCCCTCGACGATGAACAGCTCGGTGCCGTCGCGCGCGGTGGCGGAGCAATCCACCAGCTTGCCGGGCAGCCGCAGCTTCTTGGTGGCGGATTTGCGTTGCGTCTCCTTCTCCTGCCGGCGGCGCAGCCGTTCCTCGGCGCGCAGCACGAGGAAATCGAGGATCGCGCCGGCCGACCTGGTATCGGCCGCCAGCCAGTTGTCGAAATGGTCGCGCACCGCGCCCTCGACCATCTTCGCCGCCTCGACGGTGGCCAGCCTGTCCTTGGTCTGGCCCACGAATTCCGGTTCGCGGATGAAGCACGACACCAGCGCGCAACCACCCGTCACCAGATCCTCGCGGGTGATCTCGCTGGCCTTGCGGTTCTTCACCAGCTCGCCATAGGCGCGGATGCCCTTGAGGATCGCGGCCCAGAACCCGGCCTCGTGCGTGCCGCCCTCGGGTGTCGGCACCGTGTTGCAGTAGGACTGGATGAAACCGTCGCGCGCGGGCGTCCAGTTGATCGCCCATTCGACCGAACCGGGGCGGTCGAACTTTTCCTCGAAGCCGACCTTTCCCGCGAACGGCCGTTCGGCGTAGCTGGTCGAGCCGGCGAGCTGCTCGTTCAGGTAGTCGGCCAGCCCGCCGGGAAAGCGGAACGTCGCCTCCATCGGCGTGTCGCCGTCGGGGATCGCGGTCTTCCAGCGGATTTCCACGCCCGAGAACAGGTAGGCCTTGGAGCGCGCCATCTTGAACAGCCGTGCGGGCTTGAACCGGTGATGGCCGAAGATCTCCGCGTCGGGATGGAAGGTCACGGTGGTGCCGCGCCGGTTCGGGGCCGGGCCGACATGGGCGACCGGGCCCTGCGGCACGCCGCGGGAAAACTCCTGCACGTAAAGCTCGCGCCCGCGCGCGACCTCGACACGCATGTGATCGGACAGCGCGTTGACGACCGAGGCGCCCACCCCGTGCAGCCCGCCCGAGGTCTGATAGGCCTTGCCGGAAAACTTGCCGCCCGCGTGCAGGGTGCACAGGATCACCTCCAGCGCCGACTTGCCGGGAAACTTCGGGTGCGGGTCGATCGGGATGCCGCGGCCGTTGTCGCGGATTGTGATGCTGTGATCCTCGTGCAGCTCCACCTCGATGCGGCTGGCATGGCCCGCCACCGCCTCGTCCATCGAATTGTCCAGTACCTCGGCGACGAGGTGATGCAGCGCGCGTTCGTCGGTGCCGCCGATATACATGCCCGGGCGCTTGCGGACCGGCTCCAGCCCTTCCAGCACCTCGATGGAATGCGCGTCGTAGCCCTCTGCCGTGCCGGTCAACAGATCGTCGGCCATGCCCGCCTTGCCCCCATATCTTGGTTTTGCCGGAGTATCCCACGCACGCCGGGCCGGGGCAAGGCGCGCGCGGCCCGGCCGGAACGGGATCGGCCCCGGCAATGTGACGGTTTCTTGACGCATCTCAAGGACGGCGCGGTTTGCGCAAGGTATCATTTCAGTTGCAACGAAAAGGAGACCCGCGATGGAAGACGCCGCCCCGACCATCGATCAGACCCTGCCGCCCGCTGCCGACGGGGGCGTGGAGCCGCCGTCGCCGGTTCTTCCCGAGGCCGTCGCGCGGGCCTTTCCGACGGTCGATTCCAACATGATCCGCGAAGCGTTCGAAACCGGGCGTTATCCCTACAGCCGCCCGATGGCCCGCGTCGCCTACGAGAAGGAAAAGGTGAAGCTTCAGGCGGAGCTTCTGAAGGTGCAGCTTTGGGCGCAGGAGACCGGGCAGAAGTTCGTCATCCTGTTCGAGGGGCGCGATGCGGCCGGCAAGGGCGGCACGATCAAGCGTTACATGGAACATCTCAACCCGCGGTTCGCGCGGGTGGTGGCGCTGCAGAAGCCGTCCGAGGCCGAGCGCGGGCAGTGGTTCTTCCAGCGCTATATCGAGCATCTGCCGACCGCGGGCGAAATGGTGTTCTACGACCGGTCCTGGTACAACCGCGCCGGCGTGGAGCGGGTGATGGGGTTCTGCACCCCGAACGAGTACCTCGAATTCATGCGCCAGACGCCGGAGCTGGAGCGGATGTTCGTGCGCTCCGACATCCGGCTATACAAGTACTGGTTCTCGGTCACGCGGGAAGAGCAGCGCCGGCGCTTCAAGGCGCGCGAGACCGATCCGCTGAAGCGCTGGAAGCTCAGCCCGATCGACAAGGCCAGCCTCGACAAGTGGGACGACTACACCGAGGCGAAGGAGGCGATGTTCTTCTACACCGACACCGCCGACGCGCCCTGGACGATCGTGAAGTCGAACGACAAGAAGCGCGCGCGGCTGAACTGCATGCGGCATTTCCTGTCCTCGCTGGATTATCCCGACAAGGATCTGTCGGTGGTGCAGCCGCCCGATCCGCTGATCGTGGGGCGCGCGGCGCATGTCGTGCATTCGGCCGACCACATCCTCGGCGCGTCGTTGCATCCCGACACCCGCCGCGCCCGGCCCGAACGCGCGGAGCTCTGATCGGCCCTCGCCATTCCCGCCGGGGCGGGATAGGCTCGGCGCCGGAGCGGAGGGCGGCATGGTCAGCGAGTTCTGGGACGCGCGCTACGCAGGCAATGACTATCACTTCGGCACCGAACCCGCCGCCTTCGTGGCGCGCTGGGCGCATCTGGTGGCGCCGGGGGCACGGGTTCTGACGATTGCCGAGGGCGAGGGCCGCAACGCCGTTCACCTGGCCGCGCGCGGCGCCCATGTGACGGCGATGGACGGCTCGCCCGTTGCGGTCGCCAAGGCGCATCGTCTTGCGGTCGAGCGCGACGTCGAGGTCGATTTCCGGGTGGCCGACATCGGGGCCTGGGAATGGCAGGATGCCGCGTTCGACGTGGCGCTGGGCGTGTTCTTCCAGTTCGCCCAGCCGCCCCTGCGGGCGGCGATCTTCGCCGGGCTCGCGCAGACCCTGGTGCCGGGCGGCCTGCTCTTGCTGCATGGCTATGCGCCGCGCCAGATCGGCTACGGTACCGGGGGGCCCCCGGTTGCCGAGAATCTCTGGACGCTGGAGATGCTGCATGCGGCCTTCCCGGGCTTCGAGGTACTGCACGAGGCCGACTACGACGCCGAGATCGAGGAGGGCCGGGGCCATGCCGGCCGGTCCGCGCTGATCGACTTCGTGGCGCGAAAGCCTGTCTGACCGGGCCGGCTTGTCGCGCCGGATCGTCGCGCCTACCTTGGCCGCATGGTTCCGCCGCTTCGCCCTGCCGCCCTCTTCGCGTTCAGCCTCGGCCTTGCCGCGGGGCCGGCGGGCGGGCATCCGCACATCTTCGTCGATTCCGGGTTCGAGCTGGTCTTCGATGGCGAGGGCCGGCTGGCGGCGATCCGCACCGCCTGGGTCTACGACGCGTTCTTCACGCTGCTGGTGGTCGAGGACGGTGGCCATGACGCCGATGCCGATGGCGAGATCTCGGCGGAGGAACTGAAGGGGCTGCACGGGTTCGACATGGACTGGCCCGCGGGGTTCGAGGGCGATGTCGAGATCGTTCAGGGCGAGGTCCGGGCCCGGCTTGGTCCGCCGGAAGACGTGACGACCGACTGGCGGATCGGCCGGCTGATCTCGACCCACCTGCGCCGGTTCGACACGCCGCTCGATCCCGCGTCGGGCGAGATCGTGATCCGGCCCTTCGACCCGTCCTACTATACCGCCTACACGGTGGTGACGGACACCCGGTTCCGTGGCCGCGACGATTGCCGGGCAGAGGCGTGGGAACCCGATCTTGACGCCGCAGCGCGGGAATTGCAGGCCGCGCTGGCCGAGCTTGCGCCGGGGATCGACATCGAGGAGGCGGGCTATCCGCCGGTCGGCGGCCTGTTCGCCGAAGAGGTGCGGGTGACATGCGGCGGCTGATGCCCTGGGCAGCGGCGCTGCTGGTGCTGGCGCTGGCGGCCTTTGTCTGGCTCGACGGGCCGCGGATACTCGCGGCCGAGGCCGCGGCGGCACAGCGTGAGGCGCAGAACGCGATGGCCGGGGCGCTGCGGGCGCTCAAGGCGGGCGAGCCGGCCGCGCTGGCCACGCTGATCGCGCTGGCCTTCGGCTACGGGGTGGCGCATGCGGCGGGGCCGGGGCATGGCAAGCTGGTGGTCGGCGCTTATGGCATCGCCGGGCGGGTTCGGCCGGCGCGGCTGGCCGGCGTGGCGCTGGCGGCGAGCCTGGCGCAGGCGACGGTCGCGGTGGTCTTGGTCTATGCCGGCGTGCTGGTCTTCGACCTGACCCGCGCGCAGCTTGGCGCGATGGCCGATCGCTGGATGATGCAGGCTTCGGCCCTGGCGATCGGCGCGATCGGGCTGTGGCTGGCGCTGCGTGGGATGCGCAGGCTGTGGCAGGCCCGGTCGCGGGCCGGCCATGACGACGGCCATGTTCACGGGCCGGGCTGCGGCCATGCCCACGGGCCGGATCCGGCGGCGGTGGCGCGCGCCGCCTCGCCGCGCGAACTGGCGGCGGTGATCGCCGCGGTGGCGATCCGGCCCTGCACCGGCGCGCTGTTCCTGCTGGTGCTGACCTGGCGGATGGGGATCGACGCGGCGGGGATCGCCGGGGCCTATGCGATGGGGCTGGGTACCGCCGTCGTCACCGTGGCCGCCGCGCTGGCCGCGGCGACGCTGCGCGAGGGCGCGCTGGTCGCGCTCGACCGCGGCGAAGGGGCGCTGGCGCGGTTGCTGCCGCTGGCGGAACTGGCCGCGGGGCTTGCCGTCGCGGCGCTGGCCGTGGCGATGCTCGGCCCGCTCTGACGCCGCTGGACCCGTGACGCGGCCCGCGCTAGAGGGGGCCATGGGCGACAGGATGACATATGCAGGGCACGCCCGCGCCCTGATGGTGCTTGGCCTGCCGCTGATCGGCAGCCATCTCGCGCAGATGGCGCTGCATGTCACCGATACGGTGATGCTGGGCTGGTATTCGGTCGACGCGCTGGCCGCGGTGGTTCTGGGCGCCTCGTCCTTCTTCATCCTGTTCATCCTCGGGTCGGGCTTCGCGATCGCGGTGATGCCGATGGTCGCCGCCGCGCTGGGCCGGGGCGACGAGGCGCAGGTCAGGCGCGACACCCGGATGGGGATGTGGCTGTCGATACTTTACGGTCTTGCCGTCTACCCCGTGTTCTGGTGGTCCGGGCCGATCCTCCTGGCGCTGGGGCAGGATCCGCTGATCGCCGGAATGGCGGAGGAATACATGCGCATCGCCGGGGCCGGGATGATCCCCGCGCTTCTCGTGATGGTGCTGAAAAGCTACCTGTCGGCGCTGGAGCGCGCCGGCGTGGTGCTGTGGGCGACGCTGGCGGGCGTTGCGGTGAACATCGCGGTGAACTGGGCGCTGATCTTCGGCAACTGGGGCGCGCCGGAACTGGGGCTGCGGGGCGCGGCCATCGCCTCGGTCGTGACGCAGATCCTGACGCTGGCGGTGCTGCTGGGCTATGCCGGGCTGTTGCCGGCGCTCAGGCGCTTCACGCTGTTCGCCCGGTTCTGGCGGCCCGACTGGCCGGCCTTCGTGCAGGTCTGGCGGCTGGGCTGGCCGATCGGCCTGACCGGGCTGGCCGAGGGCGGGCTGTTCCAGGCCTCGGCGCTGATGATGGGCTGGATCGGGACGGTGGAGCTGGCGGCCCACGGCATCGCGATCGAGGTCGCCGGGCTGGCCTTCATGGTTCACCTCGGGTTGTCGAACGCGGCCACCGTGCGGATCGGCCGGGCGGAGGGCGAGGGCGACCCGGTATCGCTGCGCGACGGGGCGCTGGTGGCGATCGCGATGTCGCTGGTCTTCGGCCTGGCCGTGGTGGCGCTGTTCCTGATCCTGCCGGAACGGATCATCGCGCTTTTCCTCGACACGGCGCAGCCGCGCGCGGCCGAGATCATCGCCTACGGTACGCTCCTTCTGGCGTTCGGGGCGCTGTTCCAGATCTTCGACGCGATGCAGTGCATGGCGCTGGGCCTGTTGCGCGGGGTGCGCGACACCGCCGTGCCGATGTGGCTGGCGGCCTTCAGCTACTGGATCGTGGGCATCCCGACGAGCTACCTGTTGGCCTTCCCGCTGGGGCTGGGCGGCGCGGGGCTTTGGCTGGGTCTTGTCGTCGGGCTCGCGGTGGCCTCGGTCCTGTTGATGGTCCGGTTCTGGCGCGGGCGGCGTTCGCCGCCCGCACGGCCGCCGGCCGCGCCCGGCGCGGCGCTCAGCTGAGCGCTTCGCAGAACGAAACGATCCGCCGGCACGCCTCTTCCAGAACCGCGTCGGCGGTGGCGTAGCTGATCCGGAAATAGGGCGACAGGCCGAAGGCGGCGCCGAACACGACGGCCACCCCGGCCTCTTCCAGCAGCGCGGCGGCGAACGCCTCGTCATCGGTGATGGTCACGCCGCCGGCGCTGGTCTTGCCGATCAGGCCGGAGATTTCCGGGTAGACGTAGAAGGCGCCTTCCGGCACCGGGCAGGTGATGCCCGGCGCGGTGTTCAGCATCGATACCACGAGGTCGCGCCGCCGTTCGAAGATCTTGCGGTTCTCGGCCAGGAAATCCTGTGGCCCGGACAGCGCTTCGAGCGCGGCATATTGCGAGACCGAACAGGGGTTCGAGGTGGATTGCGACTGGATCGTGCCCATCGCCTTGATCAGCGCCAGCGGCCCGGCGGCGTAGCCGATCCGCCAGCCCGTCATCGCGTAGGCCTTGGAAACGCCGTTGCAGGTGAGGGTCCGGTCGTAAAGGCCCGGTTCGACTTCGGCCGGGGTGCAGAAGGTGAAATCGCCGAAGACGAGATGTTCGTACATGTCGTCCGACATCACCCAGACCTGCGGGTGGCGCATCAGCACGTCGGTCAGCGCCCGCAGTTCCGCCCGTGTATAGCCCGCGCCGGTGGGGTTCGAGGGCGAATTGAAGATGAACCACTTCGTACGCGGCGTTATCGCCGCCTCCAGCGCTTCCGCCGTCAGCTTGAACCCCGTCTCGATCCCCGCGGCGACCGGCACCGGTGTGCCGCCGGCCAGCAGCACCATGTCGGGGTAGCTGACCCAATAGGGCGCGGGGATGATGACCTCGTCGCCGGGGTTCAGCGTCGCCATCAGCGCGTTGTAGAGGATCTGCTTGCCGCCGGTGCCGACCGTGACCTGCGCGGGGGTGTAGGACAGGCCGTTCTCGCGCCGGAACTTCTCGCAGATCGCGGCCTTCAGTTCGGGGATGCCGTCGACCGCGGTGTATTTTGTGCGGCCCGCGTCGATCGCCCGCTTGGCGGCGTCCTTGATGTTCTGCGGCGTGTCGAAATCGGGCTCACCCGCGCCAAGCCCGATGACGTCGCGGCCGGCGGCCTTCAGCTCCCGCGCCTTGTTGGTCACGGCGATCGTGGGGGAGGGTTTCACGCGTGCCAGCGTGTCGGACAGGAAGGCCATCTCGGGGCTCCGGTTTGCAGTTTCCGGCCCCATCCCTTAGGGTCCGCCCAAGTTCCGTTCAAGCAGGAAAGCGAGAGGACAGGGGATGGACGCCACGAGCGATTCCGACTGGTACAGTTCCGACGCCGCCACCTTCGGAGACCGCGTGACCGGCGCGCGCGAGGCGCGCGGCATGACCCGCAAGCAACTGGCCGAACGCCTTGGCGTGCGGGTCAAGACCCTGGAATCCTGGGAAGAGGATCGCGCCGATCCGCGCGCCAACAAGCTGCAGATGCTGGCCGGCGTGCTGGGCGTGTCGCTGATGTGGCTTCTGACCGGCGAGGGCGACGGTGTCGACGGCCCGCTCGATCCCGACGATCCGGGGGCCGCCGCCGCCCGCACGGTTCTGGACGAGGCGCGCCAGATCCGGGCCGAGATCGGCGCACTGGCCGAGCGCATGGGGCGGCTGGAAAAGCGGCTGCGCGTGCTGATTTCCGAGGCACGCCCCTGATGACGGCGGAACCGCGCGAGGCCCGCCTGAAGCGCATGGCGATGCGATCGTGGCGGCGCGGCACGAAGGAGATGGACCTGATCCTCGGCCCCTATGCCGATGCCCGCCTGGCGGGCATGTCGAACGAGGATCTTGACCTTTTCGACGCGCTCCTGGCCGAGGCCGACCAGGATCTCTACCCCTGGGTGACGGGCGCGCAACCGGCGCCCGCGCGCTTCGCCGCGCTGCTGGCGGAGATCGGCGGCTTCGCACGGCAGCGGCACTCCGCGCGCATTTGATCGGTATTTGATGCGATTAACCGGATTTTCGGCTTTTCTCCCCAGTCTGGCTGCCGGGGAAAGAAGACGGAGATTTCCGGATGACAGTTCATTCGAACCTGCAGGAGGCCCCTCAGGCCGGTTTCATGGCCGGATACCTCGACACGCTGGCGCTTGTCGAGCGACTCCACCGGCTCCTGCTCGATGTTATCAAGGATGAGTTCGAACGCCTCGGGATTCTCGAGATCAATGCCGTTCAGGCGCTTTTGCTGTTCAACATTGCCGACAACGAAGTGACCGCCGGGGAGTTGAAGACCCGCGGCTATTACCAGGGCTCCAACGTCTCGTACAATCTCAAGAAGCTTGTCGAGGCGGGGTACATGCATCACCAGCGCTGCGAGATCGATCGCCGCTCCGTCCGGGTCAAGCTGACCGACAAGGGCCACGCGGTCCGCGACGCGGTCGAGGCGCTGTTCGCGCGTCATGCCCAGGGGATCGAGAACCGCGGCATCGTCGGGCTTGACGGGCTCGACACCGTGAACGTGATGCTGAAGCGGATGGAACGGTACTGGACCGACCAGATCCGCTACATCTACTGACGGCGGGCGGGGCCGGTCGTGTCCGGCCCCGCGCCCAGCCGCAATCCCATCAGCTCCCGCGTCAGCTTGCGCACCATCGCCGCCTCGAATTCGTCGAAGCCCAGCGCGGTCTCGACGAAGGCGGCGGGGCCGCGCAGCACCTCGGCATGGAACCAGGCCGTGAGTTCCGCGATGCCCGGTTCGCCGCCGTCCCAGGACGGATCGCGATCGGCGCCGATCACCAGCGCGTTCACCGTCATCCAGGCCGGTGTGCGCACCGACCGGGGCCGCGGCCCGGCGTTCGACTTGCCGTCGCCCGACAGGTCCAGCACCCGTGCCGGGCAGTCGCCCCGGTCTTCCAGCAGCCGTTGCCCGAACATCATCGCCGCGCCGACGGCGGTTTGCGGCGCGCCCGCGCGGCGCGGCGTGCCGGCGAGCCGGCTGCGCACCGCCTCCAGCCGGTCCGGGCCGTCGATCGCCACCCAGGGCTGGATCACCCGCATGTCGTCCGGCCCGGACCAGTCGTAGACCGCCAGCCACACCGGCCATTCCGGCGCCTCGAGCAGGATCGCGCGCACCGTCTCGTGCCCCAGCGCGGCGGCGAGGCCCTGCACCTGCAACGCGTATTCCTTCTCGTCGACGGACCCCGAGACATCCAGCCCCAGCGCCAGCGCCTGCCGGCACTCCGCGCCCGCGGGCGAGGCCGCGAGCGCAAGGGCGAGGACCGCCGCCCTCACCAGTGCCCGGTCGAGGGCATCGAGGCCCAGGGCTCTTCCGGCGCCTTCGCCCCGCCCATCTGCAACAGTTCCACCGAGATGTTGTCGGGCGAGCGCACGAAGGCCATGCGGCCGTCGCGCGGCGGGCGATTGATCGTCACGCCGTTGTCCTGCAGGTGCCGGCAGATCGCGTAGATGTCCTCCACCTCGTAGGCGAGGTGCCCGAAATGCCGGCTGTCCGAGGGCAGGCCCTCGTCGCCGTCCCAGTTGTAGGTCAGTTCCACCGGGCACTCGGGCTGGCCGGGCGGGGCCATGAACACCAGCGTGAAGCGGCCCTGTTCACTTTCGTGGCGCCGCGTCTCTTCCAGCCCGAGAAGCCTGTAGAAGGCGATGGATGTGTCGAGGTCTTTCACGCGGACCATCGTGTGCAGGTAACGGATCTTCATCTTGGCCTCCCTTCGGCTGTCTCGCCCAAGGGTATAGCGCGGCGGGCGGGCGGGGCGAAAGGGCGCGCGGTCGGGCAGGGGCGGAAAGGGCGGCGCCCGGCCCGAGGGGTGGGCAAGAAGCGCCCGCCCCTGGGGGGCGGGTCGGGCGCTGCCCGGCGTGCCGCCGGGCGGGGCAGCCGGGGATTGGGGCGCACCCCCCATTGCGGTTCCCCCGCGCCCGCCCACAAGATACTGTGGCCCCCGACTCGCTTCACCCGCCGGAGACCGCCATGCCCCTGACCGAAGACCAGCACGCCGAGATCGCCGCGCAGCGCGCCCGCCAGACCGCCACGCTGCGCGCCACCGCGCCGGGGATGGAGGCGCGGCTTTACGCGGCCCACCCGGTGCTGGACCACGGGCTGATCCGGGTGATCGACTACATGGGCGACGACGCCGCGATCACCCAGGCCGCCCGTGTCAGCTACGGCGCGGGCACGAAACACGTGTCGAACGACGAGGGGCTGATCCGCTACCTGATGCGGCACTGGCATTCCACGCCCTTCGAGATGTGCGAGGTCAAGTTCCACGTCAAGCTGCCGGTCTTCGTGGCCCGGCAGTGGATCCGCCACCGCACCGCCAACGTGAACGAGTATTCCGCCCGCTACTCGATCCTCGACCGCGAATTCTACATCCCCGCGCCCGAACACCTCGCCGCGCAATCCACGGTGAACAACCAGGGCCGCGGCGCGGTGCTGGAAGGGGCCGAGGCGCAGCGGGTGCTGGACCTTCTGCGCGACGACGCCACCCGCGCCTACGACCATTACGAGGCGATGCTGAGCCAGGAGGGCCAGCAGGGCCTGGCCCGCGAACTCGCGCGGATGAACCTGCCCGCCAATGTCTATACCCAGTGGTACTGGAAGATCGACCTGCACAACCTCTTCCATTTCCTGCGGCTCAGGGCGGACAGCCACGCGCAATACGAAATCCGCGCCTATGCCGAGGTGATGTGCGAGATCGTGAAGGACTGGGTGCCGCTGGCCTACGCCGCCTTCGAGGATTACCGGCTGGGCGCCGTGACGCTGTCGGCCAAGGCGATTGACGTTTTGAAAAGGAGATTGCACGGTGAGGTTGTGACGGCGGAGACGTCGGGCATGTCGAAGGGCGAGTGGCGGGAGTTTTGTGGTACCTTTGACTGACGACGTTTCGGGTTAACGAGTGAAGGAGTAGATGGCTGTGGCTAGTCGCGTCGATTTTCTTACACCGAATGCGCATCAAATAAGGCATCAGGTTCGTAACATCATCGAGTCCTACAATCATGATTGGGACTTGTTGGCGGAGCTTACGCAGAACGCAGTGGATGCGATAACAATAGCATCGCCAGTTAAAGGGCATATCCATGTCTCGATTGACGCGATAGCAAGATCTATAGTCGTACAGGATAATGGCTGCGGAATTGACCCGAACGAGCTCCCCTCGCTACTCGCCCCGTTCTCAAGTGCGAAGCTTGAACGCCCAGATTTGATAGGACAGAAAGGGGTAGGGCTTAGTTTTGTGATCTTTTCGTCTGCGAGTTTTGAAGTCAAAAGCCATCATGCGTCAGGTTCCGCACGCGCCAAGATTGAAGGTGCATGGGCATGGGTCGAGGCGAAATCTGAAGACCTTCCGGAGCTCGAGTTTGAGCGCGTTCAGGCGGGGGAAGGTATTGGCACTACAATTACAGTAAGGCTTCCAATTGAAAAGGATTACGACTTTTTTCAATTAAGCTTCAGGCAGCTCGACATGATACTCCGGACGCGCACGGCATTGGGAGATACGCGAGTAATCTGGGGGGCGAAGCCAAACAAGGACTTTCTGCTTACCTTCAGAAGTTTAGATGGTCAGACTCGCAAAGAGGAAATCGACTGCCGGTATCTTTTGCCGACTGAAGCCCTTGGTGAAACGCAGTTCATTTCGCTGCGTGATTTTCAAGATTGGAACACTGGTGAAAAAACTGACGCGCAGAAGCGTCAGAAACTACGAGACAAGCTGATTTTTATGGAGGGACAAAGGCAGAAGGCCGGTAGGTCGATCAGGTTTTGGGCTTGTTTTGTTCCCAAGAGAAGGGTTTGGGATACAATCTCGGCCAAGTCCAAGCTTGTTGATGATGAGATTCTTGATTTGGGCCCTGTTGAGAGGATTGATGCCTATGGTGAGGCGGAGTATTTGTTTTCCGGGGGGATGTTTACTTGTACGAGGGGTATGCCCACGGGGATCCGCTCGGATATGCGGGCGAAGGGGTCTGCAGGCTATCTTCCAAACTTCTTTATAATATTGGATGACCCGCAGCTTTCATTTGACATCGGGCGCAAAGCTATTGCTAGCCGTCAATTGGGTATGCTGCGAGATGTTGCATCTGATGTGTTCCGCGACTTTATCAACGGAATAAAAAAATATATCGGTGGTGAGCCGGATCTAGTTGATGAAGAATGGGACCGCAGTGGGGTGTTCAATGCAATTAGGGATCTGCCCGACCTCGAGAACTCAAATACTTGCTTCATAAAAAGGCCGGCAGGTCAGGAAGCGACTGTTGCTGCTATATTTTTTGAGCTCCTTGGCGGCGGCGTCATCAAGGATATTAGGCCATATATCTCTGGATATAAAAACAAGTACGATCTGTATGCAAAGCTAAAGACATCCGACGTGGTAATCGAGTTCAAATATCATCTTTCCTCTCTGTTCCGAGACTTCGACGATGAGGTCAAACTCTTCGACCAGATTGATATTGTTGTTGTTTGGGATATTGTTGATCAAGATTATGAAGTGGTCAAATCGCGAGGGTTGGATCTGCAAGAGGTGGAGCCAGGCTTAACGAAAACGACTGAGCCTTTCTTCCATTTCTCCCTAACGCTAGGGCCTACGCGACCCATTCGAATTTGCTGCCTTTCCCGGTTGCTTTCTGCAGATAAGCCTGCGGGGCGTTTGATTGGCTAGGCACGTATGTCACTACCAAATCTTCATGAACCTGTTACGATCCTGTCATCGAACAGTCATGAAGGAACCCGGCCATGCACCGCGTTCTCGCGCTTCTCGCCCTCCTGCCGCTGGCTGGCCCGGTCGCCGCGCAGGGGCCGTTCGCCGATCTCTACTGCGACCGGTCGGAGGTGCTGCACCGCAAGCTGGAACAGCAGTTCGGCGAGACACAACAAGGGATTGGCATGCACGGCCCCGATGCGGTGATGGAGCTTTGGTCCTCGCCCACCTCGGGCAACTGGACGCTGGTGAAACGCTACGCCACCGGCCGGTCCTGCGTGGTGGCGATGGGCGAATCATGGGCCGATCTCGCCGCCCCGGCCGATCCGGCCTGACACCGGCCGTTCCGGTCTTTCCCCGGCCCGCCGCCCGCGCTAGCCTGCCGCCGGCGAAAGGGGGGCAGCATGATCGTCTACGGGATTCCGACCTGCGAGACCGTGAAGAAATCGATCGCGGCGCTGAAGGCCGCGGGCCATGACGTGACGTTCCGCGACGTGCGCGCCGAGCCGTTGACCGGGGCCGAGCGCGCCGAATTCGTCACCGCCTTCGGCGAGAAGATCGTCAACCGCGCCTCGATGACCTGGCGCAAGCTGCCCGAGGCCGACCGCGCCGGCAGCCCCGAGGCGCTGATCGCCGCCCATCCGACGCTGATGAAACGCCCGGTGATCCGCGCGGGCGACGCGCTGCACCTTGGCTGGGCCAAGGCGGTGCAGGCGGAACTTCTGTAGGCAAAAAGGCCCCCGAAGGGGCCTTCCCGCCGGCCTCAGAGCAGCTTCAGGTCGCCGGCCGATTCCCGGCCGTCACGGCCCGATTGCAGCTCGTAGGCGATCTTCTGGTTGTCGTTCAGGCCCTTCAGGCCCGCCCGCTCGACCGCCGAGATATGCACGAAGACATCCTTGCCGCCGTCGTCGGGGGCGATGAAGCCGTAGCCCTTCGTCGCGTTGAACCATTTCACGGTGCCAGTGGCCATCCGTCACTCCATAGGTTGTTTCCCGAACACCATGTCCGGGCCGTGCAGCCAGGTCTTTCAGGTCTATCGGCTGCCCCACAGGAGGGAGGCGGTAGGAAAGTCTGCGGACACGCGGCCAAAAGTCTGCCAGAATCGCGCGAAAAATCAAGCGTCGCGCCGTTCCAGCCCGATCACGCGGTCCAGCGACAGCGCGCCGGGGCCCAGCAGCAGCGGCACCGCCAGCAGCACGATCCACAGCGCCCGCTGGTCGAGGATCAGCGCGCCGGGCGCCCCGTCGAACCACGCGCCAAGGTCCGCGCCGGCCACGCCGTGACCGTAGACATCGGTCAGGCTCATCACCACGACGAAGCCGATCATCCCCAGCGCGGCCAGCCGGGTGGCAAGGCCCAGCACGATCAGCGCGGGCAGGATGAACTCCGCCCAGGTGCCGGCCAGCACCACGAGGGTGTGGAAGGTGCCGAGCTGGCTGAAATCATACCCCGCGGCCTCCACCGCCTTGGGAAAGATCTGGATATAGGCCCCGTCGGAGGGCCGGAACAGGCCGAGGATCCCGTCGCCCAGCTTGGTCAGGCCGGATCGCCAGAAGAACAGCAGCAGCACCCCGGCAAAGACGGCGCGGGCGGCCAGCGGCAGGATCGCGGGCGCGGCGGCGCTGACGTGGCGCGCGGCGCTTGCATGGGCGGACAGGATCATCGGGCCTCCTCGGCATCGGTCAGGGCGCCGCCGGCAAGCAGCAGCGCGATCAGGGCGGGCAGGTCGCAGCCCGGCGCGGCCTCGGCGGCCGCGGCCAGCGTGCGGCCGGCGATCAGCGCGGCCAGCGCGGCGCCGCCGCCCGGCGGCAGCGGATGCGGCGCCGGGTCGTAGTCCGGCCGCAGGATCACGACATCCTGCGCGGATTTCGGCGGCGGCGGCGCGCCGGGTTCGGTATTGGCGCGCCAGATCCCGTGCACCGGCCAGTCGGAGCGCAGAAGCTGCACCGCCGGCGCGAAGCGAAACCGCAGCGCCAGCAGCCGGTCGGGCGGCAGCGCGGCCAGCGCGGCACCGTCCAAAGGCGCGGCATCGGCGGCGTGGTAGGCCCGGCGCAGCGCCAGTTCCAGCCGCGCGACATCCGGCAGGTAGGGCAGATGCGCGACCGGCGCGAAGGTTTCGAGAAACGCGGGCATCTCGGCCCCGTACCCCATCATCACCGGCGACCGCGGCGGATGCGCCCGCAGGAACACCCCGGCCATCGCCTTGAAGAACTCCGGCCCCAGCAGCCGCGCCAGCACCGGGAACCCCCGTTCCAGCGCCTCTGTCAGCGAGACGGCGACGTTGTTGCGATAGACGTCGAAACGGCGTCCGGCCGGCGCGCCGCCCGGGCCGGTGAGGCCGGCGGGCCGTTCGCGGGCCGGATCGAGCAGCGCGGCGGCGAACGGGCCGTTCATGCCGGCACCCCGCCCAGGATCGTGGCGGCGCGCCCGGCCTCGGCGGCCAGCACCGGCCAGTCCGGCACGTCGTTGTCCCATTCGATCAGCGTGGGCTTCGGCCCGCCGCGCGCGATCGCGCGGGCGTAAAGCGCCCAGACCGGGTCGGCGACCTCGCGACCGTGGCTGTCGATCAGCAAGGGCAGGCCGGCGTCGTCGCGGTCGTCGTCATGCCCGCCAAGGTGGATCTCGCCGACAAGATGCAGGGGAAACCGGTCAACATAGGCGACCGGATCCTCGCGGCGGTTGGTGCAGGCGACGAAGACGTTGTTGACGTCCAGCAGCAGCCCGCAACCGGTGCGCCCGGCGATCGCGGCGAGAAAGGCGATCTCGTCCATCTCGGTCTCGGCGAAGCCGAGGTAGGTGGCGGGGTTTTCCAGCAGCATCGGTCGCCCCAGCACCTCCTGTACCTGGTCGACATGGTCGCAGACGCGATCCAGCGTGGCGCGGGTGTAGGGCAGCGGCAGCAGGTCGTTCAGGAACGCCCCGTCATGGGTCGACCAGGCGAGGTGTTCGGAAAAGGCGGCCGGGTCCAGCCAGCCGACAAGATGCTTCAGCCGGGCCAGGTGCTCGCGATCCAGCGCCGCTTCGCCGCCGATCGACAGGCCGACGCCATGCACCGACAGCGGGAACCGCGCGGCCAGCGCGCGCAGTTGCGCGATCGGCCGCCCGCCATCGCCCATGTAGTTTTCCGCATGTATTTCCAGCCATTCCACCGGGTCGGCCCGGTCGATTATGTTCGAAAAGTGCTGCGGCTTGTAGCCGACACCGGGGCCGGCGGGCAGGCGAGAACGCGCGGGAAGGTCGAACATGGGGCACCTGTGGAAGGGGGTGACCCCCGGCCCGCGGCCGAGGGCCGGGTCTGGATCACGCGGGCAGGTCGCGCTCGAGCGGTTCGAGCGAACCCATGCGCCCCTCGGGCAGTTCCACGTCCGCGCAAGTCCCGGCCGGCACCAGCGTCCAGGCATTGCCCTGGTAGTCGACGGTCGAGGTGCCGGCGCAGGTGGTTCCGGGGCCGGCGGCGCAGTCGTTCTGGCCGGCGAGCGAGACGCCGTAGCACTTTTCCTTGGCCTCCTGGGCGTGGGCCGGGGCGGCGGCGTGGGTGGCGAAGGCGGCGGCGAGGGCGCCGGCAATGGCAAGGGTCTTGGGGGTGTTGGACATCGGGACTTTCCTCAAATCTGGTTCGTTCACTCCGCGTCGAGGCGGTGAGGAAACCCTAGGCGCGGCACTTCGTCACGGGCCAGTCACGGGCCCGTGCTGCACGCGTGCGTGACGGACTGAAACGATGCGACGGCGGTGTGACGGCGCGGAAGATGCGGGGCAAATGCAGAACGGCGCGCCCGAAGACGCGCCGTTTTTGCCGCTGTCGCAGGGCGTTAGCGCAGGTCTGGCGGCACCGCCTCGGCGGCCAGGTCGGACACCACCTGGTCCAGGGCCCCGACGGCCGTCCGGGTCTCGCCGAGGCGGCGGATTGTAACAGTCCGCTCCTCCACCTCGCGCTGGCCGATGGCGAGGATCACGGGAACCTTACCGAGGCTGTGTTCGCGAACCTTGTAGTTGATCTTCTCGTTGCGGGTGTCCGCCTCGGCCCGAACCCCCGCGGCGGTCAGCGCGGCGGTCACCTCGGCGACATAGGCGTCGGCATCCGAGACGATCGAGGCGACGACGACCTGGCGCGGCGCCAGCCAGAACGGCAGCTTGCCCGCGTAGTTCTCGATCAGGATGCCGAGGAATCGTTCGAAGCTGCCCAGGATCGCGCGGTGCAGCATCACCGGCCGGTGCTTGGCCCCATCCTGGCCGACATAGGTGGCGTCCAGCCGTTCGGGCAGCTGGAAATCGGCTTGGAACGTGCCGCATTGCCATTCCCGTCCGATCGCGTCCGTCAGCTTGAAGTCGAGCTTCGGGCCGTAGAACGCGCCTTCGCCGGGGTCGACCACATAGTCGTTGCGCACCGTCAGGATGGCCTTTTCCAGCGCCGCCTCGGCCTTGTCCCACTGCTCGTCGGTGCCGATCCGAACATCGGGCCGTGTCGACAGCTTGATGTCGAACTTGGCGAAGCCGGTGTCGCGATAGATCGTCGACAGAAGCCCGATGAACCGGGCGCATTCATCGGCGATCTGGTCCTCGGTGCAGAAGATATGCGCGTCGTCCTGGGTGAAGCCGCGCACCCGCATCAGCCCGTGCAGCGCCCCGTGCGCCTCGTAACGGTGGCAGGAACCGAACTCGGCCAGGCGCAGCGGCAGGTCGCGATAGCTCTTGATGCCCTGGTTGAACACCTGCACGTGGCAGGGGCAGTTCATCGGCTTCAGGGCGTTGACGCGCTTCTCGTTCGCATGCTCCTCGTCGATCTCGGTGATGTACATGTTCTCGCGGTACTTGTCCCAGTGGCCGGAGGCTTCCCACAGCTTGCGATCGACGACCTGCGGTGTCTTGATTTCCTTGTAGCCGGCGGCGGTCAGGCGGCGGCGCATGTAGTCTTCCAGCGCCCGGTAGATCGTCCAGCCGTTGGGATGCCAGAACACCATGCCCGGCGCTTCTTCCTGGAAGTGAAACAGCTCCATCTCGCGGCCCAGGCGGCGATGATCGCGTTTCTCGGCCTCTTCGAGGAAGGTCAGGTAGGCCTTCAGGTCGTCGCGGTTGCGGAACGCCACGCCGTAGATGCGCTGCAACTGCGGCCGGTTCGAATCGCCGCGCCAGTAGGCGCCCGCGACCTTCATCAGCTTGAAGGCGTCGGCGGGCAGCTGGCCGGTATGCTGGAAATGCGGGCCGCGGCAGAGATCCTGCCAGTGGCCGTGCCAGTACATGCGGATCTGCTGATCCTCGGGGATCGCCTGGACGAGTTCGACCTTGTAGGGTTCGTTCTGCGCCTCGTAGTAGCGGATCGCGCGATCACGGTCCCAGACCTCGGTCGTTACCGGGTCACGCCGGTTGATGATCTCGCGCATCTTCTTCTCGATCGCGCCAAGGTCGTCGGGGGTAAACGGCTCCTTGCGGTCGAAGTCGTAGTACCAGCCGTTCTCGATCACCGGGCCGATGGTCACCTTCACGTCCGGCCAGATCTCCTGCACCGCGCGGGCCATGACATGGGCGAGGTCGTGACGGATCAGTTCCAGCGCCGGCGCGTCGTCGGCCATCGTGTGAATCGCGATCGCGGCATCGGCCTCGATCGGCCATTGCAGGTCGTGGTGCCGGCCGTCGACGCTGGCGGATATCGCCTTCTTGCCGAGGCTGGTGGAGATCGACTGCGCGACCTCGGCCGCCGTCACCCCGGCGGGAAACGCGCGCGTGTTGCCATCGGGAAAGGTCAGCGTGATCTTGGCCATATCGGCTCTCCTCGTCGGTTCGGCGCCCACGGAACGCCCGGTTGCGGGTTATCGGGCGACGTTGTCGCGCCGCGTCGCGGCAAAGTCAACGTCGCCCGTTTGCGCCCGGCGGCCGGGCGGCCTAGTGTGACGCAAACGCCGAGGGAGGCCGCGATGGTCGCATCTTTCGAAACGCCCGAGGGCCGCAGGATCGCCTATCATCGCACGCCGGGGCAGGGGCCGGGCGTGGTGTTTCTCGGCGGTTTCCGGTCGGACATGGAAGGCACCAAGGCGCTGGCGCTCGAAGCCTGGGCGAAGGCGCGCGGGCAGGCCTTCCTGCGGTTCGACTACTCCGGCCACGGCCAGTCTTCCGGCGCGTTCGAGGAGGGTGGGATCGGCGATTGGTTCGCCGATGCCGCCGCGGCGATCACCGCGCTGACGGAGGGGCCGCAGGTGCTGGTCGGATCCTCGATGGGCGGCTGGCTGGCGCTGCTGTGCGCCCGCGAGATGCCCGACAGGGTGGCGGGCCTCGTCACCGTCGCGGCGGCGCCGGATTTCACCGAGGACGGCATGTGGGCCGAATTCGACGCCGACCAGCGCCGCGCGCTGACCGAGACCGGGCGGCTGGAACTGCCGTCGGACTATTCTGACGAGCCCTATGTCATCACCCGAAGGCTGATCGAGGACGGGCGCGAATGGCTGGTGCTGCGCAGCCCGCTCGGCCTGCGGGTTCCTGCGCGGTTCCTGCAGGGCACGGCCGATGCCGATGTGCCGGTTTCGGTCGCGCTGCGGTTGCTCGACCATGTCTCCGGGCCGGATATCCGGCTCACGCTGGTCAAGGATGCCGACCACCGGTTTTCGACGCCCGATTGCCTCGCGTTGATCGAAACCGCGCTGGACGAGGTGCTGGGCCGGGTCGATCGGACCGCCGGGTGAGGGTCAGACGGCGCGGATCTTCGCCTTGCGGGCCGGCGCGGGATCGGCATGCGTGTCGATGAAGTCGAGCACCAGCGGCCGGATGTTGTTGCGCCAGGACTTGCCGGCGAAAATGCCGTAGTGGCCGGCATCCGGTTCGAGGTGGCTGGCCTTCATCGAATCGGGCAACCCGGTGCACAGGTCCAGCGCGGCGATACACTGGCCCGGCGCGCTGATATCGTCCTTCGAGCCTTCGACGGTCTTGACGGCGACCTGGGTGATCTTGCCCATGTCGACCTGCTTGCCGGCCACCGTGAAGACGTTGCGGGCGATGACCCGGCGCTTGAACAGCCGTTCCACCGTGGACAGGTAGAACTCCGCCGTCATGTCCATCACCGCGAGGTATTCGTCGTAGAAACGATTGTGATGATCGTGGTCCGAGGCCTCGCCCTTGGCGGCCGACATGATCTGATCGAAGAACGCCTTGCCGTGCCGGTCGGCGTTCATCGAGATGAAGCTGTGCAGTTGCAGCAGGCCGGGATAGACCAGCCGGCCGGCGCCGCCGTACTTGAACCCGACGCGCTGGATCATCGAGTGTTCCAGCTGGCCCATCGTCACCCGGCGTCCGAAATCGGTCACCTCCGTCGGCGCGGCGTCCGGGTCGACCGGGCCGCCGATCAGGGTCAGGGTGCGGGGCTGCGCCTGCGGGTCTTCCTCGGCCAGGTAGGCGGTGGCGGCCAGCGTCAGCGGCGCGGGCTGACAGACCGCGATCACGTTGATGTCGGGGCCGAGGTGGCGCATGAACTCGACGAGGTAGAGCGTATAGTCCTCGATGTCGAACTTGCCCTCCGACACGGGGATGTCGCGGGCGTTGTGCCAGTCGGTGATGTAGACCTCGTTGTCGACGATCAGGCTTTTCACGGTCGAGCGCAGCAGCGTGGCGTAATGCCCCGACATCGGTGCGACAAGCAGGATGCGGCGCTTGCGCGGCGTCCGGCCCGACACCTTGAAATGGATCAGGTCGCCGAAGGGTTTCTTCACCAGGGTCTCGATCTGCACCAGATGGTCGCGGCCGTCCTCGGCGGTGAAGGTGCGAATCCCCCAGTCGGGTTTCGCGATCATCCGCGAGAAGGTGCGCTCGGTCACCTCGCCCCAGGCGGCGATCAGGTTGAAGACCGGGTGCGGCGCCAGCCCGAACACCGGGTACGAGGCCATCGCCCGCGCCGTCGCGCCCAACCACTCGTTGGTGTTGCGCGCCGTCTCCATCAGGTCATAGGTGATCATGCCCTTCATCGATGTCCCTCCGACCGGGTTCCCCTAGAGCAATCGTCGCTTTCCCCCCCGGCGCGGCGGCGATATGCTGCAGTGCGGAGGATACGGGGGAAAAATTAACATGACAACCAGCGACGAAGGCACCAGCGACACGGGCACCGGCGTCGAACTGTCACGGCTGAACGAGAACCTTGCCCGTGTCGAAGAGCTGTCGCAGCGGCTTGTGCAGGCGCTGGCGCACAAGCGCCGTGTGGACCCGAGCCTTCAGGCACCCAGCCCCGACCTGTTCATGAAGGCCGGCGCCGCGCTGTGGGCCGAGGCGATCCAGAACCCCGGCAAGGTGATCGAGCAGCAGGTCGGGCTTTGGGGCAAGTCGATCAAGCACTACCTCGACGCGCAGCAGGCCCTGGCCCGCGGCAAGTTCGAGCCGCCGGCCGATACCGGCCCCAGGGACAGGCGATTCTCCAACCCGCTGTGGGACAGCCACCCCTATTTCAACTTCATCAAGCAGCAGTACCTGCTGCAGACCGAGGCGGTGGAGCAGACGCTGTCCGCCATCGACAACGTGGACCCGCGCGAAAAGCGCCGGATCGCCTATTTCACCCGCCAGATCATCGACATGCTGGCGCCGACGAACTACCTGGCGACGAATCCCGACGCGCTGGAACGCGCGATCGAGACCGATGGCGAAAGCCTGGTGCGCGGTCTGGAAAACCTGGTGCGCGACATCGAGGCGAACGAGGGCGAGCTTGTCGTCTCGCTGGTCGACAAGGATGCGTTTTCGGTGGGCGAGAACCTTGGCACCACGCCCGGCGGCGTGGTCTATCGCAACCGGATGTTCGAGCTGATCCAGTACGAGGCGACGACCGAGAAGGTGCATGCCACGCCGCTGATCATCTTCCCGCCGTGGATCAACAAGTTCTACATCCTCGACCTCAAGGAAAAGAACAGCCTGATCAAGTGGATCACCGATCAGGGCTTCACCCTGTTCGTGGTCAGCTGGAAGAATCCCGATGCCTCCTACGCCGATGTCGGCATGGATACCTATGTCGAGGAGGGCTACCTGGAGGCGATCGGGCAGGTCAAGGCGATCACCGGCCAGAAGAAGGTCAACGCCGTCGGCTACTGCATCGCGGGGACCACGCTGGGGCTGACGCTGGCGCTGATGAGGAAGCGCCGCGACAGCTCGATCAACTCCGCCACCTTCTTCACCACGCTCACCGATTTCTCCGACCAGGGCGAGGTGGGCGTCTTCCTCGACGACGATTTCGTCGACGGGATCGAGGCCGAATGCGCGCAAAGCGGGGTGCTGGACAGTTTCTTCATGTCGCGCACCTTCTCGTTCCTGCGCTCCAACGACCTGATCTGGCAGCCGGCGATCCGCAACTACATGCTGGGCGATCCGCCGCCGGCCTTCGACCTTCTGTTCTGGAACGGCGACGGCACCAACCTGCCGGGCCGCATGGCGGTGGAATACCTGCGCGGCCTGTGCCAGCGCGACGAATTCGCGCGCGGCAGTTTCACGATATGCGGTGAGACCGTGTCGCTGGGCGAGATCGCCGTGCCGCTATGCGCCATCGCCTGCGAGACCGATCACATCGCCGCCTGGCGGTCGTCCTACAACGGGATCCGGCAGTTCGGGTCGAAGGACAAGACCTTCATCCTGTCGGAATCCGGCCATATCGCCGGCATCGTCAATCCGCCCTCGAAGGACAAGTACGGCCATTACCTGAACGACGCGCCGATCGACGAGATGGATGCGGACGGCTGGAAGGCCGGCGCGGGATACCATCGCGGCAGCTGGTGGCCGGTCTGGGGGCACTGGCTGGCGAAGCGTTCGGGAAAGATGGTCGCGGCCCGCGGGCTGGGTGATTCGAAGCACCCGGTGCTGGCCCGGGCGCCCGGAACATACGTTCTGGAGCAGCCAAAAGGCTGATCGCCAAGCAGAATTCGGCACTGCCGGGAATTTTGCTGCACTGCAGCATCGGGGCTTGAAATGCTGCGATGCAGCGTGTATCTCTTGTGCAGACGCAGAACGGGAGCCCTCCCCTCCCGAGGCGCAAAACGGAGCACTGAGAGATGGCGACGAAGACCCCCGATTTCACCAAGACGATGCAGGACATGATGAAGGCGTTCCCGATGGACACCGCCGCGATGCAGGACGCGTTCAAGACCCAGGCCGCTCTGAACGAGAAGATGGCCAAGGTCGCGCTGGAAGCCGCCGAGAAGTCGACCGAGATCACCGCCAAGTGGACGAAGGACACGCTGGCCAAGGTCGGCACCCTGTCGAAGGCCAAGGAAGAGCCGGCCGAGTACGGCAAGGCCGTGACCGATTTCGCCTCGGCCTCCGCCGAGATGGCCGCCGAGAACCTCGCCGCCTTCGCCGAAGTGGCCAAGAAGGTCCAGATGGAAACCGTCGAGCTGATGCTGGCCGCCGGCAAGGACTTCTCCGAGGACGCGACCGCCGCGGTCAAGAAGGCCACCGCCGACGTGACGACCGCCGCCAAGAAGGCCGCGGCCGCCGCGAAGTAAGGCGCCAACGCATAGCGTTCCCCGGCAACCTCCTCCCTGCCGGTCGGACGTTCACTCGGGCGGGCCTGCAAGGCCCGCCCTTTTCGTTGCGGTGCGGAAGACCGCCCGAAATCCTCGAGGGCTCAGGCCCCATCTGCCGGATCTACGCAGGGCGGCGAGGTTGTGACGACACTCCTGAAACTGCGTCCCGTCTCTTGCGGGGCCGGGAGGAGTCTGTATTGCAGGAGGATATCCGAGGTAGGGGCAGCATGCGAGTTCTCTTCGAAATCGTTCATCCCGCCGATGTTCTGTTCTTCCGGCGCCCGATGGAGGCATTGAGGGGTCGTGGTGACGAGATCCTGATCCTGTCGCGCCGCAAGGATATCGCCTGCGAGCTTCTGGACGAACTGGGACTCTCCCACCACCCGATCTCGACGGCGGCTTCCGGTGTCGTGCCACTTGCGTTGGAAATGGTGCGCCGTGACTTGGCGGTCTATCGTGCTGCGCGGAAGTTTCGCCCGGATGTCATGGTCGGTTTCGGCGGCGTTGCGATTTCACATGCGGGACGTGCCGCAGGGATCCCATCGGTCGCCTTTTACGATTCGGAGAACGCAAGACTTCAGACCCGGTTGACGTGGCCGTTCATCACGCATCTCTATGTACCTAGCGCCTATTGTGGGCCCACGCCATCATGCAAAACCACCCGAGTGCCGGGAGTGAAGGAGCTCTCATTTCTCCACCCCTCTGCCTTCCGGACTGACCGGTCCATAGCACTCGCGGCCGGACTGGACCCTGAACGGGACAATTTCTTTGTGCGTGTGGTCGCTTGGCGCGCCAATCATGATCTGGGCAAGGCTGGCTGGACTGTCGATCTCTTGCGCCGCGTGGTTGGACGCCTTTCAGAGGAGGGCGCAGTACATCTTTCTAGCGAGACACAGTTGCCGGAGGATCTCCGCCGCCACGCCTACAGTGGACCGAAGGCGGCCGTTCACCAACTCCTCGCGCATTGCCGGATGCTCGTTGGCGAGAGCGCAACCATGGCGAGCGAGGCCGCGGTTCTCGGCGTCCCGGGCATCTACGCCGGTCGCGACTTCCCGGGCTACACGCGGGAACTGGAGGCGGCGGGTCTGATCCGGAACATCCGGGCGCCTGACGCAGGGTCGCTTCTGCCAGCCGTGGACGAGATGCTCGCGATGCCGAGACAGGAGGTCATGGCCGCCCGCGATCGCTACGTCGCGTCCTGCTCCGACTGGGGCGATGCGGTGGTCGACGCAATCGAAAGACATGCGCTTCGGCGGGCCAACCTATGAGTAGATCTAAGCGCGCCGGGCAGACCATCGACGATATCAAGGCTCTTTTGCACTGCCCCTCGACCGGCAATGACTTGACTTGGGACGACGATGGTCGCTGCTGGTCGAAATCCAGCGGAGGAGAGATGATCGAGTACCCGGTCGTCAATGGACAAGTCGTACTGGTCGATTTCGATGAGAGCATCCTGAGCAAGGGCCAAGTCGTGAAGAGCGGGGCGGCCAGCCTCATTGAGGGCCGCCGGACTCGGCAGTCGCTTCTGAAGCGGGCAGTCATGGGCCAAAACGACGTTGCAGCCAGAAATGCCGGTATCGTGCTGGAACACCTTCGGACCCGGGAAGGGGAAAGCACGATCCTTATCGTGGGAGGAGGGTCGGTCAACGAAGGCGCCCGCGAACTATACCTCGCGGAGTCCGTCCGCGTGATCTCCTTCGATGTCTATGCCTCGCCGAATACGGATTTCGTCGCGGATGCCCATGCCATCCCTCTGAAGGACGGGAGCGTGGATGCGGTGTGGATTCAGGCCGTGCTCGAACACGTTCTCACTCCTGCAACTGTTGTCGACGAAATTTGGAGGGTCCTCAGGCCAGAAGGGCTGGTCTACGCGGAGACACCATTTCTCCAGCCCGTCCACGAAGCGGCCTATGATTTTACGAGGTTCACCGAGAACGGTCACAGATGGCTGTTTCGGCATTTCGAAATGATCGACAGCGGGGTCGTTCGCGGTCCCGGAACAGTCCTGTTCCAGATCCTCCGCTATGCGCTCGGCGCCGCTGTCGGCAACAGGTGGCTGGGGTCGCGGCTGACATTGCCCTTCTTCTGGGTGAGGTTCCTCGACCGGCTTGCCGACAGGGCGCATGCCAGCGACACGGCCAGCAGCGTCTTCTTTATTGGAAGGCGGTCGGAAAAGGCGCTTCGTCCACAGGACATGGCCGCGCTCTTCAGGGGCGTCCAGAAGTGACGCCGAACGCGCCGAAAGTCATGCTCTGTGCCGGCTCGTCTTGGTATCTCTGGAATTTCCGACGAAACCTGGTTCGCCATTTCGCGGCAAGCGGATGGCAGATCTGCGCCGTCGCCCCCGAGGACGAGTGGACCGAAAGGCTTTCGGCGCTGGAGCGCACGAGCTACGTCCGCTGGCCCGTCTCGCTCGACGGCGCCATGCCCTTGGAAGAGGCCGCGTCACTTCGAAGTCTGGCTGGCATATTGCGGAGGGAAGAGCCAGACTTCGTGCTGAACCATGGCATCAAGGCCAATGTCTATGGCGGCCTGTGTTGCCGCGGGCGATCAATACCATACGCAAATGTCGTTTCTGGTCTTGGCATGAGGATGTCGAGGCAAGGAATCGTCGCGTCCGGCCTGGCCCGTCTCTACAGCTTCGCTTGTTCGGGCGGCGTGGCATTGATCGTGCAGAACACGGCGGATCTCGAGTTTCTCAGGCGCAACGGGCTTTCGCCACGGTTGCCAATCCATCAGGTCATGGGGTCGGGCGTCGATCTCGCGTATTTCAGGCCGGAAGGCCGGCTGGACCCCCGGGGACAAAGCTTCCTGTTCGTCGGTCGCCTACAACGCGACAAGGGTATCCACGACTTCGTCGCTGCAGCAGCGCTGGTTCGCAAGGAGTCCCCCTCTGTTCGGTTCGTCGTTGTGGGAGATACCCGGCACGCGAACAGTGGCGCCGTGAGTGATGTCGAACTGGATTGCTGGCGCCGGGAAGGCATCGTGGAGTTCGTCGGACAGTGCGAAGATGTCCGCCCTTGGCTTGCTCGCGCAACGACGCTTGTCGTGCCGTCGCATGGCGGCGAGGGCATGCCGAAGGTCATCTTGGAAGCCTCGGCCTCGGGTCGCCCCGTGATCGCGACCGATGTGCCAGGGTGCCGCGATGCCGTGGTGCCAGGACTGAATGGGTGGCTCTGCCCTCCCGGAGACCCCGAAGCGCTCGCCAAGGCGATGCGGGACGTTCTTCGCATGGCGGCGGCTCAGCTTGAGGAGATGGGCGTTGCTGCCCGGAAGCGGGCAGAAGAGGCGTTTTCGGATGACCTCCCGGCGCGCGTCTGCCTTGAACTGGCGGAAGCCTCGATAGGCCGATCGTCCTCCGCTACCTGAGCCCCCTTCGCGCGTAGATCAGCAGACCGTGCAGGGGCGAGACCTTGAGACCAAGACTAAGGCGCGTGGCAAGCCACATGGTCAGCGTCCAGGCGGCTATCGCGGCCGACATCGCCAGCGCTGCACCTAATGCGCCCATGTCGGGAACAAGAAATAGGCCGAAGAGAACCTGCACCACCTGCGCGCCTGCCAACGCCCACGTGACGACGCCGGATCGGTCGGCCATGTTCAGCAGGACGGGCAGAGGACCTGCAGAGACGAAAAGGATTTGAGCGGCTGCAAGCACCATGAGGCTGTCCTGCGCGGCGACGAAATCCGGCCCGAAGAGGGAGATCAGAGGCCTGCCGAGCAAGAAGAGAGCGAACCAGATCAGCAGGGCCGACACGGTAGAGGTTGCCGCGGAAAGGCTCGCGAGCCGCTCAACGTCTTCTCTCTCACCCCGTTCCCAGCTTGCGGAGAAGCGGGGCCCCAACGGGACGTCGATGGCTAGCCTTACAACGAGGAGGAGCGTGCTGAGCCGAAACGCGATCTGGAACAGGCCGGTCTGTTCTGGCGTCGAGAGGACCGTGAGCATCAGCACCATCATCTCGGACTGGAGCGAGGCGAAAACGCCGCCCAGGTAGAAGGGCAGTGCGCTCTTTAGAAGACCCGCGCCTGAGGGCAGGGTAGAGGGAACCTCGGCGCCCGACGGCCGCCCGAGGAGCAGAGCTGCGATCATCGCCGCGGCAAAGGCGGCGGTGTTCAGCGCAATCGCGGTCGGCGCGCCCAGACTGCCCGAGATGGTTACGATCGTG
Organism: Paracoccaceae bacterium; assembly: GCA_024742695.1. Lineage (GTDB taxonomy): Bacteria > Pseudomonadota > Alphaproteobacteria > Rhodobacterales > Rhodobacteraceae > JANSXY01. Next base: position 6,282 of record JANSXY010000010.1, on the reverse strand, counting down.
ACGGCCGACAGGAACAGAGCCGGTCTCAGGACGTCGAGTGGGGCCTGCGACGCGATTACCCGGCCCTGTCCGAGCGATGCGCCCCGGAAGAAGAGGATCACGGCAATCATAGGGGTCAGCACGAGGATCCAGCGTCCAATCCCGGGCAGCGATGGTGCAGCGAGTGCCCAGGCAGCAAGCCCCGCGAAACTCGCGAACGCCGCGACCGCGAAGAGGGCGAACCTCAGGAAGCCGTTCTCCGCGGCGGCATCGCCACGAAGGCGGAACCGCGCGATCTCGCGCACGGCGAGACTGTTCAGCCCAAGAACCCCTATCCAGGCCGCGAGCGTCGCGATCGAGACGACCGAGACCACCTGGCCGTAGCTGTCCGCGCCGAGGAGGCGGGCGAGGATGAGCGTCTGGAGGAACCCAAGCCCCAGCGCCGTCAGGCGGATGGCCAGGGTCGCGACCGATCCGCGCGCGATACGCCCATGCAACCAGCGCATCGCTCAGTGCGCCCAGCAAGAAGTGAACGGATCATAGTTCACGGTTCAGCGGCGTCCGATAGAGCCGAAGAAACTCGTGCACGGAAATCAGGTTCAGAAGGCGCTTCCGGTCGCGGGCGAGGTCGTCAAAGCTTTTGCCGGGACCTTGGTAGATGTCCTGGCTTCCTGGGTGGACGATACCCACCCCCCAGTCGGTGTCCACGACCCGCATGGTGAGGTCGGCGCGCTTCTTCCTGAGCGCGGCGTAGCCTTTCCATGAGGTGCCGTTCCAAGAGGGATAAGCACCGTCCACTTCGTAGACCTCCCGGGCGTGAAATCTGGTGGGCGGGTTCATGTCATGGAGGAGTATCGCGCCCCCCGGATTCAGCCGCGACAAAGCATGTTCCAAGTCGCGCTCCACCTGGTCGCCGGTGTGATTGCCGTCGATGAAGACAATGTCGAAGCGATGGTCGTGACGTGCGAAGTAGTCGTCGGAGGGGACCGGATAGTCGGCTTCCGCGGCCGGGTCGGGATCGACGCTGATCCGTGTGTCGCAGTGGATTTCCTCGAACATCGAGCTTCGCCTTCGCACCCCGATCTCGAGATAGCTTCTGTAGCCGTTGACCCGGATCATGTGGTTTACGATGGCGATGCGGCTGGCCCGCATCCTCCCCTGAGCGAAGTCATGGTGCTTCATATCGCCGAAGAAAGGATCCCAAGACACGATGCGACCGAACCCGCGACGGAGTTTGCGTCCCCAGCGACCCTCGGCGATCCGCCAGAACATCCGCCAAGGTCTCCCTTCGTCTTCCCAGTCCATACAGATCCGCCGTCGCCCTATGGTGCTACCACGTCTACGATTTCCCGCAATCTTGTCGCGAGCGTGACAGGGGCCACAAGCTCCCTCAGCGCCCGCATTCTGTCGAGCCCCTCGTTCCAGAGTGGGCCCGGACTCGCCTGCTTTGCGCGGACAAGCCCGTCAACCACGCTGTCGAGGTTGGTGGCGGAGACGAGGAACGGATAGTCTTCTCCCAGAAGTGCGACCGCATCGTCGGCTTCCCGGTTGACGAGGATGTTCGACGCGCATGCCGCTGCCGTGAAACCCTTGGTGAACGGCTTGTACTCCCTCGAGATGGACGCGGTCGGCGCCGGCATGGGACGGACACCGTAGTGCAGCGTCAATCCTGCGATCCGCCGTAGCGAGCGGGTGAAGTCGCGAGTGTATCGAACGTCGATCCGCTCCACGTCGTACGTGATGCCGGGCGGGATCAGGGCGTTGCCCGGGGCCCCGACATAGCCGCAACGGAAGGGCCGGTCGACGGGCCGCTCAATGGCCGCGAGCCGGGGGTCGTGGTGGTGGTGCAATAGTTCCACTGGCACGCCACGCTTGCCGAGTTGCGCCAACCGTTCGGAGAGTGCCGATTGTCCTGCGAGCGAGGCAGCGATCTGGAAGTCGAATAGATCGAAATCGATCTGGTCGAGTGGCGTGTCGATGCTGTCGAGCCCAATGCGCGCATCCCGTGAGCGAAGGGCGGCGAGATGATCCTGTGTCAGGCCCTTGGCGGCGGATTTGACGAATACGACGATCGCGCCGACCGGAATCGCCAGCGCGAAGGCCCGCATTGCTAGCGGCGGGAGCATCCCGGCGTGGAACGGAAGTACCCGGATGCGCAGGTCGTCCGGAAGATGCGGACCGACGAGCGCTGCGAGTTGATCGCCGCGCATCACCGCCGATCCCAAGTGTCGGAAGGGCTTGCCCGCACGCCGTACAAGAACCACATTCCTTCGAGCGATCAGTCCTGCCTCCCTTCTAGTTCAGGGGTGGATCTATCCTCGAATCCTGTGCGATTGGCAACAATGCGATGCTACGGCTTGGACAGCTTCCGATGGCGGGCAGCCCGCGTCGCCGCTCTCCCGGCCCGCAACGCCGGCACCGGACCGGTGCCGTGATGTGTGGACGGCTCCGTTTGCGCACGGGTTGATTTGAGCTGATGGCGATCATCACGTGTGGTCATGTTTCCTGGCTTTGAGCGCGGTGTGTCTGACCGGTGGCCCTGATGAAGTTCGCTCTCCAAGGCCTAATCAGGCTAACGAGTCGTATGCCCTGACGGCCTCGCAGATCGTTTCGGCGTGGGCCGCATCATTTTTCTATGACGCTTGACATAGGGCATTACATGTGCGGGCGGCATCAGCCGCATTTATGGGCGCGGTAGGTCGCGGCGCTTGGCCGACACGTTCCCCGCCATCGTCCGGGGGCATCCCGAAAGCCGGATCGACGTGCTGTTGTCATGGAACTAAGCAGACAACATTTGATCGGGACATCGCCTGCTGCGGTCCATCCAGATGCAGAAGCTCATCGAACATCAGGTCAGATGCACTTTGCGGGTCGGAACCATGGTCTCGGGAAGCCGTCGAGGAGAATGCCGTGAGACGCCAGAATGATGAAAACCTGCAGTTCGTTGGGCTTGCTCCATTCAAGCGTCTTGTGTGTCATTTGCCGCTCTGTGTGATTGGGACGAAGGCTTGAAGTTCGTATAGGCCGCCGCAGGGCTCGTCGTAGACGGCCGGGAGGTACTCGGCCTTTCCGGCACGCGCCACGAGCGGACGAATGCAGTCAGGCACATAGATCCGGTAGCCGCGCGCCAGCGCCGCGGACAGGAGCCCGGCGTCGATTTCGCCGGACTGGTGGATCGGCATGGCCACGATCTGGTCGGTACGGGATAACTGGTGACGATAGAGTTTCGCGTTACCCCAGACCAATACCCTGCCTTCGATTCCTGCCAAGGCTTGGCCGGTCGAGGAGTTCCAGGCCCGCTCGGTCACAGAGTTTTCCAGATCGAAAACCGCACAGAGGGTCGCTATCGATAGCCCGGCCCCGGTCAGCAGCGCCGCGAATCCGCGGATATGCGGTCCGGCGACATGGCGCAGCTGCGCAATCACCGTGATTGCAGCGAGACACAAGAACAGTGCCAGCGTCAGCCGCTGCTGGACCCCGATCGCCCCAGCCGGGTCCAGCGCGGCCCAGAGCCCTGCGAGGGAAAGACCTGCCGCAGCGCCGATCGCCAGCCGCCTCCCTGGCCTCTCGGTGCGGTCCGCCCAGGCCCAGAGAATCCGCGCGCCAAGCGCCACGAGAAGCGGCAGCAGCGGCAGGAAGTAGCGCATGTTGCCACCAAGCCCGCCGTGCCAGCCGAACGGCACGAAGGGTAGCGACCAGACCAGCACGAAGACCAGTATCGCGGCCAGCGCCCGGCGTTCCGTTGCGGTCCAGGCGAGCCAGAAGCCGAGCGGCAGGAGGCCGAGCCAGGGTAGGCTCTGTGCAAGTGCCTTCTTCGGCAAGCCACCGAACAGCACCGTGCCCGCCGGCCCGACAGAAACCACCGAACCGTCGAGCCGCTGCGCCACGACGAAAAGCCCCAGCGCCCCGTCGGCGATCCGCAATGCCAAGTCGCGGCCTGCCGGCAGCGCCGCCGCCCCTGCGAAAAGCCCGGCGGCCGCAAGGGTGGCCAACCGCCGCTGTATCTGCGGCCGGGCCGCGCCCGCCCGCCATCCGACGAGCAGGCCAAGTCCCGCGGCCAGCGCTGCAGCCGCAAGCCCGTGCGATGCCAAAGCGGTCCCGCCTCCTCGGCCCGCGCCGTAACTGATCGGCAGTGCCACGCCGAACTTTGCCGCGTTGAGCGCCGTGACCGCGGCCAGCGGCACTGTCAGCCCGGCCAGCCCGCCCGCGAGCATGGCCACCGGTCTGGCGGCGAAAAGGATCGCCAGCGCCACCAGCACTGGCAGGATCAGAACCGCATCGGCCCGGAACAGAAGCCCCAATCCCGCCGCCAGGCCGGCAAGTACGGCGGTCTGGATGCTCCGCTCCCCGGCATCGAGCGCGCCAAGCGCGAGATGGAAGGCCAGTGTCACGCATAGCAGGGCCGCAGAGTGCGGCCAGATTGCCACAACATAGTCGGGCCAGAAGCTTGCCAGCGCCAGGATGAGCGCTGCCGTGAACGCAACCCGCTCATCCCGGAACATCCGCCGCGCCAGCGCCCGGGTGACGAACAGCGTGGCGACCGCGGCCACGGCGTTGAGCAGGAAAAGCCCTCGAAAGCCGAAGAGTGCTAGCAACACGGAACCAAACACGGCATGGCCTGCGGGATACTGTGGCACCAACCCGCCTTGCCCTTCGACGAGGAACCAAAGTTTCAGATTGTCGGAGCCGAATTCGGCAAAGCCGTTGTCGGTCGCGAAGCTGCCGGTCCGGCGCAGCGAATCTGCGCCGAGGAAATGGATCGCCTCGTCGATGTTGAAGAAACCCGAAGGAACCAAGAACACTCCGGCCAGCACAACGACTGACAGAGCGGCCAGCACGGCTGTGCCGTGGCGATGCGAGAACTCCATCAACGCCTGTCCGGCCCCGCCTGGTCGCCCTCAGGACCGGCGTTAACATATTCGCTGCGGTCGCGGTCGCGGTCGAGTTCGCGCTCCAGCATTCGGCCGCGGATCTCGGCCAAAAGCGTGCGGTTCGCCGCGATCAGGTCGGCCAGCAGCCCGCCGATGAATACCACCGCCCCGGCCGCGATCAGCGCCGCGCCGATCACCAGCGACTGCACGTTGCCGGCGCCGCCGCCGGCCGCGTAGAGAAAGAGAAATCGCGCGAAGGCCAGGACGCCGGGCAGCGCCAGGATCCCCGCGGCGAGGCTGAAGACTCGCAGCGGCTTGTAGAGCACCACGATGCGGAAAATCGTCTGCGCCGAGCGCCAGACATAGGCCGGCACCGAGCGGATCAGCCGCGAGGGCCGGGTCGGCGGATTCACCTCGACCGGTACTGAGAGGATCGGCAGACCCAGCACCCCGGCCTGGATGATTGTCTCGAGCGTGTAGGTATAGTTGCCGAAGACGTAGAGCCGCATCGCCGCTTGCCGGTCGAAGGCGCGGAATCCGCTGGGTGCATCCGCGACCCGGGTGCCGCTAGCCTTCTGCACGACCCAACTGCCCAGCCGTTGCAACATCCGCTTGATGGGCGAGAAATGCGCGATCTCGGCGATTGGTCGGGCGCCGACGACGATCTGCGCGCGGCCCTCCAGCACCGGGGCGGTCAGCGCCGGGATGCAAGCGGCGCGATACTGGTTGTCGGCGTCGGTATTGACGATCACATCGGCCCCGGCGCGCAGGCTGGCCTCCAGCCCGGCCATGAAGGCCCGAGCGAGGCCCTGATTGTGCGGCAGCGTCACGACGTGGTCGACGCCATTTGTTCGGGCTACCTGGGCGGTGCCGTCGGTCGAGCCGTCGTCGATCACCAGCCATTCGACAAGGTCGAAACCCGGCACGCATCGCGGCAAGTCGGCCAGCGTGGCCGGCAGTTGCTCCGCCTCGTCGCGGCACGGAATCTGGATTATCAGTTTGCGTGCCCGGCGCCGGGCCGAAACGATGTCGGGCGCGCCCGGCCGTGCCTGATTGCCTGTCATGGGCGACTGCCCCGTCACGAAGCCAAGACCATCGCCGCCGCCGGGTGCCCGGCCAGGGCGATCCGGGGCCCCCGCCCCGACCAAACTTCTCACTCGCGACAAACCCTGCGAACCATGACACGGTCGCCCTAATGCAAGGCAAACAGCCGCGTCCGTGCAGGGTCAACCATCGATTTGCGCATCCTCGGCGTTTTCACGCACGGTAGTCCGTGCGGTGGAGGTCTATGAGGCAGTGTCCCCGGTGGTGGTGTAGGAGGCCGCGCGCGGAGCCCTTGGCGTAGCGCAGCGCGCGGCCGTGGGTGACGCTGGCGGTCACCGCCGATCTTCGAAGAAGGTTCGGGTTGCGAGACCTGGAACCGACAACGGAG